>CAWFXL010000001.1:0-1604641 GCA_963819815.1 uncultured bacterium
CGCCACGTATTGCTCCTGGGTGCGATAGGCGATCTCTGTCGGCCGTCAGATCGACTTCGTTCGGGTTGCGATAGACGACATACCAGATCGCCGCCATCGCGAGGCCGGCGACGCCCATGATCATGAACATGACCCGCCAGCCGAAGCTCAACATCAGGAAAGTGAGGAGCGGCACGGCGATGGCGGTGCCGAGCGACGAGGCGCAGTTGAAGATCCCGGTCGCAAGTCCGCGGTCGCGCGGATGGAACCAGTCGCGGACCACGCGAGCGCCGGTCGGAAATTGCGGCGCTTCGCCCACGCCGAGCAGCAGCCGGGCGGCGAAGAACTGGCCGAAGCCCTGGACGAATCCGCCGATGAAGCTGGGCGAATGACCAAAGGCCGAGGCCGCACGTCAAGAGAAGGCGCGGCCAGAACTTGTCGACCATCGCGCCGGTCGGCAATTGCGAAAACGCATAGGCCCAGAGAAAGGCGGACAGAAGATAGCCCATGTCCGCGATCGACAGGCCGAGATCGTGGCGGATCGGAGATTGGCGACAGCGAGCGTCGCGCGGTCGATGTAGTTGATCACGCCGGCCACGACCAGCATGGCCAGCGCCGCCCGCTGGATCGATCTCACCCGCGGCGTCGCCTTCAACGCTTCCAACATCGCGGTTTCCTCGCCTTGAGATGGCCTGTTTGGCTGTCCGCTCGACTTAAGAGCATAAAAGCGCCGGCGCGGTCGATGCTCTCGCGAGTTCATTTCATTTTCACCCACTCGCGCCTTCACGTTTTCGTTGGGTCGAGCGTCGCGGGGCGAGGACCGGAAAACACGATGCTGCCATGGCGAACTGTCCCTCTGGCGCTGCAGCAAACTTGTCGTTAAATACTAAGGGTTACGGTCCGGAGATGTTCATGCTTGCTCGCCCGCGTCGAAGCGTTCTCTACATGCCCGGCTCCAACGCCAAGGCGTTGGCGAAGGCCGAAGACGCTGCCTGCCGACGCGCTGATCCTCGATCTCGAGGATTCGGTCGCCCCCGATCAGAAAATCTGCGCGCGCGAACAGGTCGCCGAGGCGGTGCGCGCCGGCGCGCTTCGGCGGGCGCGAGGTCGTCATCCGCGTCAACGGGCCGCATACGCCGTGGGGAGAAGAGGATCTCGTCGCCGCCTCCGCCGCCGGCCCGGACGCCATTCTCCTGCCCAAGGTCGACGGGCCGGGGCGATCATGGCCGCCGCCCGGACGCTGCGCGAATTGCGGCGCGCCCGACCGGACCCGCCTATGGGCGATGATGGAGACGCCGAACGCCGATTTTGAACGCCGGCTCGATCGCCGCGGTCGCCGCCGACTCGACGTCGCGCTTCGCCGTCATGGTCATGGGCCTCAACGATCTCGCCAAGGAGACGCGGGCGCGGCTCACCCCCGGCCGCCCGACCATGACCGCATGGCTCGCGAGCTGCGTGGTCGCCGCGCGCGCCCACGGCGTCGACATCATCGACGGCGTCTTCAACGACATCAGGGATCTCGACGGCTTCCGCGTCGAATGTCTGCAGGGCCGCGACATGGGCCTCGACGGCAAGACGCTCATTCACCCGAGTCAGATCGACATCTGCAACGAGGTGTTCGCGCCCACCTCCGCGGAGGTGGAACACGCAGCCGCGCATCATCGAGGCGTTCGCGCTGCCGGAAAACGCCGGCAAGGGCGTGATCCAGCTCAACGGCCGCATGGTGGAGCTCTTGCACGCCGACATGGCGCGCCGGACGCTCGCCATCGCCGACGCGATCGCGGCGCGGAGCAAGGCGGCGGCTTAGATCGGGCGCTCGATTCCGAGGACCGACCAGGCAATGCGAAGGCGCTGACTGCGGTCGTTCTACTTCCCGAGATGCGCCTTGAAGAACGAGGCGATCTCCCGAACGCTTCCTTGCTTTCCGGCAGAGTGTCGTCGAACTCGTACTGAGCGTGCGACTCGCCTTCGTAGACTTGAAGCGTGGCTTCGACGCCCGCCCGGCGCAGCTTGCGATGGACGCGAACCGTGTTGCTCAACAACAGATCGCGGGTGCCGGTGGTCAAGATGGCGGGCGGGAACCCGTGCATGTCGCCATAGACAGGCGAGATCAGCGGATCCTTGAGGTCATGCCCGTTGGCGTAGATCACGGTGGCGGCGTCGCAGAAGCCGTCGCGCGACACGAGAACGTTGTCGACCTTCTCGTTCGTATAGAAGCTGTCGCCGGTCTTGGTCGCATCGGACATCGGCGTGCTCGCGGCGACCGTGAAGCGCACGGCAACTCCTGCTCCGCGCGCGTAGAACAAGCTCGAGCGGTGAGGCGCGCCGCCGGCGGACGGTGCCGAATACGCCGATGTTCTTGGCGGGCGTGTCCTTCAGCAACGCCGTTATAGACCGTGACCGCGTCATCGACTGCGGCAGGGAAAATAAGCGTCGGGCGGCATCCGATAGTCGACGGAGATGACCTTGAAGCTGCTCCGTCAATCCGGCAATGGATGATTCCCTCGGGCGTGCCCGATTAGCCTGGGAACAGCACGTAGCAGCCGCCGTGGAAGACGTGGATCAGAGACCTTGTCCTGAGTTCTCGAGGCGCGAATCGTCGTCTGGCGTGAGGATGTGGACGAGAACATCGTCAAACAATTGACCGCTCGAGACTGACGCGCAGCCGATCCAGCTCGCCAAGCCGGCCAACCGGCGCCGCCACGATTACGAATATGAGCGCAACGGCGTCGCGCAATCTCTTCATGATCTTCGCGCCGCTCGAGGGGTGGCGGCGCGTCGAAGTGACCGACCGCCACGCCGCAGTCGACTACGCGAAAGTCCTCAAAGACCTATCCGACGTGCATTTCCGCCGCCGCCGAGAAAATCGTGCTGGTTCAGGACAACCTGAGCACCCATACGGCGGCCTCGCTCTACGCCGCCTTCCCCGCCCCCGAAGCCCGCCGCCTCGTCGAAAGGTTTGAATGGCGTTACACGCCCAAGCACGGAAGCTGGCTCAACATGGCCGAATCCGAGCTCGCCGTTCTGACCAGGCAGTGCCTGACCCGCCGCATCCCCGACAAGCAGACCCTCGACAAAGAAGTGGCCGCCTGGGAGCGCCACCGAAACAAGCACCACGCCAAGGCCGATTGGCAATTCACAACTCACGAAGCCCGCGTCAAACTCAAAAGGCTGTACCCTCAGTTCGAATGACTCGGGCGACTAGGCCTTTTGAAAGAGCCCAGCGGCCTCGGCGATCAGCTCGAAGGAACGCAGCCGCAGAGGTTTCTCGTAGACGTCGGAGACGACGATCAGTTCGTCGGCCCCGGTTTCCTCGACGAGCGCGGCCATGCCTTTGCGGACCGTGTCGGGCGAGCCGACAATCGAGCGCGCCAGCATCCGCATCGCCTGCGCCTTCTCCATCGGCGTCCAATAGCTCTCGATGTCGTCGATCGGCGGCTGGCTCAGGCCCCGCGCGCCGCGGAAGATGTTGGTGAACGACATCTGCTGGGTCGTGGCGAGCCGGCGCGCTTCGTCGTCGCTTTCCGCCGCGATGATGTTGACGCCGACCATTGCATACGGCCGGTCGAGCTGCTCCGACGGCTTGAAGCGGCTCGCGATAAATCTCGAGCGCCGCGAATCAGATGATCGGGCGCGAAATGCGACGCGAAAGCGTAAGGCAGCCCGAGTTCGGCGGCCAGCATCGCGCCGAAATGGCTCGATCCGAGGATCCAGAGCGGCACTTCCGTTCCCGCCGCCGGCACGGCCTGGATGCGCTGGCCGGGGCCCGCCGGGCGCCAGGAAGGCCTGCAGCTCCAGAACGTCCTGCGGGAAGTTCTCGGCCGCCTCCGGCGGACGACGCAACGCGCGCAGCGTGAGCTGATCCGTGCCTGGCGCGCGGCCGAGCCCGAGGTCGATGCGGCCGGGAAAAAGCCGCGCCAGCGTTCCGAACTGCTCGGCGATGACGTAGGGCGCATGGTTCGGCAGCATGATGCCCCCCGCCCCGACCCGAATGGTCGTCGTCCCCTCGGCGAGATGAGCGAGCACGATCGATGTCGCGGCGCTGGCGATGCCCGGCATGTTGTGATGCTCCGCCACCCAGATGCGCCGGTAGCCCCATTTCTCGGCGTGGGCGGCGAGGTCGCGAGCATTGTCGAGGGCGCCGCGCGCGTCGGTCTCTTGCGTGACGCGAACAAGCTCGAGGATGGAGAGCGGCGTCATGAGACGCCTGCGGCCGGACGCCCGCTCATCAGAGCTTCCTCAGCCTCACGATCACGTCGATGGCCGCGACGCTCATGCCGTCGGGAGGCGGGATCTCGAACTCCGGCAGCAAGTCCTCGGGGATGTCGGACAGTTCTTCCGTGTCCTCGCGATAGAAGTGGTAATGCGGCCCGGTCTTGGTGTCGTACCAGAGCTTGGCGTCGTAGATCGCGATCTCCCGCAGGAGCCCGCAGCGCGCAAATTCGTTGAGCGTGTTGTAGATCGTGCCGAGCGTCGGCGCGAACTGGATCGACCGCGTCTCGTGATAGATCATTTCGGCGGTGAAGTGCCGGTTTCCCGCGCCGAAGATCGCGCGGGCGAGATCGAGCCTCTGGCGGGTCGGACGCACCCCCGCGGAGGCGAGCTTGCGCACGAGCACGCCGTAGCAGACATCGGGATGCGCAGCGCTCTTCGTTTCCATGGACATCACATGTCGCTGGCGGACGGCCGGAACCATCCTCGCCCGCGAATTCCTGAACTTGATTGAACAGACTTTGTAATCCGCCTCGGCCGCGTTCGCAACCTCAACCTTGGCGGGCGGGCGCGCGGTCGCCCCACTCGCTGGCGGGCGCGTCGCAATTTCTCATATGGTTCATGTGAGCCGGTTGATGTGGAGGTTGGCCTTGGCGATTGCGGGCGGGTGTCTTTGCGGGGCGGTGCGCTACGAGATCAAGGCCGACGCGCCGCTCGGCGCGCGCTATTGCTGGTGCCGCGTCTGCCAATATCTTGGCGCGGGAACCGGGGCGGTCAGCGCCCTTTTCCGCACAGAGGACGTCGCCGTTTCCGGTCCGCTGACCGATTACGTCTGCAAAGCCGACAGCGGCGCGACCATGCACCGGCGTTTCTGCGCCCGGTGCGGGACGGATGTGTTCAGCGAGGCGGAAGAGCGGCCGAACTCTTATCTTCGTGCGCGCAGGCTCGCTCGACGATCCCAATCTGGCGGCGCCCACGGCGACCATCTGGACCAAATCCGCGCCAGATTGGGCATGCTTCGACCCCAGTCTGCCTGAGGTTGAAGGACATCCGCCCCCGCTGAAAGTCTGAGCGCAGGCGGCGTCTACACGCGGCTGAAGGGGCCACGGCCGACAACAATGCTGTTCATGGTGATCGAGCATTTCCGCGACAACGACATGGTTCCGGTCTACCAGCGCTTGCGCGACAGGCGGCCGATCCCTGCCGGAGGGGCTCGAATATGTCGACAGCTGGGTCGAGGCCAACTTTTCCCGCTGCTTCCAGTTGATGCGCTGCGACGATCTCAGGCTCATCCAGGCGTGGATTCTCGAGTGGCGCGGCTCAGGCGTGACGTTCGAAATCGTCCCCGTCGTCACGAGCGAGGAGGCGCGGGCGGTGGTCGAGCCCTATCTCGAACCTCCGGAGCGGACCGGCCTGAGAGATCGGCCGGCGGCCGGCCAGCAGGTTGATAACGTCACATTTTGCGTGCATGCATGGCCTCCCGCGGCGACGCGCCGCGATTTCGGGAGGAAATTGAAGCCGATGTCCCTTTCGCTCTATCAGAGCAGCGTGCCGGTCTACGAGCGCTCGCTCAACGCTTTCCTCGCCATTCTCGACAAGGCGGAGGAGCATGCGACGGCGCGCAAGTTCGATCCGAACAGCTATCTCGCCATGCGGCTGAGCCCGGACATGTGGCCGCTTCGTCCGCCAGGTCCAGGGCTTCTGCGATCACGCCAAGAACTCGTCGTTCCGGCTGGCCGCCAAGGACCCGCCGGTCAAGGAGGACAAGGAGACGACACTGGCCGAATTGCGCGCGCGCATCCAGGCGACGCTCGACATGCTGAAATCGATCGACGCCAAGGCGATGGAAGGCGGCGAGATCGCGCGAGATCGTCATCCCCGCCGGCGCCAACAAACTGAAGCTTCCCGGCGCCGACTATCTCCTGCATTTCGCCATGCCGAACTTCTATTTTCATCTGACCACGGCTTACGACATCCTGCGCGCAAGCGGCGTCGAGATCGGCAAGCGCAACTTCATGGGCGCGGTCCCGAACCTCATTCGGCGTGTGAGAGCATCGATCATGGCCATCACCAGACTGCACGCCGGGCCGCGCATGTCGCAGGCCGTCGTTCACGGCTCGACCGTCTATCTCGCCGGCCAGGTCGCCGATCAGGCGAAAGGCAAGAGCGTCGGCGACCAGACCAGGGAGATCCTGGCTGCGATCGAGCGCCTGCTCGGCGAAGGCCGGATCGGACAAGACCAAGATTCTTTCGGCCACCATTTATCTCGCCGACATCGCCACATTCGCCGAGATGAACGCGGTGTGGGACGCGTGGGTCCCCGCAGGACATGCGCCCGCGCGCGCGACCGTCGAGGCCAAGCTGGCCGCGCCGGCCTACACGGTCGAGATCGCCTGCATCGCGGCGACGGGCTGAGCCGCTCGGCGCGGCGGCCGAGTCGAGGTCGCCGCTCCGATTTCATCTGTGGAGGAGACCGATTTCGGTGCTTGACCCGTCGAACGACAACGCCAGGGGGCCGTTCGAGCGGGTGGCGAGCCCGGCGAGGCGGTCGACCGGCTCGTTCGCCTCTATGACGAGGCGACTGAGGCCCTGCACGGGGCGGTCGAGCGCTTTCTCAAGGAAGGCGAGCCGCCCTCGAGCGCGACGCGCGCCCTGTTCCGCTATCCCGAACTGCGCCTGATTTATGCGCCGAACGGCCCTGCGCTCTCGAGCCCGCGCGCCTTCGCCAAGTTCAGCGAACCCGGCGTCTACGCGACGACGGTGACGCAGCCGGCCGAGTTCCGCGCCTATCTGCTCGAGCAGCTCGAGCCGCTGGTCAGCGAATACGGCGCCACGATCGAGGTCGGCGTCGGCGCGCAGGAGATCCCCTACCCTTATGTGATCGAGAGCGGCGACGAGCTGACGCGCGGCGGCGCCGACGCCGCCGAACTCGCGCGTTTTTTTCCCGTGCCCTCGCTCGCCACGATCGGCGACGAGACGGCGGACGGCGAGTTCGACTTCGGCCCCGAGCGGCCGCTCGCCCTGTTCGACGCGCCGCGGGTCGATTATTCGCTGCGCCGCCTCGTGCACTATACCGGCTCCGACTGGCGGGCGATGCAGCCGTGGGTGCTGCTCACCAACTACCACCGCTATGTCGACCAGTTCGTCCAGTGGGGCCTGAAGCAGCTGCACGCCGGAGCGGGCGTCGAGAAGGTCATTCTGCCGGGCAATGTCGTCATCAACTCGTCGATCCCGCCGGCCGAGGCCGAGGCGCGGGCCGGCGCCGTCGCCTGGCATCGGTTCCAGATGCCCGCCTATCATTGCGTGCGCGCCGACGGGCGCGGGATCAGTCTCGTCAACATCGGCGTCGGGCCCTCGAACGCCAAGACCATCACCGACCACATCGCGGTCCTGAGGCCGCATTGCTGGCTGATGATCGGCCATTGCGCCGGCTTGAGGCAGTCGCAGGTGATCGGCGACTATGTGCTCGCGCACGCCTATCTGAGGCGCGACAACATCCTCGACGAGGCGGTGCCGCTGATGATGCCGATCCCGGCGCTCGCCGAAGTGCAGGTCGCGCTGCAGGAGGCGGTGGCCAAGGTCACCGGCGACCGGGGCGAGGCGCTGAAGCGGCGCCTGCGCACCGGCACCGTCGTCACCAACGACGACCGCAATTGGGAATTGCGCTGGTCGCAGGAGCGGCGGCTCATCAACGTCTCGCGCGCCATCGCCGTCGACATGGAATCGGCGACCGTCGCCACCCAGGGCTTCCGCATGCGCGTGCCTTACGGCACGCTGCTTTGCGTCTCCGACAAGCCGCTGCATGGCGAGATCAAGCTGCCCGGCGCCGCCAACGCCTTCTACGAGCGGGCGATCGCCGAGCATCTGCAGATCGGCATCGCCGCGATCGGGCCTGTTGCAGAGCACGACGCCTCGCTGCACTCGCGCAAGCTCAGGAGCTTCGACGAGCCGCCGTTCCGGTGAGGGTGGCTAGCTGATCACCATCACCGGCGTGCCGACGTGCACCCGGTTATAGAGGTCGATCGCGTCCATGTCGCGCATGCGGATGCAGCCCGAGGACACGTGCCCGCCGATTTCCGACGGCTCGTTGGTGCCGTGGATGCGGATGAGCGTGTCCTTGTTGTTCTGGAAGAGATAGAGGGCGCGCGCGCCGAGCGGATTGTCCCACCGGCCCTGCGAGCGGGCCGTGCTGCTTGTAGACCTGGAACTGCGGCCAGCGCTCCATGATCGAGGCGGTCGGCATCCAGGTCGGCCATTCCTTCATCGCTCCGACCTCGGCGCGGCCGGTCCATCCCATATATTCGGCGCCGCTTGCGATCCGGTATTGGATCGCCTGGCCGTGGGGCAGGACGTAATAGAGATAATTCGTGGTGGTGTTGACGATGATGGTGCCCGGCCTCTCCTGGGTCGAATACTGGACGATGCTGCGGTGGGTGGGGATCTTCCACTCGTCCGGCTCCGCGAGCGCCATCATCTGCTTGTCGCGCGCCGTGAGCTGCGGGTCCGGAAGCCCAGACTTGAATGACCGGCGTGCAGCCGCTCACCAGAGCCGCCAGGGCCAGCACAAGCCCCACAATCGAACACATTCGTCTTCATAGCCGCCCCGTCGATCACACCGCTAACGATTTTGTTACCATAAAACTTAACGGTTTCACCAAAGTTACCGAGCGTAAGCCCAGACGCCATTCACAAAACCGCGAGCGGCGCCTGGATGTCCCGATCCAAGGTTTCGCCACAAAGGCTTTTAGCGAAACCGCTCAGTTAAGTCCAACGACTTGTTGCGAGGTCGTTTGCCGAAACTTACCGATCGAGGCAAAAATGCGACAGTCGACAAATGTTCCCGATCACTCGGCTAACCCTAACGGGAGTGAAAAGATGACCCAATGGCCGGCGCGCCTGGTTCTCGTCGGGGCCGGAAAGATGGGCGGAGCGATGGCGCAGGGCTGGCTCGACGCCGGCGTCCCCGCATCCTCGCTGACCATTGTCGAGCCCAATCCGTCGGCCGAGATCGCTTCGCTCGCGGCGCTCGCGGCGTTGCGCTCAACCCCCACATGGCCGCCCCGCCCGAGATGCTCGTGCTCGCGGTCAAGCCGCAGAGCCTCGACCAGGTCGCGCCGCAGATCGCCGCGCTCGCGGGCGAACGAACGCTCCTATTGTCGATCATCGCGGGCAAGACGATCGCCAATCTGATGGCGCGGCTTCCTCAGGCGCGCGCGGTCGTGCGGGCGATGCCCAATACGCCGGCTGCAATCGGCCGGGGCGTCACCGCGGCTTTCGCCAACGCGGACGTCAACGCGGAGCAACGGGGCTGGTGCGAGCGCCTGCTGGGCGCCGTCGGGAGGTTCTACTGGCTCGAGGACGAGAAGTTGATCGACGCGGTGACAGCGATCTCCGGCTCCGGTCCGGCCTACGTGTTCGCCCTCACCGAGGCGCTCGCCGCCGCGGCCGAGAGATTGGGCCTGCCGGCGGAGCTGTCGACGAGCCTGGCCCGCGGCACCGTCGAGGGCGCCGCCGAACTCATGCGCCGCGAAAGTGCGACCTCGCCCGCGACGCTGCGCCGCAACGTCACTTCGCCCGGCGGCACCACTGCCGCGGCGCTCGCCGTGCTCGAGGAGGCAGGCGGGCTCGAGGATCTCATGATTCGGGCGACGGCCGCGGCCCGCGCACGCGCCGCAGAGATGGCGGGGTAAGCGGGTTCCTTGGCGGCGGGCGGCTGAACGCATACATTATCAGAGGATCAGCAACGAGGAACGCGCCATGGCGACGAGACCGAAAAGCGAGGGCAAGTCGGCGCCCACCGATACGCGCGGCAAGGTCGTCGACGCGTTGATGGAGCTCGCGGCGGAAACGCGTTTCGAAGACATTTCGATCCGCGACATCTGCAAGGCCGCCGGCGTCTCGTTGGCGGATTTCCGCGACGTCTTCCCTTCCAAGGGCGCCGTGCTCGCAGGCTTCTCGCGCCGCATCGACCGCGCCGTCCTGGAGCAGGACACAGGGGAGCTTGCGGATGAGAGCCCGCGCGAGCGCCTGTTCGACGTCCTGATGCGCCGGCTCGAGGCGATGGCGCCCTATCGCGAGGGCCTTCGCGAGGCGATCGCATGGCTGCGGCGCGAGCCGGTCGCCGCCCTGGCGATGAATCAGGCGGCGACGAACTCCATGCGCTTCATGCTCGAGGCGGCCGGCATCGAAGCTCAGGGCGCGGGCGGCGCCGTCAAGCTCCAGGGCCTGGCGCTCGCATGGGCGCGGGTGCTTCAGGTCTGGCTCGACGACGAAGACCCTGCCCTGTCCAAGACCATGGCGGAACTGGACCGCGTCTTGACGCGCGGCGAGCAAGCGGCCGCGGGCGTCGACCGGCTGAGCGCGCTGGCGAGCCCGTTTACTGCGCTCGCGCAGGCGGCGTTCGAGGCTGGCCGCAGGGCGCGGAGAGGGGGAGGCCGCTCGGCGCGCAAGGACGACCACGGCGACGAGGACGTGACCACGCTCTGAGCGCAGCACACGTCCGGCGGAGCATCGGCGCTGGAATCACGCCTGGGCCGAACAATCTCATGTTGATGACTTCGGGCGTGAAATACGGTCTGGAACGCACCCGAGCGCAATGTCACGGGCGTATACTTTTTCGCCGCTCAAATGGAGCCGAAGCGGCTTGGGCTCCTACGCGAATTGGTTCCAACCGCCGTCATGATCGCCGTACTTCTGAACCCGGCGTATCCGAATGCCGAGACAGAGGCGAAGGAGGTTCAAGAAGCAGCTCGCGCACTCGGAGTACAAATTCAAGTCTTGCGCGCGAGCACAGAGCAGGAAATTGACACCGCCTTCGCTGCTTTAGTGCAGCTTCGTGCTGGCGCGCTGCTCGTCTGTGCCGATTCATTCTTCAACAGCCGGCGAAATCAAATTGTGGCGCTGGCAGCATCCCATGCCATGCCGACAATTCACCAAGAGCGCACATTCGCCGAGGCCGGCGGGCTGGTCAGCTACGGTACGAGCCTTACCGATGCGTATCGTCAGGCTGGCGTTTATGCGGCGCGATTCTCAGGGGCGAGAAGCTGGCGGAACTGCCGGTATTGCAATCGACCAAGTTCGAGTTCGTGATCAACTTCAAGACTGCCAAGACGCTCGGCCTTGAAATCAGTTCACAACTCCTCGCCCGCGCCGACGAGGTTATCGAATGACGCCCCGCCCCCCAACCGGAGCGCCTTTTTCCAAGCAGACTGTTATCAAAAGGTACGCCAATCGCCTGCCTTGGCTTGGGGCTTTATTCCGTTATCTAAAATCGATCTGAAATGAGAAGCCATCGGGACGGCGCTCCGCAACAAGAGGCTCATTTTCACCGACATCGCTGGCCATGCACAAATCGGTGTTGGGCGGGGCTACCCCGACGCTGGCCGACATGGCTGCCGCGCTGAAGAAGTTCCCGCGATACGAGGTCGAATGAGTTCCCAACGAAGTTCACAATGGCAAACCGTGGAGTGTTAGATGCCGAGTGAAGCACGAGGGGCGGACGCGAATGAAATCGAAGCAGCGGCGGATCAGCGTGGCGGTCTTGTTACGCCAATCTTCTGAATAGCCCTTCCACGAGTGCATGATTTGAGCTTAATCTACAGACGCTGCCAAACTGCACATGCTCAAGCCGAGGAAGGAAATCTCATGAACATCAAGTATGCGTTCGGGATCGGAGCAGGCTTCGCTCTCGGAGCCGTCGCAGTCCAAGGCTTGCACGCTCAGGGAAAACCTCCCGCTTATTACATCGCTGAGATCACAGTGAAAGATCAGGAAGCGTTCATGAAGGAATTTGCGATACCCGGTATGAAACCGATCCAAGAGGTAGGTGCCAAATTCCTTGCACAAGGCAGCAAACCTGTATCCTTACAAGGCGAAACGCCCCCGCGCGTCACTGTTATTCAATTCGAGAACATGGATAAAGCACAAGCGTGGTGGAACTCTCCGACCACCAAAGAACGACAAGTCATTGGTGACAAATATGCGACGTTCCGATCCTATCTCGTCGAAGGCACCTCGCCATAGTCGGCCAGGACAACCGCAACATTGCCGACCAACCAATCGGCAATCGTGCCGTCTGATCGCCGTAGCCCTCGCTCAAGGCCCTGGCGCTTCAAGGCTGCATGCCAAAGTGCTGTCGCTGTCGAGTTGACGGGCAGCCCGTTCTTCTTGGCGTTCTCAGCGCAGTAAGCGGCGCATCTGCGGACGACCCCCTGCTGCGAGATCGACGTGAAGCCAGGGACCTCCTCGGGCGGCCCTTCGATCATCAATGCCAAGCGCCAGCGCCAGCGAAACAGGGCCGTCGAATTGGCGTGGCTGCGGGTGAGCGTCGGCGGGCCGGATGAGGAGCAATTCCATTGGTAGGCTGTAGGTCGTCCAATGGCAGGCAGCATAATTTGCGACTTGGGCGACCGTCTCGCTGGCCTGTGGATAGGACTGGCTCCTATAGGTGCCCAATGAACTCCTGAGAAGCCTGTAGGAAGCGCGCGGAAGCCTTGCGGGAACTATGGAAGGCGGGAAATCGGCCTTCTGGAAAGGCCCGTTTTATCGAGGTTTCTAGGGCCTCAGTTTCGACAAATCGCCGTTTCGTGACCCAGACACTGCGGAGCCTTTTGGCGGGCCTGAGGAAGCCCAGGGGAAGCCCGTGGAGTTCATTGTGGTCATTGGGAGCCATTGGGCGAACAACGGGCTCCCTGGCGGGCGGGCGAATGAGATAAGCTGTCGTCCTCGTGATCGGGGATGGCTGATGAGACGGCGCGAGTTTATCGCGGGATTAGGTGGCGCGGCGGCGTGGCCATTCTTGACGCAGGCGCAGACCGAGGGTGTGCCAAAAGTCGGGTTTCTCGGTGGAGGATCACCTGACACATCGGCCTATCTCCTAGCCGCCTTTCGGCGAGGACTGAGCGACAGCGGTTTTATCGAAGGCCAGAATGTTGCGGTTGAGTATCGTTGGGCTCAAGGACACTTTGATCGTTTGAACGCGCTCGGAGCGGAACTAGTCGAGCGCAAGGTCGCTGTCGTCGTGGCGAGCGGCTCGGCTACCCCCGAGTTGGTCAAATTGGTTTCGGCAAGTGTGCCGATGGTCGCGGTATTTCCAGGTGATCCAGCCAAATCTGGTCTGGTCGCAGGTCTTAATCGCCCAGGCGGCAACATTACGGGCGTCAACATGTTCGCCTTCGCTCTTGGGGCTAAACGCTTTGAACTGCTGCATGAGTTGGCTCCGCAGGCGAAGCTGATCGCGGTTCTAGCAAATCCGAGTATGCCATCCCCAGACGCAAAAAATGACCTCCAAGAAGTTGAAGAAGCGGCGCGTGGACTAGGACAGCAACTGGCAGTCTTACGTGCTACGAGCGAAAACGAGTTCGAGCCAGCATTTGTCGATATGAAGGAACGAGGTGCGGACGCATTGCTGGTGATGGCCGATCCCTACTTTAATAACAGGCGGGCACAAATCGTAGCGTTGGCGGCCCGCCATGCAATTCCAGCAATTTACGAGTGGCGCGAGTTTGCGACCATTGGCGGCCTGATGAGTTACGGCAGCAGTATCACGGATGCCTATTACCAATTAGGAGTTTACACGGCGAAGATCATCAAAGGGGACACACCCGCCGATCTACCAATAATTCAAACGATCAAGGTCGAATTGGTCCTGAACTTCAAGACCGCCAAGGCGCTTGGATTGACGTTTCCACTTTCCTTGATCGGCCGCGCCGACGAGGTCATCGAATGAGACGACGCGAGTTCATTGGAGCTTTCGGTGGTGCTTTGGTTTGGCCAATGTTGGCGCAGGGTCAACAGGCGACCCGAATGGCCACGGTAGGATGGCTTACGGCACAACAGGCCAGCAGCCTTACGCCTTACATAGATGCGCTCCGTGCTGGATTTGCAGAACTCGGTTACATCGAAGGTCGTAACCTTGCGATTGTATTTCGCTACGGCGATGACGCTCTTGAGCGTGTACCTGAGCTTGCCAGGGAGCTTGCCCGCATCCCGGTTGATGTCATGATGGTGCAAGGCGCAGCCGTACCCATTGTCAGCAAGTTGGGACTGAGCGTTCCGCTCGTCTACGTGTTCAGCGGCGACCCGGTGTCCGCTGGATTTGCCGACAGCCTCGCCCGCCCACGCGGGAACATGACCGGCCTGACCTTCATGGCGGCCAATCTCAATGGAAAGCGGTTGGAGATGTTGCGGGAGATCATGCCGGACCTGCGGCGGGTCGCCATCATCGCCAATCCTGAACACCCCGGCGAGCAGATCGAGCGGGGGTATTCGGAAGAAGCGGCGCAACGGCTGGGCCTGGACCTGGGCTATTTTCCCACAACAAACCATGACGAATTGGCCCGTGCCCTAGCAAAGATGGATGGCGATCCACCACAAGCTATTTCTTTGTTCGCTGACGGCTTCGCGATAGAGAACCGCCAGACGATCATAGATTTCGCAATGGCGCATCCCATACCAGTCGTGTCAGGCTGGCCGATCTTTGCCAAAAGCGGCGCGCTCTGTACGTACGGACCTCGGCTTGTAGCCTCGTATCGGCGCTTGGCTTACTACGTTGATCGTGTTCTGAAAGGTACGAAGCCTGCTGATCTTCCGATTGAGCAACCCATCACATTCGAGCTTGTAGTTAACCTGCGGACAGCAAAGACCCTCGGCTTGACGGTTCCTACAGCATTGCTGGCGCGTGCCGACGAGGTCATTGAATGAGGCGGCGCGAGTTCATAGCGGGCGTCGGGAGCGCGCCCGCCAGTTCGTCGGCGGTGAGTGCCAAGTCGTCGCAGCATTTTCACGCGACGAAACACCCGATCATTAAAGCCTTTGATCCACCAGAGGGGTGGGGCTGGTGTGAGGTCGACGAACTGATGTTCGATCTTTCGGCCGAGAGACACCGCATTTGGGGCCGATTGCGCGATTATTTAGGTGCCGCGAGGCGATGGACGTTTAACGCGTCGGCCGCGAGCCGGGGCCTGAAGCGCGACAGGTATGGCGCTGTTCGGCTTATGGACGATCCAGCGACCTTGGCGGGCGTGCCGAACGCCACCAAATGACCGCCTTCATCACCTGCACCAGGGCCGATATCTATGACCCAGTCGCCGCCGGCGGCAACGCGCATGTCGTGCTCCACCACGATGACAGTATTGCCGGTTTCGACTAGCCCGTCGAGTTGTGCGATGAGCTTCTCGACGTCAGCCGGATGCAGTCCGGTGGTGGGCTCGTCAAGGACGTAGAGCGTTTGGCCACGTTGATCCGCTGTAGCTCTGTGGCAAGCTTGATCCGCTGGGCCTCGCCGCCGGAAAGCTCCGTCGCTGGCTGGCCAAGTCGCAGATAGCCGAGGCCAACCTGCCGCAGCACATCGAGGGACCGGCGCACCTGTGCCTCCTCCGCAAAGAACACGAAGGCGGCATCGACCGTCATTGCCAGTACGGCGGCGATGTTCTTGTCGCGGTATTTTATTTCAAGGGTTTTGGCGTTGTAGCGAGCGCCATGACAGCTTGGGCACGGTGCATACACGGTGGGCAGGAACAGCAATTCGACGCAAACAAAGCCTTCGCCCTCGCAGGTCTCGCAGCGGCCTTTGCCAACGTTGAAGGAAAAGCGTCCAGCGTCGTAGTGACGGGCGCGCGCCGACTTGGTGGCCGCGAAGATCTTGCGAACGTAATCGAACAGCCCTGTGTACGTCGCGAGGTTGGATCGCGGAGTGCGTCCGATCGCCTTTTGGTCGACGACCACCAGTCGCTTGACGCCCTCCATTCCGCTCGCGATCCGGCCGCCGAGTGTGGTCACGACGGTCCGCTCAAGTTCGTCGCCTTCATCGTCGATGGAGGGGATGTGATGGCCGAGTTGTTTTGCAACCAATTCCACCAGGACCTGGCTCACCAGGCTCGACTTGCCCGAGCCGGAAACGCCAGTCACGGTGGTGAATACTCCCAACGGAAAATCGACATCGAGTTCATGTAGGTTGTTGCGACTGACGCCACGCAGACGCAACCAGCCCTTGGGCGAGCGCGGCGTTCGGTTTGGCACAATGTCGTCGCCGAACAGGTAACGGCGGGTTTGCGATTGCTTCTACCTGCTTGAACCCTTGCAGCGGACCGCTGTAGAGCACGTGGCCACCGAGTTCGCCGGCAGCCTGGCCCGACGTCGACAATCCAATCCGCGTGGCGGATCACATCGATCTCGTGTTCGACCACGAACAATGAATTGCCGGAGGCTTTCAATCGGTCGAGCGCCGTCAACAGCGCCTCGGTATCCGCGGGATGCAGTCCGGCGGACGGCTCGTCGAGCACGTAGACGACGCCGAACAGATTGGAACGCACTTGGGTTGCCAGTCGCAGGCGCTGCAGTTCGCCCGGAGAAAGCGTCGGGGTACTTCGCTCCAGCGATAGATAGCCAAGCCCGAGGTCAAGCAGAACCGTGATCCGGCCGCCGAGATCCTCGGCGATTCGCTGCACCACCAGCGCCTTCTCCGGATGCTCCGCCTTAAGCTGGTCAGGGTAGCGGCGGTGGCCTCCGCATGCGGACGCAAGAGGTCGGCGAGCCTGGTCAGCGGGATCTGGAGATGTCGGCAATATCGAAGCCGGCGAACTTGACCGACAGCGATTCGCGGCGAAGCCGCTTGCCATGACAGAGCGGGCATTCGGTACTTACCATGTAACGCGATACCCGCTTCTTGATCGACGCGCTTTCAGTGGTGGCAAAGGTGTTCAGTACATATCGCCTGGCGCTGGAGAAATTGCCGCGGTAACTGGGCTCCTCCTTGCGTCTGATCGCCCGTCGCGCCTCGTCCGCGTCATACCCGATGTAAACTGGGACCACCGGATGCTCGTCGGTAAACAGGATCCAATCGCGGGCTTTTTTCGGCAATTCGCGCCACGGACGATCGACGTCGTAGCCGAGCGTAATCAGCATGTCGCGCAGGTTGCCGCCATGCCAGGCGGGCGGCCAAGCGGCAATCGCGCGCTCGCGAATGCTTTTGGAAGCGTCCGGCACCATCGAGCTTTCGGTCACCTCGTAGACCCGACCGAGCCCATGGCATCGGGGACAGGCTCCGGCCGGCGTATTGGGCGAAAAAGCCTCGGCATCGAGATGCGCCTTGTGTCGTGAATAATCCCCGGCGCGCGAGTACAGCATGCGAAGGAGGTTGGACAGCGTCGTCACGCTGCCGACGGAAGAGCGCGTGGTGGGCGACCCGCGCTGCTGCTGCAAGGCTACGGCAGGCGGCAGGCCATCGATTTCGTCAACCTCGGGAACCGCCATCTGGTGAAACAAACGCCGCGCATAGGGTGAGACGGATTCGAGATAACGCCGCTGCGCCTCCGCGTAGAGCGTGCCGAACGCCAGCGACGATTTGCCGGAGCCGGACACGCCGGTAAACACCACCAGGGCATCGCGGGGAATGGCTAGATCGATGCTTTTCAAATTGTGCTCGCGTGCTCCCCGCACGCAGACGAAGCCGCGCGGAGACTTTTCCGCGGCTTCTAGAAAACGAGGCTCATTGGTTTCCACATTTGCACAAACCGGACAAGCAGAGCGAAGTTCCGAAGACAATGATGGTCATCGATCCGCGCAGCGATCGGCCTCGTCGCAGCCGCATCCCTGCGGCGCAGATCAACGCGCTCCCGAAGCTGCAACGCCGCCTTGCCAAAGGGCAGAAAGGAGTAGCTGCGTCGCCGCCCCTAGTTGGGTGACTGCGCCGGATTGCTTGAGAGCCAGTCCGCTTCTTTCGGCAAGGCGCTTCGAATCAGCGAGACCGCATCCAGCGCGACCAGCCATGAGCGGGAAACGGAGTAATAGGCGAACCTTCCGTCGGGAGCGACGCGCATATCGTTCAGGTAGCTGGCCGGACCAGCTATCTCCGCACTCATCGGAAAGATTCGCTTCACGTTGTTCGACTTAAGATCAATCTCGACGACCTTGGGTCCACCCTTCACTGTCTTCTCGGCATTTGGAGCCGCCGGATCAACGACCCAGAGTGAACCGCGTTGGTCAGCAACAACGCTTTGAACGGAAACAAAATGATCATTAGGCGACATTGCGGACATAAGCGCGTTACGCCAGGCGTTCCATTCTTCATTCGGGTATGGCTTTGTCGATCCATCTGGCATGAGTTCGGCCACCGAAACCGGCGCATCTTCGGTCCAGCGCGGGAAGTTCACGAATATGCGGCCGTCTGGCGCGACTGTGACTCCGGTCACCTGATGGTCGAACGTAGCGACGGCTTGCAGCCGTCTGTCGTGTTTTTCAACAAGGGGAGCGACAAGCCGCTGTGCCTTAGACGCAATATCTTGTGTTGCGGATTGCGCATGACACCGGTCGAAATGGATAGCAGGACTGCCACGCAAGAGCCGAAGAGCATTGAACGCATGATGTCGTCCTATCGACGAGAATGTTGGGCTAATCTCGTCTTTCTGAGATCGTTCCCTACACTGGGCTAAACTTTATCGCCGTTCAACCAGCGCGGCACACAACGTTGTCGGCCGATGCGTCCTCGAGCGCGGGGTCGACTCCCTTCACGGCGGGGATCGACATGATCGCGGCGCCGATGCGACCGTCGAGCTTGCGGTCCCACGACACGTGCGAGCCGAGCCCGACGGGCAGCCCGTCGACGACCACCTCGCAGATGCCGCCGAGCGTGTTGCCCGCTCGCTTGATCTCGTCGATGTAGGCGATCATCCGCGCCTCGGCGTCGGCAGTCGAGCGTGCGCAGCGGCGACGCGTCGGCGGCGGCGTTGAGGTCGCGCGGGCATCGCCGACGGACGCACGGCGTCGATGCCGCCCAGGTGCACGAGGTGGCTGCCGATGCGGACGCCGAACTCCTGAGGAAACGCTTACAGACGGCGGCGGCGGCGACGCGCGCCGTGGTCTCGCGCGCCGACGCGCGCTCGAGAATGTCGCGCGCGTCGTCGCGGTCGTACTTGAGCATGCCGGTGAGGTCGGCGTGGCCGGGGCGCACGCGCGTCACGGCGCGTTGCGGCGCGGCGGCGCCTCGGCGTCCGCCGCGGGCGCCGGATCCATGATCTCCTGCCAGTTCTTCCAGTCGCGATTCTGGATGAGCATCGCGATCGGCGAGCCGAGCGTCTCGCCGGCGCGGACGCCGGAGAGGAATTCGATCGCGTCCTTCTCGATCTGCATGCGGCGTCCGCGGCCGTAGCCCTGCTGGCGGCGCACAAGTTCGGCGTCGACGTCGTCGGCGAGCAGCGGCAGGCCCGCGGGCATTCCTTCGAGAATGCTGACGAGTGCTGGGCCGTGCGACTCGCCGGCGGTGGTGAATCGAAGGTGCATCGTGGAAGGGTAAACAGTAAGACGGCGCGCGTGAACCACGCGCGCCGTCTCGGGACTGCTACAAACCGGGCATCACGGCGGTCCTGGCTTGATGTCGTTGGCCGTGAGGTCGATCACCACCAGGCCCTGCGGGCTCACGGCGTACAGCTTCATCACGACACTCGGGCGGATCTCCCGGCATCGGACCACTCGCCCGCAGCGGGCCATAGATCGGTGTTCTTGAGCTGCAGCTTGCCGCGATTGATGTAGTAGGCGATGTCGACGATCTCGATGACACCGCTCGCTCGCGCCGACGAACGCGAGGCGCTGACGTCATCTGGCGTGCAGGATGCCGTCGGCGCTCGGATGGAAGGTGATGCCGGCGCCGTTGTCGAACGAGTCGTACTTGCCCTGCAGGCGCAGGTGGAACGGATCGCTGACCGTCGCGAAGAACGACTGCGACCCGTGCGACGCGACCGTGCCGCCGGTGTAGTCGAGCGCCAATCCGAAGACCTGTTCCGACGCGTTGTCCGTGAGATCGGAGATCGTGACGAGCGGCGAGAAGAAGTTCGGCACCGGGCCGATGGAGTCGGCGACCATGATGACGCGACCCGCAGCCGGTCTTGTGGCCTTCACCGAAGGCGATCCAATTGCGGTTGCCGCTCGCAGCCGCGAACGTGGTGTCGGTCAGGGGCAGCGTGGCGACGTCGAGGCGCAGCACCGCCTCTGCGTCGCTGCCGCCCGCGACGGCCGCGGCGACGGCGTTCAGGGAATGGTGTCGGAGACGGCGATCAGTACCCGTCCTCTGGCCGTACGGATGGTCCCAGATGAACAGCGTGTCGGACGTCGACGACGAGGGCAGCGTGGCGCCGATCGCGATCGAGTCGACGTTGAACAGCGCGTACGTCTGATTCCGTCGACTTGATGACCGTGCCGTACTGCCAGATCTGGCGCGGATCCGGAACCGGCAGGCTCGGATCGAGCCAGCGAATGCGTTCCCGCCGGCGCAGTGACCGTGGGACGCGTGGAGTAGAAGATGCGACCGCCCTTGGACTGCGCGAGGTACTGCGGGCGATCGGAGTAGCTGAACGGTCCGGCGCCGGTCAGGCGGATCTTTCCGGTGTTCTCGTCCTTCTGAACCGTGATCGTGAAGACGTACGTGTTACGCGTGAGAATACGATTCGGAAGATCCTCGCGGAGTACTTGACGCATCCGTCGATCCGATGAACACGCGGCTGATGTTCGTACCGCCAGAGTTGGCGACGAGCAGCGTATCAGGATTGTTGGAGATGGAGAGGCCCCACGGGAGCGAGCCGACCGGAATGCTCGCCGGCGAGAAGCCCTTCGCCTGCGCCGAGCTCTGCCAGACGTCGAGCAGATTGAACGCCGTGTTCGAGAGGAACACGTTTCCGCGCGTGGCATCGACCGCGATGTCGCCGATCGTTCCCTGCTGCGGCAGCGCGTAGGTCCGGCCATAGACGACGAGCGTCGAGTCGACCAAGCGCCGCGTTGATGTCGCCTTCCGGCGTTCCTCGACGTCGGCCGGCACTGCGTAGCCGACGCGTCCCGCCTGATCGACGGCGAACGCGGTGATGCCGAAGCTTCTTGCCCTGCTGTGACGGCGGCAAGCGCGAGCGCGACGCTCGCTTGCACGTTGGCGTTGAACGGCGCCGGCAGCGTGACGGTGTCGCGCTGAATGATGGTGTTCGGTGCTGAATCGCGAATGATCAGACCGACGGTCGTGATGCCCTCGCCGGTGGCGCGGACGATGACCGAGTCGGAGTACTCGCTCTTGGGCAGAACCGTTTGCGTCACGCGCGGGCTGCGCGGCGTTGGCGCTGCGCACGAACACCGCGACCGGCGAGGCCGATCCAGGCTGGCGGTCGACGTCGATGGCGGTCGCGGTGACGGTGATCCGTGCCGCGGAGCGGCGCGTTGATCGGAATGCGCGCCACCGCCGTGAACGTGATGTCTCGGGGGTTGGTGGTGTAGACCTGCGTGAACGACGTATCGAGCTTGGTCGGCCAGTTCGCCTCGCCCGTGCACACGAATGTCGATGCGACCCACACCGTTCGGATGCTGCGCACGCGCCGACGACGTTCAGGCCGACGCCCGGCGGGAATGCTGTCACCGTTCGTCGGAGACGACGACGGTCACTTTCGGACCGGCGACGATCTCGATGCGATGCGTCACCGTGTCGGCACCGCCGTGCGAATCGGTCGCGATGACGACGATGACGAGACTGTCGAGCGTCGTGTCTGCGAGGTTCGCCGGCTGCAGATAGCGGCGGATCGTCGTGTCGCGAAGTCCCGGACCGGAAGCTACCCGGTCGCCGGAATCGGACACTGCTTGTAGCGCGGCGTCTGCGTGAACGTGCCGAGGTCGGTGCTGCCCGTCTCCGTCACGCCCGCGATGGTCGCGTTCTTGAGCGACTTGGTGTCGTGCAGCCGGACGGTGACGAGGACGGAGTCGCCGACGTTGATCAACGTGCCGACGACCGGCGAGTCGATCACGATCGAGGGCGCCGTCGTGCTGGACGTCGGCGACGACGGAGACGAGCCCACCGAAGTGGGAATGGTAGTCGCCGTTGGGGTTCGCGTGTCGCAACTCGCGACGAGCATGACTCCCGCGGACAACGCGGCTAGACGAATGAGAACAGGTCGCATCGTATTACTCCGGAAGCCCGATTACTGACGGTTGTCGGGCTGCTGCCCGTCATCGATGATGTGCGGCGTGATCAGGATGAGGAGATCGCGCTTCGTCTCCGTCCGATTGGTCACGCCAAAGAGTCGGCCGATGATCGGGAGATCGACGAGTACGGGGATACCCGACTTGCTGATGCTCACCGTGGTCTGGGTCAAACCACCCATGACCGTCGTCTCGCCGTCAGCGACGAGCACTTCGTTGTCGACCTTCTGCGTCGGAAAGACGGCGCCGACGTCGTTCGCTTGGAACTGCACGTCGGAGTTCTCGACGTGGACCTTCATCTGCATCTGACGATTCGCCGTGATCTGCGGCGTCACGGTGAGGATGACGCCCGTCTGCTGCATCGTCGACGGTGGCGCGCGGCGCGTTGCTCGTCGTTGCCGGTCGACGATCCTGCGTCGATGACGCGGATCGGCACCTGCGTGCCGGCCGTCAGGTTCGCCGTGCGATTGTTCAACACGCTCATGCTCGGCTCGGCCTGAATGTCGAGCAGGGTATTCGTCTGCAGCGCTTCGAGGAACGTGGTGAAGTCGTAGTTCCCCATCGCCGTCGAGTAGACGAGCTGCAACGCGGCGCCCGGAACGCGGGCCGAGGCGTTGGCGATCGCCGAGACGGCGTTGCCGCCGAGCAGAATCTGTCCAGCGTCGGTCAGCGGCTTGCCGGCCGAGTCGAGACGCGGAACGATGTCGTTGAAGAACTGTGACTTCGAACCGATGTCGTAGCGGAGGCCGAGACCCTCGAGGGTCGAACGATCGACGAGGATGATCTTGGCCTTGAGGTTGACCTGTGGCTGGCGGAGATCGAGGCTCTTCGCGTACTCGACGAGCTCGCCCAGCGCCTGCGGGATGTCGGTGATGCTGATCGAATTCGTGATCGTGTCGGCCGTGACCGTGCCGCGCGTCGGGCAGGCGAAGCTCTGAATCGAGCCAGGCGCCTGCGGGTTCGCCGACTGGGCAGCCGCCGCCGCGCCCACCGCGGCGCAGGTACGCGTGAGGCGCGCAGCAACCATTTCCTTCACGCCGGCCGCACGTGAGTAGTTGAGGCGCACGGTGCGGTTTGCCAGCGGAATGGTCGCCTGGCGCGCCGCGATCGCTTCATATGTGTCGATGACGATGACGCCGTCCGGGTTGACCGAGACGTCGTAGCCGTTGGCATTCATGATCTCTTTCAGCGCCACGTCCCACGGAAGGTCGATGATGCTCGCCGTCACTTTGCCGGTGACGTTCTTCGACGGGAGGATGGTGCGGCCGGTGAAGGCGCCGAACATCGCCAGCACGTCGGCGATCGAGGCGTCTTCCCAGTTGTTCGTGATGTGTGCTTCCTGGCGCTGCTGGCGAATCTGCGTCGCCGTGCGCGTGTCGTGCGATGCGAACGCGAGCTCGCGACGCGGCGTCGAGTCGATCACGATCGTCGGCGCTGGCGTTTCCTTCTGCACCGGGATCGGAACGACCACTTCCTTCACTGCCGGCGCGGACGGCGCCACACTCGGCTCGCTGGCGACTCGCTTCGGCGCCGAGACCTCGCGCACCGTGCTCGTCGTGCTCGCCGAGCCGACCTGCCACGGCTCGAACTTGTCGGCCGACGCGTCGACGCTGATTTTCAGCTCGCCGTTGTCGTTCGACACCGTATAGGCATGCGGCGCGTCGAGCGTGAACACGACGCGGACGATCGTCTTCGTGAACTGTGAGTAGCGGATGCGCGTGATACCGCCGCGCGCAACGCCATCGTACGCGTCGCCGTCGGGCAGACCAAGCGTGGCGCCGGCGACATCGACGCACGATCTTGTCGGGCTTCACGAGCGTGAAGTGCTTGAACGTGATCGAGCCATCGACGCGAACGACGACGTCAGCCCGTCCAGTCCGCGGCACGCACGCTCAGCGAGACTGACGGTCGCGTCATTGAAGGTCGGAGTTGCCGGTGCGGCAGCGGAGCGACCTCCGATCGCGCCGAACGCAGCAAGCATCGCCGAGGCGAGCGTCCGGATTGGAATCATTTTCCCCTCGCTTTGGTGGTGTCGCGCAGAACCAGAGAGTCCTGTCGCGTCGTGCCGAATTCATCGATCGTGAAAACGACGGTGGTGTAGCGGATGTTCGAAACCCGCATGCGCCCGAGCGTGGACCCCGTCGTCACACGGTACTGAGCGTTGGTGCCCACATCGCGAAGCGTCGCAACCGAGTGACGCCCCGAGTGGTCGTACAACACGCCGGTCAAGCGAAGGTCGCTGATGGCCGGGCGCAGTTCATTCGTCGTGAGCAGAGAGTTGAACGGATCGCGCCGTCCGTCGGCGCCATATTCGAACGACTCGCGGTAGATCGTCGGCGGCGGGCTGGCGGTGTCCGGCGCCGGCGCGGCAGCCACCGCTTTGCCGCTCTTGTCAGCGGCGTGGGCGGGGGCACCCTTCGTGGTCGACGCCACCTTCATGTTCTTGGCGGGCGTCGGTGCGGCCGGCGTCACGGTCTTCGTCGGAGCAGGCGTCGTCGCGGCCGGAGCGGCCTTTGCCACGACACCTTCAGGATGCTGCTCGGCTTCGGTGTGCGCGTTGGTCGCCGCCACTGCTTTCTGCGTCGCCTTGCGCGCGTTCGCGAGCGGATCCTGCGCGCCGGACGTACGAGAGACGACGACGAGCGCCGCGCTGAGAATGAACGCGCGCATCACGGTGCACCTACCTTCGATGACGACGGCTGCTTCACGGAGGTGTGAGCGACATAGGTCTGGATGCCGAATTTCGCATCGAGGAACTGCTCGTTCTTTTTCGCCCTGCGCTCACCCTGTCGCGAGCTCGCGGTCAGCGTGAGGTTGATCGGCGAGACGATGCGCGGCATCGAACCGACATTGCCGAGGAACTCGGCCACCTGATGCCATGGGCCGGTCACGCCAATCTTGTAGCGATAGGTGTCGAACTGATCCCCGTTGACGACGCCGTCCGGCTGCACATCGGCCAGCTCGAGGCCCGCGCGACGCGCGGCCGTGGAGACCGACTCGAGCAGCGCGGGCACTTCGTTCTCCGTGGGCACGAGGCGACGCAGCACCTCGAGCTCGCGGCCGAAGGCATCGGCTTCCGTCTTCATCTTGGTCGCGCTGCCGCGGGCGACTTCGATCTTGCTGAGTTTGTTCAGCGAGTCGAGCGTATCGAGTCGGACCTCGATCGCCTGGAGGTCGTTGTTCTTCGGCGACCACACGAGCTGCTGGTACGCGGCGCCGAGGCCAACGGCCAACAGACCGAGGATGAGCAGCTTCTGATCGCGGGGGTTCTGTGGAAGGAGCGCCATGGTTACCTCACCGACAGCGTGAGCGGCACGCGATGCAGCATCAGCGAATCCGGGCGGGTATACCCGATCGTGAGCTGGAACTGCGCCACTTCTTTGCCCTGCTCCACCGCGAGCTCCGACTTGTCGAGCTGCACGTTGGAGAGGTATGGGGACGCTTCGAGGTCCTTCATGAAGCGCGTGACCGCCTGGATGTCGACCGTGCGACCTGAGATGCGGATCGAGATGTTGTCCTTCGGAATGGCCGTGTCCATGCGCCGCGGTACCTTGCGCTTCTTGGCGGCGGCCGACGTGTCTTCGGCAGCGCCCTTCGGCGTCACGACGACGTTGTTGCTGCCCTGCGGCGTGCCCGTGAACGACACGGCGGTGAGCCACGTGTACTGCGGCAGCGCGCGGCTGATCTCGTCGAGGACGTGCGGCCAGACGTAGCGGTCTTCGTCGATGCTGCGGATGACGTTGACCTGGCGGAGGAGCGTGTCGCGCGTGGCTTCGGCGCGGTAGCGATCCTTGAGGAAGTTCGCATAGCGCGTCGAGTCGCGGAGCGCGACTTCATGACGTTCGTTCAGCGTCGCTTCGCGTGTGCCCTGGAGCGTGTACAGGACGCCGACACCGACGGCGCTCACGATGAGCGCGGCGACGGAGCCGATCAGGAACTTGTCGCGAAGACGACCGGAGAAGCCTGCGGCGAAGGCGCCGAAGTCTACCGTTTTGGCGCGCGCGGCCTTCTTGCGTCCAGCGCCGGGGAGAAGATTGATTTCGATCATGGGCGTGGCCTCGGGGGCTTAGCTGCGGCCGTTCTGGGAGATCATGCGACCTCCCGAAGCGCCAGACCGATGGGGAGCATCAGCAGCGGCGCAATCTCATCGGTGACGAGCGATGCGAGCGCACCGTCGCGGACCTTCAGGTTCGCGAGCGGGTTTGCCTGACGCACAGTGAGGCGCAGGCGCGCGGCGAGCATGTCATTGAGGCCCGGAATGCGTGAGCCACCACCGCAGGTATAGAGCGATCGCATGGCGCCGGCGCGCGAATTCTGCGCGAGATAGGCGGCGGCACGCTCGACACCGACAGCGATTTCTTCGCCGCGGCTTTCGATGACCGAGTCGAGGTGCGGCGAGCGATCGTACCCCTGCAAGAGCTGCTGCGCAGCTTCGGCGCTCAATCCGCGCTCGCGCTGCAGGTCTTCGCGAAAGCGGCGCGTACCCACGGTGAGATCACGCGTGAGGAGCGGAACGCCTTCATCGAGAATGTTGATGTTGGTGACGTCGTGGCCGATGTTGAGCAGGCCGACGACGCCGTTCATCGCGTCGGGGTGATTCACTTCGAACGCGTTGTGGAGCGCGAACGCTTCGACGTCGACGACAGCGGCGTCGAGTCCGGCGTCCGTACAGACACGAACCCGCGACTCGATCAGCTCGCGCTTGGCGGCGACGAGCAGCACGCTCATCTCGACGCCATCGGCATCGGGATCGAGAATCTGAAAGTCCAGCTCCACCGACTCCATGTCGAACGGCACATGCTGCTCGGCTTCCCAACGCATGAGCTCGCGCGCCTGCTGCTCTTTCACGCGCTCGATGGAGATTTTCTTGATGATGACGTCGCGACCGCCGACGGCGGTGACGACCGCCTTGCTGGTGATCTGCGCGCTGGCCAGCGCGGTCTGGATCGCATCGGCCACAATGCCGGGGTCCATGACTTCGCCCTCGACGATCGCGTCCGCGAGCAGCGGGGTCACCGTCACGCGAACCAACTCGGGTTCGCGCTTCGAATGGTCGATCACCGCGACCTTGATCAATCCCGAACCGATGTCGAGACCGACGGTTGTTTTCTTCCGACCAAACAAAGCCATGGTAGTGCTCAGTGAGCGAGTGGACGGCTTGCTGGGAGACAGCAATCGCGAAATGCGATGACGGTAGGAACTACTTTCGTGCAATTCGACCGTGTCGTCTGTCGACGCGTCTTCGCGTCAACAAGCTGTCATTCCACCCGAACACGACCGACAAACCAGCAGGTAACAGCAGAGTACGCTTACGTGATTGCCATCACAGGATTTAGAAGATCTCTGTCCAACTTCGCTGTTGCACGACGCGCAATTGTGAGATGCGTCGCAGTGCACGAGCGACAACACACGGCGAGAACTTCATCACACCGCCGCCAATATCGATTGCGAATTGTTCAATACTCGGCGTCGCAAACGACAGCAGTGCACCTGTGACCGACAACTCATTCGTGCTCACAACGATCGGTCCGCGAGCGATGATGATGCCGTTGAGCGTGAACGGTCCGACAATCGAAACACTTCCGTCCGCGATCATAACACCCTGGAACGAACTGTTGCTGATGACAGTATCGGCACGAACATGAATTGCTCCACTCGGGCTTTCGACGACCTGCCGTTGCCACGTCGCTTGCGCGTAGTGCGCTGGATCACCAGCGCGCGCGTCGACCGCGCTGATCACGCTGTCCGCGGTCGTCACTGCCCCTCCGGGCGCCACCGTGACGGCGGCAAATGATGCCGCGGCGCAATCCGCGTCGGTCGAGGTGTCGGCGGTGACCGCCAGGCCCCCGCGCAGTCGAACCGCACCGCGCGCCATCAACGGAGACATCGGCAGGGGCACGAGAGGTCGCCAGCGTGCGACGAGATTGACGCGCCGACGTCCGACGTCGCGCCCCGACAGCTCCGCGTCGGCGACCAGCCAGAGCACATTGTCCGGCAGCCGCGTGACCGCGACGGTCGTGGCGATTGCCAGCGGTGAGCCCGCGTTCACTGCGAACGTGCTTGCGCGACCGAGCGGGAGATCAGCAAGCGCCGTTGACGTATCCGACAGAATCGTGTACACCGCAAAGTCGGCACTCGCCATCAGCGCCGCGTCCGATCGACTCGATTCCGCCGAGCGTTGCGCCAACGTCGATGTCGATACCACGCCGCCGATGAGCAGGGCGATGAGCGCGACGATCACGATGGCCGCGAACAACGCGACGCCGCGCCGGCTCCTTCGAGGCGCGATCATCGCCGATTGTGAAGCAAGATCCACTGCCCGGCGGAATCGACGCGCTTGGTGCCGCTGATGGAGAGCGCTCTCGAAACGCTGCGCGTCTGTCCACGGACATCGATGCGCACGAGGGCGATCGCTCTCGTGTCCACAACCGGTGGTGGAATCGTTGCCCCGATCGAATCGACATACCGGAACCCGAGGCCGCGCGACGGCGGCGAGAGAAACGGACCGCTCACCGGTTGCACGGTGTTGAAGCGCGCAGTCACGTTGTTCCAGTCCCGCTGGCCGAGATACCACTGGCCATCGGATCCGCGGTACAGGCTATAGCGCATTGGACGCGTGATTCGAATCGGCGCGCCGAGCGGCCCGCTTGCCGTGAGCCCAGTGAGTGTGAGTGCGACGCGCGCCGTGGTGCGCGCGGCCGTACTCAGACGAGGACCGCGGCTCGCACAATCGCCCGGCGGCGCCGACGTCACCCCTGCGATCGGCAAGGGGCGCCATTCCTCAGCGGAGTCCGTCGCGGCGAGCACCCATGCGGTGTCCCCCGCCTCGATCGGCGATAGTACGCCGCCGTAGACGACTGCTCCATCGCTCGGCGGAGAAAGCACGAGTCGACCGCCGCTCGTGTCGCAGCCGACCGACGTGGCGATCGTGGCGCGGATCTCGAACGACGTGTCTCGCGCTTCGCGAATGTCACCCGCAACGCTGGAGACTGCGCCCAGGTCGATTGGTAGAACCGAGAGCGCATCGCCGAGTTGCGCAGCGAGCGCGGTGTTCTCCTGGAGATCGCCAACGACTCGCTGCTGCCGTGCACTGATCGCCGCGACGAGCGCGAGTGCGATCCCAGCGATCACCACGGTGACCATGAGCTCGAGCAGCGTCACCGCTCGCCGCGCTAACACGGGAGCCGCGTGTGAAGTGCGACGGCTTTGTCGACGCCGGCAACTGTGAACGTGACGCTGTCGAATATCTCGCGCACGCCGTTGACCGGCGACATCGCTCCCCAGAATTCGCGAATGCCTCCCGCGCTCGTCATCGCGCCGGTCGTCGCGGCACAAGCGCCCGCGCCAAGCAGTTGCAGACGGTCGATGGCGAGACGAGCGGCAATCGTGCGTACGCGGACTTCTGTCGTCCGGCGCACCAACGTCGACCCGGCGGCAACGAGCGCGAGCAGCGCGACGTCGACGAGAACGACGGCGATCAGGACTTCGATGAGGGTGAACCCGCGGCGCCGACGCATGGCGCCAACCTACCGACGACGCCCGCTAGACTCGCATCAATCGAGCGCGTGCCGTGTCGCGCATTGGCAATCTCTGATCCCCCGAACGCAGCAAACCCCCGGCGACGCTTTCGCGTGACCGGGGGCTTGGGACCAAGCACCTTTGCTCGGGGCTGGGCGCCGGGCCGAATGCCCGGTGCCAGTGTTCATCCAACTTTACTTACAAGCCGGCTCGCCTTCGGCCGCGGTCGGAATCGTCGGGTTGGTCGTGTTGATGCAGATACCGCAGGGCTGCGTCGCCGGCAGCTGCGAGTGCGTCACCGTCGCCGTCCAGAGGCCCGCGCCGGTCACGATCGCCGGCGAGCTGACGCCCGGTCGAGCTCTGGAACTTCAGGTCGGTGATCGTGGCCGTGTACTTCGAGCTGTCGGCGAAGAACGCCTCTTCAGCGGTGACCAGGTTGCGGAGGTCCGACTTCATCGCCGTGACGTACGCCTTCGACTTCGTGTTCGCGAACTTCGGAATCGCGATCGCGGCCAAGATGCCGATGATGACGACGACGATCAGAAGTTCGATGAGGGTAAAGCCCTTGCGCATTTTGAGCATGTCGATGGTTCCCGAGAAGGAGGTGAGGGGAAGCGTCCTGCTACTGCCCGGCGGGCATTATGGCAACGTGCGGACCCAACCGCTCCATCGATGGCAAATCGCTGTATTACAACGACTTGCCAACATTCTACGGCGGTGGATCGCCCGCCTTGCCTACTGCCTTTTGCACGGTATCTGGCAGTTTGCTAGGCGGGGCCCCGACTTCCGTCACCGGCCTATTCCCGGTGGAATCTCGATCACGCGTGCTCGCCATCGCCGCGACGTCGTAGGCGATGATCTGGTGCAGCAACGAAAACAGACCGCCGGCTCGAACCGCCTCGAGCGCCATTTCCTTCGACTCGCCGAATCGCCCTTGGTTCATCAAGCACCAGGCGTATTCTGTGCGGCCGTCCAAGCGGAGTCGGCTCGATCTCGTGCGACCAACGATAGAGGGGAATCGCCGCGCGCACATGCCGCCTTCGCGGTACGCCTCCGCCAGGTTGAAGGCCAGAAACGGGTCGTACGGGAAAAGGCGCATCCCTTCTCGGAGCTCCGATTCGCCAAGGCGTTCGCGTTGGTGCTGCACGTCCCACGCGCCGAGCATGAAGTACGCGCGATAGGACCGGGGCGAGTCGGCGACCGACTGGCGAAAGAGCGTTTCGTTGTCGCGCCACACGCGGGTCCGGTTCCGCTGCGGATCCCGGCGAGATCGAGTAGCGCCGCGCACGTCACCGGGGCGGCGAACGTCCACGCGCGGATCCGCGCGGGCGTGACGCTCAGCCCCTCGGCGATCGCGACGGCGAGCGCACCGACGAAGAACATCGCGCCGACGCTGGCGAGAAACATCGTGCGCTCGGCGACGACGATGCCCGCCGGGATCAGGAAATTGCTCGACGGCAAGCAGCGCGAGGCACGCGAAGCGCGATGCCGAAGACATCACCGGTTGGCGTCGCCGCAACAGACATGCCGCCGCCACGATCGCGACAGGAGCAGGAAGCCCGGGAGTCTGGACGAAGCTCAGACCCTGCGCGATGTCGACGTCGGGCGGACCGTAGTCCGACGCCAGTCGCGCGGGCCAGAAGAACAGCCGCAGCCATTCGGGGACGACGCCCACCGCCGTCAGCACGCGATCACCGGGGTGATGCGGAGGACGGCGAACGGCGTGAACGGGGCGAATCCGCCGATCGAGTGGTCGGCGAGGACGATGCCGCGCGCGGCGAGGAATCCGAGGGCGACGGCGAGCATCCCGAGGTAGAACGGCCGCAGCATCCGCGCGCGGTCGCGCGGGAGCGCCGCGTCGGAGATGACGGTGAGCTCGGCGGCGACGAGAATCGCCGGGAGCACGATCCCGTGCTCCTTGGCGAAACAAGCCACGGCATAGAGCAGCAGAATCGCAAACCGCCGTCGGCACACGCAGCGTTCCCTGCATCCGGTCGCGAAGATAGAGGGCCGTGGCGGCCAGCACCGCGACAGCGACCGACAGCTCCGACTGGCCGACGACGTTGGCGACCGCTTCGACGTGCACGGGGTGTACCGCGAACAGCGCGGCGGCGACCCACGCGGCCCAAAGCGGCAAGCAACCGGCGAGCGACGAGGAACACGAGCCACGCCGCCAACGCGTAGAGACCGATGTTCACGGCGTGGAAGACCATCGGGATTCAGATGGCCGAGCACCGCACTCGACTCGAAAGCGAGAATGGTGAGCGGACGATAACCGTCGCCGCCGCCGGCACTTCGGCCAGTACGACAGGCGGAACACGTGCCACCAGCCGTGAAGGTCTTCGTCACCGGATTCTGCTCGACGATGTACGCGTCGTCGTAGGTGAACCGTTGACGATGCCGATCGCCGACGACGCACAGCGCGAGCGAGCACGACCGACGGCGCCGCCGCGCGGCGCAGCGACCGCTCATGAGAAGAGATTGAACTTGGTGATGTGCCAGAACGCCGCGATGCCGTCCTTCCATCCGATCTTCTTGCCTTCGGCGTAGGTGCGGCCCGAATAGGAGATCGGCACCTCGAAGATGCGCGCACCGGCGCGCGCGAGCCGCGCGGTGATCTCGGGCTCGAAGCCGAACCGGTTCGGCGTAGGAGCGGCGCAGCGAGCGCGCGATGTCGCCGCGCATCGCCTTGTAGCAGGTCTCCATGTCGGTGAGGTTGAGGTTCGTCAGCATGTTGCTGTACGTCGTGAGGCAGCGGTTGCCCACCGAGTGCCAGAAGTACAGCACGCGGTGCGGCCCGCCGAGGAAGCGCGAGCCGAAGCACGGCGTCGGCGCGCCCGTCGAGGATCGGCTCGAGCAGCGCCGGGCCAGTCGTGCCGGGTCGTACTCGAGGTCGGCGTCCTGCACGATCACGACGTTGCCCGGTGCTCGCGGCGAGAGCGCCTGCGGATCGCCGCGCCCTTGCCGCGGTTTTCCTGGATGGCGGATCGAGCTGGTCGATGCGTCCCTGCGCGAGGAGCCGCTCGAGGATCTCGCTGCGTGCCGTCGGTCGAGTGGTCGTCGACGCAGATGATCTCCTTCGCGCATCGGCGTCGCGTGCACCTGATCGACGATGAGATCGATCGTGTCGCGCTCGTTGTAGACGGGCACGAGCACCGAGAGCGTGACGACGGCGCGGTCGAGGGCGTGCGCGCGCGACGGTTGGGCGAGCGCGGGCCGATCGCTCACGCTTCGACTCCGTAGCGCGACGAGCTTGCGATACAGCGTCGACGGATCGATGCCGAGCACCTCGGCGGCGCGCGACTTGTTGCCGCTCTCGCTCTGCAGCACCCACATGATGTACGCGCGCTCGACCACCTCGAGCGTCGGGTTTGGCGGCGTGCGCGTCGACACGAGCGGCTCGGCGCGTCGCTCGGTGACGCGCTCCGGGAGCGCGCTGACGTCGAATCTCGTCGCCTCGGCGTCAGGATCACCGCGCGCTCGAGCGCGTTCTCCAGCTCGCGCACGTTGCCGGGCCAGTCGTATACTCGATCATCACGTCGAGCGCCTCGTCGGTGAGGTGCTTCGGCTCGGCTTCCGCGCCGTCGGCGATGCGATGGAGGAAATGCTCGACGAGCAGCGGGATGTCGTCGCGCGCTGGCGCAGCGGCGGCAGGTGCAGCGCGATGACGTTCAGCCGGTAGAAGAGATCGCTGCGGAAGTTGCCGACGCGAATCTCCTCGTCGAGATCGCGGTTCGTCGCGGCGACGACGCGCGTGTCGACCGGGAATGGCATCCGTCGCGCCGACGGGAATCACTTCGCGCTGCTGCAGCACGCGCAGCAGCTTCACCTGCGTCGCCGGCGTGGTCTCGCCGATTTCGTCGAGGAAGAACGTGCCCTTGGTCGCCGCGCCGAAGAGACCGATCTTGTCCTTGATGGCGCCGGTGAACGATCCCTTCACGTGACCGAACAGTTCGCTCTCGAGCAGGCTCTCGGGAAGCGCGCCGCAGTTGATCGAGAGAAACGGCCCTTCGGTGCGCGTCGACAGCTCGTGGATGTAGCGGGCGATGACTTCCTTGCCGGTTCCCGACTCGCCCTGAATGAGCACGGTGGAATCGGTCGGCGCCACGGTCTCGACGAGGCGCAGCACGTCGAGCCACGTCTTGCTCGTGCCGACGGCCGACGCGATCGCCCTGCCGCTCGTGGCGTCGAATCTCCTGCTTGAGCGACTTGTTCTCGACGCGAAGCTTCCGATGCTCGGCGGCGCGCCGCAGGATCGCGACCAGCTCGTCGTTGCGGAACGGCTTCTGGATGTAGTAGAACGCGCCCTCGTTCACCGCCTGCATCGCCGACTGCAGCGTGGCCTGCGCGGTCATGAGGATGACCGGCACGTCGGGATCGCTCTGCCGCGCGGCCGCGAGGATCTCGACGCCGCTCACGTTCGGCATGCGGATGTCGGTGAGCACGATGTCCGGCGACAGCTCGCCGATGCGCTCGAGGCCCGCCTTGCCGCCGTGCGCGATGATGCGGGGCGAATCCCTCGTTGCGCAGCAGGATGTTGAGCGAGTCGAGAATGCCCGTTTCGTCGTCGACGACGAGCACGCTCGGCTTGGATGCAATCGGTCACGAGAGACTTCCTGGCCGCTGGCGGCCAATTGGGCGACGCGGTGTGCCGGCTGTGGTCGCCAGGCTGCCGCATCGCAACCGGTTTGGCGGAGGGAGAATCACGGTGAAGCGCGTGCCCGCGTGCTGCTATCGACGAACACGAGTCCGCGGTGCGCCTCGATGGCGCGGTGCACGACGGCGAGACCGAGGCCCGCTGCCGTTCGCTTTCGTGGTGAAGAACGGATCGAACATGCGGTCGCGGATTTCGGCGGGGATGCCCGGGCCCGCGTCGGTGACGCGCGAATCGACACCGTGTCGCCTTCGAGGCGCATGCCCGACGGAATCTGGTCGCCGCCGACCACGCACGACTTCGATGCGCACCTCGCCGCCGGTCGGGCGACGCCTGCACCGCGTTGAGCGCGAGGTTGAAGATCGCGCGGTGCAGCAGATCCTCGTCGCCTTCGACGCGAATCGGCCGTCGCCCTCATCGACCTCACGCGACACTTCGACTGTCGGCGGCGATCGGGATGCGCGCCGGCGAGGCTTGCCGCGCCGCGCGCGACGTCGCGCCGAGGTCGACCGTCTCCGTGCGCGCCACGCGCACGCGCGCGAAGTCGAGGAACTCGGAGAGGAGTCGCGACAGACGATCGGACTCGCGCATCACGAGGACCGCTGAGCGTCTTGTGATCGTCGGAGATCGCGGGCATCCGCGAGATCTGCTCGACGGCGCTGCGAATCGACGCGAGCGGATTCTTGATTTCGTGCGCCAGCGACGCGCTCAGCTCCGCGATGCCCTCGAGGCGCTCGGCGCGCAGCCGCAGGACTTCGAGGCGCTTCTGGTCCGAGATGTCCTGGAAGATCGCCGTCGCGGTTCGCCCGCCTCCGTCGTCATCGTGCTCGGTGTAGGTCGTGGTGACGCCGACCGACAGGCGACGCGTGGCGTTGGTGACGAACAGCTCTCCGCGCGTCGTGCGAATCTTCGACTCGGCGGCCTGGCGAATGGCGTGCGACAGCTCTGGGGCAACGCGTCCGATCACGTCGAGAATCGGCTCGCCGATGCGATCGGCGAGCTCGAGACCGAGCAGTTGCTCGGACGTCGGATTGGCGTAGAGCAGTCGACCGGCGACATCCACGGTGACGACGCCGCTGCGGATGTTGCGCAGAATGTCTTCCGCCTGAAGTCGCGTGCGCTGGAGGGCGGCGACGAGTTGGTCGGTGCCCTCCCCCGTCGCGCGCAGCTCGGCGCTGAGGTAGCGAATGACGAGCGCGACGATCGCGATGATCGTGATCTGTAGCCAGACCGTCGGATCGGGAAGCCAGACGGCGCGCGGCGTCGTCGGTGGCCGCAGAAAGACCACCACTTCGACGAAATAGAAGACCAGTCCCACGGCCGCCACGAGCAAGCCGCCACTCGCGGGAACGAGCAGCGACGACGTCGCGATGACCAGGATGTAGAGCGCCGAGAACGGCGAGCCGACACCGTTCGTGACATGGACGACCGCGGTGACGACCGCGAGGTCGAAGATCGCCTGCGCGTACAGAAAGCTCTGGCTGAGCGGCTTTTTGTATATTTCCGAGTGGACCGCCGACGCCACCGTCACACGGTCGACAGCGCGAAGACGAGCGACGGCGACGAGCGTGCGATCGGCCGTCGATCTCTGACCAGCGGGAGATCGCGGCGATGAAGATCGCGACTCGCGAGACACATTCGTCCGATGTAGACCCATCGGATGAGTCGTCGCGGGTCGAGAATTAGCTTGAGCGCCGGCTGAGTTTGGCGGGACGCGAGTCGCACGTGGTGTGGAGTTGCAAACTGCTAGAGTTTCCGAGCGGCGCTAACCATTGCAATCTGCTATACGAGCGTTGACGATCCGCGCGGGACTCTGGTTACTGGCGCGCAGCGCTAAATGTTTGGCGCCCGAGGAACGTGAAATGGACGACGCGACACATCTGAACGTGACTCCGACGCTGTGGATTCCACGCGGTCGAGTTGAGCTATCGGGCGTCGCGCGCCGGAGGCCCGGGCGGACAGCACGTCGAACACGTCGTCGACGCGGATCGAGCTGATTTGGGATCTGCCCAACTCGCGCGCCGTTTCAGACGATGAGCGAGAGCGGATTCGGACGAAACTCGCGTCGCGACTCGACTCCGACGGGAGCGTTCGCGTGGTCGCGAGCGACCGACGCAGCCAAGGGCAGAATCGGCAATCGGCGGAGATCAGGCTCGCGTCACTGGTTCGGCACGCGCTGCACGTTCCCAAGACCCGTCGGGCGACGAAACCGACGAAGGCATCCAAGGAGCGGCGCCTGACGGACAAGAAGCGGCAGGGAAATAAGAAGCGCGACCGCCGCGGCGACGCCGACTAGGCGCTTTGATGGACGCGGCTCTTGAGCGCTGCGAGGGCAATCCGAGCGTGCTTCGCCGCGGGTAGGTCGGGATATCGTTCGACGAGGCGGCGCAGTTCCACCAGCGCGCGTCCGGGATCGGCCAACGGACCGGCGCAGAGGTCGACCAAACGGTTGGTTGCGTACACGTCCTCCCCCGGTGTGACCGTGGGGATGCGCTGTACTTCGCGAAACAACTCGGCGGCGCGGCGATAGTTGCCCTTCTCCTTTGCATACAACTCGGCGGCCTTGATCCGCGGATCGATCGCCTCTGGCTTCTCGATACAAATGGCTTCGAACGAGCGGAGGGCTTCGTCGACCTCACCGCGCATGACGAGCGCCTGCTCTCGCGAGTACTGCTCCCGATACGGCGTGCTGTCGCCGCCCATCGTGAACCTGTTGAAGCCGTTTCCGGCCGCCGCGGAGGCGGCCAATCCAACGCCGATCGCGCACGCGCCTAGCACCGCACCGCATACGAGGCTGAATGCAGCGGCGGTAATGGGCGACATCTGCGGGTTGATCTTGTGGGCGATCGCCGCGCCAAGCGGGAGGGAAACCCCGAAGGTCGTGAGGCCGAACCCCGACGCGCGAAGGATCAATCCCGCGTCTGGCCCCAGCCGATCGAACATCGTGCGCTTGTACGGCGCGGCTGAATCACTCTTCGATTCGACGTTTTCGGGACGCAGATCGGCGGACATTGCGTGGGATGAATTCAATGGGACGGCATTGGTTGCGAGCGCCTGAGTAACAACGACCACTCGGCCGCCCTCTGGGCAACGATAAACAGACGCACTGGGAACGACGACCGACATCGTCGCAAGTCGTAGTCGGGCTTTCACACGTGTCTACGTGACGTGCGCGCCCCGTCGGACGGTTGTTGGGATGTCGAACCGGCATACCAAATGCCGGCCCGCACCCCGTTCCGGTCCCTTCCCCCCGGCCACATGTTAGTAACGCGCCGCTTCGCTCCCACGCGGTGCCCCGGCCCGGGGAGTTTGGCCCCGAGCTTTCCCCCCAACTCCCTTAGGGAGGCGTGTACGATGACATCGATGAGGCTTCGACGCCTCGCCATCAGTGCGGCATCTGCCGCGCTGCTGACGACCGCTGCCGCTGTTGCAAGCGCGCAGGGTACGCTCACCGGCACTGTGACAACGCAGCCCGGTGGTACTCCACTTCAAGAAGCTCGAATCCTAATTCTAGGAACGAGCCGCGTCGGTTCGAGTGGACCCGACGGCAAATACTCCATCCCGGGAGTGCCAGCCGGCACCGCGGAAATCCGCGTGATTCGCGTCGGCTATCAGGAGCAGAAGAAATCGGTCCGCATTCTCGACGGTCAGAAGGCGGTGCTCGATTTCGCGATGAGCACCACGGTCGTGCAGCTGCAGGAAGTCGTCACGACGGCGACGGGTGAGCAGCGTCGCGTCGAAGTCGGCAACGCGGTGGAAAACCTCTGCGGTCGCCAAGCTCACCGAGACGCGCGCCGGTCCGCACGATCTCCGACGTGCTGAACTCGCGCGTCCCGGGCGTGATGGTGCAGCAAGGCACGCAGACGGGCGCTGGTCAGCGCATTCGCGTGCGAGGCGTCAGCAGCATCAGCCTCTCGAACGAGCCGATCTTCATCATCGACGGCATCCGCATGAGCTCGAACAACGGCTCGACGTCGTTCGGTAACGGCGGCGCGGATTTCAGCCGTCTTGGTGACATCAGCCCAGAAGACATCGAGAATATCGAAATCGTCAAGGGCCCGTCAGCGGCAACGCTCTACGGCACCGACGCAGCGAACGGCGTCGTCGTGATCACGACGAAGAAGGGTCGCGCTGGTTCGTCGAAGTGGACCGCGTATGGTGAAGGCGGCGTCCTCGACGATCGCAACTGGTATGCGGACAACTATACGCTTGCCGGAATGAACCCGACGACCAAGGCGAAGCTCGTTCTGTCGGGTCAGTGCAATCTCGTCATGGTCTCGCTCGGCACGTGCGTGAAGAGCGACGGCACGAAGGGCTACGACAGCCTTCGCGTCTACAGCCCGATCAAGGATCCGACGGTCACGCCGCTCGGCCTCGGCAACCGCCAGGCGGGCGGCCTTCAGGTGAACGGCGGCACGGAGCAGATTCGCTACTTCATGTCGGCGGGCCGCGACAATGAAGTGGGCGTGTTCCAGCTCGACCCCTACGAGCGGAACCGCTTCGACTCGCTCGGCATCACGATCCACCCGTGGCAGGAGCGTCCGAACAGCCGCCTCCTGAACAACTTTCGCGCGAACGTCAGCGCGCAGGTCAACCCGCAGTTCGACGCCGCCATCAACTTCGGCTACAACACGGTCGAAGCGCTGACGAGCAACGAGTCGAACAACACGGTGGGCATCGGCTCGCAGGCATTCGGCGGCCCTGGATACCGGAACAATGGTCTCATCAGCGGTCTCACCGACTCGCTGGTCGGCTATCGCGCCGGCACCCCAGGCCAGATCTGGGCCGAGAAGCTGCAGCAGAACGTCAACCGCATGGTGCTGTCGTCGAACCTCAACTGGCGTCCGACGAGCTGGTTGCAGACGAGAGCGAACCTCGGAACGGACTTCGCCGATCGTAACGACACGCGCCTTCACATGAACGGCGAAGGCTGGCCGCTCAGCACGACGTATCGCGACGGTCAGGCGTTCAATGCCCGTACGAACATCACCAACCTGTCGGCCGACCTCGGCGCGACGGCGAACTACAATCCGTCCCGCTTTTCGTGGCTGAACTTCAAGACCACGCTGGGCACGCAGTACAGCAACTACCGCCTCGATCAGAACAGCGCGGGCGGCACGACGCTTCCGCCGGGCGCCGTCACGGCGAGCGCCGGCGCGACGGCATCGGCCTCGGAAGGCTTTACCATCCAGAAGACGTGGGGCATTTTCGTCGAGCAGTCGGCCGCGTTGCGCGATCGTCTGTATCTGACCGCCGCCGTCCGCTCCGACCAGAACAGCGCGTTCGGCACCAAGTTCCAGCGGGTGTTCTATCCGAAGGCGAGCCTTTCGTGGGTCATCTCCGACGAGGATTTCTTCCCGCGTAGCAGCATCTTCCGCGCGATCAGCAACCTCCAGCTGCGTCTCGCGAACGGCGCCTCCGGCGTACAGCCTGGCCCGAACGACGCGCTTCGCACCTACTCGGCGAGTTCGGCCAGCATCAAGAACACCGACACGCCGATTGAGACGTTCACTGCCATCGGCAACGACAGCCTGAAGCCCGAACGTTCCACCGAGTGGGAAACCGGCTTCAACTCGAAGCTCTTCGACAACCGGGTCCAGCTCGACGTCACGTACTACTCTCGCGTGACGCACGACGCGCTGATCAGCGCGATCATCGCGCCGTCGCTCGGCTCCGGATCGACGAGACAGAACACCAATCTCGGCTCGATCAAGAACGCCGGGTTGGAAGTGACGCTTGGCGGTCAGCTGCTCGATCGCAGACAACTCGGCCTCGACTTCCATCTGACGACGTCGATGAACGCCAACAAGGTCGTGAGCCTTGGTTCGACCGCGCCGCAGATCGGTGTGTCGAACTGGATCGTACCGGGCTATCCGATCAGCGGCATCTGGGCAAAGCCGATCGTCGGGTGGGACGACAAGAACGGCGACGGCATCCTGACCGTGGATGAGGTCAAGATCGTGTCGGACACCGTCTGGGCCACCGATCCGAAGACCGGCCTCAAGTCCGTCCTCGGCGTCGGAACGTTCCGCGGATATGCCGAGCCCCGCTACCTGACGTCGTTCACGTCGGGCATCGACCTGTTCAACCACAGGATCCGCATCCAGAACCTGTTCGACTGGCGCGGCGGCAATAAGTACTACAACAACACGGAGCGCATTCGCTGCACGCGCCCGAACTGCAACGGCCTGTTCAACCCGGCCGCGTCGCTCGAGGAGCAGGCGATGGACGTGGCGGCGATCTTCTCGCCGGAAAAGACGCTCGACGGCTACATGCAGCCCGGCGCGTTCGTGAAGTGGCGCGAAGCCACCGTGACGCTCGAGATCCCGCAGGCGCTGCTCTCGCACACGCGTGCGCACGGCGGCAGCCTCGTGTTCGCGGCCCGCAACCTCAAGAAGTGGACGAACTACCGCGGCAGCGATCCGGAAAGCGACTACACGGCAACGGGTGGCGGCGACGCGCCGAACGAGTTCCAGACGTTCGCGCAGCCGACGATTTTCCAGTTCCGCCTGAACTTCAACTTCTGACCCTTCGCCAACCACTGATATGAGATTGCAAATGAGAAGTGGCCGAGCGGTCACTACGACACTCGCCATAGGGGCCGTCCTCGGTCTCTCGGCGTGCGATACCCTCAAGGACAACCTGCTCGAGGCGATCAACCCCTCGATCATCGATCCGTCCTCGGTGCAGTCGGCCGCGGGCGCAACGGCGGTGCGCAACGGCGCGCTGTCGCGGCTCCGCACCGCAACCGCTGACGGCGAGAGCTCCTGGCTGTTTGGCGGCCTTCTGGTGGACGAATGGGCGACCAGCTCGACGTTCGTGCAGAACGACGAGACCGACCAGCGCCAGATCCAGCTCAACAACTCGACCGTGAACAACACGCTGCGCGCACTTTACCGTGTGCGTACGTCGGCGACCCAAGCGATCGGCTTGCTCAACCAGTACAAGCCGTTGCCGTCGTCGGACATCGCCGAGATGTACTTCGCTCGCGGATTCGCCGAGATGCAGTTGGCTTCGGACTTCTGCAACGGCATTCCGCTCAGCGACGGTGCCAGCGAGACGGCTACGCTTGGCAAGCCGCTGCCGGTCAAGGACGTGTTCACGGTGGCGAGCGCGTCGTTCGACACCGCGATGACCCTGAGCAGTGGGACCGACGCGGCCAGCGTTACGATCAACCGTGCGGCGCGAATCGGTAAGGCGCGTGCGTTGCTCGGAATGGGGCTGAGCAACGCGGCGGCCGCCGCCGCGCTGGTCACGGCGATTCCGACGACCTTCCGCTACGACGTCACGGCGTCGCTGACGGGTGGCACAAACACGCTGTGGGATCAGCCGACCAGCCAGAATCGCTACACCGTTGGCGACAGCATTCAGGGCAACGGACGCAGCATTCTGGTGAAAAACGCAATCCCGTTCTTCTCGGCGAATGACCGTCGCGTTCCGGCGCACTACAAGATCGGATCGAACGGAAAGGACACCGTGAAGTCGCAGGATGGCGGCACGTTCGTCATCCAGGTCGACAGCCTGTGGGGCCCGTCGACGGCCGTTGCCATCACCGCCGGTCTCGACGCGCGCCTCATTGAAGCAGAAGCAGCACTTCAGGCGAGCAACCCGGCTGGAATGATGACGATTCTGAACGCGCTTCGCGCGGCGCCACAGCAGCTTACCGCGTCGAGCCCAACCTCGACCGGAACGCATCCGGGGTGGACGACGCCGGCGTTGCCGGCGCTCACCGACCCGGGCACGACGGACACTCGCGTCAACCTGCTGTTCCGTGAGAAGGCGTTCTGGACGTTTGGCCGGGGATTCCGGCTGGGCGACCTCCGCCGGCTCATTCGCGACTACGGTCGCGCGGCCGACGGTTCGAACGCCGGTGGCTACCCGATCGGCACGCACTACAAGGGTGGCGTCTTCGCTGGTGATCTCCAGCTGCCGGTCACGACCGACGAGCAAAATGGCAATCCGAACTTCAGCGCCTGTCTCGATCGGAAGGCGTAGGATTGGGGGCACTCGTTGGGCTTCGGCCTGACGAGGGACGGAGAAAGGGGAGGCGGGCTTCCGCCTCCCCTTTTCTTTTTCCTAACCTGACGGCCGATCCCGCTCACCGGGGAAGTCGACGGGTGAAGTGTCTAGAGGGAAATCGCCATGATGACGGTAGGGTGCTTGCCGTGAGGCAAGGCGAACCCGGCAGGCATCTTGACGGAACGGGGGATCGGTTAGTCCTTCTGTGGTATTGGTAATGGTGTGGTGGTGGGCGGCACCCGGGAGTTCGACGCGTTGGGGCTTGCGCCGTTCTCGGCGAAATTCGGCGGAGTTTGGTGGGGCACGTCCCTTGCGCCCCCGGGCGAGGGCAAAACCCCGAGTGACCAACCGCTTGGATCTCGGAAAGACTCTTTGCTGCGGATCGTTCCGCGGGGACCTTCAATGACCCGACTTCGCATGCGCTGGGCAGCGGCCATCGTGCCGCTCGCGGCGCTTTTTGCGTCCACTCCAGCCCAGGCCCAGGAGTACTTCGGCCGGAACAAGGTCCAGTATGAGACCTTTGCCTGGAAAGTCCTGAAGTCGGATCACTTCGACAACTTCTTCTATCCGCCGGAGTCGCTGATCGTGCACGATGCGGCGCGCATGGCGGAACGCTGGTACTCGCGGCACTCGGACACCTTCCGGCACGCGTTCGACCGCAAGTCGCTGGTGTTCTACGCCGACCACCCGGACTTCGAGCAGACCAACGTCATCGGTGAGCAGCTCGAGGAAGGCACGGGCGGCGTGACCGAGTCGAACCGGACGCGCGTGATCATGCCGTTCACCGGCAGCTACGCGGACAACGAACACGTGCTCGGCCACGAGCTCGTACACGTTTTCCAATACAACATCGCTGAGGGCACGCCTGGCGGCGGACTGATGCGCCTCGACGCGCTCCCGCTCTGGCTCATCGAAGGTATGGCCGAGTACTTCTCGCTCGGCCGCGAGGATCCGCTGACGGCAATGTGGATGCGCGACGCCGTGATGCGGAACAAGTTCCCGACGATCAAGCAGCTGACGATGGACCCGCGCTTCTTCCCGTACCGCTACGGCCAAGCGCTGTGGGCGTACGTCGGCGGACGCTGGGGCGATCGCGCGATCGTCGACGTGTATCGCTCGGCGCTGCGACTCGGGTGGGATGCCGCGCTCGTGCGCGTGCTCGGCGAGAACAGTGATTCGCTGTCCAAGGATTGGGCCGCCGCGAATAACGCGATGTACCTGCCGCAGGTCGCCGGCCGCAGCATCCGGACAGCATCGGTACCAGGCTCGTTGGTCTGACGCGCAGCGGCGACTACAACCTCGCGCCGACGCTCAGCCCCGACGGCAAGTTGTTCGCGTTCTTCTCCAGCACGAAGAATCTGTTCGGCATCGATCTATTCGTCGGCGACGCGACGACCGGCAAGATCATCAAGAAGCTCGGTGGCCCTTCGAGTGATCCGCACTTCGACGCCATCAGCTTCATCAATTCCGCAGGCGATTGGTCGCCGGACGGAAGTGAGTTCGCGTTCGTCGTGTACGCCGAAGGCTCCAACGAAATCGCGATCCTCGACACCAGGACGACGAACGTCGAACGCCGCATCAAGCTTCCCGGCATCGGCGCCGTGAACAGCGTGTCGTGGTCGCCGGATGGGCACACCCTCGCCTTCTCCGGCCAGGCCGGCGGTATCAGCGATCTCTACCTGCTCGATCTCAAGGCCGAGACGATTCGTCAGCTCACGAACGACCGCTACGCGGACATTCAGCCGACGTGGTCGCCCGACGGCAAGACGATCGCCTTCTCGACCGATCGCGGCGCCCAGACGGATTTCAATACAGCTCAAGTTCTCGCCGCTCCAGCTGGCGACGTACGATGTCGCGACCGGTCGCATCAGCGTATTCTCGCCGTTCGCGCACGGCAAGCACATCAACCCGCAGTTCTCGCCGGACGGCAAGGAGATCTTCTTCGTCTCGGATCAGGACGGCTTCCCAGACATCTATCGGCTGAATTTGGCCAGCAGTCAGGTCTTCCGAGTCACGACCGTTGCGACCGGTGTCAGCGGCATCACGGCGATGTCACCGTCGCTCTCGGTGTCACGTCAAACGGGAAAGCATGTTGTTCTCGACGTTCTACGATCAGGGCAACGAAATTCGTGGATTCGAGGCGTCGCAGACCGTGGGTACGGCGGTGGCCGCGCCATCGGTTGCGTGGGAAGGCGCTCAACTACCGCCACCGCAGGTGACGCGCAGCCTGGTCTCGAGCTATCTCGCGGATCCCTTCGCCGGACTTCCGAGCGGCAACGAGTTCGTCGTCGAGCCGTACCAGTCTTCGTTCTCGCTCGACGCCATCGGTCAGCCGAGCTTGGGCGTCGTTGCCGGCGGACCGTTCGGCACCGGCGTGGCGGGCGGCGTATCGATGATCTTCGGCGATCAGCTGAGCGACCGTCAGATCTTCGCGGCCATCCAAGCGAATGGAACCGTGAAGGACATCGGCGGCGCTCTGCAGTACTACAACATGAAGAATCGCTGGAACTACGGCGGCGGCGTCGAACACATCCCGTATCTCACGGGGCAAGTCTACCTGAAAGACACGACGTTGAGCTCGCAGGGCGGCCCGGTCGCCGCGTACTCGATCAATCAGATCCTGCAGCGCGTCTACATCGATCAGGCGGCCGCGTTCACTCAGTATCCGTTCTCGATGACGAAGCGACTCGAGATTACGGCCAACATCACGCACTACGGCTTCGACACCGAGTTGTTCAAGACGACGTTCGTCGGCAACACGATCGTCGATCAGAGCGATGAAAAGCTGACATCGGTCTACCAGCCCGTCTGGTTCGCCGAGCCCTCCATCGCGCTCGTCGGCGACAACTCGTTCTCGGCGTTCACCTCTCCGGTCCAGGGTGAGCGTTATCGCATTCAGCTCACGCCGACGTTCGGATCGGTCCAGTACCAAACGGCGCTGGTCGACTACCGGCGCTACATCTTCATGCGTCCGTTCACGGCGGCCTTCCGCGGTGTATCGCTCGGCCGTTACGGAAGCGGCGCCGAGGATCCGACCACGACATGGCCGATCTACCTGGGCGACGAGACGATGATCCGCGGGTACGGCTACAGTTCGTTCTCGAACGACGAGTGTCAGGTCAATGGCACCACGCGTGGGCAGCGCGGCTGCACAGGTCGGGTGCCCGACGTTCCAGCGTCTGTTCGGCAGCAAGGCGGCCGTGTTCAACGCTGAACTCAGAATTCCGCTCTTCGGAACAGAGGGATTTGGTCTGATCAACTTCCCGTTCCTCCCGACGGAAGTCTCGCCGTTCTTCGACGGCGGCGTTTCATACACGAACAACCAGGCGCCGGATTTTCGGCTGACGCGGTCGGCAAACGACATTCCGGTCAAGTGTCAGGCGACCACGAACTCGACGCCGGCGCAGATTCAGCAGCAGGCGTACTATCCGTGCGCGGATCGCATTCCGGTGTTCTCGACGGGCCTCTCGTTCCGCTTCAACCTGATGGGCTACGCGATCATGGAAGCGTACCTCGCGCATCCGTTCCAGCGCCCGCAGAAAAATTGGGTCTGGGGATTCCAACTCGCGCCAGGCTGGTAGAAACCTAGGCGCTAGACACTAGGCGCTAGAAATTCGGAAGGCGCGGAGCCGTTGGCTCCGCGCTTTTTATTTTCTCCGCGGGTTCGACGATCGAGGTCTGTTGCGCGGCGATGGTTCGCGAACCCACAGCTCTCCGAGACCTCATGACCCCTCGACGCGCTTGCGAAAGGCGGTGATCATCGCGGCGAGCTCTCCCGGCTCGCCCATGAGATCCCGATCCTCGGCTCTGAGCAGGCCAACGTCGTCGAGCTCCTCGATCGCATCATCGACCTCGTTCGCCGACGCGCATGCAATGCGCAGGCAATGCGCAGAAACTGCGCAAACTGAGCCGGCGTTCCTCGGCCAGAGCCCTCCGAGATATTGTATCGAATCGAGATCGCGGCACGAATGAGCTGATCTCCTCGACGAAATCGCTCCTCAGGCGGAAGGCGTGGACGAGGCGGTGCACTCGCGTCGTCAGAACGCGTGCACGCTGCCAGATCGCGAGTTTTCTGAAGTCGCTCACTCGGCGCTCTCTGGGAATCAGGTGCGCCTGTATTCGCCATGCCACGCGCACCAGCACAACCAAAGGCGCGCAGCGCCAATCCTTATCTCTGGCGCCTGGCGCCTAGCGCCTAGTGCCGAACGACAGGTCCCCAATCATACAGTTCGCGATATACTTCCGCGTTCCGCTGCACGAGCCGCACATAGTCCCTCGTCTCGGCGAACGGAATTCGCTCGGCGAACAGCTCGGGATCGTCGGCGCCGGCCTTCGTCACCCAGCGCGTGACGCGCGAGCCGCCCGCGTTGTACGCCGCGAGTACGCGCGGCACGGCGCCGTGCTGCTTGATGAACGTTGCGAGATGCGCCGTGCCGAGCTGCAGGTTCGCGTCGGGGTCGAAGAGTAGCGCGGGATACCACATCGGATAGGTGAGCGCCCGCGACACTTCTTCGCCGACCGACGGAAGGACTTGCATCAAGCCTCGAGCGCCGGCAACGGAGACAGCGCGCGGATTGAAGCCCGACTCCTGTCGAATCAGCGCCGCAACGAGCACCGGATCGAGCGCGTTCGTCTTCGCGTCGAGTGCGAGCTCGTCGAGATCGAATACCGGAAAGAGCAGGCGGTACGTCCGCGCATCGCGGTGTCCCGCGTCGACGAGCTTTTGCGCGAGGCGAATCGCCCGCGACGATTGGCCGCGCTGAATCAGCGCGAACGCGGCGGCGGCGAGACGTTGCGGCGATCCGTTCGCCGCGTCGTCGAGCGCATCGTATTCGAGCCGCGCCTCGACGTCCATCCCGAGCCGCTCGAGCAGCGCGATGCGCGCGACCGCGCTGTCTATCGCAGCGATGCGCGGCACTGAATCGCCGGCGCTCGCTGGTGCCCACGGTTTGCCGCCTAACCGCTTCGCGCTCGCGAAGGCGTAGTACGAGATGGGCTGCTGCGCCATCACTCGCTGCCACCGCTCCTTCGCCGTCGACTGATTCCCCGCGTCAGCCCAGGCGCGTCCACTCCAGAAGGTCGCGGCAAGCGACTCGTCGGAGCGCGGCATCAACGTGGTGAGCGAGTCGAACTCCTGTGCGGCCGCCGCGGCATTGCCGGAGGCGAGAGCGATGATCGCTGCATTGAATCGCGCGTTCGCGGCGCGTGCGCTCGTCGGATAGGCGTGATAGAGCTGCTGATAGAGCGTGCGCGCCACGTCGTCGGTTCCAGCGTCGGTCGCGAGATCGGCGAGCAGGAAGAGCGCGGCGCTCGCCGACGCAGTATCCATCGGAAACCCAGCGACTGTGGCCCGAAGCGCGGCGATCGTTTCATCGCGCGTACCCGACGTCAACAGCACGCGCCCACGCTGATACGCGGCCTGTCCGGCCAGTGGTCCCTGCACTGCTTGTAGTTGTGCGAGCGCGTCCCGCGTACGACCGACGCGCGACAACGCCTGCGCGTAGAGCAGGTGATCGTTCGGCACGATCAGCGTCGGCACGCCGAGCGCACGCGCAAACGCGGTGACGGCGCGCGCCGGCGTTCCCGTCGCCGTGCCACGCGCTATTGTGATTTCCTCGGCGGGCGTGAATGACGTGAAGCCGCGGTCGAGCACGTCCACGGCGCTGCGTGCGTCCACAGTGTTCGGGTGCGCGCGAATGACGGCGAGCAATTCGTTCTTCACGACCTCGCGCGTCGCGGTATCCGGCGCGACGGACAGCCGAAGACGAAGCGACTGCACCGTGGCGCCGAGCGTCGCGAAGCGCGATGCGGCGCCGAGCGCGTCGCTGAATCGCTCTCGCGCCTGCGCCTCCGTCCACGCGACTCGGGGCTTGGCCGGCGCGAGTGAGACCTTTGCGAGGAGCTTGGCCCGCTGCACCGAGTCGACCTCGCTTCCCGCCGCGCGGAGGAAGAGCCACGACCGAACGGGGACAAGGGTCTCGGCGGCAAGCGTGTAGGTGGCCGCCGCGCTGTCGAACATGTTGTTGCGCTCGAACGCGCGCGCGAGAAGCGTGAGACGCACGGCGCGAATCGTCGGGTTCTTGGCGTCGCGCAACGCGGCCGCCGCGCGCGGACGTGCGACCGTGTCCGCACCACGCTCGAGCGCCGACCGCGTGAGCAATTCGCGTCCGTCGCCGCCGAACTCGGTGTCGAGCCATGGTTCGTTGGCGATCAGCTTCTCGACCTCGGGCCAACCGCCCCATCCGGCGGCAGCGCGAGCGGCCACGAGCAACGCCGCGGGCGTTCGCTCGCGCGAGTCGCGAAGCACCCGCGCCATGATCTGCGTCGCCCGCCACGGATGTCCCTGATCGATCGCGGCCTGCGCCTGCTTGAGCGGCGTGCTCTGAGCAATCGCCGAGGCAGCAGGGTCCTCACCGAGTGTCACCGACGCGACATCTCCGCCGGCATTCGACTCATGTGAGGAATTGCAGGCGAGCAGACCGGCGACAACGAACAGAAGAAAGCGCTTCATCCAGGAGCGAGAAGATCAGAAACCGTACCGCCCGGTCCGAGCAACAGCGACCGCTCGACGATCTCTGAGATTAACGCACAGCTCGCAGCGTCGCTGGAGTCAGGCCCAGGGCGCCGCTGTCACGGCGCGCTCTGTTCTTCCGGTTCCCCTTGTCGACGTACATCGCCCGGTCGGCTCGCTCGATCGCCGTGGACAGCTGCTCGGAACTGGCGTAATCGGCGGTACCCAGGCTGACCTGGAGACCAATGGCGTCGCCCGACGCGGCGCGCGCCGGCTGCGCCTCCTCGATGGCCTGTCGAAGGCGTCCAAGCACGTTTGACGCGTGCGCTGAGGGCAGCACGACGAGGAATTCGTCGCCTCCCCAGCGATACAGCTTGTCGTAAGGACGAAGCGCACCGCGCAGCACCTCAGCGCACCGGCGAATGAGCTGATCGCCGACCGCATGACCATGCTGGTCGTTGGCTCGCTTCAGATTGTCGAGGTCGGCGATGACGACCGTGCCGAACGTGGCGCGAACCATCTCGAGTCCGACGCCTTCGGCGAACGCGCGCCGGTTGAGCGTGTCGGTGAGCGGGTCGTAGAGCGCGGCTCGCCGTAGACGGTCGTGCGTCAGCCGAAGCTCGGACTGGGCGTCGTCGACTTCTCGCTTCGCGTCCTCCATGAGCAGGAGGATCATCGCGTAGCCGAGCAGCACGTTGAGCGACAGATCGAGATACGAATTGTACGCAGTGATCCAGAGCGAGGCGTCGATGAAGGGGGTCGGCGCGCCAAGCAGGACGATGACGAACACGCCTCCGTAGATGCACCAGAGGACCGCGAGGAGTCCGAACGCTGCGCCGGTCGCCGTGCTGCCAACAGTTCGGCGCGGTCGCGGCAGCGACAGCATCGTCCACGCGCAGTACCCGAAGACAGGGAAGGCGACGGCGCTCTGCCAGACCACCATCTCGTTCAGGCCGCGGTGCACGAGCATCGACGACACGGTGCCGAACAGCGCGGCGAGGAGCCAGAGATGCCGCGTGGCGCGAACGCCCGCCGTCGTTCCGACGAGATAGATCAGCGTGCCGCGGACGAAGAGCACGAACCCGACGACCTTGCTCGCCTGATAGACGAGGTAGAGGTAGCGAGTTGTAAGGTCGCCCTCCTCGAGTTGCACCCCGGTGATGCCGGGCACGAGGATGTAGCGAAGCACGAGCGCGGTGATCGCGATCGCGAACGCCACCCACGCCGCTGCCCACGCGGTGAAGTACGCTCGCCGCAAGACGAACCGGCGAAGCGTCAGGAACAGGGCAATCAGCATCAGGGCGCCGCCCAACTGCACGACTACGCCCACGAACGCGAGGACGGGAAAGGTTTGCTGGTGAGGCTGCATTGCGGCGTCGGCGCCGGTCAGAGGAGGTCGAACAGCCTTACGTAGCTCGACGCCTGATATCCCGAGTCGTCACGCGATGCACGACGCCGGAACCAACGGTCGCAAAATCCATGAGTCATCGGGCTTCCTGCAAGCGAAACAACGGCCTGAAGCAGAGCTTCAGACCGTTGTTTCGTGCCGCGGAGGAGAGGACGTGCCCACCCGCACGCCCGCGCTCACTCGCGCGTCGGAACTGTTGGAGCCCTAAAGGCCCTCTGAGCCCGGCTTCCCGAACCCTGGGCGACCACGGCCCTTGGCCCCTCGATTCGCCGCATGCTTTTGGAGTTGCGCGACATTGGCGTCGAACTTCGCCTGGTTCTCCGGCGAGAGCGCGGCGCGAACGTCGTTGCGCTGCGAAAGCATCAGTTGCTGCATCTGGTCGCGCTGACCTTTCGACTTCTCCCACAGTGCTCGCACGGCAGCGGAGTCTCCGCGCTGTCGGGCCGCACGCATGGCTTCCATGTCGGGTTTGTCCTGCTTGCGAAGCGCCTTCATCTGCGCCGCGTGCTGCGCGTCGATCGAGTGGAGCTTCGCCTTCTCGGCGTCGCTCAGCGTGATGCCGCGGAGCAACGGATCGCGACCTGGGCCCTGTCGCCGAGCGCCGTGCCCGGCCCCGTGTGCTTGGGGAGTTTCGGGGGCGGACGTTGGCTGCTGGGCAGACGCGACCGCGACAGCACCGAACGTGAGCAGTGCCGCGGCCAGCGTCGAACGAATATGACTCATGGTGGACCTCCACCATTCAAGGTTGGGGCGCGCGTTTGCGCCTTCACCCGGTAGACGCCTGCCTTTTGCCCACGTTAATGGCCCGTCTGTGAGAGCCAAACCCAACGGGCGCTGGAACTTTGGAACAAACTTAGTGTGACTGTCTCACGCGTTCGGGGAGTACGCCACGGCGCTTATCTCGACGAGGATCCCCCGCAGATTCGCGCCGAGCGCGGTCCGGGTCGGATAGGGCGACGGCATGAGCTCCTTGTACGCGGTGTTGAAGCGGCCCCAATCGTCGATGTCGGCCAGGTAGACGATTACCGAGACCACCTCGGTGAGCGACGCCCCCGCCGCGGTCAGCGCACGTTGTACATTGGCAATGACCTGCTTCGTTTGGGATTCGATGTCGTCGCCGACGAGCGCGCCCGTCACCGGGTCCCGCGGCACCTGTCCCGACACGAAGACGAAACCGCCCGCGCGCGCAGCCGGTGAATACGCGCCAGCCGGCGGCGGCACATCGCCGCCGAGCATCACAGGTTGCCACTGCCGTTCGCGCTCTGTCATCTTCCGTCTCCACTTGATTGAGGGTCGTGCACCGAAAATGCCGCTGACGATCGCTGAGCTCGAGACGCCAATTCCCGTCGTCGACCTGGACCGCCTCGCTCGTAATCTCGACCGGGCAGCCGAGTACGCAAAGGCGCACGGCCTGGGGCTCCGGCCACATATCAAAACCCACAAGTCACCCCGCATCGCGGGTGAGCAGCTGACCCGCGGCGCCGTGGGCGTAACGTGCGCGACCCCGTACGAGGCCGAGGTCATGAGCGAGGTGTGCAGCGACATTCTCGTTGCCTACCCACCGGTCGGCCCGAAGCGCGCCGCGCGACTGGCCACGCTCGCGAGGAAGGTGCGACTCACCGTCGCGCTCGATTCGATTCAGGCCGTCGACGATCTGGCGCGCGCGGCGACTGAGGCCGGAAGCAAGATCGGTGTGTGCGTCGAGCTCGATCTAGGAATGCACCGCGTTGGGCTCCCGGTCGTCGACGACGCCATCGCGCTCGCGCGCGCGGTGCGTGAACGGCCGTCGCTCGAGTTTGCCGGCATCGCGTTCTATCCGGGGCACGTGCGTGAGCCAGTCGATCAGCAAACACTCAAGCTCGACCAACTCAAGACGACGATCGGCGCGGTTTTAACCCTTCTTGATACTCATAGACTGCATTATTAATCATTTCACCAATATCATCACCACTGAATCCTTCGGTTGCCGAGAGAATCTTATCGTAGAAGTCAGGTGATAGGGCATGTGGGGTACGAGAGACGACCTCAATACTATTTTGATGAAGATAATAGTTAATAATTTTCTTCCTTTTTGCATAGTCTGGAAGAGGAATTTCAATAGTCTTACAGCGACGCATCACTGCGGGATCAATGTTTTCAGGATAGTTAGTCGTACATATAACAAATATACGAGGATCATGTCGATACTGGTCAAGTGTGGTGATAAACGATTTAAGTGCTCTGTTATCCTCTTGGGTGCTACCATGAGGTTGTAAGCGTGAACTTGTTCCATCGATTTCATCGATGAGAATGATACAATTACCCAGTTTTAATGCTTCTGCAAAGAGGGCATCTAATTTCGCTTTACCGGAGCCTTGGTAGGCGTCCCTAAAGTCACCACCACCTGCATAGACAATTTTTCTACCAGCAGCACGTGCCATGACTTGAGCGATCGTACTCTTACCAGTACCAGGAGGACCATAGAGGAGGAGACAATTTTTAAGTTTAGTGCCAGCTGATCGGGGAGCAGCTTCTCGTTTCATCTGCTTAATACAGATGGCTACCTCATTAGGAATCTTGCCACCAAAGAGATCCTCCAAAGAAGGAATTTCGTCGTCTCTGAGGTTCACTAATGGCGCATCATAATTCACACTATTTTTTTTAGCAGCGGCAGTGGTATCGGTACTCGCTTCCTCTTTTTCTCCCAATAAGTCTTTAATGAAATCATCTTTCTTTTTTTCAGGAGCAAGTTTTTTCGCGATTTGGAGCGCCTCTTGTACCGTATCTACAAGCGCAGTTATGGCTTCTTCATATTGGCGATCTTTATTGTGCGGATCAGTTACGGTAAACGTTACCTTATCATGCATCTTGGTAATGACACATGAGGTCCATTGCTTTTCAAAGCTTATGAGGAAAAGCGCCTGAAATTTCTGAGGTTTTTTTTCAAGCTCAGTGCGGAGCCATGACAGTTCAAGATTATTGGAGATACGTTCTTCAAGAGGGTGCTGACTCGTATACTCTAAGAAATGAATGTTTTCAAGGGCAACCGCTGAAAACTGATCAGGTGGATAGTGTGGAGGAATTGAATTTTTCGTGATCGCTTCTGCGAGCTCTTTTATTTCTGTGGCCGAGAGCCAGCTGCCATCGGGAAAGGATGAAGGTGAAGGACCGTAAGTTAAAGAGTAGACCCTAGTTCCGTTAACGTGCAGTTCATTGTGATTTTTTCCTTGTTTGAGCTCGCCCTCTAGAGAAGGTACAGTTGCAAGGTAGGATTCAAAGAGCTGACGTCCGAACGCAACTCCTTTTTTATTGTTTGTTTCGGCTGACTCTTGTTCGAGTGCTCTATAAAGGTCTTCAGTAGTTATGCGAAAGGTACCCCCTTTTTGAGAGTGCGCATGAGCTGCTCGCTGTGCAGCCCCAGGTATAAGACGTGCGAGATAATCTATTTCAGTGCGTTGAAGTGGTGTTCTGTCATCATTAATAACGACTACAGCCTTTTGAGTTTGCAGAATATAAAAGTCCATCGAACTAATTTCTTTATACGGAATCGCATGAGTGCCCAATAGATGCAATAAGAACTGATCTTCAAGATACCCTTTTAAGGTGCTTTCAAATCGATTTTGAATAATAGTTGAGCGCCATGCTGACTTTTCATGCGCAAAGAGCTGTTCAGCTAACGAGCGATCATGCATTTTGCGTAGAAAGGCATTTTTTTCAGGTTCTTGTGCATAAGGAAGCACACTAGAGATAAGGCCATTATGGAGCGCGACATATCCTGAGCTTGCCTTAGTTTCTTCATAGCCAGAATCTTCACCACCAAAGATTGCGCTCAAATATTGAGCATAGGCGACATCTTTAATCTTTGCATGAACTGGTTCTGTAATTTCCAGAAGAGATTGTGCGGGTACTAGCTCAGGTAGGTCATTTTCATCTTCATCAAGACCCTGGTCAGATAATGCTGAGGTATGATCTAGTGTCGGATCTGGGTAAAGCGAGCCAGTAATACCTATAACTAAGAGTAAGCTAAGTAGAGATTTCTTAGGGATCATCATGGGTCACCTCATGAAATTGGAGTAGGATATTTTTTATTATCAGTACTACATTCCTGTCTCTAATCATATATGATTTTATGATTTTCGGAAGTTTATTTTTTATGGATTTAAAATCAAAGTTTGATTCATATGACTAGAAATGATTTGGATCGGAGCTAGACAAGAAGGGATGGCGTTAGCTATTTTAATTGAATCGTCATAAGGAATCCCATCTCCTCGTTTCAGGAGCAGGTTTTTTGATCGGCTTGCAGCGCCTCTTGTACTAAATCTACAAGCTTAGTTATGACTTCTTCATTTTGGCGATCTTTATTGAGCGGGTCAGTGACGGTAAACGTTACCGTATCCTGCATCTTGGTGATAACACACGAGGTCCATTCCTCTCCGAAGTTTTTTATAAGTAGGAGCGCCTGAAACTTCAGAGGTTTTTTTTCAAGCTCGGTTTGGAGCCAGGATAGGGTAAGATTATTACGGAATTCTTCAAGAAAGGTCTTACTTGGATATTCTAAGCAACGAATGTTTTTAGGCAGAACCGCTGTTACTGTAGTTTTCTCCGGATATCCTAAGAATTGAATTTGTCCAAGAGTAGCCGCTATATCTACGACTGAGAGCCAGCTACCATCTTGAAAGGGTGTAGGCGAAGGACCACGGGTTAAAGAATGGACCATGGCTGAGAGCCAGCTACCATCTTGAGAGGTTGCAGGTGAAGGACCATAGGTTAAAGAATGAACCATAACTCCATTAACATACAGTTCGTTATGATTTTTTCCTTGTTTGAGCTTCCCCTCTAGGGTGGGTATCTTTGCAAGATAGGTTCCATAGAGTCTAAGTACAAACATCTCGGCCTCTTTATCGACCGGGTTGTCCGAGTTCCAAGCGGCTGGATTTTCTTTTAAAATTGCTTCATAAAGGAGTGCAAAAAAGACATCTGGAGGAGTGATTATAAATTCTTTTTTAAAGTACTCATGGGCTGCTCGTTGTGCACACCCTGGTATAAGTTTTGTGATACACTCAATTTGAGCCCGTTGTAGAGGTGTTGCATCATCATTAATGACGACAGCACCCTTTTTTGTGCCCAGAATAAAAGGTTGCAATGCGGAATCATGAGGACCAAATTCTTCAATATGGGTTCCCGAAAGATGCAATAAGAAGTGTTCTTGAAGATACTCAGCTAAGATTCTTTCAAGTCGACTCTGCATGACAATTGAGCGCCATGAAGAATTCTCAGAAACAAAGAGCGGTGCTGCTGTTAATTGACTATGCATTGAACTAAGCAACCAACATAGCTCAGGTCCCTCAGCATAAGAAAGCATACTAGATATGATACCATTATACAGTGCAACGTATCCTGAGTTTGCCTTAGTTTCTTCATAGCCAGAACCACCAAAAATGGCACTTACATATTGGGAATAGGCGACATCTTTAATCTTTACATGAACGGGTTCTGTGATCGCCTGTGCGGGTACTAGCTCAGGAAGATCATTTTCATCAAGAGTTTGGTCCGATAATGCTGGATTGCTTTGGATGACTTCTTGTGTCAGCGGCAGAGGGGACAGAATTGAACCATTATTAGTTGAAATTTGATTACCTTTGGTAACTGATAACGCTGCTGCCCCTGGCAGAGTGGTCAACGCCCCCGTATTTTGCAGCGCAAGAAATGCCAGTGCTATTTTCAATCGATGTTTTCCGGCAATTTGTGCCCCTGACTTGAAGAGCTCAAAAACTACTTGCATTGCTTTGGGGCCATAGGAAAGAGCATCTAGAAGTATATCTTCGTCAAGCAGCTCTCTGTTTATAGGCTGTGAATCGGGACCGGACTCACTTTCAAGGCTGCGAGGAAGCTCAATAGAAGCTGCTGCTAGTGATGTGACAGGAGTCGCCATCACAGTAAACAGCATCCCTATCGCATACCATTCTTTCAACCGCATTGACATTTTTGCTCCTCGATTTTCTACCAGCTATATTCTAGCATATTTATTTTCCAGAAATCATCAAGCGCTAACCTGGTTTACGAGTAATTCCAACAAATCCCCCGTTTAAGCGAATTCGCAGATTGCACTTCGTCATAACCAGCTCCAAAGTCGTTGGCAATCCGTGGTGTATATGCTGCGTATGGATATAGTGGAATTTGTTGAATGCTGGTTATTTCTTGTACTACGGGCGTACGTGAGGTGGTTGTCCACCGAAAGTCCATAGATTCATGAATCCGAACACAGCATCAGAGATAAAGAGAAGGCTTATGTAGATCCAGAAGAGTGAGCAGGCTCCCAAAGCCTAAAGTGATAACCTTGCATCGGTAATTCCTTATTTTTTTCTTGCAATAACAGAATAATAAGGAGGGCCTTCTTGCGGCTCTTCATTTGTCTTTGGTAGCAATGCATTAAGTTCATCAAAATACATAATCTCAAAATCATCAAAAAGCTTTATGAGCTCGTTTTTTGGCAGTGGAGGAAGATCTCCTACAAAGAAGCTACCGGGCTTGATATGTGCCACTATCTGTTTCCACACCTTTGGAAAATCTTTCACCCCTTTACTTGATAAAGAGTAGAATGCTATGAAAAGATCGACTTGAGGGATGTAGGTCCAATTGAGATCTTCAAACCGGGATGCTATGGTTCTTAACTGTGAACGATAAGGATATATAGCCTTCTGGGAAGCAAGCACTTGAAGCATTTCTTTCACGTGGTCGATAGCAATAACCTGGTATCCGCGCTTAAGCAAATACGCAGACTCCACTCCCGCATAGCCCGCTCCAAAGTCGATCGCAATTCCTGGCGGTATATGCTTCATTTGAATGTACTCAAAAGCTTTTATTAAAAGTGGGTTTGCTGGCCTCGTAGGGGCTTCGCGGGGAATAAGGCTGTAAATTAAGTTGCTTTTCGCACGCTTTCTTGCGACTTGAAGAGTTAAAGCAACAGTAACTATGCTGACTAAGCTGATTCCGATGATAAAATGAAGTTCGCTAAACCTATATTTCACAGGCTCTCTCCGTTGTTTGTATTGCACAAGTATAGTACAAGATACGATGTAGAGGCCATAGTTTCTCCTCATGATGCACTTGGGCCGGACCTTGACTTATCGGCATACTTAAATGGATGATTCTGCCGATAACATGCCGATAACATGCCAATAAAAAACATGGTAAGATTTAAGCCTTTCTATACGATTACATCAAAGGTTGCTCAGGGTCTTATGCGGATTGAAGCAGTTAAAGAGAAGGTACTGTATGTACCATTAACTCCTTTTGTTTTAGCTTCGTTGCGTCAATCCGCGAAGCTCTATTCAACTCACTATTCTACGATGATTGAAGGCAATGTCCTTACCCAGGATCAAGTAAAAGAAGTAGTTGAACACAAAGGACATTTTCCTGGACGTGAACGCGACGAGCAAGAGGTGAAAGGCTACTATGCGGCGTTAACCCTCGTTGAACAATGGGCAGCTCGTGGTACGTCTCTTACCGAAAAAATGATACAAACACTTCATGCTCTTGTGATGTCTGGAGGGCAAGCAAAAAGTAAACCTAGCCCCTATAGAGACGGTCAAAATGTAATCCGTGATGGAAGAACTGGAGCTATCGTCTACTTGCCTCCTGAGGCTCAAGATGTTTCGAATCTCATGAAGTTATTGGTTCATTGGATAGATAAAGCAAGTGACGTTCCATGCCCGATTGTTGCTGGTATTGCTCATTATCAATTTGCTACCATTCACCCTTATTATGATGGCAACGGAAGAACAGCAAGGTTACTCACTACGTTTCTACTTCATCATGGTGGGTTTGGTCTCAAGGGACTTTTTTCACTTGAGGAATATTATGCACGTAATTTAGGTGCTTACTATGAGGCGATAAGCATTGGTGATTCCCATAACTACTCTATGGGACGTGCAGAAGCAGATATTACGCCGTGGATTGAATACTTCATAGAGGGGATGGCGGTCTCGTATGAAACTATATTGAAGCATATGGCTCACTTAGCGGCAAAAGGAACATCTGATCACCGTGATCTGATCAGAGACCTTGACCCAATGCAGCGTAAAGCGCTTGAGCTGTTTCAAAATTTTAAGATTGTCACGAGCAAGCAGGTTGGAGAGCTCTTTGGATTTAAGCCGCGTACCAGCTCACAGCTCTGTGCAACATGGGTTGAAAACGGTTTTCTTGAGATTGTAGACCCTTCAAACCGAGGGCGGAAATATAAGCTCTCAAAGCACTATGAAGCCTTGCTTACAAGTTTATAGGTGTGGAGCCTACGAGATCAAGTAGGTACCAAAGATATTATTTTAAACTATACGTTGATACCCATAGAATTGAAGAGCGCTTTCCAACCACCTCGGACGAGTATTTGCCAGAAGCTTTCCTGAACGAGGTTCGTCGCGTAATCATAGTTCCGATTGACAAGTCTGGTACCGAATGGTTCTTTTGCATACTTATCTGAAGGGTCATTTTTACGCTCATTCTTTTTAAGGTCATTGCGAAGTTTAACTTGTCGCATATAGGCTGAATACACATGCTTATCAAGATCACTTTCTCCCATCACCATAAAGAGAGGGATCAAGGGAAGGCGTGCAAATTCACCAAGATTTGAGATGATAGACTTATTAAACAGGTCTATTCCTTGCGTTCTAAAATCAATGTTTGGGTGAGGATTTTCGGGCTTTAAGCCTTCTTGAAACTCATAGATTGCATTGTTAATCATCTCACCGATTTCATCACCACTGAATCCTTCAGTTGCCGAAATAAGCTTATCATAGAAGTCTGGTGAGAGCGCATGTGGAGTGCGCGAAATGATCTCAGTAGCATTTTGCTTAAGATAATAGTTGATAATATTCTTCCGCTTTGCATAATCTGGAAGAGGAACCTCAATCGGTATGAAACGACGGGTAACCGCAGGATCCATGTTCTCAATATAGTTAGTGGTACAGATCACAAATATATCAGGATCATAACGGTACTGATCAAGACTTGTAATAAATGATTTAAGTGCCCTGTTATCTTCTTGGGTGCTTCCATGGGATTTTATACGCGAACTTGTACCATCGATTTCATCGATGAGAACCACACAGTTGCCCAGTCTTTTTGCTTCAGCAAAGATGGCATCTAATTTTGCTTTGCCCGACCCTTGGTAGGAATCTCTAAAGTCACCGCCACCTGCATAGACAATATTTCTGCCAGCAGCTCGAGCCATGAGTTGAGCAATCGTACTCTTACCCGTCCCGGGAGGGCCATAGAGGAGGAGACAGTTTTTAAGTGCTATTCCAGAAGGCCGAGGAGGAGCCGCTTGCCGTTTCATTTTCTTTATGCAGATGGTTACTGCATTAGGAATCTTTTCACCAAAGAAATCATTTAAAGAAGGTATCTCATGGTCCTTGAGATGGGCAAGAGGTGGATCATAGTTCACCTTGTTAGCAGCTGGTTTTTCTTCCTGCTGTACTCTTCCGAGATTTCTTAATGGATTTTCGTTCTTTATTGGAGGAGCTTTGCGTGGTGTAAGCGCATCCTGAATTGTCTGAGCAAGAACGACCAAGCCCTTTTCTGTATGACGATCTTTATTCTGAGGGTCAGTCACCATAAAGGTTATCACTTGGCGAAACTTTGTGATGACGCATGAGATCCATTCTTGGTCAAAACGTATAAGAAAGAGAGCTTGGAACTCGTGTGGATTTTTGACCAGCTGGGTTCGTAGCCACGTAAGCTCGGCATTATTCATTTGATGCTCATCTGGAGTGAGCGTCTCACTAAATTCTAAGAAGTGGATGTCCTTAGGATGAGTGCCCTCAGGTGAATTTTTCAGTTTATGTTCAGCCAGGTCCTTAAGATCTAAGGCCGTGAGCCAACTACCATCGGGGGAGTCGGAGGTATCTTCGCTCGGTCCATAGGTTTCTTTGAGAACCTGCTTTTTGTCTTCATAAATCTCATGTTGATTGTTGCTGCACCTTAGTTCTCCTGATATTGGCTTCAGTTCACTAAAATATTTCATGCAGATGCTTTCATCAAAAGCATTTCTTGGAGCTTTTGCCTGTGCCTCTTGTTCAAGTGCTGTGTAAAACTCTTGAGGGGTAAGCGTAAAAGTTCCCGCTTCGTACCCATGAGCTTTTACAACGCGATCTGTGGCTCCTGGCAAAAGATCTGATACATACATTATTTCAACAAGGGAATCACCATCAAGAGCTTTCTGCATGATGCCGACTTGCAATTGAAAAAGATGCAGATATTTAAGGTACAAATAATTAATAAAGAATTCCTCTAGACGATTCTTAATAACATGCGATCGCCAGTCTGCAACACGTGCGGTACATGCCGATCGGTCCTGTAGCTTTTCAAATAGGGCGGTTTTTTGTTCCCCATGTGCCTTAGGTACACTCTGCATAATAAGACCACAATAAAGGGCTTCGTACCCAGAACTCGCTGATCCTTGGGGTAGAGAGAGCTCACCAGAATGAGTTGAGCGGTACTGGTTATAGGTACTTTGTAAGACTTTTGCTGAATACAGAGGATCAACCTGTGCGCTGGAATTACCAAGCTCTGGCTCTTGTGGACCTGCATAGAACTTTCCTGCAAGACATATGGTGAGACATATTATGATACAGAAATATCTTCTAAAAAACATAGAGGGCTCCGCTCATTTTTATATCTTGAGTTGGATCGTAAACCATTTATTAATTATCATGATACGCAAATATGAAATTTTAGAAAGAGGCCAGGTATAATGGGCCTATTAAGGACAGGCCTGCTCTATAAGTCTTTGGGCAGAGTTTTTTGAAATAAGGGATGCTTCTTCGACCGCTGGGGTTGATAGCTATCAATAATCAGTGCCAAGGGCAATCAAAGCCTCGTGCGACAGGGTGAAAAGGGAGTTTTTCTCTCAGGGGACCACAATCGTTTCAGAAGGTTCTTTGTGAATTCCGTTTCCCGGTTCCCGAGCTAGGAAGGGTATAACTGAGTCTCCATTTAAGGAAAGGGCACTTATACCATGCTCAATGAGAATGTCGGCTACTTCAGGGTAGTCGGAGGGAGCTTGACCACAAATGCTCATTGGAGTACCAAGGGCTTTCGCTTTATCAAGCGCCATGATGAGCATTTTAATGACGGCAGGATCCCGTTCATTAAAAAGATTGGTGAGCTTTTCAGAATCACGATCTACCGCGAGCGTAAATTGAGAAAGATCGTTTGATCCGATAGAGAACCCATCAAAAGAAGTACTAAATTCTTCAAGAAGGATAACATTTGAGGGAATCTCACACATCATAAGAATCTCAAGGTTATTCTCGCCGCGGATAAGACTATGCTCGGTAAGTGCTGCCAACGTGCAGCTTGCTTCATAGAGGTTCCGTACAAAGGGGACAAGAATCTTAATATTGGTAAATCCCATCTCTTCACGAGCCTTTTTTAGGGCACTACATTCAAGTGCGAACGCGGGGGCATATTCAGGATCACAATAACGCACTGCTCCTCTAAATCCAAGCATAGGATTTTCTTCAATCGGCTCAAAGTCTTCACCCGCTAGAAGGTTTCGATATTCATTGGTCTTAAAATCCGAAAGGCGTACTGTCACTGGTCGTGGGTAAAAGGCAGCAGCTATCATGCCGATGCCCTGCGCAAGAGTTTCTATAAAGAACGTCTTTGGATCGTGCTGGTAGGGAATACTGAGGGTCTCGATTTTTTTCTTAATATGCGGATCAGAAATGAGATCAGGCCTACAAACCGCCATAGGGTGCACCTTGATAGCATTTGAAATAATAAATTCAACGCGGGCAAGACCAACACCTGACACCGGTAAAAAGGATTGTAGATAGGCTCGGTCGGGATCTGCAATATTGAGAAAAATAGGAACCCGTGGCTTGGGAAGTGAAGTAAGCCTAGTTTTAGTAATGGTGTACCCAAGAGATCCCTCATACACATAGCCTACGGCACTATGGCTCGTATCGATCGTTATCATATGAGAATCATTGATAGTACTTGTAGCATCGCCAGTGCCGATGACTGCAGGAATGCCAAGCTCACGACTTACGATAGCAGCATGACAAGTGCGGCCCCCTTTATCGGTGACAATAGCTGACGCTTTTTTCATAAGAGGTACCCAGTCAGGATCGGTCATGGTTGTAACCAGTACATCCCCTTGATTAAACTGAGCATGTTCATGGATATTTTTTAAGATACGAGCCTTACCTCGGGCTATGCCATGACCAATACTGAGCCCTTTTGTTAAAAGGTGGCATGGACCTTCCTCTAACTTATAGTGGACGAGCATATCCATATCTTTTTGGCGACTATACACCGTTTCTGGCCGAGCTTGTACAATATATAGCTGCTCGTCGATGCCATCTTTAGCCCACTCGATATCCATAGGGGACCATCGGCCGCTAAGCGTAGTATAATAGTTTTCGATGAGGATGGTTTGCCGAGTGAGCTCAAGAATTTCGTTATCAGAGAGTGAGAATGAATGTTGCATCTCAAGAGGAACGCTTACATTATCAAGAGAGTTGCCCTTATCTCCATAGATGAGCCGAAACTCTTTCGTTCCAAGCTGCTTTTTTATAATAGGTCGATAGCCAAGTTCAAGTGTTTGCTTATGCACATGGAATTCATCAGGGTTAACAACCCCTTTCACAATGTTTTCACCAAGTCCATAGGACGAGGTAATCACCACGACTTCCTTAAAGCCTGTATCAGTATCGAGAGAAAAAATCACGCCCGAGCTTCCTTTATCTGATCGGACCATCTTCTGGATTCCTACAGAGATGCCGACTTTGAAATGATCAAAGCCCTGTTCGATACGATAGACAAGTGCTCGATCGGTAAAGAGTGAAGCCATACATTTTTTTACCGATTCAAGAAGCTCATGAGAACCTTTAATATTCAGATAGGTATCCTGCTGACCTGCAAAAGAGGCATGAGGAAGATCTTCTGCCGTTGCTGAAGAGCGTACGGCGACATCAATGTTTTCTTTTTCATAATGAGAGGCGAGCTGCTCATAGGCCATGAGAATCTCAGTCATAAGCTCATCCGGTAGGGGTGCTTCGTCGATTAGTGCTCGCAAGGAGGCACCTACTTTTTGTACATGGGTAATCGATGAATCTCGTTCTAGCTGTGCAAGGATACTCCTCATTTGAGGAACAAGCTTATTCTGTTCAAGATGGTCCCAGTAGGCTTGTGTGGTTATTGCAAAGCCTAAGGGAATACGCATCTTATGTTCAGGGTCAAGTGCCATAAGATGTTGGATCATCTCTCCCAATGAGGCATTCTTACCACCAACAAGAGGTACGTCCTTCATTGAAAGTTCAGTATAGAACTTTATGTATTCCATCGTTTTTCCTAAAGATTATCCTGAATCATTTTTGCAGGGTTATAGAGGAACGATTCAGGGGTATCTACATCGGCAAGGAATTTGCGTAGAGCAGGACCAAGTTCTGGGTCCTGTAAACTAGTACCTACAACAGCTTTTATCCAGCCTAGATGAGAGCCAATATCATAGCGCGTACCCTGTACTTTGTAAGCAAAGATACGTTCACCACTATGTAATAAATTGGTGATAGCATCAGTAAGCGAAAGAGTTTCTTGGTCGTAGGCCATCATCTCGTCGATGACGGTCATTATTTTTGAGGAGAGCACATAGCGTCCTACAATCGCCAATGAAGAAGGAGCATCTTTAGGTTGAGGCTTTTCAACTACTTGAGATACCTGGAAAAGGTTTGGTGTAATTGCTTTCTTAATGCCGATGACGCCATACGAAGAGATGCATTCTGAAGGAACCTCCTGGACCGCAATAACGCTCGCTTTTTCTTGGCGGGCAATTCGTATGAGCTGACTTAAAGCAGGTAGTTTTCCAAAAATAAGATCGTCAGGATGGGCTACAGCGAAGTATTCTTTATGAATACAGTTGCGGGCAAGCCATATGGCATGGGCAGTTCCAAGCGGCTCATACTGTGCAATTTCAGTGATTTGTAGTGAGCGACTTACTTTTTCAAGGGCACTTAATTGTTCAGACAGATCAGCGTCCTTAAGCTGATGCTCTACGGAACCTGGATTGAAGTGATCGAGCATCATGCCTTTTCTTTGCGAAGAAATAAGGATGAGATTGAGAAGTTCCGAGGCAAGTGCTTCTTCAGCAATATGCTGTAATGCTGGCTTGCGTAAAATAGGCAGCATTTCTCGTGGAACTGATTTGCTATAGGGAAGAAAGCGTTCTCCCGTTCCTGCCGCTGGTACGATAACTTTACAGATCTCCATAGATACTTTCCTTTAAAATTGTGTAAGAAAATCCAGTTTATTTGAATGTAATAATCTAATATCAGTAATTCCATACTTAAGCATGACAAGACGGGTCAGCCCAAGACCAAAGGCAAAGCCGCTATATATTTCTGGATCTAGATCGCAGGCTCGTAATACATTGGGATGGGTAAGTCCAGCACCGCCGATTTCGATCCATCGACTTCGCTTGCAGACAGAGCATCCTGCTGTACAGAACGGGCAGCTCATATCAAATTCTATCCCCGGTTCTACAAAGGGGAAATAGCTTGGCCGTATCTGGATCGTCAGATCCTTTTTTTCAAAGAGCGTTTGAAGAAATGTTTCCATCGTTGCTATTAAATGAGCTAAAGAGACCCCTTTATCAACATACAGTCCTTCAAGTTGCATGAACATAAAATCATGCGAAGCATCTGTCGCCTCATTTCGGTAAGCGCGCCCAGGTACGGCAATTGCAATCGGCGGCTTTTGCGACCTCATAGTATGAATCTCAACTGATGAGGTATGTGTGCGCATGACATGCGAAGGGAAATTTAACCAGAAGGTATCTTGCATATCTCGAGCAGGGTGACCAGCAGGGATATTCAGTGCCTCAAAATTATAATATTCTGTTTCAAGTTCAGGTCCGTCGACGATATCAAATCCCATACTTATAAAAATATCTTCTACACGTTCAACAACGTGTGTATAGGGATGAAGGGATCCCATCTGCTGTAGGGGTTTATATGCGGTGACGTCAAAGTTTTTACTTCGAAGTTGTTCAAGATGAATACGTTCATCAACGAATTTCTGCTCGCGAGCTTTATAGGCCTGTTGTAGGGATTCCTTGAGTGTATTGACGAGCGGTCCTACGATTTTTTTTTCTTCAGTATCGAGTGATTTAAGACGGTGCACAAAATCTTGCAGCAAGCCTTGACGGCTGAGATGCTTGATTCGAAACGTTTCTAATTCATCTAAACTTCTTACCAAGGAAAGCTCTTCAAAAAAAGCATTTTCATAGAGCTCAAGCTGGGACGACATTGTTGACATTGTTACAACCTTGGTTATCAATTATTCACCAGCTCTAATCCTACCAGAGAGAGCTCTACTTGGCAATGTATATGCGCATAGCAAAGTTTCCAAGGTTGAATGCGGATATATTTTTAATAACTCTGAGCGTATGAGCTCAGAGATCAGGTTTTGACAGGTGTTTGGTAACCTTAAGGAGAAGTGTCGCATCAAAATGAGGGACTTGCGCTTGGTTGGAAAGCTTGATGAGTTCAGGACTTAGTGGGATAAGCAACTGTTATCCTGAAGTTTGTAAGATGCTAACTCTTAAACAAAGAGGCATATATTCCATAGCCTTCTTTCTCAAGATCAGCAGCAGGTATAAAGCGCAAAGCAGCAGAATTCATACAATAACGTAATCCTGTTGGTGGTGGTCCGTCAGGGAATACGTGTCCAAGGTGTGAATTGGCATGCTTACTCAATACTTCAGTACGAGTAGTAAACCATCCATTGTCTTCTCGCTCGATAATATTTGCTTTCTCAAGAGGTTTGGTAAAGCTTGGCCAGCCGGTGTGGGCATCATATTTATCAAGAGAACTAAAAAGAGGCTCCCCAGAGACGATATCAACATAGATGCCTGGACGCTTGTTATCCCAGTACTCATTTTTGTATGCAGGTTCGGTCCCCTTTTGCTGGGTCACTTTATATTGCAGAGGAGTGAGCTTTTTTCTCAGTTCTGCATCAGAGGGTTTTTGATAGGTTGAGTGCGATGATACTGCATCTTTGAGAACTGTAGATTGGACCGTGAAGTTTGAGGGCTTACTCCAGGCTTTGGTAAGAAATGCATCTCGTCCGGAGCGGTATCTAAAGAACTTATAGCGTATAGGATTCTTTTTATAGTAGTCCTGATGGTACTCTTCAGCAGGGTAAAAGATGCTCGCAGGTAAGATTTCCGTTACAATGGGCTTATCAAATTGATGGGATCCTTGAAGGGCCTCTTTAGAAGCTTGGGCCTCTTTCTTTTGCTCCTCAGAAGCATAGAAGATTGCAGATCGATATTGAGGACCGCGGTCGACAAATTGTCCTTGAGCATCGGTTGGGTCGATATTATGCCAAAATACTTCAAGCAGTTTTCCGTAGGAAATGGCCTGAGGGTCATAGGTTACCTGTACAACTTCGATATGTCCTTTTTGTGCATAATCCTCATAAGTAGGATGGGAGCCAGAACCGCCCATGTATCCAGATACCACGCTTTGTACCCCATTAAGGGTATCAAAAGGGTGAACCATACACCAGAAGCATCCGCCTGCAAATGTGGCTTTTTCTGTTTTCATTGAGGAACCTTTCTTGTTGAGGGACGTATGCATAGGTTTTTGAGCTTTCCCTATATAGAGATAGCCAAATAGGAGAGTAGCTAGGCCTAGTACTACGATGATACTTTTTTCCATAAAGATATTTTCGAAAGAGGTTTAAAAAAGCGTAACAAAGTTGAATTTCGAAAGGTAGTTGGAAACGCCAAAGCGTTTCCGACTATCCGAGCTTATACTATTACAGCTCTATTTATTGAATTATGTACTTTGTGGATTCAGTAGCCTTGTCCAAATCTGTGATAATCCGCCCGTACGTCTTAGCTTCTGAACCGAGTACCGAGTGTTCACTGCCAAAGTACCTTTGTATTACTTTAACGTATGAGTCTCCAAACGCATGAAGAAATCGGGCTTTATCAGAGTCATTGCCAAACAGAAGCAACATATGAAGATACAATAATGAAGAGGCTGCCGCCTCAAGTTCTCTGTTGCTAGGATTCGGTTCTTTAGCAATCTTTTCTGCCTTATTAATTATATCTCCAGCGGCGTTTGCGAGTTCGGCTGATATTTTCTCGAAATATTGTGGGTTGCTTTTGAAGAATAATGCTTCGTCTCGTAATTCGTGAGAGCTAGGCCAATTGAAATGATTCAAATAAGAATAGGTTATTTGATTAATTAAGTTCTTTGCGTCCTCTTCAGCAAGCACTGCTTGGGCGGCTGAGAGCGAGCATGAAACAATAACTGATAGTAAAACACTTGCTATATAGTGATTTTTCATGGGGGAATCTCCTCGTTAAGTTATTATGGCCAATATAAAATCGCATATTGGCTTTGTAGACCTATTCTTAATCATACAGTATATCGACAATTTATGCAATAATTACATAAATTTTTTTTATAAACATTTCTATTCGTCGTGGCCTCGTCAGGTCTAGTTGCAATGGTATTCTCATTACACATAGGCTAAGGACTTGCAGGTACGCCTATGCGGCCTACTAACTGATATAATTGCTTTTAAAGGAGGTTGAAATATATGGTATTGGGTGATCACTCTTAAAAAAAGCCGTTGCAGCAGAAGTGCAATAAAAGTTTGATGTTTTTTTTGGATTTACGGAAGCGATAGAATATGAATTGCAAAGTGTGCAATCGGCACTAGATCTCATTATTGTTGACCGTAAAGAAGGTTTAGAAAGTTGACAAAAAGGCGCAAGAGGGTAATCTACCTATATACGCCGAGGTAGCTCAGTGGTAGAGCAGAAGCCTGAAGAGCTTCGTGTCGATGGTTCGATTCCGTCTCTCGGCACCAAAATATAACGATCTCCTGTGATTCACAGGAGATCGCTTTTTAAAAAAGGGGGAAGGTGATGCTTCTAAAATTTTTTACAAGGAAAAAATCACCTTATCTGGCCCGTGCACTGCACGGGCCTAAGGATACTTAGTTACAGCAGCTTGAACAGCTAGAGCAACTATCGCAACCACAATCGTTACCACAATCATTATAGTTGTAATTATAGCAGCTGTTACAACATCCGCCGCCTCTTCCAAAGAAACCAAATGCTGTAGTTGGAACTATCAAAGCTGCGCCAAGCGCAATTAGGGTCAATACTTTTTTCATGGTATATCCTTTTATTTTGGGTTTTACTTGTATTACTACTATACCTATCTTAGAATATTTCTTTTCTAATTGTCAATAATTATGGCAAAAAGAATACCATGCGGCCTTAGGGTCACATAGTATCCTTTTATGGAATAGTTATCTTAAATCGTGTCGAGCGCTTCTTCCATAGGTTGGGTAGGTGCGGCCGGTTTTGCTGGACCTGCTGGTGCAGGAACTCCTGTTTCTGCTAGAAAAGAGCCATTTTCATCAAAGGTTTCATACCCGTTTCCTTGAAGGCATGGCGCAGGCTCACAAGGAGGCGCTATAGGTGGGCAGCAAGCTGGACGTGGTCTGCAGCAGCGCAGACGTGGACAGCAGGTACGTTTCGGTCTGCATTTGGGCCTACATTTACGAGCTCTTGGACCGCAGCAGTTACGCCAGCGTTGAGAACCGGTATATCTTCGACCACCACATTCTTGTTGTGGGCAACATGATCGTTCGCTATACGTTCTTGGGCAACATGAATATGGCTTTTCGCAGCCGCTTTGAGTGCAGCAGCTGCTTGACTCTGAGGTATACATCACGTCTTGTGCCAATACGCTTGCTTGGGCGATCATCGTAAAGAGGAGTGTGATAATTTTTTTGTTCATGAGTATTCCTTTTATGAATAACTTCTAATTGTACGATACTAGCCAAACTACTAGTTCTAGCTTACCTAAAGGTAAAGAAACAAATCAAGATTTGACTTATATTACAAATGGAATAATTGGGGGGCTATCTAGAAGATACTCTTAGAATCGATGCTTAGAGTAACGCTTTCGACGAGCACGGGCTAGAAGAGCGGTAAGGGGGGTGCAGGACAGGACCCTTCGGAAAATAAGAGGAATAGCTTTATACAGAGGAAAGTCTTGAAGCATAAGACGAGCATATTTTGTGCAAGACAATTTATAGCGGCAGCATCCAGGTGGCCCAACTAGTGGCCGTAAAAGCGTTATGAATGCAACTATTAGAATCCGCAACATGAGTATTTCCTCGATAGTAGTAATATTAGTATAGCTACTTCGAAGGTACACTTCTAGAGGGTAATTTTCTTGATGCTTCAAAAAGGATGGCCTTGAGGTCTTCAAAAGAGAGATCTGCAGATCCTTTTCGAGAATACACAACAAAATCGTATGAGTAATTAAAAATTTTCTCTTCCCGGAAAATAGCTTTAAGCCGGCGCCTCAAGAGATTGCGCTGGGGGGCGTTACCTATTTTCCTTGGGGTAATTATAAGAATTCGTCCCGGTAGGCGGGACGAATCTGAATCTCGTGGTCGTGAACGTATGTCGAGCTCATCTTGTCTGTGAATAAGATGTGCAGATCGTAGCAGAAGTCTTCGTTCTGGAGGCGTTAATCGAAAAGGAGATTGAATATCCTTAGGCATGCACGGCTAAACGTTTTCTGCTTTTTGCACGACGGCGGTTAATAATCTTTCTTCCATCATGTGTTGACATACGATGGAGGAATCCGTGTTTTCTATTTCTTTTTTTGCGCTTGAGCTTAAACGTTATTGACATAGTGGTTCCTTAATTGTTTGTGCTTCTTATCCTAGTGTATAGCATTGTGAAATTTTTTCAAAATATCGGAAAAGGTACGTCATCAGCTGGCTTACCTTAGCATGAAATAGATCTTTCTTCAAAGCTCGTAGTTTTTGCATGCGAGTATGTGCTTCATCTACGTTTCTTTGTCGTTATGTGCATACTCATAATGAGCCTGTATGGCCTAAGAACCAATCTGCTACCCCGAAAACAAAGGACGTGGTTAGCTCTGCATTAGAGCATGTGCCTTGCACTATTGACACACTTCGATCCCAACATTGTTGGGGGTTTATTTTTCTTGCAGTATATTTCTGAAGCACTCCCCAGATTTCTTCAATATGATCTTGATCGAGTGATGCTATATTTTGTAAAATATGAGCAGTTTCGATCTTACAGATCACGATCTTTCCATTTGAAAGGCCGAGAACTACTGTATCTCCGTCAATTGTGCCTATCACAGAAATTCCTGCTCCATGGTGTGTGCATCCTAGTTGTGTACCCGAGGTATCCAAGATACTGAGCGTGCCATCTAAAGAGCCTATGACTATCTTATTATTGAAAACATGGAGGCTCGAAATCGAACTTTTTCGTTTACTAGCAAGCAAAGTGGCGGATGCATCCCAGAAGCAGAGCTCCCCCCTATGAGCAGCAGAAACAATGATACCGTCGTTTGTCGTTACAATTGAATTAATAGAGCAACCTTCAGGTGGTGCATTACCTTTACTTCGTTTATTGTCCAAGGTATTCCATATAGTCACTCCATGCGCAGTTGTAACAATCTTTGAATATTCTATTATGTTATAATCAACGGCAGCTGTTACTACCTTTCCGTCATTCATAATACCCATTGCACTAATATGCTTACTAGAAGTATCCTCGGCTAGCAGTTGGCCTTGTATATCCCAGATGTGAATTGTGCCATCGAGAGTGTATGCAACTATCCTATTATCACCGGTACATTGTACGCAAATGATTGCCTGCACACGTCCACCCTGACATATAATACCATCAGTGGCTCCTATCTTCCAAATGCGCACGAGCCCATCATAAAATCCCATAACTATCTTATTATCTGGACCGGCACAAATGGAAGAGAGCCCAGGCGTTGCCTTGGAAAAGATATTGTGCCCTTGCGTATCCCAGATATCTAATGAAGCAGTGCAAGCGACGACAATGTTATTGTCTGATGTTACACACATAGATTCGATATCTGTGCTATGAAGGCATTCAGCAATAAGCATACCTTCCATATTCCAAATTCGAATGGTTCGATTATCAGAAGAACGTGTGACTATCTTATTGTCGTGAGTAACGCATACTTGACTGACATCTTTATGGGCTTGCCACTGAGCTACCGTACGAATCGAAAGAGTCTCTTTGTTCAATAACGTAGCAAGTTTAGAGACTTGATCATTAACGAGAGAAGTACTCAATTGGCTTGGAAGCGCTTTAATGTTCTGTGTAGAAATTTTATCGGGTGTAAGCTTTCTTACCATCTCATGAGCTATCTTAGCAAGAATGGGAATATCTAAGTAATCTACCGCCTGTAAGAACTCAACGAGGGTGTCTCCGTCAAGGTCTTGTAATCCTCTTTTGATTTCCTCGATTATCGCAGAATCATCTTGCTTTGTATGTATGTACACATTGCCTAATTGCTGAGCAATCAACTCACCGATCTTTTTTGATACCCTCGGCAAATCTAACGTATCAAGATCCATCTCCACAAGCGTTCTACATCCCTGTATAAGCAGTGCATGATGGCGTGGGATTTTTATGGGTTCTTGAGATTCACCCAGCAATAGAATTATTTCTTCTTGCGTAGTAGATGCAGCATTTTGTGCAACAGTAGTCATGGCATGTATATGAAGATTCCATGCGAGTAGTCCAAAAATAAGAACTGTTTTCATATTTTTTGCCTTTCTATAAACAACTTATGTCATTATTAGAGTATCGCATTGAAAAATTCTGTCAAATTGAAAATTAAATAAAAAGAGTAAGAGAATCGTTAGATCTTAATTGCTCTATCATGAAACCTGTGATTTTATCGAGTTATAGGTGTAGAGCAAAGAAGAGAAGCTTTATAAGCTACCTATTAAGAAAAAAGACTACCCTAGGTACTGAATGACGAACCATAGAGCATTTAAGGGAAGTCGTGCGACGAATCAGCAATGACTTAGCGTTATTTCAAGGAAATAGATTAACTAAAAAGTTATCTGGCAGCCAATTTTCAATGTTTTTCTAGGGCCTGTGGTTGATCAACTAGGTTCTTTTTAGAATCTTTATTGCTCATATAATAGTACAAGAGCCCTGCGCTAGCGACGAGTGCTGTAACTCCCAGAGTCTTACCCATCGACCATTTGGCCTTCTTGTCATCGTTATTAGATTTGGGAGGGGATTCCAGGATTGGATTTGGTTTTGTCAGAGTTGCATTTGAGATCTTAAAAAGATTTGACACGTCATCTCTCTTGAGAGCATCAATTCTTTGAGCTAGTGTTCTTGTTTTAGAAGCATCATAGTAAATTGTGCGCACATCGGCTTTGACAAAGTCTTGCCATTCTTTTAGATCTGCAAATAACGTTGGATCGTTTTCATAGGCCTTAAATAACGTTACCGATACTGAATGCTTGTTTGAGCGGGAATACTGTGCAAGTTTTGCAAAGTCTAAAGCCTTTTTTCTAAGTTCATTCATACTTTTGGTCTTATCTTTACCGGTTGAATCATCGGTTGGTTTGGAGACGTGGACATCCGCCAAGCTGCGTAGGGCACCAAATACTGCAGCCAATACTCCTTTCTTTTGAGCCTTCTCGCTCATGCTTAAATGCTCTGCAATACGATCACCAATGGTCTTGCCCGGATTCTCAGTATCATAGTCTGTACTATCTATATCTCCTGGATCGTAGAAATTAAGATAACGTCCAATATCAAGCCAATCTTTAAGGTACCAAAGTGCCATTGAATCTTCTTCGTAGGCTCTATATAAGGTTCGAATAACCGCTCCCCGATCTGTTCGCCTACATTGCACAACTTGAGCAATAAAAAGAGCTTTTTGTGTATTAGTGAGCAAAGCCTCATCAATGAGCTGCCCTACGGTCTTACCTGGCTCAATACAAAGTGTATCAACATCGCACATATTATTTATGAAATGATATTTGAAGCCTGTATAAGCATTGAAATCAACAAGAGCCTTTTCAAGATGTTCTTTAAAAGTAGGGTCAACCATATTCATAGCTTGCGTCGATCCAAGGCCTGAGATCATGAGGATTGCAATTATAAGTTGTTTGAATGGCATACTATTCCTTAGCGCACGTGTAAGTGTATCTTTTTCAATTGTATTTCCAGTTATTACCATAGCATGAAAAAAGTCTCTCTTCAAAGCCCCTTGTTTTTGCTGAATACACATGTTTTGCGAAATGCAGGTTACTCGAGTTGCTGTAGTTGCAAGGCTCTAGAAACCCTTATGTTTAAGATAGCGCTCTGCATCAAGAGTTGCTGCACATCCTGAGCCCGCAGCTACGATTGCCTGCCTATAGCGGCTATCAACAACATCCCCAGCTGCAAATACTCCTTCTACAGAAGTCTGTGTATGCTCTAATAGATGAAGATAGCCATTGGGAGCCATATCAAGCTGACCTTTAAAAAGATGGGTATTGGGGGTTAATCCGATGGCAATAAATACCCCATTAACGTCAAGCTTATGGCTTTCATGGGTCTCTTGGTTGGTGACCGTTACCTCGGTTACTTTTTTGCCGTCGCCTTCTATTGCAGTTACGGTACTTGAATAAATAATCTTAATATGAGGGTTATTGATGACTCGTTCTTGCATCGCATAGGAAGCACTCAGCTTCTTAGATATATGGACGATAGTTATAAATTGCGTAAAGTTCGTCAGAAATGATGCATTTTCCATAGCGGTATCGCCGCCACCGACGATTACGACCGGTTTATCTCTGAAAAAGACTCCGTCACAGACGGCACAGGTCGTAACTCCTTTGCCCCAATAGTCAGATTCCCCCGGGCAATTCAGTCTTTTAGGAGTAGCCCCAGTTGAAATAATAAGGGCATGAGTATGAATTTCAGTTGATTGGTTCGTCATGAGAGAAAAAGGACGACGTGAAAGGTCTACCTTTGTAACCGTTTCATCGAGGAATTGAGTCTTATAGTGCGCAGCATGGGTGCGCAACTGTTTCATAAGTGCAGGTCCCTGAATACTTATTTCTCCAGGCCAGTTTTCAACGAGTGTCGTGGTCATAAGTTGGCCACCTGGCTCATGGCCTTCAATAACTAAGGGTGATAAACCAGCGCGACTTGCATAGATTGCAGCAGTCAGCCCTGCAGGTCCTGAACCGAGGATAACGAGTTTTTCGTGTTTGCTCATAAGCTTGTATCGGAAGTAACTTCTCGTATAAGGTGATTAAGTGTTTTTTCTCTAAAACAGTACCTCTTTAAAAGTGCGCTTGAGAGGGGGATTTCATGCCCCTCGACTTTAGGTTGAGGCACTTTAAAATAAATAAAGTTTGCCACACGAGGTCTCTTCAAAAGATTAAGATACGCGCAAATGTCTTGAGAATCAACTGTAATTCCCATTTGGTACCCGATCGAGTCAGTGATAATAGCTTCCTTGAGCTGTTTTTCAGCAAGAGACTTAATTTTCTCTTTAAAATCATCAAGCGCTTTGTATACCAGATAGTCTGGGGTATTTTGTACGGTATGAAGAACCATTTCTTGCTGTTGTTGAAGAAGGTGTGGAGGCAATGAGAAAAAGTATTGTTTATTAAGGAGCTTGAAAACTGCCTCTATGGTCTCTTTTCTGAGTGTTATGTCATTGCGTGTTGAAAATACTTCAACGAGCTTTGCGGGAATTTCGATATCATCTTGAAGATCAAATTGATGCTTAAAAAGATCAAGTGAAAAGAAGCTTCCATGGAGTTTCTGCTTAATCTCGACGAGAAACCCATATTCAATGTCGGATGCTGTGCTTACATACTCTTGCAGGAATACTGCATCAGAAAAGAAACGGTCTCCAACTTTTTTGTCTAAGAGAAGCTCATGGAGGTTTTTGTCATCTTCTCCTGCTTGTAAACAGACCCAAAGGTCACTTTTAAAGCCAGGAATCAAAGCATTCTTTTCGCAGTCAAGTATCGATACCTCAAAGTTGACCCAATCATCAATTCCGATGGTATCGTTGTAAGGGGACTTTTTTTGAAAGGTGAGCTCTTCATGCATAAAATGCTCTACTTGCCGATCAAGGTCTTTATAATTCTTACGATTTAAAGGCTTGAGATGAACCTTTTTCCAGCGCTCTTCATTATCAAAATTTGCCGTCGCAAGCTGAAACACAAACTCAGCGTTACCTTCTGGCTCGAGCCTAATATCTATAAGGTCTGGATCGCCCACAATGACTATTTTTTTGGTACTTAATGAATCATAGAGTTGATGTACCACACAATGGGTAAAGAGAAGCTCTTTCAAATGCTCAATAATGTGTGCCCTAAAATTTTGCTCGATGTACTGCATGGGCGTACTGCCTTTTTCAAACCCATACGTTTTTTCTTGCTTTTTGCGTGAGAGCAGTGCTTCATGATATAAAGCATGGACATATTCTTTGCCGATGACAACGGTAGCTCTTTGCCTTTGTGGTTTTTCTTCGACAACAGAAAACCCAAAGCTTCTTCCTAACTCTTCCATCTCTCTCCCTTTTGTATATGTATGGTGCAAGAGGAGGGACTTGAACCCCCACCCCTTTCGGGACTGGATCCTAAGTCCAGCGCGTCTGCCAATTTCGCCACTCTTGCAAACTTTAAGCCCTTGATTTCTTACTTCATTTTAAAAAACGAGGCTTACTGATTTATACAATCAGCCTAGATAACTATAGCAGACTTTGAGGAAAAAAAGAAGATTAAACAAGGGAGATTGCTTGCCTTATCTTGTCTGCACGGAGCAACACTGTAGCCTTGCCGAGCAAATAGTTGGCTAGAGCAAGAATGTCTACAAAGGCATTTGCTTAACGAATTAAAGGATCTGGGAATTGCTTATTGCGCGTGAACCCAGCTTCTGAGCGTTAATGGCAAGCCTCAGACAAGAAATAACTGAGCTCGAGCTAACTCGCAAGATAGGATCAAGGTATTGTAGATAGATCTATCCAACCTTTTTGATCCAATAAGGCAATGGGTGATCTTGTACACGAGATGGTCCTTCCACTTGAATCGTATTCCAGGCAGCGTATGTAACCAAATTCGTTTTGTGGTAACCAAGATGCGCCCACAAAGCATCTAATTCTTTATATCCTTCGGGCTTAAGTGGGTGATGCTCATGAGATTCGCTCGTAAAACATACATAGCCAAAACCTACAGACATACTGTATGTTTCTACACACTCTGTTAAACGGGTGGCTAATGATTTTCCTCTGTGTTCTTCGAGAATAATTATATCGGTAATGTAATAAAAGCAATCAGGATCTATGCCATGACTTTTAAATAGCTCGACTGATCCCATAAAATGCGGTCCATACAAAGTGAAGGGTATTCCCAGGGCACACCCAACAGGAACATCTTCATGAAAAGCGATAGCAAATGTTGCATAGGGAACTTGAGCATGCCACTCTAATAGTTCATAACCTTCGCTGAGATTACCTTCATAGAGGTAGGGATATCCACGGTATGCATCAACTCTCTGTTGAGCTATAAAGGGAATCATATACTGCATAGCATTGCCGGTGAGAAGCCTTACGTGATAGCCTTCGTGAGCGGCACTTGCAACATTCAAGTAGCTTACTAGTACTAAAATAAGTTTACAATTCATTTCCACCTCTTCTGTGCACAATTAACTAAGCATAACTATAATAGACTTTGGAAAAACATGGTGATTGGTTGCATCGTCTAGAGGCTTGCCCTTACAAATGCGCTATCGGCAGAGCCTTGGTTACAAAGGGCGAGCAAATAATACCTCCATCGTCATTTGATTATCAACTGCAGATGCATATTGTGCATTCTCAACAGCGCCATAAGGAGTAATCATTGTGGTAAAAAGGCTGCATCTGGTGCCAGTTACTCTTCGAAAACATTCCTTTCTAAAGCGTAACTTCTCAGCATATTCTTTAGTAACCACAAAAGGTGCGTGGGCATATTTGATTTCACATAGGTTTATGCAATTGTCTGCACGCTTTAGGACAAGATCGATGTGTGCTCCTTGGTCTGTGCTGCCATTATGAGCATGGTATCGCCAGCTACTTGCTTTTACGGAAACTCCACTGATGCCGAGCCCAATAAGTATATTTTTAATGTGCTTCAGGCATATACCTTCAAACGTATAGCCGGCCCAAGCGCGGTATGAAGGGGAATCTTGCGCCTGTTGCCAATAGTGCTCTTGCGTGCCTTTGACACTTCCTTCAAAAGATGGCTGTATCCAAGTAAGGTAAAAAAGTGAATATTCATCGATCAACCGATATTGGGCTTCTCGCTTCTTTTTTTCGAAGTTAGGGATTGCTGCAATAAAACCAGAAGCTATAAGTTCATCTAAGATTCTGGAAAAACTTCCTCCAGTATTTAATCCTGTGGCTTCTAGTAACTCGTTTTGGGTCAGGCCTTCTCGGTGCTTTGCAAGGGCTTTTACAAGTGCAAGGTGCATTTCAGAATGATCAAAAAGTGATGAGAAGAGGCGGCCAAATTCGTTAGCTAAAGGGGCATCTGGCGAAAAGCATGCTTCTTGAATGATCTGTACGGGCGATTTGCCTCGCACAATGGTATCAAGATATTTGGGGATACCTCCAAATGCCATATAGAGCTCAATAATCTGCTTGCGCTCTAACTCGACTCCCTTTGCCCTGCAAAATTGTTCCGTTTCTGAAAGTGTGTAAGGCTCGAGCCTTATTTCTGCTGTTAGGCGACCATAAAAGCCACCCTGATCATTAACAATTTTTTTTAGAATCCACGATGCAGCCGAACCGCACACAATAAGAATAACGTTAGGCATGCGTGATAAATATCTATTCCATACATGGTCTAAAGCTTGCAAAAAACCAGAACGTGCAGACGCAAGCCAGGGAAGTTCATCGAGGAAAATAGTAACTTTTTGTGAGCTATCAATCATCTCAATCTGTCTACGTAGTATGGTAAAGGCTTCCTGCCAGTCACGTGGAGCTGGCTGCATATGCCCCTCAAAAAAAACGTCTGCAAGTTCCACTGCAAAGTTTTGTAACTGGACTTTTGTGGTTGCCTTTTTAATGCCTGCCACCTCAAAATAGAAGCTTTTGGGTTTGAAGAAGCGGCTGATAAGGAATGTTTTTCCTACCCGTCTTCTCCCGTAGATTGCTAAGAATTCTGCTTTATGCGATGTATACAGTCTTTCTAAGATGAGAAGTTCGCGCTGACGACCAATTATATCCTGCATAGTGTTCCTCGGTTTCTTCTAGACAACTGGCTCAACTTTGGCGATAAGTCTATAAAAAACATACTTACCGCCAAATATACATCCAACTTGGCGATAAGTCTATAAAAAACATACTTACCGCCAAATATACACTCAACTTGGCGACAAGTAGTAAAAAAAACCACTTATCGCCAAATATGCGCTAAACTTGGCGATAACTTTTTTTAGGAAGTATTTTTTTTCGTCTTCTTCTCCAAGGAAGTACGTATACGGCATTTTTTTTTGTCCCAGAAAAAGCGGTTCTAAGGTGGCAGCACTTGATTGCGTGTTTCAGGACCTCCAAATAAAAAAGGGGCTTTCATAGCCCCTTTCAAATGAGTGCGATGTACTTAGAGTGATTTAAGTTCTTGCTCTTTCTTTTCACCTATATCATCAACTTTTTTGATCATGCGGTCAGTAACTTTTTGAAGTGAGTCTTGTACACGCCGCCCATAGTCTTCTGATATGGCTTTTGATTTTTCAAGATCTCTTAATTGATTATGAAGCTCTTTTCGAACGTTTCGTATGGCGATTTTTGCTTGCTCGATTCTTTGGCCTACAACTTTTGCTAACTCATCGCGGCGAGTGCTACTCATTTTAGGCAATTGTATTCTAATAACATTACCATCATTTGCTGGAGAGAGCCCCAATTCTGAGGTTGAGAGAGTTTTCTCGATAGCAGGAATATTTTCTTTATCCCAAGGTTGTACCATAAGAAGAGCTGCATCAGGAGCTGAAACGGCTGCAATCTCTCGTAATGGCATAAGCGTGCCATAACTTGGCACTTTAATGTCTTCTATCATAGAAGGATGAGCTCTGCCAGTGCGTATTTTAAGAAGCTCTTTTTCAAAACTACTAATATGACTTTCCATCTCTTTTTCTACGGTGGCTTCGAATTGCTTTACAGGAGCATTTTCGGTGAGGGTAATTTTTAGCATTAAGAATCCTTCTGGGTTAGGCCTGGCAAATTGTGCTGCCAAATTCTTTGTTGTGAGCTGCTTCAATCAAGGCGTTTTCGATAAAAATGTTAAATATTCGTAACGGCAAACTATGAACCTCTGCGAGCGCATAGGCAGCAGAGTCCATAATAGTAAGGTTCTCATCAAGTGCTTCTTTGTAACGTACTCGTTTTAAAAGCTGAGCATGGGGGTTTTTCAACGGATCTTCAGAATATATGCCATCCACTTTTGTTCCTTTCCACAGTTCAGTAGCCTCCATTTGCAGTGCTCGTATGACGGCAGTTGTGTCGGTACTGAAGTATGGGTTTCCCGTACCACCTACAAAAATAAGGCACTTTTGCTGTTTGAATGCTTTATTGAGTGCTTGCGGTGATGGCAAGATACCTACGGGATCACAAGGAACGGCAGTAAACAGGGTGGTTTCGATACCTGCCTGTTCAAAAACATCTTGCACAATGAGCCCGTTCATCATCGTTGCAATCATTCCTACAAGGTGTCCTGTTTGTTCACTGATGCCGGAATGTTTGCTTTGAAGCGATCCACGAAAAATATTTCCGCCGCCTACCACGATACCAAAGCTGATCGAGGTACTCAGTTTCTTAATTTGGAGAGCAATACTTTTTAACGAAGAAGTATCGACACCTTGAGCGGTATGCTCAAGAAGATTGCCGGTAAGCTTAACTAAAATCTTCTTACGTTCCATACATAGCCTTTAAGGACTTTAAGAACCTATTTCAAATCGTACAAAGCGCTTAATTTTAATGCTCTCACCCATTTTTGCAATGACATCTTTAAGTACATCGCCAACGGTCAATTTGTCGTTCTTAATAAATGGCTGATTCAGTAGGCATATATCGGTGTAATACTTTTCAAGCTTGCCTTCAATAATCTTATCGATCATTTGGGCGGGCTTGCCGGCAAGCTGCTCACGGTAAATAGCACGCTCTTTTTCAAGAAGTGCAGGATCTACCTCAGTTGCTTGGACGCATAGCGGCCTAAATGCGGCAATTTGCATAGCAACATCATGGGCAAATGCAGCCATGTCTTTTGTACGGGCAACGAAATCTGTTTCGCAGTTTAATTCAACAAGAACCCCAATAGTATTTCCTGGGTGAATATAAGAAACAATGAGTCCCTCTGCGGTCTCTTTACCAGCGCGTTTTTCAGCAAGTAGGCCACCTTTTTTTCTCAAAAGCTCAATCGCTTTCTCGATATCTCCACCTGATTCGATAAGAGCCTTCTTACAGTCCATCATACCGATACCGGTACGTTCACGTAATTGCTGAATTAATTCAAGAGTAATTTCCGCCATGTTATTCCTCGTGCAAGGTGGGTAATTGGTAATATGACTCTAGTGTGCCAAAAAGAGCCCGTTAGGGCAACTGTGATTCAGCAAGCTCAAGAAAGTGGCGGGGCCCCAATTATTTGAGCTTGCTTATGAGGAACTCTGAGCCGGAGCATAGGCTCTGAGTAGATGCTCCAGAGCCATAATTCAGAGGAAGGCTCTTAATGGGTCGAACAATAAGGCCATTTGACCTTATTGTAAGAATGAGTTACACTTATTTCTACTTGATGAAGTATTTGAATTAAAATAATCGAAATTAAAGAAAATGGATATTCCAATGAAAAAGTTATGTATAGTTCTCATCCTTTTTGCAAGCCAATGCTTGTATGGCCCGTGCCTCTCTGCAATGAACCGTGCAGTAAACCGTCCAGGGAACCCTTCACGTTTAGTGAATGGCTCTGGGAATCCTTCTGCCGATCCTTCTGCTGAATCATTTATCGTTGATTTATATATGGGAGATTCGGATCGTGCCTTATATGATATAGCATTATATAACAAATTCCTTGGGCTCATAAAGCCTGACTTAAAAAGGTCTTTGGAAGATGATGGCCGCAAAAAGCTCCATAGAAAGCTGCCGGCAGGTACTACTAGTCTTGGACTAGCTCAGATAATGATGCACTGCCTTGATGCTCTAGAAAAAAAAGATACTCAAGCATTACTTACTCTGTATACGCAGTATTTGGGGCAGAATAAGCATGCGGAATTTTGTGAAACGGTAGCTAATGCTCGCATCCTTGGTATTGAGATGATTGTTACTACGGCTCAGGAGTTTTTCAACAACTATTATAAAACCCTCATAGATCACAATAACTCGTCTTTCTTTGTCAATCTTATACGATTTCAAAAGGATAGATTTAAAGAGCTTGGTGATATAAATGAGAAAGATCCTGAAACTGGGGAAACTTTTCTGAACTATGCTGCAGCCCAAGGCAAGTTTGATATAGTAAAGGCCTTGTTAGATGCTGGAGCTCTGGTAGATAATGCTGACAATCTGGGAATTACTCCATTAAGAGCAGCTGCTGAAAAGGGAAACCTTGAGATAGTTACTCGGTTACTGGCTGCAAAGGCGGCTATAAATACACCTGACGCGGAAGGAAGAACTCCCCTTATAGTTGCTGCTAATGAAGGACATCTTGACATCGTCAAAGGGCTTGTCAGAGCAGGAGCAACACAAGATACTCGTGATACCTCAGATATAAATGCTCTTGAGCACGCTGCAATGAATAATAAGGATGATATCCTCAGGGAATTGGGGGGCCAGGAGGCACGCGCTGATTTGTCTCTTTTCAAGAGAAAGCTTAAAGCGGGGATAAATCAGAGAAAACTACTTAAGAAGATTGCTGAAAATCCTGTTCCTGTAGATCCCAAAAACCCTAAACAGGGTGCTTCTGTTCCACAAAAGAAAGCTCCTGACAGCAGCCCAGCGGCTGTAGTTGTCAAAGATACGAAGAGTTGGTTTAGCTTTCAGAGGAGTCTTGTTCTTGGGGTTCTTTCTATGGTTGCCTACTACTATTTCACGTGGCAACAGGTTGCTCAGAAAGATGCTGATGCTTAGACCCTTATTTATGGGTTGGGTTATCTGCCTCGCTCACATTGATTATGTTGAAGGTACAAAAGTAGGTACTTAAAAACCAGATGTTTACCGAAACTGAGAGAAGCTTATTAAAAGGCTCTCTCAGTTTTTTTCCTCAGTGGGAAAAAGTTGGATTGCGTAAAAAAGATTCTCGTATGATGCCTGAATGCATAGTGCGACAAGAAGGTTCGGCATAAAAAATGGTAAATTTGGAGAATAGTTCATTGAACTATTACATGTCTGTGATACACTATACTTAAAGAAACCTCCTACCCTACAAAGGTATCTCCTAAAACGTTGATAAAGGATTGCTTATGGCACAAACAAAAGAAGTTCCTGCGATGGATCGTTATGCAATAATTGAGACGGGCGGTAAACAGTACCAAGCTTGTGAAGGAAAAACTCTTGGTATTGAAAAGCTTGATATTAAAGAGGGTGGTGCTGTATCCTTTGATAGAGTACTGCTGCGCAAAACAGGAACGGCCGTGGAAGTAGGGACTCCATTTTTGAAAACTCCCGTAAAAGCTACGGTTGTTAAGCATCTAAGGGGACCAAAACTTATTGTCTTTAAGTTTAAGCGACGCAAGCGGTATATGCGTAAAAAAGGCCATCGTCAACCTATTACGGTGGTGAGGATAGTTTCAATTTAGGAAAATATGAAGTTTGGGGGAGTAGTTGCGGTAGTCTGTCTGGTAGCTAGTCTTTATGCTGCCGATTCTTCCCAATCTGACAAATCCCATCAGCAGATGCTCGACAGTCTATTTCAGGGCATTGAGCATCTTCCTGTTTCTTACTTGAAAAGATTTCGTTTTATAGATATAGAAAGTCTTTTAGAAGATTCTCCTGAGCTTGCGGATCAATTTAAGAGTCTTTCTGAGAAACAACAGGAAGAGCTCATTGATGCCATAGACCAGTTCAATGATGTACTTGCAGAAGGCTTTTTGGACGCGGCTCAAGACGAACAATGATTCTTAGGTCTCTTACAGAAGATCCGATACCAATACCCATCATTAAAAGTACTTTCGAGATATCCTAGACACCTTTTATTATCATCCTACAGTATTAATCATCATTATGGCCCACGGGTATTTCAATAAGGATAAAATTCTTTACTAATATCTAGATTTTCATTCAGATTATGGGGTATGCTAATACTAGGAGTATAAAAAAAGCAGGTGTCTTATGAAGCAAATAGTACCTATAGTCAATCATAGCACTCATAAGTTTTTCAGCTTCAGTGCAAGCAGGAAACTCTTCTGCCAATGATCTTGTGATAGATCAAGAACGGCAATATTTTAGCGGTGGGTATCTCAAATAACCCTACCAATTCTGTGTCAACCCAGCCAACTAATTCAAGTTCATGTGCGCTGGTTCGTTATTTGCCCAACGGAACACTTGATCCTACCTTTAATCCTGATGGTACTGTTCCGGGAATACTTCAGATTATTTTACCGCCGCAAACTACTACCCCAAGCTTATTTGGGGTTAATGGGGGGCTTAATAGTGTTGTTCTTACCCCAGATGATAAGATCATAGCTGCCGGGACGTATAATCTTGGACTCAATACTGATGTTACGGTGCTTAAGTTCAATCAAGATGGGAGTTTTGATACGAGCTTTAATGCCACGGGGCAACTTGGTAAAACACCCGGAGTATCCTATATTAATGTTGGCCAATTTACCATACCCAATAACGTGGTAAACGGAACCACGCAAGATACGGCCTATGGGGTAGCTCTTGATAGTCTTGGGCGGATTGTGGTCGTAGGATCTACTAATAATGGGCAGAGCATTTCAACGCTCGTTATTAGACTGACGCCCAATGGTGAATTAGATCCAACATTTAATGCTAACTCTGCGAAGCCAGGAATTTTTGTGTACAGTGTAGTACAAAATAATATTACCTCGAATATTGCCGCTACTGCGGTAGCTATTAATCCAGATGATTCAATTATTGTGGGAGGTACCTTAAATGGGAGCTACAATAATAGTAGTACAGTCTCTTCAAACTTTTATATCCTTAAGTTAACTTCTCAAGGAGTGGTTGATAAGACTTTTAATGCCGGAGGAAATGTTCCTGGCATCGTTCAACAAACCTTCCAAAACGTTTTTAATCAGGCATTTGCCCTGCAGCTTGATATGTTTGGTAATATCGTCATCGCCGGTTCCTCGCAGCAGTTTTTTGGGGGAAGCGCGTCAAGTGTGGGTGGTGCTCTGACACTTTTCGCAATTGCACGATATTTGCCAACAGGTTTGTTGGATACAACCTTTAATGCAAATGGCCTCTCCATGGGCCTTCCAGGGACTGTCTTAACTTCTATTTCTCAGAATATGGACATTGTCAATGGTCTTGCCATAGCTGCAGATGGAGCACTTGTGGTTACTGGCGTTTCTAATGATGGAACGAATATGTCTTTTGCCACGGCACGATACACGCCTACCGGGGTTCTTGATCCGGCCTTTAACCCTACAGGATCGATTCCCGGAGTGGTAATTACCCAGGTTAACCAAGTTCCACAATATACGCCTACGCCAACGGTAATCAATACGGGGAAGGCAGTTGTTATAGGCTCAAATAGTGAAATTTATGTCTCAGGCTTTTCTTTCGATGGCTTTCAAACTAACTTTACGATACTTAACTACCTTTCTGCAGGGGTTCTTAATACGCCAGTATTTAATCCAACAGGATTGATTTCAAATGTTCCTGGTGTGGTAGTTACACCTATTGGCCAATCTCTGACTATTCAAGGTAATGGGGTGCCCATGTTTATCACCGAGGATGTATCTGGCGTAAGTCCGGATATTTTGAGTACTTTGCGGCAGCCCTTTGAATTGATTGAGCCTATAATTACTACCGACACAAGACCTGTCTTTAAGCAAAAGCAGATTACTCTAAAGGGTACTGCATCACCTAACGCATTTGTTGCCTTGTATGTAAATGGTTTTGAAGTGGCTAAAGCCTCAGCGCGCTATACGGGAGAATGGTATGCGATCTTACCTCCGCTGCTTGATGGGACCTATGAAGTTGTAGCTGTGGCTCAAGATCCTCTTTCGGGTATTAGCTTGTCCTCGCTGCCTGTTTCACTTAAGGTACGAACCTACGTGCCAAAGCCTCCACATATTACGAAGCCTTTTTTAAACCAGGTACTTACGGAAAAGACTATTGTTGTTGAAGGTATGGCAGATCCAGGAGCTTTGGTTACTCTGTTTCTGGATGAGAAAAGACGTGCCCAGGTACGCGCTACAGGTGATGGACGATGGCATACGAGTGTAACAAATATCGACAAGGGCTCTCATGTTCTTACTGCTCAAGCACGCATCGAGGGGGATACACGAAGTAAGCAGTCTGAACCAGTTTCATTTTCTGTTGATCTTAGTGGCGAAAAAGCTCCCGTGATTATTTCACCAAAAAATGGATTTGTAAGTACAAGTTCACAAGTACGCTTAGAAGGGCAAGGGTCACCCAATTCAACGATAAAACTCTATGCTAATACCAAGCTTCTCAAAGAGGTCCCCGTAAATAAAGAGGGCAAGTGGAGTGCTCTATTGGCCAATCTTGAAGGCGCTCACGAATTCTATGCAACTACATCTAATAAAAATTATGCATCACAAAAGGTCTCAGGAAAGTTGATACTACCGGCGCCTAGAGAGCATGACTTTGCAGATCCTATGGACCCTTTTTCAGGCTACGCATCTCCAGGAGGAACGATTAAAGTGTATAGTGGCACCAACTATCTTGGTATGACTAAAGCCAATAAAGATGGCAGGTGGACCTTTACTCCCTTGAAGAGTATTGGGGTAGGATATGAGCCTATTAAGATAGATATCTATGATGCTCAAGGAATAAAGCAATCAACCATTGAGAAATCTTCGTCCTAGTAAGGTGATAGGTCTTTAATTGCTTAATTAAGAAAGAGTCTAACAAGACCAATGAGAGCTTGCATTCTACAAGGGGTGTAATTAAAATTTTCATATGAAGATTGCGTAAATGTTTTTTAATGTTCTCGAGCTTTATTGAGGAACTGCTCAGTTCTTGCAATGTTAGACCTGATCGTATTTTTCATAGAGTTTGGAGCGATCTCTAAAGCTTGTCTAAAGTAGTCTAAACCTGTTCTGTTGTCCCTTTGAGAACAATGAGCATTGCCAAGACCAATAAGAGCCTGAGCTTGCAACGTTGCATCCCCATGAGTGCCAAGGACTCGACGAGCTTCTAGATACCAATCAATATCATTTCTATGTCGATTATCAGTATAACGGGCATTGCCAAGACCAATCAGGGCTCGAGCCTGCAAGTCCACGTCACCATGGTCGCCTAGTACTTTGAGAGCTTCTCGATACCAATAGTTTCTATCATGTTGATGATCAGTGTAACGAGCATTGCCAAGACCAATAAGAGCCTGAGCTTGTAACGATATATCTCCATGATTTCCAAGGATTGCGAGAGCTTCAAGATACCAATCAGCATTATTTTCATGCCGATTATCGGTATAACGAGCATTACCAAGACCAATGAGTGCCTGCGCTTGTAAGTCTATATCACCATGCGAGCCAAGTATTCCAAGAGCTTCTAGATACCAATGGTTTCTATAATGTTGATTATCAGTATAACGAGCATTACCAAGGCCAATGAGTGCCTGCGCTTGTAAGGTTATATCACCAGTAGAACCAAGTACTCTGCGAGCTTCAAGATACCAATCAGCTTGCTTTCTATGTTGAATATCAGAATGACGAGCATTACCAAGACCAATAAGAGCTGTTGCTTGTAAGGTTATATCACCATGCGAGCCAAGTATTCTGCGCGCTTCAAGATACCAATCAGCATTGTTCCTATGCTGATTATCAGTATAACGAGCATTGCCAAGGCCAATAAGGGCCTGGGCTCGTATATTTTGGTTATTGCTAGTAGTACACCATTCGAGGGCCTGGAGATAGTATCTGCAGCCATCTGAGGCATTATGCAGTGTTAAACGATAAAAGTCTCCCACATAACAAAGTGTTTGGCCATAGGAAGGGGTCTGTTGATCGATTTTTAAGGCTTTCAGAGCACAGTGCAAGGCTGTTTTGATTTCACCATTTCTTCTATAAAGTTTTGAGAGGTTGCGAGAGCTTATCGATCGTAAGTCTGCAGAAAGGTTATCTTGAGATTCAATCAGGTGCATATATACTTTTTGAGCAAGCCTTAAAGCTTCCTTACTCGTAAATAGATGTCGATATTCATTAGCAATAGCATACCAGCATTCTGCATTGTTTGGAGTAATGCCTATGGTTTTAAGTTGATTTTCATGCTTAAGCAGGATCTTCTGGAGATCTTCAGCCCCTAATCGAGCAAATTCACCCTTAGCCGGAGCAGTTAATGCATCAGGTACAACGGTTTTCATGCTAGAGCTGAAGCTTAAATGGCTGTAAGTAGAGAGAATTCCTATAAGCAGAGGTCTTAATATGCTGTTCAAATGAAAACTCCATACGTTTTACAAAATAATTAATAGTATAATATATACTAAAATACTTGCAATGAGTAATGAGGGGTTTTCTTTCGGGGAAACCTTTGTTCATAGTAGCGGATGAAATGCTGCAAAATATAAAAAAATGAGTTAGCGATAACGAGGTCTTCTTTGCGGGTTCCCAGAAGCATCTCTCTTTAGGAAGTGCTCAGTTCTTGCAATGTTAGACCTGATCGTATTCTTCATAGAGTTTGGAGCGATCTTTAAAGCTTGTCTAAAGTAGTCTAAACCTGTTATGTTGTCTCTTTGAGAACAATGAGTATTGCCAAGTCCAATGAGGGCCTGAGCTTGTAACGATATATCTCCATGATTGCCTAGTACTTTGAGAGCTTCTAGACACCAATAGTTTCTATCATGTTGATTATCAGTGTAACGAGCATTACCAAGTCCAATGAGGGCCTGGGCTTGTAGGTCTATATCACCAGTAGAGCCAAGGACTCCGAGAGCTTCAAGATACCAATCGGCATTATTATTATGTTGATTATCGGTATAACGAGCATTGCCAAGTCCAATGAGTGCTTGAGCTTGTAAGGCTATGTCACCATGAGTACCAAGCACTCTGAGAGCTTCTAGATACCAATCGGCTTGAGCTCTATGTTGATGATCAGTGTAACGAGCATTGCCAAGTCCAATGAGGGCCTGGGCTTGTAATTCCACGTCACCACGGCCGCCTAGTACTTTGAGAGCTTCTAGATACCAATAGTTTCTATCATGTTGATTATCAGTGTAACGAGCATTGCCAAGTCCAATGAGGGCCTGGGCTTGTAGGTCTATATCACCAGTAGAGCCAAGAACTCCGAGAGCTTCAAGATACCAATCAGCATTATTATTATGTTGATTGTCGGTATAACGAGCATTGCCAAGTCCAATGAGTGCCTGGGCTTGTAATTCCACGTCACCACGGTCGCCTAGTACTTTGAGAGCTTCTAGATACCAATAGTTTCTATCATGTTGATTATCAGTGTAACGAGCATTGCCAAGTCCAATGAGGGCCTGGGCTTGTAGGTCTATATCACCAGTAGAGCCAAGAACTCCGTGAGCTTCAAGATACCAGTCAGCATTATTATTATGTTGATTGTCGGTATAACGAGCATTACCAAGGCCAATGAGTGCCTGAGCTTGTAAGTCCACGTCACCACGATCGCCTAGTACTTTGAGAGCTTCTAGAAACCAATAGTTTCTATCATGTTGATTATCAGTGTAACGAGCATTGCCAAGTCCAATGAGGGCCTGGGCTTGTAGGTCTATATCACCAGTAGAGCCAAGGACTCCGAGAGCTTCAAGATACCAATCAGCATTATTATTATGTTGATTATCGGTATAACGAGCATTGCCAAGACCAATGAGGGCCTGGGCTTGTAAGACTATATCACCATGAGAGCCAAGTAGTCTGAGAGCTTCTCGATACCAATCGGCTTGAGCTCTATGTTGATGATCAGTGTAACGAGCATTGCCAAGTCCAATGAGGGCCTGGGCTTGTAATTCCACGTCACCAAGGTCGCCTAGTACTTTGAGAGCTTCTAGATACCAATAGTTTCTATCATGTTGATTATCGGTATAACGAGCATTGCCAAGTCCAATGAGGGCCTGAGCTTGTGCATTTCGAATATTATTGGTAGTGCACCATTCAAGTGCCTTAAGATAGTATCCGCACCCATTTGCGGTATTATGCAAGGTGAAGCGATAGAAGTCTCCCATATAACAAAGTGTTCGGCCATAGGAGCGTGTCTGCATACCAGTTTCTAAGGCATGCCGAGCATAGTGCAAGGCCTTTTGTATTTCACCATTTCTTCTATAAAGTTTTGAAAGACAGCGTGCGGTTAACGATCGTAAGTTTGCAGGTAGGTCATCCTTAGATTCAATCAGGTGCATATATACTTTCTCAGCAAATCTTAAGGCATTCTTACAAGCAAATAGATGTCGATATCCATTAGCAATCTCATACCAGCATTCTGCATTGTTTGGAGTAATACCAATAGTAGCAAGATGTTCTTCATGCTTAACCAAGATATTTTGAAGATCTTCAACTCCTAACCGAGCGAATTCACCCCTAGCCATAATGGTTAATACATCGAGTGAATTAGCCGAAGGGCAATCGATAGATGCTGCCGCGAGAGCTTCCACGCTAGAGCTAAGGCTAAAGGTGCTGTAGGAAGAGAAAATAGTGATAAGTAGAAATCTTAATGCGCTGTTCAAGTACAAACTCCTTATGTGTTTATATATTAATTAACATTATATATTAATTAAAAATAATTACAAGGAGAAATGAAGACATTTTTTCTTACGGAACATCTTTCTACATAAAGGGGATGTAGTTGCTCGAGGGATAAAGTACCATAATTCTTTGTTCTAGCGTGATGATACTTTAGGGAGTCGAGAAAGGTCTTTGATGGTGCCTGAAAAGAGAAGGACATCTTTTTCGGTAACAATATACGTAGGATCTACAGGTTCTATTCTATCATCTTCTTTTTTGCCAATGCAGATAACTCCATAGGTATGAGGAAAATCAAGCTCTTTAATGCTCTTTTTCTGAAATTCTTTAGGAGCTTCGAGTCTACTTATGCAGAAGTTTGAGGCAAGGCGTGTTACTGCTTTAAAGGGTAAGCTCAATACATCGGCGACTCTTCTTCCTTCTTCACGTTCAGGAAGGACGACTTGGTCTGCTCCGATAAGAAGGAGAATTTCGCGGTGAATGTCGCTAATAGAACGGGTGATAACTGTTTTTATATGGAGTCGATGTTTTAAAAGAGCGGTAACTAAAATAGATTGGGCAAAGTTTTCACCCATAGCTACGATGACCGTATCCATATCGTCAACGCCGATACTGCGTAATGATTCCTCATCATGTACTCTCAGGCAAACTGCTTGAGAGACTTTGTCACGTATAGAGGCAATAATGCCTTCATTAGCATCAATTGCTAATACTTCCATACCATTTTCTGCAAGCGTAACGGCAACATGATATCCAAAACGACCAACTCCGATGACACAAAATTTCATAGTGGGGTTCCTAGCTAGCTCATCATAATTCGTTCTTCAGGGTAGTGAAATTCTGCTCGTTCACGCGGTGTACGTAATGCGAGCATGAGCGTTAATATTCCTACTCTACCCATAAACATGTTTACTATAATAATCAGTTTTCCCGCAATAGTTAAGGTTGGCGTGATTGAAGTAGCCAGGCCCAAGTTAGTAAAAGAGGAAACTGCTTCAAAAAAAACACTAATAAAACTACTATGGCTTTCTACAAGAGCCAGCAGGAACGTACTTGCAGTAATCCACACGAGACTTACTGAAAGTACTGCCATAGCCTTAAAGATCTGATCTTGAGCAACGCGCCGGTTTATTATGTCAACTTCCATACGTCCATTGACAACCGCGCGGATCGTTGCAAGGAAAATAGCAAAGGTGGTTACTTTGATGCCTGATCCTGTTGAAACAGGTGATGAACCGATAAAGCTATACATCATGATTAAGAAAATCGTTGCTGTTTGCATCGTATCAAGATCAATAGTGGTGAACCCGATACTCCGATATGAGATAGCGTTGAAGAGCATATTGCTCAATGTCTCCCACCACGGGCTATCAGGAAAATGGCTTGGCCCCTCCAACAAAACGAGCAGTAAGGTGGCTCCTAGAATCAGAATGGCAGTCATGCTTAGTATGATTTTTGAGGTGAGCGAAAACTGAAAGAATCGTCCTTCCCACCTACTTTTGATGAAGAGAAATAGTTCATGGAGGGTGATAAATCCGATACCGCCTACCATAATTAAAATACTGGTAACTGCAAGAAAGGGTAAATTGTGACTATAGGGAACTAAGCTTTCAGATCCAAAGCTGCTCATTCCAGCCATACAGAAGGACGAGATGCTATGAAATATTGCATGAAATGCCGCATCCCACGGTGCATACTGATCCTTGATTAGAAGGTAAATACATACAGCTCCAACAAGTTCAACAATAATAGTCGTTTTTATAATAAAGAAGAGAATTTGACGAGGATTTTTGAACGTTGAGAGTTCTAAGATTTTTCCTAACATAAATTTTGTTGAGATCCCTAAGTTAAAAAAGAGCGCTACTAGGAAAAGCCAGAGAGTAAGCAGCCCTATGCCACCTATTTGGATAAGGCCAAGTATGATGCATTTCCCAAAGAGACTAAAGGATTCGAATGGTACTGTAAGCACCCCAGTGACACACGTTGAAGATGTAGCAGTAAAGAAGCAATCGATAAGCGAGATCGGAGTATTTTGTGCAGCAGGCACCTTCAAAAGGATTGTGCCTAGAATGATGGTGAGGGCGATCGTGAATAAAACGGTTCTCCCGGGCGAGTCTGTTAAGGCACGTAATAAACGCATAATCTGACCTTGCTCTTTCATATTTAAAAGGTACCTGCCAATATACACCTGGGTAGGGTACTGCTGTCAAGTGGAGGAAAATTCGAGTGTGAAAATTGTGGGCCCCAATGTGATAGTTGGTTTTTTGTCATAGGTATGAGATAGAGATTGCGAAAGGATAAGTATTAGGAGAAAAGACGGTACCTAACCTTTTTTGGGGCTGTACCAAGAACTAGACACGCCATGCAGATTTTGGTACTATTTCGATGATGTATCTCCTCGCCTAGCGCTTAAAAGATATTTGATGCGATGAAAGGACTTGCGATGCCTAAAAAAATGAAAACGACGTATGATATATTTCTTGAGTCGATGACTTCTGATCAGAAAAAAGAGTTTGACAGTGAACTTCGCAATCTTGCGCTATCTGAGTTTGTACTTGCCGCAATGAAGCAAGATACCGTATCGGTAAGAAAGCTTGCAAAAATAGCTGGTGTATCTCCAACAATTATACAAGCGATTCGTTCAGGCTCCAGAGATGATTTTGCGCTAAAAAGTATATTTAAGGTTTTAGATAGTTTGGGTTTTAAAGTACTCCTAGAGAGGAACGGTGAGATTACACCACTCGATATTTCCTGGATAGCATCCGATTGATTTGTTCTGTCGTTGAAAATGAACGACGGATAAGAAAGCGTAAATGACCCTGAAAGAGAAAGACATGCCTTACGAGAGAAATAGCGCCACTCTCGTTACGGGAGCAGCGCTACAAAAGATACTATTTTGTCTTTTTTCGTGGCGCAGTTTTTGTCTGCTTTTTCTTATCTGTTTTCGTTGTCTGTTTTGATTTTGCTTTCTCTTCTTCTTTCTCCGAAGGGGCTTTTGTTTTAAAAGGATCTTTTATTAAGGCGAGCTTAAGCACTTCATCCATATTTTTTACGTAGATGATTTTCATATCTTTAAGTTCACCTATATCTGCAATTACCTCTTCAATGTCATCCTTGTTTTCATCAGGTACAAAGATCGTCTTAATGCCATGTTGTCGTGCAGCAAGAATCTTAGCTTTTAAGCCACCTACGCCAAGAACACGACCACGAAGGGTAATCTCCCCAGTCATCGCCATGTCAGGTCGTGTTGGATTCTTAGTAATTGCTGATACCAAAGCTAAGCACATTGTAATACCTGCAGAAGGGCCATCTTTTGGTGTAGCACCCTCTGGAATATGAACGTGAATATCTCTTGATGCATAGAAGGACTCTTTCAATCCAAGCGGGGTTGCTCGCGATCTTATATAACTAAGAGCAGCGTGAGCAGACTCTTGCATAACCTCACCAAGCTGGCCTGTAAGAGTTAACCCACCTTTACCAGGCAGTACGGTTGCTTCGATCTCAAGGATATCTCCTCCGACCTCAGTCCAGGCAAGACCGGTTGCAAGGCCGATACGTTCACCCGTATCAAGAGTTGTCTTTTTATAGCGAGGATGTCCAAGCCACTCTTTTAGAAGCTCGTCAGTTACCTTAACGCTGGTTACCTTCGGATCTTTTAAGAGGATCTGTATGCTCTTACGCATGAGCTTTGAAATGATACGTTCAAGTTGACGTACACCAGATTCTTTCGTGTATTCATTGATGATCTTATGTAAGAGTTCTGTAGGAAGCTTAAACTGAGTAGGCTTTAAGCCATACTCTTTCAAGTTTTTAGGAATCAAAAAAGATTTTGCAATCTCCATCTTCTCAGCATCGGTGTATCCTGAGAGCATAATGCGCTCCATCCTATCATATAGAGGGAACGGAATGCCTTCAGTATGGTTTGCGGTAGCGATAAACATTACCTTAGAAAGGTCATACTCAAGCTCAAGAAAATGGTCTACAAACGATTTGTTTTGTTCGGGATCAAGCACCTCAAGTAATGCTGCTGCGGGATCTCCATGGAAGTCATTCGACATCTTGTCGATCTCGTCAAGTAAGATCACGGGGTTAGCAGATCCGGCTTTTTTAATAGCCTGGATAATCTTACCAGGTAGGGCACCAATATAGGTGCGCCGGTGACCACGTATCTCTGCTTCATCTTTTACACCACCAAGAGAGATCCGCACAAATTCACGGCCTAAGCTCTCTGCTATAGAATGGCCTAAGGACGTTTTGCCAACACCTGGAGGACCAATTAAACAGATGATAGGGGACCTTTGAAGCGATTTAGAGAACTTGCGAGCAGCAAGGAACTCAATAATACGCTCTTTTGCACGTTTTAATCCTGCATGGTTCTTGTTAAGAATCTTTTCTGCATCTTCAAGGCTTATTTTGTCTTGAGTTACCTTATTCCAAGGTAATGAAATTATCCAATCAATGTAGTGCCTACTAACAACCGCCTCAGAGGATAGCGGGGGCATCTGCTCAAGACGCTTAAGCTCTTTATTTACCTTATCAAGGGCTTCCTTAGGAAGACCAAGCTTTTTTACTTTGGAGCGAATAAGGGCAATATCTGATTGGGTGTCGTCGCGGCCAAGCTCTTTTTGAATTGCCTTCATCTGCTCAGTTAAATAGTATTCTCTTTGGCTCTTTTCAACCTGTTTTTGTACATTTCCGCGGATCCGTTCTTCAGTCTCTAGGATGTCTATTTCGCGCTGTAGAAAGGTGGATATCTTGGAGATACGAGCCTTAAGATCGGGAATCTCGATAATTTCCTGACGTTCTTCAAAGGACAAGTTAAGATGGACTGCGAGAGTATCGACAATGTTGTCCATATCTTCAGGACTTTTGACTGCAACCAGGAGCTCAGCGGGTATTTTTGTATTGTATTGGGCAAATGTAGCATAGAGCACCTTGAGTTGTCTCCAAAGGGCTTCTAACTCAACGGTTTTATTTAAGCTTGTTGTAGGAAGGTCGACCGTTTCGACTGTAATGAAGTCATCACATTTTTCGGGCCTCACAATTTGTGAGCGGCAAATACCCTCTACAAGAATTTTAAGGGTGCCCTTAGGCATTCTCATAACCTGTAATATGGTTGACTTAGTCCCTATTTGGTAGACATCGTCTTCAGTAGGATGCTCAATTTCTGCATTTTTTTGAGCCGTAATAAACAGCTCTTTATTATGGCGCAAGGCATATTCTACCGCCGAGATTGAGGAAGATCTTCCTACAATGATCGGCAAAATGCTTTTGGGTAATATAACCACATTCTTAAGCGGTAAGAGAGCTAAGACTGCGGGATTTTTCTCGTTTTCTATCATACTAATTCCTGATTATGGCGCTTTTTTTAACTAATTCAGGACTAGGCCATTGGCTCTAGCCAATCTTTCTGTTGAAGTAAAATTTTACTCGCATCTTCGCATATTAGGATACTTTTAGCAATATTTTATACAAAGAATCTTCTTTCTATGTTATCAGAGACAATCAGATCTTAGTAGTGCTTGCAGAGCAAGAGTCCTTGATTGTACCCGAGAGATCAGCAAATATGCAGAGCAACTTCTTCAAAAACAGACTAACATTATTTTAGCATAAGTGACTAAGATTGTATAGTTTTCGCCAAAGGCTTTCTCTGGGGATCTAGAAAAGAATAAAAGGTGGCAAAGGCTTCAATAGTTGGAATCAGCGAGTGTTGAAATACTTCTGTTATTCCTTCACGGGCTTCTATGGTGGGGTGTTTTTTTGTATACTTTGACAGATGGGGTGTTTTGTACCTAGATGTTAACCGTTCTTGGGGAAAATATCCTTGAATACGGTACGGCGGACTTTTTTTGTTCATTGGTTTCCTGGTCCTAATGCATCTTAAAAAATTTTTTTGGTTGAAACGTTCCGAACAATGCTGTTATTCTCCTGCAAGAGCCATTTTAGGGATCACGATGACCGGATTCCCCCTTTTTGAAGCATAAATCGGCAAGGTTGGTTTTGAAGTGTTCGGTTCAAGCTCCAGCTTTGTTCCTATGGATGGGTATTTTGGGAGTTTTTAAATTTTGGTCGGAGAAAAAGTGTCGATTAGGAAGGGGCTTTCGGCAAAAATAACCAAACGCAACCCCTCTTTCTTTTGGTTGGAATTGAGAAAGTTTTTATAATGGTTGACTCGATCAATTGATCGCAGTTTGGCCGAATTTTTTGTTGGAGGTTTTAATTGTTGACGTTCCGACCAAAAGAAAATATACTTTCATTTGGTCGGAGGTGTGTGGAGGGATATGGTATGATTCTAAGACAAATTTGGCTGGATAAAATATATGCAGCATGGAAAAAACGCTCAATCGTGTGGTTAGCTGGTGTGCGGCGATCTGGCAAAACGACACTCTGTAAGAGCATTGATAATATCGCATATTTTGATTGTGATCTTCCTGAAGTGCGCAAAGACCTTTCTAATCCTACAGCCTTTCTTAGTTCGGTTAAATCCAACATTTTGGCTTTTGATGAAGTTCATAGACTTAAAGATCCCTCACAATTTTTAAAGATTGCAGCAGACCATTATCCTGAGAAAAGAATCATTGCCACAGGATCTTCGACGTTGCACGCTATTAAGAAATTTAGTGATACCTTAACAGGGCGAAAGATTGAGGTTCATTTGACGCCTTTGTTAGTGGAAGAGGGGGCTCTTTTTGGTATGGTTGATCTCGATCATAGGTTTCTTTTTGGAGGGTTGCCGCCTTTCTTTCTCAGTAAAGAATTACCTGATTATGAGTACCAAGAATGGATGACGTCATTTTGGGCAAAGGATATTCAAACGCTTTTTAGGGTCGCAAATAGGGATTCATTTCTAAAGTTTACAGAACTATTGCTCGCTCAAAGTGGCAGTTCATTCGAGGCTTCAAGATTTACAGATGTATGTGAGGTCAGCAGGCCCACTATAGTGAATTATCTTAAGATCTTAGAAACGTCTTATATTGCTCGAGTACTTCGGCCCTTTACGGGACGTAATACGGCTGGAGAAATAAAATCTGCTCCTAAAGTATATGGCTTTGATACAGGATTTATTTGTCATATGAGGCATTGGAAGAGTTTGAAGGGATCTGATTATGGGCCGTTTTGGGAACATCTTGTCTTAAATGAGCTTATTGGGCAATTGCAGTACGCAAAAATTTGCTACTGGAGAACAAAGTATGGTCATGAAATCGATTTTGTTATTCTAAAAGATCGAGACGAAGCTCCTATAGCAATAGAATGCAAATGGACATTCCGATCATTTAGTCCAGAAAATTTTAAAGCCTTTCGAAAGCTCTATCCCAAAGGCATGAACTACGTCGTTGTTTCAGACATAGACGGTATTCTTGAAAGAAAGTATGATGATATAACTGTTCAATTCATGCCCATTGCAGATCTTGCAAAGACTTTAGCCTGATTTTTTAGGGTGTTTAAAGATTTTTTAAATTTTGGTCGGAGGAAAGGTTGTGATCAAGAGGGCGCTTTCAGCGAAAATAACCAAACGCAACCCCTCTTTCCTTTGGTCGGATTTTGGAAGTTTTTCATAATAATTGACTTAATCAACTGATTCGCAACTTGCCCGAGTTTTTCATGGGAGTCTTAATTATAGGATGCTGCGACCAAAAGAAAGCATGTTTACGCTTGGTCGGTTATTTAGGCGGTCCTAAAGAAATCTCAGATAATCTCAATAACATGAATATTATCTCAGATTAGAGAATCTTCAGCGAGCGGTTTAATTAACTTAAAACGGGGCACTGCTTGACCATTCATCTCTACAGTCTCACTAAACATCTTAGCTGGACGTACCCAAAGACTATAATCACCATAAAGAGTCTGATATACAACCATTTCTTCTAAGGTTTCCGAATGTCGGGCGAGTCCGATGACTCTGTAAACGTCTCCACGATAATGTTGATAAAGGCCTAAAGAGAATTTTGTCATTGTTTTTTATCATCCCTTGCGAGTGTTTCTAAGGAATTAAACTTGAGAGGAACGATGATCTTACCGGTCTTATCAATCTTTCCCCATTTGCCACCAACTAACGAAAAAAACATCTCTTCCCGAGATTGATGGAAAGAACTGGAGCTTAATGGTAGGAAAGTTGGCTTTTGAGGATACTCTGCATGGCATCCGATACTGACATTGGAAGTACCATTTTTAAATGGGCTGGCAAAATCAAACTCAGGTTTAATAACCACATGTCCCCGATGATCATGAAAGCCAATCTTGCCCGTTTTGGGATCGATAAACCGAGTCAGACCTTCTTCATAATAATCTGGGCCGTTATCAAAAAAGACGCTTTCAAATTTAATTTTGCCATCTTGGGAAATCCTATAGGTAGTCCAATTTTTTAAAACACCCACGAGATATTCAGTCTCTTTGTTTTTAGGACTGAAGACCTCTTCAGTGGTGGCATAGACAGCAGCAAATTGTGGCTTAATAACCACAATTCCCTGAGCATCTTTGAAACCCCACAGTTCTGTGGTTTCGTCATGATAGGCAACAAGTCCTGCTTCTGCTACAACCGGAGAAAGAAAGAGTAGTAAGAGGGCGATGGATGTTTTAAGCATGTGAAACCTCTGCTAGTATTGTTATAAGCATATTTGATTAGAGTAGCATAGTTTTCTATCAGTATCTGTAAGTGTCCTCGAATGGTGCATTATAGCTAATATTATGTTAGTTTTCATGGTTAGTGATATTTTGTGCTTATATCACGAACAAGCATAGCAAACTTACTTCCTTTGGGATAGTAGTATCGGACTAATCAATTGGCATTCTCCGCGGAACTGAAAGTGTCTTTATTGGAGATGGACGCATAATTAGGGGAGTCTTAGGGGCTCTTCGGAACAAAGTGCTTCTAAATCGATATTCTGGTTTGGACCGGATAAAATTCGCACTCTGTGATAAAAAGAAGTATACTGAGTTCCAAGGTTAAAACTCTTTTAGGTATGATGGAGCCAGGAGAAGAGCATTATGACGTGACAGGTTCTTTTTAGCGCGAAAGCGTTGCTTAATGCATGATGTGGTCGTGCGCATATGCTTGATACGTAATAAACTTGTCAAGTAAAGGTGCTCTGACATAGGTATATATCATTAATCTAAAGGATCTTAGTATATGTTTGAATCTCTCTATCAATTATTAGAATTACCCATTAAATATTTGGGCCTTGCGGGAACGATCACGCTAGGCTTTGGTGTCATCTTTATAATCTTGAGTTTGATTTTCGGAGCTCGAAATGTTTTAAAGCCCATGTTTGGTGACTTTGAAACTGAAGAACTCAAAAAATTCATCCTTCTTGGTTTAATTTTTGGTCTCATTATTGGTATTTACTGGACCTTACGTCCTTTGAAAGATGCACTCTTTCAAGAAATCGTTGGCGGTGAATGGCAGCCTCGTGCTAAATGGCTCTCTTTAGTAGCTATTTTGCCTCTCGTTGTTATCTATAGCAAACTTGTTGAGATGTTGTCCCGTCAAAATCTTTTCTATGTCATGTCTGCTGCCTATGGTATAGCAACTTTGATTTTGGCATGGTTCTTCTTCCATCCGACCTACGGGCTTGAAAATCTGCATGCAGATCCATCACGTCTTCTTGGGTGGGTGTGGTATGTGTTTGTTGAAAGCTTTGGCTCCTTGCTTGTAGCGCTCTTTTGGGCTTTCGCTACGGACATCACAAAAGCAGAATCGGCGAAGAAAGGATTTTTCTTGGTTGCAATGTTTGGGCAGATCGGGGGCATATTTGGACCTCTGATGACCAAAATTCCAAAGATATATAATGTAAGCAATGCCTATCCGGTGGTTGCCTGTGGATTCTTAATTTTGCTTATTATACCGCTTGTTTGGTTCTTTATGAGAACTGTTCCAGCGTCCCAGATGAAAGGGTTTGAGGGAACTGAGCCTAAAGACACTAAGCATGAGGCTGAGCCCGGGTTCTTCGAAGGCTTGAAGTTGATGGTCTCAAAACCTTACTTGTTAGGGATTTTTGGTATCATCTCCTTCTATGAAATTATTGTCACCGTTTTTGACTATTACTTTAAACTCATGGCACAGGCCAACATTCTTGATAAAGCTGAAAAGCTTCACTTCTTGGGTGAATATGCACAGTTTGCAAACCTTGCCACCTTCGTGTGCTTGATATTTGGTATCAGCAACATTCAGCGCTACTTGGGTCTTACAGCATCTTTGGTGTTGATGCCTATGTTAGTTACCTGTGCTGTTGCGGTATTCAGGTTCTATCCAGCATTAACGCCTCTATTCTGGCTCATGGTTGCATCAAAAGCAGTAAACTATGCCTTAAATAGTCCTTCTATGAAACAGCTGTATATTCCTACAACTGAAGATGTTCGTTACAAGTCCCAGGCTTGGATTGAAACCTTTGGATCACGAGGATCTAAAGCAGGGGGATCAGCTATCACTGATCAGCATCAAAATGTAGTTATTGCAAATGGGCCTCAGTGGGCCGATAAGGCATTCAGAAAAGAGCATATGTTCCAACCAGAGGATCTTGGCTCATTCTGGTACATGGCAATTAGTTGCTATTTCTTCCTCGGTGTCCTTGCTGTGTGGGTATTTGTAGCCCTATACCTTGGTAGAACGTATCAAAAAGCTGTTGATAGTAACAAGGTTGTTTGCTAGAGAGCTTAATGTGAATTTAAAAGACCTTTCTTCTTTGGCATTGTACGTAAGACAAGCGATGTGTGCGTTATCTGCCACGTGAAGAAAGGTCTTTTTTGTAGTAGACTGTATCTAAGATGGATGTTGACTGGGGGGATTGTCGATGACAGCAAGGCTAAAGCGAAGTTTTAAGCGGTTGCTTAATGTTGATTCGCAGGAAGTGCAAAAAGTACTTCTATTGACTATTACGTTCTTCTTATTGATTGGTGCTTATACGGTAACAAGAGAGCTTAAGGATGTAGTGTTTGCAACCATTGTGGGAACAGACAAATACCTATTCGCTCTTGCTAAGATTTTCTCGATGCTTGTGCTTATTCCAGCTATATTTTTCCATTCGCGCTTAGTCGACCTTGTACGACGACATAATTTACTCTATTTCTATTCTATATTATTCACGATATTAGGGTTTGTGTTTGTGTATTATCTAGGGGACCCCGTTATTGGGCTTCCCAACGTTATCAGCGCGCCGAACCGTCTTTTTGGGTGGTTCTTCTATTTCTTTATTGAAGGATATTCACCCTTGGTTGTGAGCGTATTTTGGGCTTTTGCTAACTCAATTACCAAGCCTCAGGCTGCGAAAAACAACTATCCAGTAATGATAGCTGGCTCTAAGCTGGGAGGTATCATCTGCGCAACTATTGGTTGGTCGATACTGATTTCAGGCTCATGGTCAGATACAGTTAATCTACAGCTCTTGCTTGGCTATTCCACGATTATTTTAGGGCTTGTTCCTTTTGCGATCTATTACTTGGTCAATAAAGTTCCTAAATCAGAAATGCACGGTTATGAGGCTGGATACCAGCTTCGCCAAGAGGCCCGCAAACGGCATATCGTTGAGCAACGGTCTGCTTTTCAGAGCATGTTCTCAGGCTTTTCGTTACTTTTTCAATATCCCTACGTCATGGGCATTTTTGGCATGACGTTCTTCTTTGAGATGGTTATCCAGGCCCTCAAGGTAGAGAACATTATTTTTGTGAAAACGGTCTCAGCAAACAATCTATCCTTGTTTGCTTCGGTCTTATTGTGGCAGGCCATCTTAGTACACGTCGTTGCTTTCGTAGTTGTGCTCTTCGGGACTCGAGCGATTATTACGGCTCTTGGTGAGCGGCGCTCATTAATGGTTATTCCCGCTGTTACAGGACTCTCGGTGCTTGTGTTCCTCATAAGCCCTTCATATGCTACGGCAATCTTTGCTTTCGTGGTGACCCGTTCAATTAACTATGCGTTTGCAGCTCCGTTACGTGAAAGCCTGTACATTCCAACCATAAAAGAGATCCAGTTTAAATCAAAATCTTGGATCGATGGATTTGGAAGTAAGTTTGCAAAAACGTGCGCACAATCATTTAACTGGTACACCAATGATCTATTTGGATCAGTACTGCTTATGGCGCAGACGAGCTATTTTGGTGTGGTAGTGTTTTTCTGGTTCCTTGCATCCTATGCTCTTGGATATCGCTTTGAAACAGCGGTTGCTAATAATGAAGTTATTGGGGCTGCAGAGCTTGAACCTGAACTTGAGGCTGCTCAAGGGGGTGAGCAACCACTGCCAACCGATCTGGTACCAGTAAAAGAAGATTCAAAAGTCCCAAAGGACCCGAAGAACTTTAAGGATTCTTCCCATTCTTCATCTAATCGAATGCTTTAATCAGTACGCAAATCAGAGCCCCTTCACAGAGAAATTCTGCGAAGGGGCTTTATTCCTTTTGGTGGCTGATTGCAGGTGAGGATCACTGTACGTAGCGATTCCTCACCGAATCAGTTGTAGTGGTAGTGGCTAAAGAAGAGAAGTTAGCCTATGACAGATGAGAATCTTCATTACTCTCAAAGCACATCATAGAATGGTGTCGCTTTCCCTTTGGCCATTATTACCATACTACAGGTGAGTTTCAAAAATCAAGGATTCTTGCGTTTTTGGTACTAATCGGCATCTTAGCCGCACTTTTTGAGTATACCAGGCTTACTCATGTACTTCGGCGAGGGTCTCTGGCGATAGGGGTGGTGGAGAGTTCTATGGCAGGAGTACTGGGCTGGCATTGTCGGTTTTGATATTTTCCAAGATTTTGGTACAATTGGGGTATGTGTAAATGCACGAAATGTGCGTATCTTATCACTTATTTTCCCAAATCAGGGTGGTTGAGGGCTTTTTCAAGTCAAGCCGGAAAATAATTGGAACATAACCCTGTGGAGTATCTACATGATCGATTTACGTTTATTAATCACGAATGGTGTCCAATTTGGTCATCAAACATCTCGTTGGTGTCCTAAAATGGCTCCCTATATCTGGGGCTATAAAAACGGTATCCATCTTATTGATGTGAGTAAGACAGCTCAGCAATTAGAGATAGCTTCAAAGTTCCTTGAGGGGATAGCTGCTCAGGGGCGGACTATTTTATTTGTGGGAACAAAGAAAGCTGCTCAGGAGAGCGTTAAAAAAGTTGCACAAGAATTAAAGCTGCCATTTGTGGTTCACCGATGGGTAGGAGGTACTTTTACTAACTATCGTCAGGTACGTAAAGCTATTGCGAATATGATCGATTCTGAAGAAGTATTGAAAAAATCAGATACGCTTAACTACACAAAAAAAGAGTTGAATCTTCTTAAAAAACGTACCTCTCGTCTTGAAAATATCGTTGGTGGTATTCGTCAGCTCAGCTGGCCAGTAGGCGCTGTAGTTGTGGTTGATGTCAAAAAAGAAAGTGTGGCAATAAGCGAAGCTAAAGCTTCAGGAATTCCTGTGGTAGCTCTTGTAGATACCAATTGTGATCCATCGTTTATTGATTATGTAATTCCCGCAAATGATGATGCCCCACGTTCCATCGCAGTGCTTCTTGATTATATTGAACAAGCTGTTGCTCGTGGTCAAAAAGCATGTGCTGAAAGACCTAAGAGTGAAACTGCATTTGAAGAGACACTTCTAGAAACTCTGTATGTTGATGAAGATGAAGATGCCCTTCTACCTAAAAAAGCTCTTAAGCCGAAACCTAAAAAGATTGAGGTAGCAGCTGAGCTTGAAGTAGAAGAAAAGAGCATTAAAGGTCCTAAGGGGGTGGAAGAGCTTGTTGTAGCTCAACCAATGGCCCCTAAAAAACCGGTAATCGCTGAGAACCTAAATCAGGCTCCAGAACCCACGTCAGAAAAAGTTGCGAAGCCTCATAAGGCAGACGAAGAGGCCAAAGAAGCAGTCGCTGCTGCAGCAAAACCAAAAAAAGCTGCTACGCCGGATACTACTGAAAAAGCAAAGGCGACAAAAGCTAAGGCTACCAAGCCAGCTGCTAAGAAAGAGAAAGCGACCGAGTAAAACGGTCTATGGAGAGGTGTCTGAGTGGCTGAAGGAGCGTGATTGGAAATCGCGTATACTCTCAAAAAGGGTATCGAGGGTTCGAATCCCTCTCTCTCCACCAAGTATTTAAAAATTGGAAGTTTATAAGGAATGTTTATATTTAATCTGTCAGGACCGAAAGGTAGCAGCAGGAGTATAAGCTTCTTGTATAAACTTCCATTTTTCACATCTAGCCTCTGATGGCTCAATAATGCTTTTGGGAAGAGATAGCCAAACTGCCTACCTTGCGTCTAACTACTCATCTTATCTTATTCCAATGGATTGTCTTATCAAGACTTAGAGCCATTGCATGATTTGTTACTGGGCCTTTGCTCGGTTATAAAATAGGATAATTTTGATGCTCAATGAAGTTGGACCCCCTGCATATCCCAGTGAGTAGGTGGATCATGCTGGTGTGCACTGGGCGGTTATACATGGTATAAGAGTGTAGCAAAACTGAACTTCCGGCGATTGTTCTATTGAGCTGAATGCAGTTTTCAATAGAGACCGCCGGAAGTTTTTGTGGAAAGCTTAATTGGTTAGAGGGCTATATAATGTTCTTTACGAAGGTATTTTGCTTCTGAGGCCTGAGCATCAGCATTATAGGCCTGTTGGTTGTATTCGCTACGGGCAATGACTTTGACTGCGCCTCGCGTAATAAGGTCCATATCGTCGGCAATAATGTAAGCGAAGCCATTATCAATGAGCGCTAACTCGATCATATCACGATAGAGTATTACGGGGCTTGATTGATATGCTAGGTAAACGTTGGGAAACTTGGCTTGTAATTGTGTTTTAATGGTGATTGGATCGCTAATCCTTCGAATGATTTCTGAAGCCGCCTCAATAAAAGCCATATTGTGCTCAATCTCGAGTGAGATAGGTTGCACGTGGATTCGTGGATGCGCTCTGTTGGTACATGAGATTATGATGTCTGCAGGAGGATGCACTTGGTTTTCTTCTTCAGAGATTTCTTCTAGGGGCGCGCCAGTAAGATACACTTCCACAAGGCTAACCTCTTCAGGGTTATCCGCATAGCTGAGTTCATGGGGATCAATCATCGTCATTATGGTGCTCTTAAGGGCAGGGTTCTCAAGGCATGCTCCACAATAATGGTAGGTATTGCTAAATACGTTAATGCACCCAGGGAGAGCCTTCTTTGACTGGTCAAATAGGTTTATATGCAAGCCTGTTTGCCTCGCAAATTCTTTAAGAGCAGCTAACAACGCTGTATGTTTCTTATATTTAGGATGAGCTGTTGCCTCAATCACATTAACGGTAATATTCTTGAAACCGTCTGTTTGCAGTTCGCGGATAGCCCAGAAGTCTTGGATAAGTAGCCCAGATCCGAAGGAGGTATACACAATGGGAGTCTGCTTATCCTGACCTTGCATGCGCTGTTTCATATCAAGAAGAAGCTCAATACGCTTTTTGAGAGGGGCATCATCGCAGAAGCATCGTTGCAAAGGAAAGTCTTCACTATAGTAGATCTGAAGATCTTCGTACAGTAGCGTTGTTACGCGTTCTTTTTGTTGAGCGGATCCTTCTTTATAGTAGGTATCTACAATTTTTTTAATCGCTTGTTTTGTTGAAAGTCCGATTTCTGTACTTGCAGCATCTTCAATTATTGTGACATATGCGGCAAATAGTTCATCAGGTAGGGTTGTTGTGACTCGCGCCTTTGCGATTCCTGCTTGAGGCTTAGCAAAAGAAAGAGCAATTGCATGTTGGAGATCTGTAGCTTCTTGCTCGATGGTTTGCGCTGATTTCTGCAGTCTGCCTTCTGTGTTGGGAATCCGCGCATCTTGACTGCTAGAGCTACTGCTAGTTGCAGGCACTTGGGGGCTAGGTCTTACTGCGGGTGTTGGATTAGCTTGATTTGTGCTACCTCTAGGTGACAGTGCGTGTGGGCTAGGCCTTCCGGATGGTGTAAACGATGCCTGCGTACTAGGACTACTGCTCACAACACAAGCATGGAGGCTAGGTCTTACTCCTGGCGTAGGAGTTACCTGACTATTAGTGCTATTTTTAGGTACTCGTGCGTGCGGGTTAGGTCTTGCTGATGGAGTTCGAGGAGCTTGGCTGCTGTTACTGCTTCTAATTACTGGTGCATGTGGGCTAAGCCTTACTGCTGGTGCCGATTGGGGAGATTTTTGGTCCATTGAATTAACTTGAGAGCTGATCAATGGGGCAAATAGGAGTATAGAAACTGTAATTTTATTCATAATGAGTCTCGTTAGTTTTTTCTATAATAATTATTCTCTATTTAAGATATTATAATGGTGGCCACCTGTCAAGGCGGGGGGAAATGTGAGGCAGGTAATAGTTCTGTGACTCTGAGCTTGCAAGGGCATTATAAGAAGATAGGCATGGAGCAAATATTATATGAAGTGCCTTACAATTGGATTACTGATGTAGGAACTCGTTCATAATAGTGATGTTTAAAAAGCGTCGAGAATGTGTGGCTTTAATAAATCGCTACGTAATGGCTATAGGAAGCATTATAGATAGGCGATGATCGGTATAACTAATGATTAATCATCAGAATCATGAAAATGAGATTAAGAGAAAGGGCAAGTTTAAGACTATGCAGTAAGGTAACATCCAAGGACTCTCGAAACTTTTTCCCGTAGGATTGAGAATTTGTGGTATGATGAGAAGATATAAGAAGGTAGTCAAAGGTGGGTAACATATGAATCTTAATTTAGCGCGAAAATGGCGATCAAAACAATTTGATGAAATTGTGGGCCAGCCCCTTGCAATGCGTCTTCTTAAAAATAGTCTTTATCGGAATCTGATATTTCCGGTCTACCTATTATCAGGGACTCGAGGTACGGGAAAGACGAGCACAGCTCGTATATTCGCAGCAGCTTTAAATTGTAAGAAGCTACCTGAGTTCCAGAAAGATCCTCAACAACAGCCGCTTCCCTGTCTTTCTTGTGACTCATGCAAAGCTATGCAGCAGATGAATCATCCCGATGTTATAGAGATTGATGCAGCATCGAATACTGGGGTTGATAATGTCCGTCAGATTATTGAAGCGGCCTCTTTCATACCTGTCTTAGGTGGTAAGAAGATTTATCTGATTGATGAAGCTCATATGCTCAGTAAGGCAGCATTTAATGCCTTTTTAAAGATCCTTGAAGAGCCGCCACAAACGGTTGTTTTTATGTTAGTTACTACAGATCCTCATAAGATCATTCCTACGGTCCTTTCTCGCTGTTTTCAGGTATTTTTTGATCCTATTAAGCCTGCTGAGGTTGTACGCCACCTTACGTTTATTGGTGAGCAAGAGGGCATTGCAGCTGAGCCTGAAGCACTCTTGTTGATTGCTCAAGAAACAGAAGGGTGCATGCGTGATGCCCTAAATCTTCTTGAACGATTGCGGGCACTGCCAGAGCTTACTGGTACTGGTTCCTCATCGTTTATAACTAAAGAGATGGTGCTTACGGTTCTTGGAAGCATTGATGATGATCGTATTGGACAACTGTTACTTTCTATTGTAGCAGGAAACCATTCTCAGGTTCTTGACACCTGGCAACGTCTTGAAATGAATCGCTTTAATCCAGGTAGCGTCTGGGAAAAACTTGTTGCAACACTTCGGCGTAGCCTATGGCTTAAACAGGCGGTTGCTCCTGATGAGATGCCCATACCCCAAGTGCTTCAGAACGTTGTGGATACTGCTTCCTATGAGCATCTCATACGTATGCTCGAAATCTGTTATACTCATGAGTTAGCATTTGCAAAAACTTCAGCGCCGGGGACCCTTCTAGAACTGCTCATCTTGAAAATGGTTACCCCAGAGAAAGAGGGCGCTGCTCCCAAACGAGAAAGTTCTACGCCACATATCGTGGTACCTGCACAGTCTAAGAAACAGGTAGTACCGCCATCCTTTACGAGGGAACCAAGTACTCCAGTTGAGCCAGTGAAGGGTGCATTAGGTACGAGTGAGGTTGCTGCTCAACAGATTAATCCTCAAGATGACCAGAAAGCTTCGCTTGAAAAAAAAGATGCGCAACCTGAAGTATTACAAGATACGAGTGCTGAAGCTGTAGGATCATGGAGTGCGTGTTTACAAGAGCTTGAACTGATGCAAGATCCTCTTGTAGTTTCTATATTTAAGCAATGCGCAGCTCACGTGCATAATGAGCAGGAAAAAACGCTTGAACTTACTTTTTCACAGGATCTTATATTTTTTAAAGATTGGTTGAAAAACACGGAGAAAGTGTGGAAACCGATCATTGAAAAATTCTTTGGTGTAGGCACTGAGCTCCGACCAAAATTTGATGGTGTATCAACGAAGCAGCGACCAGTCATTGCAGTACCTATCAGGCCTGCAAAACCTGTCGTACAAACAGCTACTCATGTACAGAATACCGTTACTCAGAAAGTGGCTCCAGCACAAGCGGTACCAAGACCTTCGGCTCAAACAAATGCTCCGGTTAAGAAAAGTAGTTTTGAGCAGCGCTCTCCTCAGAAAACTCCTTCGCAGGAACCTGTAGGAAAAGCAGTTTCTCCCAATGGACTAAAAATTGGCTCGATGGTAACTGAAGCCTTTCCAGGGCGGCTCCTTGTGTTAGATACTTCTAAGGAGAGTTTATGAGTACTATAGCTCAAGTGGTAATTGTCGGGCGTGTAAATGTAGGTAAATCAACCTTGTTCAATCGCTTATCTCAAAGAGTTAAAAGTATAACCCTTGATTTTGAAGGGGTAACGCGAGATTATCTTAAGGAAGAGGTTGCGTGGCGCGACTCCCGGTTCGACTTGATTGATAGCGGGGGTATCCATTTACGCAAATCTCAAGATCCTCTTTTTGAGAGAATACGTACGCAGGTGCTCCAGCTTGTGCAAGATGCCGATGTTATTATGTTTATGGTTGATGGCACGGTAGGGGTATTGCAAGAGGATCATGAGCTTTCGCGATATATCCATAAACTGAATAAGCCTTCAGTGCTCGTGATTAATAAAATGGATAGTAAGCGAGCTCAGGAACAGGAGTTTGAGTTTGATCGTTTAGGATTTGAGCATCAAATGGGGATATCTGCAGAGCATGGCAAGAATATTCCGGATCTTTTAGATCTGCTCGTTACGCTCATACCAAAAAAGGTAACGCATAAACCTCAAAAAAAATCTGATTTTCGAGTTATGTTTCTTGGAAAACCGAATGTTGGGAAGTCTTCCTTAATGAATGCTCTCCTTGAAGAGGAGCGTGCGCTGGTATCAGACGTTCCTGGAACGACACGAGAGGCATTTTCAGAACAGATAACCTTCTATAAGGAAGTAATTGGGATAACCGATACTCCCGGGATTCGTAGGCAAAGTTCGGTAAAGGGTGAACTCGAGCCATTAATGGTGAAAAGTGCATTCCAGGCTTTGAGGTCTTCTCATATCGTTATGTTACTCATTGACGGATCATCAGATACGCTGGTGGATCAGGAGTTGAAGCTCGCTTTTTATGTGTACCAGGAGAAGTTTAAGTCGTTAATTTTGTTGATTAACAAGGATGATTTGGTAACTGAGCAGAGTAAAGTAAGCCTAGAAAGAAGTATGGAATATTATAAACATCTTATTGATAAAATTCCGGTACTCCATATATCCTGTAAAACAGGAAAGAATATTGGACGTGTATTACCTCTCGTTCAGAAAGTCTGGGAGCACACCAGCCAAAAATTTGATCCAGCTGCCTTGCAGCGTACATGCATTGAAGGACTGATGAAAAAGCCCCTCTATGCTAAGCAAAAACCATTGATCTTATACAAAGTGCGTCAGGTGCATGTAGCGCCGATTACGATAGAGTTTGTAGTTAATGAATCTCGCTGGTTTGGTCCCTCACAGCTAAGTTTTTTTGATAATCTCTTGAGATCAGAGTATGATATGGTTGGTGTACCGATTAAGTTTATTGTTAAGAAGAGGAAAGAGGTATTAAACGCATGAATAAACGAATCACCTATAGAGGAATAGATAGCACGCCGGTTCTTGAAGAGTTTATTAACAGCCATCTTGATAAGGTAGTTAAGCTTCTTGAGCATGAGCCTACTCCTATTATGATAGATTTTGTTCTTGAAGCCTCAGCGGTACATGCTCACGATAAGGTAGAGCTTCGCGTTAAAACTCCCCATTATGATTTAATTGCTCATCATGAAGGTCCAGAGATGTACCAGGAAATTGATAAAGTGGTTGATAAGATGGTCAGAGAGATTAGACGTGCTAAAGAAAAGCGTCTTGATGAAGAGAAGAGTCAAGATTCTTTTAAAAGTGCGTGAGATCACCTAAGTTTAGTTACACATGATGAGAAGCCTCGGATTACCCGGGGCTTTTTTTGTTGCCTAGGGACTGAAGCAAAAGTCCTTTTCAAAAGTCTGATGACGAGACAATGCAGTCCTCCCTTTTTCTATAATAACAACTAAAAGTACTAAAAATTCGTACCTTTAGTTGTTAAGTGATAAAAATTATTCTTTTAGAGCCGGAGGAATCTTGACTGTGGAGACCTCTATAAGATATAATAACAACTAAAAGTACTAAAAATTCGTACCTTTGGTTGTTAAATGAAGTTAAATATTCTTAAAGAGCTTTTACGAACAAAGCAGACGATCTTTTCCTTCAAAGAACTGTTAATGATTATGGGCAGTTCAGATGTAGTGAGTCTTCGAAAGAAGCTGATCTATTATGTGCGAACGGGAGAGTTGTACCATATCCGTAGAGGCTTGTATGCAAAAGATGAGAAGTATGATCGATATGAGTTGGCTACAAAGATTCTTACGCCCTCGTACATAAGCTTTGAAACAGTACTCTTGAGAGCTGGCATCGTTTTTCAATTTACAAGCCAAATTTTTGTTGCATCCTATACGTCTAGAACTCTTATACTGGATGGCCAAGAATATATTTTTCGCACTATTAAGGCACCTATTCTTACGAATACCCTTGGCGTTGAGATTCGGGAAACATATAGTATTGCAACTCCCGAGCGGGCATTTCTTGATATGCTGTATATCCATAAAGATTATTATTTTGATAATGAGGCCTCACTCGATTGGAAAAAAGTTTTTGAAATTTTGCCAATTTATAACAATAAGCGTATGACGAAAATTGTTAATGAGCACTTTAAAGAAGTTACTTCAGAAAGGACAGTTCATGGCACTTGATCAAGCAACCCATAAAAGTATTTTGATGAGCGTGCTGCGTGACATCTTTAGTGATTTTGAAATAGCGCCCTATCTTGGATTTAAAGGGGGTACTGCTGCTATGTTGTTTTATGATTTACCAAGGTTTTCTGTTGACCTGGATTTTGATCTTTTGCACGAAGGCCGGTCTGATGAAGTTTTTGAGCATTTGAAGCACATTCTTGCAAACTACGGAGTTGTGAAAGAAGCTCGAAGAAAACGGTTTGGGTTTCTTTTTTTGCTTTCATATCACAACAAACAGGAAGGCGCCCATAATGTCAAAGTTGAAGTTAATATCAAAAACTTTGGTTCGCGCTATGAGATAAAGAGATACTTGGGTATAGCCATGAATGTTATGGTTGAGCAGGACATGGTAGCGCATAAAATGGTGGCTCTGTATGAAAGAATGGGCAAAGCCAATAGGGATGTCTTTGATGTTTGGTATTTCCTTAAGAATCATGCATCAATCAATATCAAGATTATTGAACAAAGAACCGGCATGTCGTATTCCGATTTTCTCAAGGCATGCATCAAGGGATTAGAGGGCCTTGATAAGAAGCAGAGCCTTTCTGGACTGGGGCAGCTACTTACTGAACAACAGAAAGTATGGTGCAAAGTACACCTTATACCTGATATAGTGTTCCTTTTACGTTTAGCCCTCAATAGTGAAGAAAGTATCTCCAATCGTAGTCGCACCTAGTACCAGTTGTCTTGTGCTAGGCAGATCTCGTCTCAGGCGAAAGTGAATGAGCATGCTCCCGTATAACCTTTTCAAATGACTCGGCTACTCCTTCGAGACTTAACTCATCGATTTCAACACTCCATTTTTTAAGGACAATCTCTTTTTGTGGATCTACGAGTAAATAGGTAGGAAAGCCGATAATCTCATGACCATAGAGCTTTTTAATCTGCTCATAGCTTTCTACTTGTATGTCTGAATCGATCTTTAAGAGAGTCATGCGAGAAAGCGTAGGCTGTAATGACGGTTGCTTAAATATGCGTGTATCAAATGCTTTACATGCTGCACAATAAGTTGCTCCAATATCAATAAAGAGGAGCTTGCTATCGGTACGAGCCTGATCCCGAGCTCCGGCATAGTCATGGTGCCAAACAGCCATTGTTGTTTCTGTACGCGTCTCCTCCGGAAAGAGATGCTCAAGTAGGGCTTTTTGGCCTTGTGCACCTATAATGCATGCAATCACGATTAGCAGAGTTCCCATGAAGTTCTTATAGCGACGAAGCCAGAGTGAGTCATACGGTTTAATCGTTACGAAGTAATAGATACCAAGTACGAGGAAGGTAAGGACTGATAGCCAGACAAAGAGATACCAGGGGAATAACCTTTCGAGGTGTGAAAGATGATAGAGTGCCATACTGATAAGCATGATGCCCACGATCTTTTTCACTTCGATCATCCAAGCTCCAGCTTTTGGTAACATGGAGAGTGATCCTGAAAAAGTTCCTATGATAAGCAGTGGTAAGCTTGAACCTACCCCAAAGATAAAGAGAAGAATAAAACCTTCGAAGTACCCGGTGATCGATACGGCAGCAAGATGTGCCACATAGTTCAAAATAAGAATAAGCCCTGGAGATAAGCAGGGTGAAGCCACCGTACCGCTAAGAACTCCAAAGATAAAGGCCGAACGCTTAGAGCCGCCTTTTACTTTGGAGTTTCTTGATTGGAGCCATGCGGGAATTGGCATCTGAAGAATATCAAACATAATGAGACCAAAATAAACGAGTAGCGCAGAAAGTGGCAGAATGATATAGGGACTGCCCTGTAACTCACCAAAGATACAACTTCCAAGTGCGGCAATTAAACCGAGCATGGCAAACGTAAGTGATATACCCAAAGTATAAAACAGGGCAAGTAAAAAATTGTGAAATGCTGAAACTGAGCCACTTGCCTGAAGTACCCCGATCGTGATAGGAATCATAGGATAGATACAGGGCGTGAGACTAAGCATTATACCAAGAAGAAGCGCTGCAAGTATACGTACGGTGCGAGAGCCTGTTTGGGTAAAGAGTGAGGTCAGAGTTGCCTGTGCATGTGAAATGGTAATACTCAGATAATTAAGTACTTTTCTAAAGAGATTACCTACGATCGATGGCTGGGTAGGTTCACATTCGAGCGGAGTCGCAAGGGGAGCCTTTTTTTGTTGAGTTTGCGTTGCTTCAGCAGCTGGAACAGCTTTTTGAGGAAGCGAAAAGAACAGAGAGACCGTTTTTTCTTGAGGCTGCTTATCGCTACTCACCATAAAATGGGTATGCACGAGCGCTTCTGGATGTTGAGCGTTAGGTTTAATAGTAGCGATCGTTTTAAAGGTCACCTTATCCTTATAACCGTCCTTATGCTTTTTATAGGTCTCATCAAAAAATGATACCGGCTCAGAGGTTGTTATTAAAGGTGATAGGGTAACCACTGGAGTATTCACACTGGGAATAAGGCTTTCTTTATAGAGATATTCCTGTGGTTGTAGGGTAAAGGTAAGCGCAATCTCTTGAGTAGTGGGAGACAATTCTTTGAGTGTTTCCTTTACCTCATAAGCCTGTAGTATGCTATAGGTACTTATGAGAGTTATATACATAAGTTTTTTCATTGTAAGATCCTTTATCCGGTAATCCTGGTGCTCATGATGTAGTATGAAGGACTTGCCATTTTTGTTGCTCTGCATAGACTTAGTATGACCGTGGGGTTGTAGCTCATCTGGTAGAGCGCATGGATGGCATTCATGAGGTAATGGGTTCGACTCCCATCAACTCCACCATTTATAATTCTTTAATAGCGATATTTCCTCGTGTTGCCCCAAGAGTTATCGGTGCAACGTTTTCCATGGTTAGCTCTGTTTCTGTTTTGGCACCTAAGATGCCGTTTACTTCTTTTCTCAGACGATCAATCCAGTTCTTATCAAGTTTTGTGGTGATTGTCATAGAAACAGGATGATCAGATGTTATTGTTCCATGTTGTACTGTTGCTTGTAGGGACGCACGAGTTTCAGGTGGCAAGGAAAGGGTGATATTTCCTTTGTCTGAAGATTGTAAAAAGATACTCTGCGTATCTAGGAGCTTTGACTGGCTGACCGAGATCGATCCAGTACCAGTTTTTGCAATGACCGATTTTTTAGAGCCTCGTATATCGATGGCCCCATCTTCTACAGAGACATCGATATCACCTTCAACACCTTGTATGGTTACCGGACCATTGGTCTGAGTTATCTTCAGAGAAACATCTTCAGGAACCCGCAGGGTATACTCAACCTGTGCAGTACTTTTTTCATCTTTAGGATGGGTTCGTATTAATACTTCAGATCCGGTTACTTTGTTCGTAACCGTGGTTCCCTCAACAAGTTCCAAGGTTCCTGTTTTTTGGATATCAAGTGCAATCTTTTGTTGACCCCATGGCTTAACCGTAATAGAGCCATCAGTATTATAAAGCTCTACATGGGCATTCTTAGGTACAGGGATCGATTGTTCGATTTTCTGCACTTCCTTTTTTTTCATAAAGTTTAGATTAAAATTGATTGCTCCTAGCTGAATGTGGTATACCTGAGTAGACAGAAGTAGGAAAAGAAGTAGTTTATTCATAAGATCTGTTCCTTTATGTAGGGCGTCGGAAATCACTATGCAGTCTACACAAAATTTAGCTTTTAGAGAACCGGAACTTACTCGGCTTCTCAATGCGCATCCTTTTATACCCTATGTGGTTACAAGAATTGATGAAGCTTCTGGGGTAGCGTATCTTGTAGGGGGTGCAGTTCGTGATCTTGTTCTTGGGCTTGAGGTGTATGATATGGACATAGAAGTCCATGGCCTTTCCCTTGATCAGTTAAGTGACATTCTTTCCCAGGAAGGTCCTGTGAGCTACGTAGGCAAATCGTTTGGCGTTCTTAAGCTGCATGGTACGCTTACCGATTGGTCCTTGCCACGGTCTGATACGTCAGGGCGCAAGCCTCAGGTAATTATTAATCCTGATTTAGATATCGTTGAAGCTCTTCGAAGGCGTGATCTTACGATGAATGCCATGGCCATAAATCTTGTTACCAAGGAGTTTGTAGATCCATTTCATGGCCTTGATGACCTGAGAAAAAAACTGTTACGATCTCCTGATATCGATTTCTTTTGTGAAGATCCTCTGAGATTTTATCGAGTGATGCAGTTCATTGGCCGCTTCGATATGTATCCCGATGAAATTCTTACCGAACAATGCAAGCGGATGGATATTGAAGATGTATCGGTCGAACGTATTGAATGTGAGGTTGAGAAACTTCTTCTTAAAAGCAGGAGACCTTCCCTAGGATTTCGGTGGCTTCATACCATTGGCAGGCTCCGTGAAATTCTTCCTGAGCTTGCTCAAACTGAAGATATTGCGCAAGATCCAAAATGGCATCCAGAAGGCAATGTTTTTGAGCATCTCATGCAAACTCTTGATGCTGCAGCTCAGATTGATAAAGGGACCACAGCATTAAATCTTATTTTGCGCTACGCAGCCTTGTGCCATGATCTTGGTAAAGTTTCAACATCTCAAGTTATTGATGGTCGCATTAGAAGTCCTGGTCATGCTGAAGCAGGAGTTCCTTATGCCCATGCTCTCTTAAAACGAATTACTCGCAATGTAAAACTTATTGCTACCGTTAAAGCTCTTGTAAAGGCACATATGCTCCCGAGTCAGTTTGTTAAGCAGCATTCTTCACTTGCAGCTTATAGAAGGTTAGCTTTGAGACTTGCTCCCTTGACTAATGCAGATATGCTCATCAGTCTTTCATTGGCCGACCGAAGGGGCAGAAATCCACAAGGTCATGAGCCGCTTACTCTCACACCTCCTTATGTAAAAACTTTCATAGAGCAAGCTCAAGAAGCACAAGCATTACATGAGCCAGAAAAACCTATCTTACAAGGTCATGATATTAGGGATCTCGTTGAACCAGGACCTGAGATGGGCAAGCTTTTAAAGTATGCTTTTAATCTGCAGATTGAACAATCTATTAAGAGCAAGGAGCTCTTGAAAAAGATGGTAGTAGAAGAGTTGCGTTTGCAAAAAGAAAAACTGAGGTCTTACTAATAATAAGATTGACCTTTTGCTACGACTATGAGTGGTAATGCATGATGCAAGGTAAAAAGTGCCGGCAACTATTGCATATATGCAAACCACTTTGGTACTCTTTCGATGGATGTGAAGAATGACGTCAAGAGAAATTTTAAAATCTTTTACCCAAGTGGAAGTTGAATGAAAAAACTTATCATACCATTACTAGTCATCTCTGCATCTATGAATGCCCAGGTAGGTTCTCAGCCGTTATATGTCAAAAATATAACGATTGCTCCTACGCCCGGGTTATGTGGCCAACCTGCAACAGAACCCCTAACTGCAACAATATCGATAACCGCTGCAGGTGGCAACCCAGCAGCAGATGGTTCCTATACGTATCTAATAAGTCCCTTGAATATTACCATTAATGCAGTTACTGCTACATTTGAGTTTTCTAGTATTGACGATAGTTTCGCCATTCAGATAAGCGATTCATCACAGAATACGCTATTTATTGATGAGCCATTTAAGTTTTTTGGGGGAGCTTCTACAGCTACAGCTGTTAGTGTTGATGTTGTTTCATTACCGCTTGGTATGGGAGCTGGATGCTTTACCCTTACAGTTATGGGAGGCAATGTAACAGGTCCCATTTCTTTTGAATTTAACCCCTTTGAGGGTCCCAATATCTTTTTTATTCCGGTAGAAGTAGGAGGTTCGGAAATAGTTTCAAAGGCACCTTTTACAGTGACCTTTTCCGCTGCGCCCAGTCCTTTCATTAATGCTTTAATTACCATTGATAATGATTGCTCTGGAACAACAACGTCCAAGTTCAAATTCTTTTTTCCCTTTCCTCAAGGAATAAGCAATGCTTTGAAAGCCTATATATTTAATAAATATTGCAGCTGTCCTCTGAGTAGTACCGCAACGGCTACTCATATATAATCTTCACATACGTTTTGATAGTGTTCCAAGGAGCAGTTAAAGTCTCCTTGGAACATTATCTATGTCTTCTCAGGATCTGCTGGCCGACTGAATCCGAACCTAGCTGGCAAACGTGAGCTCTTGCAAGCTGCTTTAAAGCCGCTGTCGTTGACGATAGGAGAGGCATGGTATCGTCTTAAATTCCTAGACGATACTGCATGGTCCTGAAGCTGCTGTTGAACTTGTTTGGGAAGGCGCACTCGTTACATCATGGAATTCTTTTTCCAGTTCATCAGTTGTACTTGAAGTTTCTTTTTCAGAATCAGCATGAAATTCCTTACGCCCCGCTTTCATCGATTCGATAAGAGTGATAAATTTAATCAGTTCTTGATAGACTTTCTCAAAACGACAAATGAGCTCTTCAATGTCCTTAGTTTTTGCCTGGGGTGCCTGAGCAACCATGGCATCAAGAGTTTGTTGATCGAGCGAGCTTAACACAGAGAGTTTTGCAAGAACTTCCTCGGGTTGAAGAAGAGTAATAGGAGCAAGCAAATTAACATCTGCAGAGTAAAGACGTACTGCCCTGATTAAGCGAGCTCCATAGGCTGTACGTAAGCTTTTTGCGGTTTTAAGCCTTTCGATAATAGCACTTGAGCTTTTGGCGACTGCTCGAGAAGCGAGAAGAAGGTCATCTGTTTCTTGCATGCTGGATTTTTTTGCAAGTTGTATAAGTGCTTGCTGTTGTTTTTCAGATAACTGACTGAGCTCCTGAAATTGGATCCAGGTCTCTTTGTGATCCCAGGTTGTCTGTTGGACTTCACTTATCGGCTTGGTTTCATTCATTCCACTACACAGAGGTACTAGAGAGAGTATTCCTACAAGATATACTACGATTCTTTTTTTCATGAGATTCTCCTTTTTTTGTGGCATAGCATTAGGCTTAAAGTAGAGGGACTATAGGGGCTTGTCAACGAAAATCCTTTCTCTGAGTGCGCTCTGTTTGTTAGCACAATGGATTCTGAGGTGAATTTTCAATCTCAGTCTGAGCTTCATTTTCTAAAGTGGCATGCATAAACTATCAAATACTCATGGAGTGATTGTGCGTCCTCCTGTGTGAACAGTGAACAAGGTCTTTTTGTTCTTTTCAAAAAAACCCTTTCAGAGTATCCTTATCCTATATGAGACAATATCAAACCAAGAAGGTGCTTTCATGAATGTCGGACTATGGGCTATTATTTCTTCAACTGATCTCATGAGTAAGGGAATACTGCTTTTGCTTCTTGCTGTATCGATTGCCTGTTGGGCCTTAGCTTTCTATGTGCACTCTGCTTTCAAAGAAAAACATGCATCCTTAAAACGAGCCAAAGAGTTGCTCATTAATGTAAAAGGAATGGACGATTTTCTTGCTCGCTTGTCCGTGATGCAGTCAACCTATGCAGGTGAGCTTATTGCGTCATTTTTAGGTGACTTTAAAAAACTACTGAGAGCCAATGACTCGAACCATATGGTGGATGATAGAGATTGGTATCTTCTTCAATCTTCCATGAACCAGCATATTGATCAAGCAGTTGCCCATGAAGAGTCGTATCTTGGGTTATTATCTACCAGTGCTGCAGCTGCTCCTCTTGTAGGGTTATTTGGTACGGTATGGGGACTCATTCATGCCTTTATGGGGATAGCAGAAAAACATAGCGCAGATATTTCTGCAGTGGCACCGGGAATCTCTGAAGCATTACTTACTACCTTAGCTGGCTTAGTTGTCGCTATTCCATCGCTTTGCATGTATGCCTTTTTACAAGCAAGAATTCGTAGAATAGAACAAGAAATTGTTGACTTGGCTGATGAGTGCTTATGGATTATGCGGGGAGTCTTGACTTCGCCATCACGTAAGACAGCTTCTATACAACGGAGTCCCGTGCACGTTGAGGAGTCTCTATGATACTTGGTCGACGCAAAAGAAAAGAGAACCGACTTCCTGAGATAACATTAACGCCATTAATTGATACTGCTCTGGTATTGTTGGTGATTTTCATGGTGGCGACACCTATTATGCATAACTCTTTAGAAATCAATTTACCTTCGGGGCAGATGAAAGAGGGTGCACAGTCTACTGCATCTTCATTGGTTGTTTTTATCTCAGGTGAGGAAAAAATGCAGCTCAACGGCACCTCCTATAAGCTTGATAGCTTGCTTGCTGAGTTAGCAAAAAAGGTTGCAAAAACAAAAGATACTCGCGTGTATGTCAATTGTGATCGTAAGGTATCATCCGGAACGCTCGTAAAAGTAATAGACTCAATAAAATATGTAGCGGGGGTTGAGCATGTTATTCTCTCCACCGAACGAGTTCGGTAAGCACACATTCTATAAGCTGATAGGGTTTTCTTGTGCAGTACATAGCCTGCTTCTGCTGCTTATCTTTGGCACTGAAGTATGGTTGAGTATGCGTCCTCAGACGGTTTTACTGAGAAAACCGGGCCGGGTAAGTCTATCAAGGCGTGGCAAAAAGCCCCAAGGTGCTTTGCAGGGTACTCCAAAGAACTTAGGTTTATCGGGCGGCCAAGAAAAGTCTCAACCTGTAGAACCTCAGCAGTCACCTAAAACTGCTGACAGTGCAGAGCCTCAGAAATTAGTGGCTAATGACGTTGAGAAAACTACTCCTACAAAAAAAGAGAGTGAGAAAAAAGCACAACCGGCTTTAAAGACAAAAGATCTTCCTGCAAAGCCGAGGGTTGAGAAAAGCGTAGAGAAAAAAATTCCTGCGGAAAAAAAAGCAGCTACAAAAAAAGAGTCTCTCAAACCTGAAAGTAAAAAAGAATTAAAGCCAGCTGAAAAAGAAGTGGCTCCACCTGCAGAAAAAGCCCAAAAAAAAGAACTGGCACAAAAAGAGATAGCTCAAGAGAAAGAACCGGGGAAAGCACACAAAGAACCTGAAAAAGCTTTGAAAGTGGTTGAAAAAAAGGATACTCAGAATACAAACGATGTGTCTTCAAAACCTGAAAAATCGAGCAATGTACATACTGGAACTCAGGCCGTAGCAGTTCAAAGTTTGCTAAGTGCCCAACAGGAAGAACAGGGTGATGCTACGGGTGAAGAGTATGAGGAGGTACATGCTGCGGAAGCTGCCTATTCTGAAGATAGTATTCAGCAAGAGTTTGGACGAAACTTTACCATTCCGGAAGGTTTTGATGAGTATGATTCGTTTACGATATCCTTTGATATTAAAGATGGCAAGGTGATGAATGTGAGCCCCCACACCAAGGGTGCTTTAGTGGTCTACACTGCGGTGAAAGATGCCTTGCTTAAGTCTACTATGCCAAAACGAAATAGAAAAAATATAGTCTGGGTTATAACCTAAATGGAATATGTATGAAAGCGCAGTACCTTGTTGGTTTCTTCTGTATGCTCGTGAACATAAGCTATGCTTCTGAAATAAAGCAAAGTCTCTATGAGCATGCAACACTCAAGGCGATGCCGTTACTGGTGGTGGTCAGTCCTGAAAATGATACCGAGCTTATGAGCATAGCACAGATCCTTGCAAAAAATCTTGAGCGAAGTGGTCAGTTTACGGTAACGCTTAAGGCAACTCGGGAGCCTTCAAAGAAGTCTGAATTAGAGGGGCTCTTTGAGAAGGGCTATCCGTTACAGATATTTTTACAGCACGATGATGGTAGGAAATCAATTGGATGGCGGCTCTATGATGTAGCTGATCAGCGCTTAGTTAAAGGTAAAAAATGTACCAAGCGTGGTGCTCTTGCACATGGGTATGCAGATAACCTTGCAGATGATATATGGCCGGTGCTTACCAATCAGCCAAGCTCATTTTCATCGAAGCTTGCCTATGTAAAGAAAAAGAATGTTCCTGGGCAAAAAGATCGGCAGCGCTCTCAAGTGTGCGTAGCAAATAGTGATGGTTCTCATGAGCAGCTTATTATTCCGCAAATGGGGACGTATGTCAGTCTTTACTGGCATCATGACAAGAATAATCCCTGTATCTTCTGCTCAGAGTTCACCCGATACAATGTTCGTTTTGTATCAGCAAACTTCCATGGACAAAAAAGGACAGTCCTCGATCTTAAAGGTACCTGTGTCGGCATATCTCTCTCAAATGAAACGAATAAGGCTGTCTATTGTAGGTCGGGAACTATTTGGGAATATGTCTATGATCCCGTACAGATGCAGGCAGCACACCGTGTTCTTATTGCTAATGATGGTAATAATGTGTCTCCCACACTGCTACCTTCGGGCGACGTTGTTTTTTGTTCTGATGCACCTTCGTTATTGCACAGTGCTAAATCCAAAGGGCCCAAGATCATTAAATACTCTGCACGTGATAAATCTACGACACTTTTAACGAAGGACGGTTATTGTGTGGGGCCAAGTTATTCTAAAGCTACCGGCAAGATTGCCTATTCTAAGAAACTAAATGGTGAGATGCAGCTCTTTGTCTGTGATCCTGCAAATCATACTGATGTACAAATTACCTTCGACCATGGCAATAAGATAGACTGCTGCTGGTCACCCTGTGGTAAGTACTTAGTATTTTGTTACCGCAATGGTCGAATTAGTAGGATTGCCGTTATGCATGTAGGCTTAAAGAAAAGATACTATATTACTCCAGCTCATGAATATTGCACATCACCTGCCTGGTCGCCTGTGTATGATGAAGTACCTAGCATAATCACACGGTGAGCGAATTAAAGGGGCAGGCTAAACGACTTTTGTGCCGATAAGACCTTATCTAGCAAAACGTCTATCCTTCTCCGTTTCTGCCTTAAGGCAAAAATGTGAGAGAGCTTCAGCGATTTTTTCGCACAAAAAAGTGATATCAGGTAGCTGTCGCTGCCGGTACCGTCGTGCTACTGAGGGCGCAGTTACAATACTTATTAAAAATATAGGCTTTCAGCGCATTGCTCATGCCTTGAGGAAAGGGAAATTGAATTGTGAATGTAACATTGGATTGATTTATCCTTGCAAAAAGTCCTGGCACTATATTTGGAAAGGCAGAGAAAGTCTGTGAAAATGGTGCTTTTGATTTTGTAATTTCAACAACATCTTCTTCAAATCCGACAGCAAAATTAATAGGAAAAGAAGGATTTACGGCACTTAAGGTTATGCATCCTGAGCCATTACCTAAGGGTAATGAATCGATCGAAAAAATTAGTGGTATAAAAGGAGCACTGTTATTGGTAAGAACGTATGTGACCGTGTTATTTGCGGTGTCTGTTATCACTAAATTAATTCCATGCGCTAATTGAGAAATGAGGACGTTATTAAATTGTGCTACTTGTGTTGTCTCAGGATTGAAACCGTCTATTTGTAAATCATAGGTATATGATCCGTCAGCTGTAGGCTGGCCTCCCGATCCAGTTATTGTAAGATTTACTCCATCAGCAGCTATTGGGCTATTCGGAGTGATTGTAATGTTGGAGATAAATAATGGTTGCGGGCCTACCTCAGCAGCGAGGATAATTGACCAGGAGAGCAGCGTGAGCAAAAGTTTCTTCATAGTAGTTCCTTTTTCTTTGAAGAGCATTAATCGACGCATATGGTAATGCATATCACATGCGTTTTAACTACAATACCATAGTTATTTTTATGAATGCAATGATTTTATCTTCTTCTAATACCACTAGTAACTGCAAGGTTATCGTCTAACATACTGATAAAAATTTAGTTGTACGTGCTGTAAAATAGTGGTTGTGAATGACCACTTACGACGTCACCCAAAATGCTGTTGCTTAAAAAGTCTCATGGTATGCAAAAAGGCACCAAACTGTTGGCTTCTGCTTATAAATATGATAGGTTCAACTGAAACTCTGCAATGATGTGCGCAGGAGCTTGAAAAAGAAGAATCTCAATAAGCTGATTGTACCGCATTGGACAATATAAAGGGACTATGGTATACTGGGCTTCAAAAGGCTATTAACTTATTTAAGGATGACATAGGGTTCTCATGAAAAAAATCAATATTAAACATTTTCGAGGTGGGCCAGGCAACGTGCTTCTGGTAATCGTATTCCTTGCGTTGACGCTGCTCGCCGTATTAAAGCTTGCTGACTTTAGTCAACGGACAGAGCATATAAGCTATACAACCTTTATGAAGAAGCTTGAGAGCAATCAAGTGTCAAAGGTAGAGGTGACCGGTTCTGAAGTGCGTGGAGTATATCGAGATGGACGAACTCATTTTGAAACAGTGGTGCCAAATACCCCTAAACTATGGGAAATGCTCAAAGAATATAATGTAGAGACAAATATTGCAGGGAGTGTAGGGGCATTTGGCTTCTGGCAGCTCCTGTATTTATTGCCTTTACTCTTAACTCTTGGTGCTGTTTGGTATTTCTTCCGCCAGTCGCGCAATAATAGCGGCAGTGGTGGTGGGAATATCTTTAGCATGAGTAAAAGTAAGGCAAAGATGTTTATGCCTTCCCAAATAAAGGTAAACTTCGATTCGGTCGCAGGTGCCGTGGAGGCTAAGGAAGAACTGGTTGATATAATCGACTTCTTGCGTAACCCCGATAAGTTTAAGCGACTAGGAGCTAAGTTAACGCGTGGAGTTCTTCTTGTAGGAGAACCAGGTAACGGGAAAACGTTACTTGCAAAAGCGGTAGCTGGAGAAGCAAGTTGTCCTTTCTTTAGTGTGAGTGGTTCTGACTTTATTGAAGTATTTGTAGGTGTGGGCGCAGCTCGTGTGCGCGACCTATTTGCACAGGCACGTCGCCATGCACCGAGTATCGTCTTCATTGACGAGATTGACGCAGTCGGGCGCCAAAGGGGCGCAGGGCTTGGCGGAGGTCATGATGAACGTGAACAGACCTTGAACCAGCTTCTCATCGAGATGGATGGCTTTGAGTCAGGCAATTCACCAGTAGTTGTTATGGCTGCGACCAATAGGCCGGATGTGCTTGATAAAGCACTTTTACGTGCTGGGCGTATCGATAGGCGTGTGCATGTGCCATTTCCAGATATTAAAAGCCGTGAGGCTATATTGAAGGTTCATGCTGAGCATGTACCGATGGATGGACTGGTGAACTTAGGCAAGATAGCTCGAGGAACTCCTGGGTTTACGGGAGCTGATCTTGCGAATCTTATCAATGAGGCAGCAATTAATGCATCGAAACTTAATAAAAACTCAGTAACGGTAGATGATTTTGAAGAGGCGCGTGATAAGATTATTCTTGGTAAAGAGATGAAAACTATGGTTCTTACTGATGAAGAGCGCGAAGTGACAGCATATCACGAAGCGGGACATGCATTGGTGACGCTTTTAACGCCACAAGAGACTGATCCTCTTCATAAAGTAACGATTATGCCTCGAGCCAAAGCGTTGGGTGTGACCTGGTCATTGCCTGAACGTGATAAGCATACGATCAGTAAGGATGAGATGACAGCGCGTATTATGGTTGCCCTCGGAGGCCGTGCAGCTGAAGAGCTTGTCTTTAATAGGCTTGAGTCAGGAGCTCATAGTGACTTTGCGACAGCTACGCAGGTAGCTCGAGCGATGGTATGTTCGTATGGTATGTCTCAAAAGCTTGGGCCACTCGTGTATGAACAGAATAGCCTTGGTGAAAACAACTACTCTGAAGAAACTGCACGAACAATTGACGAAGAGATGAGATCGATACTGGATACTTGTTATAAGCATGTGTATAAGCTGCTTTCAGATAACCGAGATAAGCTTGAAAAGCTTGCTAAGGCATTAATAGACAATGAAACCATGTATGCAGGTGAAATCTATGAGCTTCTGGGGATAACATCCCGTGAAGAGCATCTATTTCATTAATAAGATTGAAAAAAGACGAGCTTCTTGTACACTAGGGGATAGAGAAGCTTTTAAGAAAGGTATAATATGGCACGCATATGTGGGATATGTGGTAAGAAACCACAGGTAGCAAATATCGTTAGTCACGCAAATAATAGAACGAAGAAATGGGTATATCCCAACGTCCAGAAGCTCCGCTATACGGTAGTAGGCTGTTCTGATGGCAAAGTGCATGCTGGAAAAGTATGTACCAAATGTATGAAAGCACAAAAGATCGTAAAAGTTATTTAACGTAGGTGAGACTCAGGTATGGCAAATACTTCGTCTGCAAAAAAAGCAGCTCGGCAAAATGAGAAACGTCGTTTTAAAAATATGGCTCGTAAATCAGCCATTAAAACGGCAATAAAAAAGGTTCAGGTACTGGTTGAAGCATCCTCATTTGATGCGGAAGCTGCAGACCTTTTAGTTCGTGATGTAGCTGCAAAGCTCGGCCGCGCAAAAGGGAAGCATGTATTTCATGCAAATACCGCATCTCGTAAGTTGAGTAGACTTGCCAAGAAGGTACACAAACGCGCTCAAGCAGCGTAATTCCTACGTAGATGATTAAAAAGCTCCATGTTAAGTGGGGCTTTTTTTTAGTGCCTTGCGATGCGAATTTAGCTACCTCAGCCATGAGAGGGATAGAGAGATTTTTTAATTAGAATGGCCCTATGTTTGCCGAGCAGTCCTTGTTATATACCTCAGTGTTTACAAAGCCTAGCCGTAACGTATAATAAAAGATCCCCGAGCACGCTCAGGGATCTTAGTTTCGTGTTTAGGTAGAAGTCTTTTTAGCCACTATGGCCTACCAGCATTGCATTGGCGGCTATGCCTGCACCAATACCAGCTGCCCAACAAAGAGCCTGTTTCAGTTCAAATGACCTTTCTGGATTTGCTTTCTTGACCAGAGTATATGCCCCTAGGCCAGCTGCGCTATATACGAGCCATGTAGACTTAGGAGTAAAACGATCAGGTTTATTATAATCTCGACCTACTAAAAGTCCTACACAAAGACCTCCAAGAAAATCACCAGTAGACCCTTTAAGAAATTCAGGAGCTGTCTCTTCTTCAGTGGTTTCATGAAAGTGAGGGACCTTAGAGTTAGAATGACGGCTTGGAAGACGGTGAGCCCGTTTCATACAGGCGAGCTCTTCTCGTTTGCCCGTATTAATGACCACTACCTGCCAATCTCGTGGATCAAGATGTTTTGGTAGCAGCTTATTTAGTTGTGCATCCTCTTTGGTGAGATCCTTGATAGGGTACAAGTCTGGTAGCACACGCAGATTGCCTTGCTTTAAACCAAACTTTTTACGGAATTCATCAGGGGTCATGCCATCGATGGTGTCATCCTCATCATCAGGTATATCAAAAGTTACATTCTTTTTTGGCTTAGAAGCGACTTTTGCAGTGGCTGGCACTCTAAGGTCTACCGGAATATGTTCTTGAAGCAGGTCTGCTGCAGAGCGTATTTTTTGAAGACTCGTGGATTCTTTTTTAGTAGGGGCTCTCTGTAAGTATTTCAGTATAACCTGATCGTTTCCATCCTTTTGGAGGGGATCTATAATCTTCATCGGTTTTCTACAGGTAGGGCATTGATGCTTGCTTCGGGCTGCTTTTAGAGCTTCTTCCAGAGACAGGTTATGCCCGCACCCTAACTCAATAATAATATGACCTTTATCTACCTCTTGTTGAGACGCAGAACATTTTCGAAGTACCGTATCAGGAGCTGGCTTAGTTGAAGGCGTATGTCTCATTAAATACGCGTGTAGCTTGTTTTGTTCTTGAGCGTTGAGCGGCTTTTGACGATGGTGTACATACGCATAGCTATTTTTAGTGATCCGAGGATCATGTACCTTATAGGTGCTACGGCAGGTTGGACATGCCCTATCCATTGGATTCGCACGATCCATTGCGATTAAACAATCTAAGCAATAATGATGGTTAACTTTTTGCTGGCAATCGAACTGAATAACGATACTGTCAGGTGTATAAGCGGTCATGCAAATGGGACAGCCTGTTCCCTCATCCTCTTCTTCTACTTCATGAGTATGAGCTCTCGGTCCTGTGGCCCAGAGACTTGGGGTAATACTGCCAAAAAGCACTGCTACACCGAGCAGGGTAATAAGTAATTTCTTCATAGTAAACTTCCACATTTTAGATTTTCTTATATGTTTATATAAGTAGTATAGCCTAAAATGAATAAAACCTTAAGTGGGTAGAAAAAAGCTTATTCTGAAGCTGTTTTGGACTGCTTATCTACGGCTTGGGCGTATCTTACAAGGAACTGGTAGGCAACACGAATCGCGTGACTAGATGAGCCTGCATGCTCTATAAGGATAATGAGGACACGGGGCTTTTCATGCTTGTACTGTACATGCGCTGCAAAATATCCATGTGGCATATCTTGCTTTCGTATTGGCTGAGCATGACGTGCTCTAACCTGGGCAGTGCCTGACTTTCCCTTGAGCTTAAAGCCTTTTAGAGAGCCAAGCATAGAACCGGTACCTTGAGTAATTACTCCCTGTAGGCACTCTTGAATGTAGGAAAGTGTAGAAGGTCTTATGGATACGAGTTCATGAACAATGGGCTCATCGGTGAGTATCCGGGGTCTTACTCGATAGCCGGTGCATACTGCCGACAGTAGACAGGCTATCTGTAAAGGGGTTACAAGAAGGGAGCTCTGTCCAATGGCAGCTGAAAGGGTTTCTCCAGGCCACCACGGCTCATTTTTTACTCTTCTTTTCCATTGGGAGGTTGGAATGAGCCCCTGCTGTTCTGGGAATAATATTCCTGTCTTGTTTCCGAGTCCAAGATCTTGTGCGTACCAGGCAAGAGTGTCTATTGAAAGACGTTTTCCTATCTCATAAAAGGGTTGATTGCAGGAAAAAGCGAAGGCCTGTTTGGTTGTAAGGGCACCATGTACGGCATCATTGTTGCAATGGTAGTGTCTTCCTTTGAAATCAGTATAGCCCCGACAGTTCCAATGAGTATGAGGGGTGACAACGCCTGTTTCAAGCCCAGCCGCGAGGCTTACCAGCTTAAAAAGGGACGCAGGAGGGTAACATGCGCTGAAGGCCCGATTCATGAAGCCTTTTTTCTCCTGCAGAAGGCTCCACTGGGAGTGGGTAATAGGTTTAAGAAAGATATTTGGATCAAATGAAGGTCGTGAGAGAACTACTTCAAGGGCCCCGTCCTCGTCCATAAAGATGATGCTCCCTTCAAGACCCTGAGGAAATACCTCTTCAGCAAACTGCTGAAACGATAGGTTTAAGGTCGTTTGAAGTGTTTTCCCGGCAAGGGCGTGCGAGATGGTATGGGCATGTAAGGGGTTGCCTATGGCATTGGTAACCTTAAGTATTTGTCCTGCTTGGCCCTGGAGATCTTCTTCATACAACCTCTCAAGGCCCATTTTTCCTTGGAGTGATTCTTTAACGCTTAGGTATCCTATAATATGGCAGGCAGTGGTGCTGTAGGGATAGCATCGCTCATAGCTCTGCTTTATAGTAAGATTCCTGGAGGTAGGTACAGTTTCAAGAACTGCGCTGAGCTGCTCATAGGAAATATCAGGTACGAGCTTAAGTTTCGAAGAACGTCTCTCAGCTATCTCTATATCATGCATGACTTCTTGGTCGAGATTGCATAGAAGGAGAGCTTGTTGCGCACTCTGCCGTTGTCCTGCTGAAAGCATTACTTTACCGCTACCTTCCCACAGTAAGGAATAGACCGGTCTGTTTGTGACAAGCAGCGTACCCTGTTGGTCGGTAATGTTTCCTCGAGGTGAGGCAACCTTTTCCGTTCTGAGATAGTTACGCTTACTCAGGCTCTTAAACTGATGCATCTGACTAATTTGTAGATGGAATAAATAAAGTACGATCGTTGAAAGCGCGAAGAATATCAGGAAAAGTATATGCCTCATGCGTGCTGAAAGAATGTGGGGAATATACATAATACTCCCTTATTTAAGGTTGTATTCTTGACAGCGTCTGTTAACCGATGAGCGGTTAACCCCTAAGAGGGTAGCAATTTTGCTTTGACTTTTGAACTTATGCCAGAGGATAGACATAACATGAGGATCCTTGAGAGCCTTTTTGCCTAGCCGCACTGCATGAGCAATATCTGGATCTGAAACGTTATAAGCGGGATCAAATTTAGTAACTTCAGAAATATTATGCTTACTCGATTTTTGGACAAGGAGTTGATGTACTCGATCTTTAAAGGCACGTAAGCTTAATGGCCGTTCATCATAGAGTTTTGAGGTATCTTTATCAGTTAATGAGAGCAAGTTTTTATAGGTATCTTCAGTAACAATTTGATCGGCAAATCCTTGAGCTAAAGCAGTGACCTCAGGTTCTGAAAGCTCATGCATTGGAGGCATAACCAATGAGGTTTGTTCAAGCTCATCATAGAGCTCCTGACAGAAGGCGCCTTCATGGACAAGCTGCAGAAGATTTTTGTTGGTTGAACAGATAATGCGAACGTTACTAAATACTTTATGGTCGCTCTTAAATTTATGAAAATAACCAAGTGAAATGAACTCTGCTAAATAATTTTGAGTCTCTGTTCCTAAATATTCAACATTCTGGATAAAGAGGGTTCCGATATTATCTAGTTTTTCAAGCAGGGGCTGAATGCCATCTTTTTTTATGAGCGGATTATGGCCAAAGAGTTTTACAGCAACATCGTCCTGTTTCTCAGGAGAAGTAAGTTTTATGGTATGGAGTGATTGTCGGAGGCTTATGTTATGGAGTACTTCAACGGTTGGTATAAGATCTTCCTCAGGCAGATCAAGGAGCGTAGCTTTTTTACCTAATGCCGTTGAAAGCAGGTTAATTTTAAAGGAAAGGAGCTTTTCGCTATTTCCTGGTATAAGTCTGTTTATTAATTGGCCTGATTGTGTCGTTTCTAAATAGAGAACGTAGTCCCACATGGAAGGATCTTTGAGCTCGTCAAAGTGAGTTTTGATGATATCTGAAACTTCGGGATAATGAATCAAGACAATCGTTGCCCGCTCTTCAAGGCTTGGGATACCATTTATAATAATTTTTTGTCCTTTTGCGTCATGTGCAAAGGTAGTTTGCGAGGTCTTAAATTCTTGCACACGACGAGCAAGTGTTCGGATTGCCTGAGTAAGAGGGTGGCCTTCATTCGCATTTAAATCTATCCCGACAAGCTCTTGAGCGGCCTCATTTGCTAGGGTGAACTTACGATACTTATAAAAGAGGATACCGACTTTACGCTCTTTATTTGAGCGTAAGAAGGAGCGTATACTTTCCTTATATTGATTAATTTCCTGGTGCTTGTAATACAGCTCTTCGCTAATCACTTTATGTCTCTGATGAAGTGCTTCTAAATTACTATATTTGAGAATGTTAATAATATTGCTCACATAGGTGGTAAACACGAGCATTTCATCTCGATCTTTATTAGTGTACAGTTTGCCCGGTCGTGCATCACGCTCTACAATGATATAGGCGGAGATACCAGATCTCTCAAAGATTGGGAGGAACACGTCGGCATTAATTTCGTTGAGGAATTGAAGAATTTCCTGATTTTGAGCATCATCTTCATAAAAGGCGGAAAAATGAATGTCGTCTCGTATAAATATTTTTAGTTTATGTAATGCCTGGGTAACCACTTCTTGCTTGTCGATATACTGCTCGACCTTTGCTGTTGTCTGCGCAATATCATAGTAGTTGTGATCATCCTGCTCTGAATCTGCTTTACGAATATAAAGTCTTACACGACCTAGAGGGATGCTAAAAGCAGTCTGAAAAAAACTCTGAGTGAGCTGGGCAAGCTCCTTGAGTGCACTTGCATAGCTTAGCTGCTCCAAAATATCTTTAAATTGTGTGATGAAGTTAAATTTCTGTTTTGATTCGACGGTCTTTCTGATATTAAGGAACCTCAGGCCTAACATTTTTTGAATAATGAGATAAATGGCGGCACTACTTAAGAGACTCGTAAGCGAGAGAAGATTAATTCTATGATACCAGGCTGTCGGAATGATCCAGGCGAGTGTTTGACCGGAGTTATTAAGAAGGTCAAAGCCTATAAAGGGAATAAGGAAACTGGTAAATACACGAATATGTTGCCGTAAAATAGTAGGAAGTTCTCGGTTACTATCACGCAGTACCCTATAAAATAGGGGAATGAGAAGGAAAAAGAGCAAGTAAAAATGAATCGCTTGGATAAGGTCCATCTCAAAATTGACTGTTCTTGGATTGAGCGGAGGAATTCCATAATTAATGAACGCGTGATAGAGATACGTGCAACTGATGGCAATATTAACTAGTATATGAAGGGTAGTCGTGAGGGGATGCCAGGTGATTCGTTTGTGGAGCAAAAATTCAAAGAAAAGTGCAATCGTTTGAATTTGCGTTATGTAAATTGACCAACATATACGACAATAAAGAGTGAAGACAGGAATATCCCCCACAATGTGATTAATACCTCTAATCCAATATTGCAAGATAAAGGTAAGATCATTTGCAAGTAATCCACCAAGGAAAAACAAAAGACAGACCAAGAGCATTCGGCGGCTTTTTGCTGAGAAATAGTAGAATATACAGCCAAAGAAGATGATCGCTTTAAAAAGCCATGCACCAATCATAATGCCAAGCGTGACATACTGATTACTCAATAGTGTATAGATGGAACTCAGATATTGCATAGTTCTAAACTTTTTGTTGACTTTTGAAAAAACTGTTATAGAATCACTTTACAGAAAATCTAATCAAAAAGAGTTTAACTCCGTAGCAGCTAATGTCAAATTGTGCGCAATGGTTGCTACTTGAAGCTAAGGAATTGTAGCTGGTGGTTTTTTAATATATTTTCAAAAAGGAGTAACGATGGCTAAACTAATTGTTAGCGCATTGTTCGCTATACTAATGACTGGTGCAGTAGCTGAAGTTTCTGCACAGACTCGGTCCGAGGTTGCTAAAACTTATGCAATCTGCCCGTTTCCGTTCTAAAGTATTAACTATAAAGAAAGCACCCCTCGAATTCGAGGGGTGCTTTCTTTATAGTTAGGTCTTGCAGCTACTATTGAGGGGAATGTACCCCAAATCTACGTTTTAAAAGTTTATTGTTCTCCCTAAGAATTTCTTATTTATTTTTGGTTGACTTTTGAAGAAACCGTTATACAATAATTTAGAAGAACTGCACGTAACATAAAAATAATATAACTTCGAGCAGCAGCGTATAGTAATTACTTGGCGGCTGTTTAGGTTCTGAGAATTGTAGTGGGTTGGTTTTTATTATTATTCAAATAGGAGTGATGATGACAAAGCTTATTTTTAGTGCTTTGCTTGCTATGGTAATGATTGGTTCAGTAGCAGAACTTTCTGCACAGACTCGGTCAGAAGCTGCCAAAACTTATGCAGTCTGCCCATTTCCGTTCTAACTTATTCTAACTTTAAAATTAAGAACCCCCTCGAATCTCGAGGGGGTTCTTAATTTATGGCTAAGGTATCCGAGGCTATCACTGAGGGGAAAGTGCCCCAATCTATATTTTTATATTAGACCCAAGACGTTCCTGTTCACTTTTGGTTGACTTTCGAGAGAACTGTTATAGAATCCTCTATAAGAACTGTACAAAAAAATAATATACCTGCGGGTAGCAGCTTATAGTAGGCGGCTATATGAGTTTTGAATTGTAGTGGTTGTTTTATATATCCAATAGGAGTGACGATGACAAAGCTGATTCTTAGCGTATTTCTCGCTATATTAATGACAGGAGCAGTAGTTGAAGTATCTGCGCAAGCAAAGCGTTCAACGGTTTCTACAACTTGCCCCGAAGCGCGGTTTCCGTTCTAAGCTAAAGTTACAAGAAAGAGCCCCTCGAATTTCGAGGGGCTCTTTCTTGGTGCTAACAGTTTTCAAGTTGGTGGCTGGTTGCTTCCCAAATTAAGCTCTCTGCATCTACGGTTCACCGAAGATCTATTCACCCCAAGAAGATGAGCAATTTTGCTTTGATTTTTGAAGGTGTACCAAAGCTGAGCCATTATGTGTGGATCGCGGAGTGCTTTTTTACCCAGTCTTACAGCTTGAGCAATGACCGGATCGGTACTACTATTAACCGGATCGATTTTTTCAATGTCTGTGATGTTGTGTGATCGGGACTTTTCAAGAAGCAGCTCTTGAATTCGCTCTTTAAGTTCTTGCAAGCTGAGAGGACATTCCTTGATAAGCTGTGAGGTTTCCTTTGGTGTGATACTCAAGAGGTCTTTAAACGTATCAGTAGTGATTAGTTGATCAGCATATCCTTGTGCAAGCAAGGTTATATCTTCATGAGCAAGGTCAGTTAATGAAGGGAGACTAATGGTAGTTGCTTGTAGCTGCTCAAAGAGCTCTTGAGAAAAGACTCCTTCACTTACTAATACTGAAAGATCTTTTGACGTTGAACAGATGATGCGGGCAGAGCTCATTATTTTTTGGTCGCTTTTCACTTTATAAAAGTATCCCATGCGGATGTACTGGGCCAAGCCCTCTTGTGAGGTGAGACTTAACAGTTCTAGATTTTGAATAAAGAGGGTGCCTGATTCATCGAGCTTGCTAAGCAGACTTTCAGATTGACTACCGCCCAGGAGGTCATTGATCCCAAAGAGCTGTGTGGCGATTTCATCATGCTGCTCGCGTCGGGTAAGCTTGAGGGTGTACAAGTTTCTCCTTAGGCTTATCGAATGGAGTGATGTTACCGCTGCAAGCAGATCTTCCTCAGGCAACGAAAGAAGGACAGCTTTTCTGGTTAATGCAGCAGAAAGGAGTCCGATTTTAAAGGACAAAAGTGCCTCAGAGGTGCCAGGAATAAGTTCATTAATAAGCCGCCCCGATTGGGTCGTTTCTAAATAGAGAACATAGTCCCAACAGGAGGGATCTTTCAGATACCCAGCATGGGGTTTTAACAGATCTGAAATTTCTGGATAGTAGAGTAGGAGTATACTTGAGGTCGTATCTGCATTTGGAATACCTGAGATCACCAGCTTAGTGCCACGTGTATCCTTACCATAGGCTATCTGTGCGGTTTTATATTGTTCAACCCTTTGTGCTACGGTCGTGCATATCTTGGTGAGTGGATGTCCCGAGAGCTTATTTAGATCAAAGCCCACGAGGTCATGAGCGGCCTCATTGGCATATGAAAACGTGCGATTTTTATAGGAGATGATACCGATTTTTCGCTCATGAGAGGTGCGCATGAATGAGCGTATGAGCTCCTTGTACTGATTAATTTCTTGATGCTTATGATAAAGTTCTTCAGTAAGCTGTTTCTTTTGTACATGTAAAGCCTCCATACTAGTCTGTTGAAGTGCGGAAATGACATTACTTATATACGAGGTAAATACGAGCATTTCATCCCGTTCTTTATTTGTGTAGAGCTTATCAGGTCGTGCATCGCGTTCTACCATAATATAGGCAACAATCTTTGATTGTTCGTAAATCGGTACAAAGAGATCAGCATGGAGCATATCAAGGAAAGCAAGAATTTTTCTGTTGAGATCTGAAGCCTCATAGAAAAAAGAAAATTCTACGGCTTCCCGAATAAATATTTTATCGCGGGCTAAAGCAGCACGTAACGGTTCGTCATCCTTCAGAAATTGTTCAATTTTTAGCGCTGCTCCTATGGCTTCTGGCGAAGTGACTGGGGCATCTTTAATGAAGAGTCGGGTAAAACTGAGTCGTATACCGAAGGCTGTGTGGAAAAAGGTTTGGGTGATATGACACAGTTCATTGACTGCTGAGGCATACCTCACCTGCTCCAAGATGTCTTTAAAATTAGTAAGAAAGTTAAAAGGTACCTTTGAGGTGACATCTGAATGTAAATTAAGCAATCTCAAGCCGAGCATTTTTTTACTCAAAGTTATCAGGAGAAAGGCGCTGCAGAGGGCACCAATAGTGGCCCAGGAGTATTGACCTAAGGGGAAAGGAATATGTGCCGCACTAAAAATGGTGTACCATCCATCACCAAACAGAAGCAAGGAAAAAGGAAAGAGGTATAGGAGGCATGACTGTACCTGGACAGCCAAAATTTTAGGAAGTGTTCTGGTGCGCAGTTTTCGTATAAGGAATATAAAAAGGCCCAAATACAAGATAAATACATAACAATAGCTCGCAGAAATTACGTTATGCTCAAGGAGATATTCGCTGCTCGATGTAACTACCGGAATTCCATAATAGGCTCCAGCTTCATATAAGAAAAAACTGGTGAACAGGAGATTGCATAGAAGGTTTAAACTATGAAGGAAGGTGCACTTAATTCTTTGGGTTAAGAGGTATTCAAAAAAGAGGGCTAATGCCTGATGTGCACTGATAAAAAGACTCAGAGAAATTCGGCAATAGAGAGTAAAAAGGGGGATATCGCCCTGTATTTCAAGAATCCTTCGTAAAACGATCGATCCAATATAGGTAGCATCATCAAGGAGCGTTCCGAAAAGAAATATGAGTAATAGAAAAAGAGGTGCCCTGAGCTGTGGTTTATTATACCAAAACTTCACAATAAACCGGCCAATAACGAGCTTGGCAAGGCTCACAAGGATGAGCGCGCCACACGTTATATACGGATTAACAAGAAAAGAGGTGAGTGCTTCCAATAAGTGGTTCATCCCTAATATCTCTAGTTCCCTCTCATGAGGGTGTATATACATGAGTACTGCTTGTACTATTAATTTAAACAAACTAATCTATTGGTCAAATGGTTGGCGGGTCTCCTTTGTTGTCTAATGGGCAGTAAAAAGGTAAAGTAGCCCATAGGTAGCAAGGAGTGTCATGCAGCTTCAGGAAAAAATAGTACGCATTATACAGCTTTTAAAAGAGGCAACAAAAGATATGCCTCCGACCTTAACGACGTCCCTCATAAAAGACTATGGGCGGGACCCGTTTATTATCCTTATTTCGTGTCTTTTGAGCCTCCGTGCAAAAGATACAGCCACCTATCCGGTGAGTAAAAAGCTCTTTGAGCGAGTGCGTACGCCTGAGGAGCTGCTTAAGATGCCTGTTAAAGAGCTCGAGGAACTTCTTTATCCGCTTGGGTTTTATCGTAAGAAGACCGAAACTGTCCGATCGGTTTGCCAAGAGCTTATTAGGAGGTTTAAGGGAAATGTACCGCATACCGAGGAGGAGCTCCTCTCCTTAAAGGGAGTTGGGCGGAAAACAGCCCAGCTCGTACTTGGTAGTGCCTTCAAAATACCCACTATTTGCGTTGATACCCATGTACATAGGATTGCCAATAGGCTTGGCTGGATCCAGACGACCCATCCTGATGAAACGGAAAGGGAATTAAAACGGCTCATTCCACAAGAATATTGGCTGGATATTAATACCTATCTCGTTATGTGGGGCCAGAATATCTGTGTACCCATCTCACCCAAATGTTCCCAATGTGTTTTGAGTCCCTTATGCCCTAAAATTGGCGTAGGGAAAAGAAGGTAATGGTGCGCCATTGTTGTATCCAATACGAACGTGTGGCTGATGGGATCAGGTCATTTTAATGGGGCAGGATCTTAGGGGGTACTGAGCTCGTTCTTGACGTTCTTGAGTTACTCGTGTATCTTAAGTAATAGCTTTTACTGGAAATCCTTTTGTTGTTTGATCCAATTCTGACGTAGTCTAGTTGCACTCACAAGTAGGTAGTACCTAAAAGTATTTTGATACATTTTTCTAACATCTATTTTGTGAGGTTCTTGAATGAAACTATACGTAGGAAACCTTTCCCGCTCTACAACGGATGATACGGTTCGACAAGCATTTGAACAATTTGGCGAAGTATCGTCAGTTCGAATTCTCTTCGATCGTGAAACCCGCCAATCTCGTGGTTTCGGCTTTGTCGAAATGCCACAAGATGAGCAAGCGAAAGAAGCTATGGATAAGCTTAATGAAACTGAAATTGAAGGTCGTCGCATTCGTGTAAACGAAGCGCGCGAACCAGAACGCACCGGCGGAAGCAGTGGTGGTGGCCGTTCGGGTGGTGGTTTCCGCGGTGATCGCGGCGGTGACCGTGGTCCACGTGATGGCGGTTTTAGAAATCGTTTCTAAGTTTTGAAACAAACAAAAGGGTGGGCCTTAAAACCCACTCTTTTTTGTTGTCTATCTTGTTAGGCTACCCCCCCGTAATCAGTACATTGTATCATAAGCCCAGGCAGGAATACCTCTCATGAGCTCGATGAGTTATAGAAACTTGCCTTATAACTCATAAAATGATAAAATATGAGTTATAGAGGATGACCTATGCAGTGGAACTGGCAGCTGGCTACATGGCCGAATTTTACCTATAACCCTGATAGCATAACTGAGCTTGAAAGAACATTTCTTTTAAGAGCAGGCAGCAGCTATGCTTTGTTATGCACTACAGGTGAGAAGGATAGAACTCAATTTATAATTGAGATGCTCACTCAAGAAGGATTAGAAAGTTCAAAAATTGAGGGAGAGCTTCTCGACCGGGAAAGTTTAGTATCATCAATTAAAAAGCACTTTGGGTTGCATGATGATAGTAAGAATCAATCTAATAAAGAGGCGGGGATGGCTGAGCTTCTCTGTAACGTATATGAGACCTACGATGCACCGCTTAGCCACGAAATGCTTTGGCAATGGCATGGGATGCTCTTTAAAAAAAATTGGTCCAGTCTTGAAGAATGCGGACAGTATCGGACACATAAAGAGCCGATGCAGATTGTTTCTGGTCATGGTGATGGACGCATCTACTTCGAAGCGCCCCCTTCAAAGAATGTATACAAAGAAATGACGAGATTTATCGAATGGTATAATGCTTCAGGCACTTCAGAGACTCTTTTAGGACGAGCTGCTCTTGCACATGTGTACTTTGAAAGTATTCATCCCTTTGAAGATGGAAATGGAAGGATAGGCAGAGTTCTTGTGGAAAAAGTTCTCTCCCAAGGAGCTCAACAACCTCTTTTGATTGCAGTTTCAAAGTGCATTGAAAAACGCAAAAAGGCCTATTATACAGAACTTGAAAGATGTAATAGGACGGTTGAGGTACAGCACGGGGTTGAGTTTTTTGCCCACATAATCCTGCAAGCTCAGCAAGATTCGATGAGGCTTCTCAACTTTTTGATGCAGAAGTCTAAAATGCTTACGGCGCTATCAGGAAAAATCAATCAACGACAAGAAAAGGTTTTGTTGAGGATGTTTGCAGAAGGGCCCGATGGCTTTCAGGGAGGTTTAAGTGCTGAAAAATATATCTCTATTACAAAAACACCTCGTGCTACGGCTACTCGCGATTTAGTTGACCTGGTTAGTAGGGGAGCCTTGCTAAAAACTGGTGAATTGCGGTATACCCGCTACTGGCTAAATCTGGCCTATGTATGAGGGCCGACTTCTCACTAAATCTGTCTGAAAGAAATAAGTGGGCTTAATGATCTTCGATTGAAATGGCGCCTTGCATGAGTCTTTGATAGTAGGGTGATTTCTTTTCAAGAACTGCTCGTGGATAGAAGACAATATCTTTTTCTTTGTCGATCAATGAAAAGTCGAGGATACCCACAGCTTCCTCAATAGTTTTTAAGCGATGTGCAATAACGATAGTAAGCGCACTTTGCGCAAGCTCGCTAATCATCTTAGTGATAGCCATTTCACTGACTTCATCAAGACTACTTGTAGGTTCGTCAATAAGAATAAGAGCCGGGTTATAATACTTTGCGCGCATATAGAGACTGGCAAAGTTTAAGCGTTGTCGTTGCCCACCTGAGAGGGTAAGTCCTGCTTCACCAATGGGGGTTTCAAGTCCCTGCTTTTTCTTAAAGACATCCCAGATTCCTACCTGGGTAAGTATTTCTACGATCTCTTCATGAGTGTAGATAACCTTGTCATGAGGTAGTCCTAAGAGCAAGTTTCGGTAGACCGTTCCACTCAAGCTACTTGCAATCTGACCTTGCATACAAATAAGGCTTCGCCGTATTTCGTCATTTACGTTATAGACGGGTACTCCATTAACAAGAACATGACCTTTATCAGGTTTTAATTGACCGCCAAGGAGAGAGAGAAAAGTTGTTTTACCTATTCCCGAGGGCCCGATAATACCATAGAGTTTCTTCGGCTGACTGCGCGGAACCTCTATGAAAAAGGTATGATCATCAAAGATTTTTGCTTGAGGATTATAGTAAAAATGAATGTCCTTAGCAGATACCGTAATTATATCCGTTTTTGCAGGTATAACAGGCATAGCCTCTGGAGCTGCAAGTACCGGATAGGTTTGTTTGCCAAACATTTGGATAAATAGGTAAAGATCATCTATGCGTGTGGTTGCTCGAAGAACTTTTCTAATACGCCTTCCAATCTCTATCACTTCATATGTTCCGTTAATGTAGGTATAGAGAACAGCCACCCCTTGCATGACCGTTAATGAGCCATCCTTGATTAATGAGAACACTAACCAGCCAAGTATAAAAATGCTTCCTAAATAAAAAAGTCGTGAAATGGTCACCGATGCTGCAAAAGCGAGCCATGCCGTTCCTTCGATATCCATGAGATCTTTTGCCTTTTGTTTAGTGAGATCTGCAATTTCATGGGTAGCAAATGAGGAACGTATAAGCTGTACTTGTGTCAGACTTTCTACAGCAACTGCTTTTAATGAGTCATCCGCATCGATCATATTATTCTCAAAGGAAGCGCTGGTAAATAAGTTAAGGATTATATTAATGACCGCGATGAACGCTAACAAAATTAAGCAGGTTAATCCAAGCGTACGATCAAGAAAGAAAAAGGTGATGGTAACACTGAGCACACTTATAATAACCGGTAAGATATCCCATAACATCATATCGATGAAATTTTCATAGGCACGAGCACATCGTTCTACTTTGACAAAGAGTTTTCCGGTGGATTTTAGGGTATGGTAAAGTGGATCAACCGTAAGGAAATGTTCAATGGCATTGTACAGTATACTGTTCACGCACTGTACTTCTAAAAATGCAGCAAAATAAACTGACACGAACTCAAGAACTATAATAAAAAGCCAGAATGCGATCAGATACAGAAAGAGCGTAAAGCTTTCAAGGTGGATGATTTTTTCAAGCAGCATCGGATAAATTGCATAGAAGCACTGGATCAGTGCAATGCAAAGAACCGAAATAGTGAGAGGCACTTTTTTTTTGCCAATAACACGCAGCCAGTGCTCACTAAAATCGATGGGAAAGACGCTAGCTTTTTTTCCAAAGTTAGCTAACCTTAGCCAAAAATGATAATAGCTCTCTACTAAATGTTTATACTGATTAAACATGGTATTCTCAATAACTGTCACGGTATCCAATATTAGCTATAGTAGTATATAGTTGATAAATATACAAGAGATGATGCAAGAAAGTACAGAAGATGTGGAAGATTGAATCTTATAAAGCCTCATGGAGAGAGTCTCTTGAAATCTTTAGGAAAGACATAGGACTTCTCCTCTTAGTTTCATTGCGCACTCTTATGTCTGTATACCGATCTTTACTCCATGCATGGTTCTTACCTATAACCCTCTTAGTGGGACTTGTGCTTTCTCTACCCCTGTTACTCGGATCATTTTATGCGGTGCTTATTGCTCGTGCAGCACGTCCTTCTATGGAACCGAAAAATAGTACCTATTGGCAGCGGCTCATTTTTGTAGATTGGTACCTCTTTTTTGGGGTGCTCATTCTTGAGAGTAAGTCATCTTATCTTGCTGCACAAGCACAGAATTCTTTGGGTTTTAAAATACTCTGGTATGTGTATGACGGTCTATCGCGACTTTTTTTTGTATCAGGAAAATTCTGGTTACCGGGCACCGAGGCGTTGGGGACTATGCTTATGTTTCTTTCACCTTTTATTATCCTTGTAGTCCTCTTTATGCTTGATTCGGAGAAAACTATTACGGCTTCATTGCAAGCGGTAGGGAGGGCGTTCCTTATGCTTGCCTATAATTATCCATTTTTCTTGTTACTCTATGCTTTTTTCAGGCTAATACTCTCGGCTGGATATCTTGTATCTATGCTACTTGATCCTTATATTCCCCAGTGCGGCCTATTTGGTTGGTTCTTCTTTCTCTTAGTACTCTATCCTTATTGGGTTTGTGTGATAACAAACTTTTATGTAAAGCGTCTTCATGAGCAACTCTCTTGGTACTACTGGCGCTAACGCACTGCCTTGTGATTTGCTATTATTCGGTTTCTTTGGTACATCTAAGAACATAGCTCAAATCATACCATGGCGTACATGATGCCATCTACGAGGTACCAATAATGCAGGTTCTTGTTTCCCGTAAAGTTTTTTTCTTTGCACCCTTGGTGACTATCCTTTTTCTTGTCCCAAGCAGATTACTGTATGCACAAGAGAGTATTCCAACTATTATTCCGGCAGTCATCCAAGGAGGCTGCAGTGTCTGCGGAACTACTTCTTGTATTAATTGTCCCAAATTCTCAGGAGTAACCCGTGCTGTAAGTGACCAGGTATCAGTAGGCTGTGGTGCCTGTAAGGACAATGGAGAATTTTGCAATGACACAGCTTGTGCCTGTTTTATTGATCCCAGAGCGTCACGGGGTGTGTGCCGTGGTCGGACTGATTGTAGTATGAGAGAGCTACCCCCTTATTCAGCATTTATTCCTCGATCACAAGGTACCAACACTGCGCGAGAATTAGCAGGCTGGGAAGAGTTTATTCATCAGTTTGATGTAGGAGAGTATTACCTTACGACCGGCCACGTTCTTGGCTATTATCATTCGTTTAGACCTGAGAGGATTGCACGAGAGCTTTTTGGAGAGACTGTGCTTCGGTTTGCCGGAAGTCAGGTTCCTAACAGAGGTTGCTGTGAGTTGCTTGCTGATAATTTTGGGTTGTCAGATACTTTGCGTGGTGTCGTGACCATCGAGCCTACTATTGAAAATATCGTCTTTGATAACCAATTCTTCATAGGACTTGATCCCCTTGTGTGTGGGTTGTATGCCCGTGTACATCTGCCGATAGTGCATACTCGCTGGAATCTTAATCTCTGTCAAAAAATAGAAAGTGCGCAGCCTTGTCCTGACTTCCCTGCATGCTATATGGCAGACGAAGCGGTACCTGCTCAGTGTGATATTATTAAGGCACTGAGTGGACAGCATACCTTTGGCGACATGCAAACTCCCTGGGCGTATGGACGCATAAAAAATGGCCCTCAAACAAAGACCGGACTTGCTGATATAGATCTTATTGTTGGGTATGACTTTAGGCAAACTGATACTTCCCATTTAGGATTCTATGCGCAAGCAGTACTGCCTACCGGGACAAAGTTTACGGCACGAGAACTTTTTCAGCCTCTTGTGGGTAATGCCCATCATTTTGAGTTGGGAGTTGGGGTGAGCAGCCATTGGATTCTTTTAGAGAGCGACGCTCACAGTAACCTTGCCCTGTACCTCGAGGGTAATGTCGTTCATATGTTTAAAAATACTCAGATGCGCACCTTTGATTTTTGTAATAATGGCCCTCTAAGTCGATATATGTTGCTTAAAGAGCTTACTGAAGAAGATGGTCAATTTACCTATGCAGGCTCGCTTATTAATGCCGTTAACTTTGCTACTCGCCCAGCATCAGTAAGCATAGCAGCGAAGGGTGATGTAAGTGCTAAGCTTGCTGTTCGGACTCCCCATATTATTGTTGATATCGGCTATAACTTTTATGGACGTACGAAAGAAAATGTGCATATTAATTCGTGCTCAGATGAACGTATCTATGCTATAAAAGGTACGGAGGGCGTATGTGGCCTTGAATATATGACAGATGGTATGCAGTTTGGTTCCTTTGTGGGGGATGTCCCTCTTAACTCATCGCAAAGCCATGCAACGATTAGACGTGGAGCCCACACTGATAATGCTCAACCTGCACCTCAGGTGAGTCCGTCAGATATTGTGGTTACCGCTTTTAGTCGGCAAGAAGGCTCAATTGAAGGGCCTGACGTCAAGAAAGCATTTATTTCAGCCCCTCCAAAACTAGTGACTGTGCATGACCTTCATAAGGCAAGCGGAACTTCTCCATCGCAAGCAACCCATAAGGTATTTGGGTACCTCGGGTACAATTTCTATGATTGTGACTGGTGTGCAACCCCGTATCTTGGTATTGGTGGTGAAGTTGAGTTTGATGCGCTCTTTCGTGAGGATCGTTCTTCTTTAAACCAATGGTCAGTCTGGGTTAAGGGTGGGTTTGAATTCTAAACTATCCTGTAACCAGCAAAATATTCTTTGAAGTAGGTTCGAAAGTCCCACTTTTGAGGTTTATGCTGATGAAGATAGTTTCCTGCTTCTTCTAAAGTACGTTGTACCTTTGCAGGATCGCGTTCTTGATCTAAAAGACGCTTCATCTCTTTAAAGAGAAGCTTTAAGGCGCCTTCAGTAAAGTCGGTTGCTGGGTTATGTCCATAGCCAAGAAGTCGTAAATATCCTTTAACTTCAAGATCGGCATCATAGTTCGATTCTGTATCGATGATACAGAGCTTACCATCTTTTACGTGCAAGTAGTTGTCATGGGTTAGACTAATGTATTTAGTTTCTCGAATGAGTATAATAAGCTGGCGCATCTGCTCTTCAGTGACTTGATGAGAACCTTGGGGATGTACCTTTTTTACGACGACACAATAGTTTACGTTATTGACCAGGCGTGGGCGTCCTTTGAGATGATAGATGCGCTTGTCAGGTAGGGTGATAAGATCGAGATGATTGATATCGATAACCTGCTGCATAAGTTCCATGCCCCAGATTCTACTGAGTCCAAACTTTACAAAGTAATCTGGAAGGTCATCAAACGTCCAGACCCCATGTTGACCGCCATGCTTATCGACGTTCTTTAGCTTGGTAAATAGGGAGCTACTATGCCGATCAAGAATCTTAGCAACCTGCTGATCAACCAGGTACTGCTCTATATGATCAAGGACAGTGTAGGCTTGAGCGATCTGAGATGAAATGAGTAGTAGGCTCAGGGCACAGCATTTCATTTGGTTCCTTTATCTCTTTTTTTAAGATAGTACCGCGTATATTCTGCAAGCTCTTTGATTATCTTTTCCCGAACCTTAGCATTTTGGCGCCTTACGTAGAGGTCAAGATCAGAGAGGCATTTGTCTCGTCGCTTATCATCGGTCTCTAGTACAAGCTGCTCAGCAATTTTATCAAGAATATAGGCAAGAGCTTCTGCCGTGTAGTAGTGCGAAAGGTTGCGATCTAACAATCTTACAAAGCCGGTATTAGGCTTATCGCGATTGAAGCTACCATCAGTGTCTATAAAGGAGATTCTTCGGTCTGATAATCTGAGAAAATTAGGCTCGAAGGTGCTTAAATGGCCCGTTTTTTCGATAAGCATAATAAATTGTTGTACCTGCTCAAGGTCCATGGGAATAAGATACTCATCTTTAGAATCATGTACCTTTTTACAAACAACCACGTAGTTGAGGCTCGTAAATTCAGTAGGTCTTTCCTTAAGGTGATACAGATATTTTTCTGGAGTATGGAGAAGATGCAGATTTTCCTCTTGAATGCATAGGGAGATTCGCTCACGCTTTACCATCCTCGAGACGTTATACTTAACATAATAACCGGGTAACCATTTGAAAGTCCAAACCCCATGCTTTTGACGCTCCGTAGCATGGACCGCATCGACAAGACGTGCTAATTCCTTGCTATGTTGATCAAGTATTGCTGCAAGTTTTTCACTTACCCTATGCTGTTCAATAAATGTTTCATCAACTTCGAGCGAGCCAACTAAGCCTCCATGTAGTAGTGCTGCATGAACGACTAATGACCCGCAGAATAAGCTCCTGCGGAGCTTTTGCTTCATCGAATTCATGTCCCCCTCTTTCGATGTTCTGGTCTTAACCCTTATTATTATAGCAATTTAGCTTTTAGTTTTTCAATATTATTATAAAAATGCACATTTGAATTTTAATATTCGGATTATCGTACCTTGGCACGACCCATAAGGTCCCTAAAGTACTGTGCAAAATAGGTCCTATAGTCCCACGAGGGTGGAGTCTCTTTCTCATCTATGTACTGTTGGATCTCCTCAAGCGTAGCTCTGATCTCTGAAGGGTTCTGTTCAAGCAACTGCCTCACCTCCAAAAAGACGATCTGCAAGGCTTCCTTGGAAAGATCTTTGGTAAAGTCATGCGTTCTTATTAAGCGTAGGAACCCCTTCAGAAGATGGTCAGACTCATAGCGGGATTCGGTATCGATAAAACAGAACTTTCCATCTTTTGTACGTATATAATTAGGGCCTTTTCGATTGCGAGGTCCTGCCATACTTATATAGCCGGTTTCATGCATAAGCCTGCACAGCTGTTTCATCTCTTTTCCCGTTATGGGCGGTAGTTTGCGTGCAGCATGAACTTTTTGGATCACAATGGCATAGTTCCGGTTAGAAAGGGTGGTAGGGGTACCCTTTACGTGGTATACCCGCTTATCGGCAACGGTCAGGGACCTCAAATGGCAGCGCTCCATTGCCTCTTTCATTTTTTCCATACCAACTATTCTCGCAATACCATACTTAATGTAATAGTCCGGGAGCCAGTCGAATTGCCATACGCCATGTTTCTTTGAACCGGAATCTACCTCCAAGAGTTTTTGAGCGACGATGTCGCTGTGTTCATCAAGGACTTCTGCGATTTTTTGATCTACGAGATACCGTTCGACTTGAATTTTTTGTGCACAAAGAGGTAAGCAGAGGGCGCTCGCCGCCAGAAAAAGCTGTATTCGTATACCTATCATGGGCGCTCCTTTATGGTAGGCTTACGTACTTTAAGTACCTTGAGAGTTTTCTTGTGTGCCTTACGCCGCTCCTTAAGTAAGGTAGAGAGTTTTCGAGCAAGGGACTTTTCTTGATCTTCAAGCATGGTGGCAATCCGATTGAGTGCCGTCTGGAGATCTTGTCCGTGGAGAAGCACCAGATGCGCTGCAAGGCGATCTACGATATATAAGAGTGCTTTTGAAGAATAATATGATGAGAGGTCGCGATTGAGAAGATCGATAATTCCTCGGATCGGATTTGCTTTATTAAACGTACCATCAGTATCAATAAAAGAGATTCTTCCATCACTAAGTCTCAGATAATTATGAGCAAACGTGCTGCAATGACCGGTTTTCTCAATAAGAGTAATAAACTGCTTAACCTGCTCAAGACTCATGGGCTCGGTATCTGCAGCAGGATCTGCAGTGAGCTCTTCAACGATGATGACATAATTAAGATTAGTTAGATTATAGGGCCGTCCTTCAATATGATGGAGATACTTTTGCGGGACATGTAACAGATTAAGACCATAGTCTTTGATGCACTTTGCAAGGACCTCCCTCATAAGAAGGCGCTTCGTATTGTACTTTACATAATAGTTGGGGAGCCAATCAAATTGCCATACGCCATGTTTTTGATAGGGTGTACGATTAGTCTTTTGTGTAAGAGCTTCAAGGAGCTCGCTATGCTCATCGAGTATGACGCTTATCCTATCATCCACAAGGTGAGTTTGAATAAACAGCTCCTCTTTTCTTGCTAACAGAAGAGTACAGGAAAAAAGGGCCGAGCTAACCAGGATGGCATCTCTTAGTATCATCGGAGTCCCCCCAGGTCATCAAAATATTCATGAGCGTAGGAAAGGTAGTTCCACGCATGGGGTTGCGGCTGTGCTTCTAATTGCTCTCTTAGATAGGGTAGAGCGAATGAGATATTTTCAGGATGTTTACGGAGCTCTTCTTTTATTTCCCAAAATATATGCTTCAAAGCATCTTTGGTATAATTTTTATTAAGATCGTGCCGAGTTCCGATCATTCTTAAAAACCCTTTAATGCGCTTACTTGCATTAAAGATTCCTTCAGTGTCTATTAAGCAGAGCTTACCGTCAGCCATTTGGATATAATTAGTACTGGTCATATCTACATAATCTGCTTTGTGAATGATAGTGCAAAGCTGCTCTACCTGCTCAAGGGTAAGTGGTCGTTGTTTTCCTGCCGGTTCAATAGCTTTTACCACCACCGCATAGTTGAGATTATCTTGTGTGTAAGGCCTACCCTTAATGTGGTATACGCGTTTATCAGGCGTTGTGAGACAATCAAGATCGTAGGTTTCTATGCATCGCCTTATTCGTTCGACCCCTTTGATGCGCTCAAGGCCATATTTTATATAGTAGCCTGGAAGCCAATCAAATTGCCAGACACCATGCCATTGGATGGTGCTATCAATCTTTTTGATCTTTTTATAAATTTCATGGCTGTGGGCATCTAAAATAGCTTCGATGTCGGAATCGACCGCATATCTTTCAAGAGCACCCCAGCAACTACTTGCATATACGCTCAAAATGAGCACGCATGCTAGCCATTTCATACCTTCCCCCTTTGTATGCTAATATGAGCTATAATCACCATGGGTACATTTTGAGTATACTTAATTAAATTTCTAAAAGTAAATAGAAACTAAAATGATGGATCGTCAATTTTATAATTAGATTAATTTGGCGAGCTTGCCTCTCATGTGATTCAGCGTTAGAATAAAAGGATTCGATATTATACCTAAAGGAGTTCCCCTATGTGGTTCAGCTTTGCTACAAGTTACCGTAACCATACTGATGGGAACTGGAAGATGCTGGGTCTAGTCCTGGTATTCTTCGTAAGTGCCCTTGCAGCTGACTCAAGAGCCCTTAAGGAGCTGCAGACGAGCATCTCTTCATTGATCGATCAGCCTAAGTTTGTCTCAATGCGTTGGGGCATGTTAATTATGACAGCCGAGGGGCAGGTCCTTTTTGAACGGGATGCTGATAAAGCTTTTTTACCAGCATCAACGATGAAGCTTGTTACTGGGGCAGTGGCTCTGCATGTACTGGGCCCTGACTCTACGATGAGGACGTCGGTGTATACAACACAACCTATGCAGGCTGGGGTCGTGCATGGAGATCTCATTCTCTTTGGACGGGGTGATCCTACCCTATCTGGCCGATTTGAGCTTGAGAATCCCTACAGTCTAGATTCATTAGCGTATCAAAAAACTAATTCAGGAATTGAAAGCCTAGCAGACCAGATCAAAGCACAAGGTATTAAGCGCATTACCGGTTCTCTTATTGGAGATGAGAGCTTTTTCCTCTCGAGGAAGCTCGGTCCAGGATGGGAATGTGATGATATACAAGCCTATTATGCTGCTGAAATTAGCGCACTAACTGTTAACGATAATTGCCTATCGCTTACCGTGGCGCCGAGCTTGATAGGAAGAGCTCCTACTATTACCGTGTTGCCTCAAACAAAGTACGTAAAAATACTTAATACTGCCCGAACATCCGAGTCAGGGCAGACCTGTATTGGTATACATCGGCCGCTCAATAGCAATACTATCGAAATTTTTGGAACGATTCCTCGAGGAGCTAAGGAGTTCAAGTCGCTTATTGCAATTCATGATCCTGCACTCTTTGCGGCGACACTTTTAAAAGAGGCCTTAGCACGTCGAGGTATTAAAGTCATGCAAGGAGTACGTCGTATGGATACTCTTACTCGAATGGTTCAGCCCTGTACGGTATCAAAGTTATTCGAAGTGGCACATGTTACTTCCCAGTCGATGAGTGTTATAGTCAAACTTATGAACAAGGTGAGCCAAAATCTCTACGCTGAACTTTTGCTGAGGCACATAGGCAATGCTCAAGGGTTGGTCCGGGTAGATCAATATGGACTTCCACAACCTGCTGAAGCAAGAGGCAATGAGATGAGACGCTCTTTTCTTGAGATAGCTGGTATCGATCTGCAATCGCTGAAATTACACGATGGCTCTGGACTTGCGCGTCATAATTTACTGACTCCGCGAGCTACAGTATACTTGCTTCAGTACATGCTTACGCATCGAGATAGTGCAAGTTTTCTAGATTCATTACCTCTAGCTGGAGTTGATGGGACTCTTGAGCATAGGATGATAGGTACCTCAGCAGCGAATAATGTACGAGCTAAGACAGGGATGCTGGGAGCGGTAAATGCTCTATCTGGATATGTTACCACTAAGAATGGGCGGTTGGTTATCTTTAGTTGCATGGCTAATAATTATATCGTGCCAACACTCGAGATTATGAAAATCTATGACCAAATCGGAGTACTTCTTGCAGACTATGTTGGTATGTGAACCTGAGCCTAGGCTTTCAATCGAAAAACCACCCATTTTTTGGTTTGCAGGCAAGTAGTATTGAGCATGCAATAAGCATTGCGCCACTTACTTGCCAAATTGAGGTTACCTCGCCAAGTACTTGTTGCGCAAGTACTGCCGTAAAGAGAGGTAGCGAAGAAAAGGCGATTAAGTTTACACGTGAGATTCCTTCATGCTTTAAGGCAGATGCATATAAGAAGATACTTGCGATACTTCCAAGAAGGCTGATACCTATAAAAAGTCCCCACTGCATTAAGGAGAGATGACTGACTAGGCTTACCAACTCTCGAGGTGCAACGTAGGGAACTACAAAAAAAATGCCCGAAACTGCTGTTGCAAAGGTTACAAAAAGAGTTGAGTAGTTCATGCTTACTTTTCTCAGCGCTTGGGAGTAAAGAGCTTGGCAGAGTACTGCCCCAAAAGCGAGAAGCTCCCCCATATGCGTGCTACTTTGATAGGAGAGGATTTTGCCTTGAGTTACTACGAGGGTACTACCTGCAAAGCAAAGAGTTATTGCTGTTAGTTGTAGTCGAGTAAGTACTATCTGTCCAAGAAGTGCAGCGAGTACGAGGATCCATAGGGGGCTTGTGGCACTTATGAGACTAACTGAGATAGCTGTGGTATACGATAGTGCGGTAAAGAAAAAACTCGTATATATAAGTACTAAGAAGAGGCCCAGCATAAACATTCCAGGGATATCACGAGTTTTTATGTTCCGATATTCTTTCTGAGCGATAAAAAAGGGTATTAGTGCAACGGTTACCAGGCTGTAGCGAATACAGGCAAAGGCTACTGCCGACATGGAGGGGGTGAGGAGTTTCGAGGCTACCGTTACTCCTGCTCCTATGAAAGCACAGAGAAGTGCTGCGAAAATATAGAGCATATATTCCTTACTAGTTTTGAGACGATCGGTTGTAGGGTATCGTACTCCCATGCCGACCTAGAATAAACAAAAAAAAATGATAAAGTAATACATAGTTTTTTTTTAAAAAAAAGGGAGGGACTCTACATTGATAGAGGCAGTACTCGGAGCGCACGCATTTGAAAAATCTGAAATAACCGTTATTGGAGCAGGGCCTGCAGGGCTTTTAACAGCCTATCGTTTAAAGAAAGCTGCTCTCAACGTTAAGGTTTTTGAAGCTCGATCTCGTAGTGGGGGAAGGCTTTTATCAGTACCTTCTATTCAAGCTGAGTTTGGCGCATGGTCCTTGGCAAATGGGGGAAAGCCAGAAATGTTTCAAGCTCTGGCCGAAGAGCTCGGACTTGAAATAGACTATTGGCAAGCGCCTTTTAAGCGGTTAGGGATAGTGAATAATCAGCTTAGTGATATAACCTACCGTTTCATTCAATCGTATGATAATGATCCTCGGAAAGCCCGCAGCATTCTTGAATCAATTATACTGGTATCTAAGTCAGGCCAAGAGGTATTAGATAATTTTTATCCAGATGAACCTTTTCTTAAAGACTTCACAGAAAGGCTTTTGTGGGGCTATTTTGGTTCACGGGCAGCAGAACTCTCTGCTAAATTATATAAAGAATCGATTATTCAGCTTTGCCTTGGTGGAATGTCAGATGTCTACAAGCAAGGTCCGCAACAAGCTCCGCTTAATCGAGTCAAAGGGGGCAATGATCTGTTTACAAAAAAACTTGCAGAGTTTCTACACAATGATATTACGCTTAACAAGCCATTGACGGCTATTGCAAGAGGTACAGGTAATCGCCTGCGGCTTCTTTTTGAAGATGGCACGGCAAGTGAAACAGATCTTCTTGTGCTAGCACTTCCGGTTTCAGCATATAAAAAGTTAGCTATTGAAGAGGGTCTGATTCCTCGGGATCGTTTAGAAAGCATTCGCAGTGTATGTCCAGGCAGTATAACAAAGATACTCATACCTGCCTTGGGAACTGCACGCCCACCTGGTTATATCTCGACAAATGAGTATGGTGCTGCAATGAGTGAGCATGAAAAGTTTCTGACGCTCTATTGGCGTACTCCTTTTTCTCTTGACGCTTGTAAGGCCCAGGTTGCTAGTATAACACAGGCGCTCAAATGGGATCTTCCGACTAAGTATATTCATGTAGAGACAGATGATTTGCACAAGGGTTATCCACAGGATGCAGTGTATATAATTGATTGGGTTCATGCTCCCTATATTAATGGCTCATTTTGTGCTTTTTCTCCAGCAAATGACCCGTTTGTACGGACTGAAAAAATCGAAGGGATTGTGACAAGCTCTCTTTTTAAGCCATCAGGGAACATTTATTTTGTAGGCGAAGCTGCAGGAACGAGTACACCACCGGGAAGTCTTGCTGCAGCATTTGAGTCTGCAGAACATATGGCGAGTCTTATTAAACAAAGATTATTATTTCTTTATAGTAATTCGCACCAGGATATTCAGTTTCGACTATAATGCTAAGAATAAGCTTTTTCCCTTTCGATGCCGTTAGTAATATGTTAGACCATTTGCTTTTAAAGCATACTTCGTTACAATGATTCTATATAATCAACCAATCTGGTTACCAAGCAATAAGTTAGTGCTTGCTGGTGGGGATTAGTGATAGCTGCTGGTGTATGTTGGTAGTACCGATGAGGCAGGCAAAAGAAAAAGATAGAGATAATGGGTTACTTTGTACCCTGATGGAGGATTTATGACAGTGGGTACTAATAAACGAGAAACAATAAAGGTTATTCTCATCACGTTCTTACTCTGTTGCCTTGGGAATACAGTGCTTGCCCTCAACACGCATAAGGCCTTGACCTCGGCGCTTATTAGAGGATTAGATGGCCAAGATACTGAGGATGATAGAAAATTGTTTGATGAGTATGATATTGATGCTGAGAAAGCTTTAGGAAAGGCATTACAAGGTATTATAAATGCTCGGCTAGAGAAGGCTTTCGATGATAGAGACCATGAAAGTATAGACAAAGTTCTACGAATTGCGAAGTATGTTCAGCGTAATCGCTCAAATACTCATCAGATGATACGGGTTCTCTATAAGTACTGTGAAACATCAATAAATCAGAAGCAACCGTTTGATGCCTTCAAAACCTGGTATACAGATCATCAAGTGGATGTGGATGATGTCACCCTACATGAAAATAGTAAAGAAACTATTGGTGACGACATCACAAGAAGGTTCCTGTTAATTAAAGGTAGGGAAACTATGGCAATGAATATTGCCGAGCTTGTTCATGAAAGGCGGAGCAAGAAAGGCATAGTACTCCGAGATCTTTTCAAACATTATGAAGATAATAGTTTTGAAACAGGATATTGGGCTCGCGTAAGGCAGTGGCAGGACAGGCATCATGAGGATGTGGATAAGATAGAGTATGATACCAAGACCCTTGGGCACTATATTACCTCGCTTGCTCTGCGAGGAAGCCAGGAACGGCAAGACCTAATATATAGTACTTTTTTTATGAAAGGTCGTTCTGACCATGTTTCCACATTTCTCTCACTTGTTGGGCTCCTGAGCCATGGCAAAATTACTGACCAAGGCAAAGACTTTTCTTTTAGTTCCCTAGAAAAATGGTTTAAAGAACATCCCATCGATGTAGATCTCATAGACTATCCAACGACGAAAGGAAAGTTAGGAGATGCTATTACTGAGGCATTTGTAAAGGATGAACACATTAGTGGCCTTGCAAGCCTTGTTCAGGAACATCGCAGTAAAAAGAATGCGGTGGTTTGTCGTCTTCTTGAGTGCTTACAAGTGAACAGCAATGCAGCTCTATTAACAAAATTAGAGTCTTGGCTTGCGCTATACCCTATTGACGGTAGCAAGGTGCATTATACTGCTTCTCAGACTGTTGCTGACCGTATTGCAGAGATACGCAATCCAGCATTAACGGCCTTATTTAAAAGAACGCAGGATAAACAGAAATCAAAGTCTGATCAGAAGTGGTCGACTCGACAAAAGATAGGATTTATTGGAGGGTTACTGCTCGCGGCAGGGGCTTGTTGGTATTATTTTGTTCACTCGAAGCACAAGAATGATAAGAAGGCTGATCATAGACCAGAACCAATATCAAACTGATAGAGTAGAATCGCTCGAAGGGCAGCATGCCCTAGGAAATCTGAAGCAGCTAATGTGCCCCCTTCAAACCATCTTCCTGCTTAATCTGACTCATCAAGGAATGGGGATGCGTATCTAACAGCTCACAACGATTTTTCCAAAGACGCCCCAATTTTCAAGTGCTGAAGCATGATGCTTAGATGCTAATTCATATCGTGCTCCAAAGGCAAGGTTTAGCGGATAGTCACACCAGTTGGTGGCATAGGTAATGGTGCCTGAGAAGGTGCTCGATAATGCTTTTTGTGAAATAGCAGAATTCCTGTTGACAGCACTTCCGGTGAGCTTTACAAACTGAGCATCGGGAGTGCCCTGCCCAAACGTATCTGAGATTTTTGCGGTACTGTGAGAAGTAAGATCTGTGCAGCGCGTCAAATCATAGATCCCAAAGTTCTCAAAATCAAATGCTGAATCTTTGATAGTAAGTTTTTCAGCAGAGCGGTACCACAGGTTATAGCCACCTTCAAAGCCCCAACAGCACCAGGTATAATGAAAACTGATCCACCACTCGAGAGTATGCTGTGGCTCTAGGTGAGCACACGCTCTTAATAAGTTGATGCCTCCTTGAAGAGGAGTATCGACATTGTCTTCAGCTGCGATGAGAAGAAATCGAGATAGCGGACCATTCTTAAGATCAAATTGGCGTCGTTGCTTGTCACCAAAGCTGTAGAGATATTTAAGCTCAGCCATGAGGAGGCATTCGGTACCTTCAAGTTCAGAGAGCCATAGGTTTCCATCGAACATGATACCTGCTCCAACACCCCCGCGTCGCGAGCCTACATAGGGTTGGAACCAGCGAGTATCATCAAACCTTTTCCCCGTAGGAATATTTCCAAGAAGGTACATGCTGAACATATCATCTTCACAGTAGCCCATAACATATCCAAGACGGACCTGGATGTCGTCGACCCCCGTATGATGGCGAGAAAGGGGAAAGACCTCAAGGGTATCGAGCGCTTCACGTACTGAGGATGGCTCATTAGTTAGATCTCCAAAGGTTGTGCGTTGTTCAAAGAGGCAAACCTGGTGTTTCACTCTGGTGACGGCAAAGGCACAATCAGCCCAGGTTCCTGGACAAAAACAATCTAAATTAAAAATAAACTGAGGTAGCCAGGCAAAGACTGCGCGTTTAGGACTCAGGCGTACCATCGAGCTAAATCCTTCAGGTTGTTTGGAGCCAAGACCGAGATTCAATGAATTAAAGGGTGCTGACTGTTCGGCAAACAAAAGAGGATTTTCGCCAAAGAAGCCTCGTCCAAGGTGCGCACTTTTTCTATTTTGCTGGTAAAGGAAGGTTGAATCGAGCGTAAAGAAGGCACAGCTCACTTCACCACGAAATCGTTCAAAGAATGTACTGCTATTTCGATAGGTTAAATCATTGGTGATCGAGCGGGGGTTCAGATAGGTACTGATGGCAGTAGGGCAGTCGTTACTTATTTCGTCACAATCACCAGAAATAGAGGCATCACAATCGATTGAAGGATGGCAACAGTCATCAGGGTACAAAAATCCACCCGTTCCTATCGTGAGTGCTAAGAAGAGTATACGATATCTCTGCATAGGTTCTCCTTTTTAAGTTTTTAATATCGTTAGTATGATAAATTCAAATGCTCTTTGCAACACCAAAAAATAGCCTCCCTTTCAGCAGGACTTTCTGGACTCATTTTTTGAAACTGTGGGCATGTTTCCTTAATTGCTTAATCTAAGGAGTGATCTCTCATCTTATAAAAGAGTGAGCAGGTCTGGAAGGCTGGTTGTAGCGAGCTAACCATGGAATATTAGACATTAAATTTTATGACGACGACGTCGCCATCTTTTACGAGGTAATCCTGTCCTTCGGTTCTTATTTTTCCGATCTCTTTGAGTTTTGCTTCAGTTTTATACTCAAAGAGATCTTTGGCATTAAAGACCTCTGCACAAATAAAACCTCGTTGGAGGTCAGAATGTATTTCTCCCGCAGCTTCACGGATGGTGGTTCCTTTTTCAATGGGCCAGGCGTGGATCTCTTTAGGACCGCAGGTAAAGAACGTAATCAGATTAAGCTCACGATAAGTATGTTTAATAATCTCAGCTAGATTGTCCGTAGTAACCTGCATCATCTCTCTCATTTCAGCTGCTTCTTCTTCCGTTAAAAGAGTGAGCTCATATTCCAATTTGGCAGAGACGGGAATAACTCGCTCTTTTCCAAAGCGCTCAACTAATTTAATGAACATAGGATTTTTAAGGTAGGTATCGCCGGCAAGTTCAGCTTCAGTGACGTTTGCAATAATCAAAAAGTTTTTTGCACAGAGCAGGGGAATCGTTTGGACCTTTGATTCCTTAAGGAGACTTTGTACTTTCTCAAGCTGTGCATCATTAAGAGCTAATGATAGCTGTTTTAGGAGTTCGATTTCAGTTTCGAGTTCCTTGAGTTGTTTGGGATCATTTTTTGCTGCCTTAAGAAGATTGGCAGCTTTGGCGAGTCGTTTATCTACAGAATCAAGATCTTTGAGCATCAGCTCGGTAACGATGATGTCATAGTCAACTGACGGATCGCGGTCTAATTCCTCGATGAGGCCCGAGAAGCATCTCAGAACATGTAAAATAAGGTCAACTTCCCGTATGTGACTGAGGAACTGATTACCAAGTCCTTCACCAGAGGCAGCACCTTTTACGAGCCCGGCAATATCAACAAATTGTACAGTAGATGCGAGAATTTTTTGAGAGTTATAAATTGCTTTAAGTTTTTCAAGGCGATCATCCGGCACATGGGTACAGGCAAGGTGCGGATCGATGGTGCAAAAGGGATAATCTTCTGCTGGTACCGATGAGCGAGTTAATGCATTAAAAAGAGTTGATTTACCAACATTGGGAAGGCCGACGAGCCCTGCGCTAATTGCCATAGTGTTCCTTTATCTGAAAGTCTTGTAGATAAAGAGTACCATAAAAAGTATAAGGCTGCGAGGATGCAGAGACTTGTGAGCAAAAAACCCTTGTTTTCATGGAATAGTATATGCTACGTTCTACCTTAGATGCGTTACTACGTATCAAAAAACTCACAATTTCTATACAAAGGGAAGCACTTTATGAAGCAGTTATTTACCTTATTCACGGTTTGGTCTCTAAGTCTTATTGCACAGACTGGTCCTCAGCCCTTGTTTATCTCCAACATAACTTTCCTCCCGAAAGGATGTGGCGAAGCGACCACAAATATACAGGTGATTGCTTCAGGTGGTCAGCCCGCTGCAGATGGTTCATATACCTATAGTTTACAGGGTCAACCTTCCATAACTAAGCCAACCGCATTATTTCAGAATGTCCCAATTACACTAGGAATTGAGAGCACTTTAGATTTACTAATTACGGATTCTGCAAACAATACGGTATCCTCACAAGTTACCTTTACTGAATCTCAAACTGAATCGGTAAGCATGTCGATTGATTCATTACCTCTTGGAACAGGTCAAGGTTGCATTTCTTTAACTGTTACTAAATCAGCTGGCCAACCTGATGGCCTAGTTTCTCTTTTTATTGAGTCAGATGAAGTGTCCTCAGACATACAAACGAATGAAGTGGATAATGATCAGCCTTTTAAACTGACATTTTCTGCCCTTCCAAGTCCTTCGCTTAAGGCCGTCATGGAGCTGGCGAATGATTGCAAGAGTGGGGGTTCATCATTTTTTTCTGTTACATTTCCTTTTCCGCAGGGAATGGGGAATGCTCTCAAGGTCTATATATTTAACAAATATTGTAGCTGTGTATTGCAAAAGGGAACAATACCTGTTGTTCCTTTTTGATCGGCTAGGTCGGTGTATATCCGGTTCGTACAGATTGGATAAAGATGAAGGGGCTGATCAAAAAAGATCAGCCCCTTTAGAATTGTTATTTTGTTTGATCATCCGGTTCGATATCGATCGGTTCATCATTCTTAGTATCAGATTCTTTTCGTTGAGTTGTGCTTTCATCAGCTTTTTCACCAGCTTGCTTATAGAGAAACTCAGCAATCTTGTGAGATGCTTGAAGAAGTGCATCCGTAGCTTTTTGAAGCTCTTCTGCATTCTGAGCATGTTCCGTAAGCGCAGCTTTTGCAGCAACGAGTGCTTGTTCAGTTTTTTCAATGTCAGACGCTTCAAGTTTGCCTTTATTCTCGTTGAGCGTTTTTTCTATTTCTAGAATGAGCCCGTCAAGACGATTTTTCTTTTCAACTGCTTCTCGAGCTTTTTTATCTTCAGCTTCATGCTCTGCAGCTTCGCGAACCATACGTTCAACTTCAGATTTATCAAGACCACCTGTACTTGTGATCGTAACTTTCTGCTCTTTGCCCGTTGCACGATCTTTTGCAGATACATGTACGATACCATTGGCATCGATATCGAAGGTTACCTCTACTTGTGGTACGCCACGAGGTGCTGCAGGAATACCTTCAAGTCTGAATTGCCCGAGGAGTTTATTGTCCTTTGCAAACTCTCGTTCACCTTGAACTACTCGAATATCGACTGCCGTTTGATTGTCTTCAGCGGTACTAAATACTCTGTGATTTGCGCGTAGGTATTGTAGTATTACGCTCGATAAGTTTAGTTGCAACGCCACCCATGGTTTCAATACCAAGAGAAAGGGGAGTGACATCAAGCAGTAACACATCGGTGACATGGCCACCTAGAATTGCACCTTGTACAGCGGCACCAATAGCTACGACTTCATCAGGGTTAACCGATTTATTTGGTTCTTTGCCAAAAAAATCTTTAACGAGTTGTTGTACTTTTGGCATACGGGTAGAGCCACCAACGAGAAGTACTTCGTCAATCTTATCTTTAGAAATATCAGCATCTTTTATTGCTTTTTTGCACGGAACAAGCAAGCGCTCAAAAATATCGCTACAGAGGGCTTCTAGTTTCGAGCGAGAAAGCTTCATCGTAAGATGTTTAGGGCCTGAGGCATCGGCCGTTATATAAGGAAGGTTAATTTCAGTTTCATGCATCGATGAAAGTTCAATTTTTGCTTTCTCTGCAGCTTCCCGTAATCGTTGAAGAGCCATACGATCATTTTTCAGATCGATGCCACTTTCCTTCTTGAACTCATCAATTAAGTAAGCCATGATTTTTTGGTCAATGTCATCACCACCAAGGTGGGTATCACCATTGGTTGATTTCACTTCAATTACGCCATCTTGAATTTCTAAAATAGAGATATCAAAGGTACCACCACCAAAGTCAAATACGGCAATCGTACCATTTTTCTTTTTATCAAGACCATAGGCAAGGGCAGCTGCTGTGGGCTCATTGATGATACGCATAACTTCAAGTCCGGCAATCTTGCCAGCATCCTTCGTAGCTTGCCGCTGTGAATCATTAAAATAGGCAGGTACCGTAATAACTGCCTTGGTTACCGTTTGTCCTAGGTACTGCTCTGCCGATTGTTTTAATTTACTTAAGACCGCCGCAGCTATTTCTTGTGGGGTATATTCTTTCCCTTGAGCGGTAATAAAGACCTCACCATTGGGACCCTTTTTAAGATGATAAGGTACTTGTTTAGCCTCCCCAGCAACTTCATCAAACGTATGTCCAATAAATCGCTTGGCTGAGAATATCGTATTTTCAGGGTTTGTTACGGCTTGTCTTTTTGCTAAGATACCAACAAGACGTTTACCATCTTTCGTAAAAGCTACTACTGAGGGGGTAGTATTTTGGCCTTCTTCATTGGGAATTACTTTGGGAGTACTTCCTTCCATTACAGCTACAACAGAGTTAGTTGTTCCTAAGTCGATACCTATTATTTTGCTCATCGTGTTCCTTTCTTAGGTGCGTGTCAATTGTGTCAGCTTAGATGATCTTTCATACCAATATATACTGGTAATTTTCAATTATGTCAAGAATTTTGCTCAAGAAATCTTAGTCTGAGAGACTCATATTCATAGGCATAGACCACGATTTGGTTATCGCCTAACAATCTACACAAATAATTATTGTTGTTCTGAAAGGTTTATTCCGCAGGTAGATTGCAATTGATAATCACCCAAAATCCTTTTTGGTAAGTAAAAACGAGTTGTTGGACTCGCCTATAATGAGGGGTTGGTTTGATTGTTCCTGAGTGCTCGGGTGAAGGCAGCTAATTGTAGTTTTTCTCAGATGCAAGGACTAGTGAATTGAGCACTGCTTTTAGGATCACTTTAAAGGAAAATAGCGCAAGAGCCATGTCTTAACCAACTCTCCAGCTTTGTTCGAAGAATTTAAGAAATCATGGGTTGCACCATCTACAATTTTCAATTCAGAGCTCTTTGGTAACCACTGCATGGCTTTTTTGGATTCTACATAGAGATCTAGCTCATCTTGATCAGCATTTCCATGTATAATGAGTACAGGACACGTAACCTTACTCAAAAGTGCTTTTTGATCAACAGCCTTAATGTCATTTAAAAGATTGCCATCAACCTTAAGTTTGTCACGCAAGCCGTCATTAACTTCTACGGTAATATAACCCATTGTTTGCATCTCATCGAATTGCTCTTTCGTTAACCTAGTATCCCATTGCCATTGCACTGGTCCTGTAAGTGCGCTGATTAAAATCATAGTGCTAATCTCAGGAGTACATGCCTCCAAGCAAGTTAGTGCTCCTAGGCTATGACCAATTAAAGCAATCTTTTGATATCCTCTTTCTTTACCAAAAGCTATTGCTGATGCCAAATCATCTACCGATTTTTTTATAGTAAGTACATTACCTTCACTTGTACCATGCCCGGAAAAATCAAATGATAGCACGTTGTAATTTTCTTTTTGAAGGGCTTCGGCAATTTGAGGAAACAATCCCTGAGCAAATCTATTATTTGCCGAACCGTGAGCCATGATAATAAGAGCTTTGGAAGGAGCTTCCCACAAAGTTCCCGTTAACGTTAGATTTCTTGAATTTTTAAACGATATATCTTTAATCACAGGTATCCTTTTCTTGCAATATCAAAGATACTACAGAAAATAACTTTATTGCGCGAGAGAGTATTTTCATTAAGAATACCAAGCTTCGCGGGCTCTTTCGAGTTTAGCGTTACGTTGCTAGTATGCTTCGATTTGAATCAATGCTTTTTCTAGAGGAGTGCATAGCCAATTCCTGAAATTACTAAAGCGCAGATTAACGTCTTGCCGTATGGTCTAAAGGATGGCCAAATATTCCAGCGATAAAAAGAGTACAACGAGAGCAGCATAAAAGTACTGAGCCTGATGCAGACGATGGTAGTAAGTATGGCAAGAGGTGTCTGAAGATACTGTACCACGACATACACAACACCTATGCTCAGAAGATTAATCCCAAGATAGGTATGTGCATCTTCTTCTACGATATACCATTTTTCATAGAGGACAAAAAGGCTTTCAAGAAAGGTAAGCAGCACCATACCATAGAGGAGAGACCAGGTTACCGCCGACGCACTTGGTACGGTATGATGAAGGGCGATCTTTTTACCATTAATGATAAGAAATATGAGTAAGCCATACAGGACCTGATTGAAGACCTCCGTAAGAAAATGGAAAGCTTGTGTTTGAGTTTCCAGCGAACGAGATTTAAGGTGAGCAAGGAGCGCATTACTTGTTACCCCAAGCACTTTTTTTGCCACAATAGTAATCCAATAAGAGATACTTGATATGACTTTCATGAGGCTTGCAGATTCGATACCAAACTGAAACGCACACAGGGGTACGAGGAAATTTCCCGAATACAGTTGCTGTAAGCAGTTGAGTACCCACGAGAAAATTCGAGTTTTTGAGATGCGGAAAAAAAGCTCAAGCTTCGAAATTAGTGCTATCTCCTGAGTGTCTAAAGTGCCATACCAATAGGCAAGACAACCAATAAGGAGTATGCATTGCAGAAGGGACGCATACATGAGTATCTGCAAACTTGTAAGAAGGGTAAGGTGGCCAAAGTAGTGAAGAACAATAATGCCGACTACATTGATTCCAATACCTAACAACTCCACAAAAGCGGCAAATCGAAAGTAAAAACTCAATTGAAGAAATGCTCGGATGGTTTTGCGGTTGCTTTCAAAGAAAAAAATGAGAAGTGTGTATACAAGCAAATGGGTTGAGAAATATGGTGCAATAGTTTTAAAAAAATGGAGACCTGGAATATGAGAGGAACTGAGGTAGGTTGTAGTGCAAAGGATAGCGAGGAATACTATTTGCGGTATAAGAAGTACCTGAGTAAGCAACCAAAACCGTTTACGAGAGACGGAAAAAGTTTCAAGAAAGGGAGCTAGGGTAGTATCAAGTCCCAGGTTAGCAATCGCAACTGCTAAGTAGATTAATGAGAGTAAGCAACCAAGGACTCCATGGAGAATGGTTCCTGCGTAGGTGCGATAGAGAAGGTGGAAAAGTATAACAAGACCCTGACTACCAAAAGAGTCAATAAACGTCCAGATAATACCAAACTTAAATTGTGGAAGATACGGAAGATGGTAGGTTTGTTTCGTCATGGTGCTCACAAGAAAAAAATGTGCATATGAGACTAGTATAATCGTAAAACGAATGTTATACTAAAGTCACTTAATTCTAGTAAACCAATAAGCTTTTGAGCATGAGGTTAGTAAATGTTTTCTGAACAAGAAAAAGTTGTCTATCCAGGGCATGGCGTTGCGAAAATAGAGCGAATTGTAAAAAAAAATGTCGGCGGCGCAGAAGCATCATTTTATGAGTTAGCATTTCTCAATAAAGATATGACGGTTCTTGTACCCGTTGAAAGTTCCTGTTCTGTTGGTCTTCGTGCACTCAGTTCTCATGAGCATGTGGTGGGCGTATTGTCATACCTTACTGAAGAAGTAGAGCATGCTTCAACGATAGAGTTTGTTCCTGCAAACTGGAGTAAGCGTAATAAGGAATATCAGTCAAAGCTCAAAAAAGGTGACCTTAAAGAGCTCTGTGAAATATACCGAGATCTTCATATTATCTCTACCCACAAAGAACTTTCATTTGGAGAAAAAACTCTTCTTCATCAAATCGAATCACTATTAGTCGAAGAAATATCGCTTGTTGAGGAAATTGGCGAGGAAAAAATGATCGAACATCTTCGATCTCTCTGCTCACAAATCTCTGAAAAAAGGGTGTGATTGAAACCGCTTACTGGGATATGGGTACATGACACTTCCTTTTTTTATGATTATTTCAGGTCCGACCGGGGTAGGTAAAACGGCCCTCGTGGATGAGCTTATTTCTCAGGTCTCTTTTCCTTTAGAAATTATTAATGCTGACATGGGACAGCTCTATGAGCCACTTACCATAGGTACTGCAAAGCCCGATCTCAGTGCCGTCAAAGTTCCTCATCATATGTTTGATATCATTCAAGATCCTCTTGATTACACTGCTTCTAGCCTATAGAGCACGCGCTCTTGAGCTGATACAAGAAATAACCTCACGTGGAGCAGTCCCGCTCTTTGTCGGCGGTTCAGGTTTTTATCTAGCTACATTATTCTATCCTCCTTGCGACGCACCTCTTCAAGGGGCAGATCCAGTAACCTATACAGAGAAACCAACACCAGAATTATGGGAGCTTCTTAATCAGGTTGATCCTGCACGCGCTCAGATGGTGCATAAGCATGATCGCTATAGGATTATTCGTGCGTTGCGCATTTTTTATGAAACGGGCAAACAGCCTTCTTCATGTGAACCGGTATTTGATCCTCCGGGGAAATGCGCCTTTTACTACTTAGTACGAGATCAGGAAGATCTCTATGAGCGCATAAATAAGCGCACTCAGATAATGCTCGATGAAGGGTGGTTTGATGAAGTGCAAGGTTTATCAAAAGAGTGGCATGAATTCTTGCTTTCAAAAAAGTTGATCGGATATCCCGAGATTATCAACTATATGCAAGCAGAATCGTTAGGTCTTTTAGGTGATGATGCTTATGAGCAGCTGAATGCACAAATTTCTCAGAAAACTCGTTCTTATGCAAAAAGACAGATAACATTTTGGAAGCAGTTAAAAAAACGATGTATGCAGAGTGATCCACAGAAAGAGTATTTTCTCTCACTGGAAGAGATCAACCTCTCACACTCCTCTTTTGAAAGCGTTCTCACTTCTTTAAAAGCTGGTTTGGTATCACCTGTGCAATCAAAATGAAGCTAGTTTTATGAGCTTTTTCTCCTTACAAAAAGCATGAGGCTGTTTTGAAACGATGAGCTGCTGAGGTCAAGCCAGCAGAAAAAACTTTGACACCTCAAGCGTTGCATGGTACGGTATGGACACGAAGCTTTACTCCTTAATGAGGGTGCGAAACTCTAGCACATAGCGAATTCCACCCAGATAAAAAAAGAGTGCGAGTTGAAATTCTATATATGATTGGTGAGTTATTAAGGATGTCTCACATGCTACACGATAGATCATTAGGTACACGCACGTCCCAGGAAAAAGACATTGCTGGGGTGGACCGAGCTCTGACCGAATTGCTTGCTCATGAGGATATGAGTGAGCAAGAGAATGTTGGCACTACTTCTATGCATGGTAGCGACCGCATCGAGATTACTCAACAGCAAGTAAGTCGAAGTATGGCACTGGTACTTGTGGGTTCCTTTCTTCTATTTTTAGCTGGCTATACACTTGGAAAATATCATGTAGTTCAGAGTACTTCAGAAGGTGCAAAGTTGATCCCTGACTTAGTCTATGGTATGTTCTTTGAAAGGGTTACTGAGGAACCGCTTACTGTACCTCATAAAGAAGTACATGGAGAATATGGTCGTTTTGCAACCTTTGAAGAAGCTGATAAGCTTTGTAGGGAGTTGAAAAAAAGGGGAATTCTTACTCAAGTAGTTACCCGAAGCAGTTCTACGGTGAATGGTAGATGTTTTGTGCACTATGCTGTTTGTAAAGAGACTCAAAAGGAACGTATTCCTAGTGAGCCTGTAGTGGAAAAGGTTGTGGAAGATATAAAGAAAGGTGGTTGCCTCAATGATTAGTGATATACGTAAGACGTTACAAACTCGTCCAGTTAAAATATTTCTGTGGATGCTCGTTGCCTCTTTTTTTATTGGGATTATTCCTTTGGCATTTCGGGGACGTCATGCTGAAGATAGCCTCGGCACAGTAAATGGATATCATATAGGGGTACTTGAATATAGGCGTAAGCTTAATGAAATACAAGGTCATATTCGTGAGCTTCAACAAGCATATGGGATTCAAGCGGATATGGTTCTGAAGATGTGGGGCTTAGATAAGCGTCCTGATGAGGTAGTATTAGACAGTCTTATTAATGCTAAGGTGAGTAAGTCTTTAAATGATCGTTTAGGTGTGCAAGTAGATAACGAGTATCTCCAAGCCAAATTACGCGACCCTTATTTTGTGCGCCAATATTTGAGCAACATTATTCCTCCACAAGCTTTAGTGGGTGGTAGTATCGATACGGCTGCACTTGAATATAATCTTGAACGCCAAGGGATCTCTCATGATGAGTTTGATGAAATGCTTAACGATGCTATGTTGAGTGCATTTCTTGCAAAACTCATTGCAGGTGGCTTATATATTTCTGAAGGATCATTAAAGGATTACTTTATTGGCCAATCGGTGAAAAAGAAGTTTGCTTACGTCGGTCTACCTCTTTCTAAGTATCTTACGAAAGCTAAAGAGCAAAAAATTACTGATGCTGAGTTAGAAGAGTATTATGCAAAACCCGCACATCAAGATCCTTATCGCATTCCTGAAAAAAGGTCAGCCAAAGTGTGGACTTTCTCTCCAGATTCATTTGGTGTGGTGGTTACCGATAAAGACCTTGAGACAGCCTACCAGCGAAATAAGCGCAATTATATAAAGACTCCGGCTACCGTACAGGTACAACATATCTTGTTACCCTTTACTGCAGAAAATAAAGTGGAGATGCGAGCTCGCGCACAGGCCATCTATGATGAAGTGACCGCAAAACCGGATACCTTTGCAGCAGTTGCCGCGAAGGATTCACAATCAAAAGATAAAGGTACCACGATTACTCTAAAACGTACCGATAAAAATTCGGCTTTTACTAAGGAGGCGTTTGGTCTTCACAAGGGGAGCATTTCTCCGGTGGTAGAGACTGAGGAAGGATTTGAGATTATCAAACTGCTCGATAAAAAGGAGCCTGAGTTCAAACCACTTGATGAGGTTAAAGGGGATCTGTCGAAGCAGCTTAAAGAAGAAAAGTTTACTCAAGTCTTTGATGCAAACGCACAGCGCGTTTTAAGTCAATCTAAGGACGAGCCAACGATCTTGGCAAGTTTTATTGAGCGCCATAAAGGGCAGGAAAGTACCCTTGCAGATGAGACTCGTTCTGAGAAGCGTCTCAATAGCAGCCTCTTTGGGCTGCGTCGCATCGGAGAGAAAGCTTTCTTTGAGGATGCTCAAAAAGGATACATTATAGAGTTAACAGCGCTTAATCCAAGTACGATTCCTCCTTTAGAAAAAGTGCAAGAAAAGATCTTGGAAAAACTCTACAGTGAGCGAGCACATGAGCTCTTAAAGAAAGATCTCAACCAGGGAGTTGCTGATCTTGCTGATAAAAAAATGACGTTAGAACAGGTTGCACAGGCCCTTAATGGGAAAGTGGAAACAACCGATTGGGTGTCGTTCACCGATCAAGATTCTCTCAAAAAACTTCGCGAGTTAAAGATCAAGATGCCTAAGCTGCAACACCTAACCACAAAAAATGCAGCAACAAGTGATATTGCCGGCAATGAAGGCTATATTATTCAGGTTAAGGAGATCGAGCCGATTAACGAAAAAGAATTTCAGGAAATGAAACCGGCTATTCGTTTTCAGATCGCACGAAATGAACTAGAGGGAATAGGAAGAGCGTTCTTTCAAGCCTTAAGAGATAAAGCCCAGGTATCTATAAACAATGAGATGCTACGTCTGGCAAAAAGCTAAGAAAAAGTTATGATTAGAAGTAGTAAGGGTATCCTTGTATAGGGTACCCTTACTGCAGAGTTATTCAAGCAGTACCAGAGTACAGTAAGACTTGAACCGTGTAGTGAGTTCGAGAGATCTCAAATTCAGAATCTGCAAAAGATATAGTGAATACGTGAATATACAAATAGCCCAAAGGGGTACCTATGATTATTCAAGCGACACAGCTTCGTAAAACTTTTGTGAGTAAGTCCCATGTCGTAGAGAGCGTAAAAGATGTGACCCTTGCATGTAGAGCAGGGTGAGATATTTGGGTTCATTGGACCAAATGGTGCTGGAAAAACGACTACGATGAGAATGCTCACGACACTCTTGGTTCCCACTGAGGGAAACGCCTTGATTGCAGGCCATGATCTTATTAAAGAGCAGCAGAGCATTCGAAAAAAAATCGGCTATGTAAGCCAAGCAGGGGGACTCGATCCTGCCTGTACTGCTCGAGAAAATCTTATTTTCCAGGCACAATTGCATGGGTTTTCGTTGCATGATGCACAGCTTCGCGCCAAGGAACTTGTTGCAACGTTTTTGCTTGAACCCTTTGCCGATCGTCCGGTGAGCACCTATTCAGGTGGACAGAAAAGACGGGTAGATGTCGCATTATCATTAGTACATAAACCGCAATTGCTGTTTCTTGATGAGCCGACCACAGGACTTGATCCACAAAGTAGAGCTCATCTTTGGCAAGAACTTATGAAGATTAGAGAGCAGGGTACGACGATATTTTTAACGACACATTATCTTGATGAAGCTGATGTGCTCTGTGATAGGATCGCTATTATTGATTATGGTATGATAGTTGCAGAAGGCACTCCGCATGCTCTGAAAAAGCAGATAGGTGGAGATATTGTGATGCTAGGTATTGAAGCTTCATCCAATGACTCGCTTAAAGATCTCATTAAATCGCAGTCATTTGTACGTGAAATAACCGAAAGCACTGAGGGACTTCGTATTTGCGTAGATCACGGGGAGCATGCACTGGCAAGCTTAGTACGTCTTTTTGATCAAACTAAAGTTCCTCTACAAAAAATCAGTCTTTCACGACCTACCCTTGATGATGTATTTCTTAAGCAGACTGGTCGATCATTGCGCGAAACTTCTTTATAAAGGATCTTTTCATGAAAGTACTTAACGACACCTTACTTATCTATCGCTATACATTACGTGCTACGTTACGTAATCCGATTTTTGTTATTATTGGTCTATTTAATCCGCTATGCTTCTTATTCTTATTTGCGCCGTTATTACGCGAGCTTTCCAATACCCCGTATTTTTCAGGTGCGAATACGCTCTCTATCTTTTTACCAGGTCTTCTGGTGATGATGGGAATGTATGCATCAGCATATGCAGGCTTTAAGATAATCGATGAAATACGAAATGGATTCATTGAGCGTTTATGGGTTTCTCCGGTAAGCAGACTCGCTCTGGTTGCTGGTAGGACTCTTCGTGACACGACTATTTTGGTATTTCAAACAACCATATTGATTATATTGTCCTATTTCTGGGGCCTTGAAGCCAACCTGCTTGGCGTTCTCGGTGCTCTTTTCCTTGTCGTGTTAGTTGGTATAACGCTGTCTTCCTGCTCCTATATACTAGGGCTTATCTTTAAAGAAGAGGAAGCATTGGCTGCTGCAATTAACTTCTTCATAGTTCCTTTGCAATTGTTGTCGGGCATTACGCTTCCTTTAGCGTTAGCGCCTTTATGGCTTAAGCGAACAGCTCAGTTTAATCCACTGTCTCATGTAGTTGATGGAAGCCGAGCTTTGTTTGCAGGGAACTTCTCAGATGCATCAGTTCTATTAAGCTTTGGGCTGATGATTGCTTTGGCCAGTGGGACCGTTTATGCATTGGTAAGGTCCTACAAAACTAAAGCTGTCTAGAAGCACAGTTCATACGTATAGTCTCATTTTGTTCCCATGATCAAATTCGCCTAAGATGCGATGAGGTTATTGCTTTCTCTTGCCCTGATTGGATAAATTTCGGATTGACAATTTTTGACTATATGATATCGTTAATTCTGAATTACTAAGGTTGCCGCATGGCAGTTACCGTTTTAGAATGTGAAATTAACGAGTATGACGGTGTTTCTAGAGACATATTAAGGATTTAGATGACAAAATATAAAGTAATGAAAGTGCTGTGTATGCTTAGCATACCTCTGAATACTTTGAGTATGAGCATGCCTAGGGCAGAAGAAGTACAGAGAGTACGCTCAGAACTCTTTTCTGCTTGCTATAAGGGCGATACTGCGAAAATAGATGAGCTCTTATCGGGAGAGAATTTGTCTGTAGAATATTTTAAGGGCCCAGTAGAACCTTTAAAAGAGCTATGTAGTGATAATCGGTATATTTCTAGTATGGCATTAGTCAACAAACGTGAGGCTTCTTTGCTTCATTATGCTTCCTGGAGAGGCCATGCAGCTTTGATCCGCAGAGTGCATGAAAAATACCCAGGGCTAGTCTCGATGAAAGACAATAATGGAGTAACGGCGCTTCATTGTGCTGCAGCTGCAGGTCATAGAGAGTGCATTGAGCTCTTACATAATCTAGATCCAGAAATTGGTAGAGTGCAAGTCTCTGGAGCAACGGCACTTCATTGGGCTGCAGCTGCAGGTCATAGAGAGTGCATTGAGCTCTTACATAATCTAGATCCAGAATTAATCAGGATGAAGGACAATCATGGAGCAACGGCACTTAATCATGCTGCATTTGGAGGTCGTAGAGAGTGCATAGAGCTCTTACATAGATTAGATCCAGAACTAATCAGGATGAAAGGCAATAATGGAGCAACGGCGCTTCATTGTGCTGCTGAAAGGGACCAAAAAGAGTGTATAGAGACATTGCATAAGTTAGATCCAGAATTAATCAGGATGAAGGACAATCATGGAGCAACGGCACTTAATTATGCTGCAGCTAAGGGTCATAGAGAGTGTATAGAGCTCTTACATAGGTTAGATCCAGAACTAATCAGGATGAAGGACAATAATGGAGCAACGGCGCTTCATTGTGCTGCTGGAATGGGCCATAGAGAGTGCGTAGAACTCTTACATAGGTTAGATTCAGAACTAATCAGGATGAAAACCAATAATGGAGCAACGGCGCTTCATTGTGCTGCTGAAAGGGGCCAAAAAGAGTGTATAGAGACATTGGATAGGTTAGATTCAGAACTAATCAGGATGAAAAGCAATAACGGAGCTACGGCGCTTCATCGTGCCGCTGAAAGGGGCCATAAACAGTGTATAGAGCTCTTACATAGGTTAGATCCAGAACTAATCAGGATGAAGGACAATAATCGAGCAACGGCACTTAATCATGCTGCAGCTAAGGGTCATAGAGAGTGCATAGAACTCTTACATAGGTTAGATCCACAGCTAATTAGGGTGAAAATGAATAGTGGAATGACGGCACTTCATTGGGCTGCAGTTAATGGTCATAGAGGGTGCATAGAGCTATTACATGCGTTAGACCAAGAACTTATTAGAAGGCAAGACAATAATGGTTTTACAGCACTTCATCATGCCGCGGATCGTGGTCAAGATGCATCTGTTGCATGGCTTTGTCGACAAAGTTATGGGATCAATAGTGTTAACTATAATGGGCATACGCCCCTAGTAGTAGCCATTAGAGCTCGAAAGGCTAAAGTAATAGAATTGCTTCTTGATGCAGGATCTGATATAACATTTGAGCATGCACTAGGTCGAAATGCTTTCTACTATTGTGCGCTATCATGTGATGAAGAACTTGTGACGATATTGCTAAGAAGGGCTTATAAGCTCTTTAGGCCTGTAGCATCTGTAGTAGAACAGGCTGGAATGCGATTAAGGGTTTCAGAGAGAGTGCTGTCAAAATTCAGTATTATAAACTATCCATTGGCATGGACGTTCTTGTCGGAACCTTTACGTGAGGACTGTATTCTGATGCTTCAAGGAAAGCTAATCTTAGGAAAGCCGATTTTGAAGAAAGATATTTTCTTAGAAATGGCAAAGGAATATACCGCGGATTTCTTAACAGACGAGTTTGTTAGTGAGTTTGAGAGAATTTTAGGTAGACCAGAGCTGACTCAGCAACAGCGCGAATTTATAAGCTCACTGCTGTTGAGAAGAGATGAGATGAAAGAAACCATTCTCAAGGGTATTGTTGAACGCTATCGTGAATTGTTAGTTGGAAACGAAGCAGGAAGTGATATCAATGCAGAAGAGATATCTGATCAGCATAAACGCCGAAGACTAGGGGAGGATGCTAGTAATGTTCCTTGTGCGTAGAATTCAACTGTACGAAGTATTAACCATTTAGAGGGGGGTTTCAGTTTGTCATGAGCTGGAAAGCCTTGAATCTAAAGGTAGGGAGAGCGTAGTGCATTTCTTCAAATTATTCTTTTACGATTTACCGTGATGTAGAACAATCCTTCTAAATAAGCTTTGAGCAGATAAGCACCGAGGTCTTCCCGACTTGCTTAACGGGAAGCCTGAGTGCCATGCATTTTTATTGCGTCTTTCGTAAATGCTGGTAAACTTAATAAACAAAGAGAAAATGTCTTGTACTACCTCACAGGAAAGCAACGCCCATGACTGATAAAAAGAAGACAGTTGATCAAACCAGCGAAAAGATGAAGGTTCTTGAGAGCGTTCTTGAGCAGATTGATAAGCAGTTCGGCAAAAATTCGATTATGTATCTTGGGCAGAATACAGCTACTGTCTCAAACAATGATGTTATCTCTACCGGCTCAATCCTTATAGATAATGCTTTAGGCATCCGTGGCTTTCCTCGTGGTCGTATTGTTGAAATTTTTGGACCAGAAGCGACCGGTAAAACAACCTTAGCACTTCAGGTATTAGCTCAAGCACAGTCTCAGGGTGGTGTGTGTGCCTTTATTGACGCTGAGCACTCCTTAGATCCTGCCTATGCGTCCAATCTGGGTATTAATACAAATGATCTATTGATCTCACAGCCAGATTATGGTGAGCAAGCTCTTGATATAGCTGAAATGCTTATTCGCTCGGGTGCAGTAGACGTTATCGTCATTGACTCTGTTGCGGCTCTTGTTCCTAAAGCTGAGCTTGAAGGTGAAATGGGTGATGTACATATGGGCCTTCAGGCACGTCTTATGTCGCAAGCGCTGAGAAAACTTACTCCCGCTGTGCATAAATCGCGCACGGTACTCATATTTATTAACCAGGTACGTGCCAATATAAATTCTATGGCATTTGCAGAAAAAGAGGTTACCACCGGTGGTAAAGCCTTGAAATTTTATGCGTCATTTCGCTTAGATGTACGACGTATTCAGGCAATTAAAAATGGCGATGCCCATATAGGTAATCGCTTATCGATTAAAGTAGTAAAAAATAAATTAGCAGCTCCCTTTAAAAGGGCTGAAGTAGACCTTATATTTAGTGAAGGTATTTCTCCTGAACTAGATCTTATAGGTATAGCCCTTGAGCTTGGTGTTATTAAACAGTCTGGAGCATGGTTCTCCTATGGGACAGAACGGCTAAGCCAAGGTAAAGACCAGTTAAGAGTACTTTTGCGTGAGCATAAGGATGTAGCAGCAAAAATCCGTAAGCAGGTGCTTGAACTCATGGGGGTTAGAGTTGCAGGAGCTCGTGCAGTCGAAGCTGAAAAGAGCCCTAAGAAGCAGGTAAGTGCTGCTTGAAAATAGGTACGTAAGTGATAACGATGAGGGTATGTATAATTTGAAACCAACAAAAAAAGAAGCGACCAACAGTCAGCCGATAAACGATAAGATTCGTTTTGATAAGATGCAGGTAATATCCCATGATGGTTCTAATCTGGGTATATTATCTCGAGATGAAGCATTACAATTAGCGCGGACATCGAATCTTGATTTAGTATTGTTAACGGCAGCTGGTGGTGATGGGATGCCCGTTACTAAGATTATGGACTTTGGTAAAGCGCTCTATGCAAAGAAAAAGCAGGCAGGAGAGGCTAAAAAAAGCCAAAAGGTAATCCAGGTAAAAGAGATGAAGTTTCGTCCTAAGATCGGCGAACATGATTTTATGACCAAGATGAACCAAGCGATTGAGTTCCTTAACGAAGGAAAGCATGTGAAGGTTACGCTTATGTTTAGAGGTCGCGAGATTGGCATGAAAGAGGAACGGGGAAAAGAGCTTTTTGATAAAATTGCAGAAGCATTTGAAAAAGCTGGATTGACAAAGATTTTTGCAGAAAAAGATTCGAAGATTGGACAGCTCTGGTCGCGTATCTACTATTTAAAGAAGTAAGGAACTCAGTATGTATAAAGTGAAGACCCATTCAGGGGCAAAAAAAAGATTCAAAAAGCTAAAGAGTGGTCTTATTAAGGCATATCATCCTTATAAGCGTCACTTGTTAACGAAGAAAACAACTAAGAGAAAGCGGAACTTAAGAAACACGATGTATCTATCGCCTGCCGTAGTAGGGCATGTTTCACCGCTTTTACCGTATTAATACCATTACAGTGATTGAAAGGATAGTACCATGACGAGAATTAAACGTGGAACGGTTACTAAAAAGCGTCATAGTCGTTTATTAAAAAAGACCAAAGGATTCTGGGGACAACGCAGTAATGTTTTCCAGCGCGCTAAAGAAACATTAATGCGTGCAATGGCCTTTGCGTTTACCGGTAGAAAGTTGCGCAAGCGCGATATGCGCTCGCTTTTTATTATGCGTATTAAAGCAGCAGCTGAACGTAATGGAACAAAGTATAATACTTTGATCCATGGTCTTCATAAGGCTGATATTCAGTTGAATCGGAAAATGCTGAGCCAGCTTGCTGTGTATGATCCTGAGATATTTGCAAAATTGGTAGCGATGGCGCAGGCAGCTTAGGTGAGCGCGCATAGCTAGGTAGTAGTAACGGAATATACGCAAAAGCGTAGATAAGGAATTGTGATGGAAACTGTACAGCCGCTTGAAAGATTACAAGCTCTTGAAAAGAGAATTGCTCATATTATCGACCTTCTTCATGCAGAGCGTGATCGCACTGCGATGTTAGTAGAAGAAAAAAATGCACTCCTTACGCGTATTGACGCTATGGAGTCTTCTCTTCTGAAGGAAACGAAAAGTATTGAAGATTTGTCACGAGAGCGTGTACTCACCAAACAGATGGTTGATGAGCTTATTCAGACGATTGATGAGCTTGTAGAGACTATTCCTCAGTCGGAGGCTTCCCTGTAGGAAGAGCGGTTACCGATTCTTTGGAGCGTGGAGAGCACGATGACAAAAGAACTAAAAAAATATAAAGTAACCATCGCTGGAGAGAGTTATTTCTTGGTGAGTGATGAAACTGAAGAGCAAGTCATGCGCGTAGCGAAGCATGTGAATGATCAAATGCGTACGATTGCTCAATCAGGACTTTCAGATGATCCACAAAGGCTTGCAGTACTCGTTGCTTTGCAAAGTACCAGTAAGATGATGGAACATGGAGAGCTTTTAAAGCATCATCAAGAAAGTACGGAAAGAATGATTGAACTTCTATCTGAGCAGGTTCCTCAGGAAAGTTCGGTAACTTCCTAGTCTCGTTTCCTTCCGTTCTACGACATTTTCGCCACAGAGACATCTCTGTATGCGGGTAAAAAGGATGTGATAAACTTAAAAGATTTCCAATAGTATTATTAATGGGGGTCCTGGTAGTTTGTTACTCAGTATGATATACTGTAGAGTAAATTTTGATAGTTGATGGAAGTTAGGATAGATCATGACCGTATTAGTAACAGTTCTTATCGCCATAGCGGCACTAGTTGGCGTAATAATAGCATTAGTATATGCCTACCGCATGTATATACGAGCTCAGCAGATGCTGACCGAAGCACGCTCAAAGTGGGAAAGTGCCCGTAAAGGGATCGAAGCTGAAAAGCGTGAAGCGCTTATTCAATTGAAGGATGAGCTTTATAAAAAGCGTACCGAATTTGATTTGGATATGAAGCGTGAACGAGCAGAGCTTGAGCGGTTTCAGATAAAAATAAATGGTAAGTATGATGCAATCGAGAAAAAAGAGCAACGTCTCGAAGAATTAGCCAATGAGCTGCAGCAAAAGGAAAGAACTTTGTCTCGTGCTATCGATGCACAGCGGGCTCATGAGTTGAAGCTTAAAAAGGTTTACGATGATCTGACGAGTAAGTTAGAGTCGATGAGTGGCATGACTCGAGAACAGGCTCGTGCGGGGCTTCTTGAAACGCTTGAAGATGAAGTGATACTTTCAAACCAAAAATATATCCAGAAGATTGAGGAAGAAGCTCGATCTATGGCTAAAGAGAAAGCACAAAACATTGTGGTTACTGCTATGCAGCGGTACACTGCAGATCAGGTTGCTCCAAATTCATCAGGTGCGGTTCATTTACCAAATGATGAGATGAAGGGGCGCATTATCGGTAAAGAAGGGCGTAATATTAAAGCTCTAGAAATGGCGACTGGTATGGAGTTTGTTATCGGAGATACCCCAGAAATTATTACGATTTCTGGATTTAATCCGATTCGTCGTGAAGTAGCACGAAGATCGTTAGAAAAATTAATTGCTGATGGTCGTATCAATCCAACTCGTATTGAAGAGACGGTGGTTCAATGTGAGGCTGAAATTGAAGAGATGATTCAAGAGTATGGCAAAAATGCGATTCTTGAATTTAATTTGCAGGGTATTAAGCCTGAGATTGTCACGCTGCTTGGTAGATTACATTTTAGAACAAGCTTTTCACAAAACGTCCTTGCTCATAGTATCGAAGTAGGGATATTTGCCCGTATGATTGCTGAAGAGCTAGGTCTTCCTAATCCTGATATTGCTTTGCGTGGTGGGTTACTGCATGATATTGGTAAGGCGGTTTCTGCTGAAGTTGAAGGGCCTCATGCACTCATTGGTGCTGATATAGCAAAACGATGTGGTGAAGATCCTATGATCGTTAATGCTATTGCTGCGCATCATGAAGAAGTATCATTTGAATCGATTTATAGTCCTATTGTGATGATAGCTGATACGATTTCTGCTTCTCGACCAGGAGCACGACGTGAAACATTATCTGCCTATATTAAACGTCTTGAAAAGCTTGAAGAGATAGCCTATGGCTTTGAAGGGGTTAAAAAGGCATATGCATTCCAGGCTGGCCGTGAAGTACGTGTCATTGTTGAGGAAGATTACTTGGATGATGAAAAAGCAGCTCAATTGGCACGCATGATTGCACGTAAGATCGAAAAAGATATGGCATTCCCTGGACAAATTAAGGTAAATGTTATTCGTGAAAAACGTTCTATCGAATATGCAAAATAGACGATGAGTGTACTCAAGGTCCTCATGTTAGGGGATATCTGTGCAGCTCCTGGAAGAGCGATCTTTCAGAAGCATTGTGCACAGTTAAAGCAGCAGTATGGAGCGGATGCGATTATAGTTAATGGAGAGAATAGCGCCTCCAATGGAAAAGGTATCACTTCACGTATCATGAAGTTTTTTAAACATCATGGCGTGAATGTCGTAACCTCCGGAAACCATATATGGGCCCAGAGAGAAATCTACAGCTATCTTAAAGCCAATACTGATCTTCTTCGTCCGGCTAATTTCCCCTCAGAGTGTCCTGGGGTTGGTGTTACTACCTTCGAGGTCGGGGCTATACTGTAGGGGTGATTAACCTACAAGCACGTACCTTTATGCGAGAATTTGTATCGTGTCCTTTTAAAGCTGCTGAATCTCTTTTAACCTATCTTAAACCACGCACTAATATTATTATTGTTGATTTTCATGGTGAAGCTACTTCCGAGAAGATGGGCCTAGCCTATTTTTTGGAGGGCAAAGTTTCTGCAGTAGTGGGTACTCATACCCATGTTTTAACCCATGATGCACGTATATTGCCTGGTGGTACAGCCTATATTACCGATCTTGGTATGGCTGGAGCCTTAAATTCTATGATTGGCATGAAAAAAGAGCCGATTATCACCCATATGATCACCCAATTGCCCATACGGTTTGAAGTAGAGACGACCGGTCCTATGATACTGAGTGGCGCGTGCATTTCTATCGATACAACTACTGGTAAAGCAGTAGGTATCGAGCCTGTCAAAGTTATCGATGAAGCGATTGTCCTTGAAGGACCTGACGAGTTCGACGAACGAAAATACTAAACTCTTGAGTTTTCCGTAAGAAATACTTTATACTTATTTAAATGGTAAATATTTCACAATGGAAAGGATATAGTATGACAAGGTTTAGTAAAAAAGGTCAGAAAAAGATTGCCGAGGTTATGAAGGACTTAGAAGAGGGGACTCTTACACGTGGTCCCTTAGATACACCTGTTCATAGTCACAAGCGCGCTCTTAAGATAGCTGAAGATGAGGCGCGCCAGTTACATGTGGTAAAGAAAAAGCCTCATCGTAAGAAATCATAAGAAAATTGTGAACTCACACAAAAAGGCGCTACTATGGCAAAGATAGTCAAAAGAAAATCGCCGGAATCATGAAAGCGAGCTTAAGAGTGGTATGAGTCTATAATGAGATTTTTTCAGCATAGATTCATACCTTTCTCTTCGTTATTACACGTCAATATGTGCGAGATGTGAATATGCATTATTCTGTGTGGGAGAAAAAATAAATTAAAAAAACATCTGACAGATTGAGTCGATAATGGCTACAATTACTAATATAGACGCCAAAATAGGCCTAATTTCTATGAAAGGATCAACGATGAAGAAACTTACATTATTTGTCGGTGTATTTTTTGCACTGATATTCATGAGGATATATCCACTCCATATGGCTGTAGAGAGACGTGATATGATTCAGGTAGAGCAATATATTGCACATGGTGAGGATGTGAATGCTCAAAATAAGGTCGGATCAAGGCCACTCAATTATGCCTTAACCGTTGAAACGGTAAAACGTCTTTTGGCTGCAGGGGCAGATCCCAATGGTCGCAATGCTGAAGGAGATACTCCTCTTTTTAACCTTTTTGGAGGTCCTACATGGAGAGCAGATCCTGCATGGACAGCTGAGTCTATAAAAGCGCTTGTGAATGCGGGAGCTAAAGTAGACGAACAGGGTCGTTATGGAGAAACTGCACTTTTTGCAGCGGTTGTTGGAGGTGATGAGGTAAAAGTAAACGAATTGCTCGCCTTCAATGCTGATCCGACTATAAAAGATAAATGGGGCAGGACTCTGTTTGATGTGCTCGATGATTACAAAGCAAGAATTAAGGATGAGGGATTACGGCAGACTTTTGAGCGGATTGGGGAGGTCTCTTAGGCGAAGAGTTCACCCTCCGATGCAACCGGCGCCGCAGAAAGTTTTTACTACTGAAAGCAAAGATTAGTGTGAACAATATGTATATAACAAGAAAAGCCCTTGTTTACCGGGAGGGCTTTTTATCTGAGATTCCATGTCATAAGCATGTTCTTAAGATAGCTGAAGATGAGGCGCTCCAGTTACAGGTGGAAAAGAAAAAGCCTTACCGTAAAAGATCATAGGAAAATAGTGAACTCATTAGAAAAAGGAGATATAATGGCAAAATATGGTAAAGACAGTCAAAATAAAATTGCTGAAGTCATGAAAAAATGGGAAAAAGGCGAGCTTAAGAGTGGCAAATCAGAAAAACCGGTAACGAGCCAAAAGCAGGCAGTTGCTATAGGAATATCTGAAGCGCGCAAAGCAGGCGACAAAGTACCGCCCAAAAAGAAATAAGAGCCTAAGATCGGTTCGACCATGAGCGAATCTTGAGCAAGTCATTATTATGAAGAAGGAGCCTTTTTTAGGGCTTCTTCTTTTTTGATGTACCGAGAAAGTACCAGAGCAAAAAAACAATGATCCCCGTGTGGTACTCTTCTAGTTCTACCCTTCGAGTTGTATTGCCCGATAGATTCTTCCAAAGATACGATTGAATGAGTTCTCCTCTCAAGAGTGCATACGGAGTTCCTGATGGCCAATTAATATCTTGAAATAGTCGTCTTCTTTTTTGTATATTGTTTTATAGGTGTGGATGCATTTTATAATCGATCATGGGGGGAAGACTACCACTAAATGGAACTTTTTTTAAATCTTTATATCAATGTAGATTCTTGTTATTAAAATAACTTAAAAAGGGGCGCCAATCTTTCAAGATAAAAAAGATAGTTCGCCAAAAAGAAGGAATGATTATGAATATTGCATCAAAAATTTTGACCGCCGGGCTACTCATAGTAGCATTGCCTATGGTTGCAGTTGATAGCTGTACCAATCGTAGCTGCAACAAGCCTGCTAGCTGTAATGATCGTAACAATGACCATAACTGTAATGACCGCTGTAAAGAACGCGATTGTATTGAACGTGACTGCATTGTAGGAGCATATACCGGTTTTCTGAGCGGTTCATTTTATACCCCCCACGATGCTATTGTTGCCCAGTTTAATCCAGGTGGTACTATGACTATTTCAGATGTTGGTAGCGTTCAACCAGCAACTCCAACTACAGAATTCGTGGGCACTTGGAGATGTGCAGGCAAGAATACCTATACATTTAAGGCCGTTGCTACAGGAGCCTTTATTACCTGTCCTGCGGGAGCTGTTTGTGGCTCTATAAATGATGTTCAATACTTAACCTTAACGGGCACCATTACCTTTGATACAGGATGTCAAAATGGCACAGGGACAAATATTACCTTCACTGGGTGGACTGATTATACATTAACAACAATACGTGATGGTGGACCATTTGTGAACCAAATGATCACCTTACTACGCTATCCAAACGCTTAAACTTTTAGGTTAGCATATTTTAAGTACATAAGAGTAGGTGGGAACGCTTTGACGTTCCCACCTACTCTCTAACAAATTATTTTATACGCTCCCTTATGACGCTTCTCCAATCATTAGCATAACCAATGCTTTCTGGTATCCTATGAGATGAATAGGTTTCTCGTTATAACCATTGCTCCTATGCCTTTCTTATGTATTCTTGTATATGAGACTCAAAGGATGAGATGTTCTTAATAGTGCTACTCTATATGCTGTGCGCAGGTACGTTCACGATCAGTAAATGGGGTCTTTCCTACACTGAGCCTATTTTTTTTGTAGCGGTACGTATGCTTCTTGCGGGAGCACTCCTCTGCGGCTATGTTGTTGCCCGCAGTGGCTATACTACTAAAAACATGTGGCATTACCTCAAGAGAGACTGGTTGCTTTTTGCTCAGATCATTTTTTTTCATATCTATCTTACCTATATATGTGATCTATGTGCGCTTAAAAATATCACGAGCATTGAATCGGCATTTATCTATAACCTCTCACCGTTTATTGCGGCATTATTATCCTACGTTTGGTTTGGAGAATACATGACCAAGAAAAAATGGCTAGGGTTACTTGTGGGGTTCTTCGCTTTTCTTCCGCAACTATTGCAAGCTGATGGGGGGAGCTTCTTCACACATGCCTGGCCTCGATTTCTTACCTTAATCGCGGTTATCTCAAGTGCCTATGGTTGGATTGTTTTACGAGCGTTAGTAAAGAAGGGCTATTCTCCGATCGTTGCCAATGGAGTAGGAATGTTTTTCGGGGGGCTCTGTGCCTTGGGAACATCATTTATGACTGAATCGTGGAATCCTGTGGTTACAGAATGGGTTCCTTTCATGCAAGCAACAGTGTTAATTGTGGTAGTCGCTAATCTGCTCTTTTATAATCTATACGGCTATTTGCTTGAGCATTATACGGCGACACTGTTATCTTTTGCAGGCTTTATGTGCCCCTTGTTTGCAGCACTCCTTGGATATCTCTTCTTTGGGGAAACATTTTCTCCAAGTCTCTTCTTCTCATTTATCGTTGCCTGTATCGGTTTGGTCATTTTCTATCATGAAGAGTTAAAACAGGGCTATGTAACCTAGGACTACATACGGATGAGTTACACTGAACTTTTTGCTTTAGGCTCTTCCTTAGGAGGGAAAGCATTTGTAATGGCCTCAGATAAAAAGGATGCTAGCTCATTATAATGTGAGCGCACCTTAGCATAGTTCTCGATATCTTCTTGCCATTTCATTTTGAGTCGGTCAGTAACCATAGCACTTACCAAGTCGAGGTATTTAGATAGCATGTCTTGCATTTTACAGAACGTAATATAGGGATTAACTTTGCTTATTAAACAGCTGATAGCGGTGGCATTTTGTTTTAAGGTGGCAAGCTCGCTCTCCATTTTCTTAGCATCGTCTTTCTTTGCTGCATTGATGAAGTCTACTAAGTGCATTGCCTGAAACTTGAGAAGATCGCTTAAGTCTTGTCCCATTTTTGTACCGTAATAGGGTTGCAGGGTGATGGTTCCGAGCTCTGCCTGCCGTGCAAGGAATATTTTTTCAGTTGCTTGGGTTGCTTGATCAGGAAGGTTATCAGATACTGCAAGCAGATATTCTCGTAGTAATAGGGGAATTTCATTCCACTGAGTGTGCAAAGGAACCTCATGTTTTCCCTGAAGGTCTAAGCAGAGCGTGCAGAGTAGTAGAAAGATGCTGAGTATGTGTTTCATAGTGCCCCTTTAAAGAGTAAGCAGGTAGTTTTCATATCGTGCAGCGTAGCATACATTGGCTGGGCAAATCTAGGTTCTTCATAAGTTTGTGAGAAGAGACATACTTCTTTCTGCTAAACATCTAAAAAGATCAAAAAATAACTTATCGAAGAGATTCATAGCCACCAGTAAGACCTTCTTTTGAGAGAACCACTTGCCAAAGCTGAATTCCACGAGCTCTAAAAAGCCCCGCACATGAAAGAAGGTAGTAGCTCCACATGCGGTAGAAGCGCTCACCATACTGTGCCTCAAAAGTTGGCCAGGATCTTGTGAAGTTTGCATACCAGGACATAAGGGTCTTATCGTAATCTGCACCAAAGTTATGGATATCTTCTATTATGAAACGTCCTTCTACTGCCCGAGTTATTTGTACGAGCGAAGGTAGAATGCTATTAGGAAAAATATATCTGTTTATCCAGGGGTCAGGAGTATAGGCGGAGACATTAGAACCGATCGTATGTATAAGAGCAATGCCTTCATCTTTAAGACATGAGCAAACCATACCCATATAGGTGTCATAATTTTTAGCGCCCACGTGCTCGAACATGCCTACACTGACCACACGATCAAAAGTTGCGGTGCAGTCGCGATAATCTTGAAGAAGGAAGGTGACCGGGAATGTACCTTTATGAGCTTGTGCATACTCATACTGCTCTTTTGAGATGGTAATACCAGTTACCTCAACGCCATATTTTTCGGCAGCATATGAGGCAAGCCCGCCCCATCCACAGCCGATATCAAGAAGAGTCATCCCTTTCTTGAGCTGCAGCTTCCGACAAATAAGATCAAGCTTATGTTCCTGGGCCTCATCTAATGTGGTAGCATTTTTCCAGTAGGCACATGAATAGATCATACGAGCGTCAAGCATCGCTTTGAAAAACTCATTTGATAAGTCATAATGTTGTTTACCTACTTCAAGAGAACCTTTGCGAGTTTGGTAGTTAAAGAGTTTAAGCATGCAAGCTCGATAAAGCTCATACCAATTCTTTGTTATATAGGCATCAAGGTCTGCGCGAAATACTCGGTAGAAAAACTGATCAAGAGCTTGACAGTCCCACCAGCCATCCATATAAGATTCACCTAAGCCAAGCGATCCTTCTTGAAGAACTCTTTGATAGAGAGCAGGGTTATGTACGGTAATATCCCAAGGACGGGAGCCATCAATTTTGATATCGGCTTTATCAAGTAGTGAGATTATGAAAGTCTTTGCTTCTTCTTTCCCATAGGCTTGCTTACCAAAATATACGATTGCAAAGAGACCTAGGATGCATGAAAGTATGATAACCGGCCATTTCATAGGCGCCTCCTTTGAGGCATAAGTATTGTCATTATCAGCAAGCAGAGTCAATAGTTTTATTGAAGAGCACGGGATAAGGATGGCGGGAATGGAGTATGACAGTGCAATAGCAATGTACTCATGTGAGATGAGGGTTATATGTATACGTGATTGACGAGTTTTATAGTGGAGGAATATTAGAGAGCCTTATACCCTAAGTCCCTAAGTAACGCACCAAAATCTTCGAGTACCTGGCGCAGTTCTCTATAATTACCTCTCTGCAAATGGAACGTATTAAACCCGAGTGCTTCTGCAGCTTCAAGGTTTTCTTCTCGATCATCTATGAAGAGACATTCTGTTGGATTGAGTTTATGAAGATCTACAAGATACTGAAAAGCAGCTTTCCTTGGCTTAATAAATCCGGTTCTTCCTGAAATGAGTATGTCATCAAAGAAGGCAAATGTATCCCTATTAAGCTCATGCATAATTTCAAATGAAAAGGGGTCCCAATTTGAGAGAGCAATAAGTTTATTTCGTGGGGTCCCATCAGGATTGACCTCGCGGGCACACTGTTCTAATAATCGGATGCCTGCTCTAATTGGTCGCATATTATGCGCTAACGTGTGCGGGTTAAAGACTGCAGCAACCGCTTTTTTTATGAGCTCTTTTTCTCGGTGACTTGCAAAGAAGGTCCCTTGTTCAGCAAGCACTTCAATTTTAGTATGTGCTCGGTTGATGATCTCTTCACTTGAAAGTGTTCCTGCTTGCCAATGGGACATGATAGGGGGTAGGAGGACGCCCCGAGCATTACGCAGGTGAATACCTTCAGGTACGGGTTCGCACTCGAGCTGCGAAATGACTTCAAAAAAGCGCATTTCTAAATTCCAAGGGTTTTTCCAATCGAAGAGGATATGTTCAAGTAGGTGAGAAAGACCAATAGACTTCATGTAGCCAAAGGTGCTTTTTTCAAAAAGCACATCGCCAATATCCCAAACAAGCACTTTAGCAGATAGGGCAGAGCTGCTCATGAGAAAGGTTAATGTAAATAGTAATGATCGGATGTTCATCAGACTCCTTTAGAGGATATTACGATGTGGATCTCTCTTATCATGGTAAAGTATCCTTGGAAAAGTGCAAGAACCCTTCTTGTAACCAGCGTGTAGGCATAATGGGGCTTTATAGTAGTGAAGAATAAGCTTAATAGGCATTATTTCTGTGATGGCTTCAAATTGAACTATGCACGGGCTGAATAACTACTACCGAAATCAGACAAGAACAATAGGTACATGAATAAATAGAAGAGGCCAACAGAAAGGCATGAGTTCGGAAATGCTCAAAGCTTAACTTTAATTTTCAATCTCATTAGTGGCTTCGAGTGCTATTCAAAAAATTCTTGAAGTCTCGCCTTTTGGACTGAATTAAACTTATGCCCTTTCGTCTCAAGGGCAGTCTTAAGCCATTCCTTAGGCAATTGGTTCAATAAGAGATTCAACCAGTTAGGCATTTCAGCGGGTGCTAAATGGGCAATCATGTTAACATAGAGATACAATGTAGCGGTACGCATTCGAGCGAAATCTTCCCTATATTGTTGAGCAGCTGTGTTAGAATGAATTATCACCACATTTTCATAGTTAACGTTACCACTATTCCTGAGCCCTGGCTTTGTGAAATTAGATGAACCGGTAAAGACGTCTGCATTATCGATCACCACAAATTTATCGTGCATACTCGCGCCTGTATATTTTGACGGGTAGACAAGAGGAAGCATACCGTGTTCTAAAAATTTTGTTATAAGGCTTTCAATATCCTTTGACGATTCATCAATTATGACCTTTACATCTATTTCCCTATCTTTTAACTTGATGAGCTTGCCGATTACTGTTGGATCGGTCATCCAATAGATCGCAACTAAAACTGAATTTTTGGCAGTATCAAGAAATTCCAACAACTTTTCTAACACATTGTCTCTCGGAACAAAATAGATTGAATGATATTCACCTGAAGAAGTTGTACTACTAGGCGTAGTGGGAGTCTCGGTAAAAAGGCGCCTTTTTGCATGCGGTACTTCAGAGCAATGAGTATCAAAAAGCACTGCCAGAAATAAAAAAAATATAAGCTTTTTCATGAGTTCACCTCTTTAAAATCACACCAATTTGGTAGTTAACACCGTCCACTTAGTTGGAGTGAACGCTTTTTGAGCCTTTCAAAAGACTTTGTATAGGCTTCAAAGAGGTCTTCATTTTCAATGATTACGACATTTTCCTGATTTTTTTCATTAGCCCTCATCGTAAGATTATACGATCCGGTCCAAACAAGCGCTTTACCCTCTATTGTCTGAGAGAAAAGCATAAATTTATTGTGCATAAGCCCTGCTTCAGATTTATTTGATGCGGTTTGGAACACCCAGAGTGGAATCTTAGCATTAGCGAGCATACACACCTCCTGTCCATATGAGCGGTCTACAACTCCTTCAACCAATACTCCTCTACGAGCAGCCCGTATAAGTGCTTCTGTTATAGCTTTATCGGTGAGTTTAAATATGGCAATAGAAATACGCTTTTTTTCAGCATCGATAAGCCTTATAAGTCTCGTGCTAAGATGGTCATCAGGGGAAAAAAATGGTTGCACAACACAGCGCTGATGTGTCGAGAGGAGGGGATCTTCTTCTATAACGCTAGCGGGTGCTATGGAAATTTTGATACGTGGGGATGGGGTACTCGAAGCGTTACTATTTGTAGCACTGCTACTGCTAGATGTACTCGATCTATCAGTGGTCTCGGTATTATCAGTATCTTTTTCTATAGATGGAACTTGAGTACTTAATAATGCAATAACCCTTGCCCGCGAACCTGCGGTGCTTTTCTTTGCTTCATCGAGCGCTGAGCTGCCTTTACTATCTGCGATAGAAGGATCTGCACCATGGGCAAGCAAGTATTCAACAACATCAGCATGACCATTCAAAGAAGCCAAATGTAATGCTGTCTGTTTATTAGCATATTTTTGGAAATTAGGGTCAACGCCGAGCTTTAGAAGTTCTTTGACTTCGTTAAGTTCTCCACTATCTGCTGCAATTAAGAGATCATACGCCAGACTCAAAAGGTCTCGCTCTTTTGGATTGCTTTTCTCAGCGGGCTGTATGTCAGATGAAATGCTAGCAACTGACTGATTACTCGAACTTTGGGTAGCATTTTTACTCGATGTGCTTGATTTCACCGCCGTTGCAACTTGACTCGCATTTGTTTTAGCTCGAACTGAGGCTTTCAATAAAGCAATAACCTTTTCCCGCGAATCCGCAGTGCTTTTCCTTGCTGCATCTAGTGCTGTTTTGCCATCACTATCTCGAATATTGGGATTTGCGCCATGTGCAAGCAAGTATGCAACAACATCAACATGCCCATTAGAGGCCGCCAAATATAATGCTGTTTTCTTGCTACGGTTTTGATAATTGGGATCCACAATCCTTATGAGTTTCGTAACCTTTTTCAGATCTCCGCTATTCGAGGCATTAATAAATTGTGCCCCCTCCGATGCCGTCTTTTTTGGGTTCCTTTTCATCGCAGATTTGCCGCTCAATTCTTTAACTGTTTTAGCAGGCAAGGTAGCCTTTTCCATCGAAATGACAATACCAAGTATTGAAAGTAGATATATGTGCTTCATGGGATACCTCTTTTTAAACGTTGCGGCCAATTAAATCAGCTCAAATTGTATCGATTGTGCTGTTTCGGTAATTATTTAAGCATTATATTTTTTAAATATTTAATTCCATATGTATTATTGTATCAAATTTGATCTACCAGAGTAAAGAATTTGTGGGATGTCGACCACTTTTCATTATATTTCAGGTTAGAATATGCAGAGTAATAAAAGAGATTTAAGAGGTCTTTGGCCGTGAGGGCCGTCTGGTGGTTGTTTTGAAGTGGGGACATCTATATTGCGGCAACGAGTTTACCACTTAAAGCTCTGGGGTCCGTTGAAGACCATGGTAGGGTGCTGATAAGAGCAGATGGGTCGTCTTTTAGGTACATTCAATCATATTCGTGATTTTGAAGGTCTATGCAAAAGGAGACTTCTGTAGGGGCTTTTAAAGGTTTTAATGAAGGACAATCCAGAAGGATATAAAGAAAGAGATGCCTGCAGCAACGACCCAATAAAAGTATTTGTCTAAGTAGTACTGCACCTTTTCGCCCCAGATATAGATAGCCCCTGAAATGGCAAAGAAGCGCAATCCTCGGGCACCCATAGAAAGAAGAATAAAGGGCGTTAGGGGAAGCCTCAGAAACCCTGCACTAATCGTAAGTATCTTATACGGCATGGGAGTAAGTGCTACAATAAAGGTTGTCCAGGCTTGGTAGGCGGTAAATTGTTCGACCAGATGATCAAATTTCTTTGCATTTATGACATGTTCAAGAACGCTCCTACCACCAGCTTTCCAGAGCAGAACTCCGATGTAGTATCCTACTAGTGCTCCAAGACCAGATACGAGTGTTGCAATGGTGGCGTACATAAATGCTTTGGGTCTATTTTCAAGGCTGAAAAAGGCGAGCATGGTGCTGACGGGGACGATAAAAAAACCCTCGATGAATACCAAAAGACCGAAGATGAGAGTACCATACCAGGCGTGTACATGCTTACCCAGCCACTGATACAGTGCTTTCATCTTAGCCTAACGTTTTCTTGATGTATGCTTCAATCTGGTCGATGCTAATTCGTTCTTGAGCCATCGTGTCACGGTTGCGCACGGTAACTGATGAATCTTGCTCTGACTCAAAATCATAGGTAAAACATAATGGTGTGCCTATCTCATCTTGGCGGCGATAGCGCTTTCCGATCGATCCTGAGTCATCATACTGCACCATATATCCTTTTTTCTTTAGCTCTCCATAGATGTTCTCAAGAGGGGCTGCAATTTTCTTTGAAAGGGGCATAAAAGCTGCTATATAGGGAGCTAGACGAGGGTGAAGCCTCAATGAGATTCGTGTTTCGCCTTCAACCGTATCTTCGCGATAGCTATCAAAGAGTATCGTTAAGAAAAGCCTATCAGTACCGACTGAGGTTTCAACAACGTGAGGAACAAAGGCGCTCTTTGTATCATCGTCATAGACTGAGAGGTCTTTACCTGAGAATTCCATATGTCTTGAAAGATCGAAGTTGCCTCGATTGGCTATTCCTTCAAGCTCTTTCCATCCAAAGGGGAACTGATACTCAACATCTGAGGTTTCGGAAGAGTAATGTGAGAGCTCATCCTTTTCATGAGCTCGTAAACGAATCCGTTCTGGAGCTATACCGATATCTGCATAAAAGGCCTTGCGAATCGCGCACCAGATACGGAAGAACTCCTCCGCCGTTTCTGGGCGACAGAACCATTCCATCTCCATCTGCTCAAACTCGCGCATTCTAAATAGAAACTGCTTGGGGGTGATTTCGTTTCTAAAGGCTTTTCCAATCTGGGCAATGCCAAAGGGGATCTTAACCCGGTTGCTGTTCATGACGTTTTTAAAGTTAACAAAAATCGATTGTGCTGTTTCTGGGCGTAAGTAGGCAACTGAGGTGGCATCCGCTGCTGCTCCAACTTGGGTTTTAAACATGAGGTTAAATTGACGGACCTCTGTCCACGCGGTGTTACCACAATGAGGGCAGGGTTTTGAAAGATCTATATCATCAGCTCTGTAGCGATGTTTACAGAAGGTGCAATCTACCATAGGATCCTGAAACCCTTCAAGGTGTCCTGATGCTTCCCAAATCGCTTCGGGAGTGATCACCGATCCTTCCATAAAAAGAATATCATAGCCTGTTGCTTCGAGTGATTTCATCCAGGCATTTCTAAGATTGCGCTTTAAAAGAGTGCCTAATGGACCTGTGTCATAGACACCATTGAGTCCACCGTAGATATCGGCTGTTTGATACACAAAGCCGCGACGTTTACAGAGTGCTACTAATTTCTCAAGGGTAACAGACGTTTGTTCAGCCATAGAGGGTCCTTAACGCAAGATGATGCAGCGGTAGTATATCGATCTATGAGCTAGTATACTCTGTTTTCTAGTGGTGGTAAACGAAACTGAAAGATGTGTTAGCCACAAAAATACTTTCCGGAAGCTTGCTACAGTGTGAATCCCTTTTGAAGCTCAAGATAGGCCACAACGTACCAGACAGTTCCATACTAGTACGGTCAAGAGAACAATTGGACCAGGCAATTGCTCTTGTCGCTCGACAATGCTCAGCAGCCTTCTAGCAGCGTTAATGATTGCGCTGTTTTGTCGTGCTTCTTGAAACGGCCGACTTCGTGTGACTTCTTCGCAATAGGTAACAATGGACTCTCGAATTTCCTCTAAAATCGGATATTCGTAAACCTCATCAGGAGCTGCTCGGCGAACCGTACTTGGGTTTCTTATTATTTGTTTGAGAAGGGCTCTACAGCGGGCTCTAACCGATTCTCTCATAAGTTGGAGGGCAGTGTCAGGTCTAAAAAATTCCCTCGCCAAGTTATCGAGCCTCCTCTCATCAACATGGTTACGAGCATAGTCATCAACGTCATATTCATCAATGCTCATGGGTACAGAGACCTGCATCGCAAATGCAGAGAAGACACTTAGTTTTATTGCCATTAGTATATATAATTTAGCATTCATACCTATCCTTTAATGGTATTTACTCGTAATATAAACACTTATCAAGGAGAATCCTTTATGATTGGAGATGATGGCTGATCTCACTTTCTTAGTATAACACACTAGCTACTTGTGCAAAGGAGTCTTGCTAATCGATTCTACAAGAGAGTTCGGCTAATGAAGTCTTGGTGGCCTAGCAAAAGCCCGATGCTGAAAGTACTGATCACGCCAAACTGGATAAGTGGGCGAGGTAATTGGGCGCTAAAGCAGCCGCGTCACGAGTTGCTCAGCTTTGTAATGCATCCATTGCATCTTGAATAGCAGGCTCTACTTTTCTGCAACGTAGTCTAGCTCTCGAAGCAACTTTCCAATTAATTTGATGTCTCTTCAGTTTCAAAGGCATCTCTTCATTGTGCTCGGATTCTACAACCTAGAGAGCCTTTCGAATCATTCCTCTTTGTAGTGTCAAGGTCCTGGCTCTGGTAATTTTTAGCAAGATAGGTACTCTAAGAATGAGCAGACTTCTTGAATTCATTAGTTATTACATCTTAGCTCAAATATCATTCGAGTAAGAAAGGCTTTTCATGCAAAATAAATCTCTCCAAGTATACGGCGCGATATTTTTCACCGTTTTTATGGTGTTGGCAGGTGCATTATTGCTTATGCATCGGCAAGTGGGTCATATGAAAGGTAGGCTTGAACAGCTAACCTCAACACAGGTTGATCAGCCTAAATTGCCCGAATCAAATCTAGCCCACGTGGATGTATCCGCTCCTAAGCGACAGCGTTGGAGTGAGTTGCAATCACAATCTCAAAATGCAGTACTTCAGGTCTTTTCTCAGATTAATGAATTCAATTGGGTAGAACCGTATAAGAGTCCGGCACAAAAAGAATCTCGAGGATCTGCATTCTTTATTAATGCAGAAGGCGATATCATCACCAATGCACATGTCGTTAGTCAAGCCATTTACGTGACTGTTCAGATTCCTTCGGTGGGTAAACGCCGCTTTGAGATTGAGATTATAGGAGTAAGTCCTGAACGAGATTTAGCGTTACTAAGACTTACAGATAAAGCGCGTGATGCGCTTAAAAAAGAGCTCGGGGTGACTAAACTTCCTTACTTAACGCTGGGCGACTCAGATGCGGTGCATCGTGGTGACAAGATTATGGCTCTTGGATTTCCGTTAGGACAAGAGGGACTTAAGAGTACTACCGGTGTGGTTAGTGGTCGTGAACATCTACCAGCTTCGGGATATTTTATACAGATTAGTGCTCCTATTAACCCGGGTAACTCGGGTGGTCCATCTTTAGACCATGGAGGTCGAGTTATCGGTGTTAACTCTGCCGGTATTCCTGGAGCTCAAAATGTTGGCTATATTATTCCGTCAAATGAGGTACTTCTCTTTTTAGATCAGCTAGAGAATGTGGTGCCAGAAGATGGGAACCCGAAACTATTACGTAAGCCGTTCATGGGGGTATTTTTCAATTCAGCGGATGATAACCTGCGTGAGTTCCTCGGTAATCCATCTCCAGGAGGCCTCTATGTAATTGATGTGTACAAAGGAAGTCCTTTTGACCTTGCAGGCATTAAAGCAGGAGATATGATCTATACGATGGATTCGTACCCTGTGGACATGCATGGAGAGATGTCGGTTCCTTGGAACAAAGAGGATAGAATTTCGCTTCTTGATTATGTATCGCGCCTTAAGCTCGGTCATAAGGTTGTCATGGAAATTTATCGAAAAGGCAAGCTTTTGAAGGTGACTATTCCCTTAGAGAATAATGAACCTCCTATTAGGAAGATGTACCCAGGATTTGAGAAGATAGATTATGAAATGATCGGAGGCTTTGTGTTCATGCCGATTACCGTTAATCATATCATGCTTCTTGCGCAGTATGCTCCCAAGCTCATAGAATATGCAGATCCGGCAAAGCCGATAGAACCGTCCTTGCTTATTACGCATGTGCTGCTTAATTCGCCAGCTTCTAGGCTGCGTACTATTGGAGTAGGGGGAATTATCGCTGAAGTAAATGGACAGAGGGTAAAAACTCTTGGAGACCTTCGTGCTGCAATAGTATCAAATCCACAGAGTAAATATCTTACCTTTAAGACCACCGATAATCAGTTTGCAGTGATTCCTGTAGATGATGTACTTGCTTCAGAAGAGCGTTTATCAGCTATGTATTACTACCCAGTATCGGATACTTTTAAAGAATTTAAGAAACGTATAATGGAATCAAGAAAATAAACAGATAGTGCACTTGAAAGGTTAGCCATGCTTAAAAGATGTTTGACACTTGCTCTTATTGTAGGACTACCGGCAGCTCGAATAAGTTGTTATGATGGAGAAGTAGAGTGGGGCTATGCTGAAGAACGGACGCGCAATGCAGTAGTCCAAGTATGGGCACAGTCGACAGCCTTTAATTGGATCTATCCTTACAGTAGTCCGGAACAGGCACAAGGAGCGGGTAGTGGCTTCTTTATCGATAAAGAAGGGCACTTTCTTACGAATTACCACGTGATACGTGCTGCCAAATCGGTCTACATTTCTTTGCCTACTTTGGGAAGGACGCTACTTCCTACAAAGATTATTGGAGTGTGTCCGGAGCTTGATATTGCGCTCTTGCAGTTGACGGCAGAAAGTAAAAGAATTATTGAGCAAGCATGTGGGCCGATTAATGCGTTAGAGTTTGGTGATTCTGATAAGCTCTATGATACTCAATCAGTTCTTGCTATAGGATTTCCTCTTGGATTGCGTACCCGAAAAAGTACGGTAGGCGGAGTAGCGGGACAAGACTTTGTAAAAGGAAACTCACTTATCCATATTACCGCTCCGATTAATCCTGGAAACTCAGGGGGACCTTGTGTGACCAAGGATGGTAAAGTTGTGGGTATAAATAGCTCAAGCTATTGGAGTGCGCAAAATTACAATTACATTATCCCTATAAAGGAGATACTGGTAGTTCTTGACGATCTCTTTACAACTCCTTTAGTTCGCAGACCTGATTGGGGAATGGGGATTAATAAAACCACAGCAGCTCATGCACGCTCACTGGGTAATCCACTTCCTGCAGGGTTGTACATCAATTATGTCTACAAAAATTCTATGGAAGAAAAAGTAGGATTTAAGGCCGGTGATATGCTCTATGAGGTAGGGGTTAATGGAGTTCATTATACGTTAGATGAATTTGGCTATACCTCAGTTCCTTGGCGAACCAGTGAAAAAATTTCGCTCAAAGAGCTCTTAGTGCGCTGCAAAGTGGGAGATGCTCTCTCCTGCGTTGTGTATCGTAAAGGGCAACGCAAAGAGCTTCGTTGTTCTTTTGAAGATTCACGATTGCGCCCAGTACGTGAGATTTATCCTGAGTATGAGCCTGAAGAGCTTGATTATGAAATATTTGGTGGATTAGTTATCATGCAGCTACGCGAAAATCATTTTGAGTATTTCAAGAATAACTTTGTGGACCAAATAGGAGAGCTTCGTAAGTATCATCTTAAGGAACATCAGTCTGAGCCGGTTCTTGTTGTTACCACCGTGCTTGCAGGGTCAATAGCTCACTTGAGCGAATGCATTGCACCAGGCTACCTTCTTGATACTATCAATGGCCAGAAGGTGACCACCTTGGCTGAGCTACGTGCTGCACTTAAGCTGAGTACTAAGAATGGCGAGATAGCGATTGTCTTGAAAGATCGCCCGGTAACGGTGTTTAATCTCGGTGAGGTACTTGAAGACGAATATAGGTTATCTGATGCATTTATGTATCCGATAACCAATACTATGCAGCAGCTTATGGCCTCACACAAAAAAAGTTGAGAGGTTACCATAACCGTGTAGACTAGCAGCATGGAGGTCTTCCTTCAAGTTTCTGTGTAGTATCATATTTCGATATCTTACCTAAAGGGCCTAATATGATTAACAAAATCATCTCAATTGTGTCGATCGTTTCAATCTGCTTACTACAGCATTCCATACTGCCAATGGAGAAGTTAGCTTTATCGACTACTCATACCACAGCCTCACGTTCACTTGATGAACCGCTACAGAAGCTGATAGCAAGATGGGCCTTCATGCAAGCACATGTGGCAAATGCAGGCTTGTTGTTAGCAGCAGAAATAGAGAAACGAAAAAAGCAATTAGCAGAACTACAGGTACAAGGGGTAGATAGAGATGAGCTTAACAGGCTACTAACAGAATATGAGCAAGTTGAAAGGCTTCTAGCTGAGTATGTGCAGGAACAGCAATCTCAGTTAGATCTGAAAGAAAAAGTTGAAGAGAACCAAGTGAGAAGTGGTGGATGGATCAGGAATCTCTTGGAGACATTGTGGGATTCAATTGAATAACAAGTAATCTCTTGTATGAAAGTTTTTGTGTGTCATTATATACTATATCTCAACCTAGCAATAAAGGCTTATTGTGATTAAAAGAATCATCATATTTGTATCGATTGTTTCAATCTTTCTAATACCAAATTCCGTACTGCCAATGATGTCTGTGAAGGTAGCTACACCGGTCGCTCAAATACCTTCTTTTACTGCTCAGAAAGAAGAGATAAAAAGGCTACTAGCATCATATGAAGAACTAACAAAGATTCATCATGAAAATGCCAATGTTATAGCAATAAGAGATCAGGCGAAAAAACTATTAGCAAAGGTTGAGCTGCTTGAACAGGAAGAAAAGCTCACGGCATTTTCGCAAGAAATGCAACGACGAAACGAAGCAGCCCTTGCATCTCGAACCCTTGTCTCGATACAGCATGCCTTTGTTAAACGTCTTCAGGCAGTACGAGCTGATAATGGGACCATCCTAGCAAGAGTACAATCATGCAGTGCTGAGACTATTCAGAAAGGTCATGCGCAATTACGAGAAAATATTGATGAGTGTTTAGAGAATATTGAAGGGAACCTCGAAAGAGATGTAGTAACTCACAAAAGTGATCCTGTTATGCTTGGAGCGATGTGCATTGAAGTTTTTTATCGAGAATCTGAGCTTGCTGTGGTAGAAGCTTTTCAGCAGGAATGGTTTAATCCTTTGTTTCAGTATCCCGATGGCGAAACTCCATTTTCGCTTATTTTGCAACTTGCAAAACTTCAAATAGACCATGAAGCTGAATGGCCGATACCGTTTTTGTGTGATCTGCTCATGGTTACCGATACCCTGGGTTGGCGTGTAGTCTCACAAGAAGCCTTGAATAAGGGTCTTTTTGAGATAGGAAGAAACAAAGACTATGAGTTTATTGTAGAGGAGATGTTACGTTGGCACCCATGTAAAGATATTGAAGGTCTGAAAAAACTCTGCATTGAATTAATACGGCATGATCGCTTTTGTCGATTTCACCTCCGCATATTGAAAGAGTCTCAGTTGGATCAAGATATGCTCAATACTCTATTGAAAGAGATTATTGCAAAAAAGCCGGAAAAGCTAGATGAAACTGAATTAGAAGCAAGGTTTGAAACATGCGCCTGTTTGATAGATGCAGGTGCTTCGATGAATATGGACATAGAGGGTAAACATCCCGTTGTTGCTTTAACTGAGCTACTTTTGGCCAATGGCCCTGATGTTGATAAAAACGCCTTAGCTTATTTTAATCGTATCATGAAATGGTGTTATAACCCCCAGCCTGCGCAGCGAGCACTACCACAAGCTCAACAGCAATCACCGCTGCACGGTCAATTAGTAGGTAATAATGAAAGTGTTAAAGAGCTGAATGAACGTGGTATCGTAAGAAGTAATGGCTGGATCTGGAAGCTCTGGGAGATATTTTGGGGTCAAAGTGCATAGTACCTTTCCATTACATGAAAGCTCCTGAAAATAAATATTTTACCTATCTTACTTATTCAATAGCTGCCTCTTATGTTGAGCAAAGTCATCTTAATGGTATCTATAAAAAATACCTGATATGCTAGCATGCGTATGATGCGAACATGACTAATGGGCATAAAAATTTGCCTACCTAAAAACTCTCAGCGAGGTTCTCTTGAACGCTATACCTACTCAAGTACTTATTTTGTTGATGTTCTCATGTGCTATGCGTGCAGCAACTAATGCCCAAACTGCTCAAAGGGATGTGCGTCTAATAAGACTAGAGACAGAGCTCAATAATGACAATGACAATCTTACCCGTTTGTATCGACAAGAGAACGCATCTCTTTCAGATGCACGGCTTTTGGCAGTAGTGCAAGCCAACCAATATCCTAACGCAAATCCTCAAGCACTTTCCGCTGATTTCGCTCATTTTCAATTGAACATGAGAGCGCAGCACTATCAATATCTATTAATCGCCTGTCGAAATGGATGCCCTGATGTGGTACAACGGCTCTTTAAACTTGGAATTACCCCTTTTTGTTCCGATTTGCAAGGAAGAACTCCGCTGCATAATGCCGCATTGAGCCAATCAGGTGAGGTTGTTAGATCTGTTACTCAAGCAAGGGATCTTCTCGAAAGTCGTTGTCAGAAATACTGGGATGGGAACCACGTTACCTGTATTCTTTGCAGTTCAATTCCAAAAGACATAACCCATGTGGATGATAATGGTAGGACTCCCGTTGATCTCTATCTCGACCTTATCAATACCTTATTGTTCGCAGGAAAAAGAGTCTCTGGGCTTAACACTTGCTTACAGCTGTTATTTTTAAGAGCCGTAAGATTAGGTGTTCAACAGGAGGTCACTAAGGTATTAAACTTTTTTAGTGACATCCATACTGCAGTAATAAACGCAAACCAACCAGGGCAAATCTTTGGGGATATTCTTGAGAACAGGCATCAATTTGTTCTTAATGGACACAATGGCCCTGACATTGAGCCTGCAGTTCATTTTATTGATACTGAAGAAATCTTTAAAGATTCTGCGCTTCATATTGCGGCAAGAAATGGAGATCATACCCTTTTAGGGGCACTTCTTAATAGCATCAATCCTTACGACAGAGAAAGATTAGTTAAGAAAAAAAATGATTGTTCAGGCGGTGAAACAGCTTTAACGACCGCAATGTTTTATCTGAATTGGCACGTCGAACGTAAGTCAGAAACGGAGGATAGAAGGGTTGATGTAGGGAAGGTCCAAGATCTTCTAAATTGTATTGCTCTTCTGCGTACAGCTGGCGCAGTGATTACGCAAGACCAAGATGAACTGCTTAATTGGGTGAATGGCTTACTTACCCCACAGTTTATAAACAATCCTATAGTAAGAGCTATTTTTCCACGCACGGAAACTGATTAACACGCTCTAAGATTAGTATGCAGAAGCTTTGATGGTGAAAAATTGAGCACGAGCTCTTCATAGGCCCCAACCTGCATGGCAAGTAATGCGGCACGTGAAGTCAGTTGGTCGAGGGCAGCATGAGAGTGACAAGTGATGGCTTGATCTGGAAGTTCTTGGAGTCTGTTTTACCCTCAAAGATTCGAGTTAAACATCTTACAAAAGTTCAGGGCGTACACAGAGCAGATTGACTTTGTTATGCCGAGGAGAATCTTTTTGAATGATTCGAAATCCCTGGGCCACTATCCATGAAGTGAGCTCGTCAAACAACGGGATCCCCTTGAATCGCTCGGTTAGGCTTGCTTCTACTACCATGACCTGTATCGTTCCCACTATAGTAGGAGAAGCTTTAAGTACTTTAAGTTCTGCTCCTTGCATGTCAAACCATACAGCATCTATATGGGTGATACCCTCTTTGTGAGCCCAATCATCTAAAGTGATAGTGGAAACTTTAACTTGTTCAAAGAAGACATTAGGCCGTTCTTGAATATACTCAAGTGGCTCATAGAATGAGCTTACTGCCGTAGATGCTCCCGAGCATTCATAGAACGCTTCAACACCGGTATGATCACTTAAGGCGATATTATAGCACGTAATGTTTGGGTAGGGTGCGGTGCGCTCAAGCAATTGACTATATAATGAGGGAACAGGTTCAAAGGCATAGATCTGTGCATGTGGCCAGAGCGTCGCCATACGTATTGTATCTCTACCAAAGTGTGCCCCAGACTCTATTATGATAGGGCGTTGAGGTAAATATTGGGTTATCTGTTCTTTTAATATAGGAGCTTCTTGCATATATTCTAAGACTATCTTTTGGGTGTACATTCCGCGATTAGTATAGAGGGAAGCATCTTTTTATGAAAGCTTTCGTAAAAATCATTCGCCTCTGAAAGCCTTCTAGGGTTCCTAATGTTATGTGGGCTGATGGGGAAAGTGTGCTATTTTTGAGGGTGATATTTTTTCTATCATCATGAAAATCATGATATAGCATATACTGTGTGGTACACTATCACCAAGGAGACGATCACATGAAAATTAAAGAACGACTCGACCTTAAGATGCAGAAACTTTTTCCTGCGTTGAGTCGTACGCAGATACAAAGTTATATCATGCAAGGTAAAGTAACCGTTGACGGTCAGGTATGCTTAAAACCGGGTATACTCGTAAGCGATGAACAAGAAGTATTTTGCACCTACGAGGCTCCTCCTTATGTATCTCGTGCAGGTCAGAAACTCGCACATGCCTTAGATCATTTTGGTGTTGATCCGAAGAGTATGATCATCCTTGATGCAGGTCTGTCTACGGGTGGATTTACTGACTGCTTACTCAAACGTGGCGCAGCAAAAGTCTATGGAGTTGATGTAGGCTATGGGCAAGTGCATGAATCAATTCGCCAAGATCCACGTGTAGTTGTTATGGAGCGCATTAATCTAAGATATCTTGAGAGCCTTCCTGAGAAAGTTGATCTTGTCACTCTAGATCTCTCATTTATTTCAGTTACCAAAGTACTTGTGGCGGTAAAACATCTTATGAAGCCACAGGGAAAACTCATAGTTCTTATTAAGCCACAGTTCGAAGCGGAGCGGCACGAAGTCGGCAAAGGGGGCATCATTAAAGATCCAGCTATTCATAAGAAAGTTATCGAGAAGATCATAGCTGCTTGTGCTCTCGAAGGATTTGTATGTCAGGGGGTAATCGAATCGCCGATTACGGGAACTGAAGGCAATAAGGAGTTCTTGGGCTATTTTATCTTAAGTTAAAACACTAATTGACAATTTTGCTCGAGATGGTAGAATATACCTACGGGTTATACTACTGTATGATTTAAGAAAAGCTTCAGCGCAAGTATGCTGGGAGCCCATTATGGATTTGATCCAGATTCAAGTGCTCCATTTACCGATAAAAATAATGTTATTGAAAGGAATTAGGTATGAAATTAGTATGTGTACTCAGCTTGCTTTTTATGAGCCAGGCTCTTGCGATGAATAATGCTGACTTTGATGATTTCAACTTAAGCGGTGTTGTGAGAGTGCAGAGAACTCTCCATGATGCTGCGAAAAATAATGATGGAGCACTTCTTACGGAACTTATTAATGAGGGTTCAGATGTTGATGCTCTCGCTGTGGGCAGGGGAGTAACGATGGATGGTATGACGCCACTCTTTTGTTGTATTGTACACGAAGGTACAGAAGAGAATATTGATGCTCTCAAGGTACTTATCAGCAATGGTGCGGATCTTAATCTTCGCCGTGGTAAACGTACGCCAATTCATTGGGCACTCGAGCAAAAGCGTTTTGCCAGTGCAGAAGAATTAATCATTGCTGGAGCTAATCTGAAAATTCTTGGTCACTTTGAGAATACCTTTCTACATTGTGTTATAGAGGAGAATGCTCCTATCAGAATTCTACGTGCACTACTTAAAAGGGGTCTTTCTCAAGCGGTGAACGCAAGCAATGTGCGTGACGAGACGCCTCTCATGGTTGCGGCCGGTAAGTGTAATAACCTCAAGGCTGTCGTAGTGATGTGCAATGCAGGTGCGGATGTAGCTTTAGAAAATTCCGGGGGGCAGAACGCCTTAGAAATTGCAGATAGTTATGGCAATATTAAGATTATGAGAGCATTGATTGCACGCGGGGCAACATCGGACGAGATGCTTTACATTGCATCCAAGTGCAATGCGCATGAAACTGTCAAAGCATTACTTGAGGCTGGCTGCAATGTAAATGAAAAAAGGGATGATCAGGGGGGGGCTACTGCTCTTCATATAGCGGCTGAATTCGATGCATTTGAGTCTGCGCAAGTACTTATTGGAGCTGGAGCAGATGTAAATGCTTTGATGTTGAGCTCTATTAATACTCCGATATCTGTGCTAGCATTGGCAACCGAAGATAGTCAGCTCGCTGCGCTTTTAAAATCTGCAGGAGCGAAATAAGGTCGGGTTGTCAGACATTTTTCTTAAGGGATATTGAAAGAGTGTGAGTAGCTTAAGAAATGTTCTTGAGCTACTCACACTCTTTAGTGAGGACTATTGTAAGGTCCTCACCGGGTATTTAACATTAATACCTTACAGACGCCATCCTTTAGCGCTTTCTCTTTTCTCTGTAATCAGAACTTCAGCAGATTTTTCTCAAAAATGTGGACAATCTCATAGCATTCCAGCCAATTTCATTCAAAACTCTTGCATGTGCTCTATCAAAAAAGCTAGTATGCGGGAAAAGATTCCAGAGAGTGATTATGAAAGGATGACTATGAAGAATCAAAAAAGCATCTATATGAAGGGCTCAGGAATGCTCGGTGCAGTAGTTGCATTTTTCTGCCTCTTCGTGTCTGGTGAGCTCATTGCGGCGGCCCCTGATGACTGCTGTAACTTTATCCCTATAACGGCACTTCCGTTTGTATGTCAAATGTCAGCTCACTATAAGATAGTGAATGATGTTGTATTTGGAGAATCTCAAACTTCTCAAGGTAAGACCGATGGCAAGCTTCAAGCTGGTATCGTCCAGCCACCAGCATGTCCTGTGCTCCCGGCCGTAGTCTTTGGAATAACCATTGCTGCAGATAAAGTAACGGTTGATGGTAATAATAAAACGGTTGCAATTGTAGGAGAGAATGTAGGAGGAGTAGTCGTAGCCAATGGGGTAACCGATGCGGTAGTAAATGGGGTTAAAGTCGTAGGTGATGCTGTCTCGGTTGTCCAAGTAGGAGTAGCAGTTTCGTCTGTAGTTGCTACCGTAAGCGGTGTTAGTGTAGTAAATGTTGGTGTCGCTTCTGTGGCAGAAGTAACAGCGCCTCCACTTGTAAATGTTGGGCAGGGTCCAGTCCCTCCTGTTGCGGGAGCGGTGGTAGTGGCTCCTATTGTGTCTGAAGTAGTTGCTCGCTCCAAAGGGCTTGGCCAATCGGGGGTGATTGAAGGTGGCGGTGTACTTATAGAAGATTTGAATGTTTCAAATAGTATCAACGGCGTAACTATTCAAGGATCAAATGTAAATGTTATTCTAAGAGATAGCTTTATTTCCGATAGCATCGAAATGGGTATTTCGCAGCCAAACAGGAGTGGATTCGAGGGGAACTTTATACTTGAGAATGTCCAAATTACCGATTCTGGGATTAATGGCATTTATACTACTTTTAATCAGGACAATTGGATTCTCAAGAACGTGCAAATTCGTAATAGTGGATTTAATGGAGCAATCTTTGAAGGGTTTCAGAATCTGAGTATTATAGATAGCCAGATTTTTGACAGCGGCGCAAAAGGGCTTGTTGCGAGCATTAGACAAAGTCAAAATATTTCCCTTATTGGTCTAGAAATTTTTAATAGTGGTGATGAAGCATTGCGTGTCGACAATGTCCAAAATCTTTTTATAGACCGCAGTCTTTTTACTAACTATAACCCGACGTCCTTGCCGCTTGCTAAGATCCAGGATGTTAATAATGGCTTAATAAAGAACAGCCAGTTTATGAGTTTTGGTGGATTATCTGACGGACTCTTCATCAGAAATTCTCATGGACTTATCGTGGATTCGAATCTTGTGAAAGTATTTAATAATTTCTCAAGCGAGACTCCAGTTTCGCAGCCACCAAACCTTTCCGGTAATCCAATTGGGAACTATATTCAGCAAAAATACTGCTCGGCACCACCAACCTCTAAGGGTGTAAATGGTCCGGTAGGTATAAATCTGCAGGGAGGTGTCACAGCTGCACAGATAAAAAATACGGTAGTATCGGGAACTCCTTCGATTGGGATAGCTGTTCAAGCAGATAGCTTAAATGGAATTGATGAAGGTGTAATACTTGAAAACGTTCTTGTTGATGGAGCTCAAAATAGTGGGATCCTTTTTGATAGTGCACTTAATTCTGCTGTCTTTAATTCACAGGTAGTTAATGGCCAGGGTGACGGTATCACAATCTCAGGTAGTAGCAATACCGCCGTGCGTGGAAATACGCTTACGAATAACCGTGCCTTTGGCGTGAGAGATAACGGAGTACATTCACAGATCTATCAAAATTTTGCCTCAGCTAACGGCGCAAATTATACCTCAAATATTCTTACTTCAAGGCCAACTGCAGATCTTGGGTCCCTAGAAAATATTAGTAGTTAAAAAAATTCAATACAAAGGAGTATCTATGAAACGCATGATATTTTGTCTTCTTATGTGCCGTAGCATGACAGGCATAGTCAATGCAGATGGCGTTCAAACCCCTCTTGTGTTGACGACGACACCGGTATTTCGAACTACGGCACAAATCATGCAAGGACAAGTACCTGCACCTGTTAAAGGTCAGACGCCACAGGCTTCAGGACCAGCTACACCTGGTACCCCGTTAGTAGTAAACCACTTTACAGTAGCTGACTATCAAGAAACAGGTCAATATGGGCCAAGTGCAGAATCAAGTGTTGGTTCTACACAGCTTCTTGTTGCTTCAAAGGGTCGTATACGTTCCTTTTTAAAGAACGGTACTCTTGATAATGTTCTTAATCTTGCACATGATAGTTTTTTTAGCCCGATAACTTTGGGTGGTTTTACCGCAGATCCCAATGTGATCTTTCATCCTCAGTGGAAGCAATGGATCATCTTTGCAAACGCGCAGTCTTCACTAGTGCTTGCTGTAAGTGATGGAGACCCGATAACTCCTAATACCGTATGGAGTTTTTATGTCGTAGATTCAATCACTGCACCATGCACAGATCCGACAAAGGCAGAATGTTTTACCGCGACGTCGTCCTTTGACTATACGACATTGGGAGCAGATGTACAGGCGGTCTATTGTGCCGCTAATATTATAGATACTGCTACCGCAGAAGGATTTGTTTCGGCAGCCGCCTATGTACTTCCAAGAAGCTCTTTGATGAATGGTGTCTCGGCAAAGGTTTTTGCCTTTAGAAATTTAACGACAGTTGATGATCCTATACGACCATTTACGTTCCAGCCAGCGCTTAATTTTGATGCAGCTCCGACTGCTGGGATTTTTCCAAGCATAGATTTCGTTACCTTAAATGCTTTCAATGCTTCATCTTTAATATTAGTGAGCGTCGTTACGTTTACCAATGGGATACCTACGAGTCTTTCAGATCCAATTTCAGTGCCGGTTGATACCTTTGCACAACCTATATCGGTTAGTGTCTTGGGTACTCCAGATTCTCATATGGTTGCACCTGTGGCAGGATGCCGTTTGGCACCTTCTCACATTCGCAATAATAGGCTCTGGCTTGTAGCTAATACCGGAGTAAACAATAATGGGGTAAGTCCAGAGTCTAATTGTTCTCCCATTGACACAACAAAGGTAAATCGGGATGCAGCTCAGTTTACGCAGATAGATGTTTCACGACCAACGAACCCCGTTCTTGTAAGCCAGGGAACGCTCTTTCAGCAAACTGCGTCGAATAATTTGGGAGAAAGAAGTTTTCTTACGCCATCGATCATGTCAAATGCTAATGGCAATGTGATTATAGGGGCAACCACGTGTGGTGCGAGTGAACGTCTTAACGCTGCAGTAGCTCAGCTGATAGAGGACAATACAGCGGTGGGAACTCCCATTCTTTATACCTCGAGTACTAGTGACTACGATGCCGGCCAAGATTGGGAATTTGTTCCTCTTGCACGGTGGGGTGATCATACTCGAATATCTCCAGATCCTGAAAATCCAGCACTTTTTTGGACTTCTCAGCAATGGTGTTCCCAAGAGAATACCTGGGCTCTTGAAGCCGCACAGGTACTTACTCAATAATGTACAACTCTCCGCTTCTTTATGGCTGCTAGGGGATAGTTAATGCATTTTAAAGGCTAGTATCTTGGAAGTACGAGAGCCTCAATGTATATCATACTTGTCCGTATATCTCGATCTGTTTTTTAATCCGTATACTTGCATGTAATTGCAGATGTTGATTGTTGCAGCATGAAAAAACACCTATTGATCGATAGGTAAAATCGATCAGTCTCTAGAACTCTCCTTTCTGAGCCACTTGTGCGTGTCCGTAAAGAATCCATAGCCTTCACAAAATGAATGAGTAAAATAATTTAATCCATTTATTTTATTTCTATCTGAAATGTGCTATGCTTAGATTATAGTAACGAAAGGCATCGGGTAAGAAAAATATGAAGTTATTGCAGAGCATATGGCTTTTACTGTTTAGTTGCACTCTCAGCATGGCACAAGACGATGAAAAAGCTCTTTTAATCAAAAATGCAACTGGGAAAACCCTCGTAGTGATTGTTGGGGGAAAGAATCAACCTGAGAGAGAATTCTTGCACCGTCTTGTTGCTCCTTTAGGAACCATGATGGTGCCATTTAAGACTATTGGAACTCTAAATATTGCTCCACATGGTATAGAACACAATTCACTATGGATGTTTCCTTATAACTATGCTGGTCAGATTAATCCATTTATTGACCTTCATAAAGATCTTCAGAAGATCTCACTTGAAATTTATCCTCCCCAGCAGGAGGGCTTTTTAGGCCCTATTACAGCTATGGTGAGGCCCTACAGCCTCATAATCGGTCAGCCAGATCAAAAAATTCCTAATGGATTCGAACTTAGTTTTAACTACATTCTTTCACTTCTGAGACGCAATCCACAGGCTGATATTACGGCTGCCGATATCCTTGGCCTTAATGAGGATAGTGCTACTTTTGGACCATTTATGTTCGATCAGTATAGAGAGATATGGTGGCAACAAGAGAGCTATTGGAAGGGTGTGTATGGATCTGGTCCTACCTTGGAAGACATTAAGAAGATTATCGAGGAAACTGAGCAGATTTATCGAGAGCTGCTTGGAGCAATGCCTCACGGACGATATCAAAGAGAAGACAAAGATTATGCACGAATTGCTTTAGAAATACTTGATTTGACGAATCAACTGCTTAACGAAGACATAATACTACGCAATAAGGAGTTGCTTTGGATGATGTCTCCCTTATCTGACCCTGAGGCCACGATAGCCGTTCAAAAAGTTGTAAATCCTGCACGCATCAAAAAAACTGAGCTTCTTGAGAAGATTAGAGATCATTTTAAGAACTATATACAAAGCGAAGCATAAGCTTATAGACCTCTTTTAATGAGCATTATAGAGACTCATCTCAACTACGATCTTTCAATTTGCCAGCTATAAACCTTTCGGTTGTCCGTTCTGATCGATTATTATCAACGTTTCAGATCGATGATAAGCAGGTGATTTGAGATGGGAAAAGAACTGGTAAAAAAGTGATGCTTCGGTTGTGAGAAATTCACGATAATCTTGGATATATCGAGTTTTTGAGTAGGGATTTGATTTAAAAAAACCTTTGTTAATCAAAAATTTTCAGTAGGGGGATCATCTAGGTACGCTGTGCAAAAAATTCTCTGAAAGATACTTCCTGGATTCCCTCGTCCTAGTAGTTTTGGAGGTTTTATGGTACCTTTTTCAATAGACAAGCGCCCGTAGCTCAATTGGATAGAGTACCGGACTTCGAATCCGTTGGTTGTAGGTTCGACTCCTACCGGGCGCACCAGAGTGCCTTAAGCGCCCGTAGCTCAGTAGGATAGAGCGACAGATTCCTAATCTGTAGGCCACAGGTTCAAATCCTGTCGGGCGCACCAGCAGTTTCCCGTCAGTCTTTTAGTCATGAAGCACTGGATGAATGATATGAGCATAGATTAACTTGTAAATACTATGGAGTTTGCTTATGGCAGAAGAAGCCACAACCCTGATTAAGTATATTTCTGCTCATTCTTACTATTCTCGTAGGAAAGCTGGCGATCTTATCAAAGATGGGCACGTTAAAGTAAATGGGCTCCTGATTCGCAAACCATGGTTTGAAGTTGATGATGACGATGATGTACGTGTTGACCGTGTAAAGATTGTTCCTGGGATGGTGTCCTATATTCTCTTAAATAAGCCTGAAGGGTACATCACTTCAATGGCAGATGATGAAGGGCGTCCTTCTGTTGCAGGGCTCATCAAAGGGGCATCAAAAGAGCGCGTATTTCCTGTAGGTAGGCTAGATAAAGATACCACGGGGCTCTTATTATTTACCAATGACGGGCTTCTTACTCAGAAGCTTACTCATCCCCGATTTAGCATAGCAAAGGAATACCAGGTAACGTTGAATATACCAGTTGTACCTGAGCATCTGAAAGCTATGGTTAAAGGGGTCTATCTTACCGATGGGTTTATTCATTTTGATCGGGCAGTATTCGTTGCTAAGACAAGAAAGTTTGTCGTACAGGTGGAGATTCATAGCGGAAAAAAACGCATTATAAGAAGGCTTTTTGGTAGGCTGGGGTATGAAGTAAAACATCTTGATCGCGTAGGGTTTGCAGGACTAACCAAACGGAATCTTCCCCTTGGAAAATGGCGTAAGCTTGAGCCTCGTGAAGTTACTCGCCTAAAAGTTCTTGCAGGGCTTACCGAAGATGAATAAGGTGTTTGGTTGCTTCCCGATAACTCAAGGGAGATAGCGCATTCTTTTCTTGTAAGACAAACTGGCACACCGCTTCTGGATCTGTGCGAGCATAGTGTCTTAGGGCCCATCCAATTGCTTTTCGTATGAAAAACTCTTTCTCATTAATCCGAAGCTTACAGTATCTAAAGAGACGGTCATTCTGTGTATCCTTTTTATAGGACAGCTGATAGATGAGCGCAGTTCTTCGGATCCACATAAAATCGTCTTCAATCCACATGTCCATATTGCTTTTTAAAGAAGGGTACTTTTGTAAAAGGGGCCCTACGAGATTAGATGCTAGTGTATCGACCGAGTCCCACCAAGATTTTGTGCGGATGAGTTTCTCAAAACAAGGAAAAATCTCAGGTGTCCAGAGCTTCCTGTGAGCGTAAGCAAGATCAAGCGCAGCCATCTGATATTCTCGCTCGGGTAGCTCCCAAAGCTTATTCAAAAGCCGTATGAGCTCTCGCTCTGAGGTGACTGGATGCGCTTTAAATACTTCTTTTTGAATGAGACTTCGTGGGGGCTTTTTTATGCCAAGAAAGGGAAATAAGTTTCTCATGTATGCAGATTGTTGGGCAGCGATGAAAGGATCTTGTAGCTCCTCAAAACGCAAGCGCAGTGTCTGAATGAGAATCATGAGAATCCTTAATGAACTGCAATAGCGGCAACACTTTGTCCGGCCGCTTGCTCAGGCGAACGGAAGACGTTGTTAGATTTTCCCTTAGTATATCTATCCAGTAGCCAGTAGAAAGCAGCTCCTGCTACAATGCCTCCTAGGAGTCCTACGGAGAAGGGATATTTTTGGACGAATTGCGGAGAATTCTCTTTAAGCCGATTCAACAATTTCGCAACTATAGGACTAGATGCAGGATAAGATTCTTTGATCCATTCATCAAATCTTCCATCAATCGCATACGTAACATCACCTTGAAGTAGGCATTTCAACTCTTTAATTCGATAATGTTCGATACAGGAAGACGAGCAAGAGTTGGCCATAAGAAATTGTCGAATACTTCCTTCCCTATGTGCAACAAAAGTAACCCAATGCCCATCGGAACTTGTGCCCATACCATTGTTAAAAATAGTTTTTTGATCGGCATTGGTGTCGATTTTGTTTTTACTTGGCGATTTGAGGTAGATACAAAATATTCCGGTTACAGAGCCTTTGTCACTCATAAATTGGTCGACAAATTGATTGAATGCGGTAGGTATAGGCTTTTTGGTGATGGGATCAAGAAGGTCGGGATCAAAAAGTTGAGTGTCTTTTGTGAGCGCATCAGATCCCTGAAGCTGATTGTTGCCCGTAATAAAAATATTCTTCATATCAGCTTTTTCTGCATCGCGTAGTACTAGTTCTATATCATGGGAATCAATCCAATTGCCAATATGTCCGCTAGGCACTGAAACAGTAATATCCTTAAAATCGATGAGTGATTCGAGCATGCCAGGTTCTAGAAGCTCCACAAAGGACTGTTTATCCTCTATATTCGGATCATCTCTTCGCTCTCTTAATCGTTTTCTGAGTTGCTTCTTTATGACTGCTGCTGGTATCGTATATGATGAACCGTTATTCGCTTTCTGAGACTTTTCACCTAAGACCCTTGATAAAGATCTTACTTCTGACCTCAACTTATCCCAAGGTACTGCATTCTCTTCTGAAGGTGCTGGAAACGTTATCAAATGTTCATTTGATAACGTCCTGAAAATGCCCACATTCTGATCTTTACTGTGTATGAGTTTTGCGCCTTTATACATAAGCATGATCTGTTCCTCGATCGCTGGCCTTAACTCATCTTGGACATGACTGTTGATAACCGTTGCTCTCCAAGGACTTTCTGTAGAGGAAAATTTCTTATTACGGCTATCTATGTCATTCTTGAGATTTGTTAACGCAGCTGCGCGCTGAGTTTGGTCTGTAAGCTGCAAGATGTCACGTATAGCAAGGCCATTATAACTAGCTTGATAGCCACAACTCGCATAGCCATTCTCCATACCAAATTGGCTAGGAACGAGAAGTTGTATGGTATCGGTTCCATTGTCATAAGCAATAAAGCCTTTTAATTCTTCGCGAGAAAGTGGTACTGCTTCGATTAGTCCCACATATACTGAGAGCGTTAAAGAAATGACTAATAATCTGTTAATTTGCATGGAGCTCCTCTTTCAAGTGAGTATATACAATAAGTGTATCGTATCTTTTCCTAAGGCGCAACAGTTAGACATCTTTTGAGGATTTTTTTGTGCGAATTGGGCCTTGGCACATAAGCTGGCGCTACATGCGCTTATGCAGAAGGCCGTTGGGAAGTGGCGTTTCATTGTGCTTTGAGATCTAGAAAATCATGTTTTCGAATTTGATTTTGACTAACTATTATAAACGCTAATGTTTTCTAATTGTGTGGAAATCTATAGATTGTCGGGAGGATTTGTCCTAATGGAAACATTAAGGGCGCATTCTTGTAACCTTCTGTGTACTAGGCAAAGGGAGGACCAGAAAGAACAACTCCTGATGCCGCCACTAAATGATTGGTCTCCTTTTTGCTTATGATGACACTTTAGACATATTCTCTGAATAAATCATCAAGCGTTACTACTCCAGAGATGAGGTCTTCTGAATAGATGGTCTTTTTAAGGCCACTGGCAGAAATCATTGCAAGATAGAGCGTTTTTCGTGTTTTTGTTTGTTTTGCGAATACTGCGCATTTTTTTTGTAGTACTTGGGCATATTCCTTATCTATTGCAAAAGCCTTTTCAGTATATTTTATCTCACAGAGCGTTATTGATCGATCCTCTCTATCAAATAATAAATCAATTTGTGCTCCTTGCTCAGGAGAGCCCTTTTTTGGCACGAAGCGCCATTGGGATGCACCGGCCATTGTGAGATTTACCGCTTGTCTAATCAAAGGGACATGCTTATTGCAAATTGATTCAAAAGCACATCCTGCCCAGCTATGCCATGCTGGAGAGTTTTGAACCTTCGTCCAATGTCCTTTCTCTTCCCCCCGTTCTATCATTTCTTTTTTTGGCTCTATCCACTTAAAGTAGAAGAGGCTATATTCGTCTGACATCTTATAGAAGATCCCTTTCTTTTTGCGACCAAAAGAGGTGAATCGTTGAATGAATCCTGTTTGCTCGAGCACTTCAAGGTGAGACTTTAACCAGCCACCTGACTCTTGGACAGTCACCTGATCAAAAAGCTCTTCCTGGCCGATTCCATAACAATGCTGAGCTATAATTCTTGCCAATTCAGCGTGAATACTATCTTGGCCAAACAGCGTGGCATAGAGGAGCGAAAACTCCTTCAACAGAAAACTATCCTTTTTGAAAGCAAGATACTCAATGTTCTGCATAGCCGATAATCCAGCCTTTATTTGATCCAAATAAAACGGAATACCACCGATAACCATATAGAGATGGACAATATCATTATTAGCTAGCTTTACTTTCTTATGTTTCAAATACTCTTTTGTCTGATGCAAGTCGAATGGCTTTAGGTGGATCACCCGAGTAGCACGGTTATAGAGCCCCCCGATATTGTGAATGATATTTTTTAAAATCCAGTTCGATGCTGAACCGCAAATAATCAACTTAATTCTTCGGTCCATAGACCAATGGCGATTCCAAAAGTAATCGAGCATTTGAAGTAATTGAGATTTTCTCGTAACCATCCAAGGAAATTCATCAAAGAACAAGACAATTTTCTTTTTCTGCGATAATTCGATCGTATTAGTGAGCAGATTAAATGTTTCTCTCCAATCCTTTTTAACACTGAGCTCAGGATGCCCAAAGGCACGAGCGATAGAGTCAGTAAATTGTGCAATTTGTTGCTCTTGAGTCCCGTCCTTTATGCCTGTTACGTACAAAAAGATGCTATTCGTTTTTTTTGAAAAGGTGTTCCTCACGAGAAATGTTTTTCCAACTCTTCGTCTGCCATAAAGGGCAATAAACTCAGGGTTGTCTGAATTGTAGGCTTCTTCAAGTATTTCTTTCTCTTCTTTTCTTCCAATAATCTTAAACATATGACTCCCAGGATATGTAACTTTTAATATACTTTCTAATAAGGTTTACATAGAGACGTTTGCAGTGTGCCTGGAATGGCCTTCCTCTATTTGAGACTTATGCCGCGAAGTATAATCTACTATATTCCGCGGTATAAAGCGAGGATTTTGATTATACCGCGGAATATAATTTTTTTTCCGACTCGAAATCTTATGCTTTGTTTGGTCGATTAGATAGTGATTTATTAAGACTCAAATTTATACCGCGAAATATAGATTTTTATATTCCGCGGTATAAATCAGGAATTTTGATTATACCGCGACTTATAATTTTTTATATACCGCGGTATAAGTTGGGAAATTTTTGGTATTAAACCAAAGGAAACAGAGGGTGTCGTTTTTGTACGATCAGATATAGTTAATAAGCTTGATTCAAAGAAGCTATCGAGTGTTTGAACCAAATTTTGCCTTGACTCCTCGCGTTTAAGTCGATACGTTAGGATTCATGACTTATACCAAGTAGAGGAATAGACTCATGATGAATGTGATGGTAGCGCTCCTATGCTCTTTACTATGGGCAGGAGTGACTATTGGAAGTAAAATGCTTTCGGGAGCTCTTCCTTTTTTTGCCTTTGCTTTTCTGCGTTATTCATTGGCTGCTTTATGCTTACTCCCCATACTACTTATGCGGAAAGATAAGGAAGAGCTGAAAGTACGCTATCTTCCCACTCTTATGTTTTTAGGGTTTACGCTTGTGTTCCTGTTTAATGCATTATTCTTTAATGCTCTATATTATAGTTCAGCAACATCGGTAGCTCTCATAGGTGCTACTAATCCTATTTTGACTATGCTGGTATCTGCTGTAGTGTTTAGACATATTCCAAATAGGTACCAGCTTTTAGCGTTTATGCTTTCTTTTGCGGGAGCGGCCTTGGTAATTACCGAAGGAAAAATGGGAGTTGCTGTGTTAATGGGAAGTGTTGGAGATTTTCTTATGCTTCTAGGGGTGCTTTGCCAGATACTCTATACTATGGCATTAAATAGGGTGAGTGTTCACTTTTCGCCGCTATTCCTATCATTTGCTACAATAGTAAGTGGTGTTCTATTTGTGTTTCCCTTTATAATAAGCAAAGAATTTGTTCACGTTGTAACGCATCTTACGGTAGGACAATGGGGGATCTTTGCTTTCATTAGCTGCCTTGGAACAGCATTGGCCATCTATCTCTACTCCTATGCTATCAAGCATATGGGCCCTGCGAGGACTAGCTTAATCGTTTTTAGTTCGATGCCCGTCTTTGTATTCTTGCTTGCATTCCTGATATTGGGAGAGAGCATTTCAGTGTGGCAGCTACTTGGGGGCATTCTTGTTGTATCTTCATTAGTGATTGGTTTGCGGCATACCCGATAATTCGTCAGATAGAGTTTCAATAAATGCACTAATGTTTCTTAAAGTCTCTACGTAGAATACGCCCATGCCGCATTTTACATCATGGAAGCTAAACTAATTATGCAACCATACTTATGAGTACATAACTCCTTGCCGCTTTTCTGAGAAACTATAAGATTAAGAAAAAATACGTACGATCTCATTTGTTCAGGAGCAATTATGATGAATGTGATTATAGCACTTCTATGTTCCTTACTTTCGGCGGGAGTGACGATTGGCGGCAAAATGTTTACGGTAGCTCTTCCGGCATTTGCTTTTGCCTTCTTACGATATGGATTAGCTTCTTTTTTCCTATTGCCCCTTTTCATTATAAATAAAGAGAAAGAAGCTGTTAAATTACACGATCTTCCGGTCTTCATGTTTTTAGGGTTTACCCTTGTATTCCTGTTTAATGCACTATTTTTTAACGCTTTATATTATAGTTCAGCAACCTCGGTAACGCTTATAGGTGCTACCAATCCGATTTTGACTATGCTCGTCTCAGCCGTGGTTTTTAGACAGGTTCCTAATAAATATCAAGCGTTGGCATTTCTGTTATCTTTTGTAGGGGCGGTCCTCGTAATTACTGAAGGAGAAATGGCCTTAGAAAAGTTAGGCGGAAATATTGGAGAATTGCTTATGCTTTTGGCAGTTCTTTGCCAGATAACGTATGGCATGGTATTGAAAAAGGTAAGTGCACATTTTTCTCCTCTAACTCTTTCATTTGCTACATTGACAACGGGTATACTTTGCGTATTGCCATTTGTTGCCAACAGGGAATTTGTCTCTATCGTAACGAATCTTACCCTTTGGCAATGGGGTATGTTCGTCTGCATTAGTGGTCTTGGAACGGCCTTAGACATATATCTATACTCACTTGCGATAAAACGTATGGGCCCAGCACAGACGAGCTTAATTATATTTAGTTCGATGCCTATCTTCGTGTTTTTGCTTGCATTCCTGATATTAGGAGAGGGCATTTCAGCGTGGCAGCTGCTCGGGGGTATCCTTGTTGTATCTTCATTAGTGGTCGGGTTACGTCATACCCGGTAACTCTCTTATACAGGTACGACAAATACCGTGTTGCTTTGTAAGGTACAGCTACAATATTTGTTGAAGATATAGGCCTTTAGAGGGTTTGCCATTCCTTGAGGGAAAGGAAATGTTATAGTGAACACGCCCGTGTGCTCTGTTTGAGGATCACAATCACCTAAAATATTAATGTCAGCCCTGAACGTTGTGGAGCTTTTCTTTGCAGAAAAGGTCTTGGTAAAAGGAGGTGCTGACACCGTATTTCTGATCTCATCTTCAACGGTAGGTACAATTGAAAATTCTACGGGACCGGGAACTTCGTTTGGTGAAACAGCTAACGTGATGCATCCCAGACCATTTCCAAGAGGAAGTGAATCAATATTCATGCTGGCCGATTCGACTGCAGATTCAGTAAAAACAATCGTAGTGGTGATTGAACTGGTTGTGGAGTCGGTAACAACGATATTGAGCTCCGTTGCGTATTCTGCAGCAGCCTACTTCCAGTAAAGTCTGCAATTTGCGTAGTTTGAGAGGCAATAACGGTTCCATTTGTCTCAAGTAACTGATACGTATATGACCCATTAGACGAAGGTGTGCCACCTGATGCAGTTACGGATATATTTAGGGTTGGGTTGGCTCCGCATTCCCCTTGAGGGTTGAACGTTATATTTGAGATAAATAATGGTTGTGGGCCAACCTGGGCAGTTAAGCTGATAGGTAAGGCGATTAGGGTGAGTAAGAGTTTTTTCATGAGTCTTCCTTTTGGATAATGTGGATTGTGTACGTGCTAACACGTTTGCTTCTAAGGTAGATTAACATATCGATTCTTACATATGCAATGATTTTGATCTTGATGTGCGCTTCCTAACTACTTACTAGATGTTTGCAAGTGGGCTTCTGAAGAAATAGGGCGCCTATGCATCCTGTATCCTATTTGTGTTTCCCTCATTATAATCAAGGAATTTGTTCACGTTGTAACGCATCTTACGGTAGCACAATGGAGGATTTTTAGTTGGCTTAGGCCATACATGGTAACTTTCTTAAAAGGGAAACGTTGAGGAATACGTTTCTGTAATTCTACGTATATCACTCAGAGCGTTCGCTTCTGGTGCTCAGCTCAAAATTTCTCTGCCTCGATCAGCTTAGATAGCGATGATTACATCTGGTGAGGACCATTCCAAGGGCGCTGCCACGCTTAGATCTGGATGGTCTTTGAGATTTTTTAGTACTTTCTCAGCATTGGCGGCAGCAGTTTCAAGAGTATCAATAGACCAACCTTTAGCCAACAAATATGCACCAATAAGGCCGGAAGTAATACCTCCTGCCAGGTAGTTTCTCTGTTCACGCTCAGTCATCGCATTGAAACCTAGGCTTCGCACTGTAAAGCATACTAGGGAAGCAGCGAGTAGTAGAAGACCTCCAGAAACTGGTAGTCGTGAAGAAAGTACCGAATATTCTTTGAGATGTTCCTTGCGTTCATTAACGATTTCACGTGCACGAAGGGCCAAATCGAAGCTCTCTTGCACTAGTTCTTCATGGGTCAAAAACTCGGCCATTTTGGCTAGGGCGGACCGTGCATGGTATAGGTCAAAAGGACTAGAGCCTTCTACCGCTTGTCTAAGTTTTGTAATATGTTTTTCTTTATCCTTAAGAATCTTTGTTTCCAAAGAGGTAAGTAATTTCTCACGCATGCTGCTCTTTTGTTCATCAGGGACCGTGAAAGCATCAATAGAAGCAGATTCCTTTTTAAAATCATCAGTTGTTTGTATCATTTTTCTTATATGATCGTCTGATCGTGAGAATCCTACAAATGCTAAGCTAACAAGCAAGCTACATAACAATTTCTTCATAAGCAAACTCCATTGCGTAAAATCTAACCTTATCACCACGTTACTCATCTTAACGATAACACACATACTATGTCCTGCGTCTCTTCTGGCTATGAGCTTGATCACGTAGTTGGTCTCTATCACTATTTCTATCTTCTTCATCATCATCTACTGATGCCTGCACAAAGGGGACATCAAGAGCGAATGTACCCTCGATCTCTGTTGATTGGGGCCTTGTTTGAGGGTACTCATTTTGAAAGGCACTTTGAGCCGATTCGGCAAGGAGAGCATTTAAGTGTGGTGTACCCGATCCTTGGTAGCCATCCCGAAGGTGATTATGTGCGGTTCTACTAGTAGTGAAAACCTCGTTGAGTAACCGAATGGTATAGTCACCCGTCGATTCATCAGGAGCTTGTTGGCATGCTTGAATCTTCTCAAAGTCATAGCCTACAGCGTTACAAAATCTCCTCAAGAGGGTGTGTGCAGAGTTATATGCAGACATATCGTCGTCATCTGTGTGACTCAATGGAGCATTATGGCTAGCTGTAATGTGCTGTCGAAGAAAATCATAAGGGTGCAGAACCTGCCGAGAGCGATTGTAATATACGAGTGCTGCAAGAATCTTTGCGTGAGTCCTAACATAGTCAGGGCAGTTAACTAAACGGGTTGCTGCATCAAGTTGGCTTCCCAGAGTACCTCTTCCTGGAATGAGATAATCTTCTACCTCAACAGTATCGACATCAAAGGTATTCGATGCATAAAATGTTTCGAGCTTTGGAAGCATGCTATCAAACTGAGGTGGTTCAAGCTGGAGCATCATTTTAAGGCTTCCAGCAAATACGTGCTCCACCTGTTGCTCGATAGGTAAGTCCTCTACAGCTAAAAGGAGTGCTTCACTGCCCTCAAGCAGTGGTGCTCCTAGGCTCACAAGTCCGATTAAGAATAACTTTTTCATACTGGCTCCCTCATAATCTAATGATATATTTCTAAATTCTGTTCTAATCCTACCCGCTTAAGTATAGCACAGAGAGGCTGCCTGCGAAAGTGCCTCAGATCATTGTACCAGAGATACTAATGAGATGCGAACTTGATGCCTAGATGGTTAGAGAGGCTCAAAAGGGGGGCGGTTTTTCTTATGGAGGCATTTTGCTATAATTATTCCATAGATAATGACTATAGAAAATTATAATAGGGTGATTTCTGATGAACAGGCACCGGCTGCTAGGCAGTATACTCTTTTTATTGAGTGTTTTCTCCCCCTCTCAAGAGGTGTATTCCTATGTGTACGGGTATACGCGATTATACAGACCAGATACCCAAACAACACTTGACCTAGTCTATGACTACCACAAAGCTTCCGACTATCTCTCCCATGAAGAAATGAATTCCTTCTTATGTGATGATATTAAACAGGGGCTGTATTCTTCGGAGAAGACCTTTGTTGAGTCTCTTGAGCATCTTAATCGAACAAATCCCCATGATACAACGGTGATCTGGGAAAATGCACCGAACTTTGTTCCAGCTGAGGTTCATCTCCTTACCTATCCGCAGCGGCTTGTCACAAATCGCCTACGCCAATTGAGCTTTATTCCCGCAGATACCTGGCGATCTGACTATCCAGGATGTCTCATGTCAGTGTTGCGCGGTGGTAGCTAGAAAATCGAGTTGATCGTCGTGCTATTATCCAAAACCACGGATCTCAGGTATGGGATGGGTACAAAGCATTAATGGGTACTACGCTTCGCAAACTGAAAACTACCTATGGGGCACACCGTGAAAGGGTGGCCTACTCGAGACTTGGCGATGATCTGTATAAAGAACTTTTCTTTGCAAAGCCACCTTATTCTGAACTCGCTGATTTAGAAATGATATCCCAAATCTTACAATCTCCTCATCGCCATATTGTCCTCTTTGCTGGAGGACTCCACTGTCATAACATTGTGGACTTTCTTTTCTCTGCAGCCTCCTTTGAGGTGATTCATTCTGTAGTTGATCGGGATTGGGTAGAGATTGATCCCCATGAGCTTAAGCGGATTGCCCACAGTCATGGCCGAGAAACCCGAACTCCCCAAAGACCATATCGTGCCCCTAACCCAGGACCTAGTACAAGACCTGTACGGCCGGGCAAGACAGCCAAGCCAGCACCGCTTAAGACCAAGAAAAAGCCACCTACAGAGATAGCTGAGAAGCAGAAGAAGCAGCTGCTCGTAGGAGGAGCGGTAGCTCTTGGAGCTCTTATGTTATCTGCGTACCGTGAAAGTAAGGACACTGGAGTAGCTATGTCGGGTATAGCACAGCGCAAACTGCTGAACACCTTGAAATATGGCGCAATACCAGGTCTGCTCTACTACGCATTGATTAAGAATCAAAAATATCAGAGTGCACTGACTGCTTAAATATGGATCTAGAGGAAAATTTGAAAGGGAGGTTGCTCGTGAACAGGATAGGTAAAATACTCCTCTTATTGCACGTTTTCTATCTCCCACAAGTATATGGCTATGTGTGTGGGTATACGCGGTTATATAGTCCTGAAACACAAACGACGCTGGATTTTGTGTATGATGTTCATAAAGATTCGAAGAAACTATCTCATGATCAAATGCATAACCTCTCCTGTGATGATCTTTTGCAGAAACTTTATCCTTCTGAGAAGGCCCTCGTTGAGTCCCTTGAGCATCTTAATCGAACAAATCCCCATGATACAACGGTGATCTGGGAATATGCACCAAACTTTATTCCTGCTGAGGTTCATCTCCTTGCCCATCCAGAGCGGCTTGTCACGAATCGCCTACGCAAAGTGAGCTTTATTCCCGGAGATACCTGGCGATCTGACTATCCAGGATGTCTCATGTCAGTGTTGCATGGAGGTAGCTTAGAGCATCGAGTGGATCGCCGTGCCATTATCAAGAACTACGGATCTTGCGTGTGGGAGGGATACAAGGAATTAATGGAGACTGCGCTTCGCAACCTGAAAACTTCCTATGGGGCACATCGCGAAAAAATAGCAGATTCAAGATTTGGCGATGATCTCTATTTCGAACTATTCTTTGGAGGGACTCCCTACGTTGTACTTGCTGATTTAGAAATGATAGCCAACATATTGCAATCGCCTCATCATCATATTGTCCTCTATGCTGGGGGGCTCCACTGTTATGAGGTTGTGAAGTTCCTTTTATCTACGGCCTCTTTTGAGATGATACATACCGTAGTAAATGAGGATAGGTCAGAGATTAATTCTCAAGAGCTTAAGCGGATCAGAAGACCAGGCAACTCTCGTGCGCTCAATCCAACGTCTGGCACGAGACCTGTGCAGCCTGGCAAGTCAGCCAAGCCGTCAGTAGAGATAGCTGCTTCTGAAAGTAAGAAGAAGCGCCTGTTCCTAGGAGGGGCAATAGCTCTTGGAGCTCTTATGCTATCTGTATACTGTGAAAGCCAGTAGACGTGAGTAGCTCTGTCGAATATAGCACAGCGCAAACTGGTGAACACCTTGAAATATGGTGCAATACCAGCAGGTTTGCTCTATTTTTTATGGAAGAGATCTCAAGATCAGACAACAAAGTCTGCTTGAACGGGGTTATCTAGGAAACAATTGATGAAATATTGAGCCAAGGAACGAGCAGATGGGTGGAATTGGCTTGACAAAAGAGACTCGATGCCACATGATCTTCATGTAGACGTACCTAAGAAGAAAGCCATGAAATTCAATCAACCAGCCTCATCTATATTCCCGCCAGATGGTCTTAATGCTGAAGCAGCATTAGGGCGAACGACGCACTTGGCCATTGTTGGGCATCAAGATGATACCGAGATTCTTGCTATTGATGGCATCCTTGCCTGCTTTCAGCAGAAAGATCAGTGGTTTACCAGTGTCGTGGTGACCGACGGGCGAGGTTCCCCTCGATCAGGCACGTATACAGCATACACCGATGATGATATGCGAGCAGTGCGAATTAAAGAACAGATGAGTGCTGCTATGATAGGGGAGTATGCTGCACAAGTATTCTTAGACTATCCAAGCTCTCAGGTTAAATCACCCAACGATCATCTTATTGACGATCTCGTCGACGTTATCAGAAGAACTCAACCTAAAGTTATCTATACGCACAATTTGGCTGATAAACATGAAACGCACGTAGCAGTGAGTCTTAGAGTGATAGAGGCCTTACGTCGTATGCCGCATACAGAGCGCCCTCAAAAGCTTTATGGCTCTGAAGTGTGGCGTGATCTTGATTGGCTTACAGATGAGGACAAAATTACGTTTGACTGCTCATCTCATGAAAGCCTTCAGCAAGCACTTCTTGGAGTTTTTGAGTCGCAAATTTCAGGAGGAAAGCGGTATGACCTGGCTACTATGGGGCGCCGAAAGGCCCATGCTACCTATGCAGTAAGCCATCAGACTGATGTTCAGACTGGTAGTGCCTTTGCAATGGACTTAACGCCCCTTATTAAGGAGGACTCGCTTGATATAGATTCCTTTGTAGAGTCTTTGATTAATCGGTTTAAAGAAGATGTGCAAAGTCGCTTATACAAGCTGATGCAGAAGCAGGATACACGCTAAGCGTATCTGAAAAATGTGCCAAATAGGATTGAGGCTTTGACATTTTCATCATTTTTGTTATAATTCAATTAGTATAAATAATAAGAAATATAACAACGAGGAACTTCTATGAACTTGCTTAAAATTTCGTTTGCGGCGATTGTGGTAAGCTTTGGGCTTTGCGCTCCATCCTTTGCCCATCGTTACGTCAATCCAACCTACTATTCAAAGTGTTACGACTGTCCAACTCAGGTAGTCTACCAAGAACCTGTGTACGTTCAGAGGGTACCTATGGTTGAGTATGTTCAACCTGTGTATGTACAACCTACCTATGTTCGTCAGTATCGTTCATATCATAGACCACACCGTCATCACTACCGTCACTCATACCGACCATCAATTAACTTTTCATTTGGTTTTTAAGTGATTGAAGGAGGTACTCATATACAGAGTACCTCCCATTGCTTAGCTTTGAAGCGCTACCACTTGATTACTTGATGGGTATCCACGTCCTATTTTTTTTGATAACGGCGTAGGGGAAGAAGGGTGATAATGCTGAGAAAGCTTATAATTCCCGCTATGCAAAATGCAGCTTTGGCGCCTATCATACGCCAGATGATTCCTAGTATAATACTCGAGAGCAACGCAGCAAGACTATCAATAGTATTGATAATGCCATAACCTGTTCCACGTACATTCTCAGGTAGAACATCCGCAGCAAGAGATTTCTGTAGACTTACGTAGGTTCCTGCGCTAAATCCTGAAAGGAAGAAGATGCAGAGGGCTGAAATGAGTGAGGTACTCTGCCAGGCAAGAAGAAAACACATAATCCCAAAAAATCCAAAGCCTCCTATCCCTAAAGGAATAAGGCGTCCAATCTTATCGCTGATAGATCCCATTGCATAACTTGAAAATGTCTGAATAATATTGCGGAAAATATACATAAGAGCAACGGTACTTAATGCTACTGCCGCAGAAGCCCCTGGAGAGAGTACTTCTTGCATGCGCAGTACTAAGAGACTTTTATTAAAATTACCTAATCCAAACATCAGAAAAACCCCCATAAGATAATAGAAAGCCCTGGGTAAGGAATTCTTAAAGATAAACAAGAACGAAAATGGTTCATTGGTGACAGTATGCGGAACATCTTTGACCAGCATATATATAATAAGACAGGCAAGAACTCCTGGAATGAGCGTTATGAGAAAGAGCTTATGCGGTGACCAGTCAGCAAGAAAATAGACAATGAGTGGACCAAGTATCGATCCAAGAGTATCAAAGGCCTGTCTAAATCCAAAAGCTCTTCCGTAATAGGCTTGAGGAGTTGAATCAGCAATGATAGCACTTCGGGGAGCACTGATGATACCTCTTCCAATCCAGGCTCCTGTCATGAGGAGAAATACGGTAACCCAATGGTTAGCAAAAGCAAGGAGACCTACGAGTGATCCTGCAAGAAAATAGCCAAAGACAATCATAGGTTTACGGTTCGTAAGCTGGTCACTCAATTTTCCAGCATAGAGACCCGAGAGACTTGCTACGGCTGTAGAGGTTCCTCCAATAAGGGCCACATAAGGAGGTGCGGCATCTTTTCCGAGCAACTGAGAAATCAATAGAGGAAGTATGAGTGGTACAACTTCATGACTTGCGTCACTCATAGTGCTCGCCAAGCTAAATCCGACGACGTTCTTAGTAAGCCATTGTGGATAAGAAATTTTCATGGGATCTCCTTTTGAAGGAGTATACACAGGTCTTTTTCAAAAAATATAGATTTTGGTGGTAATTGGGCGTAGAATAGCACCCATGAGAAAAAGATGATACCAACAGCTCATGAAGTGGTTTTTACTACGCAGTCTGCTATCTAAAATTCTGCGCAGTAGATTTGCTCACTTCCTTTACATGTACTCTTTTGGGTATGATAGATCTTAGTTGTCGGGTGAGAAGATATCTGAAAAATTAATAATTTTTGCAAAAAAACCATTTGCTATAACTTCTTCATCGACGCCATTCACGTGAACTAAAACGGGCCTCATTGAAAACCCTTTGGGATGAATCAGATGGGCCATTTTTTTTTGCATCTCTTTTATCACAGCTTTTCCAACGGGGTTTTTGGAAAACTTAAACTCACAAAGCCATAGCCCCCCGAAATGTGTCTGAATAAGATAATCAATCTGGCATCCAGGGAGCTTATTTGTCTTTCGTTGGAAAAAGGGATTGTCAGATACTATTTCATCATGGCTGATTCCTAAGCAGTCCTTAATATATTGGCGATTTCTTAAAACGAGGTTGTCAAATTGCAGACCCATAAGAGAATCCCATCCGGGAAGCAATGAGAGTGATTTGGCAGTAAATGTATCAGTTTCTATTTTGGGTAGGTTTTTTTCAATATATTTCAAATAAAATCTTACGTAGTTATCGCTTAAGCGAAAATGACTTAACCGTGAAGCTTCTCCTGAAGCAATATGCCAAGTATAGTCACGACTGACAAAGCCAGACTTTATAAGATCTTCAAGATATTCGCCTACAGATCCGCCTTGGTTTAACTCGAGTATTTTAGTTATTTCCTTAAGTTCACGAGCACCGTCTGCAAGGGTCTCAATAATTTTCTTATAGGTTTCAGTGCGCCGGGAAAAGATGTCATTAAAGATATCTTTAAACTCATGAACCAAAAGACCACGTTTAGTGAAACAGAGTTTGCGAATCGTTTGCTCTGCGGGTAAAGAAGGATTCATTTCTTCAAGATACCGAGGGACTCCACCGGTTACTGAGAGTACTTTTAGTTTTTCATAGGCCGAAATGAAATCCCCATTCTGAGCCCAAAACTGGTTACACTCTTTGAGTGGGAGCTCTTCAAGGGTGAGCCGATAAGATATTCGGCCAACGAAACCGGTGCTTGATAAGATGTTTTTATCGATCCACGTAGAAACTGATCCACACAGGACAAGAATGAGGTTAGGGTTTTTCGCGAAATAGATGTCCCAGGCGTTCTTGAGTTTCCCTAAAAATTCAGGATCTTTTGAACCCATCCATGAAATCTCATCAAATAGAACAATAATCCTACCGGTTTGAATGTCCCTATGCAACAAAATGAAGAGTTTGCTCCAATCGTCAGCAAAAACCTCAGGGGTTCCTGTTTGAGCGCTTAATTGACGAGAAAACTCATCTAATTGTGACTGCATCGTTGTGGCAGCGACAGGTGGGCTACCGGAAAAGTGGTAGAATGTATGATTCTTAGCAAATTCTTCAACGAGACGACTTTTGCCGATTCGTCGACGTCCCTGAATAACGACGAGACTTGCAGTTTTTTTTTCAAATAATTCCGAAAGCTCAGCTAGTTCACGCTTTCTACCAATAAATGGGCGGGCCATAGGGTACTCCAATATCAAAAACTTTCTAAAGATCACTAATCATAAATGGAAAAAGCCAATTATGATTGGTGAAACTCTGCCCCAAGTTTACCACTCATAATTGGAAAAAGTCGATTATGATTAGTGAAACTTTGAGAGCGCTGAATTGTCCTACCTTTTCCATGCCCCCCGATTGCATGTAGATATGTAATTTTCATGGGATCTCCTTTTGAAGGAGTATACATAGGTCTTTTTCAAAAAATATAGATTTTGAGTACATTTGAGAGTACACTTACCGGCATATGGGCAGGTCCTCTTCAGAAAGGGTTTTCTATGAATCGCTATCATGCTTTTCTTTGTAGTGTACTATTCTGCGGCTTACTCTTTGGATCTGAGCAGCGGACTCTTCAAAGAACCTATTCTACGTTTCCAGCTGCAGATGCTCTTAAGCGTGCCATACGCAGAGGTGATGTTGATATCGTTAGGGAGCGCATGGCGGTGCTACCTCTCGGCATTGATTCTCAGTATGCGTATCTAGGATTAGCTCGTTCGTTTGATATGTGTAGCTTTTTGCTTGATGCGATCTGTTCTTCTTGGGTTGAGCGAATTAAAAGATCACCGCAAGATGCCCTAAAAACTCTTCATGTAGGACTTACTAGACTTTATAAATCGTTTCCGCTTGATGAGCTTGATCATGGGTTTCGATGTACTCTTGCTAAAATCAGAAGAGCAGCGCTTCTGTTACCCCGCGTAGCTGCGGATCCAAAAGCAAAAGCCCTTGCAAGTTCGATTCCCGACTATTTTTATCACCATGATGCTAGGATGATACAGGCTTACCGGGAAGCTTTTGAGGAGCACACCGATCTGAGTCCAGAGCGTAAGGAGCTTCTTTCAAGAGCCCATAGAATATATACGAGAACACTTCTGATTCAATCACAATCGCAAGAGACAGCTGACTAGCATGCTCGAAGGGTGCTCCATGATGTGTGGTTGTCATGCCTCGTCAGTTATTCTCTTACTAATTCGGCGGCAAGTCGCAGAAATTATCTTCTAAAGATACTAATGAGTTACGACTTTGGAATGGAATAATCAATACGCTCACAACTTGAATTTGCGAGCTGAAGTAAAATGATCTACGATACTATCTAAGACTTTCTTGCCTGAGTAACACAATAATACATAATGAGAGAGATTGCACATGGTTATTCGTTATCTTACCTACGCTTGTTTTTTGACGTCTTTTTATTACCTGCAGGGTGCAGCACTTTTACGCACACCTCTGAGCCCCTGTAAGCCTGGAATTCTTCAGGCTGTCAAGAACGATGTACATGCACATGTTGAAGAAGTCACTCAGCGGTGTCTTGAAGCAAGTGACCTTCATGCAGCAGCTGTTGCCGGTGACATACCAAAGACGAGAGATCTAGCTTTATCACATGAAAAAACTCCGCCACGTGTTCTAAGCCCTTTAATGTGTGCACTTGCTCAAAGACATACCGAAGTTGCTCGACTTCTTTTGAAAATGAGAAGTTTTGAAGTTGCTCAACAGGATCAGTGGGGCCTAACAGCGCTTTTCTATGCACTTAATGGGAGCACAGATCTTATTGATGAACTTCTTGATCAAGGTGCACATGCGCATCTGAGAGGTGTCCAACTGCTCGACGTTCTCTTCCTTGCGGCTCTCTTTGAGCAGCAAGATGTCATCGAGAAACTTCGCGAGGTAAGCGCTCAACCAAACATCGAACCTTATGGTAGTAACTTTTTTACATTCGTAAAAAGCGATCTGTTTAAAGCACTATTTGCTGATGCTTCACAATTCGATACGTTCGATGTCTTCAATTTTGTCGCCCTTACCGGTAAATCAAGGGAGTTTGATCCATCTGGTTCTGGATGCACCTATACCTGTGAAAAGTTACGGTTCGCTCTTGAAAAGCATCTAAAAAAAACACAGCCAAATAATCTGCCATTGCTTCGAGCGATTCTTGCAAATAATCCACAAAGGGTTGCATCACTGATCGAGCGAGGTGCTTTGCCGGTAGCCCATTATCCAGATACCATAAGTCCTATTGACGTTGCCGCTCTAGTTGGTTCTGCGGAGGTTATAGATAGCCTTGTTACGACAGGCAAGAAAAAGAATAATTTTCACTTTCTTCCGTATCGCTTAGGTGGCGCTGCTCACTTTCTTAGAGGTCTAAACGGTGAACCTATGCTTACCGAACTTAATCAACTTCACCTTGCTGCTCTTGCATCAAATTGGCCTGCTCTCAGGCAATTGAGTACCTATGGGTTTACTAGTAATCGAGGTGAGCTAACTCCTCTTCACCTTGCGAGCCAATGGGCAACTCCTGAAACGGTTGCTACGCTTCTTGAGCTCGGGGCGAATGTAAGCAGTAGGGATGAATCAGGCCTCCTGCCACTTCATTTCGCCATAGATAACATCGATGTGCGTGCTGTAACTGCACTGTTAATCAGGGGAGGCGCATCACTCAGAGAATTTTTAGACAAGTACTCAACGGGCGCATCTATTACAACAACTCGGCGCAGTTCATCATTAAGAAGCAGTGAATTTATTCGAGGCATTCTCGATGCCCTTACTGACCTTGACGAAAATAACGGTGCACTATTGATCACTACTCTCCAAGCAGGGGGCATTCCTCAAGTTGCGATGCTTTTGAAAGCGGGTGCTCGAGCAGATACGCATGATGATCGAGGAAGAACAGTTATTCATCACACGGTAGAAGCATGCTGTAAAAAATCTCTGCGCCCTGAAGATACTTCTGCACTTATTAAGTTGCTTACTACTCATGGAGCAGACATTGATGCACAAGATGCTCATAATAAAACGGCCCTCAATCGTGCCATTGATCGCCGGTGTATGATGGTTTGGGTACCTTTACTTCAAAATAATGCAACGATTTTAAGCTCAACAAAACCTATGAATGAGTGCTACAGTGAGCTCTATGCATTAAAAAACTGCTCTGAAATGATTGAAGTACACCCAAACTGTAAAAATGAGACCCAGGCTGTTCATCTATGTATCATTGCCAAAAGTCCTTCGTCACTGAAAGTGTTTGACTTCGGGCAAGAAGGGGCTGCTCTTGGGCTGTTTGTTATTATTTTGTTTTATCTCTGCTGTAGATAAATACAAGGTATCCTTTGCATGGGTGCATGTTGCTATCTATGGTAGCATTCGCAACCTAGGATTTTTTATCTTGCAAAAGCTTTGATTCCGACCAGAGAATGGTTGCAAAGTAGGAGGTAGCAGCCATACTGAATCCTGCTCCTGTATATCCAAGCGCAAGCATAAAAAGCTTCCCATGAGATAGGGAAGGTGAATCTTGTGCTTGCCAATATAAATAGGCATACGTTCCCATAAGACAGCATCCTGCATAGGTGGTGAGAAACTTTTGAAAGGAACTGTTTTGTTGTGGCGACGGGGTAGTGCGTTCAGATTGAGCTGCCTGGAGTGATAGTGCAATGGTACTTACTAAAAGGGTACTTACTAAAAAAATACGTTTCATACATGCCCCTTTATCAAGTGATTAGTGAGGAAAATGGTTTTACTCGAAAGAGTACTCCAAAATACATTCCCAAGCCCAAAAGAGAGGGTAGCCCCAGTGAGTAAGCAAGTAATCTTTTCTTGGAAATTTGCTCTCCTGAGGTGTATGAAATCAAGTATAGAAAGCCGTAAGTACTTGCTGAGCTCAACCCGAAATATTTCATGTGCTGTAGTTGTTTTGGAGTTAGAATTTTTTTCGTAGGTTGTTTTTGTAGACTCAGGTAGGGGATTGACTGCCCATAGAGGAGTCATACATATAACAAGGAGAAAAAGAACTGCTTTCACGAAGATCCTTGGTAAGTCTATTAAACTAGGTAATGCCTATTAGTATGCCGCTCCCCAATCAGTTAGTCAATGCCATTCTATTCACATTGTTAACACCTTCAGAAGCTGAGTTCGGGCATGCGGAAGTACTGCATACGTAGATTTGCTGGGTGAGCATCATGTTCGTTTGCTCGGTAACTGTGTGTGATCGTAGGTAGTCTTTGAACGGACCTGATTTTTCAGCTTGCACTATTTAGAACACCCGCCACACTAGTAGCCAAACAAAGAATCTAACATCAATTCGATGACTGAATGATTTTTTTGTAAAATTTATCTCCAAAGCTAACTTATAGTGCATTAATCAACAAATATTTACAAAAATATCAACAAATTTTGTAAATTGTGCTCGTGTCCGTTATGGAGGTACAAAAAATCAATTTTTAGACTTGCATAACGGACAAAAAACCAATAATGAATGATGGTCTTAGGTATATATACTCGGCAGATAGAGGTCAAAACTATTATTCATAAGGTCTTTTTATGACAAAGCAAGCTGTCCTTTACAAAGTGCTAAAAATCATATAAAGTAGACTAACGTAATGGACAGTTTTTTTAGAAGGGGGGCTGATGCTATGGTTAAGTTGTTTGAAGAGATGATCAGAGAGTTTCACGCATCCCATATACCAACGCCTAGCAGAAGAGATATCTTTATTCCTAGCTTTCCTGAGCATGTGCGTAAGGCTTTAGTATTTATAGGCATGAGAAGAAGCGGGAAGACGTGGATGCTCTACCAAGTCATGAAAGATCTCATGGCGCAAGGTGTAGACATAACCAAAATAGTCTACATTAATTTTGAGGATGAGCGCCTGAGTGATATGCAAAAAAATAATTTTCAGGACATTCTCAAGGCTTATTTTCAGCTTTTTCCAGAGTATACGCACAGAAGAGATATACACTTCTTTTTTGACGAAATACATGAAATTCCATTGTGGGAAAAGTTCATTCGGCGTCTGCTGGACCAGGGACATATGAACCTCTACATAACAGGCTCATCATCTAAGATGCTCAGTAAAGAGATAGCCACATCTTTACGGGATAGAACGTATTCACTCGAGGTCTATCCTTTCAGCTTTGGCGAAGTACTACGGCAAAAAAATATTGCAACAACAGAGCCAATCGTGGGTCGCACTAAGAACCAGGTAATACATCAATTAAGAATTTTTCTAGAGAGAGGTGGTTTTCCCGAGGTACTGGATCGCTCTTCGCAGGAACATCGAAATCTTTTACAAGAGTACACCTCAACTGTTCTTTATCGCGATATAGTCGATAGATATGGGGTTCGAAGCATTCTTGTTCTTAAGCACCTATTAACGCATAGCTTAAGAAATAGTGCAACACAGTTTAGTATCACAAAAATGCATAACTCTCTTAAGTCTATGGGCATCGATGCAAGCAGAACTGCGATGTATGAATTTATGGGTTATTTCGAGGATGCTTACTGCGTTTTTTCGCTCGATAAATACACTATCTCTTTCCGCAAATCATCTCAGAGTGTTAAAAAAATTTTTGCGGTAGATCAAGGACTGATAACATCAGTAACCATGGCAAGCAAACTTGATGAATCGGCACAACTTGAAACAGCGGTTTTTGCGCATCTTCGTCGCCAAACATCTCAGTTATTCTACTATCGTTCTTCTGATAATAAAGAGGTAGATTTTATAAGCATTTTAGATGACCAAACAATGCATCTTTATCAAGTTTCGTTATCAATAGCAGATGAGGAAACAAGAAAAAGAGAAGTCAGTGCTTTAGAGACAGCTATGAAAGAGCTTCAGATTCAAAGTGGAACGATCATAACACTGGATGAAAATGAAATAATTACTACTTCATACGGAACGATCTACGTTGTTCCTGCTTGGAAGCTTTTTTTGGGTCTCTAAAGTCCTCTCAAAATTTTAGTTCATAGCCAGAAAACCCCATGGCTTTTTAAGCCTGGGGATGAATGGCAATCCTTACTATTTGCCTAAATAGCAGCTATCAGACTAGGCTCATTTAAACGTGCCCGACTTTTCAGCTTGCAATTTCTAGAGCTCCCGCTATACTAATAATCAAATAGTAATTTAATCAAGAATTGATAATTTCACGTAGAAGAGGATTTATGAATCGTGTATTTCTCTATGTAGCTCTTATGAGCAGCTTTTCAACATCTGTGCATCTTATGAATGGCTCAAGCATAGCTACTCTTGAGGTGCAGGCATTAGAAGAACAAGAAGCTCAAGCTGATATCTGTTCTACCTGCCGTGAATCCCTTGGGCCAGTATTAGAAGTCCTCGTTAAAGAACATAATCAATATATCAAGCTGTCTCCAGAAGTATTAAAAGCTACTCCTGAAGAGCGTAAAGCTTCTTTGCTGAGGCTCTCAGCCGATCCTGCTATGCCAGCAGCACAGAAACGATTAATTCAAAATACAATCCTTCAAGAGCAGGAGCTCTTTGATAAAGTCACGAAAAAATATACGGCAGCTCAAACTCGTTTAAAAAAGATTAAGGAACAGTTACTGAGTGCAGAGTTTCTGGAGGGTGTGCAAGATGGATTCACTAAAGAGATCACAAAAGCGAGGCAACAGTTGAACTCTCCGGGTATTACTGATGAAGAAAAGGTACCTCTTAAGGACGATATAGCTAGATGGGAATCGATCAAGAGTGACATTATGAAGTTTAGTGCACTTGTGACAAGCATACGCTCTGCTTCTGAGCAAGAGGATATTACTGGAGCACTTGAGCGACGAAATGCTCAAGTTGCCTAGCGTAGAAGCACGGTATAACAAGACTATTGATAGTATGCTTGAAATAGAATTATTAAGAGAAGCAAAAGAAACCCACTTACATTGTGCACATAGATTCCATAAAGACTGCCTTGATTCCCATTTCAAATCACAAAGCATCACCTTGCCTTCTGTTTCCATGCAATGTCCTACCTGTAGGGCCGATTTAGATGAGAGTGATCTTCATAGCATTTCAATAGAGCTTACCCTTGATGATTATATTGGCTTTATAAACAATAAGCTTTGCGATCTTCTCCCTATGACGAACCGCACTCATCTTACTAGGTTTTTAGCAGATCCTCTGCTAGTCGGGGAACTAGAAACCATGCTAGGACTCTCGCGGGCTGAGGTAGAACAAATCATATCTAAGCTGAAAGAGCTGCTTGCGAGTCTTACTGTTGAGAATCTTATGCAAAAGGGATTTCATGGTCTCATACAAGAAAAATTTCCGAGCTACTCAAAGGAACACGTAGCTTATGACATCAATCGTCTTGTAAAAACCATTGTCGCCTTACTTAACATACTAACATTCCTGGATGATGAGTTGTTGTCTGATACCGAGGCTGGGCCAGTTCTTAAGAGTCTTATGCTATTGTTATTAAAGGTACCAGAGCCTCAGCTGCAAGCGGATAGTCCCGCCCTTTTTCAGAGCATCGTAAATTCTGATGCATTGATACGATGCGGTGTCAACTTAGCGCTGCCTTTCGTTGTGGACGGGATTAATGCTTTTTTGAGCATGCCTGTAAGGCGTAGCCGCACGGCAATAGTCACTCTGCAAATTATTCATTTCCTTGAATGTCAAGCGAGACAAGATAATCAAATCTTTGTTGAACGTTTACATCGTTCTTTGTATCCCATAAGGTTAAACGAAGGATCTGCTGCTATTGTTGCAGATCTACTTCTATCTCAAGCTACAGGTGACACATTGCATGAAGCTCTGAGAAATCTTATCAATCATAATCCGGCTCTTCGTTCCCAAATACGAAGTGCTGCAGCTCTTCACATAGAGCATCAAGAACAAACCCATGCCCAAATTCGAAGAAGGTTTTGCATGTGTAATCACCAGATTAAGTTTTTTCTTGGAGCTTCACTTTATACATTCATCGTTATTGTGGCGACCCATTTTCTTCGAGACTACATGGAACAAGCGCATGCATTAAGAACTACTACACAAAACGTGCCATTCTTATAAAAGGGTTGTCCGATCTTTGCGTTTCTGCGTATTGATATGTTGAACATGCTTCATTCCATTGCCGACTTCAACATAGTCTAGGCAGAGGAAGGTTGGCAGATGCGATGGTTGAGATTGAGTATCAAGGCCCCGTGAGAGGGCTCTTTTAAGAAATGCATCTAAGCTTTCAGTATTAATCCGCTCATAAGCATTATTAGTATTTAAATCAAAAAAGGGAAAATAATTTAAGAGGTATAAGGATCGACGCTCCTTTTTATGGGCCTTTGATTCAGGGCGTTCTCTGCATGCTCGTGCAGGATGGAGAGCTCCCCATTGATTTTCAACAACATGGCGCCATTGATCAAAGCAATATTTTGTTTCACCCGTCGCATTAAAAATAATTAACCGTTTATTAGTCGTCCGCATCCATTCAAAGGTAGGCCAATTTGGTGTGGCTGGATTGGTACGTAGGATGTAGGTATCAAGGCCCGCCTTTAAAAAGCAGCTGTCGAGAAGGGAAGAGTCTTTTACGTAATTCTCAAGAAATATCGTAAGTACTTCTAAGGGATTATCCTCAAGAAACTGACGAATCATTTCAAGTGCCCGCAAAAAGGGCATAGGCTCTTTACCTCGGCAAATAAGCCTTGTGAGAAAGGACGTTTTATGTATAAGTACGACATCGTTTTTTGACTCACCTATATCGAGCATGAGACCTCGCACACCATACGCAAGCTGCTTTTCGATGCTTAAGCTTTGCTGAGCATAGAGATAACCATGCTCAAGTGCTGCATAAGAATTATGTGAGGTGAAATGACACACTTCATCATACCGCAGTTTCCCCTCAAATGGCTCCCAACTGCCGTATACAAAATGACAAAAAAAAGCACAAAAAAAGGCCCTCGAAAGGGCTGTAAACAAACTGTTCATAGTCCCTCCCCCTAGCACTTAGTATAGGCAATAGGGATGAGGAAACACAAGAAAAGAATGGCTAATCAGAGATATAGTGATAAATCGCTTGCTTGGCAATCCAATCAGCAATAAATGGGAGGCGACACGCAGTGATCAATGAACCTGCGATAAGCGTCTTCTGATTAATCTTTTCATCCATGAGGCCACTATAGGTTAAATTAACCGCATAACTGACGGTAGCATCCTCGACGAACCTGCGACCTATCTCGTATCCTTCATTTATTTTTTCTCCCTCTTTTGGTTCTGAATAGAATCCTATTTTAAAGGGGATTCGATAAATAGCATCAAGTATAGAGGGAATACGTAGAGCATCGATTAAGGCACTTTTAATGAGAGCTTTGTGATTAGGCTTTTCGTCCTGCACATACGTCATTGCATAGCCCAGAGCATAACTGGTACCGGCATCTTCGACATAGGTAGAAGCCAAAGAAAAGAGATTACTTTTCCAGGTGGGCTTTTCTATAAGCTTTGCTGTAGTCTTTTCTGTTGGTTTCTTTGACCTTGCATCCTCTGATTCCTCCTTTTGAATGGGCCTTCTTTGTTGAAGATAGGCTTTTCTTAGCCGTTTAATGGGGTCGAGCTCTTCTTCAGTCTTTGAAGAAATACCCTGTGAGATTTGTACTGGCTCATCTACAGCGTAGAGCTGATGGGCTCCAACGCATGCACCGATGAACAGAACTAGAACTAATTTTTTCATAAGTATTTGACCTTCTTAGTAGGGCGAGCCTCTGCGCTTGCCTATATCTCAAGGATACGACAAGCATTTCTTAACGTCAAAAGGCCCATGAATTCTTCTATGGAAGATGAAAATGGTGGGAAGTTCTATTATTATCATAATCTGGTAGTGCTTTAAAGAGTTGAATCGTTGAAAAATACTTCTCATTGACCATATTCGGATTTGTCGAAAGTGGGTGGCGGGTGACTCCATACAGTCAGGCATAGGGTTCTGTCAATTGCCCAATACTACTATCTAATAAAGGTTTTGACAGTTGCTCAAAGGGTGTAATTATTAATTTCAGGAAAGGAATTGAGTGGCTTTTGTCTACGATCTTCTTTACTGGCGGCATGATTTGGGAGGAGGTTTTTATGCAAGAAAGAAGGAGTATTGTGGACTATTGCCCCTCTTAAACCGGGAAGAGGCTGGTTCTATAGGGGGTGGTTTTACCTTCTTGTGCAAATCGGTCTAATCTGTGGGGAAAAGATAGGTTTTCGAGGGTCTATGAACCTATTCTTAGGGATGAACGTACTTGGGAAAAGGGGGAGAAAACCCTCGTGGTCCTTGGTAGAAAAATGTTGTGAAAGGGATAGGTCACCTAGATCAGAAAATCCCTTGAAATCGAATTATTCATGAAAAAAAGTCCTTCCTAAACCCTAAGAATATGATAGAGTAGTGAGTGTTCTTAACAGGGGTGTTAACAAAACAATTTTTAAGCTAGGTGTACCATGGTGAACAGAGCCACATTATGGCAGGATCTCCTATTAATGCTTACTGACGAAGTGGGTAGCAGGGTAGTAGAAACCTGGTTTAAAGCAATATCATTTTCTCGATGGGATGCAGATACTAAGACGGCCTACGTGAGCGCTCCAAATGCCTTTGTACGCGATTGGGTCTCATCACAATACCAAGGTCTTTTAAAAACCCATCTAAGTAGGCTTCTTAATACGAATGTTTCGCTTACTTTTATAGATGAGAGTAAAACTGGCGTACAAAAGGTCGAAAAAGATAAACCTTCGATGTCTCGAATGCCTAAAGCTCCAGATGCTCAAAGTTCACGTAATCAAATAAGTGCTCGGTACGGATTTGATAGTTATATCATAGGTGAGCATAATTCAGTTGCTGTCGCAGCTGCTCAGGCAGTTGCTGAAAAGCCGGGGGTTCTGTATAATCCTTTTTTTATTACCGGCGGCTCTGGGATGGGAAAAACCCATCTTTTGCAGGCGATCGGTAATCAGATAAAGCATACGCATCCTCAGGCAAAAGTGGTTTACCAGTCTGGTGATAGATTTGTGCATGAATTTGTGAATGCGATTCGGTACGGTAAGATCAAAAACTTTGAGGAGCGCTATAAGGATGCTGATGTACTCTTGGTTGATGATATTCAGCTGCTATCTCATAAGGAGCAGACCCAAGAAGCGTTCTTCCATATTTTTTCGACACTATATGAAAAAGGAAAACAGATCATCTTTGCCTCTGATGTCCTTCCTGACCAAATTGAAGGACTGTCAGAGCGCCTTAAATCCCGGCTAAATGGCTCATTGATAGCAGATATCCAGCCACCTTCAGTGGCAACAAAAATAGCTATCGTTCAAAATAAAGCGCTTCTTCAAAAGACTCCTATCAGGGATGATGTCGCTTCCTTTATTGCTACACGTTCTTCCTCAAACGTACGTGAACTTGAAGGGCTGCTGATTCGTGTCCTTGCTTTTGCTGCCTTGACTCACCAAGTACTTACGGTTGATCTTGCTCACAAGGTGCTTGCGAGAACGACCATTGAGACAAGACAACAGGCGCTGCTCGATTTACCTCAGGTGGCATCCTGTGTGGCGAAGCACTTTAGTACCAGTATTGCTGAACTGCGGTCCACAAAGCGGCAAAAGAATCTTGTAGATGCGCGGCACGTTGCTATGTATTTTATGAAGAAGCACACAGAAAATTCATTACGTGACATTGCTGCTTATTGGTGTCGTAAGGATCATACGACCGTTATCCATGCGATTGCTAAGGTAGAAAAACTACGACTTCTCGATACGATACTCGATCAGAAGATGGCTGCTATTGAGCGGGAGCTTCTTCATCGGTAGCATCTCTCTCTTCTTCATATAACGTGAAGAGTTCAGGTGTTGGATTAGTTTGCATGTCATGACGGTATTTTTTGTTGCGCATAAAATTATCTTGGACGCATTTTCCGGTGAGTTGTAAATACCACGAGGAGTAGTTCTTGAAGGTCATCGGTTTTTTGAGACCGACCATCGTGGGGAAATGCTCGGTATCGATAATTACGATTTTGCCCGTTCCTTTCTCTAAAAAAAAGTTATCGACGTGAGCATCCATACGATTCCCAATGTATGATGAGAAGGTAATTCCAAATCGCGTATCTCCTGTGTTTGAAATACTGAATTGTCTTTCGGCTTCTATAGCATCTACAACAACCCCATAAATGGAGGGGATACTAGTTTTACAGGGGCCATTGTTGCCAATATTATTTCCTTCGATCGTGATATAGCGAACATTCTTAGGGGCCCAGTACCATTTGCGTGGGGTATCTACTAGTGAGCTCCAGTAGGGACTCTCATCGATTCGCTCTTGAATTTTTTCTAAGTTAGTTATGCGAGTAAAACCTGATAAATGCCTATTGGTGCCACCGCCCATACGGAAAAAGAACTTTGGAATAAGACCTTCAGAGAGTTTTACAAAGCTTTCTGGAGTTTTAAGAAAGAGTTTGAGTACAAATGGGTACTTCTTATATTTGAGGATAATGAGTCCTGAAGCGATTCGGGGATTAAAGTCGGATTTTTTGAGTACCGTAAAATCGGTATAGGTCTTCTTCTGTGCCTGAATCTCGAGTACTACATTTTCAGCAAGGCGCCCAAGTTCTTCAGTATCTACGGTTTGTCCAGGATTTCTTCTATAGGGCAGGGGTTCTTGGGGAAGGAGATGCTCTTCAAAGTTTTTCTTATTGAATTTACAAAAGATGGCATGGTACTCAAGGCAATGGTCCCGAAGGATATGCCTTGTAGAATCATCAGCCCAGTGAACCTGGATTTCGGGTGTCTGAGGATCTTCAGCCCGCCAGGGACTGCGACCGGATTCGAGTGACATAGTTAGGCATATGAGCGCACAAAACGCCATATGCTGTGTACTGAGTTTGCTCATGTACTTCTCCCCCTAAGTTTCAGGGTACCAAATTCTGTCTTCCTCACACAAGAGTTCAAAAATGGTTGATTTTTCAAATAATTGTCTGCTACTATGAGGTCAGTAGTAGTAAGTATCAATCACGTACAAAGAAGAAGGGGTACGTATGAAGTTAGACGAGATGAATCCTCGTTATGAAGGTTTGTTGCGCTGTTTTACCCATCTACCGCGGCAAATATTAAGTCTCCACGAACTGGATAATGCAACAGAATATGTCTTACATTCCTTATGTGATGAGGGATGTTTAAACCTTTTAAAGGCAGCCTATTTTGTTGATAATCCTGACTTTAATTGTCTTAAGGGGATTGCAGGCTTTAACAAGGAAGAAGAGATATATACCTGTGATAAGGTATTAAATGATCCTGCTCATTTTAAGAATCATATGGATGAATGTGCCTATAACCAAAAAATTCGCACCATAACCGTGCCAAGTGCTCGCAGAAACGGCGAATCATCAGAGCATCTCATTGCTCGCTTAGCCGATCTTCTTGATATGGAGAATCCTTCGGTTCATACCTGGAATATTAAGCATGATAACTTTGGGATGCTCATTTATGAACATCCTTCTAGTTCAGATAGAAGCTTCCATCAGGAGCTCCTACATGGTCTTTCAATTCTTGGATTCTGTCCAATAAGCTAACTATACAGGGAATGCGCTGATATACTAAAGCGCATTCCCTTATTAGCTAACGAGATGCGGTTTTAATCGAAGAACTGTTTGGCTCAGTATATCTTTCACTATTGAATCATGTTTCATAGTTTTATACGGAAGCCAATAATAAGAATTTTTCTTATGTGCAGCTTTTATATGAAAATTCCTCAGAATTAACTTTCAGCCTATGAAGCTATGCAACAAGGCTATTTCGAGCCGCCGTTATCATCATCATTTTCTGAAACTTTTCTTCTTTTGTTGCTTCGATCAGCTTCAGCTTCCTGTTGTGTATCTTCACCTGCTAGATTAACTGCACGGTGATAATCTTCCAAACTGCAGATATTTTTGTTGGCTTTATGAAGCTCAACAATTTTCAAAGCTACAACCTTGAGAGCTGCCATTCCTTCAAAGCTTGGATTCTTAAGAAGTGTTAGAAAGAGAGGCCGTGCCAGAGAATTCTGGTCGATTAACAATGTATTTGAGTAACCAGCAAGAAAATTGTCCACATAGTCATGTGCCCCCTTAATCTTACCTGCTTCGTTGTAGATGCGAACAACCTTCTCAAGGACTTTCGACATATATAGTGCATCGTTCAACTTAATAGCTGCTATATCAGCATTACCCATGAATATTCTCGATGGAGCTAATGCAAGGGCCACATTATAGTTCAACATGGCTTTATTTCTTTTATCTCGGTCAGTTGCTGGATAGGCCGCCATGAGATGGTCACCCAATACTTCATGCAGCTTTCCTCTTGGTTGCTCTGCAATGGTCATTCTGATACATCGTTTAAGCTCTTTAACAATGTCGATGTCTTGAGGCTTTTGATCGGGATGATAGACATAATGTTGCATCAACATGCTAGAAAGCATCAAATCATTTTGAACGAATGCCTCATATTTGTTATTTCTGTCGAACTTGATAAGGTAATATTGATTATCAAGTGGTTCTAGCCTGCGCGCATATTCGCGACGCACAAGCGCTAAGCATTCATTGTTAGTTATGAAAGCAATATCGTTGAGATAAGCTATGCGTATAGCACATAATCTGGCGGCTCGCTTGAGATCTTCACTTACAGCAGTACGATGGGCAAAAAGGAACTCAGCGATTGCTTCTTGAAACTTACCTTGCCTCTGCAAGCCATGCCCTATTTGTATGGCGCATGCCGCTCTTACCTCAGCTGGTAATTGCATACAATTCTTAAAAAAGGTAAGCCATTGACCTGCCTTATTTACCTGATATTGGGCGATAAGAGGATCGGGGTTTGGCAGTGCTACATCTGGATTATTTAGTTTTGCAAAAAAGAGTGTAGCGGAAGCACGATCTTCTAACGGAAGTGCCTCGTCGGTGATACTTGCTTCGAAATATTTTCGCGCCTGTGCGAAGGTCCAATTACCATTAAGATTTGGAATAGACAATGCAAGATTTTCTGCCTCCTCAGAAGTGCTTGGCTCCTGAAGCAACGGTAGAGCTGGAAAGGCCAATGGGATTTCTTGAGCAGGCAGTATTGCCTTTAATTCTGCCAATACATTCTTCGAGCATGCAGTTTGTAAGTGTTTTGCCATACTATACTGTAACTTGCCCAGTTCAAACCTTGATCTGGCCATTCGTTTTTTAACGATTTTGACGTGCGGATCGGTAGGGAAATGTATATTATTGCGTAAAAACTGAGCATAACCTGGTTCACATCGCATGTTCTCCCAATGCTCGAGAAACAGACGTCTATACGATTCTCTATTTTCCGGAGTATCTTCTAGATTAAATCCTTCATTGTCATGTAAATTTGCTTCCGCAGCGTTTTCCCAGTCACGATTGAACCGTTCTGATTCCTCTATTACATCCCAAGCTTCTTGACCTTCAGGGCAGGTAATACCCCCCAAATAAAAGATCGTGTTTATCCCATTAAGGAGCACAGAATAGTGTATTGCTTCACCGATATTTGCGTCAGACCTCTGCAAAAGCAGCCGAATTTTTTTTACATACAAAGCTTTTATATGGCCTAGAAGTTGGTTCTGCAGATTCCCGAAATCTGAATAACCAGAATAGGTCGGATTTGCGGCGATAAGAGAATTATATATTTCCACCGGGGCAGTGTCGAAAAAGCGTCCTTTGATAAAGGGTCTGAGCCCGTGGATAAGTTCATCCACAATGTCCTCACCTATAGTTGGTGCAGTTAATGCTCGTTTGACATGAACCGATAAATTATGTGCTCCTGCCAGGGCTGAAGCTTTGTCTACTAGAGCAAAGTGTGCAGCATGTACCTCGATAGTGACCTGTAATGCGAGACCTAGAAGAAGGAGGGTAAGGAAGCTCGAGAAATGCTTGATCATGGGATATCCTTGGTATGTATATTGCTATGGTATGATGGTTAATTTTATTTCATAATTATATAATAAAATTTTATATTAGTCAAATTGGGGGTATGGGGCCCTCCTTGATAATTCTCATAGAAAATGATATACTGGATAAAAATTAAAATAATGTATATAAAAAGGTTGAAAAAATATGAAAAAATTCATCTACCTAGTTATCACAAGTGGCTCTCTTATGAGTAGTGCCTATGGTATGCAACCGCCAGCCTTAGGCTCTTTTGACCATTCTGCAGCATTCGTTGCTCCAATCACGAAGTATGGAGTTGAAGAGCATATTATTCTGGGCCGTGAATTACATGGCGCTGATAAAGGACTCTATGACGCCTTTGGTGGAAAGCGAGATGCAGCTGATGGTAATCAGCCGGGAGCAACGGCTGCTCGAGAGCTTTTTGAAGAAGGAATTACTGCCAGAACCCTAGGAATGTCACTTTCTGAAGTTCGTGAGTACATTGCTCTGCGGACAGGTAACACACGAAATATTTTTGCCGTTCAAGGACGGAATGGATCACGGAATGTTCTGTATCTTACCAGATTTAGCAACAGTGCTATTCGAAGGTTTAAGAATAGTTTTGGTAGAGCATTGAGAAGAGCCCCTCGAGGTGGTGGATTTCATGAGAAAGATAAAATTGCATCAGTTCGTCTTACCGATGTCCTGCAAGCCATAGCTGCTTCACCTTCTAACAGAGGTGTTCAGGTCATTGCACAGGTAACTGATCTTAAGGGTAATCGATCAACGCGACAAATAACACTTCGTCCCGTTCTTGTAAGTTTGCTTAGGGGCTACGCTGAAAATCGCACCTACGTGCAGGGTACACGGCCTCAGATAAGGTTTTATGGGCTCTAAAGTTCCTGCATCTCATGATAATCTCTATTGTAAACCAATCTTGACCCATAATGCGGCTGAATGCTCTATGGGTCTCATCTGAGTTCTCTACCAAGATAGATAGTTATTGAACTTCTTGTGTTGATGAGTTAGTCGCTTCTGTGGCGTCTTTTTTTGTGCCACGCATTTTTTCTCGAAGCCACTCATAGAGGGATTTTCCATTTTGTCCATCATGCATCCCATCTAGTTTGGCCAACAAAGGTGGGAGGGCAAGACTTGTAGCAATACTGGCGACTACTTTTGCAGTACCTGGGTTTTGGCCTAAGAAACTTGAAGTTGCATTAGCCAATCCGTAGGCAGTCAGAAGAAATACGCCCGATCCACTTGCATAGGTGCGAAGGTTCTTCTTTGAGAGTGGAAGAAGCCAATATTCATCTGAAGCATAGTCAGGATCTTTCGCTTCGAAAGCCGTGAGTATGGCTGGAAAGAGGAGCTGAGTTCCCAATGTTGAACAGAGAGCGCTCCATGCAATATCTTTTTTGGCGTCCTGGGGTATTTTAAATAGATAGTTTGTAAGATAGTTTACCCCCAAGAGAGTTGTGAATACACCGAGGTTCACGAGCGCCATTTCTTTAATGCCTTTTTTCTTAGTCGTCTGTGGCTGCTCATCATCAGTAGTTTGTGTCTCTTTATTTGCCTGCTTTTCATTGGGGATGAAGGTACTTGGGGAAGCCTTCTTAGGCATGGCTTTTTTAGGGGCTTCGCTACCCATGAGTGCAGCTGATGATGCAAGTAATAGGGTAGTAATGAGATAGGTTTGTTTCATGGTATTCCTCTATAGTGCAATTACTAGTACGTTATATATCTTATATTCACTCTACTAGATGATCTGCTTGAGGTAAACTGGGTACCCATGTATAAAAGATCCCGCTAGGTCTGTGAGACCTCGCTGGATACCTTCAATGCAGAGCCTCGCTACTCATTAGTAGTGAAAGTTCTTTCAAAAATTATATGAATTATGGATCATCTTAATTATTGTTGAGCCTATCAGATGCCTGAGTTGGTTCATTCATTGCCGACTTTTCAGCATCCTTTTTTTTCTTTGTCTGCTCAGCTTCAAAGTCATGTAAGACTGCTGCCATTGCGTTATAAGGTAACACTTTACGAAGACCAAGCTCATCCGTTTTGGCTAAAAAGACTTGGATTGCAACACTTGCAGCAATACAACCTATTACTTTTTTATTGCTAGGGTTTTCGCCAGGTATTACTACCGATAGAAGACCTGCTGCAAGGCCGCACAAAGCAACGCTGCTCAATTCACAGATATGGGTTCGTAGGTTCTTTGGAGAAAGTGAGAGCTGCTTATATTCATCTACACCATCATCTTGATGATCATTCACTTGAGAGATTGCTTTAAATCCTGGAAAGATGATCTGTGCCAGCAGGGTTGAGAATAGGGCACTTGAAGCAATATTGTGTTTAAAATCATGTGGTGTATTAGTTACTTTGTCTAAAAGATACCGCCCCCCCAATGCGCTGACAAACATATATACATTTTCTAAAGCCAATTCTGTAATGCCTTTTTTCCAAAAAGACTTGATCTTCTCCTCTTTGAGTTTCAAGGCATGGAGCAATGTGCCAGGAGTTTTTTTAGTAGTATCGTTACCCATGACCGCAGCTGATGATGCAAGCACTAGGGTAATAATGAGATAGCTTTTTTTCATAACGTTCCTCTATAGTTCAATGAATGCTATTTTATGTTACTATTAACCCTACTAGATGATTTTTCGTAAGTAAAATGGTATCCAATTGGTATAAAGCTGCCCTAGTATGCTTAATGAAGTCTTGGGAGTGAATTTGCTAATGGAGAGGAGAGACTGCATTTGTTTGAGTCTTACCTTGTATAGATGCAGTAGCGTGTTATTGAACCTGTGGTGTAGGTGCAGTGTGAACTTCTGTACCATCTTTCTGTACAGCCATTCTATTCTTTTTTCTCTGTTCGAGCCATTCGTCTACCTTGACTAAGAGAGCTGGGAGCACGAGGCTTGCAGCAATACAGGCAGCAGTTTTACTATTGCTTGGATTATCGCCAACGATTTTCTGTGCTACATAGCCGATTCCAAACAGGGGGAAAGTGGAGAGCCCACAAATTGTGTATCCCTCATCAAACCTCATATTAAAGAGGGAATCGTCGGCCCTGTCTTTGCCAAGGACTAGAGATGTTACGAATCTGAAGCAACGCATCCCCAAAACTGAAGCCAAGCAACTTGAAGCGAGCAGACTTTTATTGCTCATGGGTTCAGGGCGGGTCCTATGAAGTATGACCGCAACGGGGTCAGGAGTGCTCCTGCGAAAGTTCTCTCCAGCAAATCCTTGTATATAGCCAAAAACAAAGGGTATATTTTGCCAAAGTTCTTCCTTTACCTTTTGCATAAAAGATGGTACGACCTCTTGAGGAGTAGTACAACTAGGAGAGGTTGAATCTAGTACGGGGCTTTGAGGAGCATCGTTTCCTATGATTGCCCCTGATGATGCAAGAAACAGGGTAGCGGTAAGATACTGTATTTTCATAGGCTCCTTTTTTAGGTACTAGCATATCATTAACTTCTCATTACACTCTACCAGATGATGAAAATATGTAAAATGGCTTTCCTGTTATGAAGTATAGATCTGTATAGGCTATCTTATTCAATGTATTCATATTAAAATAATTTCTTTAAAAATTATTGCAACTTGTCAATGTAATGTGGTACGATGAAAGTGTATGAAAATAAAGAAAAGAGGTATGTATGAACCCAAATAATATTAAACCCAAGAAGAAGCATCGTAGAACGGTCTTTTCGTCAAAAAAGATCCATATGACCCCAAAAGAGCATATGGATACTCAAAAGTTGACGAAGGGGAGCTTTGATGGGAAGCGTTGGGTTCCTTACGACAAATAACGGAGCCCGGGAAGGGTTCCTGAAAGAATATAGTGGAGTGTGGTTCCACCACCGGTTGAACAGAAGGTAAAGTGCTGTTCAAGGCCGAACAACTTAACTGCTGCAACTGATTCCCCCCCGCCAACAACACTTACGGTGTTCGATTGGACGATCGCTTGCAGCAGTTTCTTTAATGGCTCTAACGTATCTGGTCTTTCAAAAAAACCCATCGGTCCATTAAAAAATAGCGAAGCTGCCGTGGCAATCTCGCGAATGCTGTGCTCTAATGACTCAGGTCCTAGTGCGATACACATCTGACCATCAGCAATCTTTGAGGTGACCGATAAAGGTCCCGATAGATCTTTCGATCCGACCATGAAGTCGGTAGGCATAAGGAGCTTTCCCCTGCTATGGGAGGACTTTGCAAGGATCTCCCGTGCAAGGGGTAGCAGGTGATCATCTACAAGAGAAGTTCCTACTGAAATACCTTGAGCTTTCATAAAGGTACAAGCAAGTGGTGGAAGTAGTAGTACCGTGTCTGCAAGGTCGAGCGCTTTATCTACTGCGGGAAGTTTTTCCTGTATCTTTGCTCCACCCATAATCATAATAAAAGGCCTTTTAGGAGGACGCAGTTGACTTAGGGCTTGTAGCTCTTGCTCAACAAGTAGACCGATAGTCTTATCTTCTTGTGAATAGAGTTCAGGTAACAGCGTAATTGAGGTATCTTCATTTTCAAGAGCGCCCCAGGCATCATTAACATAGTACTCACCAAGTTGGCGAAGCTCTTGAGCAAATACCGGACTTCTTTCTTTCTCTCCTTGAGAAAAGCGTAAGTTCTCAAGAAGAAGCAGTGTACCAGGTGTAAGCTGAGAGACTTCCTTTTGTGCATCACTCAACGTAGGTGTCCACGTTATTGAGTACCCCTGTTCTTTGAACCAGCCAACCAGATATTTTGTGGAGAGCTGCTCTTCATAGCCTTTTGGACGTCCTCTATGAGTGCCGATAGAGATGCAGCTTTTTTTTTTGATAAGGAGATCAAGAGTTGGTCGTAGCTTTTCAAGACGAAACGTATCTATGATCGTAGTGCCCACACAGGGTACATTAAGATCAGCGCGGAGAAATACTTTTCTGTTGGTAAGATCAACTTCAGTAAGTGCTGAATGAAGAACTGGGGTCATACGCCAAGCCCTTTTAATATGCGTAAGACGCGCATCGTTTGTAAAGAACTGTTTGGAAAGAGTCCTGCACACAGGCTCACAAAAAGAGCAAAGAGAGCTACCGCGGCGATTATGGTCATATCAAGAGTGGCTGGTACGTGGCTGACATAGTACACATCAGGAAGTTTAATCAGGGGATAGGTATTTAAGAGCCAGGTACAAAACGCTGCAAGTAGGATTCCACAGAAGGTGGCTGAGCAGGTAATAAGTGTTGCTATCCATAGAAATACTTCTCTGATAGCTCTATCAGCCATGCCCATAGCTTTTAGAAGTGCAATGTCGACGATCTTATGCTTCGTATACATATAAAGAAGAGCAATGATGGTGAGGCTCGCAACTAAGGTAACGAGCATTAAAATAATCCACATAGCATAACGCTCGAGTGTCAATGCAGAGATGAGAGGTGGGTAGAGGTCCTTCCAGGACAGCACCTCAAGAGAGAGCCTCTTCTGAAGTGATTGCTGTATCTCAATGAGACGTGATTCATCCTTGAGTGCCAATGCTACTTGGGTAACCTGTTCAGGATAGAGCTGATTTACCAGTGCAAAGGATGCAACGATGACCTGCTCATCAAAGTCATGGATACCAGTTTTAAAGAGGGCGCCAATAGTTACCTGCTTGCGTTCAAGGGTAAACGTATCAGAAGATTGATCGGTATCGGCTTGAAATACGAGTGCAACCTGTGAACCAAGCTTTACACCAAGTCGTTGTGCTAGAGACTCTCCTATCGCTATTGAACTGTCCGTCAAACTGCCCCATGAAGAAGAGAGATTCTCTGTGATCATATCATGGAGGGTACTTACCTGCGCTTCGCTTGTCGGATCGATTGCCTTGAGTAAGCAAATTGAACTTTCGAGCGAGTTTGATTCCTGGCCCTTTGTGCTCGATGCTTGGATCATCACATGATGAAGACTTGTAGGACTTGATGCGGCAATCGTATCATTATATTCGGTTTTAAGTACTTCACGAAGCTTTGCATACATAAGAGGTTTTCCTGAAGCATCGATGATCAGGTCAGAATGTACGCCCTTGAGCTTCTTATGGGTAGCTGCTTCAAATCCTTTCATGATAGCGGCCACTAAGGTTAGAGATCCTGTGCCCAGTACGATGCTGATAAAGCAGATGCTGAGCATTGTGGAGATAGCATGCTCTTGCGAAGAACTTTTTAGAAATCGAAATGCAAGTAATAAAGGTAGGCGCATAAACTTTTCCTTAAGAGTATTGCAATTTGGGTATAGTATACGACAAACTACCTGATGTAGGAACTGTAGAAAGGAAAACTATGCAGTATCGTATAGCTCTTGGTGCTGACCATCGTGGATTTGCATTAAAAGAGCTGCTCCGTCAAAAAACAGCCTTTGGCCAACATACGATCGTCTGGCTCGATGAAGGAACCTATTCTCCTGAGCGGACCGATTATCCGCTATTTGCTCATAAAGTTATTGAGCGTCTTTTGAATAACGAAGTAGACTTAGCAATTCTGACTTGTGGATCTGGTATAGGAGAAAGTATTGCAGCAAACCGGTTTGCCAAGGTCTATGCCGGCCTTGTATGGCAGCCTGAGGTAGCTCGTATGGCTAAAGAAGATGATAATGTGAACGTCCTTATTTTACCCGCCGACTATATCTCTTCAGACACTGCCATTGCCTGTATTGAGGCATGGCTCTCAGCTACATTCAAAGGGGGGCGCTATCAGGAGCGTCTTGCTATGATTGAGGCCTATCATGAACAAAAACATGAACAAAAAAAGAAGGAGCGTTAAGCTCCTCCTTAAAAGTTCTCTGAAAATTATGCGCCTCGTACAAACCTTGGGTTTTCAGTGTTTACAACTGCCCTTGGGTTCTCATTGACGGACAATTCATTAACTGCTTCTGCAATTTTCTCTGCAGTTTCGATGGCCTTCTTAGACTTGGCATCTTCTTTATTGCTATCATTGTAGAGCTTATTGGCAGTATCTGAGAGTTTTGTGAGGGTGATGATAAATAATGGCCATGATTTCCATCCTTTACCTGTAGGGACATCGTAATACTCATCATAAGCAGCGAACATTGAAGCGACTACAGCTACCGCTGTTGTGGCAAGTGATACAGCATTAGAAGTGAGAACCGCTGAACCGTTACCGCCTTGTTCACTTTTTCTTTTTTCAATCATCTGTTTGGCAAGCTGCGCGTAACTTTGCTGGACGTTTCTATTGACCGAATAGTCAGTATTATTGAGCGTTTTGAGTACATCAAGCTTTCCTTCTTCAATAGCATCCTTAATAAAGTCAGCTTTTGCTGACATTGAGCCGATAGAAAGGAGCGCAAGAGTTGCTGCACACAGTGTTTTCTTCATGGTTTTCCTTAGATTGGAGTTGTACATATACTTATTATAAAAGTGTACCAGGTTCATTTTTTTTTTCACCAGGTCACCACATTTCGAGCCTTAGTGTAACGCAAATTTATTGATTTTCCAGTCTTTTTTTTTCGGTTATGAGGTTTTAGATTTTTCCCGTACTTTTGAGTCGATTTTTCACCTAGCTCATAAGCGAGTGCAATGGCGTACATTCTCATAAAAGCCCCCTGGTGATTCATTTTACTCTTTGCCGCACTCTGAGTATACTACCCTCTATGGTTAGAACCATACATGTGCCTTATGGTACGCGTACAAATTTTTGTTAAAGGAATTTATGAATACACTGAGAAAATCGATCTTTATCATAGGCCTCCTAGCTGCCAGTATTGCAGGCGCCTTATGGTATAAGTCCTCTTTTCAAAAGGCAGTTATTTCACTGGAAGCTCTTAAGAATAAGAGGAATATTGTGCCCATTGCCATTATAGGATCTGGGCCTGCCGGTCTCAATGCTGCTCTATATGGTGCACGAGCTGGGTTGTATACCGTTGTTTTTGAAGGGAAGGCTCCAGGAGGGCAGCTTGTAGGTACCTCCTATGTTGAGAACTGGCCTGGTATTCCTAAAATGCTCGGGGCTCAGCTTGTTGAACAGAATAAGCTGCAAGCAGCTACCTTTGGCGCTCTTATGGTTCCTGAAACGATTGCAGAGGTTGATTTCTCGGTATGGCCTTATATTCTAAGGACCGAAGATGGTCAAGAAGTTGGGGCTTTAACGGTTATAATTGCGACGGGCTCTAATCCTCGCAGGCTTAGTGAAACAGGTGTTGTGAAGGGCGAATCAGAGTATTGGGGCTATGGCGTATCGAGTTGTGCCATCTGTGACGCACCTTTTTATAAAGGGAAGAACGTTGTTATTATAGGGGGTGGTGACTCTGCTATTGAAGAAGCGACTTTATTAACTGCCTATGCAGATAAGGTGACCATACTCGTTCGTGGAACGCAGCTGCGTGCTGCAGCTGTTATGCAAGCACGGCTTAAGGACAATCCTAAAATTAACGTACTCTTCCATACTAAAGTGTCTGAAGTTCTTGGAGATGGTAAGGTGGTAACCGGTGTTCGCCTTACAGATACCCAAGAGAACAAGAGCTATGATCTTGAAACCGACGGTGTATTCCTTGCCATAGGGCATTTACCCAATACAGCACTCTTTAAAAAATCTATAACGCTTGATAAACTTGGCTATATTACGTTAAAAGATCGATCTCAAAGAACGAATCTGCCCGGCGTTTTTGCAGCAGGTGATGTGGCCGATCCTCGTTACCGCCAAGCAGGAGTCGCAGCAGGTGATGGTATTAAGGCAGCGCTTGAAGCGATAGAGTTTCTTCAGGAACATGGCTTTACGGGTACGGTAGCTCAGAAGTTTGAAAAAAGCTATTATGATTCAACTCCTGAGGCGAATCTTATCGATCTTACCCCAGTAACCTCGGGCCGACAGTTTGATGATCTAGCCTCAAAAAACAGCTGGGTTGTCGCCGAGATAGGTGCTGAAAACTGTGCAAGTTGCAGTACCTTGCTTCCTATAGTACGCTCCGTAGGCACAAAACTTGCTGATAAGGCAAAGTTTATCTATATCGACTTGACCGAGCAACCTACAGATCTTATTGAACGTTTTAAACTGACCTCTGTTCCCGCAATTCTCATCTTCAAGCAGGGTACACTCATAGCGCGTTACGATCAGCAGCTCTTTTCAAAACGTGAACTCTATACTATTCTTACCGCGCTGATTGCAGAAAAGGTTTAAAAGAACTTTCAGATTGAAAGAGTTCGTTAAACGGCTTGGATATACCTATGGGTACATCAGCTCTGAGTTCGAGCTTGTGTTCCTTGTATCTCTAACACTGAAATGCATTGTTGTGCTCTTTCTTCTTAAAAACTCTCACCGTGACGTGTTTTGCACCCCATTTAGAAACCTTCAAAAAATCAATCGCTTAGTATTGCAATCTGCAATTTAAAAGTGATAATCTTAATCATGCATATGGTTTTGAATGGGGTGAAGGAGCATCGATGTTTGGCAAAATGATGCTTATGTTTAGCATAACTGGCCTGGTAATGGCGGCATCTGGTAAAGGGCCAATGGTTCATGTGTGTGATAGTAAGCTGAAGGGTAGTAAATTACTTGATGGGGTTACCGAAGAGTGTGTTACGTTCTTTTCTCGTGAAAGTCTCGATTCAGATAAGGAGTTGGCAAGAAAAGGTGTGGTGATTAAGCGACCAGACGCGAAGGCGACCGTGTTAATTTGTCATGGCTTTAAGTGTGATAAGTATGATGTAAGCTTTTTGCATATGCTTTTTAATGAGTATAATAGCATGGCGTTCGATTTTAGGGCACATGGTGAAGATAAGGAGGGGCAGTGCTGCACCTTTGGAAGGGATGAGTCCTACGATGTCATTGCAGCAGCTGAGTATATAAAAAATGATCCCGAGCTTAAAAAAGTACCTCTTATCGCCTATGGATTTTCAATGGGAGCTTCTTCAGCAATTATAGCTCAGGCTCGTGAGCGAGATCTTTTTGATGCGATGATTCTCGATTGTCCCTTCGATTCAAGTGATAAGCTGTTAGATCGGGGACTTGCCCAACTGAAAGTTACTGTGTTTGGGTATGAAATGCCGATGCCCGGCTCTGGCTGGTTAAAAAGCTACGGCTATAGTCCCTATGTCCAGACCGCTCTTAAAAACATCTTAAAGACTTTTACAAACTTCGGGGCAGAAGACATTGTCGTTAACTTCGTGCCAGTCTATCCTGAAGAGGCGATTAAATATGTTGATATTCCCTGCTTTTTTATTGGGTGTATCAATGATTCAAAAGCTCCTGAAGAGGCAGTACTAAAGGTGTATGAAGGAGCGAAAGGATTTAAGCGTTGCTGGATAGATACTGATGGCAGAAAGCATTACGATACTATCTTTAGACAGATGCACCAATACTTTTATAAGGTTGACCATTTTATTAAGATCATTTTAGATGGCTCCTATAAGAAAAAGGTACCGGCTAAGATCAGAAAAGATAAACCGGAGTGTATTCTGACTCCAGGTACCACTACGACACCTACTTTTTCAAAAGGGAATCCTAAGAAAAATCCTTTAGGCAAACGTTTGTAAGTATGTCTCACAGCATTGATGGGAAGTGGTGAGCATCAGCAAAAAGAGTTGCTTACCTCATGAGTATGAGAATTGTTAAGCAGAGATTCTCGTAAAGACATACTCTTGAAAATCAAAAATTTCCATTTCTTTGCAACATTCGCAAGTTAGCATGCGTCTTTTTAGGTTGCTTGAAAAAGTTTCATCTCCCACCAAAAAAATCCTCCCATCAGAGTACTCTTGTGATATACTTTAAAAAAAGATACCGATGAAAGGCCCTCTATGATACAGATTTCTCTTGTTACCAATGACATTATCGATCGTTACTCTGATGCATATGTATTTTTCTGTCGCCATGATTTTGACTTCGCACGTCTGTCTGCGACCGCTGGACACCTGTATGCTCCCTACGAGCAAGCGGTGAAGGAGCGGGGCTTTACCGGTAAGGCAGGAAGTTCTCTGCTATTAAATGGTGTCTATAAAGGAAAGCCGGTCTACCTTGTTTTTCTCGGGCTTGGCGATATGCCTCATAAAAAGCCCGGCGGAAGTATCGAAGTATACCGTCGAGCTCTTGGAAGGCTGATACGCTTTGCTGAAGGCCATAAATTTTCTAGTTTTACCTTTGATTTACCAGATCCTGCAGTCCTTAATCTTTCGTATCGCCACCTTGCTGAAGAGACCTCTACCTTTCTTCATAAAGCTTCCTACCATTTTGATCAGTTCATTACCAATAAAGAGCGCACCTATCATTGGTCAATGAATGCAGTCATAGGAGCTCCTAAAAACTATGAAGCTGAAGTACAAGAAGGTCTTAACCGAGGTCTCTGCTTTGCGGATGCGCTCACGTTAGCACGGACCTGGTGTGATATGCCTCCTTCACATCTTCCTCCGGTGACCCTTGCAAAAGAAGCTGTCGCAAAGGCAAAAGAGTATGGCTTGACGACTACTATTCTTGATAAGAAGCAGATTGACAAGTTGGGAATGGGTGGTATTGAAGGGGTTTGCCGTGGATCGGTCAATGAACCGTGCATGGTAATTATCGAATATAAAGCGGCTAAAAAAGATGCCCCCACTATTGCTCTTGTAGGTAAAGGAGTAACATTCGATACCGGTGGGCTCTGTATTAAACCTGCTGCAAGTATGCTTACTATGAAAGATGACATGGCTGGTGCTGCGGTGGTTCTTGCAACCATGAACGTGATAGCACAGTTAAAGCCTGATGTGAATGTAGTTGCCATAGCGCCTCTCGTTGAAAACATGCCAAGCGGGTCTGCCATAAAGCCAGGCGATGTTCTCAAGACGTACAATGGAAAAACGATTGAAGTAATCGATACCGATGCAGAAGGGCGTCTTATTTTAGCAGATGCACTGGCGTATGCTGCTGATGTCTATAAGCCTGTAGCTATGATCGACTTAGCAACGCTTACAGGAGCGATAGGTGTTGCACTTGGTGTGTTTTATGCTGGACTTTTTACCCAGCATGATGAACTCGCTGAGCGGGTTATTGATTCTTCCATACGAACGGGAGATCAAGTATGGCGTTTGCCTCTTGATGATGACTATATTCCTGCTATCATCTCAGATATTGCCGATGTAAAAAACATTGGCGATAGAAAGTATTTAGGATCTTCAATTACTGCAGCACTCTTTCTCAAAGAGTTCACTGGTGAGGTCCCTTGGGTGCATCTTGATATTGCCTCAGTAGCCTTTGGAGTACCCGATCTTTCGTACCTTCGATCAGGTGCAACAGGATTTGGAATTAGGCTGTTAACAGACCTCGTTATGCAGTGGAAACCTTTTAAAGGATGATTTTTTTTTGAGAACTCTTGCAGGTTGGAACGAAGATAGCGTAGAGTTACCTTATGCAAGGGGGCTCTTTCATGCAAAAGTATTTCGTGGTTCTTTTAACATTTCTTGTTATGTGTTCTTCAATCCAAGCCAAGCATATGGATGGAGTAACTTTTACTAGTCCCCGTAAGGTTCTTGCCTTATATCAGCTGATGAAAGATGTGCATGAACTTTTTGAGGCAAAGAAGATCAGTTATTGGATAGATAGCGGTACTCTCCTAGGTGCCGTACGTCACAAGGGTATTATACCGTGGGACACAGATCTTGACCTCTGTATTGACAAGCATGATGAGGAAAGGCTTCTTGATCTCAAACCACTTCTTGGGAAACTAGGGTTAACATTGGTATCGAAGACCTTTGGCTGGACGATCAAAGCAAAGGGAGGTTTCTGTGATATCTTTCTGGTGAGCAAGAGAAAAGGGACGTATATCTATGCTGATAAGCCAACCTCGACCTACTTTGCAAAACGGGATGATGGTCCTATTTATTATACACAGGATGAACTATTTCCTCTTAAGCAGTATCCTTTTGGGGATCTGGTGGTCTGGGGTCCGCAGGATCCCTATCCGTATCTTGATAATTACTACAAAGGGTGGCGAACGACAGCCAAGTTTCTTGAGAGTCATAGGACCTACAGTTACTCGCCAAAAACGGTTGTGCTTACTGAGGATGATACAGTGCCTGCCCAGCCGCTGGGGCCTTTAGAAAATCGCGTAAGCAAGATTGTGAAATAAACGACTAAGTAGTTAAATATGTATATGAGCCTTGTAAGGCTCTTCATGATTGTGAGCAACAAAGTTCATAATCAATCCAAGCATCGCTACATTACAAAGAAGCGCTGACATTCCGTAGCTGATAAAGGGGAGCCCTAATCCTTTGGTGGGCATGAGCCCCGTGGCTACAAAAAGATTGATAAGTGCCTGGAGACTTGTGAGAAGTACAAACCCGATGGTGGTGTAATAGCAAAAGGGGTCATGAAGGCTGCGAGCAATCTTTAAACCGGTATACAAAAAAAGAATATACAATCCTATTAATGCTGAAGCTCCAATGAATCCCGTTTCTTCTGCGATAATCGAAAAGATGAAGTCAGTATGCTGCATCGGTAGATAGAAAAACTTCTGCTTCGATTGAGCGATACCAACTCCAGTAACCTTCCCCGATCCGATAGCAATAAGTGACTGAATTATCTGAAACCCAGCTCCCTGAGGGTCATCCCAGGGGTTGAGAAAAGCAAGTACCCTCTGAAGTCTGTAGGGCTTAAGCCAGACGAGTAATCCTGCAACAGGTATCAGTGGCCCAATAGTTAGTGCTAAATGGAGTAACCGACACTGAGCGATATACAGAAGTAAAAATGAGGTAAGCGAGAGCGTAACTGCCTGTCCAAAATCGGGCTGTTTTAATAAAAGTAGGGCGGTTGCACCAAGGACGCAGAGAATCGGTAAATAGCCTCGTGTAAACGATGTGAGTCGGTACTGTTTTTTTGCAAGCAGGTAACCAAGGTAGACGATGAAAGACATTTTAAGGGCCTCGCTCGGTTGAAACCCAAATCCCGCGATATAGATCCAGCGCTGTGATCCGTGAATCGATTGACCCATGCCAGGCATGAAGGTCATCAGAGTAAGCATCACGGTTCCTAAGAACACCCAAGGTACCCACATCTTAATTATGTAGAGGGGAATCAGGCGTATGATAATGATGGCGATAAATCCGAGAACAAGACCAGTTAACTGCTTACGAAGATAATAGTCAGCAGATCCAAGCCGTTCAAGTGCATAGACGGAGCTTGAAGAATAGATAAAGACCATGCCAATGATGATGCAGATCATGGTGATGCACATAAAGGAAAATAGAGTCGAACTATTTTTTGCGGTTATCATCGTAGGTCCTTTCCTTTCACCACTGTACATTGAAATGAGTACAAGTGGAAGATCTTTTTTTGCAAGATGTTCCGATAGCGATAAAGATACGTTCGTACAAAAATCGTTCTCTCTTTCTGTTCCCCATGATTTTTTTTCAAGCAGTAGTTGTGCAGTTTTGCTTTGAACGAACTTTTTTATTAACGTACGATCTTCTTGCTTAACGAAGTTGCACTGCATGCTTACAAAAAAATGCAAAACTCTTGCAATTCAATTTTTGAATGTGATACCGTGTGTGAAATTGATGTGGAAGCAAACCAGTTTTCATCAAATGGTACCCAAGAGTGCATTTTGAAAACACATACTAATAAAAGGAGTAGTTGTATGAAGAAACAGCTTTTATTATCGCTCAGTGCGATATGCTATATGATGAGTAGTTTTGCGCAGGGTCCCTTGCGTATTTCGCAGATTGATGTGAACCCGGCGATTTGTGCTGCAGGCGGCAGCAGTCCAACGAACACACAGATTCTCGTCGTTGCCGATGGTGGTGTGCCTTTCGCCGACGGTACGTATCACTATTTTCTGAATGGGTCACCTGTGTTTAATACGAGTGGGGTTTTTAGTGTGCCACTCGGAACAAGCATTAATATCTCAGTTGCGGACTCATTGACGACCCTATCTGGTATTTCTCTTAATAATCTAGGATCAGATTTTACCTTTTATAGTGTGAGTATAGACCCGGTAACTAATTGTCTGGTAAATAATGGGGCCGTTACGGTGGTAACCGAAGGTACATCGAGGCCGGTCTTTACTCTCGCATCTCCTGCCACGGGTCATGTAAACCAGCCTACTGGCGTGTTTACCGGATTACCTGCAGAAGGCGTCACTATTACCTTTTTTGATGAACTAGGTAAATGTACCAACCCAGCACTTGGTGGTAACCCAAACTCCGTTACCGTGCCGATTGCTGACTTTCCTGTAGAAATAGTTAACCCATCAGCTACAGGGGCACCTCTAGAAGGCGTAGCACCTGTATGCAGTGGCACCAGCGACGGATTCTTAGAATTTACGATCATAGGTGGAAATCCTCCCTATTTAGCATGTCTTACTCCAACTATTGCTGAAGAGACTCAGCCGAGCGATCCTTCAAGAGTATGCACATTAACTGATTGTGGAACTTGTGGAACAGGTTTTATAGGCGGCCTTTCCAGTGGTACCTACACACTTAGTGTCTCAGATGCAAATGGGTGTGCAGCTACTAACAACCAATTACCGGTTGTTATTCCATCGGGTAAAATAACTATTGATACTACTACAAGTACTACAACAGTAACCCCTTGTTTTAATCAAGCTAACGGTACTTTAGAGGTAAACGTAGATACTATTCAAGCTCCTACAACGGTGACAATCACTGGCCCGGTAACAAGGACTTCATCTCCTCAGTCCACAAATCCATTTATATTTGCTAACATTCCGGGCGGCACCTATCAAGTTTCGGCAACAGATGGAACCAATTGTGCGATAGCATCATTAACAGTTCCTGTTTCAGGTCCTATCTCATTTACCTATTCTACTATTGATGCTGATAAGGTAGTTATTGCAGCTACGAGAGCTAATGTGGGACAGCCTACATGTTCAAACAAACAGGGGCTCATAATTATTGATAGCGTATTTCCAAACGACGGTTCTGTGAAGTTTTTTTCATTAGATGGTCATCCATTTGAAGAGTTTCAAGGTACGTCAACCTTTCAGCCTCCACTTGAAATCTGTGCAGATCCAGGATTTCATACGCTTACGTTAGCATTTGATGATTTGGGAGTATGTACTTCTCAAACAGTAACCGTATTTGTCGGCACATCGCAGATTACCTTTACTCCAGTGGTGACAAATGCGCCCTGTTTTAATGGTAGTGCGACGACTGACTCTAATTTTGATGGTAATGGAACAATTAAAGTCACAGGTATAAGTGGTGGTACTCCTGATCCTATTACTGACCTTTATTCCTTCTCAATAGGAACAGCAGCCGGATTTATAACAACCGATAAGACGTTTACCGTCCCTGCGGGTACCTATGAGGTGACCATAAAAGACCATAACGGGTTTTTCTCAGATCCGCAAATTGTTACGGTTGAGCCGCAAAGTGAAATTATTCTCTCATTTGATGTATTAACCCCGATTAGCTGTCCAGGCAGTGCTACCGGTGTGATAACCGTGACAGCAACTGGCGGTAGTGGTTCGTATTTCTTTTCTCTAGATGGGACCCAGGGTACCTTTACTACTACTCCAGGAACCACATTTACTTCTCTACCTACAGCGGCTGGAACTTATTCTCTGGTTGCAAAGGATGCGGTGAATGGTTGTTTCTCAAGAACCCAACAGCTGGTGTTACAAGATGCGGCTCCAATGCTTATTACATATACGACCTCACAATCTGCGTGTAATAGTACCACTAGTACAGGAGATATAAGTATATCAAATATTTCGGGCGGCTTACCCCCATATACTGCTATAATTGATGGTCTTAGTTTCACTACCAAATTTGGTCCCGGGACCACAAACCCATTTCCGACTGTAATTACTTCAAATCTTGCTCCCGGTTTCCATACGCTTACTATCCAAGATAGTAACAATCCAGCCTGTTCATCTCCAACGATTGAATTTGAGATACAGCCGGTCGTTATTTCGATAATTAATCCACCTAAGACTACCAACCTGACCTGCTTTAATTCTAATGACGGAACTATAACGGTGAATACCGAAGATGTAACTGGTGGTACTTTATTCCCGCCAAATAGTGTTACACCATTTCCGCATTACGAGTATTCTATTGGGCTTGGAGATTTTATAGATACGGGTAATGCAACAGCGCCGGATTCATTTACAGACCTGCCTGCAGGCATCTATCCTGTTACAGTAATGGATGCTAATGGCTGTACTTCAGAGCAAGAATTTGTTGTACTTACTCAACCAGCTCCAGTAACCTTCTCATTTGATGTAACTACCCCAATTCTATGTCCAGGGGGTACCGGTACCGTAACTATCTTTAACCCTCAGGGTGGTAGTGGAACCGGCTTTCAGTTTTCTATAGATGGTGGTACAGTCTTCGCTTCATTCTCGAACGATCCTGTCACTGGAAAACCGACAGGAAAGGCGACCCTTGCTGCCGGTACGTACACCCTCGTGGTGACGGACAGTAATGCCTGTCTTTCAACCATCCAAGAGCTTGTATTACAAGATCCTCAACAAATGGGAGTTGCGTTCACAACAACTCCAGCAACCTGCAAAACTGGTAATGCAGGTACTATAAAAATAACAGGGGTCCTTGATGGAAACGTGGGCCTTACTGATAAGACAACACCACCGGCGAACTTTACCTTTACTACGGTTGGGGTAAATCAAACCTTTACCGATAAAGGTATTCCGCCAGTTGTGATAAATAGTGCTAACGGCGGTCCGGGGACCGTTCCTCCTGGTACCTATACGATTACCGTAACAGATGCTAATGGTTGCGTATCTCCTTCTGTTACCGCAGAGGTTGAACAATTTGGGCCACCTATTGTTGATTTTGAAGTAGGTGAAGTGACTGCTAACGCTGGATCTGATGGTTCAATAACGATACATGCGGTGACCAACTTTGGTCCAGTTGTTGCGCCGGGCAAAATTACATTTAATGTTGGAAACGGGGCGACAACAGATACCGATGTACCTGGTACTGTTTCCATGCTTGATGCTGGCGTCTATGAAGTGACGGTAACAAACACTACAACAGGATGTCAATCTACCTTTGAAGTGGAAGTAACAGAACCAACACGAACAAGGATTGTCGGAACCATTTCAGTGGCTGCAACGACGGGCAGTAGCAATGGATGCTTGACGGTTCTTACCGAGTCAACTGCACCACTTCTTTACTCACTTATCTCAATTGAGGGAGAAATAGACATAGAGGATCAGATTTCACCGCTCTTCTCAGGCTTGAAAAAAGGCTTCTATACCCTTAAGGTAAAACCAAGGTTTACAGGGACTACTCCTCCGCTTGGAGACACATTGCGTACTCCGCCTGCCATTGAACCGGATGGACAAGGTAATGAGGCTTTCGGTATTGGGGTTGTCGATGAAGCCTCTGCGATTACGGCAACAGCGATAGTAACTCCTATCGATTGCAGTACCGGGCTCGGAGGCTCTATAACGGTAGTTGCCTCTGGTGGAGGTGCACCGTCAACGTGCAATTGTGCAGTAGGCTTATCGTTCTCGCTCAATGGAGGTGAATTCCAGTCATCTCCCGTGTTTAACAATGTTACTACGACAAATAATATAGTTACGATACAGGATGCTGACTGTCATACCACCAGCATAGCTGTTACTGTTCCTATAGTACGGGTACCAAATAACAATCCGATATTTAATTTCTTGGCTAAATATTGCAAAAGTACAGGAAGTTGTGCTGTTGCTACTACTAAGCCATAATAGAATAAGAATATCATGAGAGCTGAGGGTCCGCATAGTCGGGCCCTCAACCTTTTCTTGATTAGAATATACTAATGGCATATGCTTAGGGCTACGAATAGTGAGGATACCTCTATGGATCTAACATTTAGTAGTAGTCAACATTTGAAGAACTTTCTTGCATCGCTTGATATACGGCAGTCTTCTAAGCTTACGTATCAACGCCAATTAAAGGAGTTCTTTGGCTGGTGTAAGAGGAATACTATTCTTGCTTATGACCGTGAAGCACTGCTTGCCTATAAGCTTCATCTTTCTAAAGATCGCTCATTAGCAGCCTTTACGATATCGGGATACCTAACTGCTGTACGAAGATATTTTGAATGGCTTGAGGTCTACCACCAGCAACCTAATGTAGCGCGAGGTATAAAAGGTCCCAGTCGAAAAAGGGGCTTTAAAAAAGATTGCCTTACTATTGATCAAGTTAAAAAGATGCTTACCTCTATCGATAGATCTTCATTGACTGGTAAACGTGACTTTGCGATGGTGAATCTGATGGTACGAACTGGATTGCGGACTATTGAGATTGCTCGTGCTCAGAGGGAAGATATTGCTCAGCAGGGTGGCGAGATTGTTCTCTTTATTCATGGAAAAGGTCGTGATTCAAAAGATGAGCTTGTTTTACTCACCCCTTTTACCTATGAACCGATTATGGAATATCTTACCGAGCGTGGCAGTATAAAACAGGAAGATCCTCTCTTTGCATCTCATAGCACCAAGAACTTTGGAAAAGCGCTGACCACACGTTCTGTATCACGAATCTGTAAGCATCATTTAAAGTGTAATAACCTCGATGATGCTCGTCTCACCGCTCATAGCTTGCGCCATACTGCAGTTACGTTGAGTCTCTTAGCAGGAGCAACACCCCAGGAAGCAAAGCTTATGGCGCGCCATGCTGATATAAACACGACACTTATTTATGCGCATAATATTAACCGGATTAAGCAAGCACCAGAAAAGAAGATCGACGAAATTCTTGAGTGATCTTATGATGTGTGAGCATGCTCACACATGACTCAGTTTTCCCAATGTTAGAGAGATGATTAATAGGGTCGATATCGATCTAGACGATGAACGAGGGACTCACTGGTAAAAGTTTGGCAGTATGATAATTTCTGTCAGTTTGGTACTCACGATGTCTCGTATGTACTCTTCTTCGGAGTGTCTAGATAGGGTCACCAATTTAAATCTTTCTCGTAGCCAAGCTTAATTAATAGTTGTCCCGCAGCTTTCTTAAATACTTCTTTATCTTGTTTAGTAAAATAGTCTCTCCAAGATCCTATCTTGCCACTTCTAAAAGTGTTTGCATATGCACCTTTCTTGCCAAAAAGATTCTGTGCAATCTTCTGAGCTCTGTCTAATGAAATTGGATGATCTAGATGGTGAGCAATATTCATAATTTCTTGAATTTGTGCCTCTTTACTACCTCCGCCATCAGGTCCAACCAACTTTTCAAATGTTGTGGTATAAAATAGGGGGTGATCAATCCAGCCCAGATATCTATCATAAAAATCAACGACCCCCATGAAAGGCTTTACTTTCTTGTCGAGCCACTTCATAGGAACTGAAGCGATTGAGGAAGTATCTAAAACCCAGGATTGAATAGCTTGACTAAACTCCATATGAGCTAGTTTGGGCCATTCGTGTGGATAGCGTCTTGCGTAATGTATCATTGAAATACATTGATCGCGAGGGTCTCTCAAAATAAAGACTCCTTTAAAGCCATTTTTTTCGATGAGTCTTATGTTTGCTTCTGTACATACTGCATGCCCAACGAGAGATTCCGCCTGTACATCCTGATCACAGAGAATCGTATACGTCTTATGATGACCGATCATTCCGATACCGGTAATTTCATAAATGCATTTCATAAGAAGGTGGGTTCCACATTTTGGTATGGAAGTTACAATGATCTTTGGAGAAGCAGTAGATGTCGAAAAAAGAACTATACCGAGCAAAAACACTCGTATTTGATTTTTAATGCCCATAAAAACCCTCTCTGTATTGATAATTTCTTCTGCATAGGTTAGCAAAACAAAAAGATTACAGCGAACAAAATTGCCTGCAAATTAAAGTTGATCCGACGGTTAAAAACAAGCACCAATTAAGTTAGTGAAAGTCTTGGGAAAGGATATCTTGAATGTCCTTCTTCCAGCCCTAGAGCTGTCTAAAGAGGGCATTATTTCCACGGGCAAGAATCTGCATCGGATTTTGGGTTGCTAAGAGTAGTGGTAGTTCTTTCAAAGCATCAGCAAAAGAGAGCGTGGTATGAGTGCCCGTAGTTTCACGTTGTTTACCTGCGTAAAGTAGATAGGTATGAGCTTCGGGGTAATCTTTAGAAAAAGCACGTAAGGGCTTAGTCAGCTTTGTTGTTTCTATAGGTGATGTCGTGAGAGAAAATGCATGGATACCTCGTGGTCCATGCAGAATAAAAGGTACTTCAGTACCGGCAAACGTTTGCCAGAAATGGAAGGTATAGCCAAGTGAATAATAGTCATTTATGGCACGCGCGGACTGCAAAAACAAAGTCTGCAATGCCGCGCCTGCCATCTCTCCCTCACGATTATCAGATCCCATATAACGCAGGGCGTTATAGACACCTGTATCAAAAAAATAGAACTTATTGTGCGCTATGATTTTCCTTTTTACGTTATGCGTAAAGGGGGTAATGCGGACTGCTAACAGGAGATCTTCAAGAAGATCAAAGTACCGTGATACCATAAGTCTATTTAACGAAAGCTCTCGTGCTAACTCAGAAACGTTTAATACTGATCCTTGTGAAAAGCTTGCTCTCTCAAGAAAGCGGGTAAAGCCGCTTATATTTCTGGTAAGTCCTTGCTGAAGAACTTCTTCATAACTTCCTTGTTGTAGATAACTTGCCAAGTATGACGCAGCGTCAGGGTTGCCTATCGCTTCAGGGAGCAGCCCAGACTTTAGGAGCTGCGGTATTGCAATGGAGGTAGTAATTTCTTGGATAGTTAAGGGGTGCATTTGATAGGTAAGCACTTTTGCAAGAAGAGTATTTATTCCTTGCTTGCGAAGGCTTTGTGCACTAGATGCAGTAAGCAAAAAACGAATTTGCCGTTCTTTAATTAGACGCTCCACTTCATCAAGAAGTTGCGGAACCCGCTGTACTTCATCTATGACAACCCAACCTTTAAAGTCTGGAGGGATGAGCGTCTCAAGGCGACTTGGTTGCGCCAAAAGAGGTCCATAAATACCAAACCCTTCAAGATCAATATATAAACAATCGGGGAGCTTCTCTTTTACCCAGGTTGTTTTTCCTGTTCCACGAGGACCAAGTAAGAAGATACTATGGGGTCCTGCGAGGGGCAACGATAGAATTCTGTTGTACATATAATCGTTTTTCCATAAAATTTGATCATCTTATGATCATAATTACATATTTTTAACAAGATGGCAAATTATAGCGTAGAGAGGGAAGTTTTGTACGTTACCTTTGAGTGAAGATCGAAATGCTTCGATTGTCTATACGAAGAAAGGGTAGTGAAATGAAAAGGAGCCGGGTGTGTTTGAGACAAATATGTGGCCAAAAAAATAAGGCTTACGCTACGTCAGGGTTCTCTTTGAGTGACATAAAAAAGTTTGTCTACAGTGAGGTGAGGGTGATGCTCGAAGGTACATGGTCAAGGAGCCTATAGATGATCTGTAGCGAAGGTGATACATGACAAAGAGACCGAGATCTGGCACGCTCATAAATGGCAGTATTTATGTTGTTGAGGTAAAATATGCAAATTCAGCTTATTCTCTCTTTTTCAGTATTGTGTGCATTGCTGAGTACTATTTCTGAGCTTCGAGCTGAGTTGACGAAAAGTCCCATCTATACGACGCAACCACGGTGGACTCAGGAGCTTGATCTTCCCTCCATAGAACAAGAATTACAAGAGGGTGATGTGGCATCTATGAAGCCGATGTCGATCGTCCTTAGTGAGATGGGCAAAAAAGTAGATTTTGATAATGAGGTATTCTTGGTGGAGCTCAGGTCTGGTCTCAAGGGTGTCTTCAAGTCAGGAGATGATCGCTTTGCTGAAGTAGCTGCATATAGAGCCGATCAGTATCTTGGACAGCGCTTGGTCCCGCCGACGGTTTTTAGAACATTAGCGGGAAAAGAGGGCAGTCTTCAACTGTTCATCGAAACCGATATAGATCTTCTTGAAGATCCTTCACCTTTGTCTTGCGTTTCTGAACGTGAGCTGCTCCAGATGAAACTCTTCTCGTTTGTCTTTGGCCAATGGGATATTAATCTAGGAAACCGTCTTATTCAGAAGACCGAGGGTCGTTATTACCTTGTACTTATAGATAATGCCGGTATGTATAATCGACTACAGGTACGTTATGGTGAATATCCCTTTGTCCTCCGAGCATGGCGCTTAAGTGACTATCAGGAGGAGAAGCGCGCATTTCCCTTTGATGAGCCTCAAGAACTTCGTAATGCTTCCTGTGAAGATGCCAAGAAGCTGTTTAGAGATTTTTTTGAGCCTGAGGAGCTTGAACGCTTTTGCAAGAGAAATTGTCGGAGACTGAGGTATTGTATTTGGAATAATGCACTCTGGATCCAATATTTTGCTGATAATCCTGAATATACACCATCATACGTATCTGAGTATCCTCAATACGATTTACAGGTCTATAAAAATCTTACAAGCGAGCACCTCATAGGCTTTTGGAATGAGCCATATGAGAGTTCCCAGCGTATTCATATTGAAAAGCTCATAGCGGATACTCTTGAGCGTCGGGACCAACTTCTTGCAGCGCAGGAAATTCACGAAAAAGCCCATCTGATCATTTCTTAGACCACTTCCTAGATCTCTTGCAAGAATTCAATTAGAAAAACTATTGAAAATAGTATTGCTTTTTTATTACAATGAAGGAGATAGAACTATAATATTCCTCTAAACTAAAAGGAGATTTCTATGAACATCAAAAACACCCTAGTGGGTATGTTAATGATTATGTTGAGTACTGCAGCTGTTACACAATGCAGTGAAGGGAAAAAACAAGAGCAACGTGCTGAAGAAGCTAAAGCCCTGAAGCCAGGTAGAGGCTTAGGTATGGGACCTCTAGGTTTGAGAGCTCGAGCAATGGCTGCTGAAGCTGCCGCCAAAGGTAAAGAAGTAGAAGAAGAAGCAGTTGAAAAAGGAAAAGTAGCACTGTCAAAAGTAAAACAAGCTCCACCTCTTCCTCCAAAACGTGCAAAAAGAACAGCTGAAGCTCAAGCAGCTGCTGCAGCAGAAGAACCTGAACATGAAGAATCATGGGGCGAAATGTTAGCTCGTCATGGTGCAAGCGTTAATGAGCCATTTAGGTGCTGATTAATCTGACTAACTGGATAGCTAAGTGAAAGTAAAGACTCAATAAGAAGGTCTAGGAATGCTAAAAAATATCCCTATCTTATTGATAACATTAAAGGAGAATTCTATGAACATCAAAAATACCCTCGTTGGTATGTTACTCATTATGTTAAGTACTGCAGTTGTTACGCAATGCAGTGAAGGAAAAATGCAAGAGAAAAAAGCTGAAGAAGCTAAAGCTCTCAAGCCAGGTAGAGGTTTAGGTATGGGACCTCTAGGCTTAAAAGCTAGAGCAATGGCAGCTGAAGCTGCTGCGAAAGAGGAAGAAGAAGCAGCACCTGAAAAAGGAAAAGTAGCTCCTTCAAAAGTAAAACAAGCTCCACCTCTTCCACCTAAACGTGCAAAAAGAACGGCTGAAGCTCAAGCGGCTCCTACAGCAGAAGAAGCTGAAGCTGAAGAATCATGGGGCGAAATGATGTCGCGTCATGCTGCAACGTTAGCGAGCCAATTTGGTCATTGGGTAGATTAATCTGACCAACTGGACAGATACGTCAAAGTAAAGACTCAATAAGAAGGTCTACGAATGCTAAAAAATATCCCTATCTTATTGATTAATTAAAGGAGAATGTATGAATATCAAAAATACCCTCATGGGTATGTTACTGATTATGTTGAGCACTGTAGCTCTTACCGAGTGTGGTAAAGGCGGGTGCAAAGGTGGTGTTTGTGCTCTAAAGCCTAACAAGCAGAAACAAGCCCAAATGATGCAGCGTGAACAAGCAGCAAAAGCCCAAGCACAAGCTCAAGCGCTACAAATGCAGGCAGCGCGTGCCAAGCAAGCTCAAATAAGGCAGGCAGCGCAAGCTCGTGGTGCTGAAGTTCGCGCAGGTATAAGGGCTAAAGCATTGGCTGCCAAAGAAGCGATGAAAGGTGCCGCTAAACCTACAGTAATGACTGCTACGCCCAAAGCGTCTGAATTAGCAAAAGCCAAAGGTATGATGGAAGCAAAAGCGGTGACTACCGAAGAGGCGAAAGCTGCGCTCGCTAGTGAAACTCCACCTCCACTTCCTCCAAAACGTGCAAGAAGAATAGCTGAAGCACCAGCAGCGCAAGAACAACCAGCTCCGCGTGGAGAAACGTGGGGAGAAATGTTTGCTCGTCATGGTGAAACGTTAATGGGTCATTCTGGGTAAGAGTAATCTGACCAAACTGACAATTAAGTGAAATTAAAGACTCGAGGGTATATGAACTCAAAATACCCTCGTATCTTATTGATCCAGTAAAAGGAGAATGTTATGAACATCAAAAATACCCTCATGGGCATGTTGCTGATTATGCTGAGCAGTGCAGCTCTTACCGAATCTAGTCAAGGCAATGCCAGAGGTGCAAGCGCAGCTAGAATCACAGCCACTGCTTTGAGAGGCGCAACAATACGTGCTCGTACTGGGCAAGTTGCTGCTCCGCAAGAAGCCCAATCAGGGAGTGCCCAAGGTATGAAGGCTACAGCAGTCCCTGCTCAAGCAAGTGCTTCATCAACCATGGGATCTGAAAAGGCAGCATTAGGCAAGGCCGGAGAACCTATGATGCAAGCAAAAGTAGTAGTGCCAGAAGCTCAACAAGAAGCGATACCGGTGGCAAAAGAAAAACAGGCTCCACCTCTTCCTCCAAAACGTGCGAGAATGGTACCTGTAGCCCCTGCACCTGTGGTTGAACCACAAGCGGAACAACCAGCCCCGCGTGAAGACACCTCGGGAAGCTTGTTTGCGCGTCATATGAGTTATTTTTTTGGAGAATAATCTGAGCAAGCTGACAAATCAGTGAAAGTAAAACCTCAATAAAGGAGAAAATTATGAACATTAAAAATACCCTAGGTATGTTATTAATTATGTTAAGTACTGTTGCTAGTACCCAGTGTGGTAAAGGCGGCTGTAAAGGCGGAAGTTGTCCGGCAAAGTCTGGTAAAAGCCAACATGCTCTCATGATGCAGCGTGTACAAGCGGCCAGAGCAATACAAGCTCAAGCGCAAGCTCGACAAATGCAAGTGGGTGGTAGTACCCAAGCTCAAACAAGGCAAGCAGAACCAACACGTGTAGGGGTACGTGCAGGTATGGGTGGTCGTGTAATGCAAGTTCAAGCAAGGCCAGCATCAGCATCGACTTCAAGTTCTCGTTCAACCTATGGATCATTGCAATTAAGACCTGCAGGAACGGCGTCTGAACTAGGCAGAAGTACAAGTTCTAGTGCTACAACAGGAAGTACTCGAGGATCGTTAACTCAATCGAGAGAATCAACGGCATCTGAAGAGTCTGAATCAAGTGGTGCAGCTGAAAGCAAGGACTAAGTTAGGAGTTTTTTATGAATGTAAAACATATCTTAGTAGGTTTGTTACTGATCTTGATGAGCACGGAAGCTATTACGGAATGTAATGGTGGTCGTTCAAGAAAAGCTCAACAACAGCAACAATGTACCGGAGAAAGCTGCTCATTAAAAGGTGGCAAGAAAGGGAAAGGTTATCGTGGCCGTCATATGAGACGCCATGGTAAGCGCCATGGAGGCTGGGGTATGAGAGGTCGTGGTACGCAAGGTCAAGGCATGAAAGTCCAAGCCGTGAAAGCCCAAGGCACGAAAGCCAAAGCTACTGAGTCTACTGAGTCAGAAGAAGAAGAGTCTTCTACCGGCAACGAAGAAGCAGTTGAAAGTAAAGATTAATCATAATACTTAGGAGAATAACTATGAATTCAAAATTAGCATTCGTAGGCCTCTTAGCACTTATGCTAGGGGCCACGGAACTTATCGATGCACGTGGTGGCGGTGGTGGACGTGGCGGTGGTGGACGTGGCGGTGGTGGCGGCGGCCGAGGCGGCGGCGGTATGCATGGTGGTGGAATGCGTGGCCATGGTGGTGTTAGCCATATGGGCGGACGTCATGTAGGCGGAGGTCGCCATGTTAGCGGCGGACGTCATGTAGGTGGCGGTCGACATGTTGGCGGCGGACGTCATGTAGATGGTGGTCGTCATGTTGGCGGAGGTCGCCGTGATGGTGGACGTCACTTAGGCGGTCGTGGTATTCGCAGTGGCTCATACTGGGGCCCGTATCTGTTGGGTGGTCTTCTTGTAGGCATACCCCTCCTAAACTATGAGCTAGGATCACCTTATGATGGTTGCTACTATGACTTCGATGGAGACTTAATCTGCCAAATGGGCGATGAATGGTACTATGCGTCATAGAAATGAATGAGACTTAAAGATGGAGGCTTCGGTCTCCATCTTTTTTGATGTAGAGCATTTATTTCTTCGTCCTTTTCTACCCATCTTGACCAAACAAAAAAAATCTTATTCTATAAAATACTTGATTAATCATATTTGTACTTAATAAACTAAGAGAGATAGAGTATAATTACCAAATAAGTAAGGAGCATTAATATGAATGCAAAGTATTTACGAGCAGCTCTTTTGCTTGTTGTTTTAGGGATGGCAAGCATTACTGAATGCGGCCGTAGTTGCAGTCGGAGTTCAAGCCGTGGACATAGACATTCAAGTCATAGCCATGGGCGTAGGTGTTGCCGAGGTGGCGGCTATGGCTGGGGTCCAAGAGTTTATGGAGGCTTTGGGTACTATGATCCTTATTTTAACGGATACGGCTATGGATACGCCCCTTGGGGATATGGTTATGGGTATGGTCCTTATGCCTATGAGCCCGTTGGCTGCTCATTTGGGTTGAATGTCTGTATTTGATGACAGCTCTTTTACGAGCTTTTTGAAGTGTCTTCCACGTTCTTGATAATCTTTATAAAGGTCATAGCTCGCACCTGAGGGTGAAAGGAGAATGACCTCATCCTTTTTGGCTTGCTGTAGGCAGGCTTTGACTGCCTCATGAAGAGTCTCATGAGCCGATGTGGGGATGCCGTATTTTTTGCAGCCAGCCTCGAGCTCTTTGGCCTCTTTTCCAAAACATACTGTTGCTGCAATATAGGGCTTAAGTAAACCGATGAGCGCTGCTCTATCAACCCCTTTACTGATACCACCAAGGATAAGATGGATGGGGCGAGGTGCTAATGTTGCTACAGCAGCTCTTGTCGCTTCAACAATAGTGGACTTTGAATCATTATAAAAGAGTTTACCCTCATGAGATCCCACAAATTCAATGCGGTGTTCAAGTGGTGAAAACTCTGGTACTGCAAAAGCATGAGAGGACAGTATACCTAGCATATCTGATACCGTAAGAAGTATGAGCCAGGTTTCATGGAGCAGCGATTCTCCACGTTGGGCGAGGCTAGAACGAATGGGTAAGGTTGTTGTAGCAAGCTGACCATTCTTTAGACGTCTACGTGTGAGCGTGGTTCCTTCTAAGGTATACAAGTCATCACCTTCCTGCAGCAATTGAAGCGTCTCAGGTGATGGCTCATCTTGAGTAAAGTAGGTACAAGGACGGTTAGTCAGAGCACGTACTTGTGGAGCAAGGTTAAGTGGTAGGAGCATCTTCTGTTCAGGGCGTTGATGCCTAAAGATGTGTGCTTTCGCTTCAAAATAAGCTTCCAGAGTACCATGCCGATCAAGATGATTGGCATAGAGATTCGTCATAATGGCAAGATCGGGCGCAAAGGTATGCGCAAACTCAAGTTGGAAGCTTGAGAGCTCCAAAAGGCCATAGTCAACGGTATCTTGGCTAGGAAGAAGATCAAGCATAGCGGTACCTATATTACCGCCTGTGGCGACCGAGAGATCGTTTGCTTGAAGAAGTGAAGTAAGCAGGGTAACTAAGGTTGTTTTTCCTAAGGAGCCGGTAACGGCAATGAGCGGCTTGTGCCATCGTGGACCAAAGAGGGTAAGCTCGTGGACCATCTTGTGCTGGTACTCCTGTGCTTGGGTAAGAGCTATCCCAGGACTCGGGACAAGGAAGTCATTGTCTTTGAAGAATGCTTCTTGTTCATGAGGCGCATAAGAGCGGACCTGGTAGGTAGTAAGAAATGATTCTTCTTCAGCAGTTAAAGGACGCGCATCGTATACGGAAAGTGAATGCCCTTGCGCTTGCAGAAAGCGTATTGCCGATCTGCCAACAACTCCAAGACCCCAAATGCCATATCTTTTCATAGAAGTACCTTTTTGTGGAGGAATGCTTTTCTTAAGTATACTAGCCTGCACAGAAAAGTGAATCGATAGATCCATTCATACGGGTATTCTTACATGGGCGAACCCATAGAGGAGTTTATAGGGTATACCATTAATGGCAGTATTTATGCAAACTGGTGAAATATATATTTTTCAGTAGAGTCTTCAAGTTGTATACAATAATGAGGAAAGGGGAGTATTTCAAAAAACTCTGATTGCAAGATCGAGTTCTTTGGAGCTATGGTGGCTTGATGAGTTGTTTGGAAGCACAATAATTCAATGATTAAAAATATGCAGGATGAGATATCCCACCCTGCATCAGATTCTTAGCGACGAAAGCGTATCAAAGCGAGATACCCTGGACCAGCAAGGATAATGGAGAAAAGAATAACAAGTAGGCAGAGCACATATTCAAAGCCATTGTTTTGAATAAAGAATCCTTGTGATTTGTGAATAAGGATAAGTGCGCCAGCCATTACCGGTATGACCATAAGAGCACCAAGTTCTGCATAAATCCCAAGAAGGAGCAGTACTCCGCCAATAAGCTCAGCAAAAGCCGCGAGATAGGCAAGATAGAAGGGGATACCATAGCCTGCCCAATCCATGTTACAAATCCGCTTAGTCCTGGACCTCCAAAAAGACCTAGAACTTTTTGGCTTCCATGAGCAATAAAAACAACACCCATCGTTATCCGTAAGAGTGTTAAAGCCCATTGGGTGCGAGTGGCAGTATTCATCATCATCGAAAGTCTCCTTAACGTAAATAGGGTGTATAACGTAGGGATACTACTTCGTTTAGAGAATTTTTTCAAATTGTGTTCATGTTTTTGGCATGGATTATTTCAGTCGAACGGTTGAAGATATATGGTGCTTTCATCGAGCTATTAGATGGGAAGTATTTTGCAAGGAGGGGACTTTGCTGTAAAATGCGTGAAACTATTGTGTCCATAAAGAGAATTTTGATACTCTTCCGATGGATGCGAAAATGGCGTATCAGCTTATACATTTTATACATTTAAAAGGAAGACGAATGAAGAAACACTTCGTAATATTACTTATCATCTGGTCGGCTTCTATTATTGCACAGGTTGGTCCTCAACCATTGTATATCTCAAATATTACGCTTATCCCTTCATGTGGGAATACTGCAACGATATCGGTGACTGCTGCTGGTGGTCAACCAACGCTGGATGGTTTCTATACTTACCAGATAGGTTCTCCGATAAATGAAATTCGGGTTGCAAAAACGGTCACCTTTACTGCTACCAGTGGCTCAATACCCATTTTGCTTATAAGCGATTCTTCATCGAACGCTCTTAATATAGATCAAGTAGCTTCTTTTACGCCATCTCAAACCACCTCAGTAAGCATGGATGTCAGTACATTACCGCTTGGTAATGGAAAAGGATGTATCCTTTTAAGTGTTACTAATCCTGGAGGATTAGCAACCAATCTGGTTACTTTTGGTTTGCGGGCTTTTACTCCTACTGATTTGGAGACTCCTTCCGATATCAAGCAGGTGAAAGAAGCCCCTTTCACGGCTACATTTCTTTCTTTGCCAAGCGCTTTACTTAATGCTTCTGTTGTTAATATCGATGATGGTTGTGCTGAAGGCTCCACTTTCAATTTCATATTTCCCTTTCCTCAGGGATTGGGAAATGCTCTGAAAGCGTATATATTTAACAAATATTGTAGCTGCCCTCTCAGTAGTTCTGCGATATCTGTTCCTATACCTTAGCCTTAAGAATAATAAGCTTCTTGTCATAGGGAATACTGAAGTATCCTTGTAGATTAGTATCTCAATAAAACAGGTGCCTGTTTTATTGAGATATTCTATGTGTTTTGCAGGCTCAGGGAAAAACGTTATTGTCGAGATCATCAAATCCATAGCTTAATTTCGGCAGCATTCTTGCAAATTTGACGTCTTAATCAGGATAATAAAAACATTTCCCACAATCACTATTAAATGGACTGATTAGAGCTGTCATTTCCTGGATATGTCACGCAAGATTATTTAATAGTAAAATGCTATGCTCAATTGTTTCATCAATTAATTACAATGGTAACAATCATTGCAAGAACTATAACTCAAACATCTCAATAAAACAGGTACCTGTTTTTATAGACAGATCATGAAAACAGGTACCTGTTTTATTGACTTTATCCAAAGTCGTGAAATGTTTCTAGCATCAACCTTACCCCAGGAGTGATCTATGGAACATACCAGCAAGGCTTTTCTTATTTTATAGCCAGAAACCCCCATGGCCTGTTAAGCCTGGGGATGAATGGCAATCCTTACCATTTTACCTTATGAGTGAGCTACATCGATTATGCGATTAGATTAAGAAATATGAAGACAGATACCTGTTCTCAACCCAAAGGGGACGATAGTATACTAATAGCTTGAGGTTCATCAGATATCCCCAAAAAAATTCATCAATGCCAAAAAAATCGCTAAGGCATGCGCGCTTCCTGGCCTCCAATAGAACCCCTACATGGCTCTTCACATTAGATCCATTTTCGGGAATCAAACGATAGATAAAAGCTCTAAAGTAGCTAATTGGATGCAAGGAATGAAAAGGTATAAAAAAGTTAAAGAAACCATTGCATGTATGCAAACAACTTTGGTATCTTTTCATGGATGCGAAAAATGATCCATCAAGGAAATGTAAATCTTAACTTTACTCAAAGGAAGACGAATGAAGAAGCTTATCATACTACTCGCGATTTATTCAGCATCGATGATTGCTCAGGTTGGTCCTCAGCCATTATATTTCTCAAATATTACCATTACTCCTACACCAGGATCATGCGATGTAGCTGTAGGTAAAGCAACTGCAACTATATCGGTGACTGCCGCGGGTGGGCAGCCAGCAGCAGATGGTTCATATATCTATATAGTGAATGGTAATACCAATCAGGCCATAGTTGCAAAGACTGCTACATTCACCGCTCTTGAAAACGAAGCTGTTAGCGTGATAGTAGTCGATGCAGGGCAGAATACTTTATTCGTATTTGGAGGCACACCAGTAGTTATGTTTAAACGAAGTGCGACAACATCGGTGAGCATGGATGTGGTTTCGTTACCTCTTGGTAATAATCCTGGTTGTTTCAGGTTAACCGTTATTAATCCTGCTGGTAAGGCAACCGGTACGGTAAACTTTACAGCCCAATCCGTAACTCAGAATGAATCATTAACTGAAACTATCCTTGAGCAAACACTCCAGGCACCGCCCTTTACTGTCACATTTCCTTCTTTGCCGGCTGCATTTATTATTGCCGAGGTTGCGGTTGCAGATGATTGCGGATCGGGCGGTTCATCCACCTTCAGCTTTAACTTTCCTTTTCCACAAGGATTTGGAAATGCTTTGAATGCATATATATTTAACAAATATTGTAGCTGCCCTCTGAGCAGTACAGCAATAGTGATACACCCATAAAGTTTCATAAGTTTGTTCGTATATCCAGGCATGCCTGATCACGCTTGGATATGGGCATGATTTCAAAATTGGTCCTATCATGATGTAGGTATTCCAACAAGTCTAGCACTAGGGTGTCTAGATTTTGAGCAGTTTATGACCTGAGCAAATTCTCAAAGGCACTCAGAAAATGGCTCATATACGCATTAACCTTGTCATCTTCTTGGTACTTCTTAAAAAGCGGTAATGCCTGAGCTAACTCATCATAGGGAATACTGAAATATCCTTTGTGCGATGCTACTTTGTTCTCAAGTAGCATGAGGGGAGATTGTTTGAAGTAACTTCTCTGAACACGATGCCAGGCAATTCTTTTGATGAAGTTAACTCCGTAGTCTTGCTCTTCGGCATCATATCTAATGAGTGCATGGCGAATCTGAGCTCTATCAAGAAGATGGTAACACAACTCATCTTCAATCATCTTAAGAAAGAGGGCTTTTCTTTTTGGTATCTCAGATAAATGCTCATAGATCTTGTCGTGCCGCGCAATGATTTCACGCTGTTCATCAACATAGGCATGAAAAAGCATACCGGCATGAAAGGGGCTTGAAGCATTTTTTACTTGGTCAAGAGTTACGTCCTTTGCATGGGTCTTTTCACGAGAAATATGGCCTATGTACCGAATGTCAGGAAATAGAGTGCCGCGCATAAAAGCATCGCGCTCTGCAGGAGTATACGTAGGCTTTACGTGCTTGAAATACAGCTCTGCACAAAGCGCATGTACGACAGGACCGGCGGCATGCAGGGTGACGCAGAGCATGAGAGAAAAAGTTAAGAAACGAATATTCATGAGTTTCTTTCGAGTTATAAGGCCATCTTAAGAATACGCTAAATGGCCAGCCTAATCTATCTGGATCTAAAACTTTTTGCAGAATATGGTATACTAGAGTATTGCAAATCGAATTTGAAAGGGGTTCTCATGGCTCAAGATACGCAGGATACCGTACGCAAAAGTTTTAAGGATACGCTCAATTTGCCGCAAACTGAGTTTCCTATTCGCGCGCAGCCAAAGGTTGAAGATGCTGAACTTCTGAGCCGCTGGCTCAAGGAAGATCTCTATCGTAAAACTTTTGAACTCAATGAAGGCAATACGTCCTATATTTTGCACGATGGGCCTCCCTATGCAAACGGCCATATCCATCTTGGGCATGCCTATAATAAAGTTTTAAAAGATATTATGACCAAATCCCGCCGGATGATGGGTTATCATGTACCTATTACGCCAGGCTGGGACTGTCATGGACTTCCTATCGAACTCAAAGTATTACAAGAGCATCCTGGCCTTAAAGCGCTTGAGCTTATGAAGGCCTGTAGGACCTATGCGCAGCATTGGATCGATGTGCAAAAGTCTGAGTTTAGAAATCTCGGGGTCTGTATGGACTGGGAACGGCCGTACATCACTATGAGCCCCTCCTATGAAGCGGCTACAGTACGTGCGTTAGGAATCCTAGTAGAGCATGGCTTTGTTGAACGAAAAAACAAGACCGTTCCCTGGTGCTTTCATGATGAAACGGTGCTCGCTACTGCTGAAATAGAATATAAAGATCGCAAAGATCCTTCAGTATATGTGGCTTTTGATCTTCATGAGAAAGATGCAAAGAAACTGTTTCCTTCAGTACAAGGCCAGGTGAGTGTGATTGTATGGACCACGACACCATGGACCTTGCCGCTCAACAGGGCAGTGCTTGCAAGGCCACAGGCTATCTATGTATTACTTGACCTTGGTGGCCGCTATGGCCTGGTGGGTAAACAGGCTGCTGAAGGGCTGTGTAAGCTTCTGGGTATCGAAGAAAAAATTGTCCAAGAAATTCCCGCTCAAACTTTAGAAGGGCTCTTAGTACTCCATCCGATTACAAGGAGTGTTGTGCCTCTTATATTAGACGACTCAGTAGGCCTTACTGAAGGGACAGCCTTTGTGCATTGTGCGCCTGGCTGCGGTCCTTTGGACTATGAGATCGGCGTTAAAAATGCACTGGAGATTTATTCACCGATATCTTCAGATGGCTGCTATACCGACCTTATCCAACCTGAAGAGCTTGCCGGCATGAAAGTGACTGACGGTCAATGGTGGGTCATCAAAAAATTAACGGAGGATGGGAAGCTTATCTACAAAGGGTCGATCACGCACAGCTACCCGCATTGTTGGCGCTGTCATAATGGACTCATATTCAGAGCAACTCCTCAATGGTTCTTTGACCTTGAACGAAAAAACATTAAACAGCAGGTGCTTGATGCAATCGATAATCTGATAGCATTTATACCACCTCAGGGGCGTCGATTTCTTCGTGCGACCGTTGAGAATCGTTGGGAATGGTGCCTTTCTCGGCAGCGCATGTGGGGAACGCCAATTCCCGCACTTATCTGCACTTCATGCGACAAAGCCTATCTTGACCAGGAACTTATTTTTAAGGTGGCGAAGGGCATAGAAAAAGAGGGGATCGAATATTGGCACAAGGTGCCTTTGAAGGATCTTGTACCCCATATGACCTGTTCAATCTGCGGTAATACTGACTTCAAAAAAGAGTTTGATATCTTAGATGTCTGGCTTGATGCGGGCGTGAGCAACTATGCTGTCCTCTGTAATAATCCCCGTCTTGGGTTTCCGGCAGATCTGTATCTTGAAGGAACTGATCAGTATCGTGGATGGTTCCAAAGTTCACTCATTATGAGTATGGTGATCAACCAAGAGCCCTGTACCAAAGCCTTTATGACGCATGGCTTTACGGTGGATGAAAAGGGCCATAAGATGTCGAAGTCTCTTGGTAATGTAGTTGCACCTCAAGAAATAATCGATTCCCTAGGTACCGATGGCTTGCGACTGTGGGTTGCCAGTATTGGCCATGAAAGTGATGCAGTCGTGTCTGATATGCTCATGAAGAACATCCAGGAAGTTAATAGAAAGATTCGCAATACGCTGCGCTTCTTGCTTTCAAATCTCTATGACTTTGAACTTGAGCGGGATGCAGTGCCTGTTGACCTTCTTTTGCCGATAGATCATTATGCACTTGCGCGTCTGAATGACCTCAATGCTACGATTATTCAGGCGTATAAGGATGGAGACTTTACAAGAGTATTTCATGAGCTGGCTCAGTATACTTCGGTAGAGCTGAGCTCCTACTATTTAGATATCGTAAAGGACCGTCTTTACTGCGAAGGAGCAGATACACGCCCGCGCCGTTCGGTTCAGACAGCACTCGCTATCATCCTTGATACCTTGACGCGCCTTATTGCGCCGATTATGTCATTTACGGCAGAGCATGTATCTGATTATTATCAGAAGAATAAGAAGGGGTCTATTCATCTGCAGCCTTTTGTTGATCCGCAGAAGTTGCATGACTTTGTATATGGCAAAAATGAGACGATGGGCTTTAGTGATGTGTGGGTAGGCTCCTTAGTAAACCTCATTCCAAAAGTTACTGAAGGCCAACGTGAACTTGGGTTCTTTACCCAATGGACAACGTTGAAAGATATCCGGAATGTTCTTTTGAAGGCTCTTGAAATTGAGCGGGAAAAGGGCATTATTAAGCATTCATTAGAAGCAGCGATGACGGTATATATTGATACCAAGAAACCGGAGTTTGAAAACCTTCCAGAGCTCTTTAAAGCTTTAGAGGCTCGTGGTACCACTCAAGAAGAGTTCTTCGCAGAGTTCCTCATCGTATCTCAGTTCCATTGCGCACAGACCAAAGAAGGTCTTGATGCTACGACTGATGATGGAATTTATGTTAAAGTAACTCCTGCAAAAGGCGATAAGTGCCCCCGCTGCTGGAAGTATGATGAGACGCGCAATATTGACAAGCTATGCCATCGCTGCGAAGAGGTTCTTGCCAACAATTAACTCAATACTTCAATATAGGGGCGGATGAACGGTCGTTCTTCTGCGTGCTTTTCAAGGAGCTCTTTGCCAATGGGAGACTCAAGAAGGAGGGTGATGGCTCTTTTCTGTGCCTCTGCATAGATACGAGAACGATATGAACCGTCTCGATAGGCATACCGAGAAAACAGTTTTGATAGGATGCCTTCAAGTAAGTCGTTTTCGTCATCATCTGGCTGCTCTTTGGACAAAATATCTTGTAGTACCTGAAGATACAGTTCTAGTCCTTCAAGAGATTCATGAGGACCGTATCCTTCAAGGGCATCTATCTGCTCAAGAGTATGATCAAGCTGTTTAAGGACCATCTTTGGCTCAGAGTGTGCGTGGAAAGAGATACTTGCACATACTAAGAGAAGTAATACAATAGGCATATACCTACTCCTTTGTGTGAGACGTCTTATAGAAAGCGTACAGTACATGGTTAGAAGACGCAACTGGCCCGGAATTTTCCGGACCAGTTAGTTGTTTATGATAAGAAACTCTTATTCTGTGCTTGTATCGTTGATATAGGTGCGAATAGCCTTAATGTTACCGCGTATTTTACCAAGGTCAATGTTATCCTCAGCTACGTCACGAGCAGGTGGCTTTTCCTTGCTCCAAACATCAATGTCTGGAATATCAAGTCCATGCTGTGTTCTTTTCGCTTGAGGGATTTTTCCCTTAATAGATGCGTTATTTCGTTCTGTAGCGTCAAGAATCTTCACGACCTTGTTAAACCAATCTTCTACAAGGTCCTTATATTTCGCCACATTATCCTTCCAATATTGAGCAGGTGCTCCTGAAAGCTTTTTACCTTTACCCGGCGCAGTTTTCTTCAATGCCGCTATGATGGCCGGGAGATTCATTTCAGCAAAGTAGAGATGTAGATGCATTGCAGCTTCTTGATTTTTAACATCTCCATTCAGGAGCTCGTTGTTTAAACGGGTCATAATGTCCTGTAAATCTACTTTAGCTGTCATAGGTTCTGCATCTGGAGTTCGAGGAGGATAGGTAACCTCGACGTCTTTCTGTTTTTTTGCAGTCTCAAAGAGTTTGCCGAGGCTTCCTATTTCGGCGAGTTTTGCAACATCTTCTTTGCTTGGCTCTCCGCTTTTTTTGCCATCTTTTTTCTTATCGTCTTCCTTCTTCTTCTCTTCTTCTTTTTTCTTGTCCTCATCTTTTTTCTTATCGTCTTTTTTACCTTTGTCCGATTGCTCTGCTGCTGTGGCACCTTTTTCAGGTTTCTCTTTTCTCTCACCCTTAGGCTTAGGAGTACCTTCACCACGGGTTGGTTTCATTGGAGCAGGTGGTCTTTGCTGAGCCATTTTCTTGTAGAACGGATCAAACTGACCTCCGGTAGGTCTTTGAGAAGGGCGAGCCTGAGGAACCGTTATACGCTTTTTAGAGCGTTCATAAACTTTTTTCTCAAGTTCTACTTGAGCTTTCATCTGGGCAAGCTCTTGGGGTTTATTCTTTTCGAGCAATTGATGAATCTGCGTAAGAAGCTGATCTTTCGTAAATGAAGCTGTCATTCCCGCAAAAAGGCTGTCAAAAGCACGACCAGAAGCGGCTTCTTTTCGAGCTTCTTTGGCCATCTTTGTACGAAGATAGTCATCAACAGAAGCTCTATTTTTTGTCAGCGAATCGTAAGCACCTTGAATAAGATCAAAGGTACGACGAGCCGCTTTTATCATTTTCTTACATATTTTTTCATCGCAACCTTCTTTCCTGAGCTGTTTTTCGACAACTTCAGGACTTCTTTGGGCTGCAAGTTCTGTATAGCGTGCTTTGATTTCTGCATCCGTTGCAGTATAAGGAAGCTCAAGTACTTCATATGGATCATCATAATTGATGACATCAGAACGTTTTCTTGCACTAATTGATGGCTCATAGGTCTTCAGTGTGTTATGCAGCTTTTCAAGCGTACTATGCAGATTCACCGATTCTTTGCTTCCTAAGAGTTTAACAAGATCGGGTGAACGCAGCACATTAAGATAGAAGCTGAGCTGTGCAATCTCATTCTCAATTGAATCGAGCTTTTCAATCATAGATGGCATCGTAATTGCCTTTTGGCGCAAAGATGCAAGATGGTGACTTAATTCATTAATCATCGTTAAGGTGTCTGCCGGACTCGATACCGCAAAAACTTCAGGTTTTTCAGCCTTGGTTGGAGCTGGTCGCTCAGGTTGAGGACGAGCGGGTAGCGGTTTTTCCTTGACCTCTTTTTTCTCTGACGGCTTTTGACCATTAGGAGGTTGCTGCTCCATAAGGCCTTCAGTTTCCATGAACTTCATCACGTCATCGAGGTTATTAGGATCGAGATCCTGTTGACGCATACGCTCTTCAGTAGCTTTTCCTATTTCTTCAAGTTCCTGTTTTTGCGCAGGAGTAAGATTATTTAAAGCATCAAAGAACTGACGAAGCTCTTCAGCCTCTTTAGGATCGAGGTTGAGCGCTTTCAGTTCTTCATCACTTATCTGGAAATTTGGTGCATCTGGTGCTTTTATAGGTTCTGCAAGTTGTCCTTTTTGCATAGGTGCTTCAGGTTGTGGTCCTTTTTGCGCTGACCAGAGGTTTCCTGATCCTAGAAGGCCGATACATACGCTAAGTAAATAAATAAACTTTTTCATCATTAACTCCAAGGTAATTACTGAGATGCTCCTCATCTTCAAGTATATACTATCAAATGTAGTTCTGTCTTGAGGTGGCATGTCGCTTCATATTGAATTATTTTTTAAAATTATATTTCTATTAAAATTCTACCAGATATGGACTTTAAAGTCAATGGCTATCTTGGAGGGCTTAACGAACAGGTGTATACTAGAGGATGGCTCACCCCATAAAGGATTTTCTCCATGACCAAAAGTAGGAGTATGACCGGTGGCGGTGGTTTTCTTCTCTTAGAAGCATTAGTGGGACTGGCTCTTCTTATGCTGGTAAGCTCTTTATTCTTTGCCTATCAGTCATACACAGTCCATCAGTACCATACTATACGGGAACAAATTCAGGCGCTGTATATCGCATGCAGTATTTTAGAACAGTGCAAGCTCAGGCAAGCTCCCGTATATCCCCAGGCTGCATGGCAGGCTCATATTTTGGAGCAGAAGGATCCGGTGCTTCCATTGGTCTATCTATCAGTGTCCCTTTGTAAAAAATGTTCCCCTAAGAAAGACAAGAGACCATGTAAGGGGGGGGGGCGCCAGACCGTGCCCACTGAAAAACCACTAGTGACCCTCAAAACGGCTTATATCCTATGACAGAAGCTCCTGGAACAACCCTCATAGAAGTGCTCCTTTACCTCATGCTCAGCAGTATGGTACTGGTAGGTACGATGAGCATAGTCATGCATCTGTATAGCTTTATAACAGAGCATATACGACGCGAAGATGAGCTTATGCAGCTCGCCAGTGGACTTGCCTGTTTACGGCATGATATTCATGAGTTTTCATCCTTGAAAGAGTATCGGGCACATCGACTTATAGGTACTCTTAAGGGCAGAGATTGCATGTGGTGGGTCAAAAAGAAAAGACTCATACGGTCCTATGGTACGTATGATCAGCAGAAAAGAATGTTTTATCCCCACTCACATAGTTTGATTGCTGCGTCAGTGAGCTCCCTTTCCTGCACCTATTCTGTGCACAATGGTGTGGTAGTCGGGGTAACCTGCACTCTTTTGAGTCCACACCATGAACTGTCCCTCTCTGTAGCCCTGGAAAAGAGCCATGAATAGCTACGTACTACTAACTGCTCTTATGATATGCCTTACCTGGATGACTTCTGTGATGGAGCATCAGCAGTATCATAGATTAACAGCCTTTGCCTTACGTAAAACTACTGAGGATGAGTATCTGCGTGAAGGTCTTAGGGCATATGGCCTTGCCTACTACCAGCGCTACCAGAAGTCTTTATCATTACCTATAACCATTTCAGCACCAGCATGTTTAACGAGGGGCGAAGATATAGGTATTCTCTTGAAAAAGGAATGGGGGGTAGTACTCATTGAGCTCTCTCTGTGATCTTTTAGAAAGATGTAACCAGTCCTTAGGTGACTTTCGAGGGTACGCCTATAATTTGACACCATGTGATCATCAAGGGTTTGATTGATTGCGGCTGAATTAATAACTTTTCTCGTTTTATAATTTTCAAATTGAAATTGACTTTCGGTGAGTTTTGCACTACCTTAAATGTGCTACAACGTCACAAGAAAGAATAATATAACTCGCTATGAGGTTTGTCATGATAAGAGTATTTATTAGTGGTCTGTGTGCGCTCAGTTTAGTAAGCACCACGCTCGCAATGAACCTGCAAAAAGATTTGGATCAAAAGGTTGATTTATCATCGAGCGTGATTGATCTTCTTGCACCTAAGAAGGGCGACTATGGTCTGCTTGAACCAAATGAAGTGCATCGGAGCATACAAGCGCATAGGTTGCTTTTGGAAGCTGGTTTATGCTCAAAAGACTCTGTTACCTGGTACGCCATTGCAGATGAATACCGCCAGCTTTATGACAATCATGAAGCACTTTCTTTTGCGCAAAATATATGTACCTTATTGGCTGAACAGGAAGGCCTTCCCCATGATATACGGGCATTGAGTGCATTAAGGCTTTCAAAAATGATGCATAAAAATGGCCTATCAGAAGAAGCTTTCAGATGGGCCGCGCGTGCAGAGGAATTGGGCCGAACAGTTTCATCATATGGTCAAATACTCTGCTTTCTTGGAGATCTTTGTTGTTATAGTGGCGATCAAATTCAGCAAGGATGGGAGTGGTATCTCAAGGCACGAAAGTGGGCCACTGATAGTAATAATAAAAGGATCCTTGCGCAAGCCCTTATTGGTCTTGGTAATGCGCACTATCCAATCGATCATCCGATCGAGCCCTCGTGTCTTTCACATTTGAAAGATCTTACATTACTTGGTGACGGATGCAGAAATCATGATGACCTTCTGAGATGTTATCGGTATGCAGAAGATCTCAAAGCGCGTGGTCATGGAGATACTGGATGGGATGATTATCGGCGCTATCGAAACGATTTAGAAATGGACCTTAAGAAACATGATGAAGTGCTTGTTTGGTACTGGTATGCAGAAGCTCTTAAAACTCTTGGTCATGGTGATAGCGGCGGTGATATATATCGGAAGTATCAACATGAGAAAGATGAGGCTTTGCGTCAAATGGCCGATGAAATGTTACGTGGTTCCCAACTATGTATAAGACTTGGTGAGAAAGATGAGGCTTTGCGCCGAATAGCCGATGGAATCTTGCGTGGTTCCCGTAATGAAATAGATGGTCAACTACATATAAGACAGGAGCAGCTCCGTGCGAGATATTCTGAAGATGACAGGCATGTTTATTATATGCTAGATAAAAACGAGAATAGTGATCTCCAAGCAGAAGCTCTTATCGGATGGGGTATTGCAAGAAATCCACTCGGTTATAATTGTTGCTGGTACTTTGAAAAGGCTCTCAGCATTTTGGGTACCACAGGCAATAGAGAGCTACGCGCCCGAGCTCTTATAGGTCTTGCGGTAATGCCATCAACGTCTGCATCAAAAAGGATGAGCTGGTATGTCGAAGCATTCAATGTATTAGGTATACATGGAGACAGAAACTTACGAGCTCAACTCTGTATTGCTCTTGGCAAGACCGGATATACCGATAATCTACATTCCTCAAAGATTGCATGGTATCTTGAAGCATATACTCTTCTTGCTGCGTATGGTAATAAAAACCTTCGAGCCGAGGCGCGTATTCTCCTTGGAAATGAAGGGCATGCAGATGCCACTCATATAACTAAGGTCGACTGGTACCGAGAAGCCGCTGGCCTACTTGGCAAGGATGGTGATGCAGAATTACAAGCGGAAGCTTTTGTTGGTCTTGGCGATTCTCGCTATACCGATGCTACTCATCAAGACGCTGCTCAGTGGTATCTAGATGCTCTCTCTGTTAAAACTGGTGATAGCGATAACGAAAAAATTCTGAAAGCGCGAGCATGTCTTGGGCTTGGCAGAGCACACTACACCGATAGTCATGTTAAGTTGGTTGGCAATGCTTGCTGGTATCTTCGTGCACTTCACTATCTTGAAAGTATACCTAACGTCGCGTTATTGCTCGCAGAGGCCTTTATTGGTGTTGGTGATACTGGGTATACTGATTATAAAGCTTCATATTATTTCGACCCCATACATAGAACTGTGGACTATTGGTATCTCCGTGCGCTTGATTTCAATTCTAGAAATGGCGATAGCACTCTACAAGCTCGAGCTCTTTTCGGACTTGGTAACTATTATTGCTCTCAAAAAAATAATTCGCGAGGATTGGACTGTCTTCAGAAAGCATTAGCGGGTGCTCCAGAGGATATGAAAATGAGTATCCATGAAAAAATAAAAGCTGTTCAGGATCTCATGAGAGCATCACATGAAGAAACCAGTAAGGCTACACGCAGTTTTGACAGGGAAGTACTCACGTATGAGGAATAATGATAGGTAATGCACTATACAGGTGGTAGGTTTGGAATGCCCAGCAGAGCGCTCCAAACCTACTCAATTCAACTATGCAGCTTATAGACAGTTTTGAAGGTATAACGTTTGCACCGTAAATGTACCACTACTCGTCATATTTCCTGGTATGAAATTTGGGCTATTATAATCAACAAATTTCCCAACTCCCATGAGTGTGGCACTGCATTGCGGGCCAAAGCAAATTGTTCCGGTAAGTACTTCGAATTTAAGTGTTGAGGCTCCCAGACTGCCAATAACGCAGAAGCTGAGGCAATCCTGACTTGCGGATCTCCAAGTTCCGAAGTAGGCGTACTTGCCAACATTCACAAATACCGTTCCATCTTCTTCAAATTGAAGTATAAATTCATATTGAGTGGTGTCAGTGCTACGAACAAATGCCCCAGTGTAAACTTTCCCAAAACATTCATCATCGCATCTACTGCATCTATAGTGCGCCTGAATCATCGCATCTACTATTGCAGCCTGAATCATCGCATCTACTGCAGCTTGTATAATCGTATTTACGTGAGCAATCTGTACTGGTAGGTAATGCTCCTAAAAGAAGAGCCAGAGTTACTAATTTAGTAAATGTATTCATCATGAATTCCTTTTTTTAGCGAAATGCCTTATGGTAATGGCATTCGCACATTTGTGTTTAATAAATAATAATCATTTTTATAGGAAAAAGTGAGCGTATGAGTGCGTAACCTCCCCGTTTGTAGGTGAATAGTCTATTCTGCAGTAGCAAGCATACTAACAAGCATTTTCTAATTTCAAGAGTTTTAGGTGAATATGTCATACACCTATCTCACGCAGACAGAAAAGAGACTCATCAAAGCACCATTCAGGAGCTTTAATGAGTCTCAATACTAGATTGACAGATTATTTGTCCCAATCAAGAGACCCTGCAGTTTGATATTCAGTAACACGCGTTTCAAAGAAGTTCTTTTCTTTGGTTAAATCGGTTGATTGTGACATCCAAGGGAATGGATTGTTTTTACCATATAGTTTTGGCAAATCGATTCGTTCAAGACGGCGATCAGCAATATATTCTACATAATCACAGAACTGTTGTGCATTAATACCGAGCATCCCTTGAGGACAGGCATCAAATGCATAGGTCTTTTCAAGAATGACCGACTTTCTTATTAGCTCAACAATCTCATCTTTAAATTCTGGAGTCCATACTTCTGGATTTTCTTCTTTGATCGTATTGATAAGATCGCAACCAAATGCTAAATGGAGGCTTTCGTCGCGCATGATATATTCAAATTGCTCACCAATGCCAATCATTTTATCTTGACGTTTAAGTGCAAGCATCATGGCAAAGCCAGCATAGAAGAATATTCCTTCCATGATCACATAAAACCCAATCAGATCATGCAAAAAGCGTTGAATGTTTTCTGGCCCAACGGTGCTAAAGTTCGGATCAAAAATAGATTTAGTAAGGTCAACTACAAAATCATCTTTTTCTTTGATGGATGGAATCGTATTATACATGTTAAAAATTTCATCAGGATTAAGTCCCAATGAATCACAACAATAGATAAACGTATCGGTATGTACTGCTTCTTCATATGCTTGACGCAAGAGATACTGGCGACATTCAGGATTGGTCACATGTCGGTATACAGTAAGCACTAGATTATTTGCCGTTAGTGATTCTGCCGTTGCAAAAAATCCAAGATTCCAGAGAATCAGTCGTCGTTCAGTTTCTGATAAGACATGTGGTGATTTCCATTGCTCAACATCTTTCTGCATCGAGATTTCTTCAGGGGTCCAGTTATTAGCAACTCCATCTTTATAATGCTGACGTGCCCACAGATAGCGCATGGGTAAAATTTTATTAGGATCTACCGTAGAATTATTAATAATTCCTTTATTTTTGCCATGAGGTTCCTTTATATTATTGACAGTTTCACATTCTGGATCGATGAGTGAGCATGCTTTTGGTAATTCAAAAGAAGTGTCACTTTCCATCGACGTTAATGAAGCACCCATGTAGGTATTTTTAGCAATTTCTTCAGTTGCACGCGCTTGCGCAGTAGCTTCTACAGCTTCTTGAGTGGCTCCGTATTCACGTTTTTGAGTAAACCCAAATTTCTTCGCATCAAGCGTTGATTTTTCAATCTGGCTTGCACCCAAGGTACGCAAGTAGTACGTAGTTTTTAGGCCAAGCTTCCATGCTGTCATATAAATATCATGCAGCTTCTTACCCGAAACACCTTTCATAAAGACATTATGCGATTGACTTTGATCAATCCATTTACCACGCGCAGCGGTAATCTTTAACAGCCACATAGGATCGATTTCAAATGCCTCTTTATATTTCGCCTTAATCTCGTCAGGGATAGAGCTAATCATATGCACTTGCCATCATAATATTTAAGCTGTTCAAGCATATCTGAGTTCCACAAACCAAGCTTTTTTAGATCTTGAACTAAATAGCTATTAACCACGGTAAATTCACCGCTCATATTTGCTTTTACATAGATATTTTTGTAAATCGGCTCGATGCACGGAACAGTTCCAGCAATCGTTGAAATCGTTGCAGTTGGGGCAATTGCCATGAAATTAGAATTGCGCATGCCATACTGCTTAACCATAGTACGTACGGGAGTCCAATCAAGCACCCCATCTTGAGGAGCTGATGGATCAAGTTTCATGCCACGTTCTTGTTCAAGTAAAGCAACGGTATCTTGCGGAAATAATCCACGATCCCATTTAGAACCTTTATAGGACTCATAGGCTCCACGCTCTTTTGCTAACTCTGATGAAGTGCGAATCGCATAATAGGCGATCTTTTCCATCGTTTGATCAGCAAACTCAAGTGCTTTTTCAGAACCGAATGCAATATCAACTTATAAAAAGCATCTTGCAATCCCATAATGCCAAGCCCAACAGGGCGATGGCGTTTGTTGGCATTTTCTGCTTCTTTAATGGGATAGAAGTTAATATCAATCACATTATCAAGCATGCGAACAGCAGATTTTACCGTCTTTGCAAGTAGTTGTTCATTCAACTTCTTGTTGTCGATCATGCGTGAGAGGTTGATTGAACCTAAATTACAGACAGCCGTTTCTTCAGCAGAGGTATTGAGGGTAATTTCGGTGCAGAGGTTTGAGCTGTGAATCACCCCTACATGATCTTGCGGAGAACGAATATTACACGGATCTTTAAACGTAATCCATGGATGGCCCGTTTCAAATAAACGACTTAACATTTTACGCCAAAGCTGTGTCGCGGGAACAACTTTAAAAATGTGTATTTGACCTTGTTGTGCTTTTTTCTCATAAGCGATATACCGAGCTTCGAAATCTTTTCCATACATATGATGCAATTCAGGCACTTCATCTGGTGAAAAGAAGGTCCAATCTTCATCTGCAAGCACACGCTTCATAAACAGATCAGGAATCCAATTTGCGGTATTAATATCATGCGTTCGGCGCCGTTCATCACCCGTATTTTTACGTAGATCAAGAAAATCTTCGATATCCAAGTGCCATGTTTCAAGATACACTACCGTGGCTGCACGCCGTTTACCGCTACGATTAATAGCTGCAGTGACCGCATTATTGATTTTTAAGAATGGAATTACCCCTTGGCTTTCTGTTTTGATACTCTTAATAACTGACCCGACTGCACGAATATTGGTCCAGTCATTAGCAACACCACCAGACCATTTAGAAAGTTGTGCATTATCTCCTAAGCATTTAAAAATATGCGTTAAATCATCTTCTACCGTTGTTAAAAAGCATGAGCTTAATTGAGGACACCCAAGACCTGCATGGAGCAAGGTTGGTGTACTTGGTACATAGTGCAGCTGAGACATGACCTCATAAAATTCTAAAGCGCGCTCATTTTTATGGGGCTCATTATAGGCTAAGCCCATAGCTACGCGCATCCAAAAAGTCTGAGGAAGTTCTATACGGGTCGATTCCTGTTTCACAAAATAGCGTTCATAAAGTGTTTTGAGTCCCATATAGTCAAGAAGAAGATCGCGCTCAGGATGGATTTGCTGAGCAAGATACTCAAGATCAAATTCACTCATCCTTGCATCATAGATCTCTGCGGCAATACCCTGTTGGATGGCATGTACAAATGACTTTTGATAGATCGCTTCAAAGCCCGTAGCAAGCACCGATTGTTTGGTGACTTCTTTAAAGAGCTTTTTAAAGAGAAGTCGAGAGGCCGCTAAACCATAGGCTGGATCCTGCTCGATAAATGAGCTCGTTGACAGGATTAATGCTTCAGCAATTTCTTGGTGGTTTACCCCATCAAAAATATTCCGTAACGTTTCATCGAGTATACTTTGAGCATCAATGCTCTGCTCATACTGCGTTGAGGCCCAGGCAATAGTACGCATAATGCGCTCTTGCTCGAGTGGTTTTCTTGAGCCATCTGCTGCGGTAATCGTTAAAACTGGATCAAGTGATTCTTGATATGGTTGCTCATTAAATTCGTGAGCACCTGGGATGCGCATCGCGCCGCGTACTTGTTCCATAATATCCTTTCATTCTGCCATTCCACTAACTGTCCTCATACCGCACAAAAAAAGCAAATACTCCTCTCTCTACTCGTAGTTTTTTTATCCTCCAGATACTTTTCTTTTTTTTACTTGAATATAATGAATGGCACGGACTTTCATCACCACAGGAACAATTTATTAAGTCCCACAGTTTTGCCGACATCGTATTCCTAATGTACCCCTTTCATACCCCGTAAGCAACCAGTTTTTTAATCTTTTTTCCTTGAAAAAATAAGGAACTTGAACTTTCGTTTTCTTGCGTACACATGGAGGTTCTCGTGCTCTTTGGTGCGAGAGATTCTCCTTTTAGGCATGTATAAAAAGTCATCGGTCTCTTTAGGAAGATGAAGATAGCATCACCTGAAGCTCAAGAGTACTCTGAGCATAGACATTGGACTTTGCTTGCTCTGATGCGATAGGAGGCGTGCTAGTATCCATTTTCAAGTAGGGCAATATAGGGATCGAAACGATAGAGCTTATCACGCTTTTGCTTCGTGACCTCTTGCAAGAAACCTAGGGCGACAAACTGGAGAATTATTTTGGAGGATGTATTGTAGGTCTTATTAAGATGCTTACTCAGTTCTCGAATGTTAACGATCGGCATCTGAAACATGAGATCTAAAGCCTGATAAGGAGCTTCACCCATTTTACCTAAGATGCTATCATTTCGTATGAGCTGTTGGATTTCTTCTTCAAGTGCTTGAATCTGCTTTATGCGCTTAAAGGCATCAAGACTACTATCTCTTATTGCTTTGAGATAATAGGCTAACCAGCCTTCAAAGTCTCCAACAGTACGCACTGCATTTAATCTCATATAATATTCAGAATGGTGCTTCTTAAAATAGTATGAGGGATAGAGGGCTGGAATAGATAAGAGTTCGTTCTTAATAAGCATAAGTACAATAAGCATTCTTCCAATCCTACCATTGCCATCAAGAAAGGGGTGTATCGTCTCAAATTGTACGTGCGCAAGCCCCGATTTAATAAGTGGTGGATAGTCATCTGAGCGATTAATATAACTTTCAAACTCGCCCATGAGATCGGGTACCTGAGATGCGGGGGGAGGAACCAACTCTCCTACACGAACAGCCTGTTTTCTGAAATTCCCCGGGTTACTATGATCTTCTCCACAGAGCGTCATCAGTGCCTTATGGGCACCCAAGATCACTCTATTTGCGATAGGCAATCCTTCCTTAGTGATCATAGCCAAAGAGATATCGAGTGCATTTGTATAATTTAAAACAAGCTCAGTTTCCTTATTAGGCTTAGAATCGACCAAGGTTTGTGAATAGACATCAAATAAGGTGGTATGTATCCCCTCAATCGCAGAAGATAAAAGGGCCTCTTTTATGACGTATGCTTTGATAAAGCGCTGGGGATCGGGCAGCTGTGCAGCGAGTGCATTCAATTGCCCAAGCTGGAAGCTGGCTTCGCCATATAGCATCGTAAGTTCCTGAGTTAACTGTAAAGGAGGGTTCTGCGGTGGCAGTGGATGCGGAATAAAATGTTCAATGTCGCCAATCTTCAGATACGTGCCAGTAACGCGCATGGGATTCCTTGTAAGCTTTGTAAGTATCGGGGAAAGCATAGTGCAGATTTGCTTTAATTTCAAGGAAGGGTTGTTTTTTAAAATAATAATAGAATAGAGGGAAAAGCTAGAGCGCAAAGGCCAGAAAAGACAAAGGGAAGCTGATCCTGAGGGGCTATGTAGAATTTTGGGAAGAAAAAGTTATCGGCACCGTATTTCAAAAATTTGATGATTGTTGAAATACTCTTGAGGGAGCATAGGCCTTATTTCAATCTTATGAAATAGCACCTTGAAGCAGTGTTGGTTATTTCAAAAAGTTGCCGGTCTTTGAAGTAACCAACACTGCGGCTTTCAGTTATTTCAGGATATGAAATATACGAAATGCTCTCAAAAGTTTATTCTATCGCATAAATTAGACAAAAGATGGAAAAAACAAGAAGTACGATTACCTATGAAGTTGAAATTTTTGATCTTAGTGTCGCTATAATACTTTTTTAACAATTGGATGGGACACTAGGCGTTTTTAACAGCACAATGCTACTGTTTCTGAGCCCTATTAGATAATCGTTTAGGTAAATGGAGCAAAAGATGAAACGCTTTTTGTTTATTTTTTTGGCTATTTATTGTATGCTAAATAAGGTATTGACAATCCCAAGCAAAAGAAAGGATAACAATGGCAACTACAATCAGACTTGATGACGCTACAATCGAAATTTTGAGACAACTTGAGCAACAATTGGGAATGTCTAAGAAGAATATTCTAAGAGATGCACTTGATAAGTACCAAAGAGATAAGTATATAGATGACCTTAATGCTTATTATAAAGCGCTACAAGATGATCCTACTCTTTGGGCGAAAGAGCTTGCAGAACGTGAAATTTGGGAGAGCGCATCTAATGATGGTCTGGAGGATCTATGAATAGCAGGCCACAACGTGGGGAAGTTTGGTTTGCAGATTTTGACCCATCTCATGGTCGCGAAGTGACAAAAACTCGACCATGTATTATTCTCTCCATCAATAAGTTTAATAATGGGTACTCAAATCTTGTGATTGCTGTTCCTCTTACAAGTAAAGAGAAACATCAATCACCTATCGCCATAATGCCACCAGAAGGAGGCTTGTCCGTACCATCTTATGTTTTATGCGAACAAATTAGAGCCTTATCACTGAGTCGTTTTTCAAGAAAGCCTCTGGGTAGTGTCAATGAAAACACGCTGTTTGCTATTGAAAAGGCCATAGCTAATCTTTTAGGGTTTTAAGCGTATTCAAAACAACTTTCTATTCAATTAAATTAGAATCGGAAGTTTTTACTTTGCCCATAAATCCAAAATCTATCATTGTTTTAGTGATAAGAATATGATAATCTATCACTCATTGAGTGATAAGAATAACTGGTTAAAAGAAAAGGCTTGTGGTAATGACTTATTTATCAATTCTACAACGCTTATTGAGTGAGTTTTATACGAAATTGGATCATCTTGACGATATGGTGATCCGAGATGCGGTATTTCCTGAAGCGCCCAACAAAATTAAAGTTGCCATAGGCATGAGGCGCGTGGGGAAAACCTATTTTCTTTATCAACACATCAAGAAACTCTTAGATACAGGAGTTGACAGAAAGAGCATCCTCTTCATAAATTTCGAGGATGATCGACTCCTGCCCATGGATCATCAAAAATTGGCAGCGCTCATAGAGGCTTTCTATTCACTCTATCCTGAAAACCATGAACGGAAATGTTATCTTTTCCTTGATGAAATCCAAAATGTGGATAATTGGCCACTAGTCATACGGCGTTTCCATGATACCCTCAAGGTGGAGATATTCTTAACTGGTTCGTCAGCAAAACTTTTAAGTAAAGAAATAGCAACTAATTTGCGTGGGAGATCACTCGCTGTTGAAATTTGGCCGTATAGCTTTAACGAGTATAAGCGGTCAAAGAAATTCACAATAGATACAGACTTATATGATAAAAGAAGCGAAGACAAGCTCAAGCAGCTTTTTCATAGCTATTTATCTGAGGGTGGATTTCCTGAGGTTACCACCTATGCGCCTGATGTGCGCCAACAAACCCTTCAAGATTACCTGGATATAGTTATATACAGAGACATAATAGAGCGCCATAAGGTTGCAAATCCGAGTATTATTAAGCACATGATTCTGTCGATGATTCATAACGTAGGCAACCCGTTTACCATTAATAAGTTTTACCATGCGCTTCAAAGTCAAGGGTATCAAACTGGAAAAGACATTCTTTATGAGTATGCGGAGCATATAGAAGATGCCTATCTTTCTTTTTTGGTCGATATACATGATAGATCGATACGTAAGGTTCGTGCTAACCCGAAAAAAATATATGCAATAGATCCAGGATTAGTGAGATCCCTTGTGCTTAATTTCAATAGAGATATGGGAAGACTCTTTGAAAATGTTATCTTTCTTGATTTGAAGCGGCTTGGATGTACTATAAGCTATTATTTTACGTCAAAACGCAACGAAATAGATTTTGTGGTGGAAACTCCACGAGGGGATAAAAAATGCTTGCAGGTAGTGTGGGAGCAAGACCATACACTAACTTTTGAACGAGAACAGCGGGCACTTGAAGAAGGCATGAAAGAATTACACGTTGAGGGTGAAATAATAACACTCGATTCATACCTTGAAAAGGGATTACCTCTTTAGCCCGGAAACTTCCCGATTATTCAGTGCCGTATTCATAACACAAGATCATTTCCTTATTCTCAAAGAACGGGATTTAAGGTATACTTCACAAGTAAGTTTATATTGATTTACCAAAGGTGCACCGATGAAAATGTTACGCGTATTCTTATTACAAGATGTCGAGAATGTTGGTATGGCTGGCGAGATTATTAAAGCGGCTGAAGGGTTTGCTCGAAACTATCTGATACCCAGAAAACTAGGCCAAGAAGTAACGATGAAAAATGAAGCTTCGTTTGCTCACCGTGTAAAAACGATTGAAAAGCGTGAAGAAGTGGTTGCTACAAAGACCTCTATGCTTGCAGAAAAAATTAAAGGCGTACAGTTGGTACTCAAGCGTAAAGTCCATGATGATGATCAACTCTATGGCTCGATAAGTCCTCGTGAAATTGTTGATGAGCTTTCTGCTCAGCAAAATATCACCATTTCAAATAGCCAGGTGATTATCGATAAAGCCATTAAGACTAAAGGCCTGCATACGGTTATCATTAAGTTATCCTCTAAATTGCAGCCAACGCTTAAAATAAAAATTGTTCCTGAAGCTACTACTGCGTAACTATGCAAAAAACTGGTACTCAAAAAAAACAGAAGAGTGGACTTGCCGAGCGTGTGCTTGGCAGGACACTTCCTTTTAGTATAGAAGCAGAACGAGCAGTACTTGGCTCTTTGCTGCTTCATGATGGCTACTTTGCTGCCATCGCGGATGTACTGGTTCCCCAGGATTTTTATAGCTTAGCTCATCAGACTCTGTATAAGAGTATGCATGAAGTAGTCGCACGCAGAGAGCGACTTGATATGATTACGCTGCAAGATGAGCTTGAAAAAAAAGATGTGCTTACTCAGATCGGTGGGATCTCCTATCTTCTATCGTTACAAGAAGATATTGCCTCAGTAGGGCTCATTGAACAGCATGCAAAGATTATCAAGGAAAAAGCGGTACTACGTGAGCTCATTCAGTCAGCTACCGATATCATTACCAACTGCTATGCGCAGGATGATAAAGAAATAGAGACCGTCCTTGATGAAGCTGAGCAGACGATCTTTAGAATATCTCAAAAGCGGGCACAGCAGAGCTTTGTTAAAATCGATGTCTGCCTTAAAAAAACCTTTGAGCATCTTTCTAATATACAGTCGCACGATAAAACGATTACCGGTGTAGCAACCGGTTATAAGAAGCTTGATGAGATGACTAACGGGTTCCAACCAAGCGACTTTGTGGTACTTGCTGCTCGGCCATCGATGGGTAAGACTGCACTTGCCATGTGTATTGCTCGACATGCAGCTGCCCAGAATCTCTCAGTAGGATTCTTCTCACTTGAGATGTCTGCAGAGCAGCTCACCTTGCGTCTGCTTTCAGCAGAGGCGGGTATTCCCCATCAAAAGATTCGTAATGCGAATATCAGCTCTGAAGAGTGGGTAGAACTTACCTACGTAGCTGCGCGGTTCGGTGCTATGAAGATGTTTATTGATGATACCGCCATGCAAACTATTATGGATATCCGCACTAAGGCGCGCAAACTCAAGGCGGAGCAAAATCTTGATATGCTTGTTATTGACTATCTCCAGCTCCTGCATGGTCACCGCCAATATGAAAATAGGCACCAGGAAGTATCAGATATTTCACGGTCGTTAAAAGCGTTAGCCAAAGAGCTTAATATTCCGATTGTAGCCTTATCGCAGCTTTCTCGAGCCGTTGATAGTCGTGTTGATAGAAGACCGATGCTTTCCGATCTTCGGGAATCGGGAGCTATTGAGCAGGATGCTGATCTTATTATGTTCTTATATCGTGATGTAGTGTACAACCCCGACACAGAAAATCCTGCGCTTGCTGAGCTTATTCTTGGTAAGCATCGTAATGGTCCGACGGGCACCATGTACCTGCATTTCCAGAACAATCTGACACTCTTTCAAGATATGGACTGAGTATGATTATCCTTGGCATAGATCCGGGTTTATCTATAACTGGATATGCGATCATGAAGAAAGAGAAGCAGAAAACCGAAGTCTTAGATTACGGAGCAGTCTGTTTTAAGAGTAAAAGTTCGTTAGAAAGTCGTATCGGCACCTTTTATGCTACTTTCCGTGAAAAAATTATCACAGCTCAGGTAACAAACATTGCCTTGGAAACACCATTCCTTGGAAAGAATCCCCAAAACTTCCTAAAGTTAGGGTACATAAGGGGCATAGTCTATCTTCTTGCCGATCAGCATGGTATTGCGATTGAAGAGTTTGCTCCTCGAACCATTAAGCTGGCACTTACCGGATCAGGATCTGCTCAAAAAGAACAGGTCGCTCGGGTTATTACACGACTCTTTAAAGGAATTGAAACCCCTAAAACCTATGATGTTACCGATGCTTTGGCAGTGACGCTCTGCGGCATCTGGAAAAGCCCTCTTAGTAAGTGATACCCTCATCTTGTGAAAAAACCGAGTAGATTCCTTGCCCAACTCTTGCAATTTAGCGGGGTACTTTTTATAGTACAAGATATGTGAGTAGAAAAAGAATGGAAGGAGAGCCATGAAGCAGAGACTCGATATTAGTAACCTCAGAAATCTTACGCGTACCCGCAGAAAAACCGGTACAACCTTAGTAGAACAGACTATTATAAACGTTCAGCAGTACTTTCTTACGCCTGGTGTTCATTGCATTACCATTGCGACCCATGAGCAAGGAAGAAGCCTCTTGCGCGTATGTCTCGATTCCCTGGAAATCTATACCAATGTCGGTATTGTAACGGTTACCACAAAAAAAGCTCCTGCGCACTATCGTGACATGTACGAAGAGCTCGAGCATGCTCAAGCTCTCTGTTTAGGAGACGGTCGCCTAGAAGAGTTTATGTTGAGCTCTTTTCAATGTGACTTCTTAGTTCTTGAATATACTCAAGAGCTCCTTGAACAGCCCTGGTTTGGTCGTTTTGAGCAGCTCTTATCGGAATATTCTGTCGCTAAATCAATTCCGGTCATTATGTTTCTCTATGATGACCAGCAGGTCACGAGAAATTAATCCACGTTTTAGGTGGAGCAGTAGTTCTCTCAGACAGCTCAGGCTGCTGAGCAGGTATACTCGATGTGTCTGTTTGGCATCATGGTGTAACCTGTGCTATCCTGAGATACTGGCTTTTAAGAAAGGACGATCTTATGCTGAATAGAGGCTATCTCATCGGGGTGCTTACTCTGTATGCAGGTTTCAATCATCTATCATGCCTAGAAGGCTCGGGTTCATATTTTGGGCAGGAAGGTGCGGTCATTATTACGGTTCCGATTGCCGATTGTCTGCTTACGGCAGCCCAGGATATTGACACATCTCTACCAGGTGAGAGCTCCGGTGAAGGAATAGAAGATTTTTATGCGCACCTTGCTTTTTCAGCTGACTCGGGACCCAATTCATGTCCGCGTGTGCATCAGTGCCTCTACCACGAGGCAGGGATAGTCAGGGAAGAAAAGGGTGAAGAGCTTCTCATTGAATTTCCTCACTTTTATTATTATGAGGCAGGAGTAGCACGATCAAATTTCTGGGTGCACAAAGACTCTGTTCGACCTATCAAGGATGTACCGTCTTCTTTGCTAAGGTACATTCCAGAGCCTTATATCGCCAAAAAAAGTATCCAAGCAGTGCATGACGTTCTTACGTGCTTTTACCCTGGCAAGATCCCGTAACGTCCATCTGGTATTCTCCAGGTACTCGTTTTGTGCGCAATAGAGCAGCTGACACTGATTTGCACTACGGAATCTTTGTTGTTGACCATGACAATGACTACAGTACACTCTGCCCTTGTTCATCATAATGATGCTATGATAGATACCCCAAGGACGCTTGAGCAAACAAAAAAGCTTTTTGTGAGCATACTTCGGATGTGGGTATCGGATGCACAAGGAGTTATTCCCTATGTCTTTGGAGGCTGTAGCTATATACAGCGGTCTTCAGCCAAATGACTTTTATAGATGGGAAGGAAAGCGTGGAGATGATCTGATAAGTAATTGGCAAAGACGATGCCCACGTGGAGTACAGAGCGGTTTTGATTGCTCAGGTCTTATCTTACGAGCGGCCCAGCTTGCTGGGATAACCTACTGGTGCAAAAATACGACAACTATAGGACTGACCTTTAAAGATATACCTCAACAAGAGTCTTTAGAAGAGGGTGATCTTATACTTATTAAAGGGCATGTCATGATTATAAGTGACATTAAAAGAAATCTCTTTATCGATGCGGCAAGTTATGCAAGTGGCTTTGGGTGCCTTCACGAAGCATCTCTTTCAGATATGTTTGTTGAAGTGGCTACCTATGACGAGTTGCGCAAATATGCCTATGCAAACCAGCCTCTCTCGAGGAAACATGCTAATGGCGAACCCTATACAGTTACTCCAACAGTGAGAGTGGTCCGGTTAACCGATCAAGATCAGGCTTAAGCCTAGAGAATGCTCTGGGCGATTCAATGGTAGTTCCTGAGATCATAGTCTCCCACCACGAAGATTTTATCGTAAAAGTTGGGTGGCCTTCATTCTCTAAGTATCTATGACAGGCTTATCTCATAACATCCGATATTTTAAGAACAAGCTATTGACCGACGGTCGGTCATTGGGTATACTGTACTTCATATAGTAGAGAATGTACTTATGAGGAACTATGATCAGAATAGTAAAAAAACCGGAAATACGTAGGGGCGAGATAGTTGCTGCTGCACGTCATCTTTTCCTTACAAAGGAGTATGACGTAGTAACTATGCAAAATATTATGGAATCTGTAGGCATAGCAAAAGGGACGATCTATCATTATTTCAAGTCTAAGGAAGAGCTCCTTGAGGCTGTGGTGGAAGATATCATCAATGAAGATTACGTGCGCAAGGAGCTTTTACTGAAAGATCTTAAAGGTACTGCTCTTGAAAAAATTCGTGCACTAACACAGATGGATAGCTTAGCTGTGCGCTATGATGCCCTGCTTGACCAACTCCATCAACCAGGAAATGCTGGCTTGCATGCACGATTGTTGGCAGTAGCCCTCATAAGAGAATCAAAGCTCTATGGTGAGTTGATTCACCAAGGATGCAAAGAGAAGCTTTTTTATACAGATTTCCCTCACGAATCTGCGGAATTTTTACTCACGGCAGTTCAATTTTTGACCGATAGGGGAATTTATCCGTGGACAAACGAGGATCTGGAACGCCGAGCACAAGCATTTCCTGCAATGATTGAGGCTCTTTTGAAAGCACCGCAGGGCTCCTTTACCTTCTTGCTCAAACGATTAGGATAATCATGTATCACTATACCTATAAGCCCGTACAATTTTTTTTGATCGTTTTCTTGATCACGTGGATCTTTGGATTTGCTGCTGCATATTTCAGTTACCAGGTAGGGAAAGAGAAGATTATTACTTTATGCCTCATGCTAGGTCTCCTTGCGCCCATCAGTGCGCTGAGTATCATGCTCATGAGTTCTCGTAATCAAGCACTCATGAACGACTTCTGGAATCGTCTCTCACTGCCGAGCCTAAACACAAGCTTCACATTATCACTTTGTATCATGCCGATTGTCCTTATACTTGCTACAAGCATCTCACTACTATGTGGGTATTCAGCAGATCAGTTTTCTTTCTCCAAAGAGCTTAACGTTTTACAAGGACAAGGCTTGTTGAGTTTCTGTATTCTTCTCTTAGCTCCAACGTTAGAGGAAATAGGCTGGAGAGGCTATGGCGTAGATAGTCTTCATAGCTATTACACAATATTTATAGCAACGATCATACTTGCGGGTCTACTGGCCCTCTGGCATCTGCCACTTTTTTTTATTAAGGGGTACTACCAATACCAACTGTGGCATACGAACACACTCTATGCTCTTAATTTTTTCGTGAGCATAGTACCCGCTACGATCTTACTTAACTGGGTATATTATACGAATAATCGTAACATCATTGCGGTGATTATATTTCATTTTAACCTCAATCTTTTTTCAGTGCTCTGTAAAACAGAACAGTTTACAAAATGTATCCTAACCATGCTTCTATGCATCATTTCACTCATCGTTATTCTGTACAACAAAGAGCTCTTTTTTAATAAACAGTTTGGAGCAAACCTATAAAGGAACCTGACTATAAGCCTCGTATGGGAGCATCAACATCAGTAAACTTTTAGAAAGGAACACACAATGTCTTTCAACTATCTCTTTTTTGGATTAGCCCTATGTGTCTTAATTTGGGTATCGTGGCGATTCGCATCGTATCGTTGGGTAATTCCCTGTCCAGTTTGGCTACACTGGCTCTTAGAGTATGATAACCCGCTGACACGGGCTAATCAGACGAGCGTTATACTAAGTAATCTAGCTCTAGCTCCAGGCATGAATGTGCTGGATGCTGGCTGTGGTCCTGGACGACTTACGATCCCTCTAGCAAAAAAGATTGGCGTACAAGGGAAAGTAACTGCCCTGGACATTCAAGCAGGCATGCTACAGAAAGTCCAAGAAAAGGCTAGTAGGGAAGGTATACATACTATTCAGGTGCTTCAAGCAGGGCTTGGAGATGGTAAACTAGGCCACAATCAGTATGATCGAGCCTTACTGGTTACCGTATTAGGTGAGATTCCGCATCAAAAGGCTGCAATGCAGGAAATATTTGATGCTCTTAAACCTGGTGGTATAGTAGTAGTTACTGAAAGTATGTTCGATCCTCATTTCCAATCGCAGAGCACAGTACTTCGATTGGCTCAGGAGGTCGGTTTTCGCAAGAAAGGTGTTATGGGGAACCGTCTCGCCTACTCCATGCAACTTGAGAAACCGCACTGAGTATAGGTTATTCTCTTATACAGGCAAGACCCAAGGCTGGAAAGTATTTATTGAAAATTATTGACAAATTGTTTCTATTTGTGTAGTATTGATATAAAGCATACAATTGATAAAAACCACGGTATGAAAGGAACTACCATGAAACAGTTTATTCTAAAAGCTTTTATTATTCTTGCCCCTCTTTGCCTATCCGCTACACATCTTTCTGCGATGAATACGGCTGCAACGACGACGCCTCAAAGACCTTCTGAGGATCAGATAAATATAGCTATGGCTGCGGCGAAAAAGGGTGATATCAAAGGTCTTCAATATTTTGTTAATCGATTTCCTGATTTTTGGAGATACCGAGATACCTTTGATAATGCAACCTTAACCCATAAGGCTGCAGGACATGGCCAGTTAGATGCACTTCGTTACTTACTTGGAGTTGATCATGAGGGTAGATCTCTCGAAGCCCAAAATGATGATTTCCTTCGCCCAATGGATATGGCAGTTCTCTACAATCGCCCAGCAGTTGTAGCTTATTTAACAAAATTCCAAACACAGCATGGTATTCCTTTATAAGAAGTGCCTGATACACACAAGAAAAAGCCATTATAATCCTGATCGCGTCTTCCTCCGAAGGCGCGATTTCTCGTTATAAAGGGTAAAGTAGCTGTCTTCAGGTACTATCCTTTTACTCTCATTGTTTTTTAATATGCATAAAACTTACTTTTAAATCGATGGTTTGGAACATTTTAAATATTTTTTGAGCTAAGAACAGGGGTTTTCAGTCTTCTGAGGTAAGAAACAGGGGGGGTGTTTTTGTCCTCAGGGGCAAGAAACAGGTGGGGTGTTTTTGTCCTTTGAAAAAAGATTTGCTATACTGGCTCAGACTTGATAAGGGTTCGAACGCTGAGCTAGATTATGTTATCAAACATCATACAAAAGTTATCCCGATTGAGATTAAAGCAGGAAGTTCGGGTAGTTTAAAGTCGCTGCACCTTTTTATGGATCTCAAGGGATTAACTATGGCAGTGCGGTTTCTTTCATCAGCACCCACTAAAATACCAATCAAAATATAACGTAGTGCTAACGAAGACTACATTAGCTATGATCTTCTCTCGATTCCTTTTTATCTCATAAGTGAGCTTCATCGCTTGATAGACGATGCTTCCAAAATTAAATGAGCTCCACTTGTTTAATCAGAGTTTTATAGGAAGGTAAGGGTCATAAATAACCCAAGTACTTTAAATATAAACTTCATGAAATCTCCTTAGTTGTAAAGATTTGCTTATCCGGGCTGTATGCCCTAATTACTCTTAGGGCACTCGAAAGAAAATTTCGAAACCAAGAGTTTATGGTAGCAATGCAGGAGCGCAATCAGAATGTTCTTTTTTTTCAGCAATTAAAATGCCCCGTTTTTTACCGTTGCAATAACGGCGGCACTTTAATGAGATTGAACTCAACGAATTTTTACGGCAAAGCTTTTCGATAGTGCATCATAGTCGTTTGGCGTAAGTTTACCGTTTTGTTTTCTCAAAGCAGCAAGATTATTGGCCTTTACAATGATGGCATCTACAAATTCTTGCGTATCTTGTGCGAAATTGAATTTCACTACATGCCAATGCTCCTGCAGAATGGGAGATTGCATCCACATAAGAAAAACATTTACCCAAGCGGATATCCCAGAAAGATCAAATCGTGCTGTTGATAGAAAATCTTCAATCGATTGGAAAATGCGCAATGCAGAATAAAGTTCGATCTGTCTCCTCTTTACTTCATCGTAGCTCTGCGGTAGATGTTTTTGAAGATCGCTATCCTGATTCATACTTGCGTATAAGAAATAACCTTCGGGGAAAGTGGCAATAAGTTCCTTTTGTGGCCCTAAATAGTTATTTTGTATGTTTTGTATAGTGTCGTATGCGATCCGATTCTTTTCAATCTGCTGATTGTGCTGGGAGGTTACGTATAAGTTATAAATAACGAGCAAAACTGATATACCAGCCAGATAGTCAACATACAAACTAAACCTTTTGAAACTTGGTAACTCAAATCTCTCTACAATAAATAAGCCGCCACCGAATGCTATCAGGCTGAGCAGTAATAGAATAATTTCATTTTCAAACATTATGATCCTCTGCAAAGTCATTGTATCAGCGACAACGTCCTAGAGTGCACAGCTACTGCAAGTAAGCAACTTACTGGACGATGCTAACAAAATCCCAAGCATTCATTGTGCTATGGATATAGGTGCATGCATAGTACACCATACAACAGAGCTTACTGAGAAATCAACAATAGAGGACGAGTGTCGCTTTAAATCACTATGACGAGCGGCTGCAGAATTTGATCTTATACCTGTTTGGTGTTCAGCGGATCTAGCGTTACGCTGTCAACACTCTCTTTGATATTCCTTGACTACAACGTAGGAAACTCAGGGCATTATGTATGTGTAGCGCATAAAAAAACCCCCACATCGATTTGCATCAATGTGGGGGAAAAAAGGAGAGTAGTAATGAAGCCTAAGTTAAAGTAAATAGTCTTATGACGATTTACATATCTAAGTATGTCCTATCTATTTTAAATGTCAACACCAAAAATAAGTTTTTTCCTCTGAAATGAGGGGTTTTCTGCCAAGATATTTTCTATCTGTACTGGGCTTATTCGTCCGGGCTGAAACTCTTTTTCTTCGATGTATTGCCCAATTTGGCAAGATCAATGCTTTGGGTGATTTCAAGAGGGAGTTTATTTTTGATGATCCCTTCTAGAGGAGAGGTAAGTATAACCTGGGTAGATAGTTTTGTCATTAGGGGGAGTAATGCTGCAGCACGATCCTCATCAAAATCGGTCATAAAGTCATCTACAAGCAGTATTGTGCCGGTCGATCCACGGACTTTAAGCACTTGAAGTTGAGCCATTTTCAAGAGAAAGACTACCAACTTCTGTTGGCCTCTCGATGCATAGGTCCTACAGGCTTTTCCCAAATAGGTCACCACAAAATCATCTAAATGAGCCCCAAGCAGCGAGCGTTTTTGACGAAGTTCGTTCTCTTTCAGCCCAGGATAGCGCTCTATAAGATCTTGAGCTGTCATAGTATCTTGTAAATCGCTATAGGGACGAGCATAGGCGTAGTCTATAGTCACAGGTTCCTCCTGAGAATCAGCCATCAGAGGAAAAAGCTCTCGTATGAGAAGCTTTGCTTCGGACTCAATCTGTTTTACAGCATCCAGGCGGGCTTTTTGTATCTTAAAAGAGGTTTGCAGAAGCTGCTCCGTCCAGAGCATATAGGATTCATCATCAAAGCGACCTTTAGCAAGTAGGGCGTTTCTGTTATTAAGGATAGCGCGATATTTTTGTGAAGTAGCTGCATGAGATGGATCTAAGAGGAGGACTACAGTATCTAAGAATGACCTTCGTGCAGAGGGCGCGCCCTGAATGATCTGCAGGTCATCCTCCGTTATCGTAATAACTCGGTAAGCTTCATATAGCTCCTTATAGGAGCCGATTCCTTGCTCGTTGAGCTTAACGGTCTTCTTACTTTTCGCAAACTGAACAGATAGGGCATCAAACCCCTGTGAAACAAGGCCAAGACCGACGCCGAAGCCTTCTGCTTGAGCTAAGACAAGCTCTTTAGGAAGGTGGGTCTTAAAGGAGCGTAAATAGCAGGCATAATGGAAAGCTTCTAAAATTGAGGTCTTACCTGACCCATTTGGGCCATGTATCAGCACAATTGGTTTCTCAAAGTCAAGGTCTAACGAGGAGAAACAGCGAAAGTTTCGCAAACTTGCCGATACAATGCGCACAAACGTTCAACCTCCCTATGATGCGATAGCTGCGGGAGCCGTAGGAGAGACCGGCATAACCAAGTACGTCATCACAAATTCATCATTTTTTGACTCAAATATTAAAGGGCTAGCACTCCCCTTTAAATAGAACGTTAAGCTCTCATCCTGAAACGCCTGAATACCATTGAGCAAATAAGGAGTATAGAGCCTTATGTCGATTTTAGTGTCTTCCGACCCAGCAAAGGCAAGTTGTTCATCCAATGCACCAACTTCTTTGTTCTGGAGAGAGACCTGAACATCACGATGATTAAATGCAAAACGGGTCGCAATAAATTGATTTGATAGTAAGCATACTGAACGACGCAATGCCTTTAACAGGCTTGAACGATCAATGGTGGCTGGACTAAAGGCATCGCGCATAAGGATAGCACGATAGTTAGGAAACTGTTCCGCAAGAACTTTCGTAAAAAAGTTAAAGAGCTCACCGGAGAATACTAACTGATTGCCACACGTTCCTAAAAATAGGGTGGTATCAGGGATTGTTTCTAAGATCTTTTTCAACTCAAAAATCGCGCGGCGAGGAAGGAGCCAATTCCTGGTCTCTTCAAAGGTTGTTTTTGAAGTTTTAACTTGAGCTAAACAATGCCCATCCGTAGTTGTCATAATAAGCTCATGCGGAGATAGCTCAAGTAATAGGCCATTAAGGGCAACGTTCGCATTATTTTGGGGAATAAGAAAGCTGACGCTTTCAAGCATTTTCTGTAATAAAGGAGCATCTAAAGGAAGCAGGTTCTCAATGCGTTCAGGAAAGGGGGGGAATTCTTGCGCATCTTTAATATTAAGAGAAAGATGGACACCTTGAGCTTGCAATGTGAGTTGATGTGAGCTGAGCTGACAGGTGATTGGTCCTTCGAGCTCTTTTACTACATCAAATATCCGCTTACCCGATACTAAAAATGATTCTTGTTCATCAAAGTCACTTTCAAGGAGTAAGCAACTTGACTGTAAGCTAATCTCAAGATCAGTACTCTTAAGTACAAGCTCTTTTTGACCAACTTGAAAGAGAATAGAGGTGGTTATATCAAGAGCCGTTCGCTTTGAGCAAATAGGCTGCATCGATGAGAGAATGTCAAATAAAGACTTTTGATCAACAATGAATTTTTTTTCCATCGAATATTTCTCGCAAATGTTACTAGATCATACTTCACTTAACCAAGTATAGCATCTTCAAGGAAAGAGGAAAGTTTCTCAAAAGTATCTTGTAGAGGTGCCAGAATCTTCAAAAGTTTTCCTAATAACTCCGAGTAATTTGAGCTCATAAAAAATGCTCTGGTAAGAGAGCAATTGGGCATACAAAATGGTGAGTGACACATCAAAAATACTAAAAGAAACCAATAGGTCCACTCAGAAGAGCTTCATGTAAACGGAAAATAGTTATGTCGAGTGAGTATGGCTTTGAAAGTGAGAACTTTCTTTAAAAAAGAGAGGGCGATAATCAAATTTTAGCAAAAGCTTTACATGTCGTGAGCACATTTAAGAGAAATCTTTTCGCTAGTGGGTATAACAATTTCACATCCCACCTCTCCCCTACAGGATACCCTCATTTGCTCTTTTTGCCAAAAAAATCTTCTTGCCCCCAAATGTTCCGCCTCGCGAAAGTACTTTGTGGCACGTGCGATACGGGCGATTAATGTTTTTCTGGACATTTCCGAGATTGTGTGTAGAATTTGTCCATGATGTGAAACGGAAAAATCAATGGCACTTAAAAGATCTATTACCTTTGACATTTTGGAAGGTGCGCAGGAGTTTCTGACTGTTGGGTTGTTGGGATCCCGACAGTCAGGCAAAACCACGCTGAGCCAACTCATTTTTAAGGACCATGCTTATGTGTCTTTGGAGGATATTGAGATGCGCACTGCGGCTACAATTGAACCGCGTACCTTTCTTAATGCCAATCGTAACGCCTCCGGTTTAATAATTGATAATTTTCATTATGTACCGGAGTTACTTTCTTACATGCAGCCCAAGGGGGGCAGCCACACACCGGGGACATATATAGTGTGTGGTCCATATAATAGTTCTACGCTCGAATTTCTTACGGGGTACCTTGGGGAAACGTTTTCACTCAACATTTTAGAATCGCTATCCTTACATGAGCTTACCGATAATTATCTACTGCCTCATGCTCTTGATGTAGTTCTGTATCAAGGACTTCAACCTGCAGTTTATATGAACGGTGGTGATACCAAATCTCACTATAAAAATTTCCTTTCTACCTATATCGATAAAGATGTGCGCTTCTATGGGCAGGTTGATAATGTAACTACATTCCATACCTTTTTAACACACTGTGCTCAGTATAATGGGCATGTGCTTAATATAACTACGCTTGCAAATGAATCTGGTATAAGTGACCATACAGCTCGGCGTTGGATATCCTTACTTGAAGATCATCGTATACTTTTCTTACTCAAGCCCTATCATACTGATTTTGGGAAGAGGCTCATTAAAAGCCCCAAGCTGTATTTTTATGATCCCGGGGTTGTGTGCAGTCTTCTTAAAATAGAAGAGCACGAGTTACCGAAGCATCGCAACAAACAGGGCCTCTTTGAATCTCTGATCATAGGCGAGCTTATGAAATGGACGCAGCAGAGAAAGCAGAAACGGCCACAGCTCTATTTCTGGCGCGACAAAACTGAGCATGAAATCGATTGTCTCATAGAGCACGAAGGGAAAGTCATTCCCGTCTCATTGCGCGGTGACCAAAAGACTGACGCTTTTTCACATGATCTTAAGTATTGGCAAAAAGTTAGTGGTATGAAAGACCGGGGTATATGTATTTCATCAAATTCGGGCCCCCCAGAGGAAAAAGAAGACCATCTCGATATTGGATGGCGCTTTATGCAACCCTTGTTTAAAGCGATTCAGAGCTAATATTCACATCTAATCAAAACAAATAAACTTTATATAGGGAAGCTCTATACGTTCCCATTTTTATATGGTAGAGTATGGGCTATATTTAAACTTTGAAGGCGAGAAGGAGCGCGGTGAAGAAAAGAATTATCCCAACTATTCTAGTAGCAACGTGCACCTTAGTATCTCTACAAACTATATTGCTCTTTGCTGAAGTCCAACCAAGTTGGCAAGAATGTGGCGAAAATTGGGCTATGTCCCTCGAAAATGGCACAACCTGGCCTGACGATGATGCCCCTAAATTATACGAAGTAACGAAGGAAGGCATAAAAAGAATTTCTCATCAGAAACTACCTGAGAACGTTACCCTCTATGGTCGAGTTCAGCTTTCTGACGTGAGTATTGCAAAAAACTTTACCTGTTATGGATTTGCTGAGGTTGCTCATGCGACAGTCGTTGGAGTTACCACGATGTATGGTCCCATGAATGCAAATCGCTGCACGTTTACTGATATGGACATCAGGTGTGCAAATGAGATGCTCGATGAACCAGGAACCGTAAATCTTTCTCATAGTTCAGCGAGGAAGCTCTTTATTAATGGAAAATTAATGACCGAGTCTTCAACTATTAAATCGGTTACGACGTTCTCTCATGAGCTTGAGTTCTCTAATTCTCATGTCGGTGATATTACGATGATGAATGGCTTACATGGTAAAAAAAAGAAGGCGGTAATCATCCTTAATAACACGGTTGTTGAAGGATCTATCCAGTTCTCTCAGAAGGGCGGTACTGTTATCTGCAAAGGCACATCAGTAGTCAAAGGTGAGATTATTGGAGGCACCCTCGAAAAAATTTCCTAAACCACTACATTTCTTCTCAAGCAAGGGCATATTTCTCAAGGTATGCCCTTTTTCATGCGTTCAAATATTTTCTAAATCACGTGTTAAGTTGTGTCGGCTTTGTGTGTTTAGTATACCTAAGCACTATTGACTACAATGGAGAAATGGCCACAAAAGTGAAAATGGCAGTATTTACGGCGAAGGATTAATATGTGCAAAAAGGCATTCCTCCTGCGAAATGCCAGGTTGTTGAATAGCTGCAAAGGAAGGACACAATAGGTAGGCTCTTTTTTAGGACCTTGGTGGAAAATACATCTATATATTCTATAAACTCTATTGGAAACGCTGCTGAAATGGCAACAATGGTGAAAATGGCAGTATTTATGGCAAAAGAGTAATTTGGGTAAATAGAGATTGACCTAGCAACTTGAAAAGGAAGGGTATACGAAAACTGGGTTGGACTGTCGTGACGAAAATTACCACTAGGTTGAGTTTCTCAAGAGAGCCTAGATGAGATTGGAACTTATTATCTAGATCATTTTTGCGATCATGGCAATAAATTTTTACAAGTAGTGATTTTTATGGTATTCTTGAGCTATCGTTAGATGAAAAATTAGTATGTCATTGAAAGGACTTATTATGAATAAGATATGGATTTTACTGTTACTTTGCGCATCAGTTGTGCCAGCTTATGGGATTGTTCCTACCCCTGCAGCGGTTATAGCAAGCTCATCCTTCTCATCCTTAAAAAGCGAGCTACTCTCTATTTTAGAGACAAATAATACGGCGCGATTACAAGCATATATTAACAGAGGGCTTGCTGTAACCGTTCCCATAACTGATGAAGGGTATACCATCCTCCATCTTGCTGTGCTCATGGCCGGAGATAAAAGGCCAATGGTGCGATTTCTGCTAGGCCACCGTGCTCCTGTTAACGCTCATACTACGGAAGGCAATACTGCTCTTCACTATGCATGTGAAACAGGAAATATAGGCTGTGTTACAGAGCTCTTAGCAGCGGGTGCGAATCCTCATCAGGCTAACAATGACGGCATGACAGCTTTGCATTTGGCAAGTACGTATGGACGTACGTCTGTAGTGGCTTTGCTTCTCGCGCAGCCAAATATACAGGTTGATCCCCTTGAAAATAGCTGTAATGCTACACCCTTACATATGGCTAGCATCATGGGACAAGTCGAAGCTGTTAGGCTTCTGGTTGCGAAAAGCGCACAAATCGACGCACGCAATAACGATAACGCTACTCCTTTGTTTTTAGCTTGCCAAGAAGGGCACCCTGTGATTGTTCAGTTTCTTTTTGAAAAAGGTGCTTCCTTAGAGGCTCCTCTTCGTGATGGCGGTACACCACTTCACGTAGCTGCAGATAAAGGGCATCTTGAGGTGGTCAAGTTGTTGGTGAGTCTAGGTGCTACATTGCGTACCATAAAGAATAATGGAGCAACTCCGTGGTATGCAGCTGCACAAAATGGTCATGAAGAGGTCATCAAATTCTTTATTAAAAATTCTTATGATATCAATGAAAAGCACCCTGTTTCAGGGTTTACCGCTCTTCATATTGCATCACTCAGGAATAAACTTGGAGTTATTAACGCACTTCTTAATGAGCCTTCTGTTCAAATAAATGATCCTGCTACCATTGTCACCACAATGATTGATGCAGGTGAAGAGGTTGAAGTTAACTCGATTGCCATAGAGGGCATAACTCTTGATTCTCCCACGAAGGAGAACGGGTATACACCATTACATTTAGCATGCATATGGGGCTGCGAAGCTGCAGTTAAACAGCTCCTAGGACATGGAGCAGATGGCACTATAAAGACAAAGGGAGGAAAGACAGCTCTCGATTTTGCTCAAGAAAAGGGGCACAAAAAAATTGTTACTCTTCTTGAAAAAGCAAAATATCTCTGTGCTTTCTGTTGCGAGATGCCGTCTGAAACTCTCTGCTGTGGACGCTGTAAAAAAGCATATTACTGCAATGCTGCATGTCAAAGAAAACACTGGGCTACTCATAAACTCTCCTGTTCATCCACCGCACAGTAGACCTCTTTAGGTGGCAACTAGCAAGATAGTTGTGTAAGAGTTTTGTGTTTGGAAGCCTGGTAGAATGATGCTAACTTACCATGTATAATTTTTCTCAAAGTCTTTAAGATACTAGCTCTCCTAGATAAAGCAGGGGAGCTAGGTCTATTCTCATAAGCACCTACGAAAAAGCGCTCTCAGTATGAGAGCGCTTATACAAAATCTTAGATACGGATTTCTTCACGGAAGCATGAGAAACGGCTCAATTCTTTATTGTTCTTTCTCTAAGTTGCTTCCTCAAAACATTAAGGCCAGAGTGTAATAATGGCTGCCATTGCTAACATATACAAAAGTGTATATAGCGTATCTATTGCATAGACAGTAAGCGATCCGCCAGTATAGAGAGTATTCATAAACGTAATCCTTGCAGGAAATCCAAGCCATATCAGAAATGTTATTTTCAATGCCCCATAGAGGTCCGTTATATGCATATAAGAAAGTATCAGGCTGAGGACATACGCAGTCACCACAAAACCTATAAAGCCGATTCCTGTCGTAGTTGGCATCGTTTTTTGTAATTCGGCAGATTTAGCATCCGAAAAATTATGACCTTCTCTCCAGGGCTGCCTAAAAAGAAAGCCGTACCAGATAAACCCGATTGCTGTGGCGACTACGCCGCATACTATAAGAGCTACTATATTCATGAACATCTCCTTATCTTGTTAGACAAAATGAGCCAGCACCATTGCTGGCTTTCGACGAGAGTATAGTGCCAGGCTCATGATAAATCAACTTTTGCCACTTCAAACAACGATCTGCCACACTAGTCCCTGCCTGTATCGCCTCCTTGGAACCACTTTGACGGTATTGCTAGTCGAGGTGCCTTTACCTGCAAATACTGATCGCATCGAGCAGCTTGGGGTAGGGTGTTCAATCTTCCACCTAGTCCTTGTGGATCAATATTTACAGTGCATGAGGCTACCAATACGTGACAGCTTGGGAGGCTGTTGAATTTCACATACAGCATGCTATGCTCAAAAAAGATTGCAATATTTGTCATAACGCTATTAAAAATAATACTAGAGGGTTCATATGACTCAGGTGCACGCATACAGAGCAGCATTCGTTGTTTTTGTAACATTCACCCCTTTTCTTATGTGCAAAAAACCATTTCTTCCCTTGAGCTATACGATAGCGCTTGTAGAAAATGAGAAGAAAGGTAAGAGCATTTCAAGGATGCTTCAATTAGCCATTAATGACGTATATGTTGGTGGGATAGTTTATACTATTCAGCTTGATATGCGCCAGCCAAGTTTCATTAACCAGCTACATATAGAACAGTCATACCGTAATCATAAAGGATATGGCAAGGTTCTCTTATACCAAGCTTTAAAAGATATATTGCAATCAGGTAGTGCTAGTGTTGAATTGGAGCGGTGTCCCTTTGATCTGCCTTCTACGGATAATGCAGAAGAACGTAATGAACAGCTTAAAAAATGGTATAGAAGTTTTGGATTTCAGGATGATAACAACAGTAGAATTATGAGGCTTAACCCTCGTAAGCTCTTATCTACTGAAGTTGTACCTAACTTCACCGATAATGATATTACCTTTAGCTTCCGTAAACCGGTAACTCCTGAGCGTAGAGGTGCCCAAAGAACTGCTCAGGTTGCCTCAAAGGTTCTACCGGCATACTTCATCATGAAAAAGCAGCGGTAGTATTCAAGTCTATGATGATCTATCTCTCATACGAGCTGAATACTGAGGTCTAAATTTCTACACATTGAATGATCAGATTACAGAGAGGTTATTATGGCGAAAAGATATATTCTTATAGGTCTAACATTCTGCATGGCTGGGGGTCTCGCAGCAAGCGATAGTACTCAGAAAACTCCGTCATCCTTTACTGCGGGCAAAGCTCTTGGAGCTCTAGGTTTTGCAGGAGCAGCTGCCTACTACGTCTATAGTCATCCTGTAGTGCAATGGGACACCGTCGGTTTAGGAATGCTAGGAACAGCTGCAGTAAGTTATCTTGGCTATAAGCTTCTTAATCGACAAAAAGAAGTTGAGAAACCGTTGATTGCCGAAAAACCCTGTCGGGAACCAGTCTTACCGGCGTTCCAACAAAAAATTACGAGTGCTCTCTTTTCAAGTGCTATTGGAGATGCTTTGGGAAGGGTAACCGAGTTTATTAAGTCACCAGAAGCGCAGTTTGAACGTTATCCTGGTGGCCTTACTTCATTTGATAAGTTTCATCCTGATGATTGGCAGGGGATCCCAAGAGAATTTAGGCAAAAAAGAATAGCTCCTTATACGGATGATACTGCCATGGCACTACTTGTTGCTCAGGTCCTTATCGAGTCACAGCACAATAACTGGGATAGAGATAGTACTATGGGCCACATGGCTGAATCCTTTGTTAAAGATTTAGATAATGCCGACTACGGCTGGGCTGCGGGATACCGTGCTCCCGGTAATGCTTGCCTTGCGGCTGCACATGTCCTTCAAGGAAAAGCGGCTGCTGAAAAGGCCCGAGCGCGTTGGTGGGACGTTAAGGCAAGCTCTGCTGGAGGATGCGGTTCTGTTATGCGTGCATTTCCCTTTGGTCTGGTATTTTCCAAGGATCCTCAAAAAGCAAAACTGTGGGCTGTAGAACATTCAAAAATTACTCATGGAGCCCCGAGTGCTCTTGCTGCATGTGCAGCCATGGCTCTTGGCACCGCAGAGGCTCTCAGGGGAGAGAAAGATCCTCGCTCTATTGTTAACCTTATGATTGAGGCTGCCAAGGAATATGACGCCGTTACCGCTCAAAAAATGAGCAAGGCTCTTTCCTATGCATCCCAGGCACAAGATATTCTCGGGCGGACATCAGTTAGAGAAGCCTTTTTAACAAAGGAATTTTTTGATTTTCATAAAAAGGTCTTCAATGAATTTCAAGGATGGTCTGGGCAAGATGCCATAGCAGCTACTGTCTATGTATTTGCTCTCTTTCCTAAAGATATAGAGTCTGCATTGTATGTAAGCGTCCATACTCCCGGAGATAGTGACAGCATAGCAGCAATGTCTGGGGCTCTCATTGGCGCCTATTCTGGAATCATGCCTGACAATAAGATGGTGCAGTCAATTGAAGGTGCTTCTTATATGAGAGAAATAGCTCAACGGATAAGCGATAATCGTTAGAATGTTATCCCGAACTGGTTAATGAGTATAGAAAAAAAATAAGCAGGAAGGCCTTTATCAAAAGGGCTTTCCTGCTCTTTCATAAAATACGAAAATGCTCGCAAGACAAATTAGTTCAGGAGACTATTCATCTCCATAGCCTCTAAACTTAGACTTTTTGCCCTTCATATCATCGCGAAATCCACAACCCACTGTGTGCAGACGCGCTACACTCGCTTTCTTTTTGCGGTGTTTGCTTTTCTTAGGTGCCTCTTGGGTTGTATGCTGTTCGATTGCATGAGCAAGCTGCCTTCCTGAAATACGAGAAAACTGCTCCATTGAAATACCTTGCGTTATTCTTTCCAAAAATCTCAAGATGTCATGACGGTTCTGTGGATTAAGGTTCATTTGACGCATTTGGGCAAGGGCCTCATTTTCAACAGTCCGCCTTTGAGCTGGAGTAAGGCTTTCTCCTATACGCTGTGCATGCTGAAGTAATTCTTCTTCAAGGGGATCAAATGCGACAAGAAAGCTGCTTAAAGAGACCATACTCATAAGAAGTAAGGTACAGAAAAACTTTTTCATGGAACTCCTTGAAGTATGTCGAGGTATATACTACAAGTATTTAGGCCCCGACAGCTGCAATGTTTTTATTATTAATATTATATATTTAATTATATAAGAAAATATTGTTTGGTCAAGAGGTGTTAGGTAGAGTTCTTGGAGGTCCTAGCTCTACTGGGAGCTGTACAAGAAGATCATTAAGGTCAATATGTACTTGTAATTGATGTATAACCATGACTTATGGTAACCCCTTTGTAACATACTATGCTGGTCAGCCGGCCTTTGAGTTAGAGTAAGGGTTATGTAGTAATTTCCATGCGTTGTGCCACCTGCCTGAAGTTCTTTAAGGCACCAGCGATCGCATATAGGGGGTACGTATGTACTCTGGCATCTTTTTCATAGTTCAGTGTTGAAAAGCGAATGCCGAAAGGCGAGTGTGGGTGGCTATCTAAAAACATCATTAAGCTCTGGAGTCTTTTTTCAGTGCCACTTTTAACCTCTATAGGTATTATCGATTCATTATCTTGCATGAGATAATCAACTTCAGCCTGACTGTTTCGCGCCTGTCTCACCCAATAGTATAACTCAGAGTCCATATGGGGGTTTGAATACCCAAGGAGTTCTTGGCCTACAAATGATTCAACTATTTCACCTTTATTAATAAGCGCTTCAAGTGGATTCAAAAACCAAGCACTCATATCTTTTTTTAATACTGCTTGGGCAAGTGCAACATCTAAAAAGATTACCTTAAAGGAAGCGCTTTGAGTGTGAGCTCCAAGAGGAATGCCTTGGCCCGCAGAATGCGTTACCTTATGAATTACGCCTGCTGTAGCCAGTAAGTCAAGTGCAGGAGCTAATTCTCTCTTGCGATAATCTCCTTCGATTGAGCTATATCTAAATTGTTGCGTTAAAAAACGAGGTACATTTTCAAAAATGATATCGACGTATTTTTCTTGAAATTTAGTCGCATACTTTTTAAAGTCCTGCTTGTATGCATTGATGAGATCATGTTGGATAGCAAAGCATTCAAGGGGATCTCGCGTTTCTTTCCAGTGGTGGACTATCTCCGGCATTCCACCTAGAGCGATATACTGACCAACTGATTCAAGCAATTTCTTATGCAGAGGTTCGCTGAATGGCGCTTGGGATCTTAAAATCTCTTTTATAATGCCTTCGTGACCAATTGCATAGAGAAACTCTATAAATGTCATAGGATACATATGTAGGAAAGTTACTCTACCTACGGGAGCGCCGATTTTTTCAAGGGTAAAATCTAACAATGAGCCAGCAGCAATGATATGAATTTGGGGAATCATTTCGTAAAAATAGCGAAGAGCTAGGACAATCTGTGGAGCTGTTTGAATCTCATCGAAAAAAAGAAGCACTTTCCCAGGGATAATTGGCCGGTTAAGCTCAAGGGAAAGGTCTCGCAGAATTCTTTGAGGGTCAAGGTCCTTTTCGAAGTAACCTTTCATCTCTGGCTTTAATTCAAAATTGATCTCTATAAAATCGTCAAAAGATTTTCCCAGTTGCCTGACTGCATAGGTCTTGCCCACCTGCCTTGCTCCTCGCAACAAGATAGGTTTGGGCCGGGGACTAAGTTTCCACTGCTTTAGGTCGTAGTCTATAAGCCTCTTCAAAAGATCCCTTTCATCATACGATGGTCAAAAAACAAACCTAACTTTGACCTGAATTGGTCGAAATTCAAACCAATAATAACACAATTATGGTCAAAAAACAAACCTAATTTTGGCCTGACTTGGTCGAAAATCAAACCAATGTAAAAAAGTCTGGAATTTGTGGAAAAAGGAGAATGTTGCAGATATGCTTTCATTAAGGACCATCCGCGGGAATGACCTAAGGAATGGTTTCGTCAAGTTTGCCTGAATGCATACAGAAAGCCCATAAGTACCTCTTGAGATAGACCACATGCTACCTAAGAGTAGGGCGGTCGGAGAATATGATAAATTATTACAAATTGACAAAAACAACTCTTTCGATATACTAAATTAACGAAGTAGATGTACAATCCCAAGGAATAATCTTAGGAGATTATCTTTTAACCAAGGAATCATATGACATACACAAAAAATGCACTCTTGTACGCAATACTAGTACTCGCTAGCACATCAACTCACCTCTATGCATCGGAACCTCAGGTCAAAACTGATGCTTTAGATGAAAACGAAGAAAGAAGAGAAATTCTTATAGCCTATGCTGCTAGATTTGCCATAAACGAGGAACGCGAAGGACTTATTTCAGCAGAATCTCAGGTCGAAACGTCTTTAGATGGGAAGACACAGACCAAAGCGTTAGAAAATCCAAATAAGATCTTGATTATTTTTGATAAAAAAGAACAATTTGGACAACTTTTTGCAAAGGCCAAACCGCTCTCTTTAGAAGAGAAAAAAGCTGCACAGATTAAAAATGATATGCAGTACCATGTCGAGCTGCTCAAATCCAAAGCTTTAGGAGTTCCAAATATGGACGATACTATCCGGGCACATCGAGAACAACTTCTTGCAGAAGCCAAAACGGTAGATGATAAAACCGCTGCACTGATTGCAGGCGGCATTAAGCGCGAAGTAGAGCTGCGTGAAGAAGAAACAAGAGAATTTCGTCAACGGGTTGCTATATTTTGTGGTAGCAATACTGATGATTCTTCTACTAATACTTCTGATACTAGCAGAAATACGCATGACGCTTCTACCAGTTCAGCTACTGATGATGTAGAACGAGAATTAGCAAGAATAGAAGCCGAAGAAGCATATAATCTATTTAGGGAGATGAGAAGCGCAAGATAATTATCTCGATTTCATCGAGGTACTATCTTCTAACAACTCTTGCATATCTCATTTGCCGGTAATATTACACCTGAAATAAGAAAGAGCCTGTACCTATAATGGAGTACAGGCTCTCGTGATGTTAGTTACGCGCAGCATGCTGCTTATCAGATCCAATATTTTTAGGATCTTTATTGAGCATGTAATAACACAAGAGTCCGGCGCCAGCAGCGAGTGCTCCAACGGCAACCTTCTCGCCCATTGACCATTTACTAGATTTGGCATTCTTATTTGGTTTAGTAGGAGAAAGGGTTGTCCTAGAAAGCTTAAAGAGATTTGATAAGTCATCCCTATCTAGAGACTCGATTCTTTGAGCAAGCGTTATCGTGCTCACTGAATCATAGTAGATTTTACTTACATCTGCTTTGACGAAGTCTTGCCATTCCATTAAATCTGCAAATACCGATGGATCTTTTTCATAAGCTTTAAATAAGGTCACCAGTACTGCGTCCTTGTTTGAGCGGGCTCTTTGTGCAAGCTTAGCAAAAGCTAATGCCTCTTTTCTATGCTCAGTCGGGCTTACATCCTCTCTAAAACCATCAACGGCCTTGTCTTCAGTTGCTCGGTCAACTAAGTCTCTTTCGGAAATGAAGGCACGAAGTACATAGTGTAACGCTGAGGCAAATATCCCCTTTTTAGGCGCCTTCTTTCTCTGCGGATTGATATTTAAGCGCTGGGTAATACGTTCACCAATAGTCCGGCGCCAGCTGCGAGTGCTCAACTCTGGATCTTCTGGATCATAGTCCACTTTATCTATATCTTCTCCAGCATCGAATAAAGTTTCGAACCAATATTCCCCATCCTTAAGTACTGTTGGATCTTTTTCATAAAGTTTATACAGGGTTTGCAGTTTTGATTGACCATTTGCATCTTCAGAGTATACAATCCTGGCAACCTCTAAAAAGCCGTCGACTTCAGTGTCGGGGTCCCCAGCTAATTCTCTTTCGGTAATAAAGCAACGAAGCACATTACGTAGCGAAGTAGCTTGTCTAAGAGCTCTCCTTCTATTTGCGTTCATGCTTAAGCGCTCCACTAAGCGGTCACCAATAGCCCTGAGTCGCATCGTAGGATTATAACTTCCAAGATTAAAATACCGTGTTTCCGAGGTATTTGTTGTATTCAGAGTGTAGTTATGATCTGTATTCCACAGAACGGATTCGGTTGCTAATGCAGCCCTATTGTGATTAAATGAAGCTCTTTCAATCTTCTCATGGAGTTCAACTATTTCTTGACGGAGCCTTCTTACCTGCCTAATTTCATAATCAGATGAAGCTCGTGCAATCCTCTCATAAAGCTCTGCAATTTCTTGATGGTGCCTTCTTATTTGCCAATTTTCAGATGAAGCTCGTGCAATCTTCTGGTGGAGCTCAGCAATTTCTTGGTGGAGCATTCTTACTTGTCTATTTCCACGATCAGATGAACTTCGAGCCAGCTTCTCATTAAGTTCAGCAATTTCTTGATGGAGCTTTTTTACTTGCATTTGCACCTGATCAGAAGAAGCTCGGGCCATTCTCTCATTGAGCTCAGCTATTTCTTGATGGAGTCTTTTTATCTGTTCATCTGACGAGTTGGGTTTCTCTGTCGAATGAGTTGTGTCTGGAATGTGTGTAGGAGTTGTACTTGGCCGACTTGGAGAAGGTGGCTGTGGTTTATTCTCTTGCGGCTTATTTTCTTGACCTAAAGAAGGAGTAGGAAGTGGGTTAGTTGCTCCGAAAAGTGGTTCAGTTGGCTTACTCACTTGAATGAACGGAGATTCTTCTGGGGTACTTTTTTGCACAAGAGGGGCTTTAGGAGCTATGCTTGGCCAACTAAAAGTAGGTAGATGAGTGGTAATCGTTGCTCTACCGAAAGAAGAATCGTTTGTTGTATTTTGTTTTTGACCTAAAGAGGCTGCTTGAGGTGCATTATAACCACCAAGGGGTAGTTCAGTTGGCTTAGTTACCTGAACAGGCGGGGCGGCTTTCTCCGGTGTACTTGGTTTATACGTAAAAATAGGTTGATGAGATGTAGTCGTTGCTCTACCAAAAGAAGCATCATTCTTTGTAGTTTGTGTTATTGTTTGTTTTTGACCTAAGCTGGTGGTTTGAGTCATGGTCGCGCGCCCAAAAGAACTATCAGGAGTTGCACCGTGCTGACCCAAGGAGGATATCTGAGTCGTAGTGGTTCTACCTAAAGTTGAGCTGCTGATTGCCTGTTTCTGAGCAGTAATGGTTGATGCATGTGTAGTGGTAGCTCTACCAAAAGCTAGTGGTTGTTCCACCAAAGGTTTTTGAGTCGCTTGCTCGCTACTGACCATTTGTTTTTGTACTACCATTGCATTGAGAGGGTAGTTTCTAAAGAGTCCGCTTGATAGGAGAAGAAATATTCTAAGCTTATTCACGAAATCACCTCATGCTATAGTTATTTATTTTTTTGTAGTATTTCTAGTATGACAAAATTGTAAAGAAACTCTAGAGGTCCCTAAGAATTTAGAGGAATGGTACATCTAAATGGGCATAGTCCAGTCTTCTCCAAAGTTGCGTTGCCTTGTGGCGGGATATGTATTTTAAAATTCCCGAGCGAAATTATTGTATCATCATCACTGAACATTTGAAGGGCCTTCAAAATACCAATAAAGGTAACGTAGGTTACCACAATCCCATAAAAAGCCATCTGAGCCTTGTTCTTTTTAGAGATAGCGGTCTTGAGCTCTTCTTGCCATTGAGCACGGTGTTCCTTAGTATATGCTGCATTCTTTTTGGGGTGTGTACTCTGATGCGTTGGGCGGGTACCTGTAGCAGGCATTCTTGGTTGAGAAGAAGGTTCCTCGGGTACACGTACATCATAGGCTCTGCGCTTTTGGGGATCATGAAGAACGTCATAAGCGTTGCTAATCAGACTAAACTTATCTGTAGCCTCAGGGCTTTGGTTCTTATCCGGGTGCCATTGTAAGGCAAGCTTTCTGTACGCTTTCTTAATATCTTCAACTGAAGCATCGGTTGAAACCTCAAGTGTCTGATAATAGCCTAATACGTCATATACTCTTGCATTGAGAGCGTGTCCCCAGAAAAGCCCGCTCACGAAGAGCAGACGTAGTACTTTAAATTTCACGAAACCCCCTTATATCAGGTATCGGTCTTATTTTTTCATAGGTATTTCCAGTATGACAACATAGCCTAATCTTGCAAAAGGGTCGGTTTAGACGGAGTTTCCATGAAGAAAGCATCCTTGCACCTGCTCAAACGCAAAATTCAGCTATCTTAATGCACTAATTAAGCTCTTTAACAATCTGAGTCCCTTGGCAAACTAGCCGACTTAAGGGGCTCCAGTAGGGCATTATAAGCACGCGAGCCCCTTGCAATGTCCTGCTATACGCCCGTGCGGCCGCCTAAGCGCCTTCAGCCCTTGAGAAAAATTCCCCTAATGGTATACTTGTAGTGAGTATAGAAGCTCAAAGGCTTATTTTATTACCTGAAAGGTCACACCTATGTCATTTAACCCAGTAAAAGACGCATTCTCCAATAGAGAGCTATATGGATCATCCCAAGCTATGACGCAATCGGGAACACTTGCAAAAATATCCTATCTCTTTGCTGCTCTAGCAGTTGGGGCAGGGCTTGGATGGTACCTGTTTGCAGGTCAATCATCTCTGATGGGCATAGCTCTAGGGGGCGGATTTATTCTGAGTTTGGTTTGTGGCATCATAGCAGTATTTGCGCCGCACCTGACTCCGTATGTTGCTCTACCCTATGCTTTTGGACAAGGTATAACTCTGAGCATTATGGCTCTGACATTAGAAATAGTCTATCCAGGAATACCATTAGCTGCGGTTACGCTCTCAGGAGCAACTGCTGTAGCGATGTTATTACTGTATCGTCTTGAAATTATCAAAGTTACCGAAACTCTTCGAAGCGTATTGCTTACCGCCACAGCTGCTATTGCTGTTACGTATTTGATTGTGTTTGTATCATCATTCTTTGGTATGAACACCACATCATTCTATCAAAATTCAAGTCTCTTAAGTATTGGATTTAGTCTCTTTGTCGTGGGAATTGCGGCATTCAATCTTCTCTTAGATTTTGATCTGATTGAGAAGGGTGAAGAACGAGGACTTCCTAAATTCATGGAATGGTATGCAGCATTTAGCTTACTCGTAACGCTTATCTGGCTCTACCTTGAAATCGTTCGCTTACTTGTAAAACTTTCTCGACGCCGATAAGATACACAGTTTTGATTCCATAAGAGGAGCTTAACGCTCCTCTTTTTTGGTGGTTTTTTATTTTAGGAACCTTGGGATACAAGTCAGCTGAGGTACCTACTTAACAGATCATTGGCAAGGCACCCGGCACTCAAGATTGATGACAGTAATTGAGCATGGTGAATCAGCATCCTTTATTTTTTGCGGGCATAGGTACCCATAATCTGGGCCGTTGCAAGTATATGGCCTTTCATTGCTGACTCAAGCTGTTCTTTAGTGCTGCCTGCAGGTAGAGATAGCAGAGTATCAAGAGCATACAGCTTAAAATAATAGCGATGAGTTTGCCCTTCAGGAGGGTACGGACCTCCATAGCCCTGTTTACCATAAGAATTTATGCCCTGCACACTACCCTTGGCATCAGAAGGAAGACTGGTCTCAGTTGTTGGAATATTGAAGATTACCCAATGTACCCAAGGCTGCGCCGTTGGTGCATCGGGATCATCGCAAATCAGAGCGAAGGACTTTGTTTTTTCAGGAGTACCATTCCACGAAAGCCGGGGTACTATGTTGCCAGACTTCCAGCCACTTTCAAGCGGTAAAGGTTGTCCATCGCTAAATGAGGCGGTGAGTTTTAACGAGTGTGCCTGAGTTGATACTGTCATAAGCAAAAGTCCATAAAGTAGTTTCATAGTTCGATCCTTTTTTTTAAGTATCTCTAAATCAGTACCAATAATCAATAGTTCCAGAGAATCCTCCTCATTGAGAATAAGCGGGTACGTGAAGAAATGTTGATTTCTTTAGGGAGAATTCCGTATACTACACATCATTATGAACGTCAAAGAAGAAACATGTAAGAGGGCGAGTTTATGAAAAGGATACTCTATCTGTGCGTAGTAAGTATTACTGCACACTGTTATGCAGAAAGAGCTGTACCAAAAGAGCGAGAAACATTGCTGAGCTTACTTGAAGAAATTCCACCAGCGCCTATTCCAAAGACACTGCAACCAGAAATAAGTGCGCCCGCCATTACCCAAGAAAAAATTGAAAAACAGCCCAAGCAACCCGAGTTATCAGAACTACCAAAGCAAGTCATTTCTCCTGTTTCTCCTGAAACAAGTACTCGACGAGAAGTACCTCAAGAACTCACACCTCTCGTATCCCCACCGGTGACTGACATAGCGCCTAACGTGATGCCTTACGAAGGATCTTCCGCTGCGAGTACAGCACTAGTTAGCGTGGCAGAGGATGCAATAAAAGTAGCCATACAGCCAGAAGTTGTTAAGATTCAAACTTTCGCTGCATTTGACAAGCCTCTTGAAGTTACGGAATCGCGTGTTAAGAATGCATTAGAGCAAACTCCTCTGACATCTGGAGAACCTTTAGCGCTACTACAGGAACCTGCTTCCACACATCAACTTCAGTCCATTGCCCCAATTGAGGCAGGAGTTGCTCCACACGAAATTCCTCAGATAGCAATGCAGGTAGCACCTCAAGAAGTATCTAAGGTAGAAAAGGCAGAAAGTGCAGTACCAGTACGTGCCGAAAAGCTCGTACCTGAGGTACCTACAGCAACTGAAACTGCTACCATTCAAGCAGCGGTTGGTGAACCTCTTGGAGCTAACATGTTGGTGCCTCAATATCAACACGTTTCCCCACCATCTCAAGAACCATTAGCAACACCTACTTTGGAAAAAGAAGAGTTAGCAAAAGTCCCTCTTATGAACGCTGTAGAAAGGGGCTCTCTAGAACGAGTAAAAGAACTTCTTGAAACAGGAGCTGAAGTGAATCTTACCGATGCTGAGGGTAGGACGGCACTTATGAGCGCTACAGAAAGGGGCAATCTTGAGATTGCTCGTCTCTTACTGAAGGCCGGTGCACAGGTGGGGTTGCAAGATACAGAAGGAACTTCTGCCTTGGTCATTGCGACAGTGATAGGCAATAAAACGCTCTTTGATCTGTTGTTGGCATTCGGTGCTGATGTACATCAAAAAGATACTGGGGGTGTCTCAGTTCTTATGAAGGCAGTTGAGCAAGGGTCATTAGATGGTATAGAGTGGCTTGTGAAAGCTGGTGCTCAAGTTAATGCAGCTGACGAACAAGGAAAAACTGCACTTATCATAGCATTAGAAGTAGGTGACCATGAAGCTTCTGAAGCTTTGCTCAAAGCGGGTGCTTTGCTGAACCAAGCAGATATGTATGGTACAACACCTCTTATGATAGCCGTTGAAAACAATGATGCCGACATGGTAAAGCTCTTACTTAAATCTGGTGCACAGATTGGGTTACAAGATGCGCTTGAGAGATCAGCGCTTACCCAAGCGGTACTGCGCCATAATAAAGCTATGATTGACCTACTTATGCAAGCAGGAGCTGATATAAATCAACAGGATACTCAGGGAAATACACCCCTCATGCATGCCATTATAAGTGGCGCTAAAGAGGGCGCTGAGCTTCTCATTGCTGCAAAAGCTCACTTGAACAAAGCAAACCATCAAGGAGAAACGCCTCTCATCCGTGCAGTGAAACAGGGGCAGCCTGAACTTGTACAGGTACTCTTACGCGCTGGTGCTGACATGGCAGTACTTGATACTACCAACAGGACAGCCCTTGACTATGCAGTATTACAGGCACATCGCCCTATATTTGATCTGCTTATTCAAGCGGGAGCACCGCTTCATCAAAAAGATGCTCATGGAGAAACCATTCTTATGCGCACTGCTGAAGCTGGTTTAAAGGAGGGGGTTGAACTTCTTTTACAAGCAGGTGCTCGAATACATGAAGTGGATACCGAAGGCAGAACGGTGCTTATGAAGGCTCTCAGTAATGGCTCCCAAGAGCTTATTAAAATGCTTATTGCCGGAGGCTGCTTAGTAAATCAGACGGACAATGAAGGCAAAACGGCGCTTATAATTGCTACCCAAGAGGGTAATGTTGAGACAGTTCGCCTTCTCATTAAAGAGGGTGCTTTGATTGGCCACCAAGATCATCGGGGACGATCAGCTTTAACCTATGCAGCTTTACAAAATCATCCTGCTATCTTTGATGTTCTTATACAAGCACGAGCTGATGTGAATCAAAAAGATGCCACTGGAAAATCAGTACTCATGCATGTCATACAAGAAGGATCTAAAGAGGGGCTAGAGCTTCTCATTAAAGCTAAGGCAGACGTCAATCAAAAAGATGCACATGGCACAACGGCACTCATGCTCGCTGCTGAAAAATTCCCCGAAGCTGTTTCCTTGCTTATTAAAGCTGGTGCAGACGTACGCGCACAAGATAACTTAGGATATTCAGCGCTTACTCATGCTGTACTCAAGCGTAACAAAGAGGCCTTTGATCTTCTTATACAGGGAGGAGCTGACGTACATCAAACAGATACCCATGGTAAAACTGCCCTTATGAGAGCAGTTGAAAAAGGTACGAAAGAGGGTATTGAAATGCTTCTTGCTGCCGGAGCACAGGTTGACCAAGCGGATACGTATGGAAGAACAGCTCTTACTCTAGCCAAAGAACGGGGCGCTCTAGAGCTTGCAAGCATTCTCCAAAAAGCTGCTCCAAAAAACGACTTGCAAGAAAGTACACCAAAGGTTGAAGACCTTCCTGTTCGTGATGAGACATCACGCTTTAATGATAAGTTTTCTTTAGAGCTTGAGAGCAATGAGGGCCCCATTCAGTTGGCGGCCTTAAGCGATGTTCTAGAAACTTTTCCAACTCGTTATATTTGAGAGTGGTCGTGACTAGGGGAAAACAAGAGCCTCGTTATGCCTAGTTAAAAAAATTGAAAAAAATACCATTATTGCTATGCTGTGATCAACATCAATGGCTGTTCACTTACTACTATTCATTAGGAAAGAATCTATGAAAATGTTCTATCATAAGGTCCTCGCGTTTACGCTGAGTTGCTCAGTTTTTTCCCTATGCGCTTCTGAAAGTCTTTATAAAGAAGTTCTGAGTGCTACACCCATACGAGAAAGCATTCCCGCTCATGATATAGTTCTCTCAAAAAAGCTTACGAATTTAATAGTGCGTCAGCAGTTCTTCAAAGAATACAGGGTAATGAGTATGTTAATTCTGTCTCATTTAATAAAGACGGTTCGCTGATTTTCATTGGATCAGGTAACACAATCAGAACATTGTTTGCGGATGATGGGGCCCTCATAACTGAAATTCAAAACGGTAGCGGTGTTGAAACAGTTTCATTGAGCCAGGATGAATTCCACATTCTTGTAGGTTCGTGCGATTCAAAAGCAAGGCTTTGGAATGCTTTCGACGGTACCTTAAAGTTGGAGTTTCCTCATGAAAAAGGTCATGTGTTTGCTACCTTTAGCCCCGATGGTGAACGGGTTCTTACAGGATCACATGATGGTACCGTTAAGATGTGGAATGCAAACACCGGTAAACTCATTTGGTTGTATCGTGATACTAAAACTGTTCCACAAATTGTCTACAGTCTCTATGGCAACCAAACGGTTGTGGACGCAGTTCCCGGATTCCTCTCAATTGCCTATAGCCCTGATAGCACTTGTGTACTCGCAGGTACAGCCGATGGTCGAGCTCTCGAATTACATCCCAATACCGGCAAACTAGTGCGCGAGATTACCCATGACGACTTTAGACAAGTTTGGGTGGTAGGTTTTAGTCCTGACAGTAAGCAACTACTTTCAGGAGGCGGTGATGGCATCGTTAAGCTTTGGGACCGAGAAACGGGTGAAGAAGGTATTAATCTAGTTCATCGGAATCGTGTAACAGGACGAGCCGATGTAACATCAGCCTGTTATAGTCCCGATGGTAGCTATATTCTTACCGGATCAGTCAATAAAAAGGCAACGTTATGGAATGCAAAAACGGGCGCCGAGATGCAAGCTTTTTCAATCGATGCGGTATTATATGATGTTGCATTTAGTAACGATGGAACAAAGATACTTGGAGGGTCGAGCGGTACAACCGCAACTCTCTGGGATCTCTTTATGGCGCAAGCAAATATCGACCAAGCTGAGTTACTTAAAGCATTTAGCGTAGCGTCATTTAATGAAGACTCTGACTCAGTTGGACGTATACATGCTAACCATGCGCAAGGGCGGACTTTTAACTCGTTTCCTACCTATTTGAAAGATAGATTACAGCGACGTATTAAGGCGCCCGATAAACGCTACCAAAAAGGCGTCCTCATCGATCAGCTTGAAGACTAATTTCCTTATTGGAGCATAGAGCTCAGATAGAGGGCCTAAAAGCTTTTTAAGCTCGTTACATGTGAGAGAGCAAAGGTAAGTCTGGTCCCCAATATGCGCTGTATACCGGGCCCAAAGGTGAAATGTCGGTACGGATTAAAAAATTCATCTAGCTCTGAACGGCCATCTAATAGCACATCTGCTGCATATGATCCTAGTGCCGCTGCCCAAGGAAGTCCCGCTGCCGCAGCAACATAATACCGAGATGCATCATGAGTATCGCGTCCTGCAAGTGGCATAATATCTTTGCTTACTCCAATAAGACCTGGCCACATATACCTAAATTGAGGCTTCACTTGGGGAAATTTTGCCGCCCAGTAGGAGGTAAGCTTAGCATACATAGTGGTGTTATCATGATGAGCCTTAGATGCATACGTCTGTGTAAGTGTAGCGCCCCCCAGTAACATTCTATTATCTCTGGTAATGCGATAATATTGGTAAAGAAGATCAGTGTCCCAGATCATATAGGGTTTCTGTGGAAAGATTGATGCTCTTTCTCGATCGGTGAGCTGATCTGAGGCCATAAGAAACGTTTGTACATGGTAGATCTCTGTACTCAAAGCTCCAAGATCAGGCGTAAAACGATCCATGCACAACACGACATACTGTGCTTTAACCTGAGCATACGGAGTAATCACCAGCTGTTTCTTAAGCTCAAGAGCAGGCGTTTCTTCATAGATCATTACCGACTGGTCGGTGAGTGTCTTTTTGAGTGCTTGCAGATACTGGTAGCCATTGATCCCAAAGGTATCGCCATAGCTTATTCCACCGTGATAGTGTTCTGAATTAAGAACTCCAGAAAGATCGGGATAGAGGACGGTGTCATACCCTAAGTGCATGCGGGCAGTATATTCAGGCACGAGGATTTTTTCATAATCTTGCTTTGTCGAAGCAACAACCAACGTATCCTGGACTGCATAATTGCATGCTATCTCGTAGTTTTCTATAGTATGCTTGATATGGGTAACTCCAGAAATTACAAACTCCCATAAGAGTCGTGCTTCTCACAGGGCCATATCGTTCAACGAATGAGCCTAGGGAGAATTCAGAATCTGGAGTAATGAACCCAGAGCTTTTACCACTTGCTCCAGCTCCACAAAAGCTTTTTTCAAGTACGATGACTGAGCAGCCCTTTTTTGCAAATGCTTGTGCAGCAGTAAGTCCGGCCATCCCACCACCAATAATTACAACGTCAGCAGATACATCAGATCGTAACTGCTTAATGTGATGAGGAGGTAAATACCACAATACCTCATCTAAGGGTGAGTATAATCCCATAGAGAACCTCTTAATCGATAGGAATCATCTTAATGAGCATATACGAAGCGCACGAGTAGGTGCAAGGATTTTGTGTGAGGCAATCTGGTGCTTACTATAAAAATAATGAAAAGTGTATAGATGCTTTAATTCATGTCCAAGCACAACCCTTATTCAATTCTCCAAGAGAGTATTGTGTTGCTGGCAAAAAAAAGCTATCATGTGTCCAAACTATCAAAAAATGACAGTTAAGGCACATGGCATGTTTTCCGATTATCTTAAAAAAGTTCGTGCAAATGGGAGAGTGTATTTCACTCTCGAGCAAGCTTTTACGGATCTAAATGTAACTAAGGCTAGTCTATATGCTGCCGTTTCACGCTATAAAAAACGTGGAGAGCTTATCAGTCCCGCAAAGGGATTATACGTGATTATTCCGCCGGAATACAAAAGCTTAGGTTGCTTGCCAGCTGAGGAATTAGTTCCTATACTTATGGCGTACCTTAAAGTCACCTATTATGCAGGGCTCTTAACCGCCGCTTCCTACTATGGTGCATCTCATCAGAAACCTGGAGCCTTTCAAGTTGTCTTAAGTAAGCGATTTAAGGATAATTTACATTTTGGGATGGTTCGTATAGATTTTATTTATAAAAAGATCCTTTCAAACCTACCCATCAAGAAAATTACTGTTACAACAGGATATCTATCTATCTCCTCACCGGAGGTAACCGCAATGGACCTATTTCTTTACCCGCACGAAAGTGGCGGTATCAATCATTCTGCTACCGTATTATCTGAGCTCGTTGAAGCACTTGACCCAAATGAACTTATTGTACTCGCAAAAAACTCGCGACAATATGCATGGGTGCAACGCTTGGGCTATGTGCTTGAGCATATTGATTCTCTCGTACCTGAGCATCAAAAAGTTATTATCGATACGTTAGCTCGATATATAGCATCAAAAGATTTTAAGTATATTCGTCTGGAATCAGGTTTACCAACAAAGGGATGCGCGCGATCTAAGAGGTGGAAAATTATTGAAAACACCACTGTAGAAAGTGACTTATGATTTCACAAAATTTTATTGAGTCATGGAAAGCGTATGCTCCATGGCAAGAATTAGCTATGGTCGAGCAGGACCTTATTATTAAAAGAGCTCTTATCGAAATGTACCAAACTACGATAGTTAATAAGGCCTTAGTATTTCGAGGTGGTACAGCTCTTAATACGCTATACCTATCTCCTGCACTTAGATATAGTGAAGACCTTGATTTCGTGCAACTCAGAGCCGAACCGATTGGGGATACTTTGAATGCTATTCGAGATAAGTTGGATACTTGGCTTGGAGAACCACTTTGGAAAAAGACTCCCCAGAGTGTTAAGCTTATCTATCGCTACACGTCGATCAACAATAAACCGATGCGACTTAAAATCGAGATAAATACACGCGAGCACTTCCAAGTGCAAGATCTTCATTACAAGATATTTTCAATGAATAACGAATGGTACAGTGGGTTTGCGACCATAACAACGTATTCATTGGAAGAGCTCATGGCCACAAAAATACGCGCGCTATTTCAACGAAGGAAAGCAAGGGATCTCTTTGATGTGCATCAAATTTTTAGTGAGGGTCAGGCTGATTTAGAGCTTAGTCTTGCCATATTTCATAGATACTGCGCACATGAAGGTACCCAAATTAGCGGAAAAATATTTGAGCAAAATATGAAACAAAAGCGTGCCCATAAAGACTTTCAAACGGACATGATAAAGCTGTTACCAGCAACAGCGAGTAACTGGGACTTTGAGGAAGCTTTTGAATTTGTACAAAAAAGTATTATTTCAAAAATTCCTTAACTAATACGACAATCTGAGAAGGTTTAGAATAAGGATCATAGTTACTGCCTAAGCTCATATGACCCCGATATTCTAACCTGCTTTCTCTATCTTAAGCGCCTATGAAACAAACTTTCACTTCCAGAAAGCCTTATATATCATAGCTCCCTCAGCATTGTTGACATCCATAACAGATAGTTGCTTAATGCCCAATCCCTTCATAAATCCAAGAACCAGCAGGGCATTAGAAACTTCAATACAAGCATAATCACCACCACCTAATTCATCATCCTTCTTACCAATAAGTGAGTCAACGACTGACTCAAGCTCCTGGGTGGTGAATGAATCTTTTTTATTCATAAGAACAAAAAGACCTTTTCCAAGCACGCTGCCAACACCTACGAGGCTAGTGCCTGATTGGTACAATTTATTTTTAAGAATAGGGTGAACCTTTGTGGAAAGCTTAGAAGCATGTTCTACCGCCGCATGAGCATGGACAGAAGATAGTGGATTAGGACTTTTACAATCTTTTAGATCCTTCCTTTGGATGGATGAAATGATATGATCTCTAAATGGTCCCGATCCCTCATTACTTGCGTCGATTATATAGAACCCATCCTGAGTCGTTCCCACAAGTTGTGTACTTCCACCACCAATGTCCCACATAATAAGATGATTAGCGTCTACCTCTGCTTTTGCCAAAACTGAATGAAATGCTAACTTACCTTCAAGATCTTGATCTAAGATATGTACTGGCAAACCGGTTTCTTTCAGGATCTTGGAGGCAAACTCATTACCATTAATCGCATTACGAAATACCGATGTTCCGATGAGGACAATTCCTTCAGCTCCGTGGGATTTTGCTAAATCAATAGCATTCTTGATTGCCACGAGGCCTTTTAGCATGATTTCAGGGCTCAGCGTTCTGCTCTGGGCTATACTTTCGTAGAATATGACAGGGTACTGCTCACTGTGTACTAGCTTGACCTTGCTTATAGTCAAATCCACTTCCGCAACTCGAAGCTTCGGCCCTCCGGATCCTATATCGATAGCAGCACGAATTACCTGCGCTTCTTGCGCCTGTGAGAGAGAAAAGCAACTAATACACAGTAAGATTTTGATGAATACATTCATGGTTTCTCCAAGCTCGGAAGATTTTTTTTGCTCTAAGTGTACTTGATACAAGGCTGAGCTCAAGTATTTTTCGGCAAAAAAGCGATTTTTTTCCGCCCTTATCTCTGGATTTTGATGTGGCGAAATCTATTTTTAACCAGGGCATAATTTTAATTTGTTTGACTGGGAAGGCTAAACGCAGGCAAAAGATTCCGCCTCCATCTCCTCACTTTGATGCGGCGAAATCTTTCTAAATCGCAATCTTAAGTAGTCTACTTTGGTCCGCATGAATTGTTTTAAACCATCTAGAAATCAATCAACTTGTGCAAGCTAACTTGCATTTACCCAACTCTTTGGTACTCTTTCATGCACATCTTAACAACCTCTAAAAAAGGAGACTCTTATGTTAGAAGCCTATCAACAACACATGCGAAAATATGTTACCGAAGCGTTGGGAACTTTTTTTCTTGTATTCACTATCGGTTGCTGCACAATGTTTGGAGCCTCTACCGGCATTGCGGCTGCAGTTATCCTAGCTGCTTTTGTCTATGCTGGGGCACCCCTATCAGGTGGTCACTATAATCCAGCGGTATCTCTTGGTGTATGGATGCGAGGACAACTGAACACTCTATCGGTACTTCCCTATATGCTTGCTCAATCACTAGGCGCAGTTATAGCGGCAGTTCTTGTTCGCTTTCTGATCGCCCAAAATGAAATCATTCTTGAGCTTCTGCAAAGAAAGCTTCAATTTCCAAGCCCATTTTTGTCACATCATATGCTCTTGGTCGAATTTCTCTTTACCTTTGCATTGGTGTTTGTCGTCCTTCAAGTAGCAACAAGTCCAGCAAGCCGTGGTAACTCCTACTTTGGAGTAGCGATCGGGTTTACGCTCCTTGCAGGAATTCTTGCAGTAGGAGCTGTATCAGGAGCAGCACTCAATCCTGCTGTTGCCTTGAGTTTGCCAATTATGGGACTTACTGCATGGTCGAATTTATGGGTTTATTTTGTGGCTAATTTTGCGGGGGGAGCTGCAGCAGCTTGGATGTACGATTATTTAAATCCCCAAGCATAAATTTCATTCTTCAAATTTCTTATGGCGGAGCCGTTTAATACTGCTCCGCTCTTTTTTTTCATGCATGCGGGATTCTTTTACGCTTTTTGAAACAGTCGATTTGAGGCGTTTTTTCGGTTTTTTTAACGCTGCTTTGATACGCTTTGCTAACTCTTTGAGAGCCTTCTCTTTGTTGATAAACTGACTGCGAGATTCACTTTGGTTTATAAGGATATCACCATGCTCAGTGATCTCACTTTTGAGGTTAGTCATTACCAGCCTCTTTTGCTCTTCAGTCAGTGCCTGAGTTTCCTTTACATTCCAACGCACCGTGATTCGAGAGCTCACTTTATTTACATTTTGACCACCGGGACCACTGGCTCTACTAGCTGTTATTTCAAGCTCATTGCCAGGAATCGTAATGCCATCTTGTACTAGTACATCTTCTTTCATCGTCTTCTTTCTGCCGCATGGTGTCTTCTGCTAGGATATCCCAAAGACACAAGCAATGACAATAGTTTATGGCTTATGCCTAGCGACTGAGTTACCCAAGGCCGATGATCTTAAGCTTTCAGGTGATAGTCTACCCTCCGAGTTAGATCCATTGCAATTTCGTTGGTAAGTATGGTAAAGATACATAGACGAATATACACACAAAAAGAAGTCAGGAAGACGATGAGAGCTGGTGCACATCGGACAGGCATGATCATTCTCTATGCATTGGGATCTCTGCTTCTTGCATGGTTTCTCATAATCTTTTTTTATCAGTATATTATCGCGATACAGAAGATTGATAAGATACTCCCCATATTTGCAAACCCACGAATATTGAGTGCCTTATGGATAAGTGTCTCATCCTCCTGTGTTACCGCACTGCTTTCAATTCTCTTTGGCGTTCCTCTTGCCTATATATTTGCCATAAAAAACATTAGGTACAAGTCTCTTCTTGAGACGTTAATGATTGACGTACCTCAGACATTCCCACCAGTCGCTGAAGGTATCATCCTCTTTATGATGCTTGGACCAGATTCACCGTTTGGGATTAATATCGCCTATACATACCTTGCAATTGTGCTCGCAAAAACGTTTGTCTGCACTCCCTTTGTCGTCTCTTTTGCTGCACGAAAATTTAGAGAGACACAAATTTCGGGGGTTGATATTACCGCAAAATCCCTCGGTGCATCTGAATCACAGGTTTTTTGGACCATCTTTGTACCGATCGCGTTCAAAGATATTATTGCGGGAACGGCCTTATGCTGGGCCCGTGGGATGGGTGAACTAGGTGGGAGTCTTATCTTTGCAGGAATTATACCCTTTAAGACTGAAGATATTCCTACCTTCATTGCAGTGAATTCATCAGCACTGTTTCCAGCACTTGCGGCTACGATTCTTGCAACGACTGCTTCTCTACTGGCATTATTATCATTTAAAGCTTTTACCAAGGAAAGAACCACATGGAAGGGCTTTTTCTAAGAAACATAACGGCAGGGTACGGCGATTATGACGTACTTACCAACTTGCAGCTGGAAGTTCCTGCTCGAACGACTCTTGTGTTGTTAGGCGTGTCAGGGAGCGGAAAAACCACCTTATTAAAAACGATCACGGGTATTATTAAGCCCAAGAAGGGCGACATCATACTTGCTGGAAAGACGATCACACAGCTTCCCATTGAGCAGCGCAACATAAGTTACCTCCCTCAAAACTACGGACTATTTCCGCACTTGAGCGTGGCAGGCAATATTGCCTATGGTCTGCGAGTGCGAGGAGTATCAGCAGAAGAGCAGAAAAAGACTGTCGCCGACTTACTTGAGTTCATGGAGCTTTCTGGTTATGAAAAAAGATCAGTAACAGAACTTTCTGGTGGCCAGCAGCAGCGCGTCGCCTTGGCGCGAGCGCTTGCAGTCAAGCCAAAGCTCATGCTTTTGGACGAGCCGCTTTCAAGCATAGATCAGGCAACGAAATTTGAGGTGGCAACTCACTTAAAAAATCTTTTTTCAGCGTTAGAGATTCCGATTATCCTCGTAACACACCAATATGAAGATGCTCAATTCTTTGGTGCACACGTTGCCGTAATGGTACAGGGTGTGATTGAACAGGCAGGAAGCTATGACGAGCTTCGTGCACATCCTAAAACTCCCTTTATTAAGAAGCTTCTCATACCTTTCACAGCGGAAATCGAGTAATATCCAAAAAAGAAGGCCCCCTTGCGGAGGCCTCTTGTAAACGTTCTTTTTAAATAGGGTTTGATTCTAGTTCAACCCACTTATTTTGTGCATCTTTATAACGTGCAGCTATTTTAAGCTTGCGCTGATATGCTCTACCTGTAAAGCGCAACTCGACGTCAGGAATGGCCTTGCGAGGAGCAGTCTGAATTTGTATCGGAACTGCTACTGGTGCGGAACCTTTGGGTGTCATTGCTACACTTATATGCGGCACCATCGAATAGCCGTAAAAGCTCCAACTATTTGGATAGAGATCGAAAAATTCTCGGATAATGTCACCATATACTCTATAGAAAGCCTTCTTCCCTACGCGCTCATACATGGCAGCCAAGAACTTAGGCCCGATGGATGAAAGCTCTTTAAATTTGAACTGTACGCCGGTAAGCCGTGCAAGGTGTTTATTAATGATTGCTTCTAGCGCATCAAGAGCATTTTGTGCATACTGTGCTGAAAATCTGCCATTGGGAAATGGTACCGCCAAAATTATCACCGACAAATGCCAGTCTTTGGGGTCCACTTCAGAGGTATCGTATCCTGCAGCTCGTATAGCTCTTTGCTCAGCTTTTAGATGATCAGCCAGATTAGTATAACCTGTTGTGTCTTGCAATACTGCTAAAGTAAAGAAGGGCTGCTGTTGAAATGCCTGTTGGTTTGCATCTGATTGGACTTGGTTTTGTCTTCCAACAGGAATCGCTGGTGCAGCTCCTTGTAGAGATACCGTGAGAAACGATAGTGCAATCACTATCAAGTTACGTAATTTCATGGTTTATTTCCTTATGTTACGTTGTTATTATTATTCTTACTATACCATAGACCGGCCATTGTGTCAATTTTATCATATTATAAATCTATTTTCTTTCATATCTGAAACATTTGCGGCCTTCATATCTCAGTGTACTAGCACTGATGCTCCTCGACAAAAGGGCCTATGAAATCGATATAAACTGAAGAATCCCTGCACCACCGCCACATTCTTTTGGTGGTATTCGAGGCTAGGACGTATTTTGGCTATTCTCGGCAAGATAGAGCCCAAGAAGGTGAAACGAAGCCCACAGAGCCTCTTTTTGCAAGAAAGAGCTTGTTATATTTGAAAAGCAGCGATCAAAGCCGGAGAAGGTAGCTATAGAGCAATAACCTTGAAGCGGAAAAAAATTATCAATTGACAATTTTGTAAAAAGCGATATACTATAATCTCACATCATTGATGTAGACCTACCCCCTAAAATAGACCGCTATATAGGGAAAAATCAGACAAAAATAATTCTCGTGGGGTTTTTAACGGGATCGACTCTCTTTCTTCGACTGAGGTGGTACAACAAGTTGTACAGGAATATTTACAGCGGGCCAAACCGGGCAATACACCTCTAAAATTAAATCACCGAGCAAGGTAGCTTTCCAAGAAAAGTAGGCCATTGCGCTGTACATGCTCAGGTATAAGAAAAAAATAGTTTTTAACACTATACGATCTCAAGGAACTATTATGAAAAAGCTTTGCATACTTCTTTTTCTTTGTGCACCCATGCTTACGGTTAAAGGGTATCACCTTACACGAATTAACCTGAGTTCTCCTGTGATAAGAGAAATTATGACGATTGTTAACAATCTTGTTGCATTGCAGGAACATATTAATCGGGGGATCGATGTAAATGCCTCTATTAATGAACAAGGTGTTACGCTTCTTCACGTTTTCTGCCTATCTAATGGAGATAGAAGACCATTTGTGCGACTGCTTCTTGAAAATCGAGCTGATAGTAATGTTCGAGATACAAGTGGATGTACGCCTATGCATTATGCCAGTCAAGCCGGCAATATAGGTTGCATGCAAGAACTCTTGGCGGCGGGAGCACGGTATAATGAACCGGATGATAAGCGTCACAATCCCTTACATATAGCATGTCACAATAATCAAGCTTCAATTGTAGCATTACTATTAGATCAACCGAATATTGAGGTTGACCCAATTGATCAGGATAATGCCACGCCTCTTCATGTAGCATCTTCTAATGGGCATCTTGAGATAGTGAAGCTTCTTGTCGAAAAAAATGCTCAGGTAAACGCGCGTACCAAGAATCAATCAACTCCATTCTATTTAGCATGCCAAGAAGGTCATGTCGATGTAGCGCGATACCTTTTTGAAAAGGGTGCTCTTTTAGAGGCTCTCTATAATGATGGCAGCACAGCGCTTTATATCGCTGCTAACGAAGGGCATCAAGATGTGGTTAGTTTTCTGCTAGAGAACAATGCACAGGTGATGGCCCGGGCTTCTAACGGCATGACTCCACTTCATGTAGCTGCTTACATCGGGAATTTAGGAGTCGTCAAGCTTCTGGTAGACAAGAAAGCAGATGTTAATGCTCAAGATAACAATCAATGTACTCCATTCTATTTAGCATGCCAGGAGGGACGTGAAGAAGTAGCTCGGTACCTTTTTGAAAAGGGTGCACTCTTAAAAACTCCGGGTGAGACAATTGCCAGACCTCACCTACACTTTGCAGCTATTAAAAATCATGCTGGGGTTGTTCAATTCTTATGCGAGAAAGGTGTTCCCGTCAATGGTATTATGGGAGATAGCGGTGCAACCGCACTTCATATGGCTGTTACACAAGGTCACGAAAAAGTTGTAAAAGTGCTGCTTGCCCAGGGAGCCAACCTAACAAAAAAAACAGTTAGTGGTGAGACAGCTCTAATGCTTGCTCAAGAATATGGGCATCAGCATCTTGTAAAAGTCCTTGAGGAGGCACACTATAGATGTGCTTTCTGTTATAAGATGCATAAAACTTTTCGTTGTGGGCGCTGTAAAGCAGTATATTACTGTGATGGAGAATGCCAAAGAAACCATTGGTCCACACACAAGCTTAGGTGCAAAGCAACAATCTAAGTTTTATAAGCAGAAACAGCGGGCAACTAACTTGTACTAGCATGAGCATTTCGAAGCAGCTCATATCCTTTTGTAAATCGTTCTCATTTCCAGTGCACCGCTACAATTGATCTTAGATAAAGATCTATTTTGCCTGTGATTACTCTATACAGTGTCACTGATATCTCCGTGCTGGAGGTCTCGAGAAGCGCTCTCAACATTGACGAACTCGGAGCTTTGCCGTATATTCTTTTTCATGAGAAGGAATACAAAATAATGCAAAGGAAGTCTCATGTTACACAAAATTCTCGCACTAGTTCTTGCGTGCTCTCTATCATCTATCAAAGCCCACGAAGTATTCTTTGCTCCCTATGAAGGTCCTTTCCCCGTTTCTATTGAATCACGATTTGATGGTTATGTATGGCATGATTTTGATTCTAGGCCAACTCATTTAGCTCACACCTCATTTGCTTTCAATGGCTATGTACGTTACCCCGATACAAACTATCTGTTTAAATTCGGAACATTTATTGAAGGCTGGTCGCGCTCTGTTAGACGAGTAGGTATAGATCTTCAGTTTGGAAAGTATTGGGAAGATACAGGAGCACTTAGGATTGGATTGATGTATGATGGGATAGGAATTGGTGGGGACTATTGGCTCGTGTATAAAGATCGCTTTAAGTTGCTTACAACCCTTGAAGGAGGCACTCTTCTTCCTAATGATTGCGATTACTACTTTTACGGTCACCGTTTCAAGCCTTTTATTCGATGGTCGAATCGACTGTTTGTCTTTAGTACGCTTTATTTGTCGTTTGGCATTGATCACATTCATTGCTCAAGTGAGCATTCACCATTTTCATTTACCCAAGGGTTTATTGGGTTTGGAAGTACTATATAATATCAGTGCCGCAAAGTCTTTTGATTACTCCTATGATAGTGAGGATGGCTTCATTCTGAAGTGTTCGTTGCTTAACATGGCTGAGCAAGCTTCTGATACGTAATGCTTCTTCTTTGTAAGTGGCGCAGAAACTATCAGTGTCAGACGGTCGTTGCGAAGCTGCTTACTCAATGCCAAGAATGCCACGGCTATTAAGCCGTTTGGATGAATTGAAATCAATTGAGTGAGCGGAGCTTTTTTTAATAGCGAAGCAAGACTTATGTTCAATAAACATTATATGCAAGCCGTTATATACCTCTTGGGAAGTTTTTCTTTGCATCATAGTATCTATATAAAGCAGCGAAATCTATAAGGCCAGAATCTTGCAGCTCTGTTGCCCATTTTGATAGCCTACATGAGATGCCTTGCACTTAGGTAAGAGAAAGATACACCAATGCCTAGAAAAAATGTCTTTGCAGATTGTTCGTCCCAAGAGCTACAAAAACGAAGAAAGCTGGCGGAGCCCTCTTTTGTTGATCCTATGCTCGCTACCCTAACGGATAAATATTTTTCAAGCGATGACTGGATATTTGAGCATAAGTTCGATGGAGAAAGGTGCCTCGTATTTAAAAAAAATGGCAAAGTTACCCTCAAATCACGTAATAACAAAATTAAAAATATTGCATATCCTGAACTCGTGAAGGCTTTTGAAGAACAGGAATCTGATAATTTTATTATAGATGGCGAGATCATCTCAAAGAAGGCTGGTCTCTCAGATTTCCAGCTCCTACAGAAGCGCATTAATCTTACTAATGAGTCACAAATCAAAACGCTCGAGAAAACGATAAAAATCAGCTTCTGCATTTTTGATGTGATGTATGCTGAGGGCTATGATGTGCGCACTTTGCCCCTCCTTGCTCGCAAAAAAATACTCAAGCGACTTTTAGCTTTTAATACTATGCTTGTCTACACGGAGCATAAAACCGGTGATGGGCTATCTTTTTTTAAAGAAGCATGCAAAAAGGGGTGGGAGGGTCTCATCGCTAAAAAAAGCTCGAGCATCTATGTTGGGGTACGATCTCCCAATTGGCTCAAATTTAAGTGCATTATGAAGCAAGAGCTCGTTATTGCAGGCTATACCGATCCTAAGGGCACAAGACAGGGCTTTGGTGCGCTCTTAGTTGGCTATTATAACGGCAATAAACTTATGTTCGCAGGTAAAGTAGGTACCGGCTATACAGAAGACGTCCTCGCACTGCTCAGCAAAAAATTGTACCCTCTTGAAATCAAGAAGTGTCCATTTGCTGATTATGATGATGCAACTCAAGGTATCCACTGGGTAAAGCCGCAACTTGTTGCTGAATTCCGTTTTGCTAACTGGACAAAAGCTGGTAGGCTGCGGGTAGGCCGCTATAAGGGATTACGCGATGACAAAGCTGCAAAAGATGTGGTCAGAGAAGTTCCCAAAGCGATCAGCGATAAAGACTAAACCACTTCGGCACTTCCATGACGAGAGTCTATTTCTCTGCAGTTGTTATTATTGTGCAAAATGAACTTTGCGCTCTCTTGCAGCTGCCAATTTTCCAGATCTTTCTATGAGACCTTCTCTCACGAGCTTTTCAAGCTTATGTGCGTCCTTAAGCAGTTCCTCACATGGTGCACAATAACTTAGATTGGCGATAATCTGCTTAAGCTTTGTTAGAAAATAACGAACAGCGGCATCTTGTGCTCCTTTTAGTGCAATAGAAGCAGACTTTTTTCTTTCTTCAATCTGATCAAGAGAAAAAATTATCAGATCATCTTGAGTTTCTTCGTACCAGTTTAAATTTTCAAAATCTAAGGTTGCAGATACCAGGTCGGCAAGCAGCTGTTTATTGATTTCATCAGTAGGGACCAGCAAGTAGCTGTATTTTATAAGTACTTTTATGCAATCAATATGACCGCGTTGAAAGGCTTCGCCGAGAACATGAGGGGGAATAGGTGCCTTAACGCGTAGTACTACTTCATCAACAATAGTCTGTAAGCAATCACTTTTGCCGTCTCTAGCGGCTATGTAAAGCAATGGCGTTAAGTCGTTAAAAACATTCTGCCCATTATTATAATCTTTTGCGGCAAGAAAAATCTTGACGCACTCATTGTGTCCCCTTGCAATGGCAAGTTGGAGAGGTACTTCGAGGTTAAAAGACATTGGTCTACCATTCTTACCATTGTCAAGGCAAGCTTTTAAAAGCACCCTTACGCAATCACTATGACCATTTGCTGCAGCTTCATGGAGAGCACTGAGACCGGTTGCCGGACTTCCTGGATTTATGTCAGCCTTCATATCAACAAGAGCCTGAACTGTACCGCTATGGCCATCACCAACTGCTAAATGAAGAGCTGTATAACCCTTATCATTGCGAGCGTTCATATCGGCACCTTCTTTGAGAAGATGGATCATTGCATTAGTTAAGCCTGCTTTTGCAGCATCAAGAAATCTTGCATTTAATGCAACTGTCTCATGTTGATACTTTGCTTGAGGTCCTGCGGCAAAGCTACTTGAAAATGCCAGCGGTACGAGAATATAGGCGAATTTAGCGTTCATGAGTCTTCCTTGTTGTATTTATTTGATGTCCAAATAACGATATTTATTTCTTAATTGTAACAAATTTCATAGATTTGTCAATTTTTGAGGACCTGCAACTAGGAAATCTCATTATGAGGGAGTATAGGGAGAAAATGGTGATATTGGTATACTATTTTGACCTGAAGATAAGATGCATGAGGAGCTTCGCAATAACATCTGCCACAAATACCTTTGAGTGAAAAAATGGCTTTGCTCTAAAAACAGGTGATTTCGACTGTTTCTAGAATATCTCGTTCAGGGATAGTCGCTAGGTTAATGTAAAGACAACGCCAGGAGAAAACTCAGGTAAATCGCTATGGAAGTAAGGAACTGAAAAGGGGGGCTAAGAGATCCCACAATGGTTGTGATTGCTACGCCCGTCCCATCAGCACTTCTTGATCTACCAGTACTTAACAGAAGTAAGTACTTACGCTAACTCATCTTCTGTCTGTCCAGCACTGAGAAGCTTTTCAAAGAGGACATAATCTTTTTGATCCAAGAGGACGAAACGAATCTCCGTTAGACTGGTCTCATTTTGGGCGACAAAATTGCGGGCTGCTGTAACTGCTGCCTCGGCTGCAAGCTGATGGTCAACATGGTAGATACCGCTACTAATAAAAGGAAATGCTATAGTTTTAAAGGTACCATCGCTTGCTAATTTTAAACTGTTTGTATAGGCCGATTCAAGAAGAATGCGCTGTTGTGTGGGGTCTTTGATGACACGCGCATCTGGTCCTACCGCATGAACTATTTTTATGATACCTATTTTCGTTAGCTTAAAACTATCGGTAATGCGAGCGTCACCCACAGGACAGCGGATCCCTTTTTTAAGAGGATATTGATTACATGCCTTTTGGAGCTGGGCTGCACCCGCGGCCCTGTAAATAGCACCACAGACACCACCACCCATAACGAGCTGTGGATTTGCTGCATTTACGATAACATCAACCTTCTGGTCAGTAATACTCCCAAGCACTGCATCAATAGTGGTTACTGCATGCATCTGATAGACTGAGAGAGTAAGCATAAGTATTAGCGTATTTTTCATCATAAGGTTCCTCTAAAATAGGTTGTTCAAATTTCTTACCTCAAACTACTTAAATTTGGCATCATAAATCAAGGGTTTGGCGCTACTCATTGCCTAGGATCTTTGTTGTTGCATCTATGTGATTGATGTGGATGGTTTCTCAAGTTAGAAATCGATGGCTACTGCTAATATGATGTACCGAATACAACTTTGCAAACAAGCTTAAAAGCTTGAAAAAGATCACATTTTTCACTGGTTGTTCCTGAGTTGCTAACAACTTTTTTCCCTGCTAAGTTGACATACTCGCCCATACATTCCGGGGATTCTGGGATCAAACAGCGATAGCCAACAAAGTTGGGCTTACATCACCTACCCCAAGAGTTGATGCCCCAACTCTTTCGATATTTTTTGCAGCATTATAGTCTCTATCATGAGTGGTTCTACACAGAGCACAGGTCCATATTCGATCTTGTAAACCAAGATCCTCATGAAGTTCAAAGCACCTATGACATTGTTTTGAACTTGGATAGAATCGGTCTATCATGATAAGCTTTGTTCCTGATTTTTCACAATGGTGCTTTACTATGCTTACAAACTTTGTGAAAGCAAGATCGGAGACCTTTCTCCCCCAAAGCCTTTTCATTCCTGCTATATTAAAGTCTTCAATACAGATTACATCGTACTTTTCTGTAAGCTCTTTGGCTAACTTATGAAAGAAATCATGTCGCTGGTTGCTTACTTTCTTATACCTGCGACAAAGCGTGTAATAGGCCTTTTCTTTGTTATGAGAGCCCTTTTGCTTGGTCGAGAATTCCTTCCCAGCCTTTCTGAACTCCTGTAAGCCCTGTGTATAGTATAATGGTGCGGTATAGACTGTTCCATCACTCAGTGTTAAAAACGTTTTCAAGCCAAAATCAATGCCCACAATGTTACCTGATGTGACCGATTTTTTAGCAGGAGCGTCTTCCACTGTGCAGGTGATGAACAGATAAATATCACCAAGTTTATCACGCTTTATGGTTACTGTATTAATGTCTCCTTTTATTTCCCGAGATTTATGATACTGATATACTTTATTACCGATCCGAATTTTATTACCCTCTAGAAGTTTATAACCAGCTTGCTTAAGAGTTAGTGACTTATATTTTTTAATCTTTTTAAAAGATGGGGGGGAGGCTTTCATTCCCTTTTTGCGTTTCAGAAAGAATTGACTATATGATAGGTATATCCTATCAGTTATATTCTGGATGGCTTGAGATCCAACCTGAGCCCAATGCACGTAAGGTTCTTGTTTTTTTATCAGAGTGAGATGTCTTTGTAGATCATATTTAGAAATGAGCTTGTTGTGTTGCTCATAGTAATGATTAATATAGCCTATACAATAGTTCCATATCTCACCACACGTATCAACAGCGCGATGAAGAGTTTTATTTCTCGAAGCATTGTAGAGTTTAAAAACGTATGTTATTCTCATTGGGCTTTTAAATCACTTAGTACAAAGGAGAGACTCCTCTGACACTATTTTGATCATTAAAAACCACTACAATTCACATGTGATATTATCAGCAAATGAGATACATGCAAGAGTTGTTAGAAGATAGTACCTAGATGAAATCAAGATAATATCTTGTGCTTCTCATCCCAATGAATAAATTTAGGGGCCTTCTCAGCGCAGAAGGTAAATTCCTGGCTAGAAGCGATACATATAAACAATGGAGCAAGCGATGAGTTTTAAGTACTATCTTACCTTTTGTCTTATTTTTCAAATGCCTATTTTTGCAGCCTCAGTTTCGGTTAAATCAGCACCACTAGAAGCTGTTGGGATCATTCACTGTTTAAGCTCAGATTCTAAAAAGCAAAGGCTCGAGCTAGATGCGACGTGGCTGCAAGAATCGGGATTTATTCAAAGAGCATACTCTGAGAACAATGGTGGCAGGACGAAAGAAGCGGCAATTCAACTGCCACTGAAATTTCAAGAGATGGAGAAAATCATCAGACTATGTATGAGGAGTCAGGGTGGTGCCCAAGTCAAAATTGAGATGATGGATCTTGCAGGTAGCAATAACGATGCAGAGGATGATCTCGTAGAACTGGTAAAAACTATCGAAAAACTATTGAAATTCTGGAAAAGCGTTAAAGCAATGGAGATGCGAAAACTGGAACCTATTTTAAGGGATAGCATTTTTGATCTCTTAAAGAGAGATCTCATTCTGACATCTTTCTTACAAGATCCACGATTTCTTGAAGCCCTACCCAAGGGTATTAAAGAATTATCATTCCAGCTATCAAAGGAAGACCAACAGTTTCTTCGTACTCAGCTCCGAATGGTTATAAAAAGTAAGAAAACTCCCCAGTGTATAGATGTAAGTGGTAATTATGCCGTAACCTGTGGTACCCAGAAAAACAGAGCTACCTTTGTGGTCTGGGATATCAAAAAATGTATAGAGGAACGTCGGGTTGAGACTCAGTATCCTGTTCATACAGTACAGTTTTATAATGGCAATAAAATCATCGCCTGGAGTGAAAAGACCATTGAGCTCTATGATTTATTAGGGAGTACAAATTGTACTCCTCTTCCCCTGCAAAACCTTCTTGAGGGTATTAATAAGGTCACATCAGTTGCGTATGGAGCTAAGCAAAATAAGCTCGCGATTGCAGCTGATGAAAAAATATTTATGGTTGACTTGACTGCCCCTTATCACTATAAGACGCTTAAGGCTCCAACTTCTGAGAAAACGGATAAGAAAGAGAAGTCAAAAAAAAGGGCCGACTCAGTTGTTCTTTTTGCTGATGAGGATAGGAGTGTCGTTGAAGTGCGACTTAGTGGAGAACTCACGTTTTATCGTCTTGATTCAGATACTGCTATCGAAAAGAACTTAGAGGACGTGATAAGCTATTTTTATGTAAATGGTTCAAATCTCGTTACCATTGTATCTAAAAGCAAAGCATGTAACTGGGATTGTCGCGATGGGAGTCCTTTGGGAGAAGGAAGGGAAGACCAGGTTTTTGTTCCACGCGGACAGCTTGTGGAAGTAACCAAAGATAAAACAATGATTTTTTGTGATATATCGGGTAAGGAGTTTATGAAAACCTATGAATTTTTAACAGGTAATCGCATGAAAAATGCGATTCAGGTTAAAAATGGTCTTTCTACGGTGATTCCGGATAGCTCCTTAGGCGAGGTAACTTCTTTCTACATGAGTCCCGATGGAGCATTCTTTATAGGCATAAGCAAGAAGGGATTTCATATTTGGCCCTATAATAGTGAATCGATCATGGAGTTTCTTTCGTCTGAAATGTCTCTTGATGTGTGGCTCTGTATGCAACTTTTAATTAATCAGCTACGATCCGGCAAAATGAGCCTTAAGGATACTGCTTTTTTACAGCAGCCTCATATAGTAGATATTATCAAGGACCTTAGTTTGGATTTGCTTACTCCCTTATTAAACCTATTTCCCGGTTTTCGCAAGGCCGTTGGTAGTGAATACAACTCTTTTGTCGATGAGGTTTCCTATGAAGCTTCGGAAGACGTTGATTACATCCCGGCAGCAGCTTCAGCTAATCGTGTGCAGGCAACATCCGCAGACAGCCCTTTGGGTCAACCAAGGAGTTTTGATCGCCGAAATTCTCTCAAGCGGACAGCGCTATCTGGTGAAGAAGCCAGCAGTAGAGTGGGAGCCACATCTTCGGGCAGTCCTCAGACTCAACCACGCAAAAGCTCTCTCAGGCAGGCAGCTCATGTGGGCGAAGGACTGTCTTCCCAGAATGGTAAAGCTGCAGTAACATCTTCAGATAGCCCAGCAACGCAATCCAGAGGCCTTAGTCGCCCAAGCTCTCTCAAACAAATTAATCAAGCAGGCCAAAAAACGGCTACTTCGGACGGTGATGATCCTCTGGTTTCTCATGATGCCAGCGCAAAAACGGATAAGGGGGTAGAGGTTACTTCAAAAGATAACTCTTTTGATAAGCCGAAGAGATACTCTTCCCAGCAAAGCTCCCCAAGACCTTTATCTGATAGTAATGGCGGAAGCTCTGCTGTTAGCACTAGTAAGGGTTCTCTGGCAACAAGTTCTTCTACAGAAAGTCGTCTGCGAAATTCTCCGGTGGTTGCGGCTAGACTTCATGCCGTGCAGGTGGCTGCTGTTAAGGCGGGTTGGAAAGGATCCTCCTCAAGCACCAATGTGGGCGCAACTAGCAGTACTATTCAGACAACTTCCTTGAGCACGGAGATTGCGAGTACCTCCAAAGAACCTATAGTTAAGAACGATGTTCCAAAGAGAACTGCGAGCACTCCGCCCATATCCACAAATGTGTTGACTGCATCAAGTAGTTTAGCAGTGCCGGCTACAGAAAAAACACCAAAAGATCCTTCGGTTCCCAGCATGTTTGGCACACTCAGTAAAAGCACCTCTGCACTGCAAAGAAGCAGTTCTTCAATAAGTCCTCAAGATACCTCAGAACTGTTTCAAGCTATTGAATCTGGACTTGCATTGCATAGAGAACGAAATGATCAAGATGCTGAAGAAAGCCTCTTGACCAAAGCAAGTAAAGTTCAAAATGCATTATCAGCATACCTTCTTGGAGAACTATGCGTGCGAGGATATTGCGGTATTTTTGATCCAGCGGCAGCTGTTAAGCATTTTGAGAGAGCTATGCAGTCCAATATCAATCCAAATTTTAAGGCAGCAGCCCTTTGCCGCCATGGTGAGCTCTACTATTATGGCCTTGGCGTAAAGCGCTCCCAACGGTGGATATTGGACTTAGATACAAAGAAACCCGCCGGTAGTACAGGTCCTGAAATCTTCTTTTTACTGCGAGATGATGATGCAGAAGGGAGCAAAGCAGAACTTAGTGAGGTACTTAAGCTTATATGTAAAGATATGGCTAAAAAAGATGCTCTCTACTCGCTCCTGCAAGGTAGAATACTGTTAGCAACTGCTACTAGTGAGGCACATTATAAAGAGGTGGCCAAGCTCTTTACAAAAGCTGCTGATTCTGAAGATTTCTTTCTCAAGGCTGAAGCGTACTATAGGCTTGGATTACTCAACGAGCGTCATTTGAAATCAGCTGCAAAAGCTCAGGGATATCTAGAAAAGGCAGCCACACAAGACGATAATCTCTGGATTAAGGCTCTGGCGGAACTCCAACTTGGACATAGGTGCAGAGATAGGAAGAATAAAGAAGGTACTGCACAAGCCAAAGTGCATTATAAAAAGGTAATGACTCAAGAGCACCATATGATTGCGAAAGCTGAAGCTGAGTTCCAATACAATCTACTGCCTAAGGAAGATGATGCTCAAGACCTTGCAAACTTAGCCGTTGATTCCTGTTTTAATCTTGCCATGCAGTACTATAATGGAACTGATCCAAGTGTCCCTATAAACCTTCAGCGTGCATATACTTACTTTCAACGCGTCGCTCAAGAAAGTACGGTAGGTGCACAGCTCGATGAGTCATGGTTTCGTCTAGCACTTATGGCAAAGAAAGGTGGCTCCGGTCTAAAAAGAAATACCAAATTTGCCATGGCCTGTTGTGAGCAGCTGAGACAGAGAGGACACGATGGAAAATATAGACATAGAGCGCTTCTTATGCTGAGTGTTCAGGCATTACGTGATAAAGAAATCGCCCACGCAAAAGAGCTCATCGCCGAGGCCATAAAGCTTGATCATGATCCAGAATGTCAAAGAGAGGCTAGGATGCTGCGAGATGAAAAGCTCTCAACACTCGAGAAAAAAGAAGGCCAGGAAAGTGGATCTGAGGGTAACGATTCAGAGTAGTTGTAGAAACATCTCTCATCATATTCAAAGTTTTTATGAGAACATAGATGCACGTGCTAAGCTATGATGAGAATCCCATTTTTTTTTCGAAATTCCGCCCAGGATGAGGTACATGCTACACCAAAAAAGAACTGAGAGAAGCGGCAAAGGCTGCATCAGGAGTAATGTAGGCAAGGTATAATTTACCAAATTTGAAGCTGCATGAAGAAGAAGGGTGAGCTCTATTCTTTGTGATTTGTACACAATGATACCTAACATGAAGCTGAACTGAAAATGTCCATTAACTAAGAGCGCATAGAGGGTTGGTGCTGGATTTTGAAAGCCTGCATGCATCAAAGTAAATGCGAGTGAGCTCACTAAATTGAAAATAATAAATCCCACCGAAGACAAAGAGTATTTAGCAAGGATAGATCGAGCAGCAAGCTCTTCTACACAGGCTGATGCACAGACGCCAAAAACCAAGCTATGTACTATAGGTGAAAAGTTCACCCCAAAAAATCGTGAAGCTATGAAGTAAGCAGTGAGGATACAAAGGGTACCTGCTATGAGATATATCCAGCGTGGTATTGTTATCGGAATATCAAAAAGAAAGGGGTGCGTCTTTAAGGAACGCGCCATTAACGGCCTATAAAAATACCCTGCTGTGAGAGCAATAGCATAAGCATAGAGAGGAGCCTGCCGAAGGATATTCTTCCCCGGCCCAAATGAAAAGAACCAGATACATGCGCCCCAGAGCAGCTGAGCCATAGCCCAGAATACTATTTCTATATAGTCCTTTTTAGAACGAGCAGTTAGTGCCGTATTATTTTTCATTGCCACCTCCATCAAGACTACTCCAATCCTTAATCACTTCAAGACGGTCTGGATCTTGGCTTGCAAGCTCATATTCTCTACGCAAATCCTTTATCTTCTGATCGAGTGCACTGTGTAAGGCTTGAGCAGCAAAAGCACTTAGCTTCCTTTTTCCAATGAGTCCATTCATAAGATCGACTGTCTCTTTAGGAAGAGATATGGTAACTTTTGCTTTCCTCATTCAGATAATCCTTTATCAAGGTTGATACTCTATGCTTTTACACGGTATTATGCTCCAGAAAAGATAAAACCTCAAGCAAAAACCCTAGTTCATTCTGGTGTTTAAACGATAGTAAGGGTTGTTTGAGAAGCTAACAATAGCCAATTGTCACACTGGTTCTTCAAACAACTGCTAACTGTTCATGTATGTCTAACCTTCGGGGGAGCTTTTGCGGTTATATTGGGTTCATATACATTTAATACATGACAAATAGGTAAACCAATAACTCGGAGAAATATCATGACGAGTACAACAGTACTACTGCCTATTCTTGCAGCACTTACGGTCGCACAGGAAAAATTCTTAGGATTCAAAGAGACGTGGCAGCCGACCAATAATGCGCAAACGCTCTTTTTAGAACGGTATTACGCTAAAGCAGATGAGCTTAAAAAGCTATCTCATGAGGAAATGCGTTCTTGTGCCTCCAAAGATATAGAGGTTGTTAACAAATTTTTGAGCGATAATGGTTTTACGATTCAGCTTGAACAAGCAAAAGGAGATTGCTTTGCAGTGGCATCCATCCTTGATATTTTGTGTAAGTGGACAGTAAAAGGGCAGAAAGACTTTATTACTTTTGATAATGCAGGCAACTCAACAAAGAAAACCTACCCAGCTGTTCGCATGAAAGAAGGATATACCATCAGACAAACCGAAACAGATAATCCTCTACTTGTGATCGACACGGAAAATGGTGATAAAGTCTTTATGACGATCGCTGAAAAGCCGCTAGAAGGCTTTGAGCTTGTAGAAAGGGTACAGGAGCTCTCATCGACTTCCAATGAAGATATTACCTGTAGATTTGAGGACGTGCTTTTCCCGATGGTTGATATCGATCAGAAAGGCTCTATTGACTGGCTCATTGGATTGAGGTTTGCACCAGACTGGTTTATTTCACAAGCACTTCAACAAACTCGTTTTCAGATGAATGAAGAGGGTGCAGCTGCACAAAGCGCTGTGGCTATATCGATTGAAAAATGCATAAACCGACATAGGCCTCCGACGCTTCGGATAGATAAACCATTCTATGTATGGATTGAACGACCAGGTATGACATTACCATTATTTGCTGCATATGTAGATTTTGCCGATTGGAAGGAGCCAGCACGTCTAGGCTGTTCAAAATAACTAAAGCCTCACTGTAGCTGTTTGTACGCAACTATATATAATACAGATGCTGTCGCCGTGAGTATGCCCACAATGGTCCTAGAGGTGCTCGTATCTGCAGCACAGAAGCCCTGTAAGGTTTATGCAGAAAAAGAATAAACAAATTGACAGGCTGTATTGATTTGTGGTATAATGGCTCTATAAACAGTATAATGTTGGAAAATTACGAAATCTCCAACAAACTATGTAACCACTACTAAGAAAGTGATAAATCATGAAAAAACAGTTTACAGCCCTGTATGGCATTGCAATGATTCTGGGAATCTTTGGATACACTGTATCTACAAGCGCAGCGAGTTCAAGTATGTCAGCCTCGGCAACGTCTGCAACTCGCCCTACGATTAAAAATACCTGGTTTGACCAGAGGATAAAAAATCGAGGATTCATATATTTTTATGAAAAACCCGATCCTTCTTTGTCAAATCAGGAAAAGAAAGAATATTATTATGAATTTACTAATTTTTTTGAGGCACCTATAACAATCGATAAAGACGGCCAAGGCAATGATCTTGTCTGGCCGACTACAGAACAATACTACCAAGCAGGAAAGTTTGATGTAGGAACCCCTAAGAATCCCAACGTGGTGGGCAGGGCGATCAGAGGATTAATTAGAGAAGGACAAAGCAAAAACCCTCTCTTTAAAGGAGTTGTGAAGGGTTCAGGAAAAGACTGGGGTGCTTGGGCTTTTTATGTAGGGAATGAGTCCCAATTGCAGGAAAAAAGACCTGATCTCAATCTCGGAGCATACAGGAAACCTGCTTCAGTATGGACCAAACCGGACTCACATACGCAAGGTATGCCAACGAATATGTTTAGAATGCTGACGGCGCTGCGTGCAAAATTTAGGCAGAATCCCGCGCTTGGGAAGATGCTTCTTGCAACCTATCCAAAAGTGCTTGTTGAAGATTCACCAAAAGATGGAACTTTTGGGGCAAGCGATCCAGCGAAGGGTGTTGCACCAGGAAAAGGCCAAAACTTATTAGGACGCATGCTCATGCATGTCAGAAAAGAACTCTTCCTAGAGTTTGTACAGAAAGATCCAAATTTTGAAAGACCTTTTGATGTGGATAAGAGTTTCAGTTTAGACTATCTTTTAGACCCAACTCATAAGATCTAAATCGCACATAGTTAAAATAGGGCTCTTGGTAGAAAATTACCGAGAGCCCGCTTCTTTTTAGGACCTCATAATACAATGGCATCTTCAGAACGCTCTCATAGACTATCGCAAGAGACGCATGAAGGGCCATTTGTTGCTCCAAAATGGCAACACCTTTTTTTTGCTATACTGTGTACGTGGTATACCTCTAAAAATGAGAGGATGCTTTTGCAATGTTAAACTACAGTCAACAAGTCGAAATTGGCATGACTTTTTAACCCCTGAAACCCACCAGTGAGCAGGCATGGCAAAACTATTCTTAAGTGCCCTTGTAGTATGTTTCGCTACATGCAAGCCTATGGATAAACGCTTACATGCAGATGCTCAGGCATTAGATATAAAAGTTAAACTCGAAGAGCTACCTATTGAACCGGAATGGAAAACCGAGCATAATTTGGCGGAATCGTTGAGCGAGTTACAACGAATATGTACTCTTTTTCAACAAAGATTCGAGATCATAACCTATGGTTATACAGTAGCCGAAGAGAAAAGTCCTGAAATATATCTAACATTGTATATTGTGTGTTTTAATGAGATAAAGCTACTATGGGATACATTACAAAAGATGCATAACAAAAAGGCTACTCGAATACTCGGCGGTGCTAAAGAAACTCGTGCATTTCTTGAAAATCTGGTTTCACTTTTTGAGCAACTCCATAAACTGCTGATTTTGATACGCACTAAATTGACGCACACAAAAGCAACTTCCCTAGCTGAATATGTATTCATATCGAAAACCCATGAACGCTTTATGCAACGAGCAATGTACAAATTTGCTCCAGAGTGGTCCTTAGCAATTGTTTTCAATCGTATGAGAAGGTTTGAGGCAAAAAGTTTCAGGTCACGCAATACTCAGATAGGAGCCGCAGAGTAGGTTCTAGTCCCTATGCCTCTATTTTCTTTTGATTGATCAAGGCTCATCCTTCAAAGCAACTCACTAGTGATACAACACGAACTATGACGCAAGGTGAATCTTTATCGGGCGCATTCAATTTGTCTACTCTGCTTTCTACATCTTGATACAAAAACGGTTCCCGATTGCATGAAAAGCTAACTATACAAAAGAGTTTAATTGTGGCTTACTAATAGCCGTAAGCAAAACATATGAAGCATAAAGTTAAAATAAACGAGATAGATGTATGAACATCATTATTCTTTTTCTCTGTTTGTTTTGTGCCATTCCTCTGCAAGTGATGAATGCAGCTTGCCTATCTAGTTCCACAGCAGAAAAAAGTAGTTCCCCAAAAGATCTGCTCAAAACAACATGCCGTACGATCCTGACCAATTTACAGGGTACTCCGGATTCGCAGGCTCTAGAGACAGCATTTTCGCTCATTAGATCATCTATGCAACAATTGTCTCCTAACTTCGCTATAGCTCTTTTTAATACATGTGGAATATGGTCAGCTCTTAAACCACTTGCTGATCAAGGAAACTGTGAGGCAAGCTATCTCCTTTGTTGTTTGCTTGAAGATAAACAAAACAATCAAGACAAGCTCCTTTCCTACTTACGGATTGCAAGTAAAACTGAGCTTGCGGCCAGCATGTGGCTCCTTTCCCTGGAGAAAGATTCTGCTGCAGTAGTATCTGTTGTAGATTCTTGTAAACAGCATGTTCAAAACATGACCACTGATCAGAAGAAAAAAGTCTTAACTGTCTTGGGCAACTTATGCACACAAGAACAACCTGGAACATTTCCTCGTCTCTTAGAATGGTCACTAAGCACCGACCAATCGGACGATTTAGTAACTGCGCTTGCTCCTTTTATCCAAAACCAGAGGGTTTTTCCTGAAGTGACGCAAGAACTTCATCGCATGCATGATGAGCTAACTCCCTATTGTACACGTCACTCAGCCTTTGCCAATAGCCTTCTTGCTTACTTGCGAGTTGCAAGAAACGCTGACCTTGAAGCCTGTCTATGGCTTCTCTCCCTAGAGAAAGATTCTACTGCAGTAGTATCTGTTATAGATTCTTGTAAACAACGCACACAACAGATGACTCCTGATCAGAAGAAGAAAATAGTAACTGTCTTGGGCAACTTATGCACACAAGAACAACCTGGAACATTTCCTCGACTAGTAGAATGGTCTTTAAGCACAGACCAACCAGACGAGTTAGGTGCTGTGCTAGCTACCTTCACCAAAAAACAAAGAGCTTCCCATGAAGTGACGCAAGAACTTTATCGTACATACGATGAGCTTACTCCTTATTGCACACGTCACTCAGCTTTTGCCAATAGCCTCATTGCTTACTTACGCGTTGCAAGCAACACTGAGCTTGTAGCCTGCCTATGGCTCCTTTCCCTGGAGAAGGATTCTGCTGCACTAGTATCTGTTGTAGATTCTTGTAAACAACGCACACAACAGATGACTCCTGATCAGAAGAAGAAAATAGTAACTGCCTTATGTACCTTATGCATACAAGAACATCCAGGAGCATTTCCTCGACTAGTAGAATGGTCTTTAAGCACAGACCAACCAGACGAGTTAGGTGCTGTGCTAGCTACCTTCACCAAAAAACAAAGAGCTTCCCATGAAGTGACGCAAGAACTTTATCGTACATACGATGAGCTTACTCCGTATTGCGAACGTCATTCATCCACGGCTAAAGGCCTCATAGCTTACTTGCGGATTGCAAGTAAAAAGGAGCTTGAAGCTTGCCTATGGCTCCTTACATTGGAGAAAGATGCGGTAGCGGTGGTATCAGCAATAGATTTTTGTGAAAAGCATGCGGAACAGATGACCGCAGAACAGAGGAGAAAAGTCTTAGCTGCCTTACATACCTTGTGCATGCAAGAGCAACTGGGAGCATTTCCTCGTCTATTAGAATGGTCTTTGCGAGTACAGCAATCTGATGAGCTTGTTATGATGTTAGCTACCATCATGCAAAAAAATGATGTTCCTCACGATGTTATGCAAGCACTTCATCGCATGCATACGAAGCTTATCCAGTTTAGTTTGCGCTACCCAGCTGTTGCCTATTACCTTGGCTGGCTCTATTTTAAATACTCTCGCACTAATCCCAAAACCGCGCGAAAGCTAAATGAGAGGGCGCTCGAATTTTGGAGAGCGGCACATACTCGTGGGTATACGTCCGGTACCTGGAGATGTATTACACAAGGCGTACACGATGGCATACGGAACACTCACGACCATGTTGCCCGCTTTAAAGCAGCAGTAGAGAAGACACGAGAGCAGGTGAGTGGCAAAGAAAATGCAGCTGCGAGTAATCAGAATGGGCGCAACAAACTACACGAGCTTGCTCTTGTGACCGAAGCACGCGCAGGTATAGAAGCATTTGAAAAAAACTCACGCACCTCTGAGGAACTGTTTGCAGTAGCAGATGTCTATCTAAAGGGCCTTCCAGGTGTTATCTCCGCAGATGAGCAGCGAGCGGCCTTATGTTTTAAAAATGGCTACACCCGTTCTTTCCTTGACACCCAAAAAAAGGGGGTCTCTTCGATGGTCGCTGCGTGCGGGATCTCTTTACAAACACTCGAAGGAGTTACATCCGCGGATGCTGCCTGCAAACGAAAAGCCCTTATTTCGATGCTACAAGGTTGTAAGGCACGAAGCCTGGAAGCGGTAATTCTCCTAACCCGCATCTATGCCTATGGACTGTATGGAATACCACAAGATACTAATGAACTGTTGAATGTCTGCAAGCTCTGGTACGGTCGATCGCCTCACATCGCCGACTTGCATGTATTTTTGGCTGAGACGAAACTATACCAATTGCTTGATGACCAAGGTCCTCAAGTGTCACAGCAAGAAGGTACCGTTCTCAAGCCTCATTACCCCGTACATTACTTCGTTATAGGCATTCTTCTAGCAACTGCTGAAATTGAACCTTCTTTGCTTGAAGAGCTTAAAAATGCGCTTGTTACGTTAGAAGAAACCTATGATAAGGATCCAGACTATGGCGAACTACTTCATCTTCTAGGTACCCTTGATTATGCAATACAGCGCATTGGCCACAACCCAGAGCAGGTTGACGTGGCGATGTTTTTTGCAAGCCTTGCTCTGAAGCATGTGGAAGATAACGGTATTGAGCAAGCAACAGAACTTCAAAGGAAGGGGGCTCGTTCCGCACTTGAAATGCTTTGCTCAGTGCTTACTCACCGATGCTTAGTGCACGACGTACCTTTTCTCTCATCTGATAGGTATGGCCAAGAACTCTATAGGTCCTTGAGAAGTATTGTTTTGCGGAGATCACAAGATTCTGACACAGAATTGCGCACTACCGTATTAAGAACATATGGACTATGTGAGCTCCTTGTAGATGCTGACTATCTATCAACAAGCTTTCGCCATGGACTTGAAGTACTTGGTCAGTTAGCATTGGAAGGTGACGAGATGAGCAGAACAGTCATAACCCACCTTCATAATAGTTTGGTAACACAGCTTTCTTTTTCTCCCTTGATGACGCAACCGTTGAAGAAATTGCAATGCTTGTTCTCTCTGATATTAGTCGACCTTCATAATGTCAATAGCCAGCGTGGAGCCATCAATTATTTAAGGTTAGTGATGCAATATGTTCGGGAAAGACAGATTGATGAATATGAATCATTTTGTGAGAAGTATGACCCTCTTGAGCTGTTTGCACCCTATCTAAACATACCTACCGATGAAAATGAATTACTGCCGCTCCAACTGCGTTGTTTTGTGTATCTCGCTTTTCACTATACGTTACTGGTATCTCGGACAACTGACAAAGAAAAGGCTAGAGTGATGGAAGGAAAAGCTAAAATACTCTTGCAGCGGGCATCTAACCTAAACGCCTATCTTCTGCACTATCTTCTCGCTCTTGAATATTTGCAAGGGATAGCGATCGGTAGGAATATAGCAGAGTGTGAACGCCATTTTACTGAAGTGATCAGGATAGCACAAGCCCAATCTACTGTGTTGAGACCATGTGAAGCTAAATTAGGGGATGATCTGAGGGCCCTCCTTTTACAGAAGATAGCATCCGGTATGGATGGATTGAGTGAACAGTTTATACAGGAACTGAATCGTCCTCCAGAAAAAATTGTCGAGAATAGCTCAGGAGATTCTCAGTAAGCGTAATCAATGTTGTGCACTCGATACCATCATCTCTACGTCATTATGCCCTCCAAAAAAGAATATACAGCAGTTTGCCAACTTTGTATTTTGCTGATATGGTACAATAATTGCTATCATTCAGATATTTTAGAAAGGAAGAATGCTTTGAAGATTCGAATAATTCTTATTTTATGTCTTTTGTTTTCAATGCCTGTCTCTGCATTATTCCACACAAAATCGGATGCGGTAGCATCTTCACAACTGTCTCCTGGCAGCAGATATGGCATGAGTGTTGACAATGAAGAGCTTATACTCGATGCCACTTGGATAAAAGAAGCCACATGGCTCAATGAAAAAGTTCAAGGAAACGATGCTGTAGGGCGGACAAAAAAGGAGTCGGTGCTCATTCCTATCACTAAAAATGAGTTTAATGATATCGCACCATTTTTGAAACTGCTTGGGAAGAAAGATTACTTGAGGCTAGACAAAGAACTGTTGGGTTTTGCTGGGTTGGTCGTGGACAAAGAGTCTGATCTTAAATCGTTGAAGCCTTCCGTTGAAAAGGTAAATGCACTGTACACAAATCTCAAAAAAATGGAAATTACAGGTTTGGAACCTTATGTTAAGAAGGTCTTTTTTGCCTTGCTAAAAAAGGAAGCTATTCTCGCCGAGTTTAGCCGTAACGAAAAGTTCCTCGATGCCTTTGAAATAGTAAAAGATATCGCCGGCCAGAACGCTCAGCTGGTGAGCCAGGAAGATCAGAAATATCTGGCGGCACGTCTGCTGGTCGTAGCACAGCTTCATAAACAGCCAAGCTGTTATGACGTAAGCTCAAATGGACGCTACTTTGTGATTTGCACAGAAGAAGATGCGAAGAAGAGCAGCTTACTTGAGGTCTATGATCTTAAAACCGGTTTGCGCGGATGGAGCACAATGGTTGAATATCCTGTGCAGGGTGTACAGTTTTATAATGAGCGGCAGGTCATAACCTGGGGCAGAAGAGAGGTTCTTGGTGAACGTACTAGTAAGACGGCAACTCTCGATATGCTTGAGCTATCAGAAAACTCTCAGACCCTTAAGAATGAGACCCCAAACTTGTGGAAAGAAATGCTCAAAGGAGCTAAGAAAATTTGGGGTGTTGTTTTGGGTGATTATAAGAATATCATTGGGGTAGGCGTTGATGAACAAATTCTCTTAATAGATATGGCTTCAGATCGAACCTGTAAGACTATCCCCCTCGCACCAAGCGGTATTAAAAGAACATCTAGTTTAGTATTGCAATTTGCTGATGAAGACAGAATCATTGTAGAACTCTCACTGCACGGAGTTCTCTGTTTCTATCAATGCGATACCGGAACATATAGTGGCCCTGAGCCAACAAGTAGGATAAGACAATATTACGTGAACGGTCCCCATCTTATTACTATTTCTGCTAATCATGACCTGTGTATCTGGGATTGTCGGCAGGGTAAATGTATCAGACAAGAGAAGGTTCCTCAAAATACAGCTTTGTTTGTCCCCCGAGGGAGGCACATCAAAGGCGCCCAAGCTCAAGAAGGAAGAGAAATAATTTTTTGCGATACTGCCGGCCAGGAGTTTATGAAAAGGCTTCCCGTCTTAGATGGCAGCACCATGCCTCATTGGATTAAATTAACGAGTGTTGGTACTGTTACCATACCCATAAAATCTGATATGTCCTATGAACCGATAGTGCTTGCACCAAAGGAAGCATTGACCTCCTTCTTTATGAGCAAAGATGAAGGCGTATTTGTTGCCCCCAGCACTACAGGTAAGGTATATGCATGCCATGCGAATAACTCTAACGTCAACGCTTTTCTTACATCTGATATGCCACTTGTAAATAACCTATGGATACAGCTGTTAATTAACCAAATTAAGATGGGAAAAAAAAGAGGCCCCAACTTTGATTTTGCAAGCAAGCCCCATATGCAAAAAATATTTCAAACCTTTGAAGATGACGTGCGCATACTCTTACGCCATTCTTTTCCCGAATTGGACAAGCTGTTAACAGACCAGCCTACTGACGCTACTTCTTTTCGATCAGAAGGTTCTCAAGAAGCAGCAACGTCAAGCACAAGCGTTCGCGGGGGGACCCCCTTGAGTAATTCACCCAGGAGGGTTGTTGCCGAGGGAAAACCCTTACGCTCGTCACCTAAACGTACGGTAAGCACTTCTAGTGCACACGCAGATGGAATAAGGAAAGAAACACAAGATGCTCTCATGACTCTTGGACTTTTAAGAGGCTCCTCCAATGAAGGTCCCACAGACCCAAGCCTGGGTTTCGGGCTTTTACGGGGCATCTCCCATGAAGAGAGAAATTCCCCAAGGGATCATGCAAAAAGCATATTACCGGCAGGTATGCTTGTAAGCAGTCAAGAATTAAGGACACCAAGGAACGACATTGCCGGTTCATACGATTACGCGATATCACTCTTTAAAGAGGGGAAATTCCAATCTGCGTATGAAACTTTCTTAACGTGCTACAAACAAAATACAAGCGTACTTCACCAAGTATCGTCAGCCTATTGGCTCGGCTTGATTCTTTTGCGAGCATCTCACTCGGACTTACGAAGAGGATCAGGCACCATGAGTTTGAAAGGCTCAGGGGTGAGCTATGATCCAAACGCTGCACTTCATTTCTTTGAAAAAGCTGCACTGCACGATGAAAAACAAAAGTTTGATCCTGCAATACGGGCGGCAGCTTTGGTGCGTCTTGGTGAGATGTACTATTATGGTCTTGGAGTAAAACAATCATATGAGCAAGCATTTGAATATCTAAAGCGGGTGCTTACCATCCCTGAAGTTACACCACATAATCTTGTGCCTGCTCTTTTTCTTCTGTATCGCGCAAAAAGAACGAAAGCTCTCAACAAAGAAGAAACTCATCTGCAGGAAGTGAATAGTTGGCGGGAAACCGCCTTAGAGCTCTGCAAAAAAAACGCTGACAAGTCCCCATTATTAGCCTTGTACGAAGGCAGGTTTCTCCTGCTTGATGCTACTGATGAGGCAACCTATACTCAGGTAGAACAGTGCTTTTTTAACGCTGCAGGCTCTACAGATCCTTTTATCAAAGCTGAGGCAACGTATAGACGCGGCAAGCTCTATCTGAGCATGACCAATAAAGTAGGCGCTGCACATGAGGAGCTTGCAAGAGCAGCAAAAGAAACTCTTGAGAGAGCCTTTGAGCAAGAATCCAATGGTTGGGTAAAAGCTATGGCGGAGTTGTATCTAGGTCATCTACATCGCGATGAAAAGAGCGGTAAGCAAAAGAACACTAGGAAAGATGCCCTGAACTATTATGAGAAAGTCGCAGCACAAAACTATAACCGTTTTGCACAATCTGAAGCAGCTTATGAGTGTGCTCGGATCTATGAGAAAGAATCCGATGATGTTCCTGCAGATGCAGCAAAAGCAATTTTTTATCAAACACAAGCACTAGAGATCGCCGATAGAGCCGGGCTCAAAAATATAAAAGCTCATTTACTACGAGAACATTTTTCACAAGCCATGCGCTACCTTGATTCTGATCCCCTGAAGGCATATAGTCACTTTGAGGCAGTTTTAGAATCAGAAGACCAAACCCATCTTGATGAAGCCTGGTTCAGGCTCGCTGAGATATATAGAAAAGGCGGATCAGGTATTAAGAAACAGCCTGCTCTTGCACTAGAATATTATGAAAAGCTTCTAAAATATGGAAAAAATGGAAGCTATGTGCATAGGGCACTGTATGTATTAGGAAAGGAAGCCTTTAGTAAATATGATTTTAAAAGGGCAGAAGATTTGCTGGCGCAAGCAAAAAGCCGTTCAGATGATCCTAAGATAACGAAAAAGGCTGCGCGGGAATTTGCAAAGCTCCCTTGTGCACAATCAAGCAAAGACAAGAAGCAGGAAGATGATGACTCAGAATGAGCCCAGGTTCGGGTACTAAAAATGCTCTGTGGAGAATTCCTGCCTAGGCCTTAGAGATACATAGCAGCATCCTGTCAGTGCCCAAGAATCATAGCTTTTAAAAAGATTCTAAGATCAGATATAAGCCAACAAATCAAACCATAAGTAATGGTTTGATTTCAAATGTGCTCTAGAGCGCTCTCAAATTTAGAAGTTTGAGAGCGCTTTTATATTCCATATATTAGCAGTGCAATCCATAGAGCCAGTCACGGTAATAATCTCAGTGCCTTCAGGGTTGAAAGCCACTGAAAAGACTGGATCGTTATGAGAATATGTCTCTATAAGATCTCCTGTTACAACATTCCAAAGTTTTGCTGTGCAGTCCTGGGATCCAGTAAGAATGAGAGAATCATCGGGACTGAAGGCTACTGCCCATATATCCATAGCATGGTTAAAGGTATGGATGAGACTGCCTGTTTGCACATCCCAAAGTTTCACGCTATGGTCCCTCGAGCCAGTAATAACCAACTTGCCCGTATGGCTAAAAGCTACTGCTGTTACAAAATGATCATGCTTAAAAGTATGCAAAAGTTTACCCGAAAGGGTATCCCAAAGCTTTGCTGTGTTATCAAGAGATCCGGTAATAAGCTTTGAGCCATCCGCACTAAACGCTACTGACTGAACCATATCCTCATGAGTAAAAGTATGGAGGAGCTTGCCTGACTGAATGCTCCAAAGCTTGGCCAAGAATTCCTGAGATCCGGTAAGAACCAGTTTGTCTTGTGGGGTGATGGCTGTTGCCCAAATTCCTATTGTATCTGGTAAGGTGTGTACAAGTTCACCCGTGAACTTATCCCAAAGATGAACCGATTCGTCCTCAGTTGAAATCATAATCTGTAACCCATCGGGACTAAACTCTACTTGAAACACAGCTTGCGTAAGGTTGAATGTGGCTACGAGAGCACCAGTATGCGCACTCCAGAGCTTGACGGTAGTGTCAGTTGATCCGGTAAGAATCTGAGAACCATCGGGACTGAAGGCCCACGAACCACATACATCATCATGGTTGAACGTGGCTATACAAGTACCTGATATAACTTCCCAGAGCTTAATATGATCATGACCACCGCCGGTAATCAGCTGAGTGCTATCGGGACTCAATGATGAGATAATCCAGGAACCAAGATGGAAAGTTTTTAAAGGAGTCGTGGAAGTAGATGACATGCTATTCCTCACTAAGTAGTATCATGGCAAGGAATCTAGCAAGAGTTGCACCTGAATTCCTTATATCAATACCATTCTAAAAGATAAATCTAAAGTAATCCACTGGTTGAGGATACTTCTCTTTTAATCAGAATTCAAAACGCTATCCCACTCCTCAGCAGTAATATCGTATATGGTATCCGCAGATCTTTTCTTTTTTTGAATGGGTACTCGTTGAGTATGGGTGCGTTCAATCTGAAGCTGAATGCTTAAGTAGAACTATTTCCATTGGATAGGTAGTACTGCATCCCATACTTGCTAGAATGCATGCTATGATACATTTAGTATTCATACGCTCCATACATCATTTTCCGATACTTATTTTACAGATTTTCTAGATTTGAAAAAAGTTTCATTGTTCGCTGAGTTATCAAAGGTAAGCAAGGGCACATTCGTATACTTTTCAATCAACTTCGCAAATGAGGCTCTCTGCGCAGGATCGCCAACATACTCTAACGCAGTTTTCCCTCTATCATCCACGAGCATACTATCGGCACCATGATCTAAGAGCTCATCGAAGGCTTCATAGCAGAGATTCTGAGCTGCTAGATGCAACGGTGTTTGGTTCATATCGTTGCGATCATTTATAGCTACTGAAGCGATTAACCCCCTAACTATTTCCATGACGCCACTCGATGCTGCAATATGTAATGGAGTGTTACCAGAAGCATCCCGGGCTTTTACATCCGCACCACGCATAATAAGCAAGTTAACTAGAGATTTGTGTTTAGAGCCAATTGCCAAATGAAGAGCCCTAGAGGTCAGTGTATCATCGCTGGCATCAACCTGTGCTCCATCGTTGAGAAGCTTTATCGCATCTGCTAGTACTACCGTTGAAGGACTAGTACACATTGTGATTAACCTTTTATTAAATTGCCAGACCTCATTGCTTATTAAATGAGCGCCGGTATATCCATGCCCAATTTTTGGGTCCTTATTTTTCAGGGTTAAAGCTGGTCTGTTTGGAATTGCAACTTGAGCTGGCGTTATCGAAAGCTGTTTAGGTAGTAGAAAGCCCTGAGCATCTTTAGTTTGCAGTAGAACAGGTTTTAACTGAAGACTAGTTTCATCAGAATCGAAAACTGTTTGCACAGAGCCCAGAGTAGGATTTTTTGATTTTGACATAAGGTCAATAAGTTTTCTTGACGCTTGAGTTACTTCTTCTTTCGTGTTTTCTTTGTAACTTGCAGATACTGCGGCATAACTACGCTTTTTTTGTGCATCTTTAGAGGTTTTGGAAGAAGATTTCTTTGCCACGGTAGCATCGGGTTCTGAAAATAAATCTGATGCTTGTTGATCAGGTTGCGTCTGTTCTGTTAGTTGAACAGCAGCTACCGTATTTGGGAGTCCTTGACGATCTGAACTTTGGACATCTACTGCCTTATCGGCCTCATCCTTATAATGTCTGCTTAAGAGCAATCTCTTTAGAGATGGAACTGTAGCAGTAGAAGATGCTGCGTTAGCTGCTCCAATGGAATCAGAATTATTCTGTACTAAGGATGACAAGCTAGAGAGGGTTTCAGCTCGCACTGCCTCATCAGCTGACACGCCATTAATTTTTCTCTTTCTAGTATCTTGCGAGGATGACGAAGATGTTTTGAGGCCTTCCTTAACCCCATTGGCAGGTCTTTTCATAGATCGTGGTCTGAGAGATCTTTGATTTTTCGATGAAAGTTCCTTCGCGTCCACTTGTTTTAATTGCTCTTGTGCATTTTGGAGTGCTTCCTGGGGAATCGTAATGACCGTACTCCTTTGTCCCGAACTCGTTGATCTTTCGGACGCTCCGAGCGATTCTTGACTTCTTTTCACCGAAGATGCCTTCGCTTTCGATTTTTTTAACTTTTGCTTTATTACCGCATCGAAAACTTTCTCTGGGATCGTAATGACAGTGGTATGTGGTCTCATTGAAGGTCTTGGTTTATCTAAAACTTTATCCATAGCACCTAAAGTATTTAGCAATCCGCACATTAAGATTATTATAAGTATTTTTTGCATGTTATTCTCGCTATCTTATTCAATTACCTAATATCACTCTATTTGTTACTTTTGGCACTCACGACTAAGTCCCCTATACACATATAACTAGTTACAGAGAGCGGTATGCCAAGCAACGGTGCACGCAAGAGGTGGTACACAAAGCAACACTATCTGTCGTTTTATTTTATTAGCACGCGGCCACGTTGTTCAAATTGTAATGAAAAATAGAAGATTTGTCAACTGCCCCCACCTTACGCATAGAGACGACCTATGGAATCGCCCAAGTAACGAATAGATGGAACATAACGGTTAGGGCGGCTCAGACAAGCAAATCTACTTTGAACAAATGCTGCGGAATGCCCCCAAAATCACTTGCAGATCACAGAAAAAAGGCCGGTGGGGGTAAAGCCCTCATCCAACAGCTCCTACTCGCCTAACTTTAGGAAATTGCTGTAAGACGTGCTCAAATTATCCTTCGTGATGAAGAATCATCAAGCATTTTTGATAGGCTTGGTCCTCTTGAGAAAGCAGCGAAGCGAAAAAGGTAGAACCCTGGCCTTGCTTGAGGACCTCACAAAAGCACAAGATGGCAGATGTTTTCACTTTTGAACTTCTTGATATCTTACGTGCTTGAATTCTAAAGATCAGCGTTGTATAGTTATATTGTATACCAAACGAGATGATTATGAACTTCACCTATCAGCTAGCTCTTGTAAGCATGTGTCTAATCCTAAGTGATGTAAGCGCCTCCGAGAGTGCTACCAAAAAAAGAAAAGATAACTCTGGTGCTGCTCGTTTTGATGAAAGAATGAAACAAGAGGCTCTAGCACTGGCAAGTGAACGGCTGCGCAAGGTATGTCAAAATAGAATCTTAGGCAGCGTGGAAAGCTTAGTTAAAGCTGGTGCCGATGCCAATGATCTGGACGCAAGCACACATAAAAGTGCACTGCATTTGGCCGCTGAGAATGGTGACTATACCATTGTTAAGCGCCTCCTTGCATGCGGCGGCAACCCCCAGATTACCGATGGAGGAGGTCGAACTTCGCTCCATTGGGCAGCTATGGCAGGTGACGGAGACGTAATTTCCCTTCTTCTAAGAGATCTTTCAAGAGAAAGCGTGAATCAAATTCTTCAGGCAAAGAACCTTAGAGGCGAAATGGCTCTTCATGCAGCCGCTGCAGCTGGTCAGCTTGAATCATGTAAGGTTCTCCTAGACATGGGCTGTAGCGTTAATGCACTTACAAGCGCAAATCGCACTCCTCTTCATCTAGCAGCATATTATGGACATACCCACTTAGCTACCTATCTTATAGGAAGAGGAGCTTCCCTTACCTTGGTAACAGCCGGTGGATTTACTGCTTTACATGAAGCAGCTTTTCGAGGACATGCTAAAACGGCAGCTGCTCTTATTGAACGTGATATTAATAAAGAAACAGTTGATAGCAATGGACTAACAGCTCTCCATGTAGGCATACAGCAGGGGCACAAAGAGGTGGTTGCACTCCTTCTTGGAAGCAAATGCAATGCGAATGCTCAGCTACCAAATGGAGACTTTCTTGTACATATGGCAGCACGCCTTGAAGCAACGGATCTATTTGAACTATTAATCCAGTATGGAGCTCAGAAAGATGCTCTCAATAAAGAAAAGTATACTCCCTTAAATCTCGCATTACATGAAGGTCTTACTCGTGTTACTAGCCTTATGCAAGAACCTGATAAAACCGATATTGATAAGAAGTTGACCGCACTTCATAAGGACATACACTACGTGGTTGCATCCCTTCTTGAACAAGGATGCAAGAAAAATTTTCCTTTACCAAATGGAGACTATACATTGCATACAGCAGTACGTATAAGATCTCAAAACTTATGTGATCTACTCATCAAGCATGGAGCTCAGAAAGATGCTCTTAATAAAGAAGGGTATACTCCCGTCCATGTTGCCGTACAAGAAGAGCTTGACCTTCTTGCATTACACTTAGTCGAACTGGGAGCAGATCCTGAGATCAGAACACCACAAGGGAAAACGGCGAGTGCTATCGTTTTTCATAGAGAACTTAAAGGTACCGTATCTCCGGAGCAACGTAGCCGGTTTAGTTCAGCTAATACAGCCCTCGCAGTAGCACTCTTTAATAAAAGAAAAGAGTATCAAGAAAAGCATGCCTCTACAGGTGCAGTGGCATCAACCTCAACACAGGCAGCCCAGCCGAGCACTTCTTTAAGGCAAGAAGATTTAAAACAATGAGACTCCTCGGTAGTTTGAGACTATAAGTTTCATGTTGTATGGCAGATTCCGCAAGAAGATTGCACTTTTCTTATGCTCCTAAAGGGCTCTATGGAATACATATTATCCATATCGGGCCTACTTATCACCCATCTTCGGCGCTACACAAATAGAAATATTTGTCGAGATAAAATAGAAAAATATTGACTTTCCTTGGCTGTATATGCTAGTTTTTAGAGTAGTAGAAGCAACGACTGCTATACGGTTTCATCACAAAAATAATAAAAAGGAGCCTCCATGAATACCAATTGTTTAAGCCCCAAAAGCTTTTTTTCAAAAAAAATGTGTCTCAGCATTCTTGCATCATTATTTGTTCAAAGTTACCTATCTGCGGCAACTATTCACGTCGACAATAAGTTGGCTGATCAAAATGTCATGATCAACCTCTATGCTGCCGATAATGCTACGTATTCAAAAACGATCAAACCAGGAGCGAGCGAATTCTTTAATACAGGTTTCTCACCTATCGCAAATCTTGAATGGACGATTAATGGTGTACGATGGACTGGTAACTCCTTAACGGTTAAAGCTCTAGAGACAGAAGGGCGTCTTATCATAGAAAAAGATGGTAAGTACTCGTTCAAACCGTGCCTATTCTGTAACGAAGTAACCGGTCAAGCAATCAAGATGACCCGCAATTGATCGTACAGATCATCGCAAGTGCACTAGTAAAGGTATACTATCCTCGCTCGCACTATTACGAGCGAGGATAGTTTTTATCTTATTTTCTATTGAGAACAACCCATTGCCAATTCACATGTACGTTGGTGAGAGTAGCAAGCCGATTAAAGGATCTTCCAGACCAACTCTTTAATGAGCGGTAGACGTATAAGGCTTCTCGCAGCATGGCTTACATGGATTACAAGGTGGTACGCAGGGCTTGCAAATAACTGAGCGAATCTCATCAAGAAGTACCAAATCCGCTTGGAAACACTCACGCGGCAAGGGAACAAGATTGAGACATCGTGCAAATTTTTGTCCCTCAGTAAGCACAAAGTAGATAAACTGGGCAAGATTGCACGCAATAAATTCAGAAGGTTGATTCGCGTAGACGATCAGGTATTCTTTAAAGGTCAGAGGATAGGCGCAAGGGATTTTAGGTTTTGTAACTGATTCGTCACACAATCCTTCTGCAGCTTTCCGTATGCTCTCAAGACATGGCTCAACAAATTGCGTGCAATCATAGATGCTTTCTATTTCAGCACTTCTTGCACAACATTCTTGAGCTTGAGCAAATGTCGTATAGCCAATCGTACCGTGAGTCGCCTTAACACGAGCAGCAACGTTGTTTGACGTACATTGATTTTCTCCTTTGCAGTTCCAAGGCCAACAAAGAAGGTAAGCAAGAACGGTCGACAATTCACTCGCGGCGCACGGGTAAATGGCTTGTATGTAAGCATCACCTTTATAGCATATGTTATTGTATGGTCTACGTAAGAGTGAAGCCCAGGATACACATTTCTTCCTAAAGAAAATATCGATTATGTCCTCTTCAGTAAGACGCAGGGTGAAATTGCGCGGGAACTTACAGCAGGGATCGTCAGTAGGAAGATTGTATACCACGGAGATTGCGGAGAATACGATTGGAATACTTAAGATGCAATCAGGTTGCCTATCCTGTTCTGAACGGGTGGCAGCAATATCTGATCCGGCAAAAGAAACTCTATAGGAATAGAGCGCTTCTCTTCCATCCTCAGAACCGAAACAACTCTTGTCAGATTTATAGGTAAAACAGGGGCAAGGATAAATTTTGTTATAGCGTGCAATGTTTCTATCAATAAAAGGTTTAAGGTCAAATGAACCCGCCCCTTTAATCACGCTTAAAAACTGCTCATCACCAGCAGAGATATTTACCGACATACCGAAAATAAAAAATGTATAGAGTAACTTCATCACTTTCTCCTTTATGCAACTTAAAGACTTCCACATTCTAGCGCATTGAATTCTTAATTTTCAAGAGTTTTGAAAAAATATTTTTTTGAACGGGTAAATTTAGTCATAAGATGATGAAATATCTTCATAGCAGGGCTTTTTTATGCCTTTTTTTAGGGATATGTAGGTAGACTTAAAAAGGACATGCCGAGCACGAAGCTCGGCATGTATAAAGAACGAATTACTGAGTGCTAAAGTACCTTAGTTGCCGCAGGTTGGGCAGGCCACTTCACAAAACTCAGGTGTTCTGCAAGGTATGCAAGGTTCAACGCATGGTTTGCAAATTGCAGGAGCAATGCTATCAAGCAAGATCTTACTTGCATTTAAGCAATCTTGGGTCATTGGAACGAATCCTCGAACACCAAGCTTTTGACCTTGGGTAAGAAGGAATACAATGAACTGGGTAAGATTGCATGCAATCCATTCTATTGGCTGAGTACCAAAGAGATCAAAGTATTCAGCGGTAACGATAGGATATACATGTCCTGGATTTGAATGAGGAGCAAACTGACATATTAAGTCGTTACATACCTGGTTATTAATGACAGAATCGATCTGAGCGTTCTGTATCGCTTCATCATCAGTTGGTGAAATGAAATCATTTTGGTGGAGGTTGTCTGTAGGTGGCATTAATCCACCTTGAAGCAAGAGTGCTGCTGGAACTGTTGGAAGGCTGATGAGATTGGCACCCGTTCCTACATAACCGATTGAACCACCTGTTTTTCGTATTTCTTCGATCATTTCTGCAGAGCTATACACCTTATCTGCGGTAGTAACATTAAGAAAATGTGGTTTTGGATCACCAGCATTAACCGCTGTGCAGTTTCCACAGTCATTTAAATACGTTGTGAAAGCTTGGTTAGTACCAGATGCATCACCACGAGCAAATGGGGTTATACGATTAGTACTTGAAAAGCTTACGTTACAGTTATAAGGCTTTGCAAGATAGGTTTCCCAAAGTGTGTCTGCATTAGTCGCACCCGTATAGATACGACAAAGATCTTCACCTGTTAATCTCAATACACCAGCCGGAGTGAGGCATGTTGCAGGATTGTATGTTGACCCATTACTTTGAGTTACACTGGCTGGCAGGTTATAAATAACCGATACTGAAGATAGAATGAAAGGAATTTGCAAGAAGCAATCTGGCAAATTACGCGTTTCAGTTGCAGGTGCTAGAAAGTCTGAAACTGAAGCATCGAGCAATCCATTGTATACATCGTAGCGTCCTCGGAACGAATCTGAGAATTCTGCTGTTTGCTTATACACAAACGTTGGGCAGGGGAAAATAGTATTATAGAGCGAAATTGCAGCATCCATATAGTTTTCTGCAAGCGTTGATCCGCCAATGCTAATCGTGCTTCCGTAACTTGGAGCATATTTTGCTGAAACAGAAACGCTGGTTAATAATGCTAACGATAAGATAGCTAATTTTTTCATCATGAGATAAATCCTTTTTTGTTGTTTGTTTGTTTGTTTATTAAAAATTTATTGCCAAAACGGCACGTGCGGGTCCCCCAACCTGCGAAATGAATTGTTATACTGATAGTAACTCTTCGATATTCACTATAACCTAATATTTTTTATAAAATCAATAATTCGTAAAAGAATTTTTGTCATCAAATGTTTTAATCTATATTAATCAGTTTGATATTATAATAAGCGGTGTTACTTAGGTTGCGAGGGTAGATTGTGGTAAAAGATGATCAAACCAAGATATCTATGAATAGTGAGATAAGGGGAAGGGTCCTTTGATAATAGATGCGTGAAGAATAAGTGATTTTGATACCAGGAAATAGTTAATAGACTTAGTGAATATAATGATCGGGAATTATTAAGCGTAGGCATGTACAATCTGGATGATCTTTAAGATGGAACCACTAATCCCTAACTGTTTTGAAATAAAGCCTTAGATGTCTTGGACAAAAAGGCATACCTCATGAACAAAAATATGCCGAGTGGTCTGCATGATAAAAAATTACGGTGGCTGATACGTTTGAGAAAAGCCAGAATTAAGGATCGAGGGAGGGATAGTATTTGAGACATAGAAGACTGTATCGTATTTTCGTAACTGGGCAATTGATCTCGTGAAGAGGTCTGTAAATGAAGCTCATTTATCTAGAAATCTAAAGGCCATTCAGCTGAAAAAAGCGGATTGTTATGTTCCACTCTGATCTTTCACTCTATGAAATGCCTCATGCCCGGCAAACGATCTGAAGAGATAATATCAATCTTAGAAATGTCCTTAGCATGTGCAGGTTGGACAAGTCTGAGGGGCTATCATAAGGTGTGCAGGGATATGTTGGTAGATGTAAAAGGACATGCCGAGCATGAGGCTCGGCATGTAAAGAACGAATAATTGAGTACTAAAGTGCTTAGTTGCCGCAGGTTGGGCAGGCCACTTCACAGAACTCAGGTGTTCTGCAAGGTATGCAAGGTTCAACGCATGGTTTGCAAATTGCAGGAGCAATGCTATCAAGCATGATCTTACTTGCATTTAAGCAATCTTGGGTCATTGGAACGAATCCTCGAACACCAAGCTTTTGACCTTGGGTAAGAAGGAATACAATGAACTGGGTAAGATTGCATGAAATCCATTCTATTGGCTGAGTACCAAAGAGATCAAAGTATTCAGCGGTAACGATAGGATATACATGTCCTGGATTTGAAAGAGGAGCAAACTGACATATTAAGTCGTTACAAACCTGGTTATTAATGACAGAATCGATCTGAGCGTTCTGTATCGCTTCATCATCAGTTGGTGAAATGAAATCATCTTGGTGGAGGTTGGTCTGTAGGTGGGAGCAATCCACCTTGAAGCAAGAGTGCTGCTGGAACGGTTGGAAGGTTAATGAGATTGGCACCCGTTCCTACATAACCTATTGAACCACCCGTTTTTCGAACCGCTTCAATCATTTCTGCAGAGCTATACACTAGATCTGAGGGGTTGGTACTAACATTAGGAAAAGTTGGTTTTGGATCACCAGCATTAACCGCTGTGCAGTTTCCACAGTCATTTAAATACGTTGTGAAAGCTTGGTTAGTACCAGATGCATCACCACGAGCAAATGGGGTTATACGATTAGTACTTGAAAAGCTTACGTTACAGTTATAAGGCTTTGCAAGATAGGTTTCCCAAAGTGTGTCTGCACTAGTCGCACCCGTATAGATACGACAAAGATCTTCACCTGTTAATCTCAATACACCAGCCGGAGTGAGGCATGTTGCAGGATTGTATGTTGTCCCATTACTTTGAGTTACACTGGCTGGCAGGTTATAAATAACCGATACTGAAGATAGAATGAAAGGAATTTGCAAGAAGCAATCTGGCAAATTACGAGTTTCACTTGCAGGTGCTAGAAAGTCTGCAACAGAAGCATCGAGTGATCCATTGTACACGTCATAACGTCCTCGGAACGAATCTGAGAATTCTGCTGTTTGCTTATACACAAACGTTGGGCAGGGGAAAATAGTATTATAGAGCGAAATTGCAGCATCCATGTAGTTTTCTGCAAGCGTCGAACCACCAACTCTAATGGTACTTCCAAAGGCTGGTCTGAATTGTGCTGAAACAGAAACGCAGGTGAGTAATGCTACCGACAAGATAGCTAATTTTTTCATCATAATAATCCTCTTTTGTTTTTTTGTATGTTTTTTGTATAGTTTATTAAAATGGCACTTGCAGGTCCCCCAACCTTCGGTATAGCCGTTAAACTGATAGTAACTCTTCATTACTTACTATAATTAATTTTCTATTATGAAATCAATGATTTAAAATGAATAATATTTATAAATATTTGTATATAATGTGGCTCTTTTTTCTAGACTGTCATATCTGTTAGAAATGGGTGTCATTGTAATCGTTAATAACTCGTGCCAAACACACGTTTTAGTCAAAAAAATAACATCGTTCATACGGCACATCTGTTCGCTCACTATGAGGGAATGCCCTAAGGCATAGACTTTTATGATCCTTCTCATTTCAGCCGCTATACCTAAACTACAGTGCTTACCCTCTGCGCTGGGAAGGCCCCTAAATGTATGTGTGGGGATGAGAAGCACAAGATAGTATCTCGAGATCATCGAGGTGATATCTTCTAACAACTCTTGCATGTATCTCATTTGCTGATACTATCACATGTGAACTGTAGCGGTTTTTAATAATCAAAATAGTGCCAGAGCAGCCTCGCCTTTGTACTGAGTGATGTATCGGCGTAGAACCACTCATGATAGAGACTATAATGCTGCGAAAAATATCGAACGAGTTGGGGCATCAACTCTTGGGTTAGGCGATGTAAGACCAACTTTGTTGGCTATCGCTGTCTGATCCCAGAATCCCCGGAATGTATTCCTGGACGAGTATGTCAATAATAAGCATCTCAGCATCGGGGGGAACTTTCAAGATCCATTTTCCAAATTCGATACCAAGAAAAACCTCAATGCATCCTGCTAATCAAGATTACCACGTAGGCATCAGACTAGGAGCATCTGTTTTGTAAGCAACTGTAAGATCCTCTTGCCTTCCAAATGAGCTTTCCCTTTGTGTCGAAGCCTTCGATCTGGCCAGCTTTATATTTGCGGCACTGGCTAACCTTCATAGTCCATCATCAGAAGGGATTCCCTCTATCTTTTGGAGAGAGTGTGTCACCAGAGACTTGAAGCCATCTTGTAAAAAAGTAATGAAATGCTGCTGATAAACTCTTTATAAAGGAGAAAATAATAGTGAACAAATTGCATGACGAGCAAGGGGCCCAACATGAGAGCCTATCAATGAAATGATCTTAGCATGCACAGGTGGACAAGTCTGCATACGCCATGCAGGGCTATCGCAAGGTGTGCAAGGAGGAATGTAAGCATTGCAAAGTACTCCAGAGATACTATCTAGGAAGATCTTGCTAGAGCATAAACCTCATTGGATCAATGAAACTAGCCAGAGACACCACCGTTGATTTTGGATAAGACTGAGCAAAATAAAATTGTAAGATGAAAGCGATCCTTTCGATGGGCTAAGTTCTGCGATAACGACAGGATATATTAATGCCTTAGCAGGGTGATTCTGACAAGACAAGTTTGTAGAGAGAATTGCCTGATAGATTAAGTTTGTTCAATTTAGATTAACCCAGTTAATCTAAATTCAAAACCCGTGAGGTCATACGTGTCGGTACCATCTTCCACAGTGGCTGGTAAGTAATGAGAAAGGATCTTTTAAGCTCGGTTACCCAGGTAACTTTGACCTTACATCTAGTTTCTGTACGTCAGACCCAAAGTTTTGACCTTCAGATCTCACCTCGCAATGGGAAACTCTTGCCTACAGCTTACGATTCTGGTTGCTACGAGCCCGCTGGGGACTTGAACCTCTTTGAAATTTTACCAAACCCAGCGCACAGGAAACATGCCGAGCACGGGGCTCGGCATGTAAAAAGTTACTATCTAGTATACTAGCTGAGGAGAGTACTTCCCCTTAGTTGTTGCAGGTTGGGCAAGCCTCAGGGCACGTTGCAACGGTTGCGCAAGGTATGCATGGTTCAATGCAAGGCTGGCAAATTGCAGACCCGATATCATCAAGGAGAGCCTTACTCGCTGCTATACAGTCTTGCGACATTGGGAAGTATCCTGGAACCTGACTTGCAAACTTTTGCCCTTGGGTAAGAAGGAACAAAATAAACTGTTTAACGTTGCATGCAATAAAGTCTGTTGGCTGTGTACCAAAGACTTCAAAAAGCTCAACAGTAACAATCGGATATGCACCTGGAACGCAGGTTAAGCTCGTGCAGTTTCCACTGCTTACTGCAGCCTGTACGTTCGCCGCAGTTGGTGCTAGGAAGTCAGCATTCACAGTTGAGCTGCCGCCTGCTTCGAGTATCAAAGCAACAGGGATGTTAGGATTATTTGATACCGCAATATCACCTAACCCAGCATAGCCAAGAGTGCCAGGATTAGCTGCTACATAGTTAACCAAGGCTATACCACCTGATACGCGAACTACTAAGCTTGTAAATTGGCTATCGGTGAATAATGGCGGCGTTCCAGCTGGAAGTGGATTGTTAGGCGTTATTCCTGGGCAATTTCCACAGTTAGCTAGATAGGTTGTGAATACTTGCGAAGTACCACTGCTATCTAGTCGAGCAACTGGAATTAATGGATAGTTGTGAGTGTTAACCGGAGCAATACACCCCGTAGGTTGTCCACCTAAGTTATAGGGCCTTGAAAGAAAATCTTCCCAGAATTCGGTTGTCGGATTTGTATAGATGCTACAAAGATCGCTACCTGTTAATCTCAATCCACCATTTGCAGCCAAATCAGCAGCGAGAGCGGCAGTCGTAGTATAAATCTTAGCTACGCCACCCTTACATACCGTAAACATCCCTCCCGCAAAAGTGATATTTGGTAGATGATAAGGGATAGCAACTGCAGAAACTAGGAATGGAATTTCCAGGAGACAATCTGGCAAAAACTGTGTTTCAGTTGCAGGCGCTGGAGCATCTGACACTGCACCAGTAAGTGTTCCGTTATAAACACCAGCACGCCCAGCACCTGAGTCTGAGGTTGCATAGGTGAATGTTGGACACGGGTAAATTGAGTTTTAAAGACTAACAACCGCAGTCATGTAAGGTGCTGCGAGTGAAGATCCACCAAGTTTAATGTTAGCACCAAAACCAGGTGCAAATTTTGCCGAAGCAGAAACGCATGTGAGTAATGCTATCGACAAGATAGCTAATTTTTTCATCATAATAATCCTCTTTTATTTTTGTTTTGTTTATATTTTGCTTACTGAGCAATTGTAGGTTCCCCTGCCTACATGTAGCTGTTATACTGCTAATAACTCTTCACTATTAACTATAAATAATTTTCTATTATAAAATCAAGAGATAAAAAAGAATATTTACCGCATGATTTTGAAAACAAATCTTTCCATTGGCAAGCTTCTTGAAAGCAATAAGCTTTGGAAGCAGTTCCCAATTTCATGATGCAACAAGCTCCCGTTTGGCGCGATCACATGCTTATGCTCTACATCGAGTTACACAAAGACACGCCCCCTCCTATTTCCAGGCTACTACGCCGCCTCATAGCCTCTACATGACCAACTTGCTCTCTCCTAGTCATATAGATCTCCCGAGCATAGCGACCAGAATAATCTCGTCGCTTTACTACTTTTTTATATCGATACGGCCTGGTATATATAGGCATATGGCTGCACAGCCGTGCTCATGTATAAAAGTGTAATAAAGCAGCAATCAGTTTTTGAAATCTTTTCAGAAAATTATGTGCGAGTAACTAAAAAAGTCCTGTCATCTCTTATCATGCAGGCAGGGCGATGAGGATCTTCTTACTACTAAGCGATTGCACTTTCATGAGCAGTATGATAGTTTTCAAGCTACCTAATAAGTAGGTATTAAGGAACGTTACCAGGGAGATTTCTTCATGAAAAAACTCATGCTTCTTACATCGTTAGCAATTTCAAGTTACTCGTACGGAATTCCAGATAAGATACTAAAGGAAGTTGCAACTGCTCATTCTCTGAGCGAGCTGAGTCAAGAAGCGCAAGAGGCAATTACTTCCAAAGAGCTTCCCAGGGAAGCTCTCAGTACTGAGCTCAGGAAAGAAGTAGAGGCTCTCGACTTTTACTGGGAGATACTCCTTGCTATCATTACCCAAAACACGGATGCTATCGCCCATCAAGTAGCCCAAGGTATTGATCTTAACGCAAAGACCAATTTTAACTATACCTTTCTCACCTTTGCAGTCGATAATAATGTTGTTGAAAGTGTGCGCGAATTGATTAAACAAGGTGCTCAGGTCTCAATTCCCGATGAGTTCGGGAGAAGCCCACTTCACTATGCAATTATTCGTAGAAACAAATCTATGGTAACACTGCTTCTTGAAGCTGGGGCCGATCCTAATCTGCCTGATCACAAAGGTAATACACCACTAATGTGCACATCAAACGAAGGCATTATTGCCTTACTACGTCTTTTTGGGGCACACTAGAGAGGAAATTCGGCTACAACAAACTTACTGACTGCACCAGCATAGGAAAGTTGAGCTTTTCAGAGCGTAACAACCTTAAATGATAGAGAAAGGAATCTATGGATCACCAACTTATAGCAATACTCAGCATACCCTGTCTTGGATATCTCAGTTATTGCATCGCTTTGTACAGCGAAATATATCGCCTAAAAATGTATGGAAAGCATGTTGTCACAGAAGAAGAAGACCTTGATCCTATTCTGAGGGCACCGATTACCACCAGATCCTGGTTCAATCTTTCACAAGCAGCAACATGGCTCATACTTGGAGGATTACTCCTTGGCGGCTACGCCTACGGAGAATATCTAATCAGGTTTAACCCTATAGAAAAATATCTCGATAGGTTTATCACCCTAAACTGGATTCTTGAGTATAGTATTGGACTTTTACTCACGCAAACGTTACTGATCCTCGGCTATGCACTAGAATTGTTGCTTATTTTTCGATTTGCAGATCGGAATCGGAGCTCACTCATAGGGGAAGTACGTATGTCAAGCGATATAGTCAATCACAAAAGACTCTATCATTTCATTCCATTTAGCATAATTTTGCTAGCTGTGTATGCCTATAATCCAAGTGCATTTACTTTGGGATGCGCAATCGCGCCCTTTATCTCTATGTTATCGATGTGGCAACGTATTAGGCGCGCAAGGAAAACAGCTTCTTAATGTGCTGCTTTGCCAGAGAGTACCTAGGTGAACTTATCTTCCCAGGAGTTCTTTGTGACGAAGAGCCCTAGCCCTTAGAGAATGTCTCAGTGTTTGTGGTACCCATTTTTTTTCAACTGAGGTGGATGGCAGTCTTTAAGATGTTTTGTACGATCCGCCTCCACACACGTAGCATCACAGTAGCGAGCTTCTTTACAGTTCTGACAGATAAGCGAAGCTGATCCCTCATGACAATACCTGCAGACTGTTGGCAGATCCAGCATTTCAAGCTGCCTAATTTTAGGCGTGAGAAAGAGCGGAATAAGAGAAAGAACTGCCTGGTGAGGAAGTTCAGCACCAAGCTCCTTTAAATAACTAACGACGAGATCATGGCCATATGAATGGGCGCATATGAGAGGTGTTATGCCATCTTTATTAGGAGTTGCTGGTTCAGCTCCATGTCTCACAAGAGTTTTAACGACCTTCAGACGACCAGTTTGGCACGCAAGGAGTAAGGGAGTACTATTGCGTGGTCCGCACTCATCGACGGGCGCGCCATTCCGTATAAGAAGATCGACAAGCCGACTATGGCCACACCAACTTGCAAAGTGAAGAGCCGTAAAGCCTTCAATGGTTTTTGCTGAGCGGTCTGCACCTCGTGCTAACAGAAGTTCCACACAATCAAAGGCTCCAGATTGACATGCTACTAAGAGGGCTGTTTGAAGACGATCATTAACACAGTTGACCTGTGCTCCATGATCAAGCAAAAGCCTCGCAAGCTCTTTCCTATTATTAAGGCAACAGATCATAAGAGCAGTCATTCCCTTGTATCCTTTTGTATCTACCTGTGCTTGTGCCTCTAAGAGAGCTGTCACTAATTCTTCAGTACCTTGGTTGCATGCAATAGAGAGCGCCGTACCATGCTCTGCACTTACCGCCTCAAGATCTGCCCCCAGCTCTTTTAACAAGGGAACAAGACGACGTCTCTCTTCAAAGCACGCATAGTGCAGAGCCGTTACCCCATGTTTGTTAGCATACGTAACGACACCTCTTTTTTTGGCAGTCAGCCATTCAATTAGTGCTGGGTCTTCGAATGAACATGCGGCCATGAGGGGCGTGATCCCATCTGTATCTTCTGACTGTACATCGGCACCGGCAGCTATAAGGGCTCCGATTATGCGCCGCAACCCTTTTTGGCACGCAGCGATAAGGCCAGTTGTGAGGTCCTTTTGACGATCTTTCTTCAGAGATAGAAGCCGTATAACGAGATGATAATGACCGTTCTCAACAGCATATATGAGGGGGGTTTTTCCTGCGCTATCAGCCTGTGTTAACTGTGCGCCATGCCTCAGAAACAGATCAACAAGCTCAGCGTCTCCCTCCTCACATGCTTGATGCAGCGCTGTTCTTCCCTTATTATCAGGAATATCGCACGGCACGCCTTTATCAATAAGAAAGACCACCATGCCATAGCGGCCCCGTTCTTTATGCATCATTGCCTGCAGTAGCAGGTTTCTGTTATTTTCATCAGATTCAGTAAAAGCAACTCCATGCTCATGAAGACGTTGTGCAATAGAAGTCCTAAAATAGATACAGGCCAAGGACAAGGCATTAGTGCCTCTATCAGTTTTAAGGGAAGGATCCGCTCCATGAGTCAGCAAAAAGTCGACCCACCAATACTTACCTCTGATCACAGAAAACGCTAAGGGAGTCATATTTCCCGCCATCTGCAGATTAACATTACATGCGTGGTTTTTTACCAAGAGTGCAGCAATTTCACGCTTATCAAGCTGACAGGCAATGATGAGTGGACTTGCACCTCCATCATCCTGAGCATTAACATTAGCTTCGCATACCAAAAGAAACCTAACAACGCGAATATTACCTGCAGCAACGGCACTATGAAGAGCGGTGCTTCCGTCTGCAGCTCGTGCATTAACGTCTGCGCCATGTTTTAAGAGTTGGCGAACTTTAGTTGAAAATCCATTTTCAACGGCAATGATGAGGGGAGTGCGTCCGGAAGTATCTCGAGCATTAGGGGAAGCTCCTCGATGTACAAGGTCTGCTATAGTGTCTTTGTCATCGGCCATACATGAGTTAAGGAGCAGTCGATCTTCTTTCGTAAGGTTGATAGATGCCCCATAGAGCATACCTGGTAGTATACTGATACTCAACAAAGCGATGGTGATTATCTTGTTCATGCTTGCCCTTACAAAGTGTACTTATTTTTTCTTAATGATAGTGGCTGCTAGTAGTATAGCCCAGTTTTATTTCATGTCCCATGCTTTTTTTAGCGACCTTCAAGAACTTTTTTACAAAATTGTGCACCAAAAAGTAACATTCTCATCAAAATTCCAGGCCCGGCGCATTACAATAATTTGATAGCAGGTACTTCATTGGCCACACTTTCAGAAACCTTAAAAGGACATGCCGAGCAGAGGCTCGGCATGTGAAGAGCTAATATCTTAGTAATAAAGAATCTTAGCAGGTTGTGCAGGTTGGACAATTCGGAGTGCAAATTGCAGGGCTGTCGCAAGGTATGCAAGGTTCAATGCATGGCTCGCAAATGACAGCAGAGATGCTATCAAGAGATTCTCTACTTGCACTTAAGCAAGATTGGGTCATTGGAACGAATCCTGGGACGCTAATCTTTTGACCGTCCATAAGTAGGAACTGAATAAACTGACTAAGATTGCACGCAAACCACTCTGTTACCTGTGGACCAAAGAGGTCTATATATTCAGCGATAACAAGAGGATAGGTTACAATAGCACCAGGAGTTACGTTAGGGTCTTCACTTGGCTGACAGATTAAGTTTGTGCAATTTGGATTGTTAATTTGGGCAGCCTGGACGTTGGCGAAATTTGGCCCTACGAAGTGGTTGAGGTTGAAACCATCAGTTAAACCTCCTCCAAGCAAGAAAGCTGCTGGTAGGGGAAGATTTGGAAACGCAGCTAGGTTAGAACCTGTCCCTATATACCCAATTGAGTCACCCGCTGTTGCTACTCCAGAAATCATGTCTGCTGAGCTGGATGCCCCGGCGTCAAATTCAAAAAGAGTATTTGGGTTGTTTGTCGGGTTTGGATCGTTAGCAATTACCCTTGAACAATTTCCACAATCATGTAAATAGGTTGTGAATGCTTGGTTGGTACCGTTGGCATCCGTGCGGGCAAACCTAAACATTTGCGTATTGAGAAGCAAAGTACTGTCAGACACGTTATAGGGTTTTGCAAGATAGGTTTCCCAATATACAGTCACACCACTCGTATAGATCTGGCAAAGATCAGAAGCTGTTAACCTCAAAACACCATCAACTAGATCAGCTGGGAGGTGATACACAAAACCAGATGCATTTGTCACTGTAGGGGGTATATTGTAAATGATAGATACCGAAGAAAGAATAAAGGGAATTTGCAAGAAACAATCGGGCAAATTCGCAGTTTCACTTGAAGGTGCTTTAAAGTCTGACACGGAAGCATCGAGCATGCCGTTGTACACATCCTTGCGCCCCACAAAATCATCTGTGAATAATGGCCCTTGTTTATATACAAACGTTGGGCAGGGGAAGATATCATTATAGAGAGCAATTACAGCATCCATATACGCGTTTGCGTTTGAAGAACCACCAAGTTTAATGGTGCTTCCAAAACTAGGAGTGAATTTTGCAGAAGCAGAAACGCACGTTAATAATGCTACCGACAAGATAGCTAATTTTTTCATCATAATAATCCTTTTTTATTTTTGTGTTTTTTTACTATTTACTTAGCTTACGCATGTTGGGCACGTTGGCACGCAAACTTTTGGGCTATCGCATGGTACGCAAGGTTCAATGCACGGCTTGCAAATTCCCGTAGAGATGCTATCAAGTTGTTCCTTGCTTGCACATAGACAGTCTTGAGTCATCGGAACGAATCCTGGAACGCCTAGCCTTTGCCCTTGGCTAAGCAGGAACAGGGTAAACTGTGAAAGATTGCATGCAATCCCTTTTGTTGACTGTGTACCAAAGAGGTCAATAAATTCAGCGGTAACAAGAGGATAGGTTACAATAGCACCAGGAGTTACTCTAGGGTCTGCACTTGGCTGACAGAGTAAGTTTGTACAATTCGGGTTACCGATTTGTGCAGCCTGTACGCTAGCATCATTTGGCCCTACGAAGTCTTCGAGGAAAGTACTAAGACCTGCTCCTTGCAAGAAAGCTGCTGGAAGATTTGGAAACGAAGCTAGGTTAGCCCCTGTTATTACATAACCAAGTGAGTGAGGCGTTATCGCTACGTCAGAAATCATGTCTGCCGAGCTGGATGCTCCGCCGGCAGATGTAAATAAAGTATTTGGGTTGTTTGCTGGGTTTGGATCGTTAGCAATTACACCTGAACAGTTTCCACAATCATGTAAATAGGTTGTGAATGCTTGGTTGATACCAGAGGCATCATTGCGAGCAAACTGAAATAACCGAGTTGACGATGATGACCCGCCCGTGAAACTATCGTTTAAGTTATAGGGTCTTGCAAGATAGGTTTCCCATGTATTAAAAACATTCGTATAGATCTCACAAAGATCTGCAGCAGTTAACCTTAAAACACCATCAGTAAGATCAGCTGGGAGGTGATACACAAAACCAGATGCATCCGTCACCGTAGCTGGTAAAGTATAGATAATAGACACTGAAGAAAGAATAAAGGGAATTTGCAAGAAACAATCGGGCAAATTCGCAGTTTCACTTGAAGGTGCTTTAAAGTCTGAAACGGAAGCGTTGAGCAATCCATTGTACACGGCCTGGCGCCCCACTATATCATCTGAGAATAGTGTCCCTTGCTTATACACAAACGTTGGGCAGGGGAAAATTGAGTTATAGAGAGCAATAGCAGCATCCATGTATCCTTCTGCGGCCTCAGAACCACCAAGTTTAATGGTGCTTCCAAAACTAGGCGCAAATTTTGCTGAAGTTGAAACACACGTTAATAACGCTACCGACAAGATAGCTAATTTTTTCATCATAATAATCCTTTTTTGTTTTATTTTGTTCTTATAGTTTATGTACAGGTAATTGCAGGTCCTCCCACCTACGTTCTAATTGTAATACAGATAATTACTCTTCATTATTTACTATAAACAATTAGCTAGTATAAAATCAATAAACTATGTTGAATTTTTTTTAAATAAACACCCTAGTAGAAATTTTCAATAAGCAACTGACTTTGTTGCAATAAGCAGTGATAGAAAGAGTACGGAGATAGTGGAAATACGTGGATGAGAGCATGAGCGAAGCACAATCTTGGAAAGCGCATACCTAAGATGGCTTTCACGAATGGCTCGTTCAGGCAAGATCATAGAGTCCTATCGGGAGAGCACGAAGAGAAACTCGATAAAGTATCTTCTTAGACGCGTAATATCTGCTCAATGTTTTCTAATAGAATGCCTTTCAATAATAACTTGCTAGCTAGTTTGCTCACTTATTCCTTATCTATAATAACTCACGAGGTTCCCTGGTCCAATTAAGGTCTGTTTCGGCACACCTGGTATCATGGTGTAAGAACATGCCGTCTCTCTTCCTCCAAAGAGATCTTAAAAAGAGTGGTCTCAAGCGATTACACCAAGAGATCATTCGAAGTATGCCTTCCATAGCATATTTTTAAAGCGACGACCTGGATCATAGGTATCCTTAAGCTCTCGAAAGCGCTGAGTATTCTTATACACTCTATGAAACTGCTCAGGGGTTGCACATATCACATAGGGTAGATAATAGGTTCCATCAAGTGCGAGAATCTTATCGATGACCTCTTGAGTCCAGCGACAGAGTTTTTTCTTGCCAGCTTCCGAGTTACGTACGTTAATATAGAGAACAAAAGCAAAGGAGTCCTCGGGAGCATAGGATAACAGGGCTTCAGAGTCCTTAGGTACATACCGTATTGACAGATTAAGGACATTCACCTGGTGCTTATTGAGTACTTCAGTTAAAGCCGCAAGAGCTTCTTGATAGCGTTCCACGGGAACAAAGTACTCTTGTAACGTCATAGTTGTTGGGTAATGGAGCGACATTGCTAATTGCTTAATGCTATAACTCATTTCATAATTCCGTAATACAACTTCCTTCTTAACGTGAGAAAACTTGCTAACCAAGGAGCGCACCTTATGCAAAAAGGGTAACCGTCTAATCAGAACCTCAAGGGTTCTTTTTGGTGCATAATTGATCGGATCACTTTGTAATCGTGCTTGTATGGTAAGAGGATGAGTGCTCTTCCGCCAGGTAATACTTACAGCTTCGTTAAAGCTCATAGGAAATATATCAGCATTCTGAAATACCACTGTCGTATCCTTCTTAAGCTGTGAAAACACCCCTGGATACTGTACTGGATCAACTGGGCTCACCAATCTTTCAAGCCGTACGTTATCGGTCAAGGATAGGGTAGCGGTGACGATTACTCCCATTAATCCATATCCACCAACCGCAGCAAAGAAAAGGTCGGAATTTTCAGAGCGGCTTGCTTGAACCATACTGCCATCTGCTAGGAGAAGGGTGATCGATTCGACCGTACTCAATAACGATCCATAGTGCATATCGCGTGCATGAACATTTACACTTAAGCTGCCGCCCACAGAAAAGTCATCAAATGATTGCATGACTTTCACCGAAAGATCGTATGGATCTAAATATTCCAAAATTGAGCGCCATGTTGCCCCAGCTTCAACGGTTACCAGTTTTCTCCCTACGTCAAGATCGATTATGCGTGACAGAGCTGACATGTCGAGTACTATTGCCCCAGGATATGCTGTTTGACCACCTTGGGACCAACGAGCGCCTGCTATAGATAGAGTTTTCTTAGTTCCTGTGACCAGCTTTCTCAATTCCTCAATAGTAGTTGGTCGCTCAATACTCGCAACTTCAATTGCAGTAAGATCAGATCGATCAATGAACCTGATAGACTTATTTCTCAGGTATAGATAACCAGCAGCTATCAGACAACAAAGTCCGACGATGAGCACGGCAAAAAATCTTTTAGTGTGAGAAAGGGTAACCATGTTTCTTAATTCCTAGTTGGACATATAGAGAGTCTGACACGTCTCCTAGAAGGCGTTTTCATAGAATGAAACCTAGCATTAACGGAAGTTTCTTGCAAGAAACTCTTAAAGATGCCCTCAGATCTATCTAGCTTAGGCAGCATACGTCATCTGAAGACCTACTGTCTCACTATCCAGAACTTCCCAATCATAATGGCTCATATTACGATTGCAGGTCCTAAGAATGTGAAAAGTAGATAAGGCAAGAAAAGAACTTTTCTTAATTAAAGAGGATCCATTTCACTTTTGCTATGGTGATAACTAGTAGATCAACACCGAAGAAGCAGCATAGCACCAATATTTCTATCTTGTGCACATCCCTGCTTTACAAAAAGAGCGCTAACAGCTGACAATTTGGGGACCTGGTTGCTGTTTGAGTATTCTTTAGTATAATCAGTATAGTAGATCAACCGATAAGTCCAATCTCAAGATTAATCTATAGAGGAGCACACTATGATCACGAAGACCTTACTTAACAGTATAGTTTGTACTGCCCTTATGATGGGTAGTTCGATTTTTGCCGACCAAGCTACTGAAAAGCTCAATAAGCTTGAAGCCGAAGCCAATGCACGCTTAGACAAACTTTCAATTACCGACGCAAAAGACGGCAAGAGAAGGCTTATAACCATCGCTGGCTTTGAAAAACTAAGCAAAAATGATATTGGAGAAATAGTAAAGAGAGGCGATTTTTGGTATGGCTCAATAAACCAAGAGGCTGCTTCGGTTGGAATCGAGTTCGTCATCCATCCGCTAGGAATGATACTTAAGTACGAGACTACCTTGATGGATAAAGACACCAATACTAACTATTCATTTACCAGAACAAGTACGATAACATGGCCCTTTTTTACGTATCAAGTACTATTAGATACCTTAAAGTTTGATAGTTATAATGCACATTCACTAACATTAAGCTTTGAAGAAGTAGATACACCTAAGACCCAACAGCTTCTTTCGGTACCAGCTACTCATTAATACTTAGTTCTCATGATGATTTCATACAGCTGGGTTAGCCCAGCTGTATTGTTATGAACGGTATTTTCAGCATAATTTTGTTGCTCCTGATTCATAGGCACATCCAGAAGACCGTTTCCAACCAGGTATCTGATATACACTGATCATTTCTTATGATCAGTGTATATGCTAGTTCTTTCCGGGGTGATTATAAGTTCAATATATAACATCTTTATAAGTTGTACGTATACCATTATTGACTTCATATAAGTACAAGTTATACTATCTTTATAGATTGAACATATAGAAAAAAGAAATCACATAAGTACAACTTATAATGGGATCAAGGTAAATGATTATTGGTAGAAAGAAAGAACAGAAGCAACTAGAACGAGTTTATAAATCAAAAGAGGCAGAGTTTATCACTATTTATGGGCGACGCCGTGTTGGAAAAACTTATCTAATTAGGGAATTCTTTGCCAAAAAAGATTGTGTGTTTTTTCATACCACAGGTATGCAAAATGGGAGCTTTAAGGACCAGCTTAAAAAATTTGCAGAAGCATTATCGTCAACATTTTTTAATAAGGCCTCCATAAAACCCCCAAACAACTGGGGGGATCTTTTTGCTCTATTGCATAGTGAAATACTGAAAACGGATAAAAAGATTGTCATATTTTTAGATGAGCTTCCTTGGATGGCGACCAGGAAATCGAAGCTTATGCAGGAAATTTCGTATTACTGGAATCAATATTGGGCCATGATGCCACGTGTTATCCTCATTGTGTGCGGCTCTTCCGCATCTTGGCTTATAAAGAAAGTTATTTACAATAAAGGAGGGTTGCATAATCGCACAACGCTGCAGATAAGATTATTACCCTTTAATCTTGCTGAAACAAATGATTATCTAAACTCAAGAGGTATACACCTTACCCATCAACATGTTCTTTCAATATATATGACCTTTGGGGGCACTCCCTATTATCTTAAATACATCGAGTCTGGTCTTACCGCGCAACAAAATATTCAAAAGCTTATTTTTGACAAGAATGCTCCGCTACATGATGAATTTAACGTGTTATTCGATTCCTTGTTTGACGGTGCAGATGCCTATAAAGAAATCATTGAACTTATAGCTCAAAAAAAAGAAGGGATGTCCAGGGCTGAATTAAGTTCTGTGGTTAAGCTTACAACACATGGGGGTAGTCTATCACAAAGAATTAAAGATCTTTGCGATGCTGGATTTATTGAAGAGTATATTCCTTGGAGCCGAATACGAGGAGAGTACTACAAAGTAATCGATGAATTTTGCCTTTTTTATGTTCAGTGGATCCAATCTGCTCAAGGAAAAAGACGCGAGAAAAATTTCTGGATTCACCAAAGTCAGCGTCCTTCGTACTATGCATGGAGTGGATATGCTTTTGAGGCAGTATGTATGAAGCACATTGATCAAATAATTGATGCCCTAAAAATTCCAATGGTTCGCTCTATAGGATCATGGCGCTATATCCCTAGAAGCCGAAAAGAAAATGGTGCTCAAATTGACCTCATTATAGACAGGTTTGATAACGCGATAACTGTTTGCGAGATTAAGTATACCGATCAGCCTTTTATTCTTGACAAACAATATGCTTCAAAAATACAACGGATACTCAAAATTTTTAAGCAGAAAGCACACATTGATAAACCCATTTTCTTGGCATTTGTTTCGGCAAGTGGACTTAAAGAGACTATCTACAGCGAAGAAATGGTAACAGGGATTGCTACGCTTGAAAATCTATTTGAAGAAGCTGATTAAATGTATAGTGCGAAGTGAATCCTCTTTAACTCCGTAGGATTCTACGAACTTTGGGCTGAATCCAGGTTGTGCTATAGTCTCTAATCAATCACGGTTTCGCCGTCCATAATTTCCCATATAGCTACCTAATAACAGTCCGAAACCACAATTCCTCAAGAATCTACGTCTAGTCCCATATGTTTTGCAATAAGCTTAAAGTCTTCTTCAGATAAGGAAAAAACTCCGCGCCTAAAAGGCATTCCCCAATATTTTTTGTTGGCAATACAAGAAAGAAGGGGGATAAGCTCTTTGATAGCAACCTCTCTAACAGGTGTATATATCACATGTCTGCGCCAAGGAGCCTGTTCACCAAACTCATTCTCCTGGTAAGGAGGATCTGGTTGTATAGTTCCAAGAGCAGTAAACTTTTGATAAGGCTTTTTCTCGCCATAGATTCTTGTAGGAGAGTAATAAATGATTTTATCGTCTGGCTTCATAGCTTTTAGGGGAGCTACTTTCCCATGACAGATTTGAGCGAACTCCTCTTGCATTCCTAACTGAACATGCTCCTGGCTTGCAACAGCCATCCAGTATTTTCGTGCCGCAGGTGCTGTAGACTTCATCGCTTGCTCAATTCAATAAAAATGATCCTAGTGTTTTTCTCTGTCGCTTCTTACTCATCTGGGGGCAATTTTCTAGCACATCTACTCCAAAGACGTTTACGTATCCTCATCTTATCTTTTTAAACTGTTTTTATACCTCCGTCCATACGGAAACTGTAGCACGTTCATATCGTCTTGTTAATTTTTTTATTGGCAAGGGTAAGAGCTTCGTCTCGAACTCATATTTTTGGTCGTTAATCTTGATTTGCAGAAAGAAATAGGTTAGCATTCCTTAGATGGGGCGTACCTTATGGCCCCTAAGATAATTCCAATCAAAACATTTTAAGGAGAAATGATGACGTTAGATTGGGTAATAATTTTTTTTATTCTTGCTATAGTAGCAGCTGCGCTGGGCTTCACAGGAATAGCAGGCGATCTTGCTTGGGTAGCAAAAATTCTTTTCATTGTTTTCTTAGTACTGTTATTACTCTCATTTTTGAGAGGCCGCAGTCTTTGAGAAATAGGATCACCAAAGAGAAGAAGGGTGCTCACTAAATCTTCCCAGAGCGTTGCTCATTTGCCCAGGCTGGCACTAATCTTAAAATATCATCTGGCCGGGGGAGATCCCAGCTAACTGAAAACTATTAGTGTTATTTCTTCGATGATGTTTAGCGAATCATACGAGTAACTTCTTCACCACAACTTTTCAGTGCATGTTCTAACATTATCGATAACTTCTCTTTTTGAGACTGGCTTCCTGCTAAGCGGTTGAATTCATGGCTATCATGGCTTCTATAGGTACTGAGACACTAAACAGTGGAGTGAGAATTATTATCTTTGGGTCTATGGGCCTCCTTATGCTGTTTTTTTATGAAACTACTGAGCCCAATCTTTGCCATCGCAGTCTTGTTAATTTGCTCAAACGTTATCACGTAATGGGACATAGCAATTCCTAGTAATTATATCCATTGTCCATAATTCTTATGGGATACCTTCTCACGAACCAGTTATAGATAGGGGACTCGAGCGCTTTAGCTTGAGATCTTTTTAATCAAGAGAAAAGCACATCCATACGGAAATATTGAAAAACAACTGGACAAATAGCCATAAAAGTGCATACTTATTTATAACTAACATACAAAATCGTCATCTGGCTTAAGGAATAAATTCCCATGAAAAGGCTCGCACTCAATCTTTTGATCTTTGGGCTCTTGATGCCACAAGCTCTTCATGCTATGACAAACTCAGCTGCCCTGCCTCAAGCAAGGAGAACTAAATCTGAAGCTATTTTGGAGCTTGGACTGGCATACTTAGCGATGAAATATGTGGAAGGGTTATTTGAGGATAGAATTCAGAATTTAATTGAAAAGTAATACTCTGTCATTATGTATGATACATACTACAAAGTTAAAAAATATAGTTTAGAAGGTAGGACTTATCATGAAAAAACTTATACTCCTCATTCTTGGGCTCTGTATGTCTCGCATCGATGCAATGGTGACCCCATCAGCCATCCATATTGATGCCCCCCTTAAACAGTACCTCGACTCCGGTGATCATGCAAAGATTCGGGAATATTTTGCACAGGGAAAAAACTCAGACAAAATAAATATGGCTCTTGATAGCGATGAGAATACGCTTCTTCACCACGCAGCTATGATATCAATGGAAGATGACACTCTGGTGGAATTCTTACATAAGCACGGTGCCGATCTCAACAAAAGAAATAAAAGCGGTAATACACCACTCCATACAGCAAGCGTGTGCAAAAATGAGGGAATAATTAAGCAGCTCATTGCCTGTGGGGCAAACGTTAATCTGGGTAATATGCAAAACAGAACGCCCTTGTTCATTGCATGCATTACCAACAATATTCGACTGGCACAGTGCCTTATGGTACCCCGTATAAACCCTAATATTGGAGATATTAAAGGGAATACACCTCTTCATATTGCATGTACGTTAGGTAACATGTCTATAGTACGGCTGCTTATAACCCCTCCCCAAGGATATACTGATCATTCTATTTCTATCGCCCAAAAGTCTAAGCTTGGACATTCAGCTCTATTTTACGCATGCCTTAAAGGACACTATCAGCTAGCGCAGCTGCTCATCGACTGTGGTATCGATATACAAAGTGAAGAACATAATCTTAACGGAACTGTGCTTCATGCTGCAGTTGCCTCAGGGAGCCTTCCTCTTGTACGATTCATTGTTGAGAAAGGAGCAAACATTAATGCCAGAAAACAGGATGGAGCTACACCTGTATGGTTTGCTACCGAAGCAGATCAGACGACAATAGTCGAATACCTTATTAAAGAAGGAGCAGATATCTCTCTTGCCACACATGAAGACGGCCTCACACCTCTACATCTTGCGGCAGCAAAAGGGAATGAATATCTTGTTGATCTACTGGCAACCTCTCAAAAAGTTCCTATAGACGTCCGTGCAAGCATAAGCGAAGGTATCCAGGACCTAACACCGCTTCATCTTGCTATTTTACGCCGACAGAAAGACAGCATGATTAGATTGCTTCTTAAGCATGGAGCTTCTATAGATGCTCGGGCAGAGCATCAGCTTACCCCATTAGCTCTACATTTTATAGGTATGCAAGATGCTGCTTCACCCACTCATGAAAAGGTCCTGCATACGTTACTCAAGGCAGGAGCGGATCTTCAAGCGAAGTCTGACACAGGTGACACTCCTCTTCAATTCGCTAAAAAAGCCGGCTCTACAGTAGGAATAAAAGTCATTACAGATGCACTTTCCAAAGCAGTACCATGCAACTACTGCAAAAAGGTTGCGCTTACCAAAAGATGTAGCAGCTGCTCAAAAGCCTTTTATTGTACCGTAGGCTGCCAAAAAGCTGACTGGGCTACCCATAAAGTTACCTGCAAAAAAGTGTCTTCGCTAACCTCATCAAAAACCTCAGAGGATAAGTCAGGAAGCCCACAAGAAAAGGAATCACCTTTGAAACAGATTTTTACCGCAATCACCAACTCAATGACTTCTCACGTTAGCAGCGACTCTAGTTCGAGTAAGCATGAGGCGGTCAATGGCTGCCAATCAAGACCCGTTACCTCTGATGGTCAAACAAAGCATCATGAGTCAGTAAAAACTGATGATCTACAGGAGGCTGCATGTGAAGAAGACGACCTTGAAGAGCCTAATCCTTTCGATCTCAATGAGGATGAATTCTTCGAGCTTCCTGCAAGTGCTAAAGCAAAGCTCCTCTGCGTTACTCTCGATCAAGGTCACTTTGACTGCGCAAAAACTCTTGTGGACCAATGGATTAAAAGTTCAAAGGAACACTCGGGTATAAAAATAACTGCGCTCCATTATGCCGCAGGAATAGATTCCCTGCCTTTTGTAAGATATTTAGTGGGTATTGGTGAGAAAATAGATGCGCAAACAATCCATGGAAAGACGCCATTGATGTTTGCTATTGAAGAAGGGTATGAAGATATAGTTGCATTTTTACTTGAGCAGGGAGCAAGCCTCTCAACGAGCTACCTTGACCACGCTACTATGAAGAAATATACTCCGCTTGAAGTTGCCTGTCATAAGGGTAATGAGGGTATTGTGCAACTTATCTTAAAACGGTCTCAGGTCTATCAAAGTCTTTTAGAAAGGGCTCTTTCTCGCTCAACTGACATACGTCAGCTTGCGAAGGCTGTAAAAAATGTTTAGAACTCGAACCGCAAAAAGCATTAACTCTCACTCCTCAGCCCAAAGGCCGGCTTGCGCAGTATCTAGACTATGAAATAGCTACAATCGCACCTAGGGTATCACTCAAAATGGTAGTCGGATAGTTCAGGAAGAGAAATGCCCTCTGGGATCAGGCTGCTGGGGCCCAGAAAAATCATGGCTTGGCGGACAATGTTTCCTTTACATAGCTCTAGTGCGACTTATAGAATCTTTTGAGGATTTTTCTGTGCGAATAGAGAAACCCTTTCTCTTGATTATTTTTTTCAATTTGTTATAATTTATACACATGCGCATTAAATTTGATTCAAAATTAGGAGATTGTACTTTGAAGAATTTTATTTCGTTATTCGCACTATTCGCTCTGTTTCAAGCACATGGCATGAACCATACAAGGAATCATAATGGCGGCGTAACCTTTTCAAAGATTAACCCAGCAAAGTTTACCCGCATGGTCTTGAACGGCCTTAAAAGCAAGAGTGATCTTACCATTTTTCCTCATTTCCATCTCATTGATGTGAACTTGCGTGATGAACAGAACAGAACACTTCTGCATTGGGCAAGTGCTCTAGGGAATATTGAGTGTGCTAAAATTGTGGTTGATAAAGGAGCTGATCTTGAACCAATCGATGCCGAAGGCAATACACCATTGAGCCTGGCTAGGAAGTTTAACCAATACGCACTGGTAGAGTATCTACTCAGTACTATAAGAGCTCAAGGAAGGGTTCCCCGCGAGTGTCAGGCGGCAGCTACTATGTTCTTTGATGCGCTCGTAAATCGCAATGAGACGACTGATATTCCATGGGATCTTGTTGATGTAGCTATGCGCGATACGCTCGGTAGAGCAGCATTACACTGGGCAAGCTTTTATGGTCGCACCGATTATGTAGGTCAATTAATACAGCAAGGAGCTGAGCTTGATACTCTTGACCAGTTCGGCAGTACACCTTTACATCTTGCTATCCAGCAGAGGCACTATGCACTGGCGAAGCTATTAACGAATTCATTGAGAGCTCAAGGACACGTTCCCCACGGGTATGACCACGTTCAAGCAACTCTTAATAATCGTCTTATTGCAGTATGTAATAGTGAATCGCAAGAATCTCTTGTCTCGTTGATCGAGGCTGGTGCCGAGATTAATACCACAAATGCCAACGGAAGCAGTCGAGCAATTCATCTTGCCATAGCACGCCAAAATGATGCAGCAGTAAGAGTTCTTGTTGAACAGGGAGCTGATTTGCTCGTTCGCACTGAAGAAGGCTACTCTGCATTACACGTTGCAATCCTAACAGGGCGGAAAGATCTTTGCATGTATCTCATACAACAGGGAGCGCTTGCAGCGTTTGAAAGTTTAGATGATAAAGATCGCCACTATCTTTGGAAACTCTACAATTTAATAGAGCTCGATGAAGACCTGTATCTTTATGATTTTGATAAGGTAGATTTCCGCTATATTCAATTATTTGCGGAAAGCAAGCGTACCGCCTAACAGGTCCTCCCCACATGAAATGAAGAGAAGGAGCTTGCGCTCCTTCTCTTCATGGTATAGTTACTGTGTATAGTTACTTTTTTTCAAAATATTCTTCTTGTAACTCTCTAGGAAGTTTTCGATACGAGACATGCTTAATCATCTCGGTACAGGGTTCACTATAAAAGGTTGACCAGAAGAGTACCTTTTTCCCCGTTAGAAAACCTTCAGCTGCATCCTGGATAAGCGCAGCGGCTGCTTTTGCCGTATAGGTATCTTCAAGAAGTATGCCGTCAGCCTTAAAGAGCTGAGCTGCCTTTGAGCCTGCTGCAGTGGGGTACCCGTAACCTTCACCATAGTACTGTTCACGTATAATAAGTTGATCATCTCTCCAGGTAAGAGAGGCAAACGACTTATCAAATGCGCACAAATAGCTCTTCGTTTCTTCAAATAACTTTTGAGCATCCTTCCGTATATCATCCTCAGGCTCAACAGCTACGCCGACAACGATCGTAGGCGCAGAGATGAGCTGTAGCCCAATAAGTAACCCAACGGTCGTTCCTAAACTTCCCGCTGCGACATAGATATACTCTGGCTGTACCGTTTTGCCCGCATCGATCTGCTCTTCAAGCTCAAGAACTGCATTAATAAAACCTAACACGCCGCAAGGAACTGATCCTCCAGGTGGGATAAGATAGGGCGTTGAGCCTGTTTCAGCTTCACAGCGCCGCACATGCTCAGGAACAGAAGCATTACGCTCTTTAGTCGTTTTATAATGATGCAGTTGTGCTTCATAGATAGCCTGTAACAATAAGTTTCTTTGCACTACCCAGGAATTAGGCTGATCTGCAAGTAAGCATATTGCTTTAAGACCCAATTGTTTAGCGTAGATGGCCGTTGCAAGGGCATGATTTGAGCCAGCACATCCGCGTGTCAAAACTGTCGTATATCCCTTTTTCTTTGCATCAGGCAAGAGAAACTCGAGCTTACGAAGCTTGTTACCACCATGCAGACGTGTCCCATCTGGTTGCAAACGTCCTGCTAGATCATCACGCTTAACGTCAAGTTCACAGGTAAGCAACTCAGAAAGTTTTGTACAGTGGGAAACAGGTGTTGGAAGATCGCCAAGAGAGACATGAGGAACCTGAGACTTCAGTGTTTCATAGCGCTCAAGAAGAGCAACCGAAGGTGAGACCTCACTCGTCATAAGTAATAAAAATGGTATCAGATAGCGGTTCATCTCTAGTATCCTTTCTAAGGTTGATTACGATGAAGACCTTTTTTTGAATGTTGTTTTCAAGGCTAGAGGATTTTTCAAACGTGTCAATGAGAGTCTCTTAGTGCACGATAGACCTACAAGATTGTAAAGAGGCAAAATGCCCTACGAGTGACCATATTGAGCAAGAGACTCCTCTCAATGCTTGCAGACCTAGTAATCTCATTGAATCGTAAAAAATATACGAATTCATAATGGAGACTCATCGATCTCTCTTTGCGATTCAATGAGATGTAATAACCGCCTCCAATTTTACATATCGTACCTGATATGTTAGAATCACTCTATAGGAGGCTTGCTTCTGTTTGATCAAAGATGCAACCACTCATAAGAGGAAATCAATGCATCGATATGTGAAATTATTGCCGGCTCTTATCTTTCTTCAAGCATATGCCCTAGAGGTACACCATCTCAATCCCCCACGCTTGAACGATGAAGATATGTTACGTGAAATAGTATGTTATAGACCAGTTCGAAAAGAACAACCGCGCATTGAACACGAGGAAGCTCATGGTAAAGATATAATCCATAATTATGGCCATGGTAGTGGTGGATGGACAATGGGGCCCGGATCTGCTCAGCGCGCAGTAGGTTTTTTGAAAAAAATTGCTCTCGTCAAGAAGGTTGATAAAGATATGCCGATCACTGTTATTGGTGCAGGCGTGATAGGCTTATTAACCGCGTATTACTTGGTAAAAGAAGGGTACACGCCACACATAGTAGCAGAAGAGTTTGAAGAGCTCACCTCCCATAATGCAGGAGGGCTTTTTGCTTGGACTCTCAAGAAATCAAGACGATGCGATTCGCACATCAGTAAATGAGGTATGCATTGAATCTTGCAAAATCTATACCCAAATAGCTCAAGGTACTCATCCTGATTTTCCTACAGGCGCACGATTTTTGCCCGCCTACTTTTCTGGTCGGGACAATTCAGACTTGGAGTTATTTGTCGCACAAGGTCTTATCAACCCGGCGAAAGATGTTATTGTAGATTTTAACAATGGTAAACGGCATCCAATGGTTGCTTACAAGTGCCCATTTATCGATACACCAAGCATGATGCAGCAGCTGACCAATTTTTTGAAACAGCGCAACGTTACATTTAGAAAGCAAAAAGTAGCAACCATTGATGATCTTTCAGAGCCTATCGTTTTTAATTGTACTGGCTTGGGATCGCGTGAATTGGCACAAGACGATACGGTCTATCCCGTTCAAGGTCACCTCATAATGCTAAAAAATCAAAGGCCTGAAAACCTACAGTACATGGTCGAATTCGTCGCTGAGCGTAACAAGATCACAGACGATGGATTTCCAATCGCGCGCGCTTGCTATCTGTTTCCAAAGCGCTTAGTTGATGCCGCGGAAGATGAGGTTGGTATTGTAGGAGGAACGTTTATTCAACATGCTCAGGCAGATACGCCCCATCTGGAAGAATTTGCTCGTGTACTTACTATCGTGCGGAACTTCTTCGGGTCTAGTACAGAAGCTGAATGTTTGACATAGGGACCACCGCAGCATTGCTTAGAACATTATTTGTTACGTGCCGTGTTCATTCCCTTTTGCAAAATCGCCAACTTCAGCATGCGTAACTTTAATAAGATCTTCAGGTATAATCTTAAGAGTATATTTTTCAACGCCGCAGCCTCCATAGCAGTATTTGAGCTCCTTGACACCACTATCTATGAAAGTCTTCATGTTCGTATTAATCATTGAGACACTCCCAATAGAGCTCCCTGTCACCTGCAGTATATCTTCCTTAGTTGCCATGGTGGCGCTATTGGCTCCGAGATATGCACGAACTTTCTTAAAATCAACTTTTTTGCTCGCTTGAATAATGACGGCAATGAACTGATCGTCAGATTTGATAATAAAGGTAGGCGTACATTGATTAAGTTCAATGCCATAATGCAACGCACCTAGTTTTGCATTGGCCATGAGGATCTTATCCTGCATTATTTCATAATCAAGTCCCGCACATAGGGCTTCAAGGTCTTGTATTCTTTGGTTCATCGGTGTTCTCCTATCTTCTGCAAGGCCGTAGCATAAAGCGATAAGCCTTGTGCTACGATTTTTTGTTCCTCTGGAGTCAATATTTCTAACGCTGTTTGTACCTGCTGAGTAGCCAGTGAATGGATCTCAGAGAGCTTCTGTTTGCCAAGTTCAGTAAGGTGTACATAGCGACTTCGCCGATCCTGGTCATTGGGAAGGGACGTGCAATATCCCTTATGTACAAGATCCTTTGTAAGGCGACTAACGGTCGAGGTATCAAGTGAAAGGGCAATGCTAAGCTCATGGGATGTTAAGTTCTTATTTTCTAAGGCCAGTAGTGCATAGCATTGGGAAACAGAGCCTATGTGGGCAAACTGGTTATCTAAGTACCCTAGATAATGCACGATTGCTCTAGTACTTTTTCTAATAAGGATAATAGTATTCTTGCGAGCCATTTTGTTCTCCTATAATATATGTATGTATCATACAACGAATTAAGAAAGTAGTCAAATCGATGGTTCACCACCCCGAAATATAAATCCAGAAAGGCTACTGCAATTCTTGCTGATAGTCGTGGGTAACAGTATCTCTTTTAGAATAAGATTTATGAAATCTTAATCCCCCAGAGGAAACTGTTTTGAATCAAGGATATCGAACAGCCTCAACCCTATGTACATATCCTGCTCAATTGTCCTTTGAAACCGGAGGCAAAATTGAACCATGTGGCACAAAAAAAAGACCGAACTTGATTCACTTGACTCACTTTTGTTCCAGTGGTACCATTACTGAAACCAAGTTCATGTTAAAGGATTTGAATATGAAATATCCAGAACCAGAATCATCTACTCTTGAATTTAAAGCTTCTCTCCCTCGAAGCAACCAGATTATCAAAACAGTTGTTGGCTTTTGTAACCAACATGGTGGTAAAATCATAATTGGTATAGAAAATGATGGAACCATAAAGGGATTAACCGAAGATGAGATAGAGCTTGCCCTAGAATACTTAAACAACAATATCTACCAAGAAACAGTACCGCCGATTATTCCTTTAATCTATGCCCAAAATATAGCAGGTAAAACGGTACTTATTATAGAAGTATCTTCTGGCATGAATAAACCTTACTATGTAAAATCCGAGAAACTCGATAAAGGCACCTATATAAGGTTAGGAAGAAGCACGCTCAGAGCAACCCCAGATATAATTGAAGAGCTAAAGCTCGTTTCCCGTGGACGCTTTTTTGATTCTATGCCGGTTCATCATGCAGATCTTACAGATCTAGATATGAAAGCAATTGAGCAGTTCTTTCTTAATCGCAAAGGAATTCGGGAGATTCCACCTGTTATTAATGAGGCATTGAGTGCCTATCGTCTTATTACTGATCAGCATGGGCATATCCATCCAACAACCGCGGGAATCTTATTATTTGGAAAGGATCCGCAAAAGTTCTTTCCAGAAGCCTTTATAATGTGTACCCGTTATGCAGGTATTGAAGGGCGCGAGGCTCTTGCTTACCAAGATTGTACGGGAACTCTCTTTCAGCAATTTCAACAGGCCTACAATTTTGTACTTAGTCAGTTGTATCATTCGTTCACGATTAAAGGTCCAATTAGAGAAGAAAGACTAGAATTACCTGAGATTGCCATACGAGAGGCTATTATTAATGCGATAGTGCATCGAAACTATAACATCAATGCGACAATTGGAATATCTATATTTGATAATCGTATCGAAGTCTTTAGTCCAGGAGGATTTCCAGGTCCAATGAACCTGCAAAATATTCAAAAAGGACTTACGTATACTCGCAATTTCGCTATTGCGAAAATCTTTCGGGAAGCCGGATTTGGGGAAAAGCTCGGAACTGGTTTTTACACGATATTTTCTAGCTATCGGGAATATGGTCTACGAACTCCTGAAATAACTGAGGGGGAGAATTTTGTAAAATGTATCTTGCCAAGGTTAGCAGGAGATAAGCCTAACGTACTAACTAGAGAAGAGGAAAAATTAATACTCAAGCTCTTTGAAAGTGCAACGGAGCTGAGCATGGGAGAAATTGTGAAGAACTTGCAACTCTCTCGGTCAACGGTTAAGCGTAGATTAGATCATCTGATACAAAATGGCATCCTTCAGACAAGAGGAGTTGGAAGTGGCACCCGCTATCTATTAGTAATACCAAACGAATAATTTTCTGCACATCACATGCTCTATAAACTTAAACATAAGGATTCACAAGATCCCCGTTTTGAAAGTACGCGGCAGTCATGTGACTTTGGCAAAAATCTCACCAGTTAAAGCTCAGAGGCCACACAAATGGCAGCCTCTTTGCATAACCTATTATACCAACCCAAATTCTCTACCAAGACCACGATCGATAAGAATCTGCTTTTCCCTTTGAGGTACTGCACCATAACGTGCATGACCATTCTTCACAAACTCACACGCCGAAACACCATCATTATTTCTAATGCGTGGATCAGCACCCCGTGCAAGAAGCTCTGCTATCATATCAGAGCCTTTACCCGCATAATAGGCTGGCACCATGATAAGGCAGAGTAATGCTGTACTGCCATGTACGTCCTGACAATCGACGAGCGCACCATGATCAAGAAGAAACTCAAAAGCTTCAAAGCTTACATGAGGAGGCTCTTTCGCAAAGTAGGTTAAAGGCCTCGTTCCATCAGTATTCATTGCATTAACGCTGGCACCATGTGCCAACCAATATGCTGCCGTTTCTTGGTCACCTTTCTTAAGTGCGTTCATAAAGGACTCTTGCGCTTTGGCAGCTTTAACCTCTGCTTTTGCAGTTTGGGTTCGATTTGTTAAGGTTGCCTTACCCACTGGATCGATAACAACAAGGATGTCAGTAACTCCTGCCTCATTATTGCTCGCTAGTAAAGTAACATCATCTTTAGATTGATGATGACTATAGAGCCCAAGCTGGTACCGTGCACTTCCTATAGGCTTTATATAGTGTAATTCGTATGCTCCATGCTTTGTACTCATAAATATCTTATCCTTATGACGGTCTGATGTCATAAGGATATTTGAAGCCTCTTCTGCAGCTTTAATAATCATAGGCTGTGATCCTAGCTTCTCAGCGGTAAACACTAAGCAGGGATAGTCAGTTTGGTTGGAGATCATTATATTCAATTGCCCCTCTTGCATCGCAAAGAGCCCGGTAACGAAAAGGGCCATAGCAGGAAGCAAAAGGTTATACGTTACTTTCATGAGTGTTCCTTTCAATCAATAGTTATAATTATTTCATATAGTAATAAATCTAGACAAAAATGTCAAATGGGCCCAAGGAAAAGGCATAATTACAATAAATCTGAAGGCGGTTGATCAAAATCTTATGTCAACGCCTGAATGAGCCTACAAATCCGGTATATACTGGTAACAAATGCTTCAACTTAAGGTGTATTATCCTATAGCCTACATTGTTTCACATCTATATGTATATGCGCCATGAAACCTTACATCCGTAATGTACCATGCTAAGAATGAAGTAATGTTTTTTTTAGGCTTGTTTGATATACTGGCTTACTGATAATCAGAAGCATGGATAGGAAATCGCATGAAAATAGTTGAACGCATCATTCTACTTGAAGAGCTTAAGATGATGTCCCACAAGATGTACGGAAACCTCGTCAAAGCCGTAGTTGATGTTGAAAGAGAACTCATGGTAGTCGATATGGAAATGCATGTGGACGGCGAGAGTGAACTCCTTGAGCAAGGCTAAGAGCAAAAGAATCTTTGGGGAATCAATATTCATCCAGAGAAAGCCAAGAAAAATCGAATAGAGTATGATTCACTCATTAATATACGTCCTTCCCAATGCAATCGAACTCGCGGTGTTGAGAATAGTGATTTGCAAAAGAAGATTACAAGCATCCTTAACAAATTGGTATCTGAATGATCATACATAAAGATTTATCAGAAGGGCGATGGTATACTTTTTCTTTTATGGATCAACTTGCAAATGTTGGAACCGATATAGAGAGAGCAATCAATTGGAAAAAGCGTGGTGCAGCAGAGGATAGTGAAAAAGCACTTCAGCGAGGATTGGAGCTACTCCAATTTACCATTGAAGATCCTAAGAATGAGAAAAGACGCAAAGAACTTTTTCGCATTAAAGAAGCCCTGTTAGACTATTTCTATGGCAATAACCAGTATGGTTACACTGACCAAGCATGGCAACAATATTTCTATTGTTTTGCTTACGCATCAGCCTTACGAAGGGGTCGATAAGAAAAAAATCCATTTTTTCCCCTACTCCTAAGAATGCAAAGCGTCTTGCTGATTGGCCGGCTGCGCTAAATCTCAAATAGGTTAGGCCTACACATGCAAAAATTATAAAGCAACGAAAAAACTTCATATCATTGTGAATATACTGTTATGTTTTCTTTGACGCTATGATAGACATTTTCTAGGACTATCAATTACCTATTATAGCTCTGTTGAGCCATCGGGCAGTATCCGGTCGTTATCGATCTTCCTTTTTTTTGCGGAAGGTCCATCAGTACCGGATGCCATAAGCTCTTGTTCGGCAAGGGCATTTTTAGTTTGATCTTTTGCTGCTTGTTTAAGTACATTATAGCGCGCATCAAGACCCTCCTTAATAATATCTCCTAACTTAGACTCTATTCCATCAAGCCTTTTAAGTGCATAAATTCTCTTCTGCTCTTCTAATGCACCTAACCTCGTGCGAGTTTTCTGTAAGAGGGGCTGAAGTCGTTCTAGTAAATATCCTATAGCTCCAAATTCCCTTGCGTCCTTAATCAGTTGGAAGATAGTTACAAGTTTACGCAGAGTTGTGTAAGGGTCTTGCTTCGGGTTTTGGTACGAATTCAATTGAGATAACTCTAATGCAGGAAATAAAGCTTTTTTACCCAACAGATGCATAAACATGCATATAACATCATTGGTAATACCTCGTTTCTTTCCTGTTGCCCGGTCAGCTGTAGATTCATCGGAGAGCAGAATGGACGCAATAACATAGGGACTAAAGGTGAAGCACTCTCCATTGCTGTCATGGCCCCCTAACACTCTTATCACCTCAAAAACACGTGCACTTGATTCTTTAAATTCCCTCATTGTTGGCACATAGCACCAAAAGCATTGTTTAATAAGTATTTCAGGGATGTTTTCCCAAAGAAAGCACGTTATTGCCGTACTCAAGGGTGTATCCTTTTCAGAATCCTCTGCATCTATATGTGCCCCATACTGAAGCAGACAGTTTACCTTTTGAGTAAGCTCATAACCACTCAATTGTTTCATAACTGCTAGAAGCGGCGTCATCTGAGTTGCACTGCTTCTTGAGTTTATGCGAGCTCCCCGATCTAACAGAACCTTCATGGTATTAGCAGATCGTGCTAGATGTAGAGGTGTGTAACCTGCGGAATCACGTGTTTCAGTGTCAGCTTTATAGTCAAGCAAAATTTCAGCTGATTCTGCACTCCCTACTTTTGAAGCAAGGAGTAGTGGAGTCCCAAATTCCTCGGTTTTGTATTCTATGTTAGTCCCAGCCTTAAGTAAGGCCTTTACGGCTTCAGGGTTACGCAACTGGGCTGCACTTTGGAGTAAACTCCTCTTGTTAACTACAAAAGCTTTATTTGCCCCATTGTGTATAAGCAGGTCTATACCTTGTGGACTATTAAATGCTACCGCAATGAAGAGAGCTCTATCAAGGGCTGCTTGTGGCAATCGTACACTCTCCAAAACTGATTCTAAAACCAAGAGCTCTTCGGCCAAGATCTCCATGTCTATTAAAGAAAAACTGTCAGGTAATAAAGCCCCACGGCAAAGCAGGTCAACCACGGTATCTTCAAGGAAATAATCATCAGGCCATCTAATACCATCGAGTCTTTGCTCTATCAAATGATCGATTACTGTTTTGTTGTCCTTATCTTTTCTATTTAAATCAGCTTCAGCTGCTACTAATTGCTTTATATTAGCATAGGTGGGGATGAGTGTTGCAGCCTCATGGAGGGGTGTTCGACCATCTTTATCTTGTGCATTAACATCGGCTCCATGCTTTATAAGGGACACTGCAAACTTTAAATTAGAACTGGGTCCAGCAATAGCTTCATGCAAAGCTGTTCTTCCTTGAGCGTTACGATAATTAACATTCGCCTTACATTTCTCAATAAGTGGTATATTAAACTGCGGAGCAATCATGAGAGGAGTCAAACCATCGACAATTTCTTCATCAGCCATTGCCGATTCAGAAAGCAACTCAATACAGGGTCCCAGATCAACGTCTTCAGCATAGTTGCCTTCATGAAGCCAAAAAAATATTTCCGCAAATGGTGTTCGACCTTCTTCATTTTTAACATCCGGATCTGCACCTCTCCCAAGTAGAAGCTTCATGAGGCTGCCTGAGGCCACTTTCGCAGCTGCATGTAACATCGTTGAACCGTCATAGCTCTGAGCATTGCAGTCTGCGCCTTCATCAAGTAGAGTTTCCGCAAGTGCTTCATTTCTTGCATAAAGAGCCATTTCAAGAAGCCTCATAGAGTTAAATTCTAGTTCAATAGTGATGCCATGTGCTAAAAGGCATTGTACAAATTCATGCTCTCTGCCTTGGATGCCACGACTGACCTCAGGGTCAAAATCACACGCAGCAGCATCAAACATCGTTGAACAAAACTTTCGTGCATTTGTTTCGATTCTTTTTTTTACCGCGAGCCACTCACTTGTTGTGGATACCGTCTTTTGCTGGCCATCATTTGTCTTATCAGATTGGATGACCTTTTTTGCACTTGGATCCAGTAGCGAACTTGCCTGATGAGTGAGGTGTGAAACTGGTTCCTGAACTCTCTGAGTCTGAGCAATCACTTCATCAATCAAGTGACCATACGTATGCTCTACAAAGTGAGGCTCACTTACCGCAAAAGCATTTGAAGGCAGCCCTGCATTCATGGATCGAGTCAAGGCAGTAATAAGCAATGACCTTATGTCTGAATGCGTTCTTGCAATCGAAGAAAGTGTACTCTTTAAGAAACTTCGAATCGTAAGGTCAATGGTATCTTGTACCCCTTTTTGTAAAGCGAGCCTCAAAGGACTCGTGCCCGTCCTATCTTGAATATCTGTGCGGGCCCCATGATCAAGTAATAGCATTATTGCGGGATTAGTATCTTGTAGGAGCGCACAATGGAGCGCCGTTTTACCTGAATCATCCTGTACATTAACAGCTGCTCCTCGATCAAGCAGTGCTTGTACACAGTCGCCATGTCCATGCGCAGCTGCAAAGAACAGTGCAGTTCTTCCATCCGTTGAACGACCTTCAATCTGAGCTCCGCACCTCAAGAGAGATGCTACAGAAGATGTACGGTCCAAACTCGCAGCTAAAGCAAGTGGTTTCATACCCTGTGCATCCTCAGCCTCTTTACAAGCGCCATGTGTGAGAAGAACATCAACTAACTCACCATAATCAAAGACAATCGCATGATGTAAAAGTCGAAGCTGCGTGTGAGCAATAATAGTCTCGGGATTTGCATTTTGAATGAGAAGAAGTTCAGCAGCAGATTTTTGGTTAAAACGAACGGCTGTAGCAAGGGCTTGATTCTTTACATCCAGAGTGCAAAGGTTCAAAACTCCACTTACGTGAGCTATCTCTCTATGGGTTAACATCCATCTAAGGCCTGCGAGACTGCCAGTTGCCGCGGCAATGGTAAGCGGTGATGGCCGACCTTCAGTATCTTCTAATTCTGCTACACGGGCACCACATGCGTGCAAGGTCTTCAATAATTTTGCTGAAGGGCGATGACTATTAAATGCACAGCGTAATGCCGTCGCTCCCCCTATATCTCGTACCTGAAGATTCGCACCCTGTGAGAGTAAAAGCTTTATAACGTCACTATGGTCGCGTAAAATTGCTATTTGAAGGGGCGTACTTTTTGTTGTATTTCCATCTTGAGTATCTCTATGCGCACCATGTTCAAGAAGTATTTTAACAACGTCGACGAAACCATTATATGCAGCCCAGTGAAGCGGGGTATAACCCTGAGCATCTGGTCGATTAACGCCCACGGAATCGGTAGAAAGCAATTTGATTTTGGATATATCGCCGGTTTGAGCAGCAACAAAAAATTCTTGAGAAGTAGTATCTATCACTTGAATTGATTCAGAGGACCATAGGACACTAGACAGACTTATAAATCCTAAAAGTATTATTTTTTGCACCAGAATCCTCTTAAAGAATGAGTAGAGTATGCTACCAATGAGTAGAGTATGCTACCGTTGTGCCCCATATTACAATTTGATTGTAATATTTTTTCAAAAAATTGTCAACGCAACATTATTACAGCGAGGCGAGGCTCTGCGGTCATTCTGTGGAGTGCTAGAGGCTTTGAGTTCACCTTTTCTGACACCAAAGCATCTATAGTTAAACGGTCCTTTGTTAAAAGACGTTAAACTTTTTGTAAGGTACAGATTCTCACTGAGATATTCTTTTCCACCTTATTTTGCGTAAATGCACGCCTAGTGCGATATATTCAGAAAGCTCTTCTTTTATACAAGACCTTTTCCTTACACGTGGTCCCACTTTGCCAAATATTTTCTTTGGGTTATACTATTAAGCATAAGTAACTACTATTGAGAGGAATAATCTATGAAAAATCATCCTATGTACCTACTTGCCAGTACTGTCTTGGTTTGCACTATCTCTTGTACTGCCTATGAAGGGCAGTCTCATTATTACCGCCAGGGCCTAGAATTTGGAAAATTGCTTATCGAAGAAAATCTTCAGTCAGATACATCAAGGGTCCAGAATAATGGCCTACTTGCATTACCTGGTATTCTTTCGGGTGGAGACGTCAATACAGAGGCTTATAAAGCTGCCTTTTCTGAATACAAAGACTATTATAGAGGTCTGTATGACTACCTGAGCAGCAATAGCCCAAGTGATAGTACGAAGGAAGACTTGATGTATCAGAAAATCAACCTGTATGAGAAAATGGCACATGCAATTGCTAATGCGCCTGATATTGAAGCAGCCCGTTGCGCTAGCACGCAAATCATTACAAATGCCATGAATGATGCAAAAGAAGCTCTGCACATTGTTAAAAGGGAGTTGCACAAGCTAGGTCAATTTAATCTTACTGTTAATGCAAAAGATATACACTATCAAGAAGGGTATGCCATTGGAAAACAGACCAATAGCTTGAAGGCTACCGAAGCACAAGGCAAACCCACGAGTAATGGAGAGCGCGCACTCAAACAAAGAATAGAAAAGTTTGACGCAAGCATAAGTCAGGTTTCTTCGGCGTCTAAGATGCATGCTTCCTGGCAGTATCTCAATGGCGTGAAAAAGGCCTTTGAAGAATGTGATATTGAGGCCCTCATTACACGCTATAAACCTTCTCCTAGCATAGCAGCAGAAATGCGAGCCAATTATGAGCAAGCACTTCATCGAATACAAAGCTCTTATGTAGCCTTTACCAATATGAAGGTAGGACTTGATGAATTAAGCATAGCTCTTGAAGATGTCCTTAAGGATTTAAACGATCCTGAAATACTTGAAGTCTCATCACTTGATCAACTCGGTACAAAGACTAAAGGACTATCTGATATCCTTGAAAAAGTTAAAAAGAACGGGTATTCCGCCTTCTATTACATGCAGGTGCATCTATTGCTGTCTAACTAGCAGTTTTTTCTTTTTTAAGAGACTACATCGCCCCTTTTTCTTTCTGAGGAAGAAAAAGGGGCTTTTGCTCACATCCTTAAAGGGTGATAAAATATTATATAATTATACAAATAAGAATTACGTGGACAAGTTAAAGGGGACCCACATGAAAAAAATGTTTTGTGTCTTCGCTGCTCTAACTGTTATGAGTACATTTGGAGTACAAGAGGACACAGCTGCCCTTAAAAATGCTCTTAAAGCCATCCATAGGTGTGACCCCGATGCTGTGCTATGCGAGGTAACAAAGCTTGCTGAAACGTGTTCGCCTACTTCGCTGCAAATACACCTTAAAATGCTCCTCGGTGAAATCGATGAGGCTATTATGGCGAACAAAATGAAGGGCAATCCTCGGTATCACGAACAGCATGCTCTTGGTATAAACCTTTTAGTATGGGGCTGTACAGCGATAGGTTGCGGTTTCTATTTGGATTCAAAGTGCAGTGTTGGACCCAATAAATCCCTCCGCTAGGGGAATTGCTGCAGCTTTCATCGGCACGGGGATACTGGGTGCCTGCTATGGGGCAATGCTTAGGAGCTTGAAGTCAATAGACACCAAGAAAGCTCAGGCGATCAAAGACTATCTTGAATATGAATTAAAGGAACTAGCAAACCCTCCAACACTGGCAATCTCAAGTGACACTTACGGAATTCCAGATACGATACTACAAGAAGTTGCAGCCGCTCATTCTCTGAGCGACCTGAGCCAAGAGTCACAAAGGGCACTATATTCAAAGGACTTTCCATTGGAAGTGCTCAGTTCTGATCTCAGGAAAGAAATCGATTCTCTAGATCTTTATAAAGACATACTCCTTGCTATAGTCACCCAAAATACGGATGCTATTGCCAACCAAGTAGCCCTGGGGATCGATCTTAACGCAAAGACCAATTTTACCTATAGCTTTCTTACCTTTGCAGTTGATAATGGAGTTATCGACAGTGTACGCGAATTGATTAAACAAGGTGCACAGGTTTCAATGCCAGATGAGTTCGGACGAACTCCACTTCACTATGCCGTTAGTCGTAAAGATAAGCCTATGGTAGCTCTTCTTCTTGAAGCTGGGGCTGACCCTAATCTGCCTGATCGCAAAGGCACCATACCACTGATGCCTCACAAAGCGGCATCATTACCTCATAAGTATACAACTAAGAATTAAGGAACTCACATGAAAAAGATATATATTGTCTTCGCCGCTCTAACTGTTATGAGCACTTTTGGCGTAAAAAAAGATGAACCTGTCACCTCTGAAAATGAGCCCCAGGTCATCAAAAGAATCGACCTCATTCGGAATAACGGAAGAAAAAGAGTTGAACCCGTTGCCTTTACAAATGCTCAAAAAGCTATTCGTAGGTGTGACCTCGATGCAGTGCAATGCGAGGTTGCAAAGCTTGCTGAAACGTGTCCGCCTGCTTCGCTGAAAGGACACCTTGAAACGCTTCTAGGTAAAATCGACGATGCTATTATGGGGAACAAGTATGCAGGCGATCCACAGTTTGAAGAACAGCATGCTCTTGGTACAAAGCTCTTAATAGCTGGCGCTGCAGGGTTAGCAGGAGGTTTCATTGTAGGTAAAAAGGGTACCAGTTTTGGACTTCATAAATTCCTGGCGAGGGGACTTGCAGCGGTTCTCGTAGGTACTGGGATAATGGGCGCCTACCTTGGCGCAATTCTTAGGAGCTTGCAACCAATGGATACCGAAAAAGCCCAGGCGATTAAGGCTTATCTTGAGAAGGAGTTAGCAAGCCTTCCGCGCACATAAGGTTATAGCTGGGGCATCAAACAATCCTTGCTGAAAAGAGCTATTAGACAATCATCTTCTATCAGGCATGCCAACTAAATCAAGCATTCTTTCTCTCTTTGTCATATGCAGTAATTGGAATCTACGAAAATATCAAATCCCCCAGTGGATATTTGCTCTAGTTAAAAAGTACCATACTGGAGATTCATGAGGAAACTCAAGGAAATGTAGCTTGGTCTCACATTTTTTCTCATCCTTGTGAGCAAACCAAAAGCACTATATACTTAAGACGATCATTAATATCCTTGACCCAGAGAGCTCTATGAAGATCGTCCTACATACCATTTCAAATGGGGAACTGTCAGAAATGTCTGAAAAAATGTTCGAACGTTTAGTCAAAGCAGTGATTGACGTAGAACGGAAAATTATGGCCGTTGATGCTGGTATGCACGCAGACGAGGAATTTTTATTACTTGAAAATGGGTCGGAACAACATAATTTATGGGGAATTAACTTGCATCCTGATAAATTTGGATCTGATGAATTTATTGTATTTGATTCTATGATTAATATACGTCCGCGCCAAGGGAATCGAAGTCGTGGTGTCGATAATCCCGAAGTTCAGAAACTTATAATAAGTATTGTACATAAATTAGTTACCGCATGATTCACAAAGACTTATCACCTGAAAGGTGGTTTCAATTCACGCTTTTCGAGCAACTGGCAAATGTCGGCTGTGACATCTCTCGAGCCATTCAATGGCGTAAAAAGGGTGATTCTGATTATGCAAATCGATCATTTGATAGGGCACTGGAACTCTTAGATCTGACTATACGTGATCCAAAGAATAAAGGCGGTACACTCAAAGAATTAGTACGAACCCGAGAGGCTCTCATAGACTATTTTTTGTTTGATAATGTGTATAACACTTCCGACGAAATCTGGCATGACTATTTTCTCGACTTTAACTTTGCAGCAGCAATCGCTAAGGGAAAATAAATTAACATACTCGCCCAGGAATAAATTCCGGGGATTCTGGGATCAAACAGCGATAGCCAACAAGGTTGGCCTTACATCACCTAACCCAAGAGTTGATGCCCCAACTCGCTCGATATTTTTCTCAGCATTACAGTCTCTATCATGAGTGGTTCTACACAGATAAATCACTCAGCACACAGGCAAGGCTGCTCTGGCACTATACGGACGACTGGTAATACTCAGATTAGAAACATACTTATTGAGGCTGGAGCTGATGTAACCGCTCGTTCAAACCTTGGCAATAAAGCATTAATTTCGTCTACAAAACAACAATCTACGGATGAGATAGAAATGTCCGCGTTTTAACGCACTAGAAGCAGTCCATTTTTAACTCCAAGACCTTCTTTTTTTCCTAGTAAAAAGAAGCAGCCTAAAGGCCTCCAGAAGTTCAATCTTTAATTGTCTCTTCTACATAATAGTTAGAACTTTGAATATGGGCAATGATCCTTCCATGACGCGGTAAAATATTGGAAGGGATGTCATTCAGCGAGAACCAAGAAACATGACTATGCTTATGTGGCTCTTTATTGTATGGATCGCCAGACCATGTATCCACTCGGAATACAAAAACAATACAGGGCCTGGTAATGCCCTCAAAATACATTACATGGACCAGTGGAGTTTCACCAGCAATGCTTATCCCAAGCTCTTCTTCGAGCTCTCTTTTGAGAGCCTGTGAAGGAGTTTCATCTGCTTCTATCTTACCACCTGGTAATGCATAGCAGTTGCTAAAGACGGTAGTATTCTCACGAAAGAGTAATAACACAGAACCATCCTTGACAAGATAGCCAAGCACATAGGGTAAGACAGTAAATGTATCCTGCAAGCTCCATCCTCAAATTCTTACGTTCATATTTTTTAGCGACCTTATGAGCAAAGCTCTCTTGCGAAGGAAAAGTCCTATTATTTTTTCGTCTTAGGATCAAACTCATCAAGTCCTTTCCGAACTTTCGAAGTCATCCTAAGAAATAAAAAGACCACCCATGCGATTAATAAAAAATTAAAAACGGCTTGGATAAACGCTCCATAAGCGATGTGCGCGGGTCCAACTTTAAGGACCAAACTTCTGATATTCGCCCCAAACACAGCACTTATGCACGGCATGAGAATGTCATCAACTATTGAATGTATTATGGCTGTAACTGAAGCTCCCATTACTAGAGCACTTGCCAAATCAACTGCATGACTTCGCGTTAGAAACTCCTTAAAATCATGCGCAACGGAAATCGATGTATCTTTCAGATGATCCAATGACATTTCCTTATGAATCTTGTTGGTGTGTTTAATCATAGCCATGGTTTTCTCCTTATAGGTTAAAGCCTCTGAGTAGAGCTTTAAAAAAATTAGGAAATTATCATCATTCTTTTAAGTAAAGCCCTCACTCCGGGCATCGAACTTATGAGCAGCATTTCAAAGTAACTTTTTTGTATTTTGTGGAGGGATATTTCCTATTTTTCATGATTTGCCATCGTGCCTCCTTTGCAGCTCTTAATATACTAGTTGAGTAATCCTTAAGAAGTCTTTGCCGGATGTGCTATAGCATCATCTGATGATTCTAATACTGCCTTTATTTATGTCAAGTTCTGTTTAAAGGCTTCTGAATCAACGAAAAAGGCTTTTCCTCAGCATCTCAAAAGCATGATAGTTAACAATCAAAAGAAACCATCAAAGAATTGATCGGATAGTCTTTGGCGCAGCGTATCGAATTGCAGTTCTTGCTCCAGTAAATATTTCCTCCCACTACCAAATTTCACTCCCACATCTGATAGAGTTAGCGCACTCGGAAATGTGTAAGGTGGCAGGCATACTCCTCTAATAGACTGGACACACAGATCAGTGTGTAGTACATTAAAATAAGCAATAAAAATTGGCAAATGCTGCAACGAGCTGTGGCTCTGTTACAGCTAACCCAAAGGAGATCTCATGATCAAACTTATGCTCACGGCAACATTGCTTGTGTCCTCATTCATATATGCAGACTGGATCGATGATATTTCGCAGCATGCTCATGGAACAAAAATTGATATTCCGGCAGCCATCAAGATAATAAAGGGATATATTCGGCAGGATACCAAGGACATAATTAATCATAGTATACAGCTTATTTGGCCACATAAGAAGGGTATCGTTTCAACTGTTCGAGCAGGAGCTACAGCAATAAAAGAAAGCATTGCAGAAAAACGACGTGATCATCATAAAAAAGTATTGAAATTTCTTAGCTCTCTCTCGAATAATGAGCGCGATAGAGAGAAATTCGCTGAGCAGCTCTCCCTTATCAGAGTCACCGCTAAGGAGCTCACCAAATTGAAAAAACAGAGCTCAAAAACAGCTACTCTTAATGATGTTGTCAAAAATACGAGCGAAATAGCTGCTAAAGAACTGTATATTCAAGGCTTAAAAGCAAGGATACAAGGCTCATTTCTATTAAGTTAAGCTTGAGCAAGTTACTTGCTATTCGGCAAGAAAACTTTCTGCGAGCGCAAAGATCAAGCAACAGAACGTATTGGTTTTTTGATAGAAGAAGAACAAAATCAGTTATCTGGAGCTTTGAGTATCACTATGATGACAAGTATGGATTTGATAATGACCTATGAGCGTATACAAGCGGAGAGATAGCGCGTTGCAAAAGAATTGCAGCTTTCTAGATAAGCCCGATTAATCTAACAGGAGCTTCTGTACCATCTTTTATCTTAAGTGGCAGGGCAAGTCTAAAAGCACCCTTCAAGGGTACAGAATTTTTGTTTGGCCTATGCAATGAAGGTAACGCCACCTGAAGTGGCCATTTCTACTCATTGATAAAGTACTCCTTTAGGGAGGTAGTATGGCTAAAAATCGCACCATAGTATAGGTTTTGCATACTTTCGCGTTACTTTTATCATCTTAAGAACCCCGTTTTCTTGTGTGAAATACTGGTGCTGGCACTGGCAAGAAGAATTTAGCTCGCTGGAATTAACGTTCAGAAAGAGCTTAATGACCAAGAGAGCCATTTAACATTATCTAGAAATGCAAATAGCCCTATATGACCACACATAGTAGACCAGAAGGAGCGAATGTTGGGCAATGTAGATCAAAGTGGGCAATGATCAAAAATTGACAAATTTATGAACACAGGTTAAAATAAGTCTTAATGGAAAATAATTTTTTTAAAAGAAAAGCCATGCGAGATAGGATGAAACTTTTAAAACAAGGCTAAAAGCTGGGCTTTTATCGGCCTTTTACAATTACGGTATTGAAGCTATAGCAAAATGGCTAAAAAGCATTAACGCAATCAAATATAATCGATATAAAATATTAAATAGGTGTTCACATGAAAAAACTCATCCTCATTATCGCATCAGTAGTTATTGTTTCAAGTACACACTTGATTCTTTCAAGTACATCTGAACAAACCCGGAAACGCCCTCATTCGACAATTTCCTCAACCGGCAGTTCAACAACGTCTCCCCAAAATGCTCATGTCCAGGCTTTTTTTACGCCTCAGGATGATGTTGAAGCTAAGTTGTTGTCATTTCTTAATCAAGCTCGCAGAACAGTTTTAATGGCAATGTATTGGATCACCAATGATCGGATTATTGATAAGCTTATTGAGCTTAAACGCAGAGGTAGAGATGTAAAAGTAATCATTGATGAGTCCTCTCCAGATATCCTCGAAGTCTCGAGGATATTATTATCAGGTGATATTATTCCCTTAATTTACCCTTCGAAAACGTTTAAGATGCTTTCCAATATTGGCATAATGCATGACAAATTCGTTGTTGTCGATAATGATGATGTTTTTACAGGCTCAGCCAATTTTACCAAGCAAGGTCTCACTAATTCAGATGTTGCTAATTATGAAAACATTCTGATCCTTAAGGCAAATGGGATCGCTCGAAATTATAAAGTCTCTTTTTTTAATATACACTCCGAAACACGGAAAACATATATCTACCTATTAGCAAATCTTGCAAGAGATGAAATGCCCGATTGGTTTAGTTTATTATTGACAAAACTTCCAAAAGAATCTCTCAATAGAGCTTTTGAAGATAATAGGAATGAGTTTGATGAAAATCAACAGGCAAGCGTAATGCAATTTCTTAGCACACAAACTAGACAAATATCTGGGCCGTCCTCGAGTACATCAAGGGGAATTCGTCGACAAGAAAGAGACCAAAGCTCTTTTAGATCGTCTAGCACCGATAGACGGTCTATATCACCAGTAGAACGACCTACTATTAAGCAAGAAAAATTTCTGCGAGCTCGAAATATTAATATAGCGAAAATGTCCAAAAATGAAGCAACAGAACGTATTCGTATTTTGATAGGGCAAGAACAAGATGAACATTCGGGAAGCTTTGTAAATGAATGGGATAATGAGTATGAAGGGGATGACGATGAATGGGACAATGAATATGAACAGGATGATAATGATTGGAATGATGATGACCTATGAACGTATGAAAAAACTTATTAAAGGGTAGTGCTTGCTTTCTCCTCTTTAATAGTGTGCATTGCAGTTTTTTAGATAAGCCCAATTAATCTAACAGGAGCTTCTGTACCATCTTTTATTTTAAGTGGCAGGGCAAGTATAAAAGCTCCCTTCATCGGTAATAGTTTTAGGTTCGTTGCATTTTCAACAATGTACTTGTTTGCTCCAAGCAATAATGAATGCACAGGATAGCCATCTTCGGGTCTATCTGGAGAGGGGGTATCAATGACAAGACCAGCAATATCTCGCTTTAAGAGGAATTCGGCGGCATCTGGTGACATCGAGGGGAACAGATTGTTATTACGATATTCTGCAGGTTTATGCCAATATGCATCCCAACCAGATCGTATGACGATTATAGTTCCACGAGCTATATCACCAAGTGTTGCTTCACAGTTTTTAATATCTTGAATCGATACCGTTGAGCGTTCGTGTACATTCTGAGAAATATCGATAACCAAGCAGGGAGCTATAAGGGCTTCTAGAGCTAATTGATCAACGGTCGCAGCATGAGGAATACAATGAGCCGGGGCATCTATATGCGTTCCCATGCCAGCCCTGAAAGTAAGTTGTTGAACACGAAAAGGAAATGGAACAAAAGGGGCGGTCTGTCCATACTCATTAGTAATATGCTCTTTAAAACCACATTGCCCATCCCAAGTTGGAGCATTCTCATCGAGTGTATGAGTTAAATCAACGATCGAATAAGGAAATGGTTTCATTGACATAATCTTTCGCACTTTTTTACCAAACATTTTTCTCTTTTATTCAATCTACCAAGGATAAAGTATTTACCAAAATTTGCCTAGGGCTCTTGCTAAGATTGCAGTAAGTGCCCAACATAAAAGCAATTGAGCATCTTTTGTTAATCGCATGTGCTAGTATGTTTCCTGTTGCACGCTTTGGAGCATCACGTTGGACATACGACTTGTGGGTCACACTAATTTACGCAAAGTCACCTGAAGCGGCCTTTGTCCATACGTAATCCGAGATCAAACTTGACGTTTAAAAAAGAAAAATCTATAATGTCTATATGGATTTAATCATAGAAAAAGGAAGCTTAATGCAATTGTATAGTATACTATTTTTGACTTTAACTGGATTCGGGCATGCCTGTTTAGGATCCTCAGCTGCGGTTCAATCAACTTCATTGCCTACTTTGCTCGACCAATCTAGAAGGGTAGAAAAGAAGGACCTTCTAGGTAGGGTGATAAATACCTTGCCTGCAGATAAAGATGCCACCTTTCGAAATGCCATCTTTCATGTGGCAATTTCTGCTCTCGGAGACTCATATGAAGCAAAACCCAGGGCTATAGTATCTGCTGATGGTAAGAATACGTATGGACAAAGTTTTCCCCTAGACCCCGAAGTTCTTATGGATATTATCGATCTTGCTCAGGGAAAAACTGTTCTAGAAATCGCTGCAGCTCATGGTGAAAACGCAGTGCTATTGGGTCTTGCAGGCGCTGAAAGAGTAGTAATCAATGATATAGAGCCGGCAGAGCTTGAAAAATGTCGTGAACGGCTTGAGGAATTACCTGCCGACACGCGGGCTAAGTTTACCCTCGCCCCGGGGGATTGCTTAAAGGTATTTGCAGGGGATGAATATACTGCCTGTTTTGACGTAATTTATGCGCGTAATATTATGCATTTTTTGTTTGGCGAGAAAAGAGAACAGTTTATTCATACGGTGCATAGGCTTCTTAAACCTGATGGTCATCTGATTATTACGGCAAACTCAGCTCAGCCACTTCTGGCTACCAAAAAAATAGTGCCGATTTCACATGAATATGTATTTAAACAGAGGGGCTATAAACTGCGACTTCCAGAGGGTCATATCAATTTCTTTCAGACCTTTAAGGTTGAGGATGATCTGACCACTGTCGATCCAGTGCGATCCCGCTATATTCCCCTCATTCGATTTACTGAGCATGGCATATACTACGAGAAAGAATTTGTAGCTCTCCCTTCAGAAGACAAAGCAAGGCTTAATAACCACGTAGCAGATTGCATCGAAGAATATGGACTCCATAAACTTGCTTTAGATGGAAGGGCCATTGAATGCCATGAAAATCAGACCATCTGTTATATGCCGGTCACTCTCGAAGAAGCATTCTCAGGCGTAGGTCTTGTGGCGCAACATAGTCAATTTACCGACCTTAGCGGTCATATCGCAGTCCATCAAAATAAAGCGAATCACCTAACGATGTTTTTCAAAAAACAGCCAGTGCAGTGATCTCTCAGTAGGCTTATTCCAACTGTAGATTCTGTAATATGCCTTGAATAATATGATTTCGCATGAGTTTTCTAGTCTTCGCATACTGCCTTTTTGTATCCCTTTTCACTCTCCCATCAATTCTCATTGAAAAACTATAGAAATTTGTATTATATTTTTGTTACAATTAAAGAGTTGAGGCCATTGTGTCAAGTATGCAAGGGTTGATGATCCCAACAGACCAAACTCAACTCACAAAAGTCTAATTACTACCTAGGAGATACATATGAAATTTCAATCAGCTTTTATAGGACTAGTCCTTCTACTCAGCATAACAAACTATCTTGAATCACGAGGAGGCGGCGGTGGCGGTCATGGCGGTGGTCATGGCGGTGGTGGATATAGCATGGGTGGGCATTCAGGTGGATCCTATTCAGGGGGTAGATCATATTCAAGTGGATCATATTCGGCAGCTCCGCATAGCTCTATGGGTTCAAGTGTACAGCATAGCTCCGCGAGTCCAAGTACATCGCAAAGCACTGCAGGTTCGTATTATACCTCGTATTATACCCCTAGTAGCACAGCGGGCCATGGCAGCACAGGTTCAATAAGAATAGTGCAAACGGGTCCTGTATCACCAGGACTTGCCAGTTCTCCTCGAGGTGGCGGCCAAAGTCGGTCAGTAGGAACTACGGGACAAGGTTTTGCGCCTCGTTCTCAAGGTATGCAAGCTAGCCAAGGTGCCGGTCGATTTGGACAAGGGAGTCATTATGGATCAACGGGAAGAGGAGGTCGAAATGTCGGCAACTCAACTGGTAGAGATTTTGGCCATAATCAACGCGGCGGTAGCTGGACAGGTGGATATTATGGACCTTATCTCATAGGCGCAGCATATGCGGGAATTCCGGTCATCGACTATGCGCTTGATTCTGGATGTTATGTAGACATAGAAGGAGACACGGTCTGTGAAATGGAAGATGGTTGGTATTACGCAGACATGGAGTAATCCAAAAGGGGAGGGTGATCCAACAGTATGGCTGACGTCCTGGTATCTTTGTTAAAAATAAAAAACTAAGGACTAGTTAGAACCAATTTTTGCGGTAGATTCGCAAGTCAACTGACACTAGAAAGGATACATTCATGGTCCATTATGCTTTCATGCTACTAATTTTAAGTTCAGCATCATTGGTCATTGCCACAGACCACTCATCTCAGGCGTCACCCCCCGAGAAAATGATAACCTTGATAAGTTCTGACAGCCAAAAATTCATAGTCCCCTTAGAAATTGCACGACAGGTGCCTGCAATTGAGGCAACTCTTCAGCTTATAGAACCATTACCTGGTTTTACATTCGATAAGGTGACTGGAGAGGTATTGAGTGAGATTGCACAACTTATGCAGGAACTCTCTCTTCATAAAAATCTCAGCCCTGAAGAATTTTTTGAGAAGTTTGAAAATTCCATCCCTATCAAGGATAATCTTGCCTTTGCGATAGCCGTAAAACATATAGGTTTTAAACCCGGTATTGATTTCATTGCTCAAAAATACGAACAATTAGATGACTATTATTTCCCTTCACCTGAATATGACTATTGGATGAAGTTGATTGAGCAGACTGATTCTACAGCATTTGAACAGCTCAAAAAGTGTGGGGTCACCTATGGAAAACCATGCTTGGAAATGGCTATAGATCAATCTTATTCATTAGTTGTGCCTGGAGAGGAAGAATCTCACGGATACCCTTTTCTCTTGATAAACCCTGACTTGAAACTCGAAGATGCACCCTACGTGAAAAGCAGACTCGAAAGTGTCCTTACCTGGTATAAACATGATACAGAAACTCGAGCTTCTGCAATTACTCCTGATGAACAAAGCAAGGTAATGGAGATAATAAAAGATCTTGCTCCTCCCTTATATCAAGAAATGATAGCTGTCGACCCTACGGGAGCACACCACATAAAGAGATATTATGGCGGTTCTAATGCAGAAATTGCACCGTCTGCACTGGATGGATTACCAGAAATTCGTATAAGTGCGGATTTTTCAAATCAGCCTAAAAGCATGCTTCGTGTTCTTATGGCACATGAATTGGGACATTATGCATTGGTTCATTTTAATATAGCTCGTTTGACTCACGAAGTTCTCGAGAAGAATTCATTAAGGCAATTTAAAAAAGGGAAAAGGGTTAGTGGACAGCTTGGATTTGAAGAAAGTTTCGCACATGCATTTTCAAGAACGCAAGAATATGAGGCGGATAAATTTGCGGTACTAGAGCTTGGAATTCCACTTGATGATGCAATTGCTTGGGCAAAAAAGGAGGCTCAAGAAGCAGGCGAGGTGGAGAATAAAGCACCCTCAAAAATGACATTTACGAGCACTCACCCATTCTGGACGTCTCGAATAAAGCAGTTTGAAGAGCTGCGCCCAGAAATCGAATTAAACAAAGCTCATAACAAGAAACCTATTCAGGTTCAGTGGAAGCAATTGGCAGAACAGTATATAAGGGAAATCTCATGAAAATGAACTGGGCTTATCCTCCTCAAAAGGGGCTCTCTAGCTGTATGCCCCTACATTGCCTTCTTTAAAGTGACTGTACCCTGATCAGGCTCCGACTTACATGCATACAACCTTATGGAGTAACTTCCAAAGGATTCAAAGGAAAAACTAGATAAGAAAAAAGAGACATTGAAAGTATGGGAGTTTCCTTTTTTGTCTCTCTGCGAAGAGTATCCAAAAGGGGAGGTTCTAAGAGCATTCGTGTCTCGATGTTGTGCACCCTCAATCACCTAGCAAATATTATTATGCTAAGAAGACAATTAGGATGCCGCATTATTTCCTTGACTTTCCGATCCCGCACCTATTAGAATTTGTTAGCAGGTGGTATGCACTGGTCAAAGAGTTTCAAACATCCCCAAACAAAAATGATACTAACGCTTTAAAATTCCTTATCGATAAATGTAATTTTAGAGAACCAGTAGAGAAAGAAGTCTTCAGACCATTCACTTAATTGTGTAGCATCACGAAGGAAAGGGCGCACATCTGCTTGAGCATCAGCGAAGTTTAGTGTTTTTAAGCGCTTAGTGAAGATATGAGCTAATCGGTCCGGCGTCAACTTTTCATCAGAATTGAGCTCATTATTTTTTTGCATAAGTTTCGCTAAATAAGACACATTTAGCGGGATTTCTCTCCGGATAAACCAAACAAAATCATACCAATCCCTTCCTTTAACGCGATGTTTCCAAGCACGATAAAGCGCAGCATGTAATTTGCATGCAAAGAGATCTGATTTTACAACAGCGGATATAGATACTGGAATTGGATCCTTAATAAAGGTATTTTCAACGTTAAAGCCTAGGGTGGGATCGGTGTCGATTTCAACTTTAATGCGCAAAAGTGTTTCAGGATGTTTTCCTTTCAAACCGCTTTCTAATACTCCAATTTTTAGCAAAGACTCCACCGTATTTGCCTTTAAAAATGCAGATTTTATGGGGGATTCAACACTTTTCTTCTTTTCAGTTAGCTCTACCGCAAAACCATATGCACGTAGTTCATCTTCAAGACTTTTTTTATACAATTCCCACGCAAAATCAGGATTTGGACGCAGTAAGGTAAAATCAAGATCTTCTGAAAAACGGTCGAGCCCATACAGAATCCGCAATGCAGTACCACCATAAAATGCTGCCTGCTCGAAAAATTTTCCTCTCCATAAACCAACCAATGCAATTTCCTGAAGTACCTCTCGTAGTGCTCTTTCATATTCTGAAGGTGATTTTGGAGAATACTTGTTAATCATTACTGATACTAGTTCGTTCATGATTTCTCCCTTAACAGAAAATTGATTAAATGCGTTATTGTTGAATGTGGATAGGCATTGTTGATCTCTTTTAAAAGAGGTAGGTTCAGGCTTTGTAAGTCTTCTTGTTCCATGCGAAAATCCTCGAATAACACCACTTCTAACTCTGAAACTTTTAAGATCTGTCCTCTGCGGATGACTAATACGTCAACCAAAGCTTTTTCTCTGGTTGCTATCAGATAGCTTTGATAGTCTGAAACCTGTTGGCGTAGTATTCCTATCGGATATGCTAAAAGTGGTCTATGAGCATAGCTAAATCGACCGATGGGGGTTGTAAAGCTCTGAGTCCTTTTGAAGGTAACGCTCGTAATTTCTTCAACATGTTCCGGGATCATACCATATTTTTGTAGTGCCCATTCTAAGGATACATACGATGGGCCATATATCATGTTCGCGATCGTTTCAAGAGAATAGGAAGTACGAGCAAAAAGTGGACCAAAAACATACAATCCTTTTTTTACTCGTATTAATGCTTTGGTCCTGAGTAACTGGGTAAGCTTTGCCCGAGGAGAACGATAAACTTTGAGACAATCGATGACAAAGCCGTAGTCCATTACTTCAGATGGTGCTCTTGATCTTAATATCTCTATCGCGTGATCCATAATACGCTCCTCAATCATGGGGTAATGCAAGATAAGTATACTATAGGAGGGGTATAATTTCAATAAAAATCGCGCCAATGTATTGAATTTGCATACTTTCGTGTTATTTTTGATTGTCTCTAAGATTCTTTTTTTTTGATAACTGTGGCCATTCTATTTTGCACAAACGCATCGAAATAAGCCAGGTGCAAAAAATTATTTATGAAAATTTGACGGCTGATAGTAAAGTATCATTGTAAAAAATCAGGAACAACGCTTATCATGATAGACCGATTCTATCCAAGTTCAAAACAATGTCATAGGTGTTTTGAACTTCATGAGGATCTAGGTTTACAAGATCGAGTATGGACCTGTGCGCTGTGTAGAACCACTCATGATAGAGACTATAATGCTGCGAAAAATATCGAACGAGTTGGGGCATCAAAGACCAACTTTGTTGGCTATCGCTGTCTGATCCCAGAATCCCCGGAATTTATTCCTGGGCGAGTATGTCAACTTCTCTAAAGTGACAATACCTTGATCAGGCTCCGACTTACATGCATCAATACCTATAACTCAGTTTTAATCGATGACGTTTGCGCTAGGGCTTCAACTGGCAGTTCAAGCTCTCTCAAGTACAAATCACATCTTTTTTGTAAAGTTTCTGAACAGAAATCTTCTTTCGTATATTTTCTACCCAGTACAAAGGTCTTGTAGAGCCGGATACACAGTTTAGCATAATGCCCCATCCAGTGTGTTATAGAGTAACGATCGATTTTGCGGGTTATCGTGCGATAATCAAGCAACTCATCTATAAAACCGTACCCCCCGCTAAGGTTTTCCACGCACTGCTCAGAACTATCCTGGATAAGCGTTCTAAGTTTTTCAAAGAGTGCCTGCTTTTTTTCGTCAGCCATTATCGATTCTGTTAGACAGACCATTTTCTTAAGATAGTCGGCAAAAATCCCTATATCTTTCTGTTTTATCGACTCATTGACGGCAGCCATGTATTCCTTATTACTCCACATAATGGGGGGGAGATATCCCGCTCCTGTGAGGATCCCGACAACAAAGAGGCGAGCAGTCCCTCCATTGCCATCATCAAAGGGATGCAACTTAGCTAACTCCATATGCAGGTAGGCTGCTGCTTCAAAAGGGTCGGCAAGCTTTCTTTTAGTTTGCCTAAAAATAGTTGCAAGCTTTTCTCTGACTACAGATTGATCTGGTGCAGCAAGAAAAATACCAGGTTGAGCTTTGACCCACCAGTGGCTTGGATGTGACGGATCTAAAAGTACCTTTAACAGGTGATCTTTCCAAACTTCTGCACCTGTGTCGCCCTTATCTGTGCGAATAATCTCATCGGCAAGATACTCATAGGCTTTTAAAGCCTCCGGTTCAGACTGTAAAAGAAATCGAGTCATAGTCCATTCATGGTACTGACGATCTGGAGTTAAGATCACTTTAGGATTGGTTCGAAAGGGACTTGGCTCTGTCACATCGCCTTCAATATCCACGCATTTACCAAACTCAGTACCGATATAAAAGCATCTTCACTTAATGCTCCAAACCCACTTAGAGCAACAGTTTTTTCAAATTCTTGGAGAGCAATGGCATGATTTCTTCTTTCGATCAGGTCTTCAAAAATCACTCTATTATCAAGTGCGCACGATCCCAAAAGAGCTGGGTAATACTCTTTAGCTGCCTCTGAAAGTTCGGTGGGTTTGAAAATTTTTTTCCTCAGCTTAAGTCTCTGTTCCAATCTTTTTTCTTTCTCATTGAGCTGCTCAGGGTTTTCTAATGCTGAAAATACCGTTATTTTCCCCGGATGCCTAAAATCTGCATAATAGGGGGGAATCTGGGTAAGAGGGATGGTTAGTTGCGTGGGCCTACATTCTGTCACTCCTAAAAAAGAGACATCAGAAGTTGTACTTCCCACAAGTCCCAACAGAAAAAGAGCTTTCAGCGAAAAAGTGCCTGTCGTGTTTGAAGTGCTCTTAACCCTTATACTCGATTGTGAGTCGCATAGAGAAAGGGACTCACTTGTTAGGGTGCTTGAAGAGTGTACGATGCATAGCAATAATAGCCAGAATTTGTTGGTGCGCATAGTTTTCTCGGTTACGATTATTAGATCCTATTTCACTACTATAAAGGTAGCAATAAAGCGGTAGCTGGTCAAAAACTTTTGTGGTAAACCTGTTACAACACTAGGTATTCTTTCTCACACAAAAAAATCTACCGAACAGAAAAATACAAGCTACACTTTAGAGTGCCGCTTGTGCAAAAAACCTCAAGCTGTCGGTCCTTTTTGCACATTTGCTCGTACTATTGAAATCATCTATACTTTTCAGTGGTCATAGAGCAATCAGCATCAAGTAATTGCTGACTAAAAAAATCTATTTGTAACGTGAAAGAATACTACCAATTTTTTATCTAAGGATCATGTATGAGGAAGCTCTCCATAGGTTTGTTATGTCTACTCAATAGTCATATACTTCTTGCCAGTCAAGCAACAGTCGCAACAGAGATTAAAGACTCTAAGTGGGCTTTGCTTAAAGAGGAAGACGAAGATATTTTGAGCTTTCATACGCCAAGAAAAGAGTCTCCAAAGATTGAACGAAAAAAATTTAATGGCGTTAGCTTGACTCTGAATGCTCTCGACAAGACGGACACAGGAATTCTCAGCTTTCGTACGCCAAGAGGAGATGGAGCATCTCCAAAAAATAAGCGTAAGCAGTTTAATGGTTTAAAGCTATCCTTAAGTATGCTCGACCAGGGAGATGAAGCAATTCTGAGCTTTCGCTCTCCAAGAAGGGAAGGCGGGCAGCCGTCGCCAAAAATTGAAAATAAGGACCTCATAGGCAAAATTCTTTTAGCTTCACTTGAAGATAGTAGTTCATCAGAACTAATACGGCAGACTGGGCAGCTATTGAAAGGTGGGCTATCAAATGAAGAAATTATTGAAATAATCCATGCAGTCGCGCTAGAAGAATACTTGGGGAGTTCTCATCCAGCTCTCTGGGAACGCTTTATCAAAGTGAAGATAGGACTCTCACCGCTTCACATTGCTGCTCGTCAAGGTCACCTAGTCGGAGTAAGAAAGATTCTTGCTCAAGGGGTCCAGGTCGACGAGCCGAACAATAGAGGATTTACTGCGTTAGTTTTGGCTGCGCAAGCAGGACATGTTGAGGTTGTGAGACTGCTCTTAGACAATGGTGCGCTCTCTGATGTGGGCATATTAACCGCATTACATGCGGCAGCCTGGTCAGGACAGACAAAAACATTAGCAGTTCTTCTTGAAGGAACGGTCAATACTGAAGCAAGAGATTATAACGAGGCTACAGCATTACATCTTGCAGCTTATGGAGGAAATGTAGAAGCACTAGAGCTCCTTCTTAGGAAGGGCGCACACCTAGAAGCCCAAGCATCAAATGGGGCAACAGCTTTGCATTGTGCTGCGTCTGCTGGACACCTACATGCGCTTAATTTTTTACTTACTCAGAATGTAAACCTTGAGGCTACTACATCAGATGGCTATACTGCGCTACACCTAGCTACGCGGGCTAACCACATTGAAGTGATGAGATGCTTACTTGATAAAAAAGCAAACATTGAAGCAACAACACATGGAGGATTTACCGCACTACATATTGCTGCCGGGAATGATCTTCTACAACCTATAAGCCTACTTCTTGAAAGAAAAGCTGCTCTTGATGCAAAAACTAAACATCACATTACTCCCTTGCATCTTGCGGCTCAGTACGCTTCTTTAGAGCTTATAAAGATGCTTATCGATAGGATTGCAAACGTTAAAGCTAAAACAAGGAAAGGTTGGACTGCACTTCACGTAGCTGCTTGGGCAGGTAGAACAGACGTAGTTACTGTATTGCTCGATAGTGATGCAGCACTGCTTGACATGCAATCTCATGCAAGACATACGGCCCTTCATTTTGCTGCCCGAGGAGGTCACGTCGAAACAGTAGAAGTACTTCTTAAGAAAGGCGCCGACATCGAAGCAGCTACGGCAAGAGGTCGTACGCCTCTCTACGTTGCAGCTAGTAATGATCAAGTAGAGACGATCAAGATACTTCTTCAACATAATGCTCAAATTAGCGAAGAAACTTTACGGGGGCGCACGGCACTTCACGTTGCTGCTGGTAGAGGTCGAGAAGGAGCATTAAGAGAACTACTTGACCATAGAGCTTCACTCGAAGCTTCCACTAAGCAAGGTTGGACTGCGCTCCATTGTGCTGCTAAGGGTGGACACCAGGGAGCGCTTGCTTTGCTTCTTAAAAGGGGAGCGCGCCTTGAAGCTCAAACTCATAGGGGATATACACCACTGCAAATTGCCAAGCAACAGATGAATTATGATGTCGTAAACTTACTTACTACAGAGGAGAAAGTCCGTTTCTTAGCTGCAAATCGGTACCGTAACCCAAAAATGCAGTAATGGGCGAAGGAAGAGGCATTGATCTTATCAAATACAGTTCACCTATTATGAATGTCCCACCGATAGTAGGGCACCTTCGATATCCTTGATAGACTAACTTGTTAGCTCCGCACTACAAAGCGCTCTCTACGAAGAAATGAGATGCAGCATGATTTTCTTGACTTTTCCGTCCTGCACCTATTAGAATTTGTGGGCAAGTGGTACCAATTGGTCAAAGAGTTTCAAACATCTTATACTAAAAAAGGCGTGTAAACATGGCATATAGTGTTAAATCCAAGAAAAGCGGTAAAACTTATTTCCTCCATTCTAAAGAGGTCACTCTAGCTGGAGGTCGAAAACAATGGATCTTCTACTTTGCAGGAGAACAAGCGAAAGAGGCTATTGATGAACTTCCTAAAGGATACGAAGTTACAGAAAATAGCCGAACTGGCCTTCCTATGCTGAAGAAAAAGAAATAGTACGCTCAAAAATATAATCGTCTATTGACTATACGTTATGGACCGACACAAGCTCATGATGAAGATCAAAAGCATGGATGCAAACTAGAGCATAAAAAAGAAGCTCTCAATGTGCACTGCAAAAAACGAGAAAAGCAGGGTGCCTATCTCTAAAGATAGGCACCCTGCAATTGTATAGAACTTCTTCTTCTGAAATGCTTGCGCAAGTTTCATAAGAGTTTCCATCGTATATCCCGAAACCTCAGCATGTACTCAAATTGGGGGTTACTACTTGCATTCAGTTCATATAAAGCGGGAATAGATTCTTATTATTCACCTTGACTATATGAAGATGGGCTTGATTCTTGTTCATATGCTCGCTGTGCAAGGCCTTGACGCACTACAGGACGACCCACAACGGCTCCTCTACGTACGCCAACAGCTCCCCTACCGACACCAACGGCTCCTCTGCCGATGCCAACGCCTCTTCCTACTCCAACACCTCTTCCTACTCCAACACCTCTTCCTACTCCAACACCACCGACACCGGCCCTACCACCCCTCATGGCTGAGCTTTCCTGTGATACAAAGAGTGGCATAGACAAGGCTATAAGAATAAGTAATTTAGATATGTTCATGTGAACCTCCAGTTTATTGATATTATCATTGTTATTACTTTTCTAATTGTAACAAAAACAATAGAGGAAAAGCAATAGTTTTTTAGTATAAAGGTAGAAAAAGGGGGGCATTTTGCGTGGCTAACCCAAATAGTGCGATTCTTAGCAAACATTCACTGTTTCCAAAAAATTCAGGTGTCTGTCTGTTATGGAGTCACAAAAAACCAATACGCGCAAGGTAAATGCGTCTCAATCAATAATCTTTACAGGCGGTTTATAGTTTTGCGGAACACCATTAAAACATCTTAAATGCCTTAGGAATTATTGCACCATGTATGTACTATCATAAGATCTTGTAGAGGAGAAACATTGGCAGCTTTTCTAAAAAAAGGTTTGTAGGCAAACCTCTATTATTCCAGGCAGTTATAAGAGCGGCTCTTGCAGCAGGATCAATTTGAATATCTGGACCTTTAAGACCATATCCCCTCACATCAACTTTTCTCGTGCTTCTGAATGTTCAATGCAATAGCCCGTTTATGACTTGCAATAGTTTTGAAAAATAGAACTCTCCCGGTATCTCAATGAAAAGTAAAATTTGATGCCTTCTAAATTCCTTGGTAGGGTAGCTTGGATAGATTACACAAATACACCTTCACATAAGGGCGCATATATGAAACTTAGGAATTATCTTTTTCTGTGTATTTTTTCTGGCGAAATGCTTGAAGGTGCAAGCGCGATAAAAAAATCTATAGCAATTATAGAAACTACTCTTTGCGCAAGGAGTGCTGAAGGAACAATGCTTCTGCTAGATCCTTCTTGGATTCAAGAATCGAATTATGTCGCAAACCTTGTCCGCGAGAATCCTGCGCTGGGGAGCGACAACATGCCCTTAATGATGCCCTTGAGTTTTGCGCAGCTTGAGGAGCTTAATGCTTACGTGATCAGCATTAAAGAAGGCAATACAAAACAATTCAAAAAAAAGCTTATGAATAGTATCTCAGGTAGCGATCGCACCATAACCTTTATGCATTCAAAGGTTCGAGAATTGCATGAACTTTTCAAAGCAACAAAACAGATGGAACTTAAAAAGCTCCAACCGTTAGTGCTTGCAGCTTTTCTCTTTCTCCTAAAAACGGATGCTGTTTTAAACGCTTTTGCAGTGAATCCGCTGCTTGTGAAAGAGCTCGACCTACCATCTGAAGTAGGACAATCTTTAGTTAAACTAGTATCTGATGAAGATCAAGAATTTTTGCGAGCACAGCTTTGCATTACTTACACGTGCCAAAGGCAACCAACCTGCGCGTCTCTGAGTGAAGACGGCACGCTTGCATGCGTAGCAGGGCCCTATAAAACCAATACGAGTTTTATCGAAGTTTTTAACACGATGGATGGTGAACCAGTAAGTAATAGGGTGGTTGATTACAAAATAAAAGGAATCGAATTTTGCCATGGTAACCAGCTTATTTCGTGGGGCAAAACAACGATCGATCTCTGGGACACCTTTACTCATACAAAAAATACCCCTGATGGCTGGGAAGAGCTTTTAAAAGAAACGAAAAAAATCTGGGGAATCGCACTAAGCAAGAATAAAAAGAACCTCGCGGTAGTACTTGATGATAAAGTCCTTGTGCTCGCCATTCCACGAGCTCATTCAGATGAATCTTCGGAAGAAAAGTCTGATGATTCTTCTGAGGAAATTAAACCCAAAATACTTATAGCACCAGCGATGCATAGAAGAGAGAATAAAAAAAATAGTTATTCACGCGTTATTTTTGGAAATGATGATCAAACACTCATCGAAATTCGACCAGGTGGCGATCTTATTTTTTACCGATGGGAAAAGGAGAAAGTGATAGCATTTAAAAAAGGTTCTGGTACTGAGGTCGCTCGCTTCTATACCAATGGGTCAAAAGTTATTATTATCACACAGGCACATGAAGTCCGCGTCTGGGACTGCCAACAAGAAGCAGTTGAACCACAAAATGAAGGTAAATTACCCAACACCGCACGTGATTATGTTTCAAATGACCAGTTTATAGAGTTTGAAAAGCATCACACAAAGGTTTTTTGTGACACAGGTAGTACTGAGTTTATGGATAAACTCGTGTTCCTTACAGGTTCAGTAGTACCTGCTTCAATAATCGTACATGGTGGAGTACCAGGGCTACAACAAAATGATAGAAGCGATGAAAAACTTCAGATGTTAGCACTACCGCCTCACCTGACCTTGCAAGGAGCCTGCGCAAGCCCTCAAGGAAAAGTGTTTCTGGGAATAACCACTCAAGGACTCGTCAAAGTGTGGCATGTTAATAATCCTGCCATAACAGCCTTTCTTTCGTCTAGTATGCCTCTTGCGCACGCGCTTTTCATTCAATATCTCGCCAACTCATATAAAATTCCGTCGACTCATCGCAGTGATTTTTTAAAGGCGGATCATCTGAGAATAATTTTTGAGAAATGCGAAACCACGTTTCAGAAACTTATTTCAACTATGATTCAGAGACAACTGAGCGGGATAGAAGATATCGTTCCTCAATCACCACGAGGCCAAAAACATGATATACAATACGCATCAAGTTCAGCAAGTACCAGCGATACTGTCCCCAAAGCTTCATTACTTTCTCGCATAAAACTTGCAAGAAGTTCTTCATCACCCGCAGCAAATACTTCCCCTCAATCCTCCCCACAACACTCTCCGCGTAGCGCAAAACAAGCCATTATTGCGGCCTTAAAACTTCCACAAATATCCTCAATACGAAACGACGGAGATTCACCTAGAAGAAGAGCATCACATGACGCAACATCAGCTCTTACACCTCGTGGAGCACAACTTCTAAAAAGAACCCAAAGTCAATTGCGAGGATCATTACGTCTTGAGATCGGGGAAAAAGAATCCTCAAGCAAAATGCACTTAGGATCACCGCGCGAGCCACTCTCAGAACGGGGTGCTCAATCTTCACCAAGTTCTGACATGAAAACTTCTGAATCTAGCGTCCCGGAATCACTCACTCCGCAGGAAGTATCCGCAAGTACTATCGTACAAGCCGTCGCTCTTGAACCTTCACTACTACCACGAGGATCTTCCCAGACATCTACCTTGAGAAAAGAAACTGTTCAGGTCTCCGTGCAAAATTCTCCAAATGTAGCACCTCAAGTTATGGACGTTAATCCTAAATCGGACGAATCAGATAGTAGTCAATACCACAATGCTGTAGAAGTAAGCATATGGTCAACGACGACGCTTGATGCTTATTCTTCCGCACGAGCGCTCTTCAATAGTGGCTCCTTTGAAAGATCCTACACTTGTTTCTTAGATATTTATAAAAAAAAATCTGGTAGCAAACTTTATAAGGCATTATCGGCTCATTTTCTGGGCGAGATGACTTTAAGAGGGCGCGGCACTTTGATTAATCCTCCTTTAGCGTTTACATACTTTGAAAAAGCGGTAAAACAGGATGTTGACAAAGCTCTTCAAGGAGAAAGCTTTGCACGCCTTGGCGAAATGTACTATTACGGGTATGGTGTTAAGCATTCATTAATGAATGCTTTGTATAACCTAGGTCAACTCGTTACCCAAAAGGCTGCTTCATTACCCGGTGCGGGTTCAGAAGTCACCCAGACAGTATATACTAGCAATGAGGAAGCGCCGTTTAGAAGTAGAATTTCTGCACACTTTCATGTATACCGCGCAAAGTCTAGGGAGTTGAACATGCCGGTTAAGAGCCTCTGTGACGAAGCGCTCAGGCTCTGCGACGAAGCCATCGCCGCCAAAAGCTCAGACGCTTCATTCGCATGGCTCTATAAAGGGAGACTGCTCATTGCTCAAGCCAAAGTAACTGACTCGTATGAAAATTCTAATAAGGCATGGCGTTGCCTTTTGAAAGCAGCAGAATCTACCGATGAGTCGATCAAAACGGAAGCGCTCTATCGCCTTGGTAAATTATCGGTAGCACACTTTAAATCTTCTACACAGGCTAAAGAATATTTTGAAAAAGTCCTCAAATCAAATGAAACTACATGGATAAGAGCGGCAGCCGAGCTACAGCTAGGCAATCTCGCACATTTTGAAGCAGCAACCAATAAAACCACTTCTTATGCAGCAGCAATTGCTCACTACAAAGAAGCGATTGAGCAACCTTATAATTTATGGGCTCAAGCTGAAGCGGCTTACCAGATGGCTCGCATTTATGAGCGCTTAGAAGATCAACCTAAGGCTTGGGAGCAAGTGTTTTTCTATGATAATATGGCAATAGCGGTGGGCGAAGTACTGGGAATACACCATGTCGATGCTCATTTTTCGCTTGCTCGACAATATTTTCGCGGTACCCCGGATCTTCCTGTAGACCTTCATGAAGCGTATAAACATTTTATGACAGTGATCCATGAAAGCCACAATCCATCTCAGCTTGAAGAGGCACACAATAGGGTAAAAGTGCTTATGAAGCAAGCTTCAACGAAATAAATGCTTAGGGAGGAACGGAAAACCAAAACTTACATGAACCTCTCTAACGCAAGGGAAACTACGAAGATGAAATACACAAGATTATCGGCTTGACTACGCCAGGAAATCGCAACGTTTTACTTTTTTTAAGATGATAGTATAGTAAAAACGTAAAATTATTTTAACTTTGAATAAGACACGAGTAGCGTTATTATGAAGAAAACCAGCGTATACATGTTTAGTTTATTACTGAGCATCACCTCTGCCCAAACCTATTGCTCTTCATCTTCAATGGCTTCAAATGATGTTAAAGTCTCACAGGAGACATTACTTGAATATGCAAAGCGGGTTGAAACAGATTCACCAGAAAGGGTAGTCGAGTTACTTAAGAAAGGAGCTTCGATAAATGCTAAAGATCCGTTAGGAAAAACCGCACTCCATTATTTTGCCCAAAAAGGTTTTGATAGTTGCGTGCACACACTTGTACGTGAAAAAAAGATTGATTTAGATGCGGTTGATAACCGTCTTTGGACTCCACTTCATTATGCTGCGGCGGGCTCCCATCTTGCCATTGTTAGACAACTTGTAAACAAGCGTGCTCAATGCGATGCCGCAACTAATGAAGGGAAAATTCCATTAGAGCTCGTTCCTGAATATGAAACTCTCCCTGATGAAATATTAGAGGCTACCGAAGATGCAATTCAGGAAATCGATCCTGACTTTTCTCAACCTGCACAATGCTTATTTCTTCTTTTTCGAGGCCTTGTTGATACAAGATCAAAAAATAGTAAAGTAGCGCGAGGAAGGGTTATGTTGCATTATGCTGTTGAACTTCTTAATCCCGAGTTTGTTAAGATCATTTTACAGCCAGACCCTCCCATGTCAGCATCTTTTTCAAATGCCCCAGAAAATAGAGACTTCATTCATAGGGCCGCAATGGCCTCTTCAACTAAGTTATATTATTCTTTAAAGGATGAAGATGAGATGACTCCATTACATCTCTTGGCTAAAAAGTTTCCCCAAGAAGTTGCGTTTGCTATACTAAACCACGGTCAGAATAACGTAAGATTTCCAAATCTCCGATCAAAGCTCGTATATCGTCGTTTTAAGATTTTATTAGCCAAATCAAGCTTAAGTGCAAACAAACTAATTGCAGACCTTAGGGAAAAGGTACCGTCATTAGCGCTCTAGTAATAATGCACAGTGAGGTTGAATTGTTTGATCAAGAGCCAAACTACCCGAAGGCATCCAGGAGCTACTTTATAGCTTACAGATAAATTCTGTAGTGAGATCTAGCGCTGGGTTAATAAGGACTCGAGAGGTGAAGGTATCCTAATTTACGAAGGAGCTTAAGGATGAACATAAATCATGCGGCACGGGCTGACGAATATTACACTCTTGTAGGAGAAAAAAATGCTGAAGGAATCAAAAAATACTTTGATCCTGAGGTGCAATTTCAGAGCCCCCTGGCAACTTTAAAGGGGAAAGACGCTGTGATAGAGGCAACGTGCAATTTTATGCACTCCTTCAAGTCACTTAAGATACGTGCTAAATTTGGCGCAGGAGACCAAGCGATGATCGTTTACGATACGGATATCCCAGGAATAGCAAAAAGCTTTCCCGGTGCTTCCTTACTCACTTTTCGCGATGGTCTAATCATAAAGATTGAACTGTTTTTCGATGCAAGCCGCTTCGTAGAATAGAAAGCAGGTTCCTGAGGCACTGTAGTAGTCCTGAAAAGAGGACCTCTACAAGTTTTTGGGGCTCGGAGTCCAGCAAGACCTATCAAATTGACCGTCAGCAAAGGTGTAGTAACAGCTAGACGTACCTCTATGCGTATTGTTCTTCTTTATAGATTTATTAACAAGAGCCATATATTCCTTAAGCTTCCGATAGTGAGATCATTTGCAGGATTCAAAAAAGGGGGGGCGCTTGAGTTATTATGCAATTCTGGTACAATTAGAAAATAATTGATAATTACTCTTTAAAAAGGATACCCTACCATGAAAATACAGGTACTCTGTGCTGCCATTCTAATGAATTGCGCGCTCTACGCCGGACATGTTGTAATCTCAAACCAATCCGATCTTCCATGCATGGTTTTTCTACCCGATCAACCAGGATCAAATGCAGTAATGATACCATCAACCGAAGATTCGTCTCCTCTTACAACAAAAATGGGGCGAAGCAATCTTTTCCTTTCGAGTGCTCTATTGGGTACCAAGGCAATACAAGTAACAAGATCAGGGATTGAAGTGTGGGATTACAATCTTAATCATCCAGCAATAATCTCCCGTACTCAAGAACAGTTTTCAGACCTTCATATTGTCATCGATCCGGTTGGACAGATTTCAGTATACAATGGAAGTTTACTTGTTCAAGAGTATGAAAAAACAGAAAATGCTCAAAAGGAATTCTTGAAGGCACTTAATCAAAATGACTTTAATCAAGCTCGGTATTGGATCACGCAGGGAGCTGACATTAATAGGGTGAATGAGGAAGGTAATACTCCCTTGTTGCACTATGTCCGTCAAAATCCTGCCCTTTGTGGAGATATTATGAAGTTTCTCATAAACTGTGGCGCTAATGTAAATGCTCAATCTCGTTCGGGCTATACTGCACTCTTGTATTGTATTGTTTTAAACTCAGGGTGGCACAAAAGTATTATAGGCGACATAATTACTTTACTCCTCAACAAAGGAGCCGATCCCACTATTAGAAACAACGAAGGCATATCAGCACGAAGTTTCATAACCAATCCGCCAGCAGGTAGACTACAGCTGCGCGATGAAGATAAACAATATCTTATCCAACGTTTTGGTCGTCAACTTGGAATTGCATAACTCATCATTACTTTCTCAAGAACTTCAAAGAAAAGAGGCTACGGTGCGTAGCCTCTTTTGCAATGGATCTGCATGGTACAATAAGTCCCAAACAAGCCACAACCATGACCATGCTCATTCAAATTCCACGTAGAACTCGCCGCGAGAAGTTTTGAATACAGATTGATCATAGATAATCCAAAGGCTGCCTCTTGAAATAGTAAATTGCAAGTAAAAAAAGCTCTCAACTTTCGGCCTGTTGCGCTGGCCATCCAAAATGGTATCTTTAAAGCATGGAAAGAAAAAAACAAAAAGTGATCTTAACATATCTGCTGTTTGCCTTTACACAAGCGGCAGGTACAGTATCTGATATCGAGCGGATTATCGATCGTCCTTTTGACCCGGCAATCCAACTTGGAAAATGGGATCTTATCGAGGCCGTCAATAAGATCAATATATCGACAATGGATGCAAATCAAAGACACGTTTTACTCGAGAATTTTTACGAAAGATCTTGCAAGCGGCTTTCTGAGCATTACTTATCACCTTTTAGAGTGACACTGTCTCATCTGTATAAAGGAGCTCTTGTTTGCTCCCTTTTTTTTACAGGTAAATATATCGTACAAGCAGCAATGCCTGGAAGGTTCGGAATACTGGGGCAAACTATTGATGGGTTCTTTGCAAGTGCTTCATTGCTAGCTCTCCTTTACTCGGGTAAAAAAGTATTCGATTTCCAAAGCGAACAGCGTAAGCTCGACGCTGCGCAAAGAAGGGTTGACTACTTCAAGAATCAAATAGACCTGTATAAAAACCCCTAGGGGAAGTACCCATCATGCAGGCCCTTGCAGATTAAAGTTGATAGAGAAAGCGAGCTGTTTGCTTCTCCTGTAAGCGCGATAAAGTTTTGACAGGCACATTTTTTTAGTCACCCTTACTAAGGCAATTCTTATCTTACTATAAATCTACAAGAGGCCTCTAAACATTTTTATGGCTCTTATTCAAGAATGCCATAATCTAGATCATCTAGTAAAAGCTCAGAGAAAAATACGAAAAATAAGCAGGCTGCTGAATCTGAAATAACCATCTTTTAAAGGAGCCGCAGAAAACTCTGCGCAGCTCAAGGAGTAATAGCATGATTGCTTGTAAAGGGTTACTTATTTTAGGGGGCCTGCTGCTTACTCAATCGGTAACAGCCAGTTCTTCTGTGCGAAAAAGAAAATTCGAAACTGAAATTCCTCTTACCTATCAGCAAGAACAGACAAACAAATTCATAGGTGCCGCACGACGGGGTGATACCAATACCATGCGCGCACTTTTACACAAAGGACTATCGGTTGACACCGTTGATGAACATGGATCAACAGCACTTCACCATGCATCTGAAAAAAAACAACTCGATGCTGTCCTGCTACTTCTCTCCTTTCATGCTAGAGTAACTATTAAAAACAATGTTCAACAAACTCCTATTCATAAAGCGGTCTGTTGTAGCGCGCCTGATGAACAATCTGAAAAGATCTTGATGCACCTTCTTAATGCAGGAGCTCATCCGTATGAGCCAGATGGCGCACGAAAAACTGCGTTAAACTATGCCGACGAGAGAGGTCTTGAATCACTTGCAGGGTTAATGCGTAAACATCTTGAGGCTCGTGAAGTCCCAGTACCTCGTGTACAACCACCGCTAGAGCCTCAAGAGATCTCTTTTGAAGAGCTACAAAAGGACATAGGTTTGTGTAATCGGTGGTCATTGTCTGATCAAAAGTATAGGGCTCTTTTCTATGGTGCTTTAGAAAAGGAAACGAATGCCTGCAGACATATTATTATTGATTGTTCTCTCTCAAAAATTAATGAACTGCCTAAAGAAGAGGCCTATGGGAGAGTTATGGCGGTATTACCTTACCTGAATGACGTCATTTCCTATGGGTGTCTTGGTTTAGGTCCAAAAAGTCACGTACAGTATCTTTGCTTTTTAGATGTGTGGAAGCATGCACTCGTTGTCGTTTACTTTGATGAACTAAGGCGGGGCATACTTCTTGATACTCCGTTCACTCAAGATGCACAAAAAATAGCCCGTCTTTTTCTTGAAAAAAAAGTTCGAGAAGTGATTACAGAACTTGCAGAGAAGTTGCGTCAAGAAAAACCATATCTTCTCAATCTTACCTTTACCAAAGAGATTCTTGAAGGCAAAGGTTTTGAAGAGTTTTTTGATGAAGCAGTTGCTTTACCTGCTATAATCAGGTCGCCTGCTGTAACGGTGTTTGACGAGATTGAAAAATACGAGATCCTCTTTAAAGAAAAGAAAAAAGCTGAACGGGATAAACGGAATGCTCAAAATATAAGAGGATAAGAATATCTCTCAATCTAAATCCCCATCTGAATTCGTTTACTCCTGTTGCCGGATTAGCACCATTAAATTGTACTACCACATCTACGATAGAAAGCAATGCCATAGCTAATTATATCTTTTCTAAGTATCGCAACTGTGTGGTTACGCCTTGTCTGATGGCTCTATACTTAACCGGGTACCATAGAAAGACTCAATAAGAATTTCTAATTCAAGGCAAAATAATATAAGATCTTTATGATTTCGCCGCATATACGGTTTCGATGACCAGAGAAATCAAGCTCCATAGCTCAAGCGAGTTGGAGTAACTAGGAAACACTTACAACTCTATAAAAAGGGGGCTTGTGAAAATTAATCATATGTTTCTAACTTCCAGCACAAACAGTACAAATTTTTAAATGAGGTCCAAACGATGAAAAAAAGACTAATATTCACTATCGTACTTCTCTCTTTTCAGTCTAATCAGCTCAATGCAATGTACAAATCCAATACTGTTGCTCAAGACAATACATCAAAAAGCTCTCAACAAACTACACCAGCTATTGGTAAGCTCGTAATGCTCTCACTTTTATTAGGCGCTTCAGCCCTTCAAAATTCTCCGGTTCAAGAGGTAGAGCTTTGCAATTCCTATAAAGAATTTGCTAAGTCTATGGTAGTAAATGGCGCATCTTCGAATATCTTTCGTTGGGCTTGTGAAACAAATCACCCAGCATTAGTAAGAGAACTTATTTCGTTCGGGGCACGTCCTGATGTATTTGATGTCAGAACTGCCAGTGAATCCGGCCGCGCTGAAGTACTTAATGAACTCCTTAAATCCTTTGCGTACGGTCATGATGAGTTACCTGATCTTATTGAAACTGATACTCATAGCTGCAATACAGATGTCTGCAAACTTGATATGCGTGAAAAACGTAGAATAATTAATTTTTATACTTATATGGATGGTGAATCCACACTGCATGAAGCCGCAAAAAGCGGGCACTTAGAGGTAGTCAAAAACCTGATAAATCATGGTGCCGATATTACCTTAACCGATTATAATGGCGCAAATCTTATGCACAAGGCTGCATATTCAGGTTCGGTAGATCTTTTGAAATTTTTAGTTGATAAAGGTTTTCCGATGGATAAACCTGATAACAATGGGGTGACCCCACTTATGATTGCAAGCCAACGGGGTCATCTGCCTTTTGTTCAAGAGATTCTAAGGCTCAATAATAACCCATTTTTTGCAAGGAAAAGATTAGATGAAGGCTGTGGATGGGGGATTTCATCATGTGGTTCGGAGAAGGCAGATAACAATGGGGTTACTGCTACTATGTATGCAATAGATAGTGGTGATATAAAATTGGTCCAAGAACTGTGCAATTTTTTTCGCAAGGGTAGGCCCAACTCAGAAATATTCGAATCAAAAGATATGCAAGGAAATAATTTTGCGCACCGTGCGAGCGCTAAGGGATATCTTGAAATACTTGGGTATCTCATACAGGAAGGGGGAAAGCAGCTAGCCATTGATACCAAAAATAGGAATGGGCAAGATCCTCTTTTGGTTGCAATAGAAAATGGACATCAAGCGATTGCTATCGCTCTGCTTAACCTAGAGGTTGATATCAATGGCGGAAAATCGGAGCCGCGGAATCCCCTTCGTGTTGCCAGTGAACGAGGACTTACTAGTTTAGTTTCTGAACTTTTTGCAAGCGCTTTACTTAGCGTCGGACAATCAACACAGTTGACTCCTCTTCTTGCTGCAAGCAAGCGAGGGCTTACGGATGTGGTTTCTGAACTTATAAAAAGAGGAGCTAACGTTTCTGTCTCCGATGTGCTTAGAAGAGACCCGCTTTACCTTGCAAGCTCAAATGGGCACGCTGAAGTAGTCGAAAAGCTGTTAGCCTGTAAAGAAGTTGACTTAAACAGTACTACTTATTTTGGCTTTAATGCCTATGACGCGGCATCACTTTTTGGTCGCAAGGAGGTGCTTAAACTTCTCAAAGAGCATGGGGCTCAAAAGCAACTTCATGTATTCACCTCACCGATTGGTCTCATAATTATTACTAATGCGGTAGCTCTGGGAGTTGTTGGGATTTGGTTTTGTGTAATTAAAAAAGGTACTGTTAAACCAGTTGTCAAGTAGATTCAGTAGCAGATGATTTCTGTCTGTTGGAAAAAAAGCAGCCCATACAGTTGTATCCGGGTTACGAAGTAACCGTCTGTACGGGATTGAAAGAGATAACTGAACCTATGTTTAAAGAAGACACGTATTAGTTGAAGCCCCTGGAGAACAAGCTCGCATAATTTAAAAGCCGACTACAACTAAACCGAATTAACTGCAAAAGATCCTGGGGGAGTTAATCCTACGATCTTTTGCAGTTCTTAGGGCGCAATTTTACCCCTTGCATGTCCGATTTCTATCTGTTTCCAGCTTAAAAGAGTACTGACGTTACGGATGTAAAAATTGTCCAAAATCAATGATGGAATAAAAATAATTTTCGTCAACCAATTGGTCTGTCACTCCATTAACCTGAACCAAGGTAGGTATGCAAACGAAATTTTTGGGAACGTCTAGGCGACAAATTTTCTGCTTTACCTCTTGCATCACATTAATTCCTAGGGGATTTTTTGAGAACTTAATTTCGACGATATAGAGGATATTAATTCTTGTTTGTATGAGAAAATCAATCTGGCATCTCGGTTTTGTTTTTGTTGCTCTCTGAAAAAACGGATTAGCGCCGACGACATCTTCTGGTTTGATTTTCAATGCACTAAGGAGTTCTAGCCTGTTATTCACCACGAGGTTCTCAAATTGGAAGCCCATACTAGTTTCCCAACCTGGCAGAACAGAGAGCTGAATTGATGCTAAGAGCCTTTTCTCAATGTGAGATTTCCTTGGCTGTATATATTTAAGGTAAAATCGGAGATAATTGTCGCTTAATCTGTAATTATAGAGTCTTACCCGTTTACCCGTGCGCAGCGACCATGTCTCATCTTTTGATACAAACCCGGCTTCGGTTAAATCATCCAAATATTCTGATAGTCGGCCACTTTTAGGATACTCTGCAGAAACCGCTATTGTGCTTAGATCAGCAGGGCCATTTACAAGTGATTGTATAATTCTTTTGTATATCTTATCGCGTCTACTAAAGAGTTCATGGAATATTAGATCAAAATCATTGACCAATATACCCCCTGGCGTGAAACATTGTCTTTTTATATTGTCATCAGCTGAAAGTTTTGGATCCATTTGTTCTATATACCAGGGGACTCCACCAGTAACAGAAAGTATTTTGAGAATTTCCATATCAGTCGTTTTAAAGCCTTGAGCTGTTAACATGGCGTAACAATCTGAGAGGGGCAAAGGATCTAGATGCATTGTCCAAGAAATACGGCCAAAATAACCAGTGCTGCTAATGATATTTTTGTCTATCCAGGTTGACACTGAGCTACATAAAATTAAGATTAAACGCGGATTTTTCTTAAATGCGTCTTCCCAGGCATTCTTTAATTTGCTGAGAAATGCCGGGTCTCCCTCTGCCATCCATGAGATTTCATCAAATAGAATTATGAGCCGACCGGTTTGAACAAGTCTGCCTAACAAGAAAAAGAGGGCTCCCCAATCAGTTGTTTCAAGTATCGGAACGTTCAATTGTTCGCTAAGCTGCCGAGCAAACTCATTTCGTTGAGTTTGTGCCGTGACACCTTCGACTGGCGCCAAGCCGGTAAATTTGTAAAAAGTATTATTTTTTGCAAATTCTTCCACCATGCGGCTTTTGCCAATCCTACGTCTCCCCTTAATAACCAAGAGACTCGCGGTCTTTTTAGAGAGAAAAGGCCTCAATTGGGCTAGTTCTGCCTTGCGGCCAATAAATTTATTCGATTCATTCGACATAACGAAACCATTTGTTCACAAAAATAGGAAAATCTATTATTATGAATCGAATATACGCTTTATCTTTATTCACGTCAATAAAATTTTTTAGTTTGGTGAACAATTCTTTTGATTTTTGGTAAGGACTCCGTAACTAATATTGGTTCGACAGCACTACATATTGCAGCAGTCCTGAATCACAGGGTGTGATTCCTCGAATCGATATATACGTAAAAACAATTATTTTCTTGAGACTTAGTTCGTGATCAAGCTTATTGGCCATATACTATCAAATACGGAACTTTCAAAAATGTCATGATGACCCACGCAAATACTAATGATGGCACTGTTCTTATCCAGCGAACACAACTTGTTTCCGTCAAAGATTCAGACGTAGGGCAGATTATTAAGACTATACTACAACATCAATTAGGTGGGGTAACATGAATGAATCGACCAAAAAAAACAGATTAACTCGTGTCATAACTGTGGCTACCTATCAAAATCAATCCCCATTGTTTTAGCTATGTGTAAAAACAACCTCCTAATAAAGCTTTTCGTAGAGTTTCTATCCGTTACTTGCTATGTTATTTGACAATATCAGCACATCTGCTAATATTATTACTAATAGAATAATAACATTAATCAATCTGGTGGCACCTTTTCTTATTATACGAGGATCATATCATGAAAAAAAGCATATTTTTTATTGGCATTCTTATAGGAAGCATATCCTGTGAAGCTATGGATGTTGTCAGCGTACCTGATGCCAGTTCAAAGACCGTTACTCTTCTGGCGGGTACCCATCAAGACCCTATAAAGATATCAGTTCGTCACGCAAAACAACTTATAGGAATATGTGATCTACTTACGTACTCTGATTCAGAAGAAGATATCCCTGTTCCCGTTGTCGCTAAAAATATACTTGAAGCGATTTGTGCGCAGCTTGAGCGCATTGCTCTGTATGGGGAAGGGCGGGATAAAAAACTGATTGACGCGATATATGATGATTTTAAGAAGCTCGATGATGATACCCTTATCGAAGTGTTACGAGCGGCTGATTATTTAAATGTCGTTATCTTATTGAATGCTGCATTCTCTATTGCCAAAGAACGCTCACTCGAAAAAGCTTCACTTGAAAACCTTTCATCTTTACATATTCGTATTTCGAGACTTCTACTTGAGTATAGGATAGCTGCCATGCTTGGCGTTACTCACGAGCGAGGGAATTATTATTCTCAACAAGATCTAAGTAAGGTACCTGTGGTAACTCCATTAACTACCTACAATTGTCGTACTGGCGGAATTGAATGTGTTGCCGTCACGCATGACGATAAGATCATTTTTGGTTCTGATGGTATGGTACGGATTGTAGATAGGGCTGGCACGGAACTTGCCGCGTGGCGCCTTGAGGAACAGGTTACGGTCATATGTGTAACTCCTGATAATAAAATAGTTACTGGTTCATCCAATGGAATAATCCGAATCTGGGATATGGCTGGTAATCAGCTTGCGCAATGTGAAGGACACCAGCAGCATATCAAGTCGCTTTTTATTACTCCTGACCTTAAGATAGTTTCTAGTGCAGGTGATTATACGGTGCGCATCTGGGACATGTTTGGTAGAGAAATCGCCGTATGTGCTAATTCTTTTATTGCAGCTTTAACATCAGATAATAAAATTGTTACTGGTGAAATGTTGACCGGAACGATGAGGATCTTTGATATATCTGGTAACCAACTTGCACAATGGCAGGGACATCAAGATCAAATTTGGTCGTTGACCGTTACAAATGATAATAAGATAGTTTCAGGCTCTAAAGATACAACAATATGTGTATGGGACACTTCTGGTAACCGACTTGCAGAGTGTAAAGGTCATGAAGGTGGAGTTACAACATTATTCGTGACAGCAGATCATAAGATTGTTTCCGGTTCTGAAGATACAACTGTACGTATTTGGGATAGTACTGGTAACCAACTTGCTGTATGCAAAGGTCATGAAAGTCCTGTCACTGCAGTGCAAGCAACGTCCGAGGGGCGAATAGTATCCAGTTCATCCGATTTTTCAGTACGAATCTGGGATATTAAAGGCAAACAGATAGGGCTCTGTAGAGGGCATACTGAAGCAGTTCAGAAACTATGCCTAGCCGCTGATGATTCTATCATCTCTGCCTCATATGATAGAACTTTGATCATTTGGGATATGCAGAAAGTTTTGTTGCTTTTACAGATTGCATCAATTACTCATGACCAAGCCACCGCTATCTGGGCTTTGCTGCAAAAATGGGCTTCCCCTGATGCGGATAAACAGAGCTATGTGAATATGATAGTAGAAGTTATTACTGGCAAGCAACATAGCGAGTTTCAGCCAGAAGCACAAGAAAGTTCAACGACTTGTTCAACATCCTCCATTCACTAGGTGAACTATGCAATTCCCAGTCTACGAATTGAAATTATTAAATAATAATTACACTATTGCGTCCATGCTTGAAAAGATTAGATACATCGGCTTCTCACGTTAATACCATAAAGAGAATCCGTTGTCTTATTTGTAAAATCAGATTTCACTTCTTAAGGAAGGTTAGCCTTTTTCAATGCATGCCTAAGAAATGCGCTTGAATTTATTGCATAGCAAGTATACGATACTGCTTACTGAAATAAACTATGGTTAATTAAAAGACCGACTCTTTTATGAAAGGTATCTATCACTATTATATGAGTTACAGACAAGTTCAACACAATTCGCTAGCCTGTCCATTATGGAGTCATAGAAAACAAATAGATTAAATCTTTTCTTTGCAGACAGGGCACATCTTGGAATCGCTTCAATAATTCGCTCCACGCTTTTGACAACGGACTAAAATAGTTGTCATAATAGGCTTGATATACGTTTTTTAACTATGAGGAAATAGATGAAAAAATATACATTCTTACTTTTTCTTATGGCCAAGGGTTCTTTTATTCAATCTATGACTAGCACTGCTCATGAAGTGGATTTAGGATCATATGCTAGCATTACTTCACAAAGTTCAGAAGAAATATTTCAAAAAGCAGTGAGTTGTGAACGAGTAAACGATCTTGAAAAGGCTAAAATCTTTTATGAGATAGCGGCTGATAAAGGACATGCGGCAGCACAAACTAAGGTAGGTGTTTTTTATGAAGAAGCAGGAAATAAAGAAAAAGCAAAGCGCTATTTCACCTTGGCAGCTGATCAAGGAGATTCTGAAGCTCAAAATAAATTGGGAGTACTCTTATATCATGAAGGAAACAAAGAAGAAGCAGAACGCTTATGGAAATTAGCAACTGATAATGGGTATGACAGAGCTCAATATAACTTGGGTGTACTCCGTGAGAAAGAAGGAAACAAAGAGGAAGCAAAGCGCTTATACGAATTAGCGGCGCAACAAGGATGTGTTCTTGCTTACAATAACTTAGGGGTGCTCTTTGATGAGGAAGGAAAAAAAGAGGAAGCAAAACATTTCTATATATTAGCTGCGGATAAAGGGTGTGCTGAAGCTCAACATAATGTAGCCCTCCTATTTGAAGAGGAAGAAAATATGGAAAAAGCCAAACATTATTACAGACTAGCGGCCGATCAAGGAAATCGAGACGCACAAAATAACTTGGCAGCCATCTTTGATCAAGAAGGAAACATTGACGAAGCGCAGCATTATCATACATTAGCTGCTGACCAGGAATGTCCTAGCGATCTATCTTCTAGGGAACGCTTGGGTAAGAAGAAAGAAAACAAAAAAGGAGCAACGCACTATCCAACCTTTAAGTCTGATCAAAAATCTATGAGAGATCAATTTCTTATGGAACTAGTATTGAGAGCAGAAAGAAAAAAAGAGGAAGCCAAGGATTTCTGTAAGCTAGCCGCCGATCGCGGAGATGCCATGGGTCAAAATGAGTGGGCGAGGATCCTTGAAAAAGAAGGAGATACGCAGCAAGCGAGGCTCTATTATACACTTGCTGCTGAACAAGGATATTCTATTGCTAACATTAACTTAGATAGGCTCGCGGAGGCATCAAGAAGCAAGGAGGAAGCAAAACGCATAGAAACATTAGCGCCTGAGCAAAAACGTCTTGACACTCAAGAGAATGTAGAAAAACTCTTTGCTAGAGAAAAAAAAACTGAGCAAGCCCCTCCTTGTAAAATGCAATGAACCCTAAAAAAAGAATTTTTCTCCCTGAGCAGAAACCGGAAACCTGGCTTCAGGATAGGTTGGTCGTACCTGCAGATTGATAGTGAGCATTCTCGACAGCATCAAATGGTGCAATAAAAGAAATCATTCACTTAATTCAAGTCGTGTCGCTTTTTTTCGACTCAATTTTGGCCGTTTTCTTTTATTTTGAAGATCATCAGATATTGTATCTTTGAAGAGGCTGGTTATTGAAGTATACCCAAGATCTTGAGCTTGATCATGAGCCAGGGCACGATCTGTTTTTTTATCGCTCGTAGGTTGTTTGTGATTGAGTAGCGAAGCGCTAATCAAATCTTCTGCAGTCTCATTGAGCGCATTCAAGAGATCGCTAGTGGCACCAGCGGCCAGTAGAAGCTCTACCTGGTCGAAACTTCCTTTGCGCGCTGCACTATGAAGAGCGGTTTCACGTCGTTCGCTGTTATCCACGTCATCTAGAGGGACTTTAATTTTAATAAGTTCGGCAACTGTTTTGGTGAAATCTTCTGAAGAACTGGCTACCCCATAGTGAAGTGCCGTTCTTCCATCAAGACTTCTTGCCGTTACTATGGCGCGTGGGGCTATCAAGGGAATCAATGAGAAATGTCCAGCTGAGGCAGCGCAGTGCAGAGGGGTCATGCAAGCGTTGGTAACTGGATTTGCGATTAAAGCTTTTTCATAGAGTGTTTTAAAAGTATTAAGGTGACCGCAGAGTGCCGCAAGATGCAGTGCTGATGTGCCTGTCTCATCTTTTGCTCCAAGTTGTTCCCCTACGTGGGATGAAAGGAGTATAAGAAGGAAGTGTGCATTTCCAGCCTGAAGAGCGGTATGAAGAGGCATGTATTGATCTCTATTCTTAATAAGACGGTCTGCACCTGCTTCTAATAAAGCGTTTCCACATCCTGTATATCCATGTTTAGCGGCATGGTGAAGCGGGGTACAACCGGCATGATCTTGCGCGTTGGAAAGCGCACCACATTTTACAAGCAAGCGCACGAGAGCAGTTCTCCCTTGCGATGCGGCAAGATGAAGCGCGGTTTGACCTGAAGCAGTAACCGCTGAAAGGTCGGCGCCTTGCTCAACAAGCTCCGCAATGAGATCTCCATGTCCTTCATTAACAGCTCTTAGCAACCGTTCATTTAAATGAGCTTTCATTAATCCGTCAGAATAAGCCTTCTGCATAGCAGTAACCGTTGAATAGGGAATAATTATCATGAGACACAGAAGAAATTGTATGTTCACTAAGGCTTCCTTTCAATAATTTTTTTCGACCAGTATAGCCTAGCAGATACGGTGAGAAATGGAAGGCAGCGGCATATAAAGAGTGCAGCAAGGCGTCTATGCCCACCTATATTTAACAACCCAAACAATAGCCTATACTCGACTATTTTTTATCTCATAACCAATGAGCCTTCTTAAATAGAAGGCTCATTGGTTCTAAAGTATTTTCTTATATCTATCAGCTTGCTAAAAGCTGACTTTGAATTGATCTTATTTAGAACAACCGTGTGGTGGACATGGCAAGGGATTTAGAAGAGGATTAGATGCGTTAACCACACTTGTATTTCCGGTACCCGTGATCACAATTTGACTATCAGTAGGTCCAAAGCAATTTCCATGCTTACAGGTTTGGTACGTACCGCACGGCGTACATGGACCTGTTGATGGGCCCCACCAATTTTGACAAAGCAGGTAGTTAAGATTACCTTGCGTATCATGCACTTCATAAAGAAAGTTTTCAAAATTATTGTGACAAGCACGAATGGTTCCATGATTACTCAAATTGCTGGTGGGAGGTATGGGATTAACTAAAAAGGCACTTCCAGTAGGATTATTGCTTGGATCGTGACCGCCAATAAAACAGTTGCGCTCAATATCCAGATCAAAAATATTCCACGGACCAGTTATTGTTTGTAAATCAAATGCATTAGTTGTCGGAGCTCCAGAAACATACACCCCATTATAGAGATTGTTTTTTATATCTGCGTAAAGACTTGGAAAATTAGTGCCTGCTGGGGAGCTCGATGTACTGTTGAATACAAAAAAGAATTCATTAGCGGTAACATTATTATTACATACGGTTACTTTTTGCAGAGAGTCTTTGTTGCTTAGGCTGCCATTAAACTGACAACCGAGAAGAGCTGCTCTATAGAGGACCGTGTTTCTCGTAACGACTAACTCACCCTTTGAACCAGTTATCGTGCGAAACCTAATGGCATCTCTTCCAGCAGTACTATTATTAACAATCGCATCAAGTTTAAAGAGGCAGGAATCAATTTCTAAATATTCAAATGTTCCAACGTCAGTTGGGTCAGCACCGATATCACCAGCTGCTGGATTGTTATAGAAATTACACTCGTCTACATGAGAATGCTGCTGCGCTTGTAGTGAAGGTATTAGTAAAATCATAAGTCCTCGAGCAAGGACATTATCATGAAAAGAACTGCGAGTAATAGTAACGTTTGATTCCGTGTTAGCATCATGAGCAGCTACTTCAATGCAACTACTTGAAGAAGATGACGAAGAAAAACCTGAAAAATCAGACAAGCACGCTTCAAACTCTCTTTTTATACCCCCAAGCACAGTTTCAAAGATACCATGGCTATTAGCTGAAGAGCTGCTGACCATCTTCACACGCTCAAAATGAGTTTTGCCTGGATTCTTACAAGTGCCAACTATGCCACTTACAAAGTCGGAAACGCGGAGATTTTTTACTGTCAAATCTTTTGCATTGTCGTAAAGGATAACATTACTTTTCGTATCTTTAATATAGATATTTTTGATTGTCGCATCTCCTGAAACGACAATCCCATTTCCACCATTTGAACTGAGGCTCATATTGGTAATCAGAGACTGTTCAGGGGAGAATGGATTCCCTATAGGATCAACCTCGCCAATCAACTTTTGACCATCAAGGAGAGTAATTCCTCCATCAAGCGCTGTCGTTGACCCAAGAACAATGAGGGTTTCCCACTCTGTATTATGGGATTGTGCTTGCGCTAATGAGATATAGGGATTCTTTTTTGAGCCAAGTCCAGGTGCCGAGGCCCCGCTTTGGACATACCGAACTCTTGCGCGCTCATCATTACAAGGCTGAGATGATATATTAGATGCAAGGATTAATACAAAGCTTAAGCTATAGAGAAACAGTTTCATTGAAATTCCCCCCAAAAATGACTCTATGGGTCCAGTACCCATTTAACTTAATCTTACCAAAAAAGAGTTCTAAGGTTCAAGAGACAGTAGACTCGGTGACCGCAAGAACAAAACAGCATGAGATAGAGAGCAACCTTGTTGTAAACATATGAACTTGTCGAAAAGATCGTCCAGATCTCAAGAGTAGGGGTATCGCCACGGCCAGTTTTTTGATCCGCCCGTGGCCAGGTTATCCAACAACAGATTTTTATTTTTGTCTCAAAGAGAGCTTAATATTTCCAGTTTCATAATCAACATGGGCTTCATGCCCGAAAAAGGAATTTGCACAACGAAGGTGTTCCTGCCCGACCACAGTCGAACTTGGACGTTGTCGCAGCCAAAAAAATGGAATTGGCACTGCAAGTTCCCTGTATACTCCAACCCTCATCTCTAAAAATGTGCCGATGTGAATAATTTGTAATAAAAAAATCTTGACTTCTGGCTGAAGTATTCAGTAACATTAAAGTAGTATAGCCCAAAATTAAAAAGGAAAAACGTATGAATAAGAAATTTCTATGTATGTTCGCACTCCTCAACATAGTAGCACCATCTATGGCGTATACCCATACTATTTATAACACAACAACCGGTGAAATTCGAGTTAAGCTAAAGGAGATTCTTTGTAAAAATGACAATATAACGCTCCAACCGGGTGAAACCCAACAGATAAGCGTTGCAGGTTGCATGACGAGCGCAGTAGAAGCCCGAGGTCTTTCTGGACCTGTTGCGGGAAAATCCGTAGTAGTTCCCGTTAAAGGTAATAAGGCAGCCGGTTATGAGTGGTATGTGAATCTTGTGGATTTCAAAACCTCCGGGACTTCCATCGTCCCAGGGAGTGGAAGATTAGATATCGAACAACGGTAAACTACAACACATGCGTTATATAAGACGGTGGAAAAATTTCTGCTGAATTATTATTAGAGGTTTTAGAAGCAATACCACATTGTGTGGGTGAGAAGTTTGTATATAGTAAAATAGATAAAAGTGTACGAATTGAACAGATCAAGAGAGCTTTTGGACTTCTGCGCAAAGCAAGAGTTTGTCACGAAATATCAGCAGTTGCAGCAAACGGGGTTCCTTGGAATGTGCTCTCTTTAGAGAAGTTTCTTGCATACAGATTTATGCTCCACCCAATCATGCTTCTGACATGAAGGGGAACAATAAGTGTTTTGTTTACATTGAGAACATCGATAGATGACAGCCTTCTTTTGACAGTATGCGCAGGTTAGTTCAAAAATTTCTAACACTCCTACATTATTATAGATTTTTGCAAGGGCGTATGGCGTAATGCCTGAGTTCTGAGGAGCTTGATAATCAGCTCCATGTGCCAATAGAATTTTAGTGATTTCTTTATTTGCTTCACTGCTGAAAGGTTTTTCGATAGGAATTAGAGGATGAAAAGAATTCTCAGAATCATTAAAGTGCTTTTCACCACCAACAGCCGCGAAATGAAGAGCGGTTGCGTCGCTTTGCGTACCTGTCTTAACATTAGCTCCATACCGAGTAAGAGTCCTGACACTTTCAACTTCACCTCGCAATACAGCAATGTGAAGGGGTGTCATGTTATCCTGACCAAGTACATCAACCACTGCACCAGCATTAAGAAGCATCCTGAGACTTTCTATATTGCCTACATACGCTGCTACATGGACTGGGGTTTTTCCGTGCCCATCTAAGGAGTTTAAATCAACTTTTTTTGTTGCTAGAAGGAGCGCAAGGCAAGCGACGTGATTTCCTAGAGCTGCATGATGAAGGACTGTAGCTAAATTTTCATCCTTTGCTTTCAGATCGGCCCCATTTTCAATGCATTCATTCAGTGATTCGGGAACTCCTTCAGCTACGGCATTAAATAATTTTCGTGTAAGAACTTCTTTGCTGCAAGCAAAACCCAGTGAATCAACGTTCAAGAGGAATATCATGCTAAGTACACTGACAGGTTTTATAGCCATTGGATAAGACCTTTCTAAGGATTAAAATGTCGTTATTCATACTTTATACCACAATAAGAACAAGATGAAAATGCTCAACACAAGAGATAAAGTAACTTTTAAGCATACGGAGTTGATCTTAGCTAGGGAATTCTATATGCTGAGGGCAATACATAATGTTCACTAAGAAGGGTGAATCAATTACTCCCACATTAAAGAAGTTTATATGAAACGTATTATTTTAATAGGCATGCTGTTCTTAGTAAGTTCTCTTCATGCCGAGAGTACGATTCAGGAAGAAACAGACGCAATTATTCTAGAACATAAAGCAGTTTCTGCTTTAAAAGCTAGTTTTGTGACACATGCTTCTAGTATCAAGATGCGGCATAATAAAAGGAGGAGTCGTATGAAAAAGAATATTGGAAAAGTTGACCGTATTGTACGCGCATTACTTGCAATCTTGCTATTTGGCTTTGCGTGGTGGTTTCATAGCTTCATTCTAATGGGCTTTGCAATTTTCACAGCATACGAAAGTATTGCTAGTTGGTGCATAATATACCAGCTCCTAGGAAAAAATTCCTGTCCTATTTAGCAATCTCGTCCTATGCTTGATTAGAACAAGAGTATTACGTGCAAAATAATGTGGCAAGTCACTACATGATGCTAATTTGACGAAAATACGCTAAATATTATAGACTCATTAGAGAGGTCGTTTGCTGAGAAAATAAGTATACCAAGCCTTAGTTAGGCAGCAATACAATCGTAGTATGATTTGTAGTGAAAGAAATTCATGAAAAAATATGTATACCTTATGATTACTGTAGGTCTGTTGAGTGGCATGAGTCCGCTCCTCTCATCTAAAGGACCTATAAGACCACTTGAGGCGGCAATAAAAGCGTGTGACCTCAGTGCGGTAAGAGTCGAGTTTAAAAAATTAAAAAGTCGTTCAGAACCGGATGTTTTGAAGAAGCAGCTTGAAGAGCTTCTCGAAACTGCCCATGATGTTCTTGATAACCCCCCAGCACCGAAAGACACCTGCTCTCAAGGAAGCCCCTTGTTTAAAGGTATTTTTGGCATCTTTTTAATAGCTAAAATTGCTCCGTTTCTACTCTTTGGTGGTTCTAAATTAATGTTTGATACTGCCGATGGTCAGAATGAAGTTAAATCTGCTGCTCGGATTGCTCTAGGAGCAGGCATGACTGCTATAGGACTTATTGTAGCTCGTAATGGGATAAACTACATCAGTGAAGCACTGGGTCAAAATACGATTAGTTCAAATCTTAAAAATGCCCAGACAGTTGTAGATTTCCTTGAAAAAAGCTTAGTGACATTGCAGGAAGATCTACCAGAGGCCTAGAGTCGTTAATGTTATTAAAATGAAGTTTTAAACAAACTTGAGCGAGTTATCGATTTTACCCCCTTCACGTCCGAACCTTCGCCGTAGTATCTTCGTAGGCACCGGTAATAACCTGAGATTCATCGGCACTAAAACATATGATGAGGATTCTCCCCCTTATGCAAAAAAGTATGCAAGGGGTCACCTGATCGAGCATTCCAAAGCTTAGCCGTATCTTGTGACCCTGTAATAAGGTAGGTACCTTGTGAACTCATAGCTACTAACCACACTGCTGTTCTATGCTCAAAAGAGCATATGGGAGGCTTTTGACATGAAAATGGCTCCTTTGTATCCTAAATAAAGATGGCAACAAAATAATTAAATAAATAAAGTAGGGTGACATGAATCTATCCTTCGTTTCATATCATACACTTTTTACCATGTTTATTTTGAGCACTTTTTCAATGAGGCTGTATGGACAAAATATGTTTGCTCAAGAAAGTTATGAGACTGTATGGCAACGTAGTAAAAAAGTTATGCTCGCTGGAGGTCGACTTGAGTGTATGCAACTAGCCTTTGAGGGTATTCCCGGAATTATTCGCATAAGGGGTGGGCATAGAGATAGGGATAAAGCCTTTGGATCAAACAAAATCAGCCCTGAAAATAGAAATCTAAAAATAAAAGCAGGCCTCCTCCAAGAAGCCATTGTTATTTCCTATGATCCAAGACAGATTACACTTAGTCGTATCCTTAATCGTTTTTGGCGATCTATCGATCCTACAGATGCTGAAGGTCAATTTGCCGATAGAGGTCCACGCTATGCGACTACAATTTTCTATAGCGATGAAAGTGAAAAACGCATCGCAGAAAAATCAAAACGTATTGTTGAAATGAGTTTTGCTGAACCAATTGCAACTTCTATAGAAGCTGCGAGGTTTCATTACTTATATTCTCCAGAATGGGTTGATTCTGATGCTCACAAAGTTTTCTCTGACTTTACTCCTCTCGATGACGATTACACTAAAAAAAGCCCTCAAAAAATTGGACGTTATTGTGAGAATTCTGGACGAACTGCTGCACTTGAAGAACTGTGGCACTCTAAAAGAAGGCCGCATCCTGTGTATTCTACTCAAGAACTTAAAGCTCGGTTAACGCCAGAGCAATATAGGGTTACACAGGAAAAAGAGCTTGAGCAACCTTATGCAAATGATTATTGGAAAAAGAAAAAAGAGGAGAGAGGAATCTATGTCGATATTGTTACTGGTGAGCCACTCTTTAGTTCTCGCGATAAACTAAAATCAAAAAATGGTTGGCCAAGATTTAGAATACCGGTCGAAGATCCTTATACTGGTGATGGCACACCTTGGTCCTTCGATCTGAATGTTGTAATGAGAGGGTCTTTTGAACAGGGAATAAATGGTCCGCAGCAGGTAGAGGTAAGAAGTCGTTTTGGCAATTCACATCTTGGATACTTCCGCCATGTATTTCCTTTTGGACATAATAGCTGGTTTCTCGTTAACTCAGCTGCATTAAGATTCATAGCTGAAGAAGATCTTGATAAGGAGGGGTACGGTGAGTACCGTAAACTTCTCTAAATAACCATCGAGAATCTAGTCTATAGAGTTACCTCTAGACCCTAAAAAAAGGCCTGCATGTCCGAAAAGCGCACATTGCAGACATGAAAATTCCTTATTTTTAATCATCTTTTACTTTTGATGGTAGTCACAATTGAAGGCTCGGAATGTATCCGAAACTGACGAACACTTGAAGATATAGGCAATGCAGACATGAAATTTAAGAAATAACCACCCTCATAGAAAACCATTGACACGATAAGCTCATATTTTATATACTAATAGAAAACATGGGCAAGAGTCTGAGGTAGTTACATGAAAAAAATTCTTATAGCAGTCATCATGGGGAGTTTTATGGGGATGGGAACACTCTCCGCAAGCCATGGGGTGTCTTTCCGAACTGATTTTACCAAATTAATGGGCTCACCCAAAAATGACCCTGTACTTGAGCTTATTTCTCAAGACAATGTCCTATTTAAAGTCGATAAGAGCCTTCTTACCTCTTCACCCGCTATTCCTATGATTGTGCAGATGCTTGAGGGAGTATTACCTGAAGGTCCTATCCCCCTTCATTTTGAGGGACAAACAATTTCTGAATTCCTGACCCTTATTGCAACGAGCAAGTATAGTAGCCCAAACCTTACAATTGAGCAGCTTGTAGACATCATGCGTCTTGAAGATTATGTTGAGGCAGAGGACGTCCTTTACGGTAAGACACTGTATGACCTGGTGGCAAAGCTTACGAAAATTGATGATCTGAATGTAGTTTTTGCAAACGGTAGGTTTCGATCTCGCGCTGAAAAAATGGTGGGAGCTCTGCTTGCGAAAAAAATAAGTGAAAAAGAGACCAAATGGACAAGTGATGATCTAAAAACTTTGTTCCAGCTTCCATTGGTGCCTCATGAAGTTAAAATAGCTTTCATTACAGCGCTCATTAAAGATGACTATTTTCTTCTTGCTCAGATCTTATTAGATCCAGCAGATCGGCTCGCTGCAATAAGAAGCTCCTTGAAAGAGCATGAGTATGCTTCCGTGAGAGATACTCTACTTAAGAATTATCCAAGATTAACTGAAGAGAATAATGTTTCTGATTTGAGAAAGAATGTATATGAAGCTATCAAAGATGCTTTAGACATAAATCTACCAGGAAGATGAAATCAAAGCCGCAGTATTTGTTTGCAACGAATTTACTGGGGCGTATAGACTACTTTCCTTTTTCTCTTTATCATCTAGATCTGAAATGTCGTCTAAATGGAGCATTGAAGATTCCATTGGCACTATCGGAATGACTTGTAAGGCTCGTTGATCAAAGTTGGTATTCATTACACCTTGTGAATTGGAATTTTTGAAGCCTATAATCGCTGATACCATTTCCAATCGAGGTAATAAAGCTCCCTCAATGCTGTGACAATGGACTGAAGCCCTTAGGGCCGGAAAACTCAAGAATAACGCGATCAGTAAGACTTTCAGGGGCATTTTCGATATTTTGTGTATAGCTTTTTTCATGTAAATTCCTCTACAGAGCTCATCTCTTTTAGTTCTTATTATTCTAAGTCTAGGTCCAATAAAGTAATAAACAAAACCATATTTGATGAGGAGCTCAACAAGTTTATATCGGGATCACTATGCTGTACGTAGGCCCCTATAATAATTGCCAGATTATACTTAATTTGAAAAATATGATAAAGTAATATTACTAATAAAAATCATCCCTTATAATGGAAATAAAGCATGGCTACAACCACCCTCACACAACTCACATTGAGCCTTTTTATGGCAGCCTTTAGCGTGCAACTGGTCTCGGCAGAAATTATTTCTGGCTACAGGATTAAAATTGATGGTCTGGGAACCCTTATCCTTCTTGGGGATTATCATAGACGAACAATAAATGATTCAGACCAATATGAGATTCTACGTTCTTTTCTCAAAGTGGTTGCTCAAGAACCTCACCGCGCTCGTCTAAACCTCGAAACTATCAAGGAGACACAGGAAGGCCTTGGCGTGATAGGTGAAGATAGGTTGAAAAAAAAGCTGGAAGCTACAAAGGTCATTACAAAACTACGAATTCTTATGAATTCACTCAAAGAAGAGCCAGGCCTTAATAATTCCGTAGCGTTTGAGACGAGTGATCCTCGTAAAAGCCTTGTGTGGGACATCTTTTTTTCAAGTCTTCTTCAAGCCATGGTGCGCACATCGTTAGAAACTAAGGGTAATTCAGTTAATCAAATGAATATGCTTTCCTCACTTGAAGAAGATAATAAGACCATACTTGAAAGATACGCGAGATTTCTTGAAAGAGCTTCACGTGAACTCCCCGCTTGCGTATATAAAGCAGCTGAGAAGATACTCAATGAAAGAACAAAAAGCGCATTAACTTCAAAAAAAGCGCTGATGGAGTTTTTCAACACCTATGCTCGTGGTAGAGCCCTTCATACGAGATCTATCTCGAAAATTATATATAATTATGCGCGCAAAGAGCATCCTCAGTTGGTAGAATATTTTTCAACCTCCGATGCATCCGACAAAGAAAAAATTGTTGATACGATTACCAGAAGTTTTTACTCTAAAATCCAACCCTTTTTCCTGCCTTACTACACAGCTATGGTAAATATTCCCTGGTTAATCGATAGTCTGAACTCCTTTATGAAGCCACGCAGCGCTAAGATAGGCATGTTTTATGCTGGAAATGCGCATATACGCCAAATGGTTACATTCATGCAGCAACTTCAAACGGAATTAACTCATGATTATACGATCCGCTTTATCTTCACAAAGGTATCTGATGAAAGTAGGTCTCCTCTTTCGAAAGCTGAATTAGAAAAGGTTCTTGATCTTTCGACTGAAATTGAAATAATGGAATTGCGAAAAGAGATTTGTCGGCTTAAGGGAGAATAAGTACCATCACCCTATTCAACTTTACTCTTTTGAGATGGTTTTCCAGAATTTGGTTCATCATCGTCTTCATCATCACGATCTTCCACTGCTGTACTAGAGACTACAGAGCCGTCATTTCTTTGAGTTTCCTCAGGGTAAATAAGAGCTCTCAGCTTGTCCCAGCAGTTTTGGAAGGCTTCATTCGCAGCCTTTTTCGGGCTAGACAGCATAAAAATGTCATCCTGGATAGTATCTAAAACGGAAAAAACCAAACCTTCCCAAGCTATACGTAAGAACGCACGAGAACTCGATGAGGACATTTGTTGCTCCTGAAGTTGATATTCAGACTGCAAAAATTTCCAGATAGTTGGTACATCCTCGATATGTATACGCTTAATCATTTCCAGTACACCGAGATCACGCACCCGAACGGTATTATTAAAATCACCGATAACAATCTGGTCATCAGGTTTCATGCAGAGTGCACTAACACCACTTTCATGTATCTGAGACTCGGCAAGCTCTTCACCATTCTTACTCCAAACTCGAATTACTCCTTCCTTACTCGATGCGGTAATGATTTTTCCATCTGCAGTTACACAGATTGACGGTATAGTTCTACTCCTTGTGAACATCGGTTCCATGTTTTTATGCGCCTTAAAAACTATGAGCTCTTTTCCTAACGCATCCTGCACACGAGTATTTCCATCCCAAGACAAAGAAACAATCTCACCACTTGGTGTTGCAGAGACTGACAAAAAGCTACCAGTAACGACCCGGTTCATACTAGAGCCGAGAAATATGCTACTCATAGAAACTCCTCTTTCCCTCTCGAATGGCAATGCCTGCAGGTTACCTACCGTATCCAAGATGTGTGAGGTTCCATCGAAAGACCCAGTAAGTATAGTACCGTCTGGCATCACAAAGACTGAGCAAGGGAAATGTAGAGCACAGGTAGAGATTTTCCTGCATTGCCTATCGTAGATATCAATTCCTCCTAGGTGTGCAGAAACTATCTTACCATCCAAAGTCACTTTGAGGGAAAATACTTCTTCTCGTGCGCCCTCTGTTGGAGTGTGGATTGCAAGCTGTGTACCTATAGTATTCCAGATACAAATTGTTCCATCACTATAGCCAGCAACAATGTCGCAGTCTGCTGTCATACACAGAGAGCTCACAAAAGTTTTACCGTTCGACTTACATACAGCAAACTCTTTTCCTTCAGGACTGTACATATGGATATTCCCACTTGCAAGCCCAACGGCTATGGTACCATCAGGTCCCGCAGCAAGGCAGGTAATTTCACTTTGTGTTTTACACAAAACATGCTTTCCTAAAACCCGAAGAATATAGTTCTCTAAAAGAGCAGCTCTTAGTCGATTAGGAATTGCAGCTATCAGCTCAGCGGTAAATGCCTGTACACCCATGTCCATTACACAAGTTTGCGCTAGTTCAGGGACAAAGGGAATATCTAAATATTCGGCTGCTAAAAGTATGGCAACGACAGTATCTCCCTCAAGTTGCTCGAGCTCTTTTCTTATTTCTTCTTTGACCGTCTCGCTATCAGATCTCAACTGAGCAATCTTTTGGAGTGTCCTTGCATTTTCTCTCACTGGATCTATTTTAGATGATTGCGTCAGCTCATCTACTAAAAGTTCATTTTGAGTAATCTTTTCAACCCGCCCAAGCTGTTTTATAAGGAACTTTCCAATGCTGAAGTGAACTTGAGGTACATCTATAACGATATGATTCTCCTCGAGAAGCCATAAAATACCGCGTAACAACTTGGCATGTTGTAGAGAAACTTCAAAAGAGCTTTCTTCTTGTAAGTTTTCTTCTTTTCCCATTATAAGTTTGATCGTCTGTTCATTGCTTTCTATCGATTGCACAGTGCTCTCTACTGCAAGATTCATCGGTAGTGCCGTAAAGAACCATGACAAGGTCATGAGAAGAACTTTATTAGTATTCATATTATTTCGTACCTTTCTGCTATTGAGATAATCGACTTCCTTGGAGTCAAGTATTTCAACGTTAGATGAATAAGCTTTTTTAGACCTTTGCGCAAGCTTCATTGAGATGAAGATCATATGATTCGTGGCTGAAGTTAAGCTTCATAATGCTGTATCGCTTCTGATTTGGCAACCTGCCTAGAAAATCAATAGTATGTATTATACTTCACGTTGTAGCTTTTTCTCCGGTTAGGTGGGGAGAATGGTCTTCAGTCTTTCAAGAGCGACCCTTTTAAGAGGACTGTTGGTCGCGCACGCATTAATATGATAACTAAATTCTGCCCGATAATGCCTATCTCTCAAAAGAGATGATGCAACGATGAGGTTGACTAATTGTACGTCATACTCATCAAAATACTGACCGTTTAGCAGCACTTCTAAAGGACTTACGTTATTCGCATCATCCTGCAAAACCGACGCTCCAGCTTGCAATAAGAGCATAAGTACCTGCTTTTGACGTTCTCTAGTATCGGGCGTATGCCCATTAAATTCTTCAAACAGCTCATGCAAGGCTGTTTTGAATCCAGTACCTGCAGAGTTAACTAGTGCCCCTGCTTCGATGAGCATCTGCACACTCTGCGCGTCATACATTCCTGCTACGACACAGAGAGGCGTTTCTCTTTCTCTATTCTGTACATTTGCAGATGCACCCGCCCTGAGAAGCATTGCTATGAGCCTTTGTCTTACCGATGAAGTTCGAAGATTTGCGGCGATATGTAAGGGGGTATCGCGCTGTGCTGAGTCTGCAACGGTAGGATATGCCCCGTGGCTTAGCAGAAGCTCCACCCAAGGAATATGTCCTCGCTTCATCGCTTGATGAAGTAAGGTTGATCCTTCTTTAGTACGAACGTTGATCTCTTTCGAGTGAGCTACAACCATACGCAAAGTTCTTTCATCAATCTCCTCAGGCTCTGTCTCTGTGGAGCTTGAACTGGCAGGAGCAGTTACCATGTCATCTATTTCACCAACCTGTACTGCTTTCAGAATAGTGTCAAAATCGTTCATCGCACTAAAGTAAGCTTTTTGAGTTTGCAAAGAAACGGTGAAATTAAGCTTTTCAAGAGTTTCGGCAAATTTTTGATATGCTCCTTTAGGTATAGTGCTCGGTATTAGTATGAGTCTTCTCGACGCGAAGCCTCGCGGTAGGCTCGCAAGAAAGAGTTTAATTATCTTACTCTTAACGTCTGACCAGCCCCCTTCAGAGAGTGCAAAGAGTGGTGTTACCTTATCTTCATCTTCTAATTCTATCGAAGCACCATGGGCCATAAGAACCGCTGCAGCATTATAGTATAGCATCTCTTTCTCTTCATCCTTTAGTTCAGGACGTTCTAACATGTCATTAAATCTTGAAAGAAGTAAATGCAGTGGGCTATTCCACGCAGCATCTTGAAAATTAACATCCGCCCCATGTTGGACAAGAACTGCGATACAACGAGCATCTCCGGCATGCGCTGCTGCATGTAAGGGAGTATATCTATAGTCACGGTATCGAGTAGGACTTGCTCCCGATTGAAGCAATTCTCTTAATCGTTCTGGGTCACCACTTGCTGCCAGATGTAATGCAGAATACTGGGGGTTTTTTCTGAAGTGAGTATCATTATTAACATATGCTATTCCAAGATCGAGCTTCGTATACAATGTATCGCTTATCCCGACAAGGAGTGCTTTCAAACAAGCATAATTTTTTTGCAAAACTGCTCGTTCAAAGAGCCTTTCAAAGGTACGTTGCTGTGAGGGAAAGTTGTTGCCACCAGTGAAGAGTTCATGAAAACAAATAATATGAATGCTTCTTTGGTCCTTCAAATCAACCGCAAGGTCAAGTGGCGTTCTACCCAAAAGATTAGTCATATCATCAATTTTTACAAACCTAAAGCCTCTGTAAGTACATCGTTTAAGAATCTCTTCTTGTTTCGCATAATCTTTCTCTTTTACTGCTCCGTGTAGTGGCATATTGCCCTCGCTATCTTTAACAAATACTGGTTCAAGAAGACCCTGGAGCTCTGGTAAAATCTTTGGCAGTTTTGTAAGGAATTTTTGTCGGCTAAGGTCACGAACAAGTCTTCTGAGGTAACGCCTAAAATCACCGCTCATTGCCGTCAGATTAAACATACCTTTTTTTACTATCGGGTTCGAGGTGAGAGATAATTCGTGCTCGCAAATAGCACAGACTGCAGCTAAGGCATTATGTTTTATTGCCACATCAAGTGGAGTCTCTCCTTTAAGGTTCTGTAGAGTAGTATTACTCACGTTGGTAGCAAACCAATCCATTAAGGTCATGGGAGAGTCCTCTTGATTGCTTGAGCCAAAAATTCTATGGAATGAAGTGTTTCCTTGATCGTCTCTCGCAAAAATATCGTTTGATCGTATTTCTTCTACATGTGAGCAAGCGCTTGCTTGCATCAACAGGGAAGAACATACTATTAACCCTAACACCGCACTGAAGATTTTTTTGGAAAGAGACATCATTTTGTATGCCTTATAATTACGTTGCTCTTTAAAAATTATTCCCCTTAAAGTATATCTTAATTATCATCAAACTTACAAGCGGACAGCTTATGCTAGATAACTGAGCGGCTCAGAAAAAACATAATCAGAAAACTAGTGAGTACCATGACTCATGCTATACGTATTGTTATTTGATATGACAGTACGGGAAAAAGTAATCTCCTGCCGGTGAATAATGGCTGGGCATTCATCCATAGCTAGGAAACCTAAGAGTGATATAAAAACTCTTTTCAAAATAGATATGCGTATAGTAGGTCGAGAGTGCTAATGGACACTATCCGCTCTACCAGGCCAGGGTTTCTATAAACCAGCCAAGCCAACGCATTTGATCACACTGTTTTCTGTACTTTAAGCTTGAGATTCGCCTCCTCAATCTGCGAGGGGTTAAGGCTTTCTTGAGCGACAATCTTGAAGTGTTTAAATGCTTCTAGAAGATCTATTTCAATGGCTGGCGTGCCTTCATAATGCTGTCGTGCCAGCGAAAAATGAGCATCTATATGAGGAATGCCTAACACTTCGCCTATTGCAACTGCTTTTGCATCATATTCATGCACCTTTTCCCATTTCTTTCTCAGGAGCTGAGCTTTATCTTCAAGGACCTCCAACTTCTTTTGAGGAATGTTTTCATCCGATAGCTCATAGATACGTGCTATGTGGTAAGCGGCTTCAGATTGAACCCGTAAATTATATGGCTGATTAAGCGCTCTTTCATAACACGTAAGAGCTTGCAATGAGAGTATTTTTTTACTTGGAGATTCACGAAATGCGATATGGCCAAGATAAAGCTCAGCCGCTGGACATATCCAGGAATTAGTGTTGGTGGCTCGTGCTTTTTTTAAATATTCTTTCGCTTGAGCAAGCGAGTCGACAGAGCTTGTATAGTGTAATTTCCCGAGCCTATAATAAGCTTCAGCTTTAAGTAGTTCATTTGAAGAGCGAGTAGCTTTTGAAAGAGCTATTTCAAAACAGCTCATTGCCTTGGAGACCTTTTCTCTTGCAAGCAGGAAGCGACCTCGATAAAGCCAGGCTTGTGCACAATCTTGACTGGATGTTTCACAGGTATCTTCGCAAAGTCTCATGGCCTGTTCATAGAGGCTTACTACTGGTTCTGCTGTACTGTCTATTTTAAGGTCTTTACATTGAGCTCGATGCAAGAGAAACAGTGCGGCAATTCTACTTCTGAAACTAGCTTCCCCATCTATTTGGTTAACTTCTTCATCGTCTATATTGCTCACAATGAGATTTTGCTGATGAGCAATAACCTGATTTAGATAGTATAGTGCATTCATCTGCGATTGTTTTACACCATATCCGTAAAAGTACATCTCACCTAACCGAGCACAAGCATAAGCCTGAACAGCTTTGTCGACATCCTGTTTACTCGATATTTCAAAGAATTTGCAAGCCATTGCCGGATTCCACTCTACACCTCTCCCTAGGAAACACATTTCTCCTAATACGTGTGCTGCTAGAGCTTTATAGATTTTGGTTTCAGACAATTTGTATAAACCCTGAAAGTTTCGATATGCCTCCTCATACTTACCTTGCATATAAAAACTAGCTGCTGATTTATACAATGTATGGGCGATATGCTCTCCTGTTTGAGTAAGCTTTAGAGAGCTTTTCCAAGTATTTTCAGGAGAAGTCTCAATACCGGTTTGATCTAATTTTCCTGCAAGAGCTTTCTGAGAAATCACATCAAATGGGCAAGAGGCTGCTTCTACCTCACGTGAACGATCCTTGCTAGCCGATGAATTTTTTACTGTAGATTCAGACGAGGTACTTGTATCTTCAGATGAGGTACTTGTAGAGGCAAGGGGACTTTCAGCTCGTGGGGTCACTAAGACTATTTCAGATGCATCATGTTCGGTCACTCTTGGAGTATCTAATTCATCTTGAACAACAAATTCTACTATCTGAGAACCGGAGCTGCTCTGTTGACCACTTGATAAATGCTCATCCTGAGAAATTCCTGTGTCGGCATGAGAATGAGAGGTCTGTGTTGTTATGCTCACGCTTGGAGATTCCGACCCCTGAGACATACGGTCATTAGGTAGTGAAATACTTAACTCTGGGGATGGCTCTTGTTGAGCAACAGGTTGCGCCTGATCTCCTGAATGCTCATTCTGAGCAATTCCTGTGTCGGTACGAGGATGAGACGTCTGTGTTCTGCTCACGGCTGGAGATTCCGTCTCCTGAGACACACGGTCATTAGGTAGTGGAATACTTAACTCTGGGGATGGTTCTTGTTGAGCAACAGGTTGCGCTTGATCTCCTGAATGCTCATCCTGAGCAATTCCTACATCGGCCCGAGAATGAGAGGTCTGTGTTGTGCTCACGGCTGGAGATTCCGTCTCCTGAGACATACGGTCATTAGGTAGTGGAATACTTAACTCTGTGGATGGCTCTTGTTGAGCAACACGTTGCGCTTGATCTCCTGAATGCTCATCCTGAGCAATTCCTACGTCGGCCCGAGAATGAGAGGTCTGTGTTGTGCTCACGGCTGGAGATTCCGTCTCCTGAGACATATCCTTATCGGGCAACGCAATACTTAACTCTGTGGATGGCTCTTGTTTACGGACACGAGGAGACGCTGTACGCCTAGTGCCTCTTGGTGATGAGTAAGTCTCTTGCAAAACGCTCGTTTCAACGTGTGTACCAGAAGCACCTAACACTCGTCTTTTTGGAGATATCATTCTCTCCTGAGGCATACTAAGTAGCTCACTTTGCGACGGCTCTTGTTTACGGACACGTGGAGATGCTATACGCCTAGTGCCTCTAGGTGATGCGTAAGTCTCTTGAGAGACGCCACTTGCGGCTTGCGCACCAGAAGTAGCAACCACTCTTCTTTTTGGAGATTTCATCCGGTCTTGGAGCATACTAGGTAGCTCACTTTGTGGCGGCTCTTGTCTTTGCGAACGTGGAGACGCTGTTTGCAGAGTACTTCTCGGTGATGAGTGCTTCTCGTAAGAGATGCCAGTTATAACTTGTGCACCAGAGGTATGAGACCTTCTTCTCCTTGGAGAGCTAACTGAAGAATCGTATGATACCACGCTTGTTTCAGGTCGATCAGATGTGGTGATTCTTCTATGATCAGACGAAGCACTTCGTACAAGTTTATCTGTGCTCTGCACGGGAGTTGTAGACTCAGATGTGCTACGTGTCCGAACGTTTAGATGTGGGGAGAATGGTCGGTTATCTTCCCAGGCTTTTCTAAAATCTGGAAATGCTGCAAACATAAGCTCCCGAAATGTTTCATTGCACTCCTCAAAAATTCTACGAAGGTGATATGCCGTAGCCAGTTCACCTAGATCGGGATTCTCCTGTCTAAGCCGATTAATGAGGTACTGGATGCATAGAGCTTGCTCAAGAGGCATGCTTGATGAAATAAAATCTGATACTTCTTGATTGCCCATATGCCATACTTTTATCAAGCCATCAGGGCCGGTGCCCAGAAAAGCTGCTCCCTGACTACTTAAATAGGCTCCCTGCAACGCGAGTGAAGGGGGTAACGGTAACTTTTGGTAACTTTCACCTCGAACATCAGAGCGTGCCATTCCAGGGGCACCGCCATCAACAACTATTGCTGAACTCATTTTTCTCGTTGGCAGGAAAGCAAGGTTATCTATAAACTCATTACTAGAAGTATCACAAAAAATCTTTACCGTACCCTTTTTAAGCTCGGTAAGCTGTTCATGAGGAATAATATCATAGGACAACACAGGAATATTGCCCTCGGTAATAGGTTCTACGGTATCTTGTTGGCAGTTCCAGACCCGTATTTCGTGGGTATCTGAAATAGTAACAAACTTTGAACCATTTGTGTAAAAGCCTCGATAGCCTGCTCCTGAATTCTTTTTATATGCTATAAACTTCTCTTTCTCCCATTCGTAAAACAGAAGATCCCCTCCAGGGCGTACTTCAATGATCAACTGATCATCATTTCCAAAAACAATGGTTGAATGATTGTTTTTCTTGTTATCCCTTTTATATGCTGGAGGAGCTAAGACTGTTTTCGTCTCTATTTGCGACGCTTCGGATTGACCTTTTCGAATGCTCAGTACGATGATTTTTTCGTCAAGTACCAATGCTAAATGTCTTCGGTCAGTACTGAGAGCTGTTCCCCAAATTCTTTTACTATCTTTATAGAGGTCTTTCCATGCAGGCGGAGTCGTATTGGAAAGACCAAATGAATCCCAAAGGTCGACACGTTTTTTCCCCCAGGTTATGATTCGGTTACCATCACAGAAGTGGACCCCTTTTATTTTGTAATCGAGCACTACATAGTATACTGAGTCACCACTTTTAAGATCAAAAACCTCAATAAAGCTGGTATCCTTTTTTTGAAGACCTGCAATAACCACATGATGGCTATCGGGACTTACAGAACAGTATAGGAGCGGTTTGTCATTTTTTAGGGTGACACATAATTGGGCCCTTAAAAACTCTTGATCTTCGTCTTCTAGAAGCTTTACAGGAGATTGGGTAAGCTCAGGAGGCAACTCAAGCTCTGAAACCAGCCGTGCATTCGATACAAACGCGGCAAGTGAAGTTTCTTTTTTCAAGAGAAATAAAAATCCTGCAAGAGCAATAGGTTTCAACTTTTCAAGCCGCATGATCCGTATAAGGCTAAAGAGCTCACTCAATTCCTTAACTTTAACAGGAAGCGCTGCTGCACTGCGGTCGCCTTCTGAAATTTTGCTCATGAGACTTTTTTTAAGTTTTCCGTTTTTCCGTTTTTCGTTTTTAAGTTGAAGAAGGTAATCATTTAACATCTCGAGTTGATCACTGTTTAAAGGGACCTTAATAGGCATATCTTCTGTGGTTCCTAGTGCTGCATTTTGCTGTAACAGTGCTCCTATGTACTGTGACTCCTGAGCCCAGATAGCATCAAGCTGAAATGGCTTATCATCTGCGCTTACCGCAAAAAGATTGGTGTTTGTCGTACAAAGATCTTGTATCGCGACCGCTCCCTGTAAGGTTGCTCCAAAAGAAATGCATAGAAAAAAATAATGCCGCAAACTCATAGAAGGCTCCTTTACGTTACTGAGGAAATAACCTAACTGCTACAGTATCAAGGAATTTGCAAGGCATCAAATTTTAGTCTACTAGCAAAAAGAAATCTCTTTCAGCACACTGCAACAAAACTGCCACTGTATTGAGGGCTAGAGCAATCGAAACTGGGATGTTTTGAGCTCCATGACGATCTTGATCGAGTATGGATGTGTGCTCTGTGTAGAAGCACTCATGATAGAGACTATAATGCTGCGAAAAATATCGAACGAGTTGGGGCACCAACTCTTGGGTTAGGTGATGTAAGACCAACTTTGTTGGCTATCGCTGTCTGATTCCAAAATCCCCGGAATGTATTCCTGGGCGAGTATGTCAATTGGCAAAACTCTCGAGCTCTCTGAGAGACAAAATATGGCTCAAACAATATTTTTTAGAGGTTCTCATAGCTCGCAACCATTCTTTGCAGCCCAGATGAAAGCCTTCACAATCTTGAATGATCGATGCATATTCAAATGAAACTTGCCATAAGAACACTTCGAATATCTAATTCCTATAGCTTTATCCAAAACCAGACTGTCAGTTGCAGGCTATATGTAACTTTCCCAATTATGCGTCTTTCATTCTTTTATGACCTTGAGGAGAAGATACCTGAGTATGCTCTTTAAGAGTCTTGTAACGCTCCAAGCAACGATTGAAAGCCTCATCTATCCCTTGTGTGACAAGAGCCTTAATTTTGTTTTTCCATTCAGCAGAAGCTATATAGAGGCCCAAATCCTCATCTTCTATCTGTGGTCTCCATAAAGACGATATCGATCTGAGTAAATCAGGAAGAAGCGCATCACCTATCGTTGTGCAGAGAAATTCAATAGCATGAGGCTTTATTGAAGTGAGCAGAAGTGTAATTTCATAAGGGAGTAAGTCGGCTTTATTCCGCACGTAGATAAGAGAAAATAACGCATCGAGATGCTCTGTATTCAATATGCTCAAAAACAGATGTATCAAATGATCTCTTAGATGGGGTGTATGACTAAAAATCTCATCAATACAGAGCACGGGTATCTCTATTGATCTGAAAAGTTTTGTGATATACATGACATGCTTGTAAGCTGCTCTTTGCTGTATGCAACTTTGCTTGCAAAATCGGTAAGAACGAAACGCGATATATTCGAGATTTTCCGGGATATCATATATTTCTTCTCTTTCAATCGCTCCTTCAAGAGTTACGATAATCATGTTTCTAAGTCCTCTTGCTCCTGCAAAAGAGGGTTCTGCTCCTGCTTCTAAAAGGCAACCAATGCTCTCAGTTCTGCCTACGTTAGCCGCTTCTTCGAGTTCCGTCCCCATCTTGATGGTTCGGGATGAATTACCTCTACTCCCGCCGGTCCATAAAGTTCTTAATATTCTACTGGGCCTTACCCCGTGCTTAAGAAGCTGGGCTATACAATGGTCACACCATACTGCAGTTCCTAACAAGCTGCGGTCGTCCTCATCCGAGAAAACAGAAGCTCCCGCCTTAAGTAACCGATCTACAAGGTCGCATAATCCTCCATCTAGTGCTCTAGAAAGGGGTGAACGAACCAAAGGCGAGAATCGCTCGACATAGGCTCCATGCTCAACAAGGAGATTCGCAAGCTCCACATGATTGGAATTGGGGTCATATAATAGCCCACTTAATATTGAGTCCTGGACCCCCTCGAATACCAATACGGCGCTTGGATTTGCTCCCGCAAGAATAAGCTTTTTAGCTGCATCGATGGGGGCACCTCTCTCTTTAAAAGCTCTTAAAACCGCATCAAGCAAGGCCTCTTCATCCGGATATGCTCCTGAATTGAGAAGCAGATCGAAGCATTCTTCATGTCTATTTGCTAAGGCAGCTGCAAGAGGAGTATATGACGGCGGACTTTGATCGCTTGGAATTGAGGCTCGGGGAAGATATTCGTTCGGATTCGCTCCAACTTCTAATAATCGTTTTACTATTCCCACATGACCCGCTTTGCTTGCTTCATAAAGTGCTCTTGTAAGAAAGAAATCTTGGGGTCTTCTCACCAGAGACAAAAATATTTCTAACCATTCGCCATCACCATTTTTTACCATGCCTTCCCATAATTCTGGTACGATACAGCGAATACCTAAGGCAAGAAGTCGTCGAAATAGTACTTTATCATTAGTTTGTATTACGAAGTGTAACCATCTTTGAAGGTCTGGAGTATTGTGGGATATGAGTCCCTGAGCCGCCAGTAACTCAACTAACTCAATATTATGGTCGGCAATCGCATAATCCCAGGTCCTAACACCCCGGACTATCGCGCAACATTCAAGCCATAGGAGTGCGCGTTCATTATCACCTTGTTGTTGATAATATTCCATGTAAGTATGCATACGTTTAAGGAGCGTGGGATCTCTATCTACATGGCGCGACAAGAGATATTTCGCACAGTGAGGCTTTTCCAAATAAATAGCGAGATTCACGGGCTTATTTCCCAAATACACGTCAGACGGAGCATCCAAAAATACTTCCGGAACGATTTCTCCGAGCATAGAGTCGTCGTCGTTTTGAAGGGCATCGAGAACTTTGAGTTCCATAGGTGCGGCCTGATAACAACGGACCCAACTAAACGCTTCTTGATAGTCTTCTTTTTGCCAAGATTCTTGTGCATATATCTTAATTTTTGCCTCGAAGGAAGGCATTCTTTTCGCTCCATGAGATAAGAGCGTCTTGACACAGCGAACGCTCTTGAACAAAAGCGCAAGCTCCAGGGGTGTTTGCCCAAGATACGTTTCAAGTCGAGTATCAAGTTGCTCCTTGGGGATAGTATTTTCAAGCTCTGCATGAGCGTCATTTTCAAGCGCATTAAGGATCTTAAGTTCTCTTTCAGTCGCGGAACGACAAAGAGCCCACAAGATAGCCTGGTCTGGTTGTCGTTCCGCCAAGCAATGCTGCATATGAGCTAGTATTTCTTGATCGGTAGAGGGATTTTTTAATGCACCACGCTTTATGAGCGATCTTACACAGTGCGGACTGCGTAAAAAAAGAGAAAACTCCAGAGGTGTTTTTCCCATGAGTAGCTCGAATCGAGTATTTACATAATAATCAGGAACAAGTCGGCTCAGTTCACTGGGGTTATCATTTTCGATAGCTCGCATAACGCTCGCGGAAACTACAGCCATATGCAAAGGATAGATCCAGAAGGAAGACAAAGTAAATATCGCTATAAGGAAGATTTTTTTCATATCAGATCTCCGTCTTACCATGATTACTTTTTGCTTGGATAAGTTCTTTCCAAGTATAGGCAAGTTCCGCTATAGAGCAAACATTGTAAGTATAGGAGCAAAAAAATTATTTCCGGTAGTTGGCAAAACAAAAGCTTCCGGGTTTAGGCATAATTGAATTGTCAAAGATTCTCACACCGGAAAAAAGAGGGACTGGCGTAGCCTGGGACGCTGACAAACAACATTGTCAAGCAGAGCAACTATCAGTCCCTTGTGTTTTTAGAAAATGATTGTCCAACTCTGTAAATTGCCTTCGTGTCTTATATATATTCTTATTTTTTTCTATTTTTGGAATTCATGTAACACATTCTCAAGCAACTTTTTCTTCGTTTTCTTCGTTATGGTCAAATTAAACACTCGTCAGAATCTGATTCGTCCTCATAATTTTTTAAGGGAAATCCTTCCTCAATCATAATCCTGAGAGTCCCAGGTATAAATGGTTTAAAGTATTGTACTAATCTCGCTACCAAATCCTTATATTCTTGAGGAGCAAGTAATGCTTTTATAATCTCAACTCGATTCTCATCTTCAGGCGTCAGGAGAATAGTATAGACCACCACATCCCTCCTTGGAGCGAGAGATGGAACTCTATCTAAGACACCTCTAGCTGATATCCCCATCTTAATGGGCAGTGTTACACTACTCTTAATAAGACATTCTATTAAATTAAGTAGTATTTGATGTTCCATGCGAGGAAGTTTACTGAATGCTGTCAGGATATCTGTGGTCCAAGAATGCTTCGAGGCAATACTCTTAAAACACTCGTCTCCTATTATTACAGATTGTAGATCTGGCAGTGTAAAGTTTTTTGCAATTTCTTCCCTGATAGACTTCTCAAGAAGAGGGTTTCCTAAAGTATTTTGTAAGTCATTAAGGTTCCAGGGTATCTTCTTCCCAAGTAACCGTAAAGAAGGCGTACGAAGTGAGTTAAGGTCTAAATAATCACTTGCTCGCAGCAACTGAAGAGCTTCCTCATGTGTAATAGTGGTATCGAGGGTACCCGTCTTAAGGAACTCGATAACTCTTGCAAGAGTCTGCGAATTAATCTCAGGAAGATCAACGGGAGCCTCTTGCGGGGTGTATGTCAGTACATTCTTAATAGTACCTGCATCCTTAAAAAGGTCTTTAGGAGCCTCGATCGTTACGTTATCGCTGGTAACAAATTTGATTATTTTGTCCGATTGCTGAATGACTGCTTGGCTTGCGCAAAGACCGGTCATGAAACTGGTGGTAATAACAATGAAAAATTTCGTCATAGTCTGATCCTTAAGGTATTAAAATCTCTATTGAGCACTTAGTTGTTTCTTCTTGCAAAGCCGTTAATTTGGCTACTCCTAAAGTGACCTTCAATCTCAAAAGGTGCGCCGGAACATGCTCTTTACACATTCATTGACGCCCTCAAGCTTTGCAGTAAGGGTTATTCGGATTTCACCATCTTCAATACGCCCATCAGAACAACTTTTTATCAAAAATTTTAATATCCATTTGTGATATTTATTGATGTAATGTAGTGATTACAGCTACTTTGAAGAAAGTGGTGACTCCTGTACTAAGATAACAAAACATATTCACATTGTCAAGAATCGCAGACAAATTAATTGCCCTTTTTCACCCTAATGGAAAACTTGCCTAGAGAATTAGCATCTTCTAATTTTTCAACTTGCAATGCAAATCCCAATGTGAGATTTCTGTATCATGTGAGAGTCGGACGGCACATGGGCAAGTTATACGGACGACTGCACTTTTGCGAACAAAGCAAATTCCGCTCCTCCAAGTTCAGGAAATCTTTATGAGAACGCAGCATCTTAAGAATCACCTGATCACTATGTTTTTATGCAATTTAAGCGAACTTCAGCTCACACAATTTTTTGCATATATCTATCGAAACAATAGAGAAAGCAGACTTCTTTACGAAATTGAAGCACTACTGTCATCTATAAAAGAGGACGCAATTGAATATCTTTATAACATGGTCATGAGAGCCTGGGAACAAAATCTTTTGCCTAACCGTGTGGAATCAATAACCGACCTCTTTACTTCTGATCAGGGGAAAGTATTAATACGAAGCCTTATTAAAGAAGGAGTTGAAGAAGGTTTTGCTCATTGGTTGCAACAACATAGAGCAATTAAGGAAACTGTTCTACGAGAGGTGCAATTAAATAACCAAGAAAATGATGAAGATAACGGAATCCCACTGGATAAAAGAAGAAAGTTCAATGATGACACTGATGCAGTTGTTTTAGAACAATTATAGTTTATCTACGATTATTCCTGAATAGGAAAAAAGCCTTGTATCGCAAAGAATACCAAGGCCAAAGAATACAGCTTTGTCATCAGCAAAGACGACAACATAACTCTCCATTAAGATACGCAATCTTTTCTTAATCTTTCTGCTTTTTCAGATAGAGGTAGAGTTACCCTTATGTTTTTTGCTGCATAGCCATCTTATAGTTTCAACAAGAGATTACTTTCTGGTCTTATCCTTTGCGACATCATAAGGTTCTATTGAGTTTTTAAAGCCATCTTACGATATAAACAAATTGACCATTTATCAATCGCTCCGAACAAGGGACCATTAACGTGCATTATTCAGGAATAAAATCACAGGTCATGATGCCTCTGCAGCATTCTTACATATATAGGAGTCCAATATCTCCCCAACAACTTCTCCTAGACCATCTGGCAGATCCTCTAAGAAATTTTTATAGTCATTCCACAAATGAGGATACCTAGTAAAGTCTAAACGTAAGCTATCTCGTGAATCACTTGAATCTTGTATATAGGCTGATCGACCCTGACGAGCCCTGAGCTTCACCAGCCTTCTTGCTATCTCTATTTCATAGATCATATGTAAGATAGTCGCCTGCTTATGATTAATGGTATCTTCTCGAGTAAGATGCCTATAGAGCTTCATATGCGGGCCTATATCCCAGATCCTCGCAGTTTCATCCTCTGAAGCAGTCAAAACCTGATCTCCTGCTCTATTAAAAACTGCTGACATAACCCAATTAGTATGCCCTTCAAGAATATGCAGACATCTACCTATTGATGCATCCCAGATCCTCGCTGTTCCATCATGAGAACCAGTCACCACCCTATCTCCTGTACCATTAAATATTGCTGAGGTAACCCAATTAGTATGCCCTTCAAGAATATGCAGACATCTCCCTGTTGCTACATCAAAGATCTTTGCAGTTCTATCATTTGAACCAGTCAAAACCTGATCTCCTGTATTATTAAATACTGCTGAACCGACCGCCCTAGTATGCCCTTTAAGAATACATAGACATCTACCTGTTGCCACATTCCAGATCCTTGCAGTTCCATCATGAGAACCAGTCACCACCTGATCTCCTGCACTATTAAAAACTGCTGACACAACCCAATTAGCATGCCCTTCAAGAATACGAAGACATCTCCCTGTTGCCACATCCCAGATCCTCGCTGTTCCATCATGAGAACCAGTCACCACCTGATTTCCTGCACTATTAAAAACGGCTGACACAACCCAATTAGTATGCCCTTCAAGAATACGAAGACATCTCCCTGTTGCCACATCCCAGATCCTCGCTGTTCCATCACGAGAACCAGTCACCACCTGATTTCCTGCACCATTAAATACTGCTGAACCAACCGACTCAGTATGACCTTCAAGAATATCCAGACATTCACCTGTTGTCGCATCCCAGATCCTCGCTGTTCCGTCATGAGAACCAGTCACCACCCTATCTCCTGTACCATTAAATATTGCTGAGGTAACCGAGTCAGTATGCCCTGCCAACTCTTGAAAGCTTAAGGGAAGCTTTTTGAGCAGATACATCACGAGTGGATGATTGTGAAGAAGGTAATTGCCTATCTTTTGGCTTGATAAAAGTGCTAAATTAGCAGCTAATTCATCACCTCGCACTATGTTTGCCAAGATACTTGTGTCTATCTTCTGAGTACTACTCGTACTCGATGCTTGCATACTTGCATGCAATCCTCCATAGATACTGCAAATAATTATCAATGCTCTATAGTTCATATCATTCCTTTATCATAATTCTACATTCAATGAAGTCATTCTTACGATATAAACAAATTGACCATTTATCAATCGCTCCGAACAAGGGACCATTAACGTGCATTATTCAGGAATAAAATCCGTGTCATGATGCCTCTGCAGCATTCTTACGTATATAGGAGTCCAGTATTTTCCCAACTGCTTCTCCTAGACCATCTGGCAGATCCCCTAAGAAATTTTTATAGTCATTCCACAAATGAGGATACCTAGTAAAGTCTAAACGTAAGCTATCTGGTGAATCACTTGAATCTTGTATATATGCTGATCGACCCTGACGAGCCCTGAGCTTCACCAGCCTTCTTGCTATCTCTATTTCATAGATCATATGTAAGATAGTCGCCTGCTTATGATTAATGGTATCTTCTCGAGTAAGATGCCTATAGAGCTTCATATACAGGCCTATATCCCAGATCCTCGCTGTTCTACCCTCTGCAGCAATCACCACCCGATCTCCTGTACTATTAAATACTGCTGAAACAACCGCATGAGTATGCCCTTCAAGAATACGCAGACATTCACCTGTTGCCACATCCCAGATCCTCGCTGTTCTATCCTCTGAAGCAGTCACCACCCTATCTCCTGTACCATTAAATACTGCTGAAACAACCGCATGAGTATGCCCTTTAAGAATACGCAGGCCGCTCCCTGTTGCCACATCCCAGATCTTAGCAATACTATCATGTGCAGTCACCACCCTATCTCCTGTACCATTGAAGACTGCTGAATTAACCGGCCCCATATGCCGCCCTTTAAGAATATGCAGACATCTCCCTGTTGCTACATCCCAGATCCTCGCAGTTCCATCATTTGAAGCAGTCACCACCTGATCTCCTGTGCTATTAAATACTGCTGAATTAACTATCCCAGTATGCCCTTCAAGAATACGCAGACATCGTCCTGTTGCCACATCCCAGATCCTTGCAGTTCCATCATGAGAACCAGTCACCACCTGATCTCCTGTACTATTAAATACTGCTGAAGTAACAACCCTAGTATGCCCTTCAAGAATACGCAGACATCGCCCTGTTGCTGCATCCCAGATCCTCGATGTTTTATCTAATGAATTAGTCACCACCTGAGTTCCTGCACTATTAAATACTGCTACATAAACCCGGTTAGTATGCCCCTTAAGAATACATAGACATGCACCTGTTGCAGCATCCCAGATCCTCGCTGTTCTATCCCATGAAGCAGTCACCACCCTATCTCCAGTCCCATTAAATACTGCTGAATGAACATAACCAGTATGCCCTTCAAGAATCCATAGACATGCACCTGTTGCCACATCCCAGATCCTGGCTGTTCCATCATATGAAGCAGTCACCACCCTATCTCCTATAGCATTAAATGCTGCTGATTTAACACTATAAGAATGCCCTGCCAACTCTTGAAAGCTTAAGGGAAGCTTTTTGAGCAGATACATCACGAGTGGATGATTGTGAAGAAGGTAATTGCCTATCTTTTGGCTTGATAGAAGTGCTAGATTAGCAGCTAATTCATCACCTCGCACTATGTTTGCCAAGATACTTGTGTCTGTCTTCTGAGTACTACTCGTACTCGATGATTGCATACTTGCATGCAATCCTCCATAGATACTGCAAATAATTATCAATGCTCTATAGTTCATATCATTCCTTTATCATAATTCTACATTCAATGAAGTCATTCTCATGATATAAACAAATTGACTATTTGTCAACAACTGCGAACACGGGGCCATTAATGTGCATTATTCAGGAATAAAATCACAGGTCATACATTTAAGGTTATACCTCTGCTGCCACATTCCCATTGCGGCGATGTTCATACGGTAACCGCGATACCACGCTCTAGGATACATAGTTAGCGTAAGATTTTGCTGTAAGGTGTTCTTGAAATAGATCATCAGACCAAATGTTTGCAATTCGATCACTTCCAGAGCCAGAGATATTTTGAGAGCTATTCTCTTTGGATACAATCCCATCATGCTGAAGAGATCGACGCTTAGAATCTGAACCAAATGAAAGCTAAGGCAATCTCGCACGAAATTCTTTATGCACAGGTGGTCCAATCTTTTCATCATCAGGTTATGAAATCTGCTTTTCAGAGGCGCTTTTCAGAGGCATTGGGCGTAAGAAAACTTCTTTCAGCTACAAAAGACTTCCCTCGTTTTTTTTGCCATGCTCGAGCGAGGAGCTAGACCGTGAGAAAAAATCATAACAACACTACTTGTTAGGTGTACGTTCTCTAGATTCTTGCTGCTACTATGGCTGAATATATGAGAGAGAATGATGTAGGATTAAATGAACTGGTAAGTTTTGAACTCAAGTCCAGCTCACGCTATTATCTCGCTTTCATATTCATTCTAATACCATGTTTATTTTCTATTGAGAAGCAGAGCTAAAAGCAGCCCACCTCCCACTACTAAAGCAGAGCCTTCTAAAACTTTTATTCTAAGTTCATCTTTTTTTGCCGCCTGAGCCTTTACTTCTTGTTCGTATCTCTCTTTATGATATGCATAACCTAATGCATCGTATAATAGTTCATAAAAATCGCTATCATAATTTTTCTTCTCAAAGGTGGCTACTCTCGTCTTATGGGAACTATACGTAACAAGATCTTGCTTCATACCGTAGTATAACAGAACACTGCCTTTTGTTGCTTGCGAAAGTGCAGTTTCTCCGTGCGCATCAGCCAGATCAAAATCAGCACCATACTGTTTAAAAAGGACCAGAAGTTTCCTAAAATCAGCTAGTCCAAACCCATTATCAAAGTGTTTATCACTAGTATTTCTATGCATATTCGTTAGGGCCAAGATCGCCGGCACTAATGAGGCCTGGACAGTAGGTTGTCCCGCATGCTGAAAAAGTAATTCGAGCATCCCAGCATCGTAGGGTGTACGCGTAAGTGCCTGTACGAGAACATTATTTCCTTTTGCATCTTGCATATCAATGCGAGCATTATGCTTTAAAAGTGGTTTAACAGCAACAGGACAACGTCTAAGGACACGCATGAGCGCAGTCTCTTTAGAATACCTACTCTCAGGAGTATTAATATCATCTTCGGTTAAGTGTTCTATGAGTAGTTCAACCATGCCTTCAATCGCTTCTTCATGCTCTTTCTTCACTTCTGTGAGGTAAAACAACGAGTTTCTTTGGTCAGAATCTCGCGCACTCACAGATACTCCACTGCCAATGAGCCTTTTCACGATTGCAGTAAATTCTGGATTAGCGCAACTTGCACTCACGGAAAGCCTTAACTCTGCCGGCCCAAAAGAAACTCCATGATCAAGCATGCTCTGCACTACCTTACCATGGCCATTCTGAATAGCACAAAAAGGTACATGCGTATTTCGATCTACATAGCTAACAATTGCCGGGTCACGACTAATAATAAGCTCAGCAATCTCATGGGCTCCGACTTTTGCAGCTTGTTCATATGCCTGCTTTCTATCCTCGCTAGTCGACTTGCCCAAAACGAGCTCGCACTTTTTCTTGAGTTCCTGAATCTCAGTATTATTTGATGCTTTTTGTGCAGCTAGTTCAAGCCCCACTAACTGAACAAGTACACCCTCTCCCTTTTTATCTTTTCCATAAACACTCGCCCCACACTTTAGAAGAAGCGCTACAACTTCTGAGGATGCTCGACCTAATGCATGCATGAGCGCAGTCTTATAGTCATTATCGATAGTATGAACATTAGCTCCTTTTTCAAGGAGAACTCCAACAATTTCGACAAATTCAGGCTTTGTAGAACATACTTGAATAGCATGCATTAAAATGGTCATCCCTGTATCATCTGCATAGTTCAGTAGAGTGCCTATATTGTACGTAAGCATACAGTGCACCATCTTAACATCTCGACGTTTAATCGCCGAGACCAATGCAACTCCTGAAAGCGCGCTTGAATCATGTTTCATAAGGAGATCTACAATTTCGAGATCTTCAAAATTACCTCTTTGAGCCGCTCTCTCAAGAGTCATTCTCCCATTTCCTGCTATATACCTACTTAATAATAGATCTACTTTTTGCTTGAATCTTTTCTTCTCTTCAGGGTTTTCAACCTCTCTATACATTCTAAATGCACACTCCAGTGCTGTTCTGCCTTCATTATCACGTACAGTAACTAGCGCCCCCCTACTTAAAAGCAATTGAACCATATTACTACCTCCTTCATACGAAAGCGCAGCTATCATAAGTGGAGTGCGTCCTTTTTCATCTACTAGATTAATATAAAAGCCCCGATCTAAAAGAAATTTAACTATTCCTGTACGTCCCAAATCTACAACTTTATGAAAAATCGCTGTTAACTCTTGCAATCTTCTTTCTTGTACCTCTTTATAAAAAGGAGCCTTCAGTTCTGAAAAGCTATTCGTAGCTCTCTCAATGTTCCCTAAAAGCAAGCAAATAGTTGCGTCGGCATTCTCATTACTAGTAATTGCATGATCCAATGCCCTTTTTCCTTCATTGTCTCGAATATCTACCCGAGCACCTGCTTTCAGCAGTGCTGGCACAACGTCTTCAGCATGACAAGAACGGCTAGCAATCATGAGGGCCGTCATACCGCTAGCATTCTGCAGATTAATATCATCATGCACGGCCCTGGGAAGACATTTCTGAATAACACGTCCATCATTTCCACTGAGGGCTACCATAAGGGGAGTCTCACCAGCCTTATTAGGTATACCAACCGAAGCCCCATTCACAAGCAAAAAATCTATATCATCTAAGGAATCAGACGAACTTCTTTTGATTCTGATCGCATAATGAAGAGCGGCATTACCTGCTGCATCTGTACCATTTATTTTAGCACCGCGGTCAAGGCACTCTTGAGCCCAATGTTGGTTTCGCATACATGTAGCTTGGCAAAACGCTCCTTGTACATCAGTATTATCACGAATAACTCCGATGACACCTTCCTGGGGCAATTGGTCCCCTTTAAAGCCAAGACTTTTAAACCTGGACATTATCACTTCATCAGAAACTGTTTTTTCTCGAACTCTTTCAAGAGAAGAAGAGGCTCCAGAGGTACACGGAGTTGCAAATAGGCACAATACAATAAGTATATTAGTAGATTGCATACGATCTCCAGATAGGGTTGGCTCAAATGTCTTACCAACTGATGTCTCTCATGAGATCATCAGACTGCCCCAGCTTATCATGGCAAGACCAATAGGTTTTTCGCGGTAGGTATCTTAAGCAGTAAACACTTCACAAGTCTACTGAGGCTATTTCTTATCGTCAAATTTTCAGAATAATTTTTAACGCTACAAGAGGCGGTTATTTTTAGTTTGTGCAAGTTAGGAATTAATGAGGACTTTAGGAAGGACTTCGCTCGCAATGAGAATTACCGGGGTATACACAGCTACCTACCTGACAACAGTATTGCGTAATTTTTTTCCACAAATACTATTGTTTTGCCGGAGAATCGATAATACTATTGCTCGCTATAGGTAACAAGAGAAACCAAAAGAACGATGTTAAGATCGCCGGGAGCGCATGATGGGGAGTAATAAATGAAAACTAAGAGCTTTACAGCATATCTTGAGAAGCGTTTTAATAAAAATGAGATCACTCAGATTAAAGAACAAGCACAACTTGAGATCAGAATACTCAGGTGGATTCAGAAGTTTCTTGCCGATACTTCGGCAGTAGAACCAATAAGGGCTTTTCTCCTGCGAGCAATCTTCAGACGCATATCTTCTATAAACTATCCCATTCGGGACGCTCTCGCAACTCCGGGCTAGGGGACAAAGCCCAATTACCTTTTGCCAAGTAGGCCGCGGTGAGCGCGAAAGGCCTCTGTTTATAAGCTTATTCAGTAAGAAGTTGCGCCTTTCTTCTATTGGGAGACAAGCCTCATCCTTAGTCGGCGCTTTATGGCCTTTAGGCTGTCAATTTCTTATTTCTTAAATGAGCGCTTTAAGAAGCTTAACAAAATCACTAACATTTTTTTGCGGCTTGCCTATATATTCTATGAGATCCTTTATAGAACGTTTCAGCCCTTCACTCAGCTGCCTACTATTTGGCTTATCTCTAAAAAGCGGTTCAAAGCTTGTGTAGTTAAATATAGTATCTACCGAAATTTGGCTTGGGTTGTCAAAAAGTGGGCGTGCACCTTTTAGATCGAAATATCCCTGAATCAGGGTATCAAGAAACTTAGGCATCCCCTTATTTGCATCTATAAACTCAAAAAAGCCCAACTGCTTATAATGACCAGAACCAAGATACTCCTTAAGATTATCAAGAAAGAGGACAGTATGCTGGGCCTCATCTTGACCAACATTGTTCGGCACCCCTTTTTTACCTTTGAAAATCCCTTCTCGTAAAATACCAAGATATCCACCAAACTTCTCCGGACTAAGGTTTCGATTGGCTAAATCAGTAAGAACCTTTTTTATAAATTCTCTTGCTTTTGCAGTATCTGAATAGTCCTGAATAGTCGCATTTGGATCTCCATCCACAGCTATAGGTAATTCTCCGACTTTGACCGAATCAATTATCATGTCGATGATCGCCTCATTATTAGGCGACTTACCCAAAAAGACCGCTTTTCTCAGTAGTTTACTCACCTCGAGATATTTCCCTAAAACACTCAACTTTACTCGTTCAATTTCAGCTTGTAGACTGAAAGAGCTCGCTAAACTGATACATAACGAGAATCCTAGTGCGGCTTTCTTCATGAATAATTTCCTTATTTTATATATACATTTCTATTCTATATGAAATTATAGCGTAAATTTTACCCCTTTTTCAAGAGTTTCTATTAATGGAGCCAATAACCCCTGCGGAGGGATAACCTCATGATAGAGTGCACCAAGAACTAGTGCCTACTTCAGCATAATGGCATCAGATTGATTAAAATATTGTTCGATTTCATTTAAAAAATTGCATATCCCAGAGTTTGATACTTTATTATCACGTCCAGTACAATCCTTTTTGCAATAGCAGTGGCACATGCTACTATTTAACAAAGTTAGTATTTCTTGAAGATGCTTAAAACCACGTACCCAACCCATATCCCAGAATTTGGTCGCAGGAAGCACTGGGCTGCAATAGCCCAACATATGAAGTATGTTTGGTAGTGCTAGTTAGACACTAAAGGCAGATTTCTTAACCAATTCATCTTGGTAATTCATAATGAACTTATTTGCCATCAGTCCTTAGCATTTAGCTGCAAGAGGCTTAAATTGAGCCACAGTAATGTCAGCGGTTTCCCTATTAACAGAAAAATCTGACGATGCTTCACACTTTGTAACCAAGTCTATTACTCGTACCGTGTAAAGCCCAGCGGAAACATTTTTAAAAATTGGATTACGATCTTGAACCGTATCTGTGGTTTGATCTGAAAGGAGATTCACCGTTTTACTGAGAATAAACCTATAATTTCCACTTCCGCCCGACACTTTTACTTTGAGGGTACCTGCAGGCAAAGAATACCACCGCTCTTCCCTCCTGGTTTTCTTTTTAAGCGCAGACTGGGACTTTCTTCGTTGTTCTGCCTCAACTTCAGCCCGCCATTGCTCAAGATCTTCTGGCTTTAGGCCAGGAGGAGGTGCTATAGGTTCGGACTCCTGTTGTGGGCTGCCTGAATCAACCATCTGAACATGCCCGCGACCTTCTTTCCAAGCGACCTTAAATTGAGGACCTTTTTGTTGAGTACTCATCGCCTGAGCCCCTAAAAAAATCCCTATAACTGATAGAGCTAAAATATAATGATGCTTCATAAAATCTCCTTGAAATCAGAAAAAATCGACTTTTATTTACTATATGAAACAAGTATAGAAAAAATTGTCCCAATTCGTCAATAATTATTAAGTTTAGTAAGAGAACACCCACTAGCCAACCTTTGATGCGCTTGCTTGACGTTCTTGTGGTTTCCTGTGTCCTACACCTATCTGAAATAGCTGAGGGAAATTATTTGCACGTAGGAGCGTTAATAGTGTAATAATACGGCTATGAGCAACTCGAGTCTGAACGGCTGTAGGTTTACTAAACTGAAACCATTTATCATGATATACTTGGTTATCTCCATATTCTCTTCGTCGCCGTGTGCCAAATCCTCAAAACGAATATCATTTACAAGTGTTTTATCTGTTCCTCTAAGTTCTGTCTTTTTTCTTCTGTTGCGTGATTACGAATTTTCAGATATCAGTTTCCTTTATAGAGTGCAAGCTCCTGATGTTCTTTGCTGCGTTTCTGCCTAATACGGCACTCGGTCTTGTGGTTCGGCCAATCTTCTTTTTGACAGTCACTACTACAATAATATGTTTCCATGCATCCTGAACAAGTCATAGTCTTTGAAAGACTACAGAGGGAACACCTTTTTTCCAGTGCTTTTTCCAACATATCTTCTATTTCTGGATCACGGACGATGGCAAATGCAAGACACTCTTCTTCATCAGAGTTGAACAGTTTTATACCATGTTCAAGTAACAATTTAACAGTGGACTTATGCCCTCCCTGGACGGCTACATCTAATGCTGAAGCTTCACCAGGACTCTCGGTTGAATTTTTTTTGAGCTTGGTTATTTCTTGCTTCGCCTCAATATTTGCATGATGGTCTAATAATAATCTTACTATTGAATCATGTCCATTTTGGGCTGCAGCTAATAGTGCTGTACGTTGCGAAAATCCCCTAAAATCAATCTGAGCGCCTGCATTGAGCAAAAGTTTAACAATAGATTCGTGTCCCTCGAGCGAAGCTACTATTAATGCTGTATCTCCGTTTTTATTTGTTGCATCAACGGCAGCATATGCCTCCAATAAAAGTTCCATAATCTGCATTCGGCCAAAATTCGATGCCATAAGTAACGCCGTACAACCGTGATGATCTGGAAGATCAACACTCGCATGCTTTGCCAGTAAAAGCTTAACGACTTCAGCATTATCATAACAAGTTGCAACAATTAAAGCAGTAGCACGTTGCTCATTTGCTGCGTTAATGTCTGCACCCGCGTCAAGTAATAGTTCAACAATTGAATCATCCCCAGATTGCGCGGCGAGTTGTAAAGCGGTAGCTCCCGTTGCATCTCTCATACTCACCTTAGCTCCGGCACTCAACAATTCTCTGACAACTTCAGCATGCCTATTTTGACTTGCAATCATTAATGCTGTAAATCCAGAACTTACTTCGTCTTTATTAAAACCCTGCTGTAATAAAAGCCGCACCTTTGTAAGATCACCTATCGCCGCCGCTGAAACCAAGGAGTTTGGTACGTTCACGATTACATATTTGTTGTTTTGTATCGATAAACACGTATTTTTGTGGTTTTTCCAGTCTGCCTTTTGGCACGTTTGACCACAGTAGAAAGTTTTTTTACATCCTCCACAGGGCTTCGTTTTTGATGAGCTACATACCGAGCACCTAGTTTCTAAAGCTTTTTCTAGCATATCTCTTATTGCTGCAGAAGAATCATTACTTTGGCTAAAAGCGTTACACAGTTTGCCATCTTGTTTGAGTAGTTTTACGCCATGCTCAAGAAGTACTTTAACGGTTGCTTCATATCCTCTTGCAGCAGCTATATCTAATGCAGTTACGTCGATGCTTTTGGGTCCATCTTTTGTTTGAACGGTAGTTTTCATGGTACTCTCAACATTCGCACCATATTTTAATAATAGCTGTACTACAATATCATGTCCTTTATCAGCAGCCGCTAGTAAAGCAGTGCATCCATCGTGACATACAGCATTCACCTGAGGCGCAGCTTTGAGCAATTTTTCTACAGTTGGAGCATGTCCATTTTGCGCAGCCATTATTAATGCTGTTACTCCATCTTCCACCGATGCTATGGTGCAATCAGCATTAACGCTAAGCAATTTTGTTACGATATCTTCATGTCCATTTTGTGCAGCGAAAATTAATGCCGTTTCACCTTTGGAATTTACATCATTAATATGTGCGCCTGAATCAATTAGGTAGGTAACAATTTCAGGATACCCCTGAAAAGAAGCGACCATTAAAGGAGTAAATCCCAAGCTATCTTTCTGATTGGCACCACCCTTTTTTACAAATTGTTTGACTGCTTGAAGATCGCCCTCCTCCGTAGCTTTAAATAAGCGGGCGGCTCCTTGAAGCTTGACATTCATGGGAACTGTTTGCTGTAACGTACTAGTGCACAGGATTAAAATCGAAATGATTACATATTTTTTCATAGATCCCTCTGATAGTTAAATTTTATGAGTTCGAAATTAATTTTGGTAGGTTTCATATAGTGCTCTTCGGCAGCGCTTAGATTCGTTACAAGATTCTTTGTGCTCGCTGAGGCATGAACACCGAGAGCAGTTGTGCCGAGTAACGCCATTACCATAATTATTTTTTTCATGCTGGTCTCCAAAGTTTGAACCTGGTCTTACGATCATTACTCAATTCTAGCTTTTTTTGTCTGTTGCTCTAAGTTCTGTCTTTTTTCTTCTGTCGTGTGATTACGATTTTCAAAAATAAGTTTCTCAAAGATATCCGTAACACCTTCAGCTATGAGCGACCGAATCTCTTGTTGTCCTTCTTCTGTAGTAAACAATGCTTGCACATCTTCAAAGGCTTGAGGTAACAAGGGCTGTACACAGGTAAGTACTTTTTCAAACAAATGTTCCACTACGAATGGTTTCGACGCTGTCAGGAGCGTAAACTGTTCGTGATCATACTGTACTAATTTTGTGGAGGCAACATAATGCCCATACAGCTGGTTGAAGGGCATGCCCTTGCCATGCGCACGCAAAGCAAAGCGTAAACGATTGTCTGCGGTACTTTGCTCATTATTTAAATCACTTAAGAATATATCGATAAGCAGGTCTTGTTTCGTTTCATCTTTCAACAGTATTTCAAGAACGACAAGCAGAGGTATATCATTTTGTCTGAGAAGTCGCATGATAGGCCATATTGTTTTGCGTGCAGTGAGGGCCTTATCAAGACATGGCCTAAAGAGACGGTAACTTTGCTTTATAAGCTCCTTCAGGTTAACAAGAGATGTTCGTTGTGGTACAGATGCCTCTAGGGGATTTCTTTGAAGAGCAAACGTAAGCGCATCTACTACTTTTTTTTCACTTACACGCATAACTGAGCGTGGATCTGAACCAGCATCAAGAAGGAGCCGAACACATTCAGAGGATGATGACTGCAGTGCATAGCCTAATTCAGTAGTTGTAGAGTTACGACCAGTTGTTGGCGGCATTGGATGGTTATTTTGATCTATGAGAGCTTGCCGGTTGAGGGAAGCGCCATGAGCAAGGAATGAGGTGAGTAAAGGTACGGAGCCTCGAGCTGCTGCCAGATGCAGAACATAATCTCTGCTGTGAACAAGAGCACCCTGTTTAAGCATTGCTTGTACAATATCGTCTAACTGGCTTTCAAGAGCATATGCAAGCGAATGACTATCTAGTAGAGCGCCATGGGTTCTTAGGAGAGCGAAAGATTCTGGGTCTTGGTTTAGGAGTGTAAAATTGGCAAGGCTTACTACTCCCCCACGAGCCACTATTGAGGTATGAGGATCACCTTTATGCTTCTCGAGTAAGATTTTAAGAACTTTATGCTTCTTATAATAGACGGCTAACCTCATAGCTGTATCAATATGTGCGCTAGTTTTTAAAAGATGATTCACGCAGAGACGCGCTTCTTGAGTAGCAGTACCAATAAAAGATTTTTCCCAGGCTACCATAAAGGCCGTTTCATCAAGATCTGCACCAGAATTAATAAGAAGAGAGACAACTTCTGGGTGCTCTTCTAGGCAGGCTGCCCAGAGGGGACTACGCGGATCATCAGGATTAACATAAGCACCTGCTTTAATGAGCGCATCGACACATTCAACATTTCCTTTATAACTTGCAAGAAGGAGAGGAGAATATAGTGTGGTAGATAATGGGCCCGTAAAGGCATATGAATGAGGAAGTTCCTGTCCAGCACTTGGTAGTTTTACTCCACCTGATTTTTCATTAGGGTCAGCTCCTGCTGCAAGCAACATAGTGAGTATTCTACTGTTGCCCCGAACTGCTGCAAAGGCAAGTGGAGTAACGCTAGGTATATGCTGATGATTCATTTTAATGCCAAGGTTGAGTAGAGATGCAATAATAGCATAGTGTTCTTGAAAGATTGCTTGAGTTAAAATGCAATGAGCTGGTACATCTGTATTGATCCACTGTTTCATAAGATCACTATCTGAATTCTGCCAAGCTTCTGTAAATCGTTTAAATATTATGATATCAATAACGCCTTGAGGTCCGGGGATTACAGCCTTCTGGTCAAGAAAGAGCATTATACTTTCAGGAGTACCCTCTTCCACAGCATACTGCAATGGTGTTTTGCCAGCTCGAGAATTTGCATTGAGCTGCGCCCCATGCTCTAAAAGTAAGCGTATGCATGGGCAATGTCCATGCTTTGCAGCAACATGAAGCGGCGCTAATCCATCGGGACCAGGAGCGTTTATATTCATGCCGGCTTGAATAAGCACCCTAAGCTGCTCAACGTCATTTGCAGCAACTATGCTCATAGCGACCGCGTCATTCTGGGTTCCTTGCATTGCTTGGGCACCATACGAAAGTCCGCAGGTTCCCCATGCAAGCACGGTCAATAGGTTCAATTTCATGGTCGTTTTCCTTCTTTATTTTTTTAGTCTAACGTGTCTTTCTTGCTTTTTTATCATGATGTTCAAGAAGATCATCTCTATCATCATCTTGATCGGCGCTATTTTGAAAAACTTCATGTTGTTCTGAATGCGCCGTCTCATAATCTCTATATTCCTGAATATAACGGTCCTGTGCTTCATCTAGTCCTTCAGCAATTAATCTTCTGATCTCTTCTGTTCCTTCATCAGTTCTAAAAAAGTTTTTAATGGCTTTGGGATCATCTTCCTCGACGATCTTCTGGGCAGTATCAATGACACGAGTAAAGAGATACTCAAGAGCAAGAGGTTTTGCTGCGGAGAGCACCGATTGCATATCGTATGCATACGTTCCTTCAGGTCTTAGGCTATTGAGTGTATTAAACAAGGCACCCAGTTGAGGTCTATTCGCGCTAGCCAAAAACATAGTGACTGCATGGTCGCATATCTCAGGAGATTGCATAAAGATTTCCTCAATAACAAGCAGAGGGATATCAATTGGCCTGAATAGTGTAAGAAGTTGTACTATTCTTTTATGGGCAATCCGCGTACATATGGTTGACTGTCTACAAAACCGGTAGCAATTCTTTATAAGATATTTTAACATAACAGGTATATCCACCACCTCACGTTCACCAACATCCCATTCGTTATCTCTGAGAGAACCAAAAACAACTTCCATAGCTCTTTTAAAGTGGAGATCTTCTTCCCCTTGTACAGAGGGAATACCTTCTTTAGCTTTCATCAATAACTCGGTGCACGGAACAGAAAGAGAACACAGGGCAGCCTCTAGCTCAGTGTGCATAGCTATATCATCACGAGAAGCAGCATTTTCATAGGCCCCAGTACATGGTTGTGCTCCATGAGCAAGCAATGCGGCAACGCAGCGAGCACAGCCGTTGGATGCAGCTGAGAAGAGTAAGCTAGCTTCGCTTGAACAGCTCCTAACAGAAACGCCTTTTTGAAGAAGCAGTTCAACGATCGAACACATGTTATGTACTACAGCTGTATGAAGGGGACTAAACGCTACTAATTCTGAGTTTATGTCACTTCCTTTAGAAGGAGCTTCTATATGAGCTCCATGATCGATGAGAAGGCGTGCAATCTCCTCACTTCCTAATGATAGAGCATAATTAAGAGCCGTGATAGCAAGTATTATATCGCGATTATCAGCCATAAAATAAATATTTGGGTTAGCTCCTGCAGCGAGAAGCTTTTGAACCATTGCTGTATCCTTATTTTGGATTGCACGTTTCCAAGGGGGAAGGGGGTGGTAACCGTCTCGACCTTCATACAGAGTACTGGGATTTGCACCTGCCTCAAGAAGAATATCAAAACAGTCCATATGGCCCTTTGTATAGGCTATTCCAAGCGCGGTAATGTACCCATTTGGCGTTACCGCTACTTGGGCATTTGGATTTGCCCCTGCTGCGAGTAACAATCTCACTATATCGGCCCGACCGTATTCGCATGCTGTATAGAGATATGCATCTTTTGTAACATCTGCCTTTGCCTCAAGAGCCATCTGTACACAAGTTATATCTCCCTGCTGGATAGCCCGTTTAATAAGAAGTGCAGTGGTTGTTTTTGCACCGTCATGTTTAAGGCTCGCACCTAATCCAATAAGTTTGCGAAATATGTCGTTATCACGCTCGCTTATCGCTTTTATTAACCATTTTTGTAATGCAACAAGCGTTTCGGTCGTAATATTTGCACCTCGATTCAGAAGGGTATCCATGATATTCCAGGACTGGTAGGTTGCTGCTAATTCAAGAGGAGTCTTCATATGTATCCTTGCAACGCAGGCGTACCAGGGGAGTATTTTGTCAAGATCCTGAGATGTTTCTGCGTGTTCAAGATGGGCGTCAATTTCTTTTGCAATCTTAAGAGTTTTTTTTATACCCAATTCTAAAAGAGCTTGCACACAACGTGGGCTTCCGAGCTCGAGCGCAAGATGTATCAGATTATGTCCATTAACCGTGGTTTCTGCAATAGAAGAAAGCTTTTCGCTCGCAAAGCAATCTCGAAGGAGCTCTGGATCATCATTTCTAAGAGCCGCTAGGACTCGTTCTTCTTCGACGCCATTAATGGCTTGTTTTTCAGATACCAATGGCTGAGAAGCTTGTGTGCCAGATGCTATACATAGTATGGCGATAATTAATTGTTTCATGGTGGTCCTTGATAGGGGTACTTTATCTGTGAATTACGTACTCCAAGTGTACTTATTTTTTTCAAATTGTCAAATAAAATACGAGTTTTGAATAGTTCCTGAAAGCCTCATACCAAAGATCTTGGGAGCTATATCCTGCAAACATGGTACCTATTACATTGAAGCAACCCCACTATCGCCCATTAACTACCTCGAGAAATGAGCTACAGTATATTCTGCTGCTCCTATCCTCGCTATTGCAAACTAGCTAATATCAATGTGCCGTAGGGAGTCTGTTCACTTGCCAAGGAAGTATCAATTCGATCGATAAAACAGGTGGTTCAACAGCACCTAGATAATCGGCAATGGGCTAGAGGGGTTCTGATTGAAATTCTTGGTGAGAAATTCATGATGAGGTATTTCTGCCTCGAAACTACTCGTACAATTCCATACTGGGCTGAACAGCATTTACAAAATAGTGTTCAGCCCAGCGAATAGCTAAAGAAGAAGACAGGAGGAGATAGCTGGTTCTGCATTCCTTTTACGGGCCGCAGCATCTGCTTGTCTTCTTTTAATAGTAGCTGCTACTTCAGGTGCTAAAGCTTCGGGATGACTGGTATGTAATGCGAGGGTAGCATTCTCAACGTCCAATAAGGCTTTTTCTGATGTATCATATTCATTTTGTGCCCTATTGAAATCATCTTGTGCGAGAGTTAACTTATCCGCTAGTTTCTCATGAGTATCACCCAAGTTTCTTAAATGTATCTTGAAGTCATCGATAATCTTTCGCTGGCTCGCTTGATTAGGTACAAGCAATTTAGCTACTTCTCGATGATCACGTATAATAGCTTCATCTGAATACATTGAATCTATCGATCCCTCAGACATAAGATCTTCACTTGAGGCGTGTGATGCCTGTTGGTCTACCGGTGATTGCACATCATCATCCCATTCAAGAAGAATAACGTTTTCGTTCCGCAGCCTCTTTACTTCTTGGATCATTCTCTGAAGATCTTCTTCATGAAATACTTTGTTTCGAGAAGCTAACTCGATGGCATGTGTACTTTTGTAGAGGAGCTCGCTCACCGTATCTTTAAGCCTGGTGAGAACTTCTAGGTTGTCCCTGAGCTCATTCAGTTTGTGTAATTTTTCATCACGCTTAGCAAGGAGGTTTTTCACCGTTTGCTCAGTGATATCTGAATGAACGTTTGACTGGGCTGCAAGAGCATTGGCATCCTCAATAATTTTAACCGTGTTTGCTAAAATATTGGTAGTGCTAGTGCTTGAACGGGAGCTTAAACTTGACGCCTGTTCTGATACATAACTAGCCTTTAGCGATACAATGCATGATAGTGCTATTAAAAGTCCCATACCATAATATATCTTCATAATAATTCCTCATGTAAGAGTTTTAGATTGCAGCTTTTGGATGAGTTCCTCATTGATCCTAAGTATCTCTTGAGCCTCAGCATGTCGTTTTTGAGCTGTCTCAATCTCACGATTTACCGCTTCTGCTCGACTGCGATGATGCTGAGCGTCTGTTGCAAGTAAGTTTAATAAAGGAACGGTAGTTTCCATCATGTTGCAAAGCAATCTATATTTTGTAAGAATACAAACCAGCCGAGCTCGTTCAGCATCCATGATCTGTTGAAATCTTTCATCAGCTATTTTTTCTATTTGTTCAAAATCGTCCAGAGAGTCATCAGCATCGTTATCATTAGTATCCACCAAATTCCTTGCTACGTTGCTTGATAGAGATAGTTGATAGAGAAGCCCCTGAATTTTTCTTATATGTTCATCGTCTACGGTCACATTTGGTTCGCTTTCAAGAAGCATGGTGTGCATAATCTTGATGATACTTTGAATGGTCGCTATCCTATGCGAAGGTACCTCACCATTCTGTAACGATAGCTCATTTACTCTTGTGCTTATCTGCTCACACTCCTTGTGGAAATCATCTCGGAAGGTTGCCAGTCTTGCTAATGTTGCCTGACAAAACAACTCCGCTTCAGTGCTTTTCTTAGCCTGAGCATTAAGGACTTGTAATTCAGCGATAAGTTTAACCGGCTTTCTACGAGCTTCCTCAATGAGGGAAAGAGGCATGCTTGCATCAAGCAAACTAACAGCTTTATCCCGCTCTGCACGAGATATGCTTTGCCTTTTTAAGAGGGACTCAGCATAGTCAATTGGATTAGGTTGCTTAACTGGTGTTGTACGAATAACCGAAGAAACCATACTGTGACTACTTGCCCGTAAAGAACAAACCGTAAGAAGTAGGATTAAAGTGCTACAAATCTTCACGTGAGCTCCTTAAGATATTTAAGAAAGGTTAGTCATACTTGTAAGTACCACAAACCCGAAAACACCGACTGTGAGTGGGCTTACTATGAGTACTATATGATTACATATCGGTTGAAAAATCTCCATAGGATGTACCTCGAACTGCGGTATACCTAAACTCACCAAACTTTTTAACTCGCGAAAGCAAACCAGGCTGCAGCTTAGATTCTTCAGTTTTTCTTCTGATGAATGGTGCGCCTTATAGGCTTTTTCTAACTTCGTTTTTTCATCTGACATCATGTATTTGCTGTAGCGCACATCATGCTCTCTATACAAACGCTTCAATTGAGTCAAAATCCCACCCTGAAACAAAAAATGGGTACGACGTGTAAAAACGAACACTACGGATTTCATGACAACTCCAAGATACCTACTTCTAACATAATCATTACTTACTGTACCGGAGTATACCCTTCTTTTATAAAGAGGCAATACCGAAATTTGCATTTGAGAATTCTGCACCTCAGATACCGAGATACTAGTCTGCAGACTGAGTTAATCACCCTCTTCGATATATATCCCTGTGCGTGGTAAACCACTCTTGGGAAGATCGCCCTCCAGCAAGATTCTAGAGAAAAAATTATGCTTGATTCTAACCTCAGTGAGCTATGAATCAATCCAAATAGCAGTGTCATAATGCTACAGTATCACAACTCAGATTCCGAATCGTCCTCTTGATCATGCTCATAGAAGAGATTGAGTTTCTCCAAGACATCTGCGGCCAAAACTTCCTGAGCCTTGCGGACGTAGTTCTCATTCTTACCTACTTTGAAGAGCCTTTCATATAAATTGAGAGCATCTTCAGGGCTGCAGCGAACACCCGGTCCCCCATTTACATATATGTCTGCGAGTCGGAAACAAGCCTCTTCAAGAAGGAGAGGATCATTTGCTTCTTCTGCAACGGTCTTAAAATATTCATGAGCACGCTCGCAGTTAACACTCACAGCTTTGGTTCCACGGTAAAACTGTTGACCAAGCGCTAAATGGGCTTTCAGCTGCTTATCAATGGTTTTCTTTGCTAATGAAACTGCGTTAGTGTCGTTCTCAAAAACAAGAGCCGCATTTTTTGCTGGATCTCCTTCTATCTTCTCATACAGACGAGCTGTCCAGTAGCATGCTTCTGCTTGTGCATAATAATTATATGACTGGTTTTTAGCATGAGCATAATGCTCTAAAGCTTTTCTTAGTGAGGATTCTTCATTGCTCCCGGCACTCTCGAAACAGAGACGACCTAGGTATACCTCTGCCAACGCCCTCACCCAATTGTTGCATTCTTGCCCTACGGCCTTAGAAAAATATTTCTGCGCGAGAGAACTATTCCGATCATTAAAATAGATTTTCCCTAGTCGATACCAAGCTTCTGCACGTAGATACTTATCTTTTGAATCAGCTACTTTGAGAAAGCATTCAACCGCCTCTTCTTCCTGACCCTCGTGAAGGTGCACTCTACCGAGAAATAACAGAGTAAGAAGGTCTTGGCTTTCGCATTCTACACCAAGAGTTAGCGCAGCATCGAGATGAAACATATCATCCTTTTGTAACTCTCTAAGACCAATGCGTAGCAGATAGAAATGTGCAGCAACTTTGCACCCAACTGCCGGTTTAGTAATAAGTAAGATCCGATTGAAATAATCCAATGCTTTCGCCTGAGATCTAACTATAGGACCTAAACCATAGTAATGGATCTCGCCAAGACGCAGGAGTGCTAAAGCTTTAAGTTCATCATTGGCATTTTTTTCGACTTTCTCGTAATAGGAGACGGCTTCTCTAGGATCATAAGGTACACCATTTCCGCGTAGGAGCATTTCTCCAAGTAGGTACATTGATGGTAAGGTATGCGGATTTTCTTTTTGAGCAGCCCCCTCTACAAAACAGTCATACGCCTCTTTATAATTACCCTTTCTATAATGTATAAGTCCCCTTTTAAAAGCACCAACCTCTAAGTCCTTTGCGGTATCTTCTTTTGAGTTACTTAAAAAGCCCTGTGCAAGAAGCAGTTCGCCATCCGTCCCGCCTGTATCATTGTCAGATTGTGCTCGTAAAAATACTTCTACAGGACGTTGTTCCCTTGTGGAAGATGATTGTGCGGAGACACGTAATGGCCTTGACGGTGTGCTTGAAGAGCGCACGAGAGATTCCTTGTTCTGTTTTAAAACTTTATAGATTCTAAAGAAAGCTTTGCTGGTGCTTGATGAAGAAGGGGAATATGAATCATCGAACTCTGGTAAGGTCGGTATTTCCATACCAATATCTTCAGTAGCCCTACGAATTGATGAAAATGAGCGGTTTAAGTACGTAGACAATTCTCCTGGCAAGCTCTCAAAAAGTTCTCGCATATGAGGTTTTCTTAAGAATGTTTGCACGGGTTCACCAGAGCGAATGTTCTTAAGAATGTGGAACAGGCAGATGCCTTGTGTAAGAGTAAGGTTATCCAGGAGAGCTTCAGTAATAGTTTTGTCATAATAATGCCACATCGTTATATTTCCTTCTGCATCAGCACCAATACACACAGATCCATTGGGACTTATATAGAAAGCACTTGGCTTATTTCGTGGTTCAGCGCACACATAATTTCCTTCAGTAGGAACAAATCGCGGAATTCTATCGGGTCCAATTTCTACGGTGTCACCCATCACCCTTCCTTGTACAAATTTTTCTATAAAATCGCTTAGTTTGGTGTCACAAAAAACAGATGTTTCGTCCTTCACCACTTCTTGGAACCTACCATACGAAACAAACGTTCGACTAGTATTCTGCATGGTTCCTTTTTGCTCTGTTTGCCCCGTCTGACAATTCCAGATGCGTGCTTCACGACGAGATGAAATGGTGATGAGTTTTGATCCATTGGGGTAATAATGTGCAATGTCGGTAAGCTCCGTATTCTGTCCAATACGTACCCCATTTTCACATCGATAAAAATAGAGTTCACCATCTTTGTACAGCTCCACAAGAACTTTTCCTTCATCGGCAAAAACTAATGCCGTACGACCCCCTTTGGAGCGAGCTTTTTCCTTCTTAGAAACTACCTCAGCTAGTGTGCGCAGCGCCATGTCAGGCATAGTAGCTAAAAGAATTTTCTCATCAACACCTAGGGCGAAAGTTCCTTGGTCAGAGACCGCAACCGCCCAAATTCTTGTACTTTCTTGTACTGTTTTCTCCCATTCACTAGGGGTAATCTTCGTCATAGCAGTGGTGTCCCAAAGATCAATTGATTGATCGCCCCAAACGATGATTTTTCGTCCCTGGTAGAACTTTAAACCACGTACTGAATAGTCAAGTGATATACGGCTTATGCGTCGGACCTTTCGCAGATCCCATACCTCTAAAAGGCTTCTGGATTTTTTTTGCATGCCACACACGACAGCGTACTCACCAGAAGCATCGATATCCAGGTGAAGAGGCGTATAGTCAAGCTTAAACTCAGTACAGAGACAAGCGCGTAGGAAATGAAGATCCTTGTGTGGAATGAACTGAACTGGCTCCCCCTCCATATCTTTACCAATACCTGTGGCGTAGATAAACTCAGGATCTTCTAGGTAGTTGCTCATGAGGATGTCGCGTCGTAGTAAGGTGCATAAGGCCTCTTTCAAAAAAGGCACCAAGCAATAGAGTTCCATTTTCAGGATACTTTGGTACAGTTCATCAAGTGTCTGTAGCATACCTCGTAAGGTTTCAGCAGTAGGCTGCGTATCAGAATCTAAACCCATAAACTCCATGAGCTTATTTCTCATATTCTCATGATCTTGAGTTGCATATGTCCTTAATAGGGAATCGATTCTCACTAATGGCTGTAAGAGTAGGGGAAGTTGAATTAGGGGTGGAAACTGCGTCTGATTAAGGATAATCCCTAAGAGCCAGCGGGACTCCTGCACCCACGACTTGCCAAGGCTGAACGGCTTATTGTCAAGACTTGATGCTTCAAATCCCTGGATGCGCGGTTTTACGATCTGTGCAGCAAATACGTGGCTCGTTATGAAAAGACAGAAGAAAATTTTACAAGATACATTCATGGGCATCCTTCTTTTTTCTGAGATCGTTGAAAGAACGAATGACACCATATCAAGAAAATATAAAGTTAGCAAATCATGCACTAGCTGAAGTGCACAAAGGATCAGTTTTCATCTTTTTATAAAAACTCCCCAATACATGGCATGAACCTAACTGATAAGGGTTAAAAGGCGTGACGTCGATGTAATATCGCTCTCTAACTCATAGTAAGTAACTTTTTGAAACAGTCCATCTAAGTCTCAATCTAAGCGTAGATAACCCTAGAAAGAAATTCATTGAGCCATTGACGCACTCCCCATACATGAATTTATTTTATTCGTGGGATTAGCCAGTTCAAAAAAAATTGTACAATAGCTTAATTTACCCAGCACAAAGCTCTTTTGGATGTTCGATGTCAAAAAACTTCTGGTGAATGCTGTTCAGAATTCTCGGGATTGTGCACGAGATATTCAGCTTCAAGGTAAGCTATCAGATCGAATATGCTTGGAGCGCTACTTCGCAAATAGAGATTTGAGGCGATCTGTAAGGTAATTTCCTCAAAAAATAGTTGCCTAAAAGTTTGAGGAGCTAACTCAGGATTAAGAAGTATTTTTATTTTCGGGGTTAAAAGCTGAGGCCTTTCTGCTAATAAAAGATCGCAAAGCTCATGAAGAAGCTTTGACATCGTATTTTCTAATGCTTGAACTGCATAAAATTGTGCCCTGAGAACTTGAGGTGTTGGGCTTAGAATAGCACTTTTGAGTTCCCCAAAAAAAATCTGCATTAAGGCATCATGCCATGGCTCAATAGCACACAATCTATCTACGTAGCTATATTCAGTAAAATCAGGAACTGTTTCTTTAAACCTTCCGTTCAAATCTGTCAGCAGTCGATGTATAGTCTTATACGCCTCTTCAAAGTTTTCAGGCTGTGAATAGCGATTTATAACCATAATAAAGAGCAACTCTTTTGCCAATGACATATTTTGTTCTTGAAACGCCGTGTAAAGATCCATCCGGCTCTTTGGGTTGGTCAATAAGAAATTTTGGTCAACGAGTGGTAGATCTTCATTCGTTGGAGAATTTTCTTTGTCACAGTAGATAGCTGACGAATCGGACGTACTGCTTGAAAGAATTTTTCGGTATTTGCTATGCGCACCCTCTGGCGACCTGTTTTCTTGATGCAGCTCACTAGGTTTTAGGGCTTCTTTTTTTTGTGGCGAGTGAATCCGTTCTCGACTCACACAATCCTGTAAAACCCTGCCCAAAGCACGTGGTTCGGAGGTTGAGCTCGTTGCGCGAGAAGAACTCATACAAGAGCTAGAAATCGTTTGGCCCATGAGGCAAAGGAGCGATGCCACGTAAATGATAGTGTTCATGGATTCTTGCTTTCTGAAAATAGAGTATACTGAATTACATGATCTAAATACTTGTATCTAGTGCATACATTTTCAATTCTATCAACCCAGCCCTAATCGTCAAACTTTATAGGAATCTGTTTAGCCAATTTTTGTCCTAGTTTAATAAAGCTTCAAAACAGTGAGCGGGCTTTCTCAAGAATTCTATGAGTGAAAAAAGCATGCCGGCTTAATAACAGAAAACCGTGAGCCGATTAGACTCCCTCAACAACTCATCGTAGAAATTTCATCATTACCTGTAAAAGTCATGACCGTATACTGCCATTTTTGTTCCACACGATAAGAAATTCTTGCGCTACACTTGAAGGCAAACTTGACAATTTGGCAAAAAATGCTATTCTGATCTCTATATATGTATATGCACCTATTCGAAGATACCTAGTATGAAGTAATCCCTGAAATACGTCTGATATAAAGAAACTTTGTATATACCAAATAAGACCAAAAGATAGCCATCTCTATGAAATTCAGTCATAAAGTTATCATAAGCTGAAATAAGACGTTTAACACCATTGGGTGTAAAAGAAGCTCCAGAGCATTGTATGGAAGAATATATACAGCATGCATCGCAGATAACGGCAGTCTCTGAGTCACTATTTCATAAAGAGAGACTGAAGACACAGATGATATCCAAGAACATCGTGATACATGGTAGAAAATAAAGTAATAACTCATACATAATTTTACACTGAAGGAACGTCACATGAAACAACTATTTCTCCTCGGACTGCTTGCTTTAGGGAGCTACGGATATACGTGTGGATCGGCGGTCACAACTAGATCTCACGAGACAATAACAGCCTTATGTGAGGCCGTCAGAGCAAATGATGTAGCAGTCGTCAGAAGCCTTTTAGAGGCTGGAGCTGCTCTCGACACGCAAGGACCTGATGGGTTAGCGCCCTTGCATATTGCAGCTCGAAAAAGCTCTATTGAATGTGCCAACCTTCTGTTTGAACACAGAGCAAGCGCCGATCTTATTTCAGCAACCGGTAAAAACGCCTTAGCCTATGCCATCGAAGAAGGTACTCCTGAATGTGTTTCACTATTTATAAAAGGAGGAGACCCGGCTCCGGATATAAATTTTGGTATGGCTCAAATACTTTTTAGGCGACTATACCAGTATGTAAAAGCAGAAAATTTTGAGCTTGCAGCGAAATGGTCGCATTCTCATCCAGATATTCTTTTACTTGGAGCCATTCTAAGCGACGCTTCTTACTCTGTTAGAACGTTAATTACCCATTTTGGCGCAAAGCCTAATGCATGCTTACAGGGAGTTACCGCACTTATATTAGCTTTATCTCGAAATGATACTAAGATTCTGAAGGCTCTTATTAGTTCGGGCGCAAATGTGCATGAAAAATCCAATGGTTATGCGTTTGGCTATGATGACATTCAGAATAGTATGATCCCTTTTTCATCTTCATTGGGCCATGGTACTCAAGAAATTCAGTACCCTTTCAGAAAACATTCTCCTCTATTTTTTGCTTGCATGAATGGTCAGCTGCAAGCTGTTGAGCTCTTTCTTAAAGCCGGTGCTGATGTTAATCAGCATAGCACGAGAAGCCCCCTTTGGGCCGCCTGTTTACAAGGAAATCCAGCACTCGTATCTCTTCTTATTGAAGCTGGAGCAGATCTTGATGAAGGCGCTCTTCTGGTTGCCTGTGAAAGATATATAACGAGCGATAAACCATCCGCAGAATCCGGGCATTTTGCGTGTGTTACTCAACTCCTTGATGCTGGCTCCAATCCACAAGTGCTTCTTAGAATAACCTTATGTAATAGGCATCATAGTTTACTTGAATATCTCTTAGCAAGGGGCGCTAACGCTAATAGTTCAATCATGTGTCCTACCGAACTTATGAGCCTCATCAACTTTGCACTTTTTAAGCGAGATGCTCTATCTTATGCGATATTGCGAAGAAATGGTGCACGTATAGATGAACGATCTTTAACCTACGCCATTGATGCCCAGCTCGATGCGATTGCTCAAGAACTTCTAGAGGAGGGTATGCCCCTACAAAAAAAAGATCATGCTTTGCATAAAGTAGCCCAACGGGGCTCTGCACATTTAGTAGCAAAGCTTCTGAAACGTGGAGTTCCTGTAAATCAGCTCTACAAAGACTCAAGACTCCAGACAAATTTGCCGACAGCTAATGAATTAGGTTTCGCACTGCAATCTCACTCTTCAGAATCTGTACGACTCCTTCTTGAAGCTGGTTCTGATCCACGATCAGTCATGGACCCTGGTGAAGCTCCCTACGTAAAGAAGCCTGTTAATGCGTTAGAATTTGCGCTTAAAAGAAATCCACTTGCTTTGATAATGCCGCAACCAATACCGCTCCCAAATATTAAAGAGTTGATTAAACAAAGCTTTCGAATATTTAGGCCGACGCTTGAAGACTCTGTGGTGGCACGTAAAGTACTCTGGTCAACGCTTCGATTGTTGAGAAAAAATGATATACCCCTCTTTTGCGTGATAGCAATATGTAGGGAAAACGACGCCATGCAAAGACGACTCATCGATGTATGCCTGAGCGATTTAAATGATGATCAACGGTTTGCGCCTCATCGATTACGTATGTCTTTAGATATTTGCGATACCAAAAAAGCACCGATTAGATATCTCGAAGGACTTATCGCTTCAACACAACATTTTAAAGACTATGATCATGAGCAGTTCACCCTACAAACTCGAGCTAAACCATTTGTTATTGAATATCTCTTTGAAAAAGTCATGGCCTGCGCGGCAAAACTTTTGCCTGATGCCTACGATGTAGTAAAACCACTCTTTACGACAGAAGAAGGACAGCAAGAGATTAGAGCTCTTATAGAACAAGGTGTTAATGAGGCCTTTGAAAAAATGCTTATCACAAATCGTAACCACTGCACGTTATAAAAGGTCGAGGGAGATCGCCAGCTCTAGTAGGGGCTCTTACAAAGAAAATTTTTCAGAAAAATGTTGGCACTTTATTTTATTTAGTCGTATAATAAAAAGCAATAAGTCAAGTCTTGAAAGGACAATTCATGATAAAGATCATAAAAAATGTATTATTTGCAGCGTTAATGTGTTTGAGTGCACATGCAAGTCTCAATGCAATGACTGTGGATTCACATAAAGCTGCAGAAAGGTATTTCAGAAATGAAATGAGGCACGAAGAGCTCATGCATCAGATCGAAGAAGCAAAGGAATATCTTATGCTCTTAGAAGACGAAATAAAAAGTGCTCCGAGTATTACCGCTGCACCGGGAAATGAGTTCATTCGCGAAGCTTATTATAAGGACCTTTTAAAAAGCAAAGAAAGCCAACTAAGTCACCTAGTGGTATTGCAAAAGGAGCTTGCGGATGTTGAACTTCAACTTAATGAAGATAGGCCTTATGCACGACCAAAATGGGATGCGGAGCTATTTTAAGAAGTAATTGCATGTCACCGCCCACTGCTTCGACCACCAGCAGATACTCGAGCCTATTTGGAAGCATTTGAATAGGTTGCGTCAATTTTCATTTCGATGAAGTCTTTTTGTATTTGATGGTTCATTGATTATCTTAATTTTTTTAGTTCTCATTCGTGCACAAATACATCTTGAAGAGGGTAATTCTAGCACTTGCGTTATAACCTGAAAAAAGTATTGTCTGAAAGGTAAGAGATTGACGCACTATGGTTTGATAGGTTTAGTATGAGTCTCTGTTATTCGTCCGTCTTTTCATCATTACTGATAATATGGTGCAACCTGAATGGTACGCCTTACAAAATTGATACTGCAGTAACACCACAGGGCACCATCATCCATTTCATAAGCGAACACCATGAGCTGAATGATAACAGTACCATTATTGATGCGTTTTTTTCACTCGTTAGCAAGGGTAATGGTTATCGCCTCTTTGTTGAACGAGGAGATTTTGCCCTCTCAAAAAATGATCATCCGCTCTCTAGAGATCTCCTTGGAGCTGTTTTTCTTCGATCAAATGAACTTAACAGATCAACGTTGTATGATATAGAAACACGAAAAACAACACGAACCGCGCGCTATCTATTAACAAGAGAATTAAAAGAGCTCGAAGAAATTGCCGCTCTTTTTCAAAGCACTACTGAATCATCGCTTACCGCAGAATCATTACAGTTTAAAAAACATTTAGAGAAGACTTTCGGGAATGACTTGGCCTTTATTACCTTTCAGGATGTTATTGATGAACTTACTAATCTGCTTGAGTGGCAAAAAGAAATACATGGTAAGCGGTCATGGAAGGATTATTTCCATCTACAGACCATCTCCAAGTCCCTAGTAGGACTTCGCATGCTCCTTGATGAACATAACATCATACCATCTGAAGGAATTTTGACCTTTGCTCTAATTACTCGTAGGAATTTTGAATGTTTTCAGGAAGCACTCTCTATCTCTGGACGGTTTGTTTCAATAGAGGTCCTCACAAAACAACGCAAGGGGTATTCTTTTTTAAGGGAGCACCTTCCTTGGCTGATATGGAAACTAAGTTGGGATGTTTTTGATCTAATACTTAATGACAAAATTATGGAAATATGGGCAAGCCCGCTTGATACACCAGTTATTGTCATAGCTGGGGGAGAGCATATTAATGTCATTGTAGAGAATCTAAAAAAATATTGCGGCGCCGTTGTTTGCACCACCGTAGCAGAAACCATTTCTACAGCGGAAAGTAAACCAAAGCATTCCGTTACCAAAAAACAACTCTCTGCCTTACCGCATGAGCGGTTCGAGCTCAAATATTTTGATGAGTTACCCTTAGAGCCCCAGCACCTTGCCCTTCTTGAACAGCCTGCATCATACTTTCAATTCTTTCCTCGAGGAGATAATTCATTTTCGCTTAAAAAAGCTCTCTCGCCCATCCTCAGCTTTTAATATTCGCATCAGAAGCTTTTTCCTGCTCTAGGATTGTATTTTATAATAGAAGGCTTTTCGTAAAGTCTTCCTTATCTTAACTAAAGAACTTAAGGCGAGAATCACTATCTAACTGCACTAATTTATTAAAGAGAAAGTCAAAAGCCTCTTTTCTATGTGCTCGTGCTGCAATCTGCAACGATGTATATCCAAGATCATCTTTTGCCTCTAGCTGAGCACCACCGCTCAGCAACACTTCTAATGCATGCTTATGTCCGGCAAAAGCTGCAGCATGCAAAGCTGTATAACCCTGAATATTTTTTGCGTTTACGTCAGCTCCCCTGTCAAGCAAGGTCCATATTAAATCTCTATTACCGAAATAAGTTGCGTGCAACAAAGGAGTATCACCCGTAATATTTTTTGCGTTTATGTCAGCGCCTCTATCAAGCAGGATGAGGAGCGCATCTTTGTGGTTATTCGAAGCTGCAAGATGTAGTGATGTATTACCCTTATTAGTTTTTGCCTCCACGCTAGCTCCTCGATCAAGCAGAATCGTCAGTGCATCTCTATGACCCTTTGAAGTCGCAATATGCAGTGCTGTATTACCCTCATTATCTCTTGCTTCTATATCAGCTCCTCTATCAAGCAACATTTCTATTGCATCTTTATGGCCACCAAAGGCTGCAGCATGCAATGCAGTCTGCCCCTTTTTATTTTCTGTGGCTACATGAGCTCCTCTATCAAGCAGGATTATGAGCCCATCTATAAAACCATATAAGGCCGCATAAAACAATGCTGTAGCACCATCATTATCCTTTGCTTCAACATTTGTACCTCTTGCAAGTAATAGTTCCAAGGCCTCTCTTTTTTTAAGATTGACGGCGAGATGCAATGGAGAAGCGCCAATCATCCTTTCTCTCATAAAACGATCCCAAGCGGCACTAGGTGTTCCTGCCAGGTACTGTTCCAATACCATGGTGCTAATTTTTTCTGATACTGATGCATTTGAGCCGTAGAGCTCGCGTACCCGTTTACCTAGGTCGATTGAACTATTGTCCAAAGATGATAAGAGAATTTCTGGAGTAAATATATTGTTTACATGTTTCTGAGAAGATTCTTTTGCCGTAGCCATTTCTTTCGTATTGGTGTGCATCCCGAGAAGAAATTGCGTACCGAGAATACACGATAGACCTATCCAAACACAATTTATAGTTGCCATTTGAGCCTCCAGTAGTATCTAATATCTATTTACTATATGTATTTATTAATTGAAGTAAGTGCTTTAATAATACCTAAAAGTTTTCAACTTGTCAATGGCTTGTGCGGATTCGGTTAGGCCCAAGGCATGCAAAAACCAAGGACTTGATATAGAAATTACCACCAAGAGGCACTTATCGCGATAGGCGCCACTCAGATCGTAGAAATAGTGCTGATATTCAATGTTTTTTTCAGGGTACCACTCAAGAGCTTTTACTCATCAAGGTTTTCTCAAGAGTACGATCAAACAAGAAGCTCGTACGTAATCCTCTAAGCAGCTCTAGGCAACGATTATTTTCGGTTGCCTCGGCAATTTTTATCTCTTCATCATAGATGGTATGAAAGAATGTGGTGAAAAGACTTCTTTCTTTTGGAGACAAGTTTTTATAGGTTAATGCCTCCAGAAGAAGCTTTTTTTTCTCTGGAGTGCAGGCTAATGATTCAACATGACGTTGGGCGGTGATCTCTACATGATCTGGGAGTGTTGCGTCTGCCCCGTGGAGGATCATTTCAACAATGAGAGCTGCTACAACACTTACGGGAATCTGTTTACCCTCTTTTTTTACTGCCCCATCACACATTCTCAATGCCCATTGAATTGCTGTTCTTTGTTTGCGTCGACTGCGAGCATTAATGGCCTGAAATCCCCTTTGAAGTACTTCTTTAACAAAGGGATAATTACCCACTATGCAGGCCCATGACACGGTTGTTTTACCTTCACCATCTTGAGCGTTTACATCAGCACCAGCATCAAGAAGGAGCTGAGCGACTTTCTGACTTTTCGCCCAGTGCAATGATGTTTTTCCTTGGGCATCGGCCTTGTTTGGCTGAGCGCCATGGTCAAGGAGGATCGCAACGACTTCTATTGCGTCTTTATCGGCAGCCCAGGAAAGTGGCGTCTGCCCTTTTGCATCAGCCTTGTTGACCTGCGCGCCTTGCTGTATCAGAAATCGTACCGCATTAGGGTGAGAGTTTCCTGCTGCCCAACTAAGCGGTGTTCTTCCATCTTTCTGGCAACTATTAATATCAATACCTTGAGCGAGCAGCATTGCCATTATATCCATATCACCATTCCATGCAGCTTGGCTTAACGCGCGTATAAGATTTTTTGAGCTAACTCCCTTCGTAGCATTCAAGACAGTTACTATGGCTACATGACCCTCTGCTGCTGCTACCGATGAAGCGGTTTTTCCATCCCTATCGCACAGATCTACGTGTGCTCGATGTTGAAGCAATAGCTCTACTGATGCAAGTACACCATGATACGCCGCCCATAAGAGAGGAGAAGCATTATTGCCATCGCAACGATTAACCTCAGCGCCAGCATCAATGAATAATTGTAAGATATGAGGATGTTGAACTGCCCAATGGAGAGGGGTTTTACCATCCACGTCACACGTATCGAGTTTTACTTTGAGAAGCAGAAGATAGCGCACAACATCTTCCCTATTTTTGTGCGCAGCCCAGGAAATAGCAGCCTGATCTTTCTTATCACGAGTATTGATGTTAGCGCCAGCCCCTACGAGAACTTTGCATATCTCCAGATGCCCATTTGCTGCGGCCCACCAGAATGCCGTTTTCCCATTGGCATCCTTCCTATCACACTTCATTCCGCTTTTTAGAAGAAGTTTTACGGTGTCGCAATACCCTTCTCCCGCAGCTCTTTGTAAAGGATCGGTTTTATCATTGTCCGTTATTTCTTTAAGACTTGGTTCGTGAGTAATAATATAGTCAACGATATCTGTATGGGCAACTGCCCAATGTAATAACGTCTTACCCTGGCCATCTCTTTTTGTAAGTGAAGCCCCATGTGTATGGAGTGCTTTCACCACAGCACTATGACCGTTACTTGCAGCGAAACCTATAGCTCTGTTTCCCCGTTTGTCGCATTCATCGACGCGAGCACCATACCGAACAAGTAGTTCTACAGCTGCTAGCTGACCTGAATTGGCTGCCCAATGAATGAGTCGCACCATATTGTCATTGGTCTGAAGATTCGCTAATGATCGATCGTTACTCAATTCGCGCTCTAATATATCGATTCTTCCTTTATTTGCGGCTCTCCATAAGGTTTTTTTAAGGGTATCATCTACCCGTAATAACGCCTGGTCTTCTGGGGTCAATTTTTGTGCGAGATGTCTTGTTACTTGCTTCTTTGAAGAACTTTGAGCAGAAGATTTTAGTATCGTAGAAGAGCTGATATGGGCTGGCACAAGAGCTGTGGCAGAATTCTTAACAACCTTGGAAGGTTCACTCTTGGCAACATCACACCAGCTCATCTTTTGACTCATGCCACTGCAATACCGTATTCCTACAACGAGTATGATAATACAAATCCTTGAAATTCTTGGTACCATAAAGCCCTCATATTTAGACCTTGAGAAAGACCGTAACTCAAGGTGAGTGTTCTGTAAGGAACTAAATGTAGCAAATTCTTGAGATTAATAAAATGTGGTTATTTGAATGAATGCTGAGCTGCTATGGGATGATTGATAGCTTTGCTTTTTTTCTCTTGCCCAGTCGAGCTCTTTACCTATCGCTAGCTTGGGGTAACGTGCTGTAACTCACCTAGTAGAGAGCCAACCACATTTTCAAATCAAGTTCCGACGAGCTTTTTCCGTCTTTCACTTCCGAGCAAACCGAAAACTGCTTCTAGAAGTGTTCGGCTTGTAGGCGCTTCTGGGGGAGATGAGATAGAGTTGGTTGTGCTTTGTCTGAGCTGATTTTCACAGTATGCAAAGTCTCCAAGAGCGGGCTCAAAACGTTGTTTTGCAGGTATGCCCTCAGAGTAATAATTCCGATTAACCTGTGTTTCTCAGCCAAAGTGAGTCTGTTACCAAAAGTATCCTTTACTTTTAATCGGAGTATCTCGCCGTGTAATAGGACTAAATAACTGAGATGTATCCTATAACAGGTATGCTGAATATAGCTAATAACTGATGGTTCATAGATTACTGTGGTGTTAGTAATGATCCGTTCAAGCAGGGTACTTGGTATCAGTCTGGGCCACGCTTGTCTGAACTATTTCTGTTGAGGTTCTTGATACCGTCTGCTGCTCAAGATATGCTTTCCTTGCCGTAAAGAGAGCAACCGCAAGGACGGCATTACTCGAAGATGGCTTCCTGTTTAAAGCAAGAGAATTTGAAGTTTCGCCTTGGGGAGTTTTGAGTAGCGTATCAGCACCGAGCTCAGCTAGTCGTACCGCAAGAAGATCTAGCCCTTCCTGCACGGCCAGATGTAAGGGCGTAACACCATCTTTATTCCGAACATCAAGTCCAGCACCATACTGTATTAACAATTCGCAGAGATCCTGAGCACCTAATCGCACTGCCAAATGTAATGCGCAATCTTCATTAGATAGTCGAGCATTTACCTGGCATTTCCGTTCCAGAAGGACCCTGGTGAATTCTTTATGGCCATGCTTCACTGCCATGAGAAGAGCTGTTATACGGTCTTCAGCTTGTGCCTCCTTATTAATGCCCCGTTCAATAAGAGTAATTGCAGTATCAACATGTCCTCCAATTGCTGCTTCGTGCAGCGCAGTATTTCCCCCTATCGTAATTCTTATCAAGGAGGCACCCTTACTGAGAAGATAGGCCACCACATCAGTATGTCCCCAACGTGCGGCCAGATGCAGAGGCGTACGTCCTGCACTTGTCACTGGGTCAACTGCACAGCCAGCATTTACTAAAGCCATACAAGCTTCGAGATTTCCCTTTTCAGCTGCGCAATGAAGGGCTCTTTCGCTTTTAAAATTCTGTTTCTCTTGAAGACTTGGATCATTTCTCATGAGATATAAAACGACGTCTGAATCACCCGATATTGCTGCCCAATGAAGTGGCGTACGCCCTCCTCTATCAGTAACATTGATGTGCGCTCCCCTTCTGATGAGATGCTTAACCAATGTAAAGTCGCCACTTTCTGCAGCACAATGAAGTGCAGTTTTGCCGGTGGGCCCATCAAATCCATTGATGTCAGCACCATCTGCTAAGAATTTGTCAATCTGCTGTCCCACGGCACGTTGAGTACCTAAGGAACGAAGTCTTTCATTTGCAAGTAGTTTAACCTCTTGTTCCATTTCAAGATCGAATTTAGCTGCATGAGAGAGACGCGATCTTTTCTTGTAGGTGCTTGTAGATGAGCCGGAGCAGTTCGTTGTGAGATACAGAGCTATAACGATACAATACGATAGTTTCATGTTTTTCTCGCGAGGTTTTTGGCACGTTTTCTTAGTCAGGCTAGTGTTCCATTGAACCTCTTTTTTGTCTATAAACCTAATCTTTATGCTCAGATGTGGGTAATGGGAAGATCTAAATCGAGGGCCTTGTATATTAAAATTGAAGATTATCACCTCAATGGCTGAAGTTGGTAAAACAACAGCCAATGCTCTCTTAGCAAAAATGCCTAAGCTTGGCATAATAACTGATAAGCAAATACCAGCCTTACTTGGTGTTGCTCCATTTGTTCGCCAAAGCGATGCCTATAAAGGTACTGCTTCCATCGAAGGAGGTCGGTCTGCGGTTCGCCATATCATTTACATGGCAGCTATGGCATCAATACGTTATAATTCTGTTCTGAAAACTTTTTATACGATTCCTAGCTGTCGGCCAAAACGTTGGGTAAGATACTGCTTAGCTTCATCGCTTAGTCTAGGCAAATGTGCTGGTGGATTTGTTATGAAACTACGTGAAGAAAAACCTTCATGATTTCTGATTGAAGCATCTGCACCATTAGCGAGCAGTAAAGAAATGATGTCCCCCTTATGAAATCCTGAGTCTAGAATGCAGTAAAAGAGTGCTGTGTTGCCAGTGCGAGACTGCGCGTTTACCTGAGCACCATTCCGTATGAGAAATTTCATAATATCTCCTACGTAGAGTGGATTTTGGCGGGCATAATGCAATAATGGTGTATTACCCTCTTCATCATACCTATTAATATCAGCTCCCTGAGCGAGCCAATATTGAGCTTGATTAAAATCAGCTAGCTCGAGAGCCTCAAGAAACTTCTTTTGTGCATCGTCTGCTTTTTCATGCTCGTTAACGAGTAAAGAGCCATTGTGTACTGAAATCTGTCCCATTGGATCAATTACAATATGTAGATCAGAAAAACGCTCTGGAGAATGCGAAATTATTGTTGGTTGATTAACATTATAATCCCACACCTCTATCCCTGATCGAGTTACGCGTATTGCCTTAGTACCCACTAGTGAGCTCGAAATAAAAAGATTATCCCGACCTAGATTTGTATTCAGAATAGACGAATCTTCGGTCGAAGGTATCATTATTGCCTTAGACCCGGGTTGATCAGGTAGAAAAACCATGCACGGAAGATCTGATTGGTTCGATATAACTATTTTTTCTGCATAGAGCGCATAGTTCATTAATAGAGCTGCGCAGAATATCTGTATTTTCATAAGTGGTGATTCCTTTAAGTATGCTAGTTTAATTATCAAATTATTTCTAATTGTAGCACGAGGCAAACAAAAATTCAACAATTGACTTATTGTGCCCAAGTGTTTATTTCATAAACAACTACCCACAGGGCCTTATGCTATAGACCAACTTTAAGAGACACCCATTCGTAGCAATTTTCGAGGCACCCAAACGTCCAATAATGCTATTCAGAGGACCTTAAGGGCGCATTGTGACTTGATAGCATTGGTCTATTCTTTGCTACTTTCCTCATAATTCTTTTTTGTCCGGCACAAAGGTCTAAAAATTGGTTTTCTGTACCCTAGAGCGTCATACAGATACACTACATGTACCTACAAAAAAACATGCCCCCCTCTTCATCTTGCCACCTATACAGGCAATAAAGTTTTCTCTTAGAAAGAATTTCTTGACATAAACTATTCATATTGTATTATTAATGTAATGTAACTAGAGGACATCTCTCTGGCTCGCCCAGGGAAAAACATGAAGACAACCTCGTCGAAAGTGACTACGCCATGAATACATCTACTCTTTTTTTCTCCCTACTCATTTGTCCATCTCTCTGTGCAATGGTTCAAACTGCACAGCTCGACTATGCAAAAACTAATCAGAAAGTTTCTTTAGCGACTGCTGATAATGCAACATTTACAGTAGATACTGAGTTTGCACAATCATGTAAAACTCTCAAGAACTGCATGGCGAATAGCGCTTCTTCCTCTGAAAACGAAGTAATACCCCTTGTTTTAGAGAGCCGTGAGCTTATGCTATTTTTGCCTATATATAGGTCCGAAAAACCTAATTACACGGTCCTGCAAGATTATAGTTTTGATGATTTACTTACGGTTTTGCGAGTTGTTCAGTACTTGGAAATACCTAAATCTGAAACCGCGAACATATTAAAAAAAGTTGCATTGCGCTTAACGCGAGATGATTTCATCCATGGAAGAGGACAGGCTGTCCAGCCAAAACTTCCTCTCTATAAACGAGAACTCTTTTGGGTCTGGAATAGTTTGTTTCTACTCTTAGGAGCATGCAATTATTGGGATTATGTCAGAGAGGGAGGGAGAGGAGTACCAGCCATCAGCGACTATTATAAGCCGCTTTTTCTTATGATTCTCCTGAATGTATGCGCAATTAGGTTAGATGCCTGGGCTACAAAAGATTCTTATCGCTCGAGAATTGAAAATAAAGAAGTTCAAGCAGTGGGCGATGGATTATTAACCGTAACCTATTTCGATAATGAAAATATCGCAAAACTTGCACACGGAATGTTTAATGATTCTATCAAATGTGATCTCCTCGTTCCTTGCATAGCTCCCAATATACGATTATGTCGATTGCTCAAAGGACAATCAGCTGTATTACCTTTGAATGAATTCGATATTCATGAATGGTCTAGCCACGTGAGTGTGGGACCTGGCCCGCATGCACCAAATACTTCAAATATAGAACGTATTAGAAAAGATGCGAAAGAAATGTCTATTCTTCTTACCCAAGAACTCAGTGCATCATGTATGCAAGAATTAATCACAAGACTTTCTCAACCGCCTGTTGAGCAACCGCAAGAACAAGAAGAATAAACCAACGAGGTCTGCAAACTCCCGAAGGAAGTTCAGATGAATGCCATGCTCGTCTTAGGTGTATCTATGAACTCAGGTCGCAAACAAAGAAAGCCCGTGATGCAGCAGATCATACATCCCATACAACGGAGCACTCGCGCGTGCCATCAGTGTGGAAAAGCAGACGCTCCTAAAATGTGCTCTCGCTGTAACGCAGTATATTATTGTAACGCCGAGTACCAAAGACAAAAATGGTCTTCCCATTAAAAAATTGCCATTCAAAATAACTTGTCATTAAACCTATAGTTTGGGCGATGCACATAGCGCGTATTTAGATGCAGTCAAAATACGTGACATACCATTCCAGGAGCAGTTCAAGAGAACAGTAGTGCTCGTAAGAATGTCATAGCAACTCCATAATTAGTATACAAGTATTTCGCATAGATCTCCCTGTGTCAGGACTTTCAATTCATCGGGGCTCACGAGCAACTTTTAACAGGCTGGCCGAACAAGAACGTCCTGATGGTGGTACCCAAAATATTGCATACGGAGTTGACATACTCGCCCAGGAATACATTCCGGGGATTCTGGGATCAGACAGCGATAGCCAACAAAGTTGGTCTTATATCGCCTAACCCAAGAGTTAATGCCCTAACTCGTTCGATATTTTTCGCAGCATTATAGTCTCTATCATGAGTGGTTCTAAGTAGATACATCACTCAGTACAAAGGCGAGGCTGTTCTGGCACTATTTTGATTATTAAAAACTGTTACAGTTCACATGTGGTAGTATCAGCAAATGAGATACAGGCAAGAGTTGTTAGAAGATAGTACCTCGATGATCTCGAGATACTATCTTGAGCTTCTCATCCCCATACATACATTTAGGGGCCTTCCCGGCACAGAGGGTAATATTCTTATGCAGTTTTCGTTACCCTCAGTAGCAAGATGCAATGGTGTGCTCCCTCTAAATTTATCACTTCCAAGTACCTGGACATCAAAGAATTCTCCCGTGTCGATGAAATATTGGATGAGAGCGGCATGCCCAATTTTGCCAACATACTGATTATAGAATTATCAAATGAATCACTGACAGCAAGTGCTTGAAAAAAAATCAGTGAACTCATGCGCTCTATATTTCATCATACATTCTTCCCACCTGTTACATATGTTTTAGTTACCTAGTATTTTTTAAGAAACCAGTTCTTGTCCAATTTTAGCGAGCAAGAAGCTAACAAGACCGCTTATAGATGGATCTAAATAAGCGATAAATGTTCTACCGCTTTGGTCTTGAATCCGTGTATTAGCACCTTTTTCTATCAGGAGCGTCACGATGGACAGTAGCCCATGCTTCGCTGCAAGAATTAACGCAGTTTCTCCTGCGCTATTTTGAAGATCAAGGTTGGCCTTGTGTGAAAGAAAGAGCCTTGTTAACTCCTCGTTTTTATGAGCTATCGCTTTCATAAGAACCGTCCTGCCCTCAGCATCTTGCGTATTTATGTCCGCCCCTATTTCAAGGAGCTGCGCTATAACCGCTGTACCTTGCAATAAAGCACAATGCAGAACAGTCATTCCATTAATACGTCTATTAACATTAAGATAGGGTATGTAGCCTAATTGAAGTGAAATCACTTCCACGGAAGGTGCAGGAACCTGAATATCAGGAGCTTGTACCCCTATATGTTCAGGTGCAAGTACGATCGATGACGTTTGTGCCACTGAAGCAGGAGTTGGCGTTGCTTGTGAATGCTTTTCTTGAGCGCGGCGTAAAATCTGTACGGAGTAGAAATGGCCTTTTCGTTGAGCTTCCTCTAAAGGTGTTTCTTGAACATTATTTTTCATACTCAGTAACAATGGATAGTGGTCCGTTATCCACTCAATAATTTCAACATGAGCAGCTTTGTTAGCAGGAAAATCGCGAGCAGCCATATGCAATACAGTATCTCCGTTAGTATCCTTCACGTAGATGAGCTGTTCGCATCCTTGTGCTTTGCATCTGTTGATTAAGTTGTGCAATATATTCAGTCGGCTAGCTGCCATATGCAATATCGTAGATCCAGAATCATTTACGAGTGTCGTAAGTTCTGGATAGGATTCTTGCAGCCAATCGATCATCGGCTCATCTACATTAAGCACCGCTACGTGCAATATTGTGTATCCCGTAGAATAGCGACAATGTACAAGTTCTGGATAGGCACCTGCCAGATATTTCGCTAATTCGATATGTTTACCCGCGACAGCAGCAACAAGTATTGACTGTCGGAAGTTATTTACCTTCTGTACAAAATGCGGATAGTTCTCAATCAACCACTTTACCATTGGTAGATGACCATATCTGGCAGCCATATGGCATACAGTATCACCAGAAAAGGGGAGCATATCAAGGAGATCGGGATAATTTTTTAAGAGCCACTGGACCAACTCCGAATGATTTTTTTGCGCTGCTTCATAGAGTATTGTCTCATTATACTGGGATAGCCACTTATGAGACGCTCCTTGTCTTAACAGATTTTGTACTGCTAATACATCTCCGTTTCTGGCCGCGTCAAATAGATCCTGTTTTAATTGAGCTTCTCGAGGTGCATCCAGGTTATTTTCTGCTTGGCAAGCTTGAGGAGTAGAATGTTTTTGAGTCGGTGGCACTATAATCACATCGCTACTATCTGTTGAGTCATCATCTTCTTGGATAACAATTGTTCTCCGTTCTGAAAGCATTGTAGATCTTGAATTATCTACATCCGATTCATTGGCTTTTACAACAGGTTTGTCTGAAGAAGATGGTGCACCGCTTGGCACAACAGCCGTTGGCGTCTGTCTACTTGTAGGAGTACCTGCTGCATGAGGAGGAGAGACCTCTCGTCCAGCAGATGGCAATGATTGTGAGGAAACACTCTTGTGCGGCAAAAGCCCTTGTTCCCGCTTTTTTACTAAATCTCGAATTAAATCCGCTAAAAAAGGAGCTGCATCAAAAACTGTTTCGCCCTTATTATTAGTAGCTGTTACATCCGCACCTCTTTCTATCAGCTCTTTTACAATCGCCACATTACTGTTTCGCGCAGCTACATGTAAAGGTGTATTGCCATAACGATTTTTCGAATTAACGGGAGCTCCTTGATCCAATAGAGCAATAATCGTACCTGTATTACGATTCCTCAGTGCTTTAAAGAATTCTCCATGCACTCCTGCAACCGAATTACCATTGGGACTTTCCACTGGCTTTTCAGATTGTTCTTTTTCATCCTGTTCGTTCGTCATTCGAGCTCTTTTTTCCGGAGTCGACTCACCAGAAGGAGTTCTTTTTTTTGTCGAATTATTCTTAGTATTTTCGTCAGATCCTGTGGAAATAGCTGCTTTCGGTGTAGAACCATTTTGTACAGAAATCGCTGCGTCCCGTTCTTTGGCATATTCACGAATAATGCGTTCGACTTCAGGATGAACTTTATCAAAAATTGTTTTACCTCTTTTATTCACGGCCCGTATATCTGCACCTCTTTTTATTAATTCTTTGACAACCGTCATATTGGTTGGTGTGGCCCTTCGCGCAGCAGCATGTAACAGAGTATTACCGTAACGATTTTTCATATTTACTGGTACACCTTGTTTGAGTATCGCTAATGCTTTTTGAGTATTTCCATTATAGATGTCTTTATGGACGTCTTTAAACAGCTTACTTTGGAGCGTGGAATCATCTTTTTCAATAACAATATTTTCCTCTCCGGCAGTTGCTGTGGAATCATCTTCAATAACAATATTGTCGTCTGCGACAGTTGCTACTGAATTATCTCCAGATTGCTCAGGAACTTCCTCAGTAGGATTACTTACTACACCAGCCACCTGAACGGCCTTCTGCTTCTCAAGAGCTTGCTTTTGTTTTCCTACTAACTGAGAAATTAATTCAGCCACTTCAGGACGTGCCCCTTCGAAAACTGATCGACCTTTGTAATTAAAGTCAAAAACGTCAGCTCCTCTTTTTATAAGCTCATCTACGATTGTCATATCATTTTTTGTTGCGTTTCTCATAGCCACGTGCAGAGGCGTATCTCCACTACGATTTTTCGCAGTTACTGGCACGCCCTGCTCTAGTAAATCAAATACTTTTCTACTGTTTCCTTGAGTGATATACCTAAATAATTCTTCTTCAAGAGAATCTTCTTCACTATCGACATACTCCCAGTTGGACGACTCATTGTCCTCCTCAGATTGCTGACTTATCTGCTGAGGAGCTTTCCTTAAGCGAAGATCGGTCGAGCGTTGAGGCGTAACCGGGGATGAAGATTTAATGAAAGAAGTATCTAATCTATCAGGAACAGATATCTTTCGTTTGCCACTTGCACGAGAAATGGAAGCACTTTTCGGGGCAGAAACCTGCTTCCGTTTATCTACCAACTCATAGAATAAGTCAGCTACTTCAGGGAGAGCACCTTCAAAAATTGCTTCGCCTTTATTATTTAAGGCAGCTATATCAGCACCTGTTTCTATCAGTTTTTCTACAACGGACATATTGTTTTTCGTGGCAGTTCGCATAGCAATATGCAGAGGAGTATCACCGCTGCGATTTTTTACGTTTACAGCTGCCCCTTGCTCTAATAATGCAAGAACATTTCCACTGTTACGATCCCTTAGCTCCTGAAATATGTCATTTCGATAACGCATCTCATGTAGCGCGGCGACTGCGGTGGTGCTTTGTTCGCTTTCGTCATGTCCGGACTCGAAGCGCGATCTTTTTTCAGACGTGGAAGCAAAAGAAGAACTTCTTTTCTTGGTCGCTTGCACATGCTGGTCGTTAGTAGTCTCCTGGATGCTTTCAACCGTGCGCCTCAATACTTTTGCTGTACCTACATGTGCAGAGCCATCTCTTAGTTCTTGGTCAGCAATCTGAGCAATTTTTTCCATAGCACTCATGCCTTGAAAGCATAGTACTGCACCCAGCACTATCATAATCTTTTTCATAATAACCATCCTTCATCGTTTTATTCGTTTATCTTACTATACTATTCCCAAGCACTTATGATCGTTGGGCTAAGATTGCAATTACCAGTCCTTGTATTGATGGATCTAAATAAGTGATATACATATTGCCTCGCTTGTCTCGCATCGCTGTATCCGCGCCTTTTCCAATAAGGAGCGTAACAAGAGATAAAGAACCACCCTTTGCAGCAATAATTAATGCTGTTTCACCTACATTATTTTGCATATTTACGTTGGCATTTTTGCTCAGTAATAGCTGTATGAGTTCCTCATTCTTATTTTCTACCGCTTGCATAAGAACAGTCTTGCCTTCACCATCCTGGGCATTAATATCAGCGCCCAGTGCAAGTAGCTTAAGTACAACGGCACTGCCTTGCAATAATCCATGATGAAGCACAGTTTTGCCACCAATGTGTTTATTTACGTCAATAAAATCTACCCATTCAGGCTTATGTATCGTAACGCTCGCGGTTTGAGCCGGAGTAGCTTTCATAGTTTGTGAAGAAACATTCTCGACAGGAACTGATGTAGCTGGAGTCTGTGTCCTCGCTGTAGAAGCTATAGTACTTTTTATAGGTTGCGCCGGGAGCTGCGACATCTGTACTGGCGCCGAGTTAGGTTTCGGCATGTACGTAAATGTGCTTATGATAGGCCGAAATGGGGTTTGCGTAGCTACTACTGCTGAAGTTCTTACAGGTTGCTGCTGAGATTGAGGCATTTGAATCATTGGCATATACCATGGCCAAGTTGTTGCAGGTTGAGATGCAAAAGATCTCACAACTTGCTGTTGAAGCTGCGGATCAAGCGTCCCTGATGGAACTAAAGAAGGCCTTACGACAGGTTGTGATACAGCTTGTGTCCCTACCACCGCTGAAGTCCTCACAGGTTGCTGTTGGAACTGATACAAAGATTGTACGAGCATCATGCCAGGCACTGAACTCGGTTGTACTGTGTGATGAGGTACATTCGTAGCTGCTTTAGCTGCAGTTTGTGTCGCCGCAGAGCTTGTAGCAGCATTCGCGGACGGCTGTTGAGCAGGCTGCACGTTCGAAAGTTGCGGAGCACCTTGCTGGCAAAGAGCCGCTACCATATCCTGTTTATTATTTCCAATAGCTTCTTCTAACGGTGTTTTGTGCGCTTTGTTTTTTATAGTGAGTAGTCGCGGGTAATTGGTTGCTAACCATGAGGCAACTGACGGTTTTCCCTTTAATACTGCAGCATGAAGACAGGTGTGACCCTCATTATCTTCGACATACAGTAATGATGGACATTCTTGCACAAGATAATCTATAATGCGCCTTCCTTTTCTTATTGCTCCTGTATGTAATATGGTGGCACCCTGAGCAGTCACCAAGATTTTGAGGTCCGGATATTCTTCTATAAGCCATTTTACCATGTCAGGATTTTTGCCTAGCGTCGCCGTATGCAGCACTGTGAGATTATTGCTGGCTAAAGACCTTACTAACTGAGGATAATTGCGTGCCAAATATTGCGCTATATCTAACCGTTCTTTCAATACGGCGGTGTGAAGGACAGACGCACTCATTGGGCTTAGTTTGTGAAAAAGTTCGGGACAGTGCTGTTCAAACCATTTCAGGAGATCAAAATGACCATGCATGACTGCAGTGTGCAAAGCGGTACCATCCACTGAAAGTCTATCTTTCAAATCTGGATACTTACTTAAAAGCCACTGAACTACCTGTGTATGATTATGTGCTGTCGCTATATGTAATATTGTTTGCTGTTTCTCATCTACTGCTGTATGGGGCGCTCCGTCTTTCAAAATCCTTTGCAGATCAGATAGGTTACCCTTTTGGGCCGCGGTAAAAAGTAACTCTTCGTGCACTGTTCGAGGAGATGCACTCACGGTTTGTACAGGTGGAGTCGGTATCTGATCGGGTGAAACAGTTGAATTTTGGGAGGTTCCCGTCTGCACTACTTGAGTAGACATCTGATTTTTCTTTGCTGCAGAACCCTTTTTAACCTGCTCCGTTCTTAAACTTACTGTTTGGGTAGGTGGAAAAGGCCATACTGGTGTGGGTACGTTTGAAGCATTTTGCACAGTCGGCTGTGCCGGGTCTGCTTTTTGTCTGCTCTGAGAAGTTACAGTATTCTGCGCGGACAGAGGCAAACTAGTTCCTGCCTGCACAGCATTATGCTGGGCAGGAGAGGTACGAGCCGTTTTATCTTTATCATGCCCTGTCTGTTGCGTATCTTTAGGAGCCACTTTATGCAGTTCATCAGTTGAAGATAGAGTTCTTTTGACACCTGATTGCCTTGTTACCGCAGAGCTCGTGGAAGCTGTAGAAACTGCTTTAACCGTCTTGGTTTGTTTATCTGCTACTGCTGGCTGATCTGCTTGGTTGGTTACTGCTGTAGACAAGCCAGGATTACTTTTTTTACTAGCTAATTGTGGATATGTGGCAGTTAACCACTGCGCTATATCATTATTATTATTGCTCCGAGCAATATCCACGCAGGTCTGTCCCTTATTGTTTTTTATATCGATCAAAAACGGGATACAGTTTCTCGCGATGTATTGTACTATCTCTAACTTGCCTCCCTTTGATGCAGCAGTATGGAGTACTGTCCATCCATCATTGGTTCGTAATTTTTGAAGTTGAGGATCATTCGTCATCAACCATTGGGCCATTTTAATATCCCCACTAATTGTTGCCTCATGTAGAGCGGTCCAGCCATGCAATTCGCGCTCACGTAGTATATGGGGAAATTGCTCTGCTAAAAATTTCGCAATCTCGAAATATCCACGTCTGACTGCAACTTGAAGAGCCGTTCTTCCTGTCATATCTTTCTTTGCCGCTAAATCCCAATAATGTGTTGCGAGCCATTGAACTATTTCTAAACGATTATTAAAAGCTGCTTCATGTAATACCGTTTGCCCTTTATCGCCAAGCACAGTGTGCAAAGTTCCTTGGTGAATGATATCCTGCACATCTTTTAAAGTACCCTTTCTAGCAGCCTTAAAAAGATCCTTGTGGATTTTCGAAACTTCAGAAGATACATTTGTGCTACTTACAGCCTGTACAGGCTGACTAGCTGGAGTCGACGGTACCGCATTTGTTTGCGCTCGAGGGGATAACGCTAATCCTCCTGATGAACGTTGACCATTTTTTGGGGATGGGACAGTAGTTTGTGCCTTCTGCACCTGCATAGATTGTGCTTGGTTATTAATCTTCTGAGGTACCACCTGTTCCGCAAAATCGGCAAGACCGAGCAATGTTTGCGCAGCAGTCCTTATATCTGTCGAGCGATCTGACGGCTCAGTAAGAGGTCGTTCACTGCCAGTACGGGGCCGTTTTGTTTGCTCAGATTCAAATGGTACCCTTCTTTTTACAGCTGCTGATTCATTGGCAGAATGTAAACGAGCAGAAGTTGTTTGCTCTTGAGCCTCTGATCGTACGAGAGAAGTATTCATAGCGGTAATGCCATGAAAAAAGAGCATTACACTCATAAGTACTATAAACTTGTTCATAAAATCTCCTACTATTATTATCCCTATTATATCAATCATTCATTCTTATCTTTATTAAACGTCTGGTGCAAGGTGACTATCTGTCACTTTGCACCCAAATCTTACAGGCAACCATTCTACCATTTTATGATCATCTTTTCTTCTGCATAGGAACAAAGCTACTTTGCTGCATATGAGATCAATAAGATAGGTTCTAGATTAAAAAAATTATAATGCAATTAACTCGATTAAGACGAGCTTCTCAACCGGTTTCCATTGCAAAGCAGCACAATTACCGCCAATCAGCAGATTTCATGCTCGCCTTACCTACAGTGTCTCTCTATAGGCAAGTATACTTATTCTACAGGATTGAAAAAAAATGTCAAATAAGATTTTATCCTTCTCCCAGTCGAGATTCTTATAATCGGGTAGGAGGAGCGATTTGACAGAAACACGCATGGTAAAGCTATTCACATTGAAGACTTTGCACAAGTTTTGCAATGTATCCTGAAAAAAAATATAGTGCTGCAAGCTCTACAAATATCGCTCAAGTAATTGGAAGTGAGATTGACTTGGAGGGATTAATCGAATTCATTCGACGCTTGATTTTTAATATTTTAATAGAGGCTCGTCGCTTCAATTTTGAAAACAGCATATATATTATTCAAAATGCCTCCTCATCATAGGCGGATACATGCAGGACGGCCAAACAAAAATCAATAAGGAGGAGGTCCACCAACGCCGCCAAAGGAAACATTGATATTATGCACCCGCGCAGATTTAGCTACCAATACGCCAATAAGAGGTCTTATAGATGGATCTAAATATGCTACAAAGGTCTTTTCGTTCTTATCTTGTATCCTTGTGTCAGCTCCATTTTCTATAAGGAATGCAACTAGAGGTAATAGCCCATTCTGCGCTGCCAAAATCAAAGCGGTTTGGCCTGCATTATTTTGAATATTAAGGCTTGCCCCTTGAGAAACAATCGATCGAACAAGTTCATCATTTCTATTTTCAATAGCTTTCATAAGAACTGTTTTGCCTTCATTATCTAGGGCATTTATATCAGCTCCCATTTCAAGAAACTGCTTTATAATCGCTGTACCCTGCAATAGTGTACAATGAAGAACCGTCAACCCATTAATACGTTTATGCACATCTACGAAATCAGCTAGCTCAGGCTGACGCGGGATTATTATATTTCTGGCCACATGTTCTTGTTGATTATTAACTGGCACGTTGGATCTATCTTCTATTGAGGTAGCTTTTTGCGATGCCTGCTTTGTAGAGGAGTTATTCGAACTGTCAAGAACTGTTTGTTCATGCCTTTTCTCAGCATCTTCTAATATTTGTATAATCGCTGGTTTATTAAGGCTTCGCGCCACATCCAATGGTGTCTCTTGCTTGTTATTTTTTATAGTGAGCAAGCGTGGATAGGTATGAGCAAGCCATTGAACAATTTCAAGCTTATTCGCAATTACTGCATTATAAAGACAGGTAAGACCATCCTCGCTTTGTAATAAAACGGGGCATGATTGTGCTATGTGTTGAACTACCTCGAGGCTGCGCGCCGAAGCGACATGGAGTATGGAATGTTTTTTAATCGCCAGTAATGGTATAAGATCGGGAAAGCAGCGCATCAGCCATTTTACCATTTCAAGATTATCGCTACATATTGCGTTCATAAGTACAGACATATCCTTATTGCCTAATTTATTCGCAAGTTCTGGATGTTTTTGTAATACATATTTCACAATTTCAAAATGTCCTTTAAAGGCAGCAAGATGAAGTGCCGTGCTCCTACTTTTATCCGTCTTCATCAAAAGATCTGGAAACCGGAAGATTAACCATTTTACCAGTTCGATATGACCAAGTTGCGCGGCAACATGCGCTATTGTATAGCCCCGATCATCAGTCATATCAACCAAATCAGGATATATTTCAAGCAACCATTGCACCATCCCTAAATGATTGTGCCGTGCAGCCACATGAGCTATGGTAGCACCCTTATCAGAGCGCCATTTTAATGATGCTCCTTGCATTAAAAGATCTATCAATTGTAGCCTATCACCTTTCTGCGCTACTGCAAAAAGATCACTTTTTAGCCGTTTTTCTTGACGCGAACTTTGATCACTTTCTTCCTGTGGCTGAACCGCCAATTGACTTTGCTCAGGCACCGAACTTTTTTGAGCTAGCGGCATGAGGGGTACTTCTATTAAACCGTCCTCTTGCACATTGGTATTCTGCCCCATAGGTAATGGCGGTCTCTGTACAGGCGAATGAGAAAGGTGAGCTGAATGTTGTATCTGTAGTTCGTGCTGGTTTCCCTCACCTATAGCTCGTGTCCTCGCAGGAGCTGATGTTTTTTGTGGTGCGCTTGTTTGAGATGATTGCCTCTTAAGAGGTGTAGGCGATGCGTCACTTTCTGAAGTATCATCTATGTACCGGTTTTTCACTAGTTCCCGCATTAACGTAGCCACTTCAGGATCAGCACAATCAAAAACTGTTTCGCCATGAACATTCACAGGGGAGGTATCAGCGCCCCTTTTTATAAGTTCAGAGACAATTAACATTTTACCTTTTTTTGCCCATCGCGCTGCTATATGTAAAGGCGTATTGCCGAGCTTATTTATCACATTAATAGGAGCCCCTTGATCCAATAAAGCAATCACTTTCAATGTACTCTTGCGAGAGATCTCATGAAACAATCTTTCTTCGAGCGTACCATCGTTATCACCTTCTTTCTCATTATCGATAAAGGAACTGTCTGCAATGCTCTGTTCGCGTTCATCTTCTTCATCATCTAGTCGAGACCTTTTTTCAGGAGCAGATCGAAATGAACTCCTTCTTTTTTTAGCTGGCAGTCTAGTTTGATTTTTATCAGTACCATTATCTGCTATCTGCCCGGAATCTTTCTTTTTTGAGTGAGGAGCTACATGAGCAGCATCGCATACTAATTCTTTTTTACTATTCTGACTAACTTTAGCTGATGTTCTTTGTGGTGCACTTGTTTGAGACGATTGCCTCGTAAGAAGTCTTGACGATGCCGCACCTTTTTTCGTATCATCTGAGTCCCGGTTTTTTACCAGTTCATGCATTAACGTAGCCACTTCAGAATCAGCGCAGTCAAAAACTGTTTCGCCATAATCATTCACAGGGGAGGTATCAGCACCCCTTTTTATAAGTTCAGACACAAGTACCATTCTACCTTTTGTTGCCCATCGCGCTGCTAGATGTAAAGGGGTGTGGCCCAGTTTATTTATCGCGTTAACAGGAGCTCCTTCATCCAATAACGCAATCGTTTTCGGTGTATTCTTACGAGAAATCTCCCGGAACAATCTTTCTTCGAGCGTACCATCGTTATTAGCTTCTTTATTGATGAATGAACCACCTCTCGTGCTTTGTTGGCTTTCATCTTCTTCACCCTTTATTCGAGACCCTTTTTCAGGAGCAGATCGAAATGAGCTCTTTCTTTTTTTAACTGAAGGTGTAGTTTGATTTTTATCAACTTCGTTAGTTGGAAGCTGCTGCATAGCAGCTATATTATTTTGCGTGGAAACATTGGCGTCCCGTTTTTTTTCCAGTTTATGTACTAAGCTAGACATTTCAGGATCCGCATTCACAAAAATCGTTTCGTTCTTATTATTCAACGCATAAATATCAGCGCCCCTCTTTATAAGTTCTCCTACGAGCCATTTTGTTTTTATCGTGGCTTTTTGCACGGCCAAATGCAATGGGGTATTTCCTGAACGATTTTTAGCATTCACAGAGACTCCTTGATCAAGAAAATCGGGCACATCCAATGTATCGCCTCGATAAATCGCTTGAAACATTTTCCCTGGGTGCGTGGTATCATCATTCGTTATACCCTCATGTGGCAACTCATACGATGAAGAACTGTCTCCAGAGCTCTGCTCGCTTTCATCTGCTTCGTCATCTATTCGAGCAGGAGCGGATCGAAATGAACTATTTCTTTTTCTAGCTGGCTGCGCAGCCCTATAGTGATCAGTAGCATTTTCCGCTACATCTTCCTTTCTTACGCGAGTATCTGCCTGCGCAGCATCGCCTATTAATTTTTTATCAGCACTTTGCTTAACTTTTACCATAGCATTCATGCCTTGAAAAAAGAAGAGTGAAGTCAGAAGCAATAAAACTTTGTTCATGATAACCTTCCTTAATCATTTCATTCGTTTATCTTATTTTAATATTCTCTACTTTCTATGAATGTTGAGCTAAAAGCTCCACTATCAATCCCTGAAGGGCTGGATGCGATGGCAATGAAGACATTCAATGAATGTCCTCATCATAAACTCCTCAACAATCTTAAGTTTTTATACATAAAACAAGATTGCGTGTTTCTATTATAATTTATTATGTCTTATGGTCAAATGCATTGGCAGAGCCAACTCAGCAGCAAGCTTACATTAGCCACTATGTTGACCTCGATAAAGTAAGGGCAATTGTACCAAGGACTCAAGAAAGGGCTTAGGTGCCTGCGTCTTAATGATATACAGAGCTCCAATAGTAAGTACACAGAGGCTTGGTAGGACTACCCATCGAAAAGTAAATAAGCCCCTTTCCTTTAATGCCGTTGAAACCGCTCGTGAGGGTTCATCGCTTGTTAGAGAACCAGGAAGCTTGAGAGCTATCTCAACATAATCAGCGATGTCATGATGCCCAAGTCTACGAGCGCATGACAAGACAGTTTCAGCTTCAATGGTTGATTCTTGAACTGCTAGATAGGTACTATACGAGGAGTTGTTCCTTATTAATGCAAATGCCAGATCAGGACGATTATAGCGAAGTGCATTACAGAGAGGTAATTCACCTCTGCCGTTTACAAACCATAGTGGTATGAACTGAGCCAGGAAGAGTGCTAGATCACGATGCCCCTGCTTAATAGCAACATCAAGGAGTGATTCAACCACGGGGATATCAAGTATATTATCCGATTGATCTTCCTGATCAGAGGCTGGAAAAAGTCGAGTCATATGTGCTCCACCAAAGGTGAAAAATTTCACTGATTCAACATTCCCTGCAGATGTCGCATGGTAGATCGCCGTAAATCCCTCGAATGGCTCATCAAGATTACCGTATTCTTCACACATTTCTTCAAGTGCTTGTATATTTCCTGCACCAGCGTACTTATAAAGCTTCTCTATAGCGGTTGGTCGCAGAGGTTTTCCTATCCCAGATCGTATGCTGTGGGGAGTTCGAATATACGGATAATGGTTATTTTTTGAAGTGCTGGAAGTGCGTTGTGCAGGTTCCATAGCATGTATCGAAGAGATAATGCATAAGAAAATAAGATTGATTTGTTGGTGCATGGTAAATCCTTTGTAAAGAATGCTAACTATACCTATGCATGCATTACTACTAAATCGTATTCTTTACGATGACTTATATTATTAGCCATCCTTAAAAAGACCAAGACGAGACCTTTTTTAGATTAATTGTATGTTTCATTGAGAAAAGTATACCCGAGGAATGATGGTATTGCCACATATATTATATTTCGAGCAGGTCCTCCCGCAAGAGTTAATGAATTCAGCATTGATTTAATGCGCCCTACCGTTTCATTAAATACTTTAAAAGCTCTTTTCAAGAATAGAAACTGTTGTGTTGTCTTGACACCATCCTTAATGAGCTTCCTCCCTAAAAAAGTTGCGCTTTTTTGCCATAACATGGCACTACGGCAGGAAGTCCTTAAGCTTTTTCTCACTCAGTCTTTTCCCCTTTTACACAAGTATATGGGCACAACCTTTTCGACTTCGGTGATCTATGTGCTAGAAACTTGCAGATCAGATCTAGAAACCTTAGAGCTCGATTTCTAAGTCGTCCTTAAATTACTAGTTACATTATGCTATGCTACAACTTGTTAGGATTACCACGGAGGATCCACTATGTCCATCAACACGAAAACAAAAGATAAGATAATAGCTATTATTGCGTCTTTAATGCCACATGCTAAGATCTACCTTTATGGATCTCATGCCAGGGGAACGGCAAGCGAAGGTTCTGATATCGACCTCGCTCTGGACACGGGAGGTAAGATCCCAATGCATGAGCTTGGTGAAATTAAGAATGTTTTAGAAGGATTAAGTATCCCTAACAAACTTGATGTCGTAGATATACATTCAATCGCTCCTGAAATGTATAATGAAATAGTAAGGGATAAATTAATATGGAAAGCCTAAATACGCGTCATCGAGCGCTAAACAAATGCCTTGATAGTCTTCAGGAGTCACTGGAACTTTTTAATAGCAAGGAATACCTTAATCTCCATAAGCAGCTTCGCGACTCAGTCATACAACGTTTTGAATTTACAATCGATACATTTTGGAAGTTTCTGCGGGAGTATCTTGAGGAAAAACACGGGGTGACTTTCTCGCTTGTCAGTCCAAGAGAAGTATTAAAAACAGCACTCACAGTACAGATTATCAAGAAACAGGACTTTGAAAGTTTTGAACAAATGCTCCAAGATCGAAATCTAACATCCCACACCTATAATGAACTGCTAGCGGAAGAAATTAGTAATAGGATACAAAAATATTACCCGCTGCTTGATAGCATAGCGAAGCTTATTTAAGTATCGGTATAGCGGTCTATTATTGCAGTAAAGAATGCCATACAAACCATTGGGCTACCCTACAATATCTGTCTCGTATATGCTTTGTGATAATAAATTCTAGCCCCTCATCAACACCTAAAGCCTGATGTTCTCTGGCTAATCTAATAATGGACTGCTTTCCTTTCAATAAAAACTTACGAGTCCTCTTGAATAAAGATCGTATTCTTTCGTACGCGCTCTTTACTATAATCATATAGAAAACTTTATTTAGTAGTTAAACGCCAACGGATAATGGTGCTATATCGCGACGTCAACTACAAAGTTGTATTCTCCCAAACACTGTCATTTTGGTAGACTTACTCGAAAACTATAAGGTTTATGCAATCGGTCTGCTGTCTGCCAAAGCCTTCAAATCTACTACAATATAATGAGTGACTCCGCCTGGTCGGCAAATTCGCGTGAACATCCATTGATAGTTAGCATTTGTAGTATCTACTGTTAACCATGGTTTTGAGAGATCTTCAGCATTGAAAATCGTAAAGCATTTATAAATACTTTTCCCATCATCAACAGACAGAAGAGGAGGATGTTTTTTCATAAATTCTAGAAAAGCTTCTGTGCTCTGCGTTTGATCCTTGACCCCCGAAAACGAGTAGGGATTTTTGTGATACTTATATTCGTCAGGAAGCTTTTTGCTGAGCTTCTCCGCTATCTTCTTCTCGGAAACAACGACATTTCCATCTTTCAATTCTACCATAGCATAAGTAGAAATACATTCTTGAGCATCATGAAGTGAGCTTTCTTCGGACTCTCCATTTTTTCTATATGATGCTAAGCGTCGCTTGAAATGACTATCCTCGTCCACACTTTGTTCTGCGGCCTCGCGTCTAAGTTCTTCGAGAATCACTGCTTCTTTTTGAGCTTTAAATTCGTCAAAAGTTATATTTTTTTGTGCCTCTTTCATTTTTTCCTGCATTTCACGCGTACCAACAAACACTGCGCTTGGAAGTGCGTCGGCAATAATTTTTTCCATGGCAAAATTTGGAGCATTAACCATGTATTTTCTCTGCGGGTTACGCATGAGCATTACTTTTGCAGCAAAGGAATGTAAATCAACCGAAATCCCCTTTGTTCTACCCTGAAATGCTGCTTCTGCAGTATGCGTAACGCCCATATGCGTGGTGATGAGCGCGTTAGGTGAAGAGGTAACTGTTACAAACATTTCAACATCTTTGGCAAAGGAATCACTCTCTTGCCAGAAATAATATTTCATTTCATCAGGGATTGGCTGTGGAGTTTCTGCCCTCGTAATATAGGCAACCCAGACCTCATTTGCGCTATATGAAATTTCATTTAACACCCCCTTAAAATGTAGAGCACCATCGGCTCTAGAGCCTTTCTTTGGATCCCACCCAACCCCGAGAACGCGTTCATGGCTTTGCACTTCGGCGTAGCGGAGCCATAGGGGCTGCGTACGTTCGTCAACACGCTCCATAACCAGGGTTAAATTCTTATTCGGTATTTTACTGGTATAAAAAGTATTGGAAACTTTTTGAATCGCAGGATAAAGATTTTTGCCTGCATCCTGTCGAACTGAAGCTTTGCAAGTTCTAACTTCATGTATGCGACCGCTTTCACTAAGTCCTTTGACTATAAATTGAGTTGCAGTCTCCAAATACTCCTTGCTTCGAGGAACGTCCTCAACAAGCATATTAACCGGAATTATATTGAAACCATCACGCACTATCCAATCCATGCCTTTAAATCCGAATTTGCTGACAAACTTAGCGAGCAATTGTTCTGCTCGTATTATATCCGCAGGCTGTAATCCCGTATGAGATATAAGAAGCGGGCCATTAACGACAAGATTCAAAAATGCACTTACTCCTTCAACCTCTTCCTTTAAGGACTGCTCATGATCGTCATCATCATCATGTGATAGATTTTTCTTTACCTGCGCCTCAGCCTTCTCAAAAAATTTTGCAGCATAATTTTTTAGTAGACGCGATATATCATCATCGTCATCATCATGTGATCGATTTTTCCTTAACTGTTTCTCAGCCTTCTCAAAAAATTTTTCAGTATAATTTTTTAGTAGACGCGATAAAAGTTCAAACTGCTCGGCCGTGAACATGGGCAGTTGATCAACCCCTCTTAGAGAGACAAGACGGTCAAAAAAGTATTGAAGCGAAAGTCTCTGCGCATCCAATTTACCTTGCATAAGCTCCTTTTTAAGGGCCTCCACGTTGGTCTCAAACTCTTTTTCCTTTTGTTTCTCTACCGATTCTTTCACCGATTGATCAGCACTTAAGCTTAAGCCATGACAATTATTTACAAGCGATGATACCGCCAATAGCAACAGAATGATATAATATTTCATGATTTTTCTTCCAATGTCATATATTCAAGTTTTTATTCTTTTTGATAAGTATAAAACAAAAAAAGCAGTCTGTAAAGTCGAGTGTAGAAAAATTGAGAAATCCGATTCCAAATTTCGGGTAATTTCTTGAGCGCTTAGAACGAACAATCCTTCGATCTACCCCCTACTCTCTTGAAATTACGGAAATGACCCTTTAGGTGCAGTTTTAAGTCCACTATACTTAAAGATTACAGGAATCTTTAACCCGCTTAAACCGAGTACACCCTGATATCAGAACTATGAGGGTAAATGACATAAGAAGAGGAAACAGTGCATCCGGATAAAGAATCATGAAACTAAATACGATAAACGCTTCGGCCCGCTCTACAATACTTTTTTCATCATGCATACTTTTAGGACCAGAATTTTTAAAGACGACTCCCGCAACTACAAAAGTAGAAAAGTGGAACAAAAGAGCCACTAAGAAAAGCAAATATATCATATAATGCTCTGGATATCGCCAAGCAAAAGCTAAAATAAGAGCAGACTCTACCATTCTATCTGCTATGAGATCGCAATATGCACCAAAGGGATGCGAAGTATTTGTTAACCGCGCAATAGTGCCGTCGAGTACATCAAATAGTCCAGATAACCAGAGCAATGCCACGGCTAGTACCGGAAAGCCCAAAACTATACTCAAAGCGCTGGCAAAGCCACTCAAGAGCGCGCATACGGTTGTCTGAGTTGCGGAAAGATGAATTTTGCAGAGGTGCAGACCAAGACTATCAAAATAGCCTTGCAATGATGGACGTAGGTGTTTATCAAGCATATTTCTCCCATTGAAGTACTTGTACTCAACTATATCATATTTTGCTGGTTGGAAGCGAACCTGAGCGAATTCACCCCCCACGGCCGTCCACGATGAGGTTCGTGATGAGCTGAACGGAATTTGATGAGTATTATCATTGCAGCCGCCAGGACACGCCATCTCCAAAGCCACCATTAGTGCATTCTCTCGGTTGGGGGCAGAAATCTTCCCTTGTGCACTATTGACACGCGTAATTATATATGATAATGTATAAAAAAAGAAAACCATACACAATTACATATATTTATGAAACACTCAATTCAACACATAGGTCCTCAACTTAAAAAAGCGCGTCTTGAAAAAGGTCTTAGCCAGCGAGCCTTAAGCTTATTGGTGGGATTACCCCAAGGACATCTCTCTAAAATAGAGAGTGGTCTTGTTGATCTCCAAATATCAAGCCTTATAGAACTAGCACGTGCTTTGGATTTAGAATTAATGCTCATTCACCGATCTTCAGTGCAAACTGTCGAGATGCTTCAGCGGGGAATGCAAGAAAAAAAATCAGAAACTCGTCCCATGTACAGGCTAGAGGATAAAGATGAAGAATAAACTTAGCGTCTTAGATCTATTTCTTCATAATGAAGCTATCGGCACTTTAACACGTCTTCCAGACGACAGAAACATCTTTTCTTTCAATGAAGAATATATACATAATCCACGGCGTGCTACACTAAGCCTTTCTTTTAAAGACGACCTTGGAAATTTAATCACACAGGTAAAAACTACTAGAACTCGCCTACAACCATTTTTTGCCAATGTGCTACCGGAAGGTTTTATGCGCTCATATTTAGCAGCGCATGCCAATGTACACCCTGACAGAGAGTTTTTCTTACTGGCAGCACTCGGTAATGATCTGCCTGGAGCAATCAGAACAGGCCAATTAGCATTTATAACCACATCTCTTAAAGAAAAGACAGAAGAATATGTGTTACGTAATGCGCTGCATTTTTCTCTAACAGGTTTACAGCTAAAGTTTTCTGCCACATGGAAGAATAAAGACAGGCTCACCATCCCTTTAAAAGGAACCGGAGGCAATTGGATCATAAAATTACCTTCACCAACATTCATGGGAGTTCCCCAAAATGAGTATTCTATGATGGATCTTGCCCGGCAAATTGGAATCAATGTTCCTAAAACCGCCCTTGTTAAACTAGATCAAATAAATGGTATTCCTAGCGATATTGAAAGATTTGGTTCATCTGCTTTTGTTATAGAGCGATTCGACAGAAGTGCGAATGGTGAAGTCATACATATAGAAGACTTTGCACAGATATTTGCGATTTACCCAGAAAGAAAGTATAGTGCTGCAAGCTATGGAAATATCGCAGAAGTAATTTGGGCTGAGGTAGGTGAGAATGGGCTAGCAGAATTTATTCGGCGTCTTGTATTTAATATTTTGATTGGAAATGGAGATATGCACCTTAAAAATTGGTCGCTCATCTATCTCGATAAAATAAATCCACAACTCGCCCCTGCTTATGACTACGTATCAACCGTCCCTTATTTATCTGCAGATACACTCGCGCTTAATTTCATGGGTATTAAAAACTTTCAAGCAATAACGCTTGAAAGTTTCGAAAAATTCGCTGCGCAATCGCGCCTTCCAAAAAAGCTGGTTATAGATACAGCAGTAGACACAGTAAATCGTTTTGCACGGGTCTGGCAAAGCGCTGGCACTTTGCCAATTGAAGACAAGGTAGCTGAGGCAATTGCAATACACCTCAAAACCCTTCCATTATGGCACTTGCGCGCGTAGCTCATCCAGCAGCACCTTTTCCTCTTGTTCCTTATGCGACTGATATTTCCTCTGAACATCTATGCTAATGGTGATCGCCTAGATGATCTACGCAGATCCCTCAGGTACCTTTCGGAACAACTTTGGGAATGTTATTACACCTCTCGGTCCCCATTTTCTAATCGAACCGCGGGAGTGCCGGCAAAGAAAAGCAACTTTGACATTTTTCCCAATAAGTATATACTAATTGCAATATATCTAGAAATGAAAACGCCCGTTTTCTTAATGCCATAGGCCTCAAGGAATATATCATGAAACGACATTTATTCATTTTCAGTCTCGGACTGTTATCCTTTCAAAGTTCTCTCCCCATGACAAAAGTAGTCTACGATGAAGTTGCCGCAGCAGTGCGAGCTGGTGATATCCAGAAATTACGTAGTTTAAAAGGAAAAGTCGATTTTGAGGCATTGGTAGATCCCGAGTATGGCGCGAACCCTCTTTTTTGGGCAATTGATCTTAATTCGCCTGCTGTTCTCAGGTTTTTTCTTAACGAAACCACGATAGATGTTAATAAAACAAACAACCGTAGGACAACCCCACTTCTGTTTGCCGTCGAGAGTCCCCATAGACTGGAAGTAGTCAAATTACTATTAGCAAAACCCGGAATCAACTTACATATTAGGGGCGCTTCGGGTATGACCGCTTTAGAACGGGCAGATGAGGAATATCATACCGTTCTTCGTGAAGCAGGCGCTGAGGTACCATTAACTGAGACCGTCTTCTCTGTGGCGATTGACTTAAATAAGAAATGGATCGTCGAAAGATTTTATCAAGAACATCCAACTGAAATTGTGGCAGCACACGTTATGCATGCTGCGCGGACTCATCGAGAATTAGCGGCATTTTTTACGGAAAAATTACTCCATGGATCGTTCGTGAGCGCAGAACACTATGATGATTATTTTATGCTTGATTTTGGGGCGTTTTTTGCTGCCCATCCTGACGTTGAGGAGATTCAGTTTTTATATGGCCGGTTTCAGATAAGCCATATACTCACAAGACCTATTCAATCTGCATCATCGCAGGCTCCTCGCCTTACTGCTGCGCTACTCAGAAAAGAAACAAGTTGTGGAGAACAGCAAAAAAGCGCCATGATTATCATATTTAAGCCAAGCGAGTTACCGCATCAAGAGACGCCTCAAGCAACATCTGCAACCTCATCCCATCTACCACAGCGCTGCACATTGCCAACGAGGGAGCGCGATATATCTTTTGCACAAGCCATTATCCAAAGCGATCTAAAAAAAATATCAGAATTAGCCCAACAGGGCGCCGATGTAAATCAATTATTCAATGGTACTGAGACAGCAGCTCATTTTGCTATAGCAGAGAATAATATCGAACTGCTTGGTGTTTTGGCATCATTCTCTCATTTTAACCAAAATAGTAAGAATGCTTATGGCACCTCGCTCGTGAACGCTATAGCACACCTCACCAGCCTCGTAACCCCTCCTTGGAGTTTTATTGAAGCAGCGATTAAAACTCTTACAAGCCGTGGACCTCTGCAATGGGCTGATCGTAATAGATCTGGTTTCCATTCTCTTCATATTACTCGTGCGAATGACCGCCATCTGAGATTTGCCCAACTAAGAATCAAATACGACAGATCTGTCGATGGATCAGCCTCTGCACAAGTGGCCTTTCCCTTTTTGCCACCTGATTTTATGAGTGCACAGAGTGCTTCCTCCTCGGGGCAACCTGTTGTCCAAGGTGATCATAACCCCCCGCAATGCGAAACTATTACTATCCGAGGTGATGGTACCGACGTTATTCCAGACCAGTATAAAGGTATTTCGTTACCACCAGGCACCTACACAAAAGAAGAATTTGATAAGGCGCTAAAACAAAGATATGAAAAGTTTTTAGAAGAACAAAAAAAAGTGCACAAGTGTGCTCTGTGCCAAAAAGACGCTTCATCTCGGTGTGCTAAATGCAAAAAGGTATATTACTGTAGCGGTGAATGTCAAAAAAACCACTGGCCTGATCATAGAGCGGAATTTCATGTGCCAGCACCTTGCAGCATTTGTCTTGAAATAGTAGCAGACGCGCGCCAAGAACAGTGTGGGCACCAATTTCATGCATCGTGCATAGCAAAATGGATAAAAGCCACTTGCCCGGTCTGCAAAGCTAACCTTAATCCTGCCATATAACCCAGGGGCTTTTATCAAGGCAACAACTGGGGTCTGGTTTGACTCTGCATGAGTCGTTTTAGGGAGAGAAGAAAAGAAGAAAGAAGCCAAGATGAATCTTGGCTTCTTCGATAAAGTTACCTATTAATTCGCTTTATGCTCAGCATAATATTATCGAATTCAGTGTTTACGGTAACTATCAAGAATTATCAGCAAAACACCATAGCTGTGGCCAATGTTACACTGGCCAAAAACAGGTCCTGCAAATCCAGGAGGAAATGTTAATTTGCGGTGAGGTAACATTCGCCTAAAAATTTACCTGCTTGATTTGTGGTCGGCTTTATTAATTGCCGATCAATAAGTTCTTTAAGCGTATTATTAGTTGAACCCGCTTCTCAACAGAAATATCCTCAGCCTTTAACGCTTCAAGAATTTCGTACATATCACTTCTCATCACCCTAGCGCCTTGTCTCTGTCCTGTGCATCTTGTAGAACTTTTGCTGCAGGACCAGACGAGCCCATTGCCACATAAGAATGGCCGACAATAGCAAGAACTATAAAGCTTCGTGATAAATTCATACATGGACCTTTCATTAATGATTGTTAAGTTATTACGCTCAAAAGTTTAGAGGTTAAAAAAAAATAATCAACGTGTTGTTAGGACCATTGAATCGAAGAATCAGCAAATTTAAAAAAATTTGCATCCCGGCAAGACTTACCATTTAGCGTTAGGTTAAATTCGCATAGACAGAGTAAGATCTCCTATTAATTTAATAAACAGATTTTTGTTCAAGGAAGCTTTCTCGCATCGTAAGAAAATTCATCTTTACTGGATGCCACGCCGAAAGTCTTATGGAGAGCCTAGAGACACTCGTACGCATTTCGCCTCTTGTATCCCTTGACTACTATATTTAAATATAGTAGTCTTAAATAGAGTAGCCTCACCCGCTATCGATAATAATATTGCTCGCTATAGGTAACAAAAGAAACCAAAAGAACGATATTGAGATCGCCCGCGAGCGCATGATGGGGAGTAATAAATGAAAACTAAGAGCTTTACAGCATATCTTGAGAAGCGTCTTAATAAAAATGAGATCGCTCAGATTAAAGAACAAGCAGAACTCGAGATCAGAATACTCAAGTCGATCCAGAAGATTCTTGCCGAAACTATGGCTGAATATATGAGAGAGAATGGTGTAGGATTCAACGAACTGGTACGTCTTTTAAACTCAAGTCCCGCTCACGTTTCAAAAATACAGCGAGGGGAGGCAAATTTAACACTTTCAAGTTTGGCTCACTTATTAGCATTAATGGGGAAAGAGCCGCACGAAGTGTTTAAAGGTCTGAAGTAGCCAACCACTACTATTTTCTTAGCCGACCTCGAGGGTATCATTGCATTAAAATATCATGATAACGGGCTGATGTAATCGAAAAGCCCTACCCAAAAAGAATAGGAACGTTTTGTCTAGAGGTATGTTCTTCATGAATGCATCAACACCATCGGATGCTAATTAGTAGTTAAACGCAACAATTGCTGATGATCGTATTTGGTTTCGGCATCCGTCTCATGTAATAGGTACTCATCATCAACGGAAAATGGTGGTTTATTAACGACGCCGACTACAAAGTTGTCATGTGGGATGGTATAATGAGAGGTATTTGGTAGCATAATAAGACAATCGTCCTCAGACACAGAGTATTCTTCACCACCAACCACAATAGTCGCTGTTCCTTGTAACACAAAATAGATTTCAATATTCTCTTTATGATAGTGTGGTGCAGCAAACTTTATGGTTCCCATATCGGCAATAGCATAATCTTCGTTGCTACGCCCCTCTACACTTCCTAATGGATAAACGGTTCCGCACCCTACCTGGATTGGCTGGCCCTTTTTAATTAACTCTTTCCAATCATGCTGTTTAAAAAAGACACTCCAATATTCCAATCTTTCCACGAGATCTTCATCTTTTGTGTTGAGAGCATCGGAGTTAAGAGGCCTAATGCCCACTTCCTTAACAAGTTCTGCAACACTAGCATGCAGGGATATAATGAAACTCACAGAACACATGGCTGTCACGACAAGAAAACTGATTTTTTTCATTCAGATACTCCTAATACGTCTTACATTTGTACTTTGCATACTTTTTTATTTTAACAGATTCCTCAAGAGCGTCCATAGGCTTTACTGGCTCAACCAGGTGAGGAAAAATGTCAATGCAGGGATTAATGCCCATTTTTGTGAAGCCCTGTTAAGCAGATTTATAGGCTTTTGCTCATTGAGACAATGCAGTATACACTTTTAATAATAGGAGACCGAACTATAAGGATACTGAGCTATGAAGAAATTATTACTTCTTCTTTTAATAAGTAGTACGGCCCCTTCTGTTGCTGCAAACTCATTCTTACGTAAAGTTGGAGCGCTAGTTACTGGTTCTGCATTAGCATACGCTGGCCATTTCGCGTGTGAATATATAAGCACGATGTGTCATGAGCTAGGTCATGCTAGTGCTTACAAACTCATGATTGGTGGCCCCACATCGACAACTGTGTTTCGGAGTTCTAGCATATTAGCTCCATGGGCTGGAAACTGTTCTATGAGCGAGATTGCGGATAAGAAGCGGCGGGCATTTATATTGGCTTCCGGTCCTTTGGCTGGGATTGTCACCACATTTGCCCAGGTCTATCTACTGAATGCCCTCGAGCGAAACTTGAGAGGATCACATTCTGCATCACTTTCTCCACTTGAGTATTTCAAAGAGATGTATCATGGCACAAAGTCTGCAAGCACTGCAATATTGGATAAGGGCGAGGTTCCTGGCTTCTTGGAAGATACCTTCGATATCGCATTCAAAATGCTTAAATTTTTCCGCTTCTCACGCATTGTCGGAGAAAGCATTTACGGATTTACACCTGTCGCAGTGCCTCAAGGCGTGGGAGATGGCCAAAAACTATGGGCTATGGCGCTCAATCGGGATGCTCATGCAACAGTCCTTACCAATAAACTATCTACTGTCACCGGCATCATCATGCTCTCTCCAGCTCTTGCAGGTCTATCTCAGGCGCTTAGGTCGAAGGCTTAGGAATATCATTTCCTTTCAAACAATTTGTCGATTTTGACATTTCGCTACATCTTATGAGATTCCTACTCCATACTGTGTAACCTTGATAGAGATCATTAATCGAATCTGTGACCCCTTTATCTTTTTTAAAAAAGTGCTTTCCTGATGTTTTGAACTGCGCAGCTGAATATCGCGGGTCAAATACACACCACAATACCCTCAATATTGTTTGGTTTGATTCATGTCGAACATTTTACGACCAAGCTCAAAAAACTTTTGGGCTTCATCAAAGTTTCTTTCCTTTTCAAATATACCTGCTATACGGAACAATGCTTTAATACTCCCTTTCACGATAGCAAGTTTATAATATTTTTTTGATTCATCGAAAAGGCCCTTCTTTTCAAACACAAATCCTAAATTGAAAAGCGCATCTTGACTACCCTTATCAATAGCCAATTTCAATAATCTTTCAGCTTGCGCATAGTCATTTTCGCTTATTGCTATGCATGCTAAATTATTTAGAGCACTAATGTTCCCATTATCAATCGCGCGCCTATACCAGCGTTTTGCTTCTTCGTTATTGCCCTGTTTTCGAAATAAAAGCCCTAAATTATTCTGTGCAAAACCATCTTCTTGAGCGGCAGCACGTCCATAGTATTCGATTGCATCAACAAGTTTTCCTTCCCTTTCAAGTAATAATCCTATATTAAATTGAGCGATGGCAGCACCCTTATCGGCGGCCTGCTTTAAGAGCCTTTTCGCTTCCTCATGATTACCTTCATTTTTAGCGATGCATGCTAAATTATTTAGGGCACTAATATTTCCCTGATCGGCAGAAAGCGTTAATACTATTTTCGCTTTTTTTATATTACCCTCCTTTCGCAACTCCATTCCTACAATATTTTGAGCTAAAGCATGCCCATTTTTGGCTGCGCGTTGATAGTGTACCATTGCTTCAATGACTTTGGCCTCGCATTCCAATTTTACTCCCAAAGCAAAATCCGATTCCGCATCATTATTACCGACAGGCAGCGTAGCTAATTGTTCTGCGCTTTTATCTGCAATCTCTTCTTGAGCATGTGCATGTAGCGGAGTGGTTGTATCAGCGTCTTTATTGTCAGCACGCTTGAAGCTCCCCCCAGCCCTCATACGATTCTCTTCAATTTGAATTCTACCAGCGATGTCTATTTGATCATTAACTTTTTCTTGAGCATCTTCCGAGAACCGTTCTGCTTCTTTAATCGTCTCTTCATTTTGAACTCTTTCAACTATTTTAGCCTGGGATTGAGCGTTTCGCCTAGCGGCTGAGTCAATACCTTTATTCACAGTACGCACACGCAACGTACCAGTTTTTTTACCAGCATCTTCGTTTTGTGCATTACCACCTTGTGCACAAGCGTTTCGCTTAAAGGCTGCATTATAATCCAGTGCGGTATTACCTTTCTTATCTTTGAATTCCAAAGACACTCCACTTTTGACCAATAACTCCTCTAAAAAAACTAGCTTTTCAAGCTGAGAAGTTCGTCGCAACTGACCGTGGGTTTTTTTCATTTTACAAGCCAATATGATGGGTGTTTCACCGAGTGAATTTTGAATATTTGGATTTATAATAGCATTATCTCTTAATAATGCAGCTGCTGCAGGTACGCGACAATCCCTTACTGCATTGTGTAGAGCAGTATCACCTGTCTTTGAAACTCTATTTGGATCAGCACCACTCAAAAGTAATCTGCATACAATAACACTATTTCCCATCCGCGCGGCGATATGAAGAGGCGTCTCTCCCTCACTAGTTAGATCATTAGGATTAGCTCCATTGTTAAGTAACGCATCCACATGATTAATACGGCCTTTTAAAACAGCTAAATGCAAGAGAGTATAACGATGACGCGATGTTTGAATTTCTGAAAAGTCAGCAAACCAATCGTATAATTCAGGTAACTCTTTATCCAAAAGAGCGAGCGCAATTTGTCTGCCAACGCGCATTTGTAAAGAAATTTTGGCCCCATATTCCCGAAGAAGATTAAAGCATTGCATGAGCGGGTGAGCTTGTATGGTATCTTTATCATGGGAGCCATCAAAGAGCGAAAAAAATTCTCGCCCATTATTTCCTGAACATATGTGTTCAAGAGGAGTTACCCCATTATTATTAGGTAGTGCAGGGTGTACCTTGCTTTGTAGCATTAAGCGCACTGCATTAACGTTGCGGCGGTCAATTGCGCTATGCAGAGGTGCAAGATAATTTGTAGTACAGTCCGGGTTAGTTCCAGCATCTATGAGAGCTTTTACACAATCAGTCTGTTCATGCATAAATGAATAAAAGAGGACTCGTTCACAGTCTAAGGCAGAAGGTCTTTCTTCGCCTTTGTTTACTAAGAAAAGGCTAACTAAATGAGGAATATTATAGCGAACTGCTCTGTCGAGTGGAGTTTCTCCTTTATTATTAGTTGTATTTATGCGTGATGTATATTTTAACAGCAGCTCAACAATATTACACCGCGGATCACTATCTTCCATAAACCCATTATCTTTTTTAGGTATAGCATTCGCATTTTTGAAGAGATCTAATGCAACCATAAGGGGAGTATCTCCCTTTTTATTACGCTTATCAATCTGACACAAGGCGCGAGGTTGTAGAGACATTTTTTCCAGTAATAGTGCAACCATTTCTTCATCTGCTTTTTCCACCGCTAAATGGAGTGCAGTAGAGCCATCTGCATTAGTTTTCATAAAATCAATACCTGCTTCGAGTAAAGCCATAACGCTCTCGAGGTAGCCATTTGAGACAGCTATATGGAGAGCATTTTGCAATGAATCCCCTTCAACGGCATCCAAATCACAGAGTTCAGATTCACTTGCTAGAACACTTATAAATCCTGACAAATTCTTTCGGGCCGCCATTATAAGGGGAAGCTCACCCCGAGTTGCATAATTTGCCCTAGCCCTACCAAACTTGTAGAGAATAATAAATGCCTCACGGCATTCATTCTCAATTGATAAAAGTAGTGGATTTGATGGGAAATGAAGTCCGTTTTGAAGGGCCTTAAGAATAACTCTGTTTACGTTAGCTCCATATGCTATGAGCATCGCCACAGATTGATCATAATTATTGCATGATGCAGTATGTAGTGGAGATACGTTGTCTCTATTTGCGGCATCAGGAGAAGCACCCGCATCAAGAAGTGCATCAACGCATAAAAAGTTGTTACCTTCAACTGCAGCATGTAAGGCAGTTCTTCTTTCAAATAAATTTCGAGCATTAAGATCGGGCTTCATGCTCACCAATAAACCTACTGTGTTGATTTTACCTCTTGAGGCTGCTCGATGCAGAATAGTTTCTCTACCTTCTGGCGTATCAAAGAGATAATTTAGCCATCGTAAATCTTTAAATATACTAGCAAGCAATGCTGCATTATCAATCTCAATGGCCTGATTCAGAATTACTTCATCAACATTGGCTCCTGATTCAATAAGAAGCTTTGACAGGGCAAGCTCTCTAGCATGCACACTGTACCAGAGTGCAGTTCGGTTAGAAGTATCTTTTTGATTAAGATATAAGGCCAGTAGATTTTTACTAAAAAAGCTAAAAAGAAATGAAGGAGGAGGTGCTTGCCGTGCAGCTTCTAACGTAAGCCGCTTTGCACATTCAAAATGACCATGTGAAGTGGCGCATAGAAGAGCTGTTGTTCTCTGCTCATCTGAAGCAAATGGACTTACGTTTCGCTGTAACATGGTATCAAGGTCAACTAAATTACCCTGTTCTGCAGCTTCAAAAAGCCTTCTATTCATGGATTCAGCAACGGCTAAAGCAGCACCGTGAGCTTCCCTAAAAGATGCTAGGCAATACAGACCGTAGAAAAGACTTCGTGTTAAGAACTTAAGCGAAGAGAAGACCGGCATAGTACCTCGCACATATCAAGCCTTAGAATAAAGTCCTTTCGGTATCTTATACAAAAGAAAATAGAATATAGCAATACCCTATAGTGTTAATGCTTTAAAGAATAATATGCACCAAGCAAGGATTGCCATAGCCAGAAAACAAGTACCGAAGACATTTCCTTTTTTTGTAAAACATATAATATTTAAACGCTTGTTATGAATGCCCTCACTATCTTACTAGGAGTATGAATGATTACTGGTATAACACACCTAACCCTATTTGTACGCGATCAAGATGAAGCTCTGAAATTCTATACAGAGAAACTTGGATTTACGGTGCATACGGATGCGGATATGGGTGGCATGCGTTGGCTTACGCTAAACCCAAAAGGCCAAAAAGATTTTGAATTGGTACTCTTTCTCGCTGAAGGAACCGACACGTCACTTATCGGAAAGCAAGGGGGTACTGGCATATTAATATGTCTCTCCTCAGATAATCTCGATAAAGATTATAAAGACTTGAAAGCCAAAGGGATTGAGTTTACCGATGAACCTGAAGAACATCCTTGGGGAAAAAGCGTGACTATGAAAGATCTCTATGGAAACTTGTTATACCTTGTACAGCCAGCGCAGTAAGCTCCATATCTTTACGATATCCCTGCCGGAAAGAACAACGGTTTACGACCATCGCCTAAATTAAAGAAGAGGTTTAATAAAGCTTCTGAAATCTCAGATCCTAGTCGTGTCTGCAGTTTCTTTTATTGAAAGAAGCCCAAGAAATTACTCTTGGGCTTCTTAACTGCGATAAGTTTAATTGATGCTTTTACTGATTTTTATGCTGAAGCTCTACTTCTTTCGCTTTTTTCTTTGTCGAATCGGCGACGTCAGCAATCTTTTCAGCAGCCGTGGCAACGGTATCATGATAGCGGTCTTTTACCTTTTCCTTAACCGCTTGCGCCGTGTCTCCTACTTTTTCCGCAGCAGACTTTGTCTTTTCTGATACGTCCTTATAAACTTGCTTAGCCATTTCCTTTGTAGTAACAGCTGCATCGGCAGCCTTATTGGCCGTTGCGTCATAGGCTTGTTTTACCTTTTCAGACGCATTATTATATACCTCGTTGGCCTTTACTTTGCTTGCGGAAGCAGCGTTACTCACCGATTCAGCACCGGCGTTATAAGATTCTCGAGCTTTTTCGGAAGCCTTTGTAAAGAGTTCTTTTGAATCTTTGGAGTCGTTCATGGTACACCTTCCAGTTCGTCCTGGTATTTCACTAACAATAATTGATGAAGGTAAAACTAATAGTGCACAGAAAAGACATTTAGTTACAGTTGTGCTTTTTAACATTTTATTCTCCTTACTAGGGTTAAAATATTAGACCTTGCAATAACTGGATTTTCCTTTCTGGTAAAAAGATTCGGCTTATACTAGATACTTGCAGTATACTCTTTTAAAAAAAATTGCAAACACCCAACCATCGGAGACCTAGGATACAGCAAGACATTTATCTTCATTGTCACACAAAAGATAAACGCCAAGGTAGGTTGTGCAGGACGCAAATAAGCTCTGATAATCCATTCTCGTACTTAGCCTTGAGCTTAGATACGTCTCTTGCAACGGTATTTTCTGATCTTTTAGCCATCAAAGTAGCATCGGCTTCATCGACCTAAGCAAGTTAACGAATTTTCTTATGAAGGGCTCTCATCATCAAGTCTCCTCTTTTATAAAGTTCTTGATATTAGAAACTTTCAAAGAAGCTGATTCAGCGCAATTGTCATAATCAATAATTGTTGTGGCAAATGTGATATTTTATCACCCGCTTTACCAATGCTTTTTGAGTTTGCCATTACTTACGATCCATTGTTTTAGCGCTTCCGTTAGGTAGCCATGTCGTACACACCAATTAAGGCTACGATTACCCCCCCAATGCGTTAAATAATGGCGGATTGTGGAATGCACGGCATCATATTGAGCACGCATATCTTCATATGTAGGAGCTGCCTTCACTACTGCATGAACCGTGCCTGTGACTGCGGCAGGAGGAACTGTCTTCGCTGCTTCTTGAATAACAGCTGTAACTGCTGCAGGAAAAGCTGCCTTTACGATTCCTTCAACATAAGACTCACTCGGTATAGAGGAAATGTACGATGAAGCATTTTCCACATTAAGAGCACGTGTGGCAAATAATAGCAAACCACCTGTCGTTACTCCAGCTGCTCCAATCCAAAATATTGATCTCCATGACCAGCCTGAATTTAATGCTCTGACCATCTCTTCTGCATTCTTTCTACGTACAAGATCCGTATCAGCGAGTAATTCATCAAGATATTGCCCTACCGTTAGGCCTGGCTTGAGAAGCATGTCAGCATCGTAGGTACTTCCCCCCTGTCTTTTAAACATATCGGGATCCTCTAAACCCTCAATAAACTTTTGCTTCCAAGCAAGAGCTGCATCACGATAGCTTTTGATAGCATCTAACTCTAAAATACGCTCACCCAGATACCCCATACCTTCACATTTTTGTGCTAGAGATGTACCGGGCTTATAGTGAATTCGATCGACGTTTAACCTATGAGTGTTAACAAATTTATGAAGATCTGATAACCCAGAAACGATTGGCATATTCAAAATCTCTCCCATTTGAAATGCTGGTGTGCAAGCGGTGACACCGTTAATAAGTTCTAGTAGCCTTCGCTTTTCAGACGGATTTGAGCGATACGGTTGAAGTTCTCGCTTTATTCCAGCAAATTTATTTTTTTGCGTATCGATATACTCACCAATAGTTTGAGAGGGTAAAGATCCTTCTTGTGCAGTATACTCAATCGCATCAATATCAAGTGAATAGCGTTTTACGAATTCGATGAAATCATCAACTCTTGTTTTTGTCGGATTAATAGCAACCCTTACAAAGAGACAAAAACACGTTTCCTCCAAACTTTGAGGGGTGTATATTTTTTTTATTGCTTCTTCCATTCGCAGATTGTGACGAAGTTTCTCTAGAGACGCAGGAGAAAAAAGCTCAGCGATGAGCTTCCCCGCTTCACTAGTGTTACGAGCAATACTATTTCTTGAGTAATGAGCAACAAAATCTGGATCAGCTGACGAGGTACTCAGTAAGAAAGCAACAATATCGGTAGCAAGCCGATTAGTCGAGTCAGCAAATATACTTAATACGGTTCTATCGTTGACAGTAATAGTGCAAAATTCTTGTGGCGAGATGCATGAAGCTTTCCATCTACGTAATGTACGCAAAGTTTCTCGGAATCCTCTATGTTCAAGCATGTTATTTGCAGTTCCTTCACTGAGAAACTTAGCTAAATCATTATTGATTGCCATCTCCATTGAATAAGCTAAAGGCATACCTAGACACATCAAGAGAAACAAGAATCTTTTCATAGTAGCAATATCCTAATATAGGGGTTTATATTTACCAACGTTATACAGTAATACTGTACCGTACATTTAATCAAGATTCAATTTCGAATGTAGCTCTTAAGACAAAGAAGATTCTGGAAGTAGATTACCTCGCCAAGAAAAATCTTCAGATGTCACTCATTCAAGTGGCATGGCACATCCAACAATTAGACACGCACATACGTGAATTGAAGGCGATTTTCGCAGCACTAGAAGAACTAGTGTTGAACAACGCTATCCATTTTTGCAGAGCAATCAACTTAATTTTCCAGACTAAAAGGCCCTACAACTCGACGAAGAGACGATGAGTTAGTCTCCTCACCATCCCTCTTCGTCACTATGCTTAGATGCGGTGCGTCGTCTTTTCGACTGATTTGATGATGTCGATGCTTCACCGTTTGAGGTGCTAGGATTGAGTAGTTCTTTGATAACTTCACGGTACTCAGAACCAAGCTTCTTATTAAGTGCAGCATCTCGTAATAACAGGCAAAGTTCTCGCACCTGAATTATTCTATTGGTGAGTACTGTCTGAACATTCTTGCTTGATGATCTCTCTAAATAATTTTGCATTGCGCGAGTGCTTTCAAGTTCATGTAATCGAGCATCTAAAAATGCTATCCATGAACCTGCAATAAAGTCCTCGTTTACATAGTCACTTGGACGCTCAATCTTAGTTTTGCTATCATCAAAGTCTATAACTCTTCCCCATTGCTGACCAAGAACAGCAGCTTCTATCTCATAGAGGAGATCTACGACAAAAACAACTTCCTTGCCACAACAAATATTAGTATCCTTCAAGCGAAAAGCTCGATATACACTTGGTTGCTTCGCAATGATACCCTTGATTTGACCGAGTTGTTGGATTATAGCACTTAATCTACCAGTAAAATCATCAAGCTCCTGTTTTTGCTTTTCCTCTCGCGCAATACACGAGGCAATATAGAGTGCGAGTCTTGTTCTTGATCCATCTGCAATGGATGAAGATAAGGAGGATAGAAGATTGGAGATATCTGACTTGAGTGCTTCTTGAGGATCAATTACCAGCTGAGGTCGATTTGCAACTGCACTAACAGCCGGTACTGCCGCTGTCTCTTTAACTACGACAGGCTCTTTAGCTGTGACAGGCTCTTTTACTACAACAGCTCGTGTTCGGGTTGTCACGCTAGAAGGCACCCCAGAAGAAGTCGGGTTCGCTTCAATTCTTTCTTTAAGCTCTTCCACTAATGATCGTTTTCGAGATGCTACAACAGAAGTGGTGCTTGATGCCGCAGCATCTAGGGTGATACAAGTAACTAGGACGAAGAGCTTTTTTTGCATAATCTTTATTCCTTTAGATTGGCAGCTTTTTTTACAGAATGAATTGTTCGGATTCATTGTATTCATAATAAGGCAAATGTCAATTCCAAGAAAAATCCAAACTAGCAATTTACGATGAAGGAGGAACAGCATAAGGTATTTTCGATATCTATCATAGAGAGTGAATTCACCGGGTCTTAAAAGACACGGCTTCCTACTTCATTGAAACCGCCAATGCAAGTCTCTCCATAGGCATTAAGCTTGTCAATCCCAGCCGAGCTATAGGCAGTGCAGCATTTATATCTCGATCCAGCTTTAATCCACATCCGCAACAATCAAATACTCGCATGCCCAATCGCATTTCTTGTTTGTTGCCACATGATGAGCACAGTTTACTTGATGGGTAGAATCGATAAACCTGATAGACCGAGAGAACTCGCTAAAGTGACAAATAAAGAGAATCCAAGTGCACCTTTCTTAATGAAATAATTTCTTATTCTTAATATATGAAAAACATACCGTACAAACTACCCCTTATTCAAGAGTTTCTGTCAATGGAGCAACAACCCTTGCGGCTATGTAAGGTAGCTGACAATCTTCACATAAAGATGACCCGATCATGTAATTGGGGAACACTTAGACCTGGATAACGGTCAAAGTTATGATACTATTTGCAAAATAATACTATAAATGATATAATTAGATTCTCAAATAAATAATCAGAGGGGATATTATTATGAAATCAATCACCACGTACTTCCTCCTTTTTGCATGTACTCCGAGCGCTCTATACGCTATGGATGCCACTAAAATGCATACAAAGGCACCGTTACAAACACCTCTTCACGCTGCAGCCCGTTTGGGGGACAAACGAGAATGCAAAGCACTTATTAAGCAGTACCTTCTAGCCCGCAAGGGAGGAGTCGACCCATTAGACTCTAATGGCAATACACCATTACATATTGCTGCTTTAAAAGGGCACTATACGATATGTGAACTCCTCATCAAAAATGGGGCTAACCCCTCTATGAGGAACCTCAGAGGTCAGATTCCCTATGATGTACGAAAACGAGGCCTTAAGCCATCGCTCCAAGAAGATTTTGCAGAGCTTCTAATCCCGCATGGTACAACAAGCGATACGAGCAGCAGCGATAGTGAGACAGATGATTCTGCTACGGAAGTAGATCCTGTAGAAGGAGTAGCAGGCAGCGACAACGAAAACAATGTGTTCAACGTACGTCGACGATCAAGGAGTAAGATCTACGGGCCGGCTAGGTATTCACTGTAACTTCTGTGTATACAAGCTTGCATTCGCATCAGGTATGTTATTTGCAACCTCAGAGGCGCAGCTCAGTTTTATGGGCTTCTAAACGATATCAAGACTGATCTGCACACATAGAAAATATTTTCTCATAAACCTACTATATTATTGACAATTGTTGAAGAAAAGTGGTATTTTATCTGATAGAGGGATGGATCTAACGTCCATGGCCTCAAATGTAATCGTGTTGCATTTTAAACCCACTAAGAAAGGAACCCTCCATGAAAAAATATTGCATTGGACTCATACTAGTAGTAGCTTCAAGCTTGAACCTGTATGGATCACCCGCACTTGACAAATCACAAATCTTTGCAATTCTTGAACGTCTTGCAGCTACTGAAAACCCCAATCAAGCAGACCAAATGGAACTTGTACAAGTTGGACAAGCGCTGACGCAGATGGATAACAAGGATTTCAGTGAAGATGAGGCCAAAAGGCTTGCTGCACTAAGTCAACTAATAACCTGCAAGGCATTACTTCCGATGTGTACTATGTGTACGCAGGTTGTAGAGGCGGCCCAGTCACCAAAATAAAATCGAATCCCAGTAAACTGATAAAAACGATCTTTAGATCTGCAGAAGTTTACCTGGAAGTGAAAGTACGAGTATAGATTGTATATTCATACAACTTTCGATTCTCCCTTTTCATAATCACTCTTACTAGGAGCAGATTTTTTAGTAGCGAAGTTTTAAGAGCATAGTGTTTATGCTTACGATAAGGTAAACCTAGAGTATTGAAAAAGGACCGTCCTATGATAAACCTGATACTCCTCATCTTACTCGGGATAGGCTTTTGCGTATCACTCTACGCCTTTAGCATAGAACAGAAAATTGCAACCAACCCTCAGTATAAACCAGCATGCAATATTTCTGATCGTATATCATGCACAAAGCCATTGCTCAGCGCTTATGGCAAATTGCTTGGATTCTCTAACTCTATTGTCGGATTGCTCTTCTATCCAACCATGGCAACTCTTTTATTCGTTGGAGAAGATCTTTTGCTCCTCATTGGTGCAGTAGGATCGTGTATCTTTACGATCTATTTAGCCTATATTCTGTTTGCGAAGGTAAAGGCACTTTGTTTAATCTGCCTCACGATTTACGCTGTGAACTTGTGTACTTTGGTTGCGGCTTTATACAAGTATTACGGCTGGACATAGAAAGCAGAAGATACAAGATCACTCAACTCCTCTACTACTAGATCACCTGAGAGAAAGCATGTAATGCAATTTTATCTTTAAATTGTTATCAATAACCGCTTTCATAAAATTCATATTCTTTTTATACTCATCAAAAAACTAATGCGATCAAAAACCAAAAAGGAAAGCATGCCAGCTGTTTTTAAATGGATAGATACTCCTGTAGGGAATGTAAAGATTATTGCTCATGATAAGAAACTTAGCGCACTCGTATGGGAGAAATCCCAAGAATTACCTACAAGTGGCTCGCTTATTGAAGATTCCAATCATAGTATCTTATGCGCAACAGAGGCACAGTTAAAACAGTTCTTTGCAGGTCAGCGCACTTCTTTTGATCTTACTCTAGAGCTGCAAGGCACGCAATTTCAAAAAGAAGTATGGTTGGCATTATCTGAAATTCCCTTTGGTATAACCGTAAGCTACTTATCTATCGCCCAAAGAATTGGTCGACCACAGGCCGTTCGTGCGGTCGGGACTGCGATTGGAAAAAATCCCTATTCTATTATCATTCCGTGTCATCGTGTTATTGGCATAAATGGAAAACTCACCGGTTTTGCAGGAGGATTATCGGTAAAGCAAAAGCTTTTGGATTTTGAAGCATCGGTCTATAAAGATATGCAAAATGGAAAAACATCATCCCATCTAGATGGGAAGGTAACTTGTATCGAGGTATGATGAACCCGTATCGGCGCCTCTCACACCGGCTACCAGCAGTTCAAGCAAACCCAGTGATGGTTGATCGTATGGGCTTATCTTCCAGAGCGCGAAGCTACTAGCCGATTCCACCAGAGCACGTGTACCATTAGCATTAAAATCCACCACAAGCACTGGGTCAAACAACTGAGAAGATCCGAACGTTTTTATAAGTTTTTGGGATGCTACATCCCATTGAGTTGCTGTACCATCCTGAGAGCCAGTAAGAATCTGACTAACATCGCCATTAATGGCTACTGCAGTAATAGGTTTTAATTGTTTAAATGTAGCGATGCACGTACCTGTAGCAGTACTCCATAACATAGCGATGCCGTCTTTAGATCCAGTGAGGACATACTTTCCATTGCGGCTAAACACCGCCGCCTGAATTGGGGCATCGTGACTCAACGTACGAATTCTCGTTCCATTGCCAGCATTCACTAAGCATGCTTCACAGCGAGATTCTACAGAGTCTGTAAGAATATACGCAATCTCCCCAGGATGAAAACTTACTAAGCTCATGAGATTCGAGTTAATGAGATGTGCTTGCAAGAGGAGTGTACCAGAGGTTACATCCCACAACCTGATCTTTCTGGTATATCCTTCTGCAAGTACTTTTAGGCCATCTCTACTCATGCAACAGCACTTAACAGGTTCGCCAAAATCGAATGTCCCTGTAAGTGCACCCGTCATCAAGTTCCATAGTTTAACCGTATGATCTTTGGAGCCTGAGAGCACTTGATTTTGGGTAGGACTAAAAGAAACCGATGTAACTACATTGTAATGCCGATATATCATCTCAGGCAAAGGATCAGTAACTTTCCAAAGAGTAGTAAGAATGAACTTTCCATCATGACTTACATCAACAGAAAGCACAGGCTTGTCCTGCTTAAGGGTCTTTAGAAGAGTACAGTCCTTTGTCTTCCAGAGCTTGACAGAACCATCGTAAGCTCCGGTAACAAGATATGTGCCATCAGAACTAAAAGCGCGACAGGTAATATCCCCAGCATGCTCTAAAATACCCTGGTAATCACCCGAAGGCAACGCAAACAGGCATGCCCCGATATGTTCCATAGAATTATTATCCCGACTCATAACAATAACCTGAGAACTATCTGGTGTAAACCCAGACAAATTCTCATGCCGCAGATTAAGCTGCAACATCTCAACTTCTTCATTGGAGCCAGTAGCTCTCGCTTCACTTCTTGCCTGGGAAAAGGTATTAAGCGCCTGTACTGCCTCTAGCGAGCTACTCGATGCTTCATCCCCAAACGCAAGAGCACTCGCAGCAGTGCTACTAATCGTATGCGCTAGAGTCATACCATCTAATGCGAAACCCCCAGCGGAAAAGACTATAAGAGCGCTCACCGTTTGCAATCGTTTCATGAAATGAACCTTTCGGGATCCATGATCTTTTTAGATTTACTATTTGACAAAAGAGTGTATACTTTACATTAGTATTATTACTTATAACTTATACAAATAAACATGTCAATGTGGCCATGTTTACACTGAAGCCGCTTTGTATACACTAACACTTGAGGTCCATAATGAAATATCTCATATACACATTGCTCTTAATTCTCAGACTTTCTCCCGCTGCCGCAATGATGATGGATAAGGCTCGTATTGAAGAGGATGCTGGAAAAAATCTCTACCCTGCGATTCAAAAAGTATCGAATACCTTCTATACCAGTAAAATACCTCATAAGAATTTAACGCTGGTTATGGAGCGAATTGACGGACGTACCCTTCCTTTGTGGCTCAACTACATCTCAGTTCAAAGCAATGAGCGAGTTACCATGCTAGCGAGTAGCGATATAAAAGGCACTACTGGTGATGGTTCTCTTCATTTTAAAAAAGTTTTAGAGGAAGCACTATTTGAAGCAAATGAGGTATGGGTTGCTTACGTTAGCAGGTCTGATAATCCACAACCAATCCCTGATTCGATGGAAAAATATTCAGTTAAGACAATTGACAATCTTGTTCCTTTTGCCAAAGATATTGAAATGTTTTTAACGGTTACCTCTTCACCACAAGCACTCATTACTTCACATGTAGGTATTGCAAGCACCTACGAAGGTTTTTTGCAAGGTCGCACGAAAGGCACTTCACTTGATCTACACTCTTTTGCAGCCAAAGTAATGCTCATGCGCAATCCAAAAAGAAGATGCATGGTTAATGCTCCCGGATTTGCCATGGGAAAAATGATGTTAGATACGCTGCCTCATGCAACTTTTTTCGGTACACGCGAAATGCTCCAGGTAATGAAAGAGCGACAAAAAGTATCCTTTGAAGAATTTAAGAAAGACAATGAAACGTTGACTATTAAAATACTCAAAGAAATGGCGGCTAAGCAAGCAGTGCGCTTTAACATGAGACTCAAATCCTCTCTTAGCCAGCTTCATGAGGGTAAACTTGAAAATGAAACTGAAGAAAGCCTACACCAAGAAGCTGTCGAGTCTATTCCACCTCAGGCTGTGATAGAACTGCAGGGTGGGAACTTTGTTATCTCAGAATCAAAAGTAGCCGCTCGCCTCCCTAATAAACTCCAGGAGGCGTATAATGACTTTAAGAACCCTTACCGTCTTCCTGGAGAGGTCAATGCAGAAAGTTTTCTCGCATTGATGGAAAAGCATCCCCCTCTTCTTTCTGTGGATGAAGTTACCGCTATCAAAAATTCTTTTGCTCTTTTTGGTTCTGAAAAGTCTGCAGAACCATGGTTGTCGGTTGTTGATGGAAATACAAACTACCAATGGATGTTTACCGGAACTTTTCGTCCTACGGGCTCCACATATTACTTAGTGGTAGACTTGAGAGCTTTGGCAGAGAGCAGACCAGTTGCTTAACTTCTTAAATTAGATTTTTGCTGTGAGGTGAAGAACTACTCTTATGAGTTGATAAGCCATTCATTGTATGTAGTATAATTTCCTGATGTACACTTTAACTAAAAGGTAGGATATATGAAAATGTTAAAATTAGGCTTGGCCTATTGTCTTTATATAATGTTCCCGGTATCTGGTATGAGTGAAAACAAAATCGCACACCATAACCAAAAGATTCGTGAGGCAACGAATATTGCTATAGATGTGCTGAAAAGTCGTAACTCTCAGTCAACAGAAACTCACCAAGGGGCAAAAACTGACCGTCTTCTTTTTGAAGCAGTTGACGCCTTTAAGAAGAATAGACCACAGGGAAGTATAACTGCAGCCTGCATAGGCAAAAAGAATGAGAACTTCCAGACCTTGTGCCAAAATGGTACCTTACAAGAGCTTGATAGCACCCATCTTGCACCGAAGTCTGCTGATATACTCCTAGCTCCCCATAGCCTTTATGAGGACATTTCGGCTATCTTTACCGCTTCTGAAAACCTGCTTACTCATTCAGAGTCATTACCCAATCATCCCTTTTTTACCTGTTTTGAAGCACTGAAAGAAGATGGTGAATTCATTGCAACTCTATTCAGCGGACCAACAATACAACAGTGCACTGACCTACTGCTTGGCAGCCATGGATTAGATCTGAAAAGTGGTTTAACCGAAGGATGTCCTTCATTAAAAATCTTTAACAGCTTTGAACTTTTTATACGATGCTTGGATATCTTTAAAACACAATATGCACGACAAACAGGTAAGCATATTTCCTATAGCCTGTCAGACAGACTGATACGAACACCCTTGAAAGAATACTGTGAATCGTACCTACAGCGCAACCCGGCTATTCTTGAGCTCAGCCCAAGTCAGCGCGAGCAATTTATCCGCTTGCTATCAGTATTTGTGATAGATGGTAACGTAGCTGATTATGAGATAACGATACGAATGTCTCTTTCTACATCGGTAAAGGAAAGACGTTCATTTAAACCTATTGGTCTTGAACCTGAAAGTATGATCCAGAAAAAAACTCCCTCACAAGGAAATGATATCTCTGTAGGGCAACAGGATCTCACGAAACAAATTCAAAATTTGAATGGTAGTGAACTATCTATGCCCTATATAAAGGATGCCGATGGAGAGGTACAGCTCGCAGCTTTTGGCAATTTGCTTGCACAAAAAGAGCTTACCATTCTTGACGTCGGCGGAGGACGCGGTGAAACAAATGCTCTTATTGATGCAGTTCAACAACAAGGAGTTACGGTTCACTTGGTTAACCTCGAACCATATGGACCTTTTGTACAACCCTATATTGATGCCCATAAAAAAGTTGGGGTCAAAGATGTTCAGGTCGTACAAAAGAATATGCAAGATGCTTCAATCTCAGAAATTAGACAATGCTTTGGTAGTAAGAGCCTTGATGTAATACTTGCTTCACATTCATTCTATTTCTTACTTGGGGAGCTGCATACAGCTTCATGCCAATCACTCGACACTCTTGAGAAACTCATGGGCCACCCTCTCTGGAAATATTTTGATCTTGTACGTAATGGCGGAAAGATTATTGTAACCATGCAAAGTGGTTCTGGAGCTCGGGTGTATAGAAATATGCTATTGGGCAATCATGGATTAAGCGAAGCAAATGAAGTTGATACGACACCACTTCTCAGAAGCTTTGGTTGCATCGCAACCTTCCAAAGGCATCTTGCCCACTTCATCAAACAGTATGAAGAAGTAACTGGCAATGCAGCTACTACACGCTTGCATATGGGAGTAGCTAACGTCCCGTTAGGAGAATGCACCATACAAAAAGACTCAGCAACTGGCGGCTACCGACTTATCAAGAAGAATGGAAGCTCTCAAGAAGAACTAGCTCTTGCCCATAAAATGTTTGATTTCTATGGAAACTGGAAAGATTTAGAAGCCACTGCATGTGCAGCTGAGGACAGCACAAAGCGCGCGGAAGCATGCAAAATGCAGCAAACTTTCCTGCATATCGTAAGAATGTTCGCTCCGGGCTTAAAAAATATGCAACATCCAAATGGTACACTCGAAATAACGGTTTTTAAGAAGCATTGATCAGCAGTAGGCAGGCCAGAACTTCAGCGCCTGACCTGCCTGTCTGTAAGAGTTTTTAGTTTCCAGAGAAAGAGAAGGCCGGATCAAAAGACCGGCCTTCTTTGGCGGAATACTTTAAGATCTGAAAAGATTGCGCTACATCAACAACAAAGAGACGAAGTCGGGAAAATATCGATAATTTGACCCAAGAGTCAAAATATAACGCCGGTTTCGTCATTTTTGCAAGCAAAAATGACGACGCAAATGTCATAATGAGACTCAAAATGACGAAACTGATGTCATATTGCAGGTGAAAACATGGAATTTAGCTATATTCAACGTGCTTTTAAAGAACCTGAAAAAAGTTATTTTTTATTCGGTCCGCGAGGAAGTGGTAAATCTACTATGTCTACGAGACGCCACCCAACCGCACTTTTCATTGACCTCAGAATACCAGAATTGCGCTATAGACTCCTTGCGACACCAAGCTTGCTCCAAGAACTGGTAAGAGCACAACCAAAAGGACAAACTATAGTGATTGACGAGATTCAAAAAGCACCTGAACTTTTGCCCCTTGTACACGCACTTATCGAGGAGAAGAAAAAATGGAAATTCGTTCTTACTGACTCCAACGCAAGAAAATTAAAGCATCAGGCCGTAGATTTGCTTAGTGGCAGAGCATTAAAGAAAATATTACATCCATTTATGGCCTCAGAGCTTGGGAAACAATTTAACTTTGAAGAGGCCCTCACCTATGGAATGCTTCCCATCAGATTTGGAGAAAAAGATCCTGCTGAGTTTTTGCAAGCATATATTAGCTTATACCTAGAAGAAGAGATCCAGTCAGAGGGTCTCATCCGTAGACTTGAGCCTTTTACTCGCTTCTTGCAAGCAATTAGTTTTTCACATGGCTCAGTGATAAACGTTACTAACATTTCTAAAGAGTGTGCGGTTAATCGAACAACTGTCATCGAATGGATCTCTATACTGGAGGATCTGCTCATTTGTTACCAAATCCCAGTTTTCACTCAGCGAGCCAAAAAACAAGTTATAGCACATCCTAAATTTTATTTTTTTGACACAGGAGTGTATCGAAGTCTGCGACCGCAATCACTTAAAGATCCATTTCCCGAATTAGATGGCCCAGCTCACGAAGGACTCGTGTTGCAACATCTGATGGCATGGCGAGATTATACAACTCAAACATAGCATCTATTTCTGGCGAACCAGGTCAGGCGTAGAAGTTGATTTTGTTGTGTGGGGTCCGCTAGGATTATGGGCAATCGAAGTTAAAAATTCTCAGACTGTTCGCCCTGATGATATTCGTTCGCTCAAGGCATTTCAAGAGGATTATCCCGAGGCAAAAGCACTACTTTTATATAGAGGCAAGGAAAGACTTTTAAAACAAAATGTACTGTGTCTCCCCTGTGATGAGTTTCTTCTTAATCTAGTGCCAAACAAGAGTATTAATCTTACATAGCTTAATTACGCCCCAAAGATCGACTCTTTTGGCATTTCTTTCAGAATAGAAGCCTGTGTGAGAGAATTATAAACCAGCACCAGCACTTGACATTTATATAATTTTTACTATAATAAACATTAGTAATTTTTATAAACAGAAACAACCTGGAGACTTATGAAATATATGATATATGGCCTATTGGCAATGGCAGCATTCAGCATCAAATTAGTTGTTGAAGCATGCCCTTTCACTTTTTCAAATGATGGGACCGCAAACGTTCTTATTTTTGATACTAAAGATGGTAAAAAATACTATGCAGCTGCCGGCACCAGTGTAAACATCCCGGGTTCTATTGCTGAGCCTACTCTGTGGATATATACTGAAGCTGCACCAAGATCGGAAATTTATAAACCTGTGTATGGTATTGTTGAAGAAGAATGTATGCCAGAGGATGCGCCAGCCGTTGTATTAAAATGGAGTAAGCTTAACAATCTTGCGAGAACATTAGATAGATTCGAAGGATTTAGGATTAGGCACTATAACCCTACTGAATATCCTGAAATTGTTCGACAAATTAATCATGGTTCTTCGTTCCTAAGTAGGCTTTTCTGCGTTCCTTGCTGCTAACGTTGTCAGCGCACAAATCTTAGTTCTTTGGGGAAAGCGCACGGCTTTCCCCATATTTATATGTCGGCGAGGAACTATGCTCTTTCTTTCTTCGAATTGGTATGTAATTCATCATGCAACGGAACTTCAAACAATGTCGACCATAGTTTGAGTTGATCTTCGGTAACCGTAAACGTATTTTCAGGTAAGGCACTATTTCTTTCCTTAAGACGCTTCAAAAGGTCATCAAATGATACGTCAAGAAAATGAAGCTCACAGCGTGCACCTACTTTTTTTGCTCTTGCTTTAAAATCATCTCTCTCAGCACGAGACCAAAAACCAAAGTCTAAAATAACGTTCATGCCCAAACAAAGGCTTCTCTCAGCAATTTCGCCCATAATCATTTCAATGGCAGCACGTTTTTCTTCGTCTTCACCACTTCTAACAATTCTCTGCATCCACTCATCTGGGGTAAGACGCAAGGCATTCCGTTCCTGCTCTAATTGTTTTGCACGTGTCGTTTTACCAGCACCGGGCAGCCCACACATTAAAAATAAAGTTGGTCTCATTTCTTCCCTATTGCCTCTCAAAAGCCAATGAGCGTATCAAAAACTGATTGAGAAACCAAACAGCGCGAGGTCGATTGGCTCCTACAGGGGCTCGAATAAGTTTTTGCATAAGTGACCCTGTCACATTGGTATACTAGTGTTAAACATATCAGCACTGATAAAATTCTTAAAGAGCTTCCCTCTATTGCCTAAGCTCAAAGGTCTAAGTAAGGTCAATAGTTTCGAGCCTCATGAAGTTAGCACAATGTGCCTGCAAAGTTAATGTGCCCATTCTCTCTATTGCCTTAATAAAATAATTGTCTTACCAGCAATTCTTTGCTAGTACTATACCTACAGTAATCAGAGGTTGGTTGGGAGAATAATGGCCAAAAGTTCATCTAAAAAGCTCAAAAGTGAACTATTAAGTTTAATGAACGTTGGGGAAGCTACCCTCGAGGATCTACGCATCCTTGGTATTGAAAAGATTGATCAGCTTAGGCATGAAACGCCGGATAACCTCTACGAAAAACTACAACTCCTAACAGAGCAAAAACATGATCCCTGCGTATGGGATGTCTTTGCGGCTATTATTCATGAAGCACGGACAGGCGAAAAGTTACCCTGGTGGCATTGGAGCAAAATCAGAAAGAGCATACGACGCTAGCTTAGACCTCGTGAACAAATCAAAAAGTTTATGCTATCACCGAATTATTCTCGATACATCACATAACGGAAGGCGAGCTTTAACAAGCTTTTGAATCTCTGATTCACACTTATCACGGCTTAGAGATTGGCATACTTGTTCATCTTTAGCAACGGGCTGTGACACCTCAATTAAAATCGCCTCAATCCTTCCCTGAATATACCTGCATAGTTTTTTCTGAAATGTCCGGTCGATGGTAGGAATCGCAAAATGATTTTCCCCTAGATCCTGTTCTTCAACTTCAGCAAGAAAAGCTTCATCATCCGCTTCATGCTGCTGGTATCGTGTAGCATCAATTGCCGTCAAAGCATTTTCAAGGGGAATGTTGCCATAAATGGCTGATACCATTGCGCGAACGTGGGCACTACAGATAGTTTGTATTAACTGCTCTGTTTTAACATAATTTCGCTGTTCTTCTAATAGCCCACTTTGATGCACTACTTCACCTTGAAGCTGGGTAACTATAGGTTCAATGTGCACCTGGACCATCCCCGTAAGAGGTCCGTAAAAAGTTGCACCAATTAGAATGCTACAAAATAATTTGTTCATAAATCCTTCCCGAACATAAAAAGCCTCGCCTATGTTTACCACAGTATATATAACAAACTTTTGAATGGCTGTCGAAAAACAGAGCGACCTTTATCTCTCGGTTTTTCGCTCGATTAGGCTGGCGTCTCTTGCAAGAGAGAACTGTCTCACAAAGGATGCCTGGCAACTAATGCATGCTTAGAATGACAGATTGAACAACTCCAACAGGCAATATAGATGATCCAGCCATCCAATACCTATTAAAAAATACCATTAATTAGATCAATTCGATCATTTCACATCCTGGAACCCACCAAATAAATCTCCCCATAGACACAATTAAATAATTTTGCTATGATAAACAGTGATAAATAGAAAAAATAGAAAGTAGGGGAAAATATGCAAAAATCACGTTATCTCATATCATTAGTTCTTTTTTCGATGAGTTCTGCCTCTGTCATGGGTAGTCAGATGAGTAGACCGAGAATAACCAATTTACATAGCGCAGCAAAAGATGGGGATTTTGAAAAGGCTCTTAGTCTTATTAAAAAAGGACGCACAGTTGATCGCATTGATGAAGATGGGAAAACACCACTTCACTATGCAGCAGCTGCAGGCCATTTTGAAATGTGTGAGTTACTCATAAAATATGGAAACAGCAACCTACTAGAAATCCCGGACAAAGATGGCTGCATCGCACTTCATTATGCTGCCTTTAAAGGACACCTGAACATTTGCAGGCTACTCACCGAACAGGGAAAAAGTAATTTGGTAGAAATCACGGACAAAGATGGAAACACAGCACTTCATTATGCCGCCTTTCAAGGTCATTTTAAAATATGTGAGCTACTCAAAAGATGTGGTGCAAGTCTTCTAGCAACAAACATAAACAATCACGTTCCAAATGATTGTATTCCAGATGATACAGACCCACTATATGCAAATAAAAATCAATTTATTGAACCGGCGGTTTTCGATTTCGAGTTTTCAAAAAAAGCCGATCTTGAAAATCTTTTACGGCCAACCACTTCTCCACAAAAAACTCTACCGGTCCTAGACACCTGTGTTTCATCAGATGAAGAATCATATCAAGTGCAAAATATTAGAAAGCCACTGTTTGTAGTTCCAAAAGCTACTAAAGATGGCTTTTGGACTGCTCATGAAAATGCAGTCAATCATGCTGAAAAGTATATTCCTAAAGAAAAAAACTAACAGTGCAGAATAGCTGCTACCATATGCAAGTACAGGAAGCAGCTATAAACACACTGGTGTGCACTGTTTTGATTATCTCAGATTATTCGCATTCGCACGTAGTTCTAAGAACTTATACTAAGCTTCAGATGTTTACAGGTTCGGTCTTAGTAGACCGAACCTGTTTGTGAAGTATCTATCGTAGGGATTGTGCCCTGTTTTTCAATGAGCTTCAACTTCTCAAAAACACTTGCCCCTTGGGTACTCTTTTCAAATGTGCCAGAATCTTCGGAGTTGGCTTTAACCCCACTCTTCTTATCCATTTTGTTGGTAATGTGCTCATAAAACTTATGCTCAAATGTTTGTGGGACCAACTCTGGGTTAAGGAGACACGTAACCAAAGGCGTTAGAAGTTCCGGCCTTTCAGAGTCAATGATAAAAAGAAACTCTTGAAGAAGCTTTGTAAGGGTTGCCTCAAGCCACTTAACCGCATAATAGCGAGCTCTGAGAGCCTGAGGAGACGAACTCAGCAGGCCATTTAGCAGCTCATCAAAAAAGACGTCCATGAATGCCTCATGCCATGCAGGTACCTTACACAGTATATCAACATAGGTATGGCCAGGAAATGGATCTAACCCTTCCCTGAGAATTTCATTGAATCGTGGAAGAAGCTGATTGATCATCTGCTGGGAAACTCTTACTCGTTCAGGATCTGCAAGCTGCTTATTACATGACATAGATATGAGGAGCGTCTTTACATGATCATACTCATGTTTCTGCAACGCCGCATACAGGTTTGCTCTACTCTTGGGGTTCGTCAGAAGAAAATCTGACTCCGGGGTTCCAAAGCAATCGCTGCCTGCACCCGAGGTATTCTGAGAGCTATTCTCCTTTGATGCGCCCCCTTCATACTGAAAGTCTCGTCGTTTTGAGGGCGAGCAAAATGAAAGCTCCGGCGATCTTGAGCGTTTTTGCCCAACCTGGTTACTCTTCTGATTATTATCGGCTGACCGTACCTCCTGGAGAGCAACTGAAGCACGAATACCTTCTTCAGATTCAAGAGGCTTTGGCGCGCTTCTTACCACCAGTGAACCTTGGTACTCCCTTTCGATCAGCTCAAGTTGTTCGAGAGTACCGATACTTTGCGTACTCTCTTCAAAAGCTTCCGAGCCTAGTACATTTCTACCCACAAACATTTTTTCCATGATTTGGTCATATAAAAAATCTTCAAAGGTCTGCTCAGTAAAATCTGGATTGAGAAAAGCTACCACGGACGGTGTTAAAAGGGTCTGGCTCTCAGAAGCCATGTGATGCAGTAGCTCCTGAAGTAGTTTTTTGAATGTCTGTTCGAGCCATTTAACGGCATAGTAACGAGCCCTGAGAACCTGTGGCGTTGCCCTAAGAAGGTCGTTCCTCAGTTCATCGAAAAACACTCCCATGAGTGCCGCACGCCACGACGGAAAATGGCATAGTATGTCAACATAGGTATGAGCTGGAAATGGCGGCAGTGCATTTTTAAGCAATTCATTAAGCCGAGGAAGAAGCTGTCTCATTGTCCGATAGGAAACCCTTAATCCTTCAACCTCGCAAATCTCGTTGAAAGCGAAAACACTAAGCAATGTTTTTACACGATCATAATCATTTCTCTGTATCGCATCATACACATGGATCCTACACCGGGAATCATTCATGAGAAATTTAGGTCCGATACTGACATTACTTCCTGAATCGGAGCTGCGCTTTGAACTGTCGTTAGTACTGCGCTCTAGAATTCGTCCAATTGCGGGCGATCCACAAGAAAGCTCCGGAGACCTTAGTAGCTTCTCCTGCTCATTCATAGGGGATGGTACAACGATACGTTCCTCATCAACAGAAGCAAAAATAACCTGTTCAGCGTCATGTGATTTAGATACACTCTTATTCTCACTAAAAGCAATTACCATGCAAGAAGAACTCAAAACACTACTCATGCAAAGGATTACTTTCCATCTCATATGATCGCTACCTTTCTGTATCCTTTTACCATTCTATTCATCAGAGATGAAAGTGTAGCTTAAAAAACTCAGCTGCACAAAATTTCTAGGATAGCCTCGCAAGTTCACCTATTTAAAGGCATCTCGATACAACAGAGACCATTTTTATGAGCAGTTCAAACAGAGAGGTTCCTTGTTTGATTAATTTTTATATCGTGCCATGATGAACAGAGTTGTTAATCTCCGATTAGAAAATTTTTATTTTCTATTATTAGCCTGCCCCCTTTTTGGAATATTAATCACACCCTAGTCCCCCAATAAGTGCCCTTCAAAGCTGCTGTATCCTGCCTTCCATACTTATTATAGCATAATAATATAAAATCCAGTTCTACTTTAGATAAAGATAATTTCAAATAATTCTTGACATTGCCCTCGCGTCATGATCTAGTCTAGGCCCTGAGGTTAACTTTATGAACACGTTTTATGTAAAGGAGCTTAGCAGGTTAACAAAAGTATCGATCAGAACTCTCCATTATTATGACAAAATAGGCTTATTAAAGCCCTCAGAAAGGCTCACTAATGGATATCGCGTATACTCAGAAAATGATCTGCAAAAGCTTGAAAAAATTATTGCACTTAAGTTCCTTGGCTTTACGCTCGCGCGAATCGAACAGCTTACGGCCCAGGAACAAGGAACTCTCGAGCTCCTTGAGAAACAATCGAAGCTCTTGCAATCTGAAGTAACCTTCTTGCAAGTAGTACAAGGGCCTCTACTTTTGTCCTTGATACAAGAATATAAACATAAGAAATCGATCGATTGGCATGCGATTGCAAATATTATTGTTACCTATACAAAAGAGCGTGAAGAATTACCAAGAACTACCCTTTTGGATAAGAGACAACTAGAATCGTCAGACCTCGAAATCTGGCAGAAGCTCATCACCAAAATCTCTACGTTAACTGAGCAAGAAAATTCCTAATTCCCTTTTAGTAAGCCTTGAACCCTGAGGCTTTGCTTGTATTGTCCTAGTGATATTCTTGCTCAGTTTTTGTATTTTTCATCATGAAATCCTGCACTTGCAAACCCACATACCAGCACAAATTTTATGATCTACCAACGGATCTAAAAGCGCAACTCAAGTCCATCATAGCCGACTATGATTTTCAGATTATTTTTTTGAGCAAGCAGCTTAAATTGAGTACGCGCCTTTTTCATATCTTTGTAAAACCATGAACCAAAATGTATAAAGATCATTGTGGAGGTATGCTCCTTAAACAATGACACTAAATTAGGAACTCCCGTGTGACCAAAGATAGCACCGGTAGTTTTGTCTCTTCTAATGAGACCCCCTTTTCTCATCCAGCTTGCTTCTGTTATAACAAAATCAAGGCTCCCCAAAAGATGGTGATACTTTTTTTCTATGGTAATCAGGTCACCTGTATAGAGAAACCTTTTTCCCTTGTATGTTATGAGATAGGCATTGGACGCTACCTTTAAGCTGTGCACCGTAGGAATTGGCGTAATATGATAGTTCCCAAGTATAAAGGGATCCTTGGTAACTGTGATAGGTTCATTCTTAAATTTTTCAGGGGCATATAGTGGCTTAGAGACCATCATATAATCGCCAGATCGAACAAAGAAAGCGTGATCAGGATGTAGATGCGTAATGAGAATATAATGGGGATCATAGCGCAGAAACCGTTCATCTCCACAATCAAGAAGAAGCTCATCATTAATAAGGACCCCGGACTTCTTTGAATGATAAGGAGCGGTTTGATCAATCTCTCCTCGAGTTCCTAAAATGGTAACCTTCATACTTGACTCACGCTATCATAGTCTACTAAACATATTCGTCTCACCATGATTTTCAAGAATATACCCTGTGTAGAATCGTTCATTTTCTCTGGATCTCAAGCAATGCCCCTTCAGATCGAAAATCTTCGTCAAGATACCGCATGCAGATCATTCGTGCAAGATAATGGAGACTTTTTTGTTCCTTTGCCATTTACCTGCACATGACAAATTTTACCGCCTCTGCTTGGATACACCACAGAACTTTCGGCAATCCTTCATACCTTCATCCACCACTATACCCATCCCTTAACAGGATCACAGAGGAAATTTAAGGCAGAAAGACTCTCAACGTGTAGGTTGAACCGATTTAAAAGAAGCGACAAGCCAATTTTCTAAGATCCAAGTTGCATATCTTACATTCTTCGTTAGTCTAATGTCCGAACACAGAACTACTAGTAAGCAAGGAGTCAGTATGAAAAAATATATCTTCATAATGCTATGGTCTGCTCTTATAGCACAAAAGCTTTTTGGTATGAATCTGAGTGATATAAAAGACGAGCTTGGTATTGATGGGTTTGTACAGCTCGTTGACGATGACCAACAATCAAGTTCTCAAAGGTCATTGACAGGGGGAGAATCTTCTGCAAATGAGCTTGTTCAAGACATAAAGGACGTGGCGACTTATAGAGAGCTCGTTAGAAAGCAAGATCCTAAAGTGATCGTGTTCAGCTTAGGTACCAGTTCATCACATAATTTTCATATGAAAGCTCTTACCAAAATTGCAAAAGAATATCCTCAAGTCGCTTTCTATAGCTTTGATGTCTCCGATTTATCCAACCTTTGTGAAGAACTAGGAATCGAAACCTATCCAACAACATACTTTTTACCAAACGGTAATAAAATAGATGGAGGTATGGAAACTGCTGAGCTTGACGACATGGTATACGAACTAATACATGGTAAAAAGAAAAGTGAGGTGCCACATAGGCTGTCATTAGCAACTAATCCACTTGATAAGGCATTCGGAACGGATCCTAAACAAGAAGGACCCGTTGTACTAGAAAGAACGATGCAACTTATGGATCTGGCAGAGCAACTCATAAATCTCGGCGACCTTCTCATTAATAATGGACAATCAGTTACCTTAAAAACACTAACTCAAGCTTCTCGATTCAGTAGTACTGCCGTTGCTAAGAAAAGTGAGAAAGCCGAGTTGAGGCTTGATTTAAGAACTCGCCTTTCCATATATGGTGAACAAATTAAAAGAAGCGTAGAGTTAATAACTACATTAGGAGACGAGATCTCACAGCATGAGCAACAAATTGCTGGGGTAAGAAAAAATATTGAAGCTCTACAAAAAGCTCAGCATGAAGAAAAAGCTTATACTGAAAAATTAAGCATACAGGCCAATATCCCTGTAGAAATCCAAAGACTCAATGAAAAGCGTTTGAAGGATCTTGAGGAAGAAGAACGTGCTGCTACGGCAATTCTCACAGGCTGTACCACAAATCAAGGCCTACTAAAAGCACGACTCCAGTATAATGAGGCGGTCATGCGCGAAATGTTAGAACAAAAAGAACTGACAGCGAAAGAACTTAAAATTGTAACAGAAATAATTGGAAAGCTTGATGAAGCTCTTGTCCGTGTAGGTATGAAATATAAGACAACTTCTCCACTAGTTGCAGTTGAAGCACATCGAGAATATCAAAAGATTGCGGTACATACCAAGCTTGAGCTTTATGATGAGAAAGCCTTTAGGGGCGTATATAATGACCATCAAGAAAAAAAAGGAGGGAGTTTGTGGGAACTTTTCTGGGGACTCCTTGGGTATAAGAAATCCACCAATTAGTATTTTTTCTTTGCCTAGCTCTAAAAAATAGGTATACTCCAAACATTACACAGTCTCAAGATGAAGCATTAATAATGGAGTTGTGTTATGAAAGCGCTACCACTACTTTGTATGATCTTTCTGATAAGTTCTTGTTGCCAAGGAAGCCAATCTTCAAGTAGTTCAACCTCAATTGCAAGCTTAGTATCGGTCCCAAGTAGTTCAGCATCTGATTCAACGAGCATAGCAACCCTGCTTGAGAAAGCACAGGAGCTTGAAAATTCTCCTAAGCTGGCAACTGAATCTCTCAGGAAATGTATAAAACAATTGCGGGAAGCAAAGAATGCTCCTACTACTAGTTTAAAGGAAAAGGATTCTCTGAGCCTCCCTATTAGTTCATTGCGTATCACATGGGCAAAAGTTTTGCTTCAACTACTCATAAAACCAGATCAGCAACAGCCAAAAACTGATGAAATAATCGAATGCATTAAGCAACTTGGTCCAGCAATCGATGAATTATTCAAGGAAGCACAGCAAGCTTGGGCAAATAAAACAAATCGCGACTTAAAAGTTTCTACAGTTAATCAAGGTATAGTTCTCAGAAATCAACTTATTGGAGACATTCAACAGGAAGAGAGACTATGGAAACAGCGATCAGCAATCACACAACGTGAGATTGCTGATTCACCCGACAAACTACCCGATGACCTTTTAACTCGAAAAGGTAATAAGCATCCGCAGTATTCTAGAGTTCAAGAACAACTGGGAGCAATGGGTAAACTGCTTGAAGCCTGCAAAAAGAAAGCCTATGCGCGGAAACCAATAGCTCGCTTTCAAGAGGATGACGATGAAGACTTTGATAGTGCTGAAGATTCTGAAGCTGAAGATGCACAAGCTGTTGCTAAAATGCGTATCACTCAAAATCGCTACGCAGCTATTCAAAAGGAGCTTACAAACAAAGTCTTGAGTACTTGTGATATTCAAAAAAGACAACTCATTATTGAGGAACTAAATGATCAACAGCTTACCGATGCTGAACGTGCAGAGCTCATAAAAACGATCGAGCAAACTCAGGGGCAACTGCGACCGTCTGATGAAATTCAGGATGAATTTATGGCTTTGATTACTGATCTGGATGACCAGACAAGCACTGTGTTCAATGCGATAAGCGATTACCGTCTCACTCTTCAAAGAATTACCGTAAACAGAGAAGCGTATAAAAGATACCGCGAGATAGAAAGTAGTGGTTTTGAGAGTACTCATAATGACCAGCTGAAGAAAGAGCATGAAACAAATCTCGTACTCAAAGCACGATTAAAATTCTGGCTTTCTATGCTACCGCGAGATTGGAGGGCAAACACATCACTCGAAGAAATAGAAGAACTTGAAGTTCAAAAAAATGAAATGGAGTTACTTGAAAAACACGAGGAGGAACTTTCACCCACTGAAATAGAAAAATTATATCCTGGATTCTTGAATCGATGGAAAAGATCTAGGCTAATTACCAAAAAAAAGTCGTAGATTATCAAAAAATACCATAAGGAGTATCTCAATGAAACTATTAAATTATCCTATTAACCCAATCGCCATAGCACTCTGCGCAGTCGCCGCCTTCATTGTAGGTTTCGTATGGTACTCATTTCTTTTTAAAGCTCAATGGATTGCAGGACATGCTTTTACTCAAGAACAGCTCGATCATATGGGTAGCACAGCACCGATTATTCCCATGGCACTTTCTTTTATTGGATACTTAATTACCGCTACCGCACTCAGTCTTATTCTTGCGTACTGTAGGGTAACCGACCTAAAAAGTGCCCTTCTTATTACTGCCATTATTTGGGTTGGATTTCCAGGAATGATGATGCTCACGAGCATGCTCTATGCTGGTGGATCATTATCAGTTTTTTTGGTTGATGGCGGGTATCAACTGGTGTATAGCTTACTAATGGCTACTATTATTAACAGGATGTCCTAACGGTTTAGGATCCAAGGAGAATCTGTGAAGATCATTTTAAGCCTTGCGGTAATTTTTACTTCATCGTACCTGTGGTCAAGCTCAAATTCTCAGGCAGTTCTAGCACAGTCTTTTGTAACATCTACAAAACTTGTGTTGCCAGATGCTCAAAGACAAGCCAATGTACTTTTATTAAAGGAATCAATAAGCGAAAAAGAGCGTGATGGTTGCGTGAATTTGCTTATGGCCGAAAGGCCTAGTGCTGCAGTTAACGAGCTTACGATATCATTAAGAAGGCTCCAGCGTGAATTAGCATCAATTGAGGATGAGCAGAATCATCACAAACTACAGAGCCAGAATGAATGGGATACTCGAAAAAAGCAGAGAGATATCTGCCACCAGATGCATAATGAATACTTGCGCTTGCATCAGCAGGTCAGCTCAGAAATTGAAGCCATATCAATGGAATTACATTCGCCGGATGGTAAAATTGAAATCTCTCATGATCGAACTCTTATAATATTAGAGATGATCCAGACCTTAAATGACATGCTTATAGCCGATCCCAATATCTTAGAAGTCCAATTAAAAAAGGGGGGGAAAACCAAGGAACTCCAGGGTCTCCTTCGCACCCTAGATTTAGGCGCAGCGTTTGCCGCACCAAAACCTTCTCAAGCGACACAAAGTAATTCAAACGATGATGGGGATGCGAGCGAACAGGCTGAGATAAAAGCGATCGATAATGACCCAGTTCAGAAAGCAAAGTTAGCTGAACGAAAAAAAGCTCAATACCTCAGTTCAAAGCAAACCCATTTGCTCGGAGTCATGGCGAAGAGTTCTGTACTTGTAAAAAGCCTTGATGAAGAAGAATTGTACTATGTGCAAAAGTGCAAAACAGAAGCAGATTCCTATGTAGAAAAGCTTGCAAACACAAGTAAGCTCATGGGAGAGGTCGCAACACAGCTTGAAGAAAAAAAGAAAGAACTGACGAAATATAATGACCTCATCGAATTAATACACAAAAAGAAGGTCCGATCATGAAGGAGTTATTATGAAACTATGTACTATTCTAGCTGTTTCCGGGCTGTTCGTAGTCGGTACTATCAAGCCTTCATCAAAATCACTTTCTACCAGCGATTTTGATGTTGAATCATGCTCAACGACCAGTGAAAGCATTGAAGATCATATCGAGCAACCCCAATTGGGAGCAACTGCTCAACTTATTGCGAATGGCAGAAGACTTGCAGCACAACAAGATGCAAATAATGATGAAACAGAAACCGTGGGAATTAGTCTCATGAAAAAATCGGAGGAAAAGCAAAGACTCATCTCCGAACTCACGACACGCATTGAAATTATCACCGGCAAAATTGCTAAAGTTACAACTGCCATTGAAAGCACGTTCGATGAGCTTGCCAAAACTCAGGAAAACGTTTCCTACTATGAAGGGGTTCTCCATAGGTTAAAAGCACAACTCCAATTATGGAAAAACGATGGTACTATCATCATAAGGGGAGATAATGATGATGAACCTGAAGCATTATCCGCCGATCAAGCAAACCGACTTACTGGAATTGAGGTTGCCGCCATTTTAGAACCAGGGGTACAGAGAAAAGAGAAAGTAATGGCTGAAATCAATGGGGAACTTGCCATGCTTAGTCAGCAGCATGCAGTACTCTGTGTTCAACGTGCCAACGCAGAAAGAGAGCTTGCAGCTGCCCAAGAAACCCAGCAAAATCATATCCGATCTGGCAAGGATGTGGATGGAGCTATTCTCAACTTGGCGGAGGCACACCCAGATGCCATGGCTCCAGAGTCTGTCGAGGCCATTAAACAAAGAAATGTTGAAGAAGCGCGACGAGAGCTTGCCCGCATGAGAAACAAAAAGCCTGTTGAGCCACAAAAGTCAACCCACTGTCTCCTTTTATGAACACTAAGGAAGCCTGCTTAGCAGGCTTCCTTATAGCATTACCCTCATAAAATCACCATGGATCGCCCCAATCATCTCTATCCAAATGTCCCCCCGCGGGGAGTTATGAAAATATATACCACCACCCTCTTTTCATGTTCCTGCTTTCCTATCACCAGTGCTCAAGTATGCCACGGATTCAAAAGGGCGACCTCATAAGTGTATTCCTAGTCTAATAGCAATGTAGCGTACTACCCTTCGCCATTATGGCAGATTCCAAGATAGTAGGATTCTCTTGACAATGAAGCGCATGAGGATGTACTTTCCAAGGAAAGAAGCATACTACCCTAAAATGGTTTTTATGAAAAAAGTACTTAATGGTCACTCGCTTGAACTGTCCCATCTTGATAAGGTGTTCTTTCCTCGAGCACATCTGACAAAAGGTGATGTTATCGACTATTACGAGAAGATTGCAGACTATCTCCTACCCCATATTAAAGGTCATCCGATCGTTATGCATCGTTACCCCAATGGCATTGCAGATGAGGGCTTTTATCAAAAAGAGGTTCCCGACTATTTTCCTTCATGGATCCACCGGAAAACGGTTCCTTTAAAAAAGGGTGAACATCAAACTCTTGTTGTGATTGATGATTCTGCCTCACTCGTGTATTTAGCTAATCAGGGAGTACTCGTTTTCCATTCGTGGTTAAGCTCAGCTGATGCCATACATACTCCAAATAAAATCGTATTTGATCTCGATCCAAGTGGCCATGACGTGGATGCGCTCAAGGATACAGCACGCAAAATAAAGAAGATTCTTGAGCACCATTCATTAAAGCCGTACGTTATGACGACAGGCTCACGGGGATACCATATTGTTACTCCCCTAATTCCTGAGCATTCTTTTGAGGCAGTACACGAATTTGCAAAACATATCGCAGAAGACTTAGTTAAGGCAGAGCCTCATCTGTATACTGTTGAGATAAACAAGGAAAAGAGAAAAGGAAAAATCTTTATCGACTATCTCCGTAACTCCTATGGCCAAACCTCTGTTGCATGCTATTCGCTTAGAGAGCATGAAGGTGCACCAGTAGCTACACCCCTTGACTGGGCTGAGCTTACAAACACAGATCCTCAAACGTATACGATTAAAAATATTCTTAAACGGTTATCTCAGAAAGATGATCCTTGGAAGGACTTTGAAAAGCATGCTCGAAAGCTTGTTATCAACTACAGCTCTTAGTATGCTTATTGGACGTATCTCTTTTTGAAAATGCACCTATGAAAAAAATCTTAGCATCAATGATGCAACCCAGAGTTTGCGTACACCATTAGCACTTCTATCGTTAACATCGCAGAATATATTGTTAAAGAATTATATTTCTAACGTCCTTTAAGAAGGCAATAAGAGTATCTGCTTTTTTTGTCAGCTCACTTTCACTAAGCCCTGATCGGTTGCTAGTCAGAAGAGAGATATGCTTTGGCGCGATCATTGTCTTAAATTTATGCAAAGGGTCGGAACTATTTCTTATTTCATCTGCGGTCGTAACAAAAAGATGGTAGCCAAGCTGTGACATTTTTGATTTAAAGCCAAGTTTCTCTTCTTCTACAGCTTTGATGAGTACCGATTTCAATTGATTGCAGTAGAAGGTATACTCCAACGGACTTGCATTTTTAACTTTTTCATAAGCCTTTAGAATATTTTTGTATTCATCCTCGATTAGCTTAACACCTTCTTCAAGATTGCTTGTCCTGATAGCTATGCGCTGGGGACTCAATGGAGCAGCTATACTATGGTTCAAAAAGGATACGGTAGCCAGAAAAACGAATCCACAGGTAGAGATCTTCATGAGGTGCCTTTCACGTAAGAAGACGAATAGAGTTTTTATATTGTCCTCTAACTAAGCTATCAGATCACTCAAATATTTCAAGAAATCTCTCTCTTACACTCGACCAGTACACTTCAGTGACTTCGGGCCCCGCCACTACTTCTCTGCATAGCGGGGCCCATTTTTTCTACCTCAACAGCAGAACTGTTCCAAGAATGTCGTTACGAGTGCCCGTCCCTTCTTAAGTTCTTCAACCGGAACCATTTCATCCGTCCCATGTATGTTATCCTTTACAAGGAAGGGACTAAACCCTATTCCCTCAAGTCCCATTTTGAGGTAATAACGAAGATCACTCGCACCCTCAGATACCAGCGGCTCTACCCTCTGGCCATGAGAGTTAATCGCCCTTACGAGCGCCTTATAAAGAGGCGTCTCATACGAGGTATTTTCCGGCCGTTCATCCACGGTTGCCTCAATGCGGTAGCTTGAATTAGGATGCGGTGCACAATACTGACCAAGAAGCGCCTGCGCATCTTCAAGTGTCATCGACGGAGGAACCCGAATGTCGATCGTTGCCTGAGCAACATGAGGTACCACATTAAGAGACGCATTGCCCTGAGCAACATAACCAGCATTAAGGGAGGTAATGTTCATCGACAGTAGCCTGCCAGGCTCCACCTTACCGGGTTCTAACCCATTGGGTTGTAACCCACTAGATTTCAACCCACTTGGCACATCAGGTTTTGTAGCCGCCCGTTTTTGTTGCTCTTCATGATGGCCCACGATTGGCGTAAGCACCTTTATCAGATCATGGACAGCATTCTTGCACATAAGACGAGACCCATGAGCAAGCTCACCTGTACAGGTAATTCGTACCTGCAATGGTTTTCGTTCGTCTACTTTGAGAAGATACTCATCTTCGCTCGCCCTTCCTTCATCAAGTACATACCCGACATTGAGAGCACGAAAAGCATCAGACTCAATAAACTCCTTGGTTCCCTTAAAGCCTCCCCGCTCTTCATCAGGAACGGCAAAGATATGGATAGTACGCTGCGGATGTGTACCCGAATCCTTCAGAGCTTTCAGAGCAAAGTAGTGAATTGCTCCTACTCCTTTCATGTCCTGTACACCACGAGCTATAAGGTTACCCTCATATATCTCAGCCTTAAAGGGATGGGCAATCCATTCCTCTTCATTCGGAGCAGGAACGACATCCATGTGATGGTTCATTGCTAATGCTTCAAGAGAGGGGTCGGTTCCTTCAAGGGTTATAATGACAGCCGCTAACCCAGAAGGTAGAGAAACCTCTTGGTAGAGAAATCCGTCCTTCAGTGCTTGCTTTTTCAAGAGTGCTCGCGCACCTGCATAATCCGGGTTAGGATGGGCAGTATTAATGCGTAAATACTCCTGCAAGAACTGTACCATCTCTGTATCGCAATCACCCTTTGCACAGCTTGTGCCAGTTTGTAGCAGATAGAAAGCACCCAACATTAAGCCAAGACACGATATACTTATAAGTAGAGAAACCAGTTTCATAGTGCCTCCCTAGCTAGAGGTGAAAGCTGATACCTAAATACAAAGCCATAGCCAGGTACCGATTTGTCATCGGGTAGTGGCGCACATTCTGAACTATCGGCATCAAATGATGGCTTAAATGCTCTATACTGATAAAGTTCAACCGGTCTTCCAATAGGTTGCATACCAGTTATAAAACGCATGAATGCTCCAAGAAGTGAGGGAGTTCTGTCATACCCACCCTCTTGCCCTACATTGGCATTAATTAGGCCAAAGAGGAGAACAAGCGCCTGTGATGACTTCTTTAAGATATGTGCAGTAACCTCGTATGCAATACAGCCGTATGCATAGTCGGTTAATGCTTTGTTAATACCTTTGCTCCGATACAGTGGATGAGTAAAAGATCCTCCACTATAGATATATGTATCTGACAATGAGTAGGCAACATCCTTTGCAAGATCACCTGGCAGGTGCTTCCTCTCTTCACTATACAGACCGGCATGTATCTTGGTACTCGAAGGGCCACAACACCTAATTTCTTCACAAAGAATCGAAGTGAGCTCTTCTTCATCGTTCACCAGAAAGAGTTTGCGCAATCCTACAATAGTATTTGTTGACTTATCGCGGGCAACAAAAAGCCTTTTCTGGGTTATCGCTTTTTCAAGGGAGCTTCTTCGAAACTTCCTGGGTACAATAACGAGTTTCTCCTCGTCCTTGACCATCTCTTGCTCAGTAAGGGCAAGTAGTTCATCAAGGTCATTCTCTGTTGCATAGCCAAAAGAAATGTCAGTTTTTTCAATGGGCAATTCAAGACTCTTGTTCATTGCTAATGCTGTTGTAAAGCACCCAAAAAGGGCACCATATAAAAAGAATTTCATAATAATCCTTAGTATTTCATGGTTATATAGGTAGATGCGCACAAACACAGATAGATCTGGTCGTACGACACCATCATGATTAAAACAAACGTGGGTAATGCGGGAATATATAAGGTAGGCTTAACGCCAGGATAGAGAGCGCCAGCAGAGAGTGCTAGAAGAAGAGAAGAGGCTAGAGATATGCATAGTGTCGAGATGTCTCATCTGACAGGTAAGGATATTCATAGAGTTCCTTGGGTTGAACAATTATTATTAACACATAGTATTATTCTACCATAAAATTTACAAAAAGGAAATCGTTGCGATATGTATGATCCATCCCCTCTTTCTGTACCATACCCCATTCATACCATATGTTTAATCTCTACTACCTGCACAGAAAACATTGTTGAGCCTGACGCAAAGGGGTTCGTTCCCTTGCGTCTCTTGGCTCTCTTTTCTTCAGAGAATTTTTTTCATCATAAACAAATCATCCTCGTAGAAGAAAGGAAACCCACTTGGCAATTCACGCCTTTCAATGATCACAAATCCATTGCGGAGATAGAATTTCTTGGCTGCAATAGCAACTTCTGCTTTTGTACTCAGATACCAGCTGCCTCGGGAACCTTTTTGTCCCATAAGTGTGTCTAACAATTTCTGGGCAACGCCCTTACGGCGAAACTCCTTATGTACAAACATCCGCTTCAAAACAAACACTTCTTCAGATAAGGTATCACATGCTATAGTTCCTATGATTTTGTCACCTGACAGTGCAACGAGAAACAGTCCGCCTCTCTCATGATAATAGTGTTTAATATGGTGAAGGTCTGGAAAGTCTTGCGGAGCAACCTTGAAAGCATACTCATCAACCCAAATCTCAAAAATCAATCGTACAATTGCTGGAGAATCTTCACTACGTGCAGCTCTAATCACATACTGATCAACCATGAAGCCCGATCGTATTGTTCACAATAGTGAGAACAAGCTCTGGAAAATCAGGCTTAAAATAATCGCCTCCAAAATGTCCTTGGTTTGTATACTCATGATACTCGCATTGTAATTGTTCACGAATATAGCGAGGATGTTCTATGGGAATCCACGGATCATCCTGTGAGGCAAAAAGCGTAATCCACTTTTGATTTTTGCGTATACTATCCCAATCCCACCGGCGATTAAAATATCCAGCAAGCTTTTCAGTACTCATCCCCAAATCAGTATAATAAGCGCCGACTAAAACAGATCCAAGGATTTGATGATTTTCTGCCAATCTCATCGATGCAATCGCACCAGAAGAATGGCCCACAAGTATAGTGTTTCTATCAACTTTCAACTCATCAAGTAAAAAGGGAAGCCAGAAGGATTCGCGGGCTAATTCAGGATCGGGAAACTCTGCAGCAATCACCTCAAAGCCTTGATTTTCGAGGTCGGACTTAACACTTGGAAACCAATTATCCTGCGTAGTAGATCCGCCGTTTCCGGGTACAAATACAACCCTTATCATATGTCCTCTCCTAATGTTTTGGAAACAACAGCATGTAAATCATCTCCAAGTTGCTACGTGAAGCAAGTAAGCTCTCTATTTTCAAAAAACACGTATTTCTATTTTCATAATGGTACACTGAGCCAAGTTAAGAAGCAATGCACCAAAACAGGTTACATTGCACTATCGATACTAAGATCACTGTCCCAAGCAATGCAAGGTAGGAAACAGATGAAAAGCTGGAATATCAGGGTAAGCACAGAACAAGACTCTCAGTATATTGATGACAAGATCGTCGAGTTCAACAATAGCCAAGTGCCCTTTACACAGAAGACTGCTTTTATGCCAATGAATTTTGTCATAAAGGATGAGAATGATACTATTATTGCAGGGATCAATGCAGTCCTGTACTGCTGGCAAATTCTCTATATCGATGTATTGTTCGTCGAAGAACAACATCGTGGCAAACAATTTGGAACCGCGTTGCTTACTAAAGTTGAAAACGAAGCGAAAAAGTTAGGCGCGAAACTTTCCCACCTAGATACTTTTGATTGGCAATCGAAAGAGTTCTATGAGAAGGCAGGCTATACGATATGTGGTGAGCTTAAGGATTGTCCAGTAGGACATACACGCTACTACTTAAAGAAAAATTTGGTGGGAGAATAATCGCGAGACCAATACACATGTATCCAAAATGAGCCTACTGACGATTGTTAGTGGTTAAATCAGATCATTAAAGCTACGAACGGTGTCATGATAGTTCCCCCAAGCAATCCATGCTGACTTATTCCATTCATCCATAAGACGCCAGTGCTCTTCTTCTGATTGCGCTTTGAGAACATCAAGGACCGTAAGTGAACCCATGTTGTACGGTGGATCAAATGGCACTTCTTCAAGACGGATACCCGTATCAAGTAACAGCTGCATAGTCTTAAAAACCTCGGTAAGTGGTCTATTTTTTTCAACCATAAGATGTAGTGCAAAGAGATGCACCCATACAGATTGGCGTGATGCCGCTCTCAGTCTCTCATCTATATTACGCTCTTTTTGAATCTCAAGCTGGGGAGGATGCTGCACAGCATAGGCCTGAGGACTATGCTTATTAAAGCAACCGTGAGCATGCTCATAGGCAAGCAGTTCAGCAAATGCTGCATTACATTCATAGGAATTCACGCCATATCGAGCAAAACCTGTAGACGCTGGAACATCTTCTTTGTCTCTAAGGGGAAATACAGCCTTGCACCCTGGACATGTAGTCATGACTTTTTCTCTATACTATCTGCAAACCGATCGTATGAAGTATATCGCCTGCTTTCATTTTAGCAAACAATGATAGGCTGAATCATTCGCGTTCCTTCAAAAAAGGGACGCAAGTTACTAAGTCCTGCGTCCCTAAAATATGTCACATTCACTACTAGACGATAAAAGTCGCCTGCTCAAGAAACTGGGTTACCCTGCATCCGAAGTTCCCTGCAATAAAGTCCGCGGCAATACGTGCATAGCGGAGTAATTTGAGATCATTAATTTGCACTAATGCCATCAGATAAATATCATCGGTATAATCATCATACTGGTCCATATTGCATAATAAGGAGTCGATAGTTTTGGCCACTTGTAAAAATGACGGAGGTGTAGGGAAGAAAGAGCAATGCATTCTCTCAGATTCTTCACAACTAATTGCCTGTTTGATCGCTTCAGCAAATACAAGAATAAGTTCCTTCCGATTAAAAAGGGGCTCATATTTAGAAAAGAGACCGTAACTAGAAGCATGAAGAGCACGTTTACTTTCAAGCTCTAAGGCTCTCTCAAAGAATTGTATGCCAAAGAATCTAAGCACATTAGCTTGTGCCCTTTTTTTATGATCCACATGCCAATCAGAATCTTTACCCTCAGACCATGCCGTATGGTATTTCACATTCTCACTCTGCAAGGAATTGAGAGCCCCTATGAGAAAGTCTCTATCCAGTGCGGCTTTTTGAATAATCGAATATACCTCGTCGGCAGCTTTATTTTGCATGGCAGAATCATTTTTGATAAGGTGAATCAAGCCCTTCATGGTCTGATTTGCACACTCAATTCCCAGGTTATAGCTTTTACTTTGACCAGGGAAAGCACATAGTGCCCCACTGACGAGAGTACTAAGAGCGATCAATTTGGCTATATGATGAAACAACATAGAGACTCCTTATAGTGGTATCTTCTTAGCTTATATCAATTAAACATACCGGGTATGTAGCAAAAAACAAATGGGGCCATACATTCTGAATATGGGAAAAAGAAGAGCCAAATTAGGTGACTTTTTCTTGGAAAGCCTGATACAGTGGCTCTAAGGCAAGCCTATTTCACTAAAATTCCTTGACTTTCTCCCTGGATAATGTTACAATTCGAAATATAAATATAGCAAAAAGCAATGCCGAAAGACAGCCTGGGCATTTTATAATGATGCAGAAAAAGACCTCCCCGTACTCATTTTCAAAAGAAAATCATCGAAAAAATCTATTGGATAGATTTATCACAAACCATTTGCATCTAAAAACAAGATATGCTACCTTAATCCTAAGATAGGTACTCTATAAATAATAAGGAAAGACATGAACAAATACTTTTTAACAGTTGCCCTACTTATGACTTCGTCATCTATCATGAGTGTTCCCTATATTAAAAGCATATGCTGGGGAAAGATCGAAATAACAGATAAGGGAAAAGACACCATCTATAAAGACGCAAAGGTGTGGCCTTCACAAGCAAAAGCGTGGGACTGGAAAGAAACAGGTACCTTACATGTGCCTGGAATACAAATCGCAGACATCAAAGAGTTCATCAATGATGTTGATGAGGTAATCCTCACCCGAGGCATGGACCTCGTACTCCAAGTACCACAAGAAACTATCAAGTTTGTCACCGATAAAGGTAAAAAATGCCATGTTGGACAAACTGAAGAAATGGTGCAGCTTTATAATAAGTTAGTGAGACAAGGCAAAAAGGTTGGCGGAGTCTTCCACTCAACCTGCTAAGCTTCATATTTTCAAAGATTAAGAAGGCTCAAGAGATACTCTTGAGCCTTTATGCTTGTCTAGTCTCAGCTAAACTCTTGCCTCATACTCAGGGTATTTTCTGGACTTCGGCAACCATTCCAAGCTTATGACATGGTAAATGTGGCGTTGCAAGCAACTACTAGTTTGGGGCCTCATTCAAACCTTCTTGAGGTTCAACTTATATTTCCTTTCTGGCCAAGGTAATGATCACATGCCCATGTTGAATGACTATAGAACTGTTAAGTTCAAGCCTAGCAGCTCAGGGCAGGCCCTTTTGACTGTGCAAGCCATCCTCTGTACGCTATAAATAGTTGAATATAATAAGAAAAAACTATCATGAGGTTATTATGAAGAATCGTTATACTTCTATCCTTCTCCTTGCGGTGATGGGAGGCACAGTTTCGGGTCTTTATGCCGATAAGCCAAAATATTTTACCGCGGGTAATGTTTTTGCTGCGCTAGGATTAGCTGGTGCAACATACTATGCGTATGATCCTAGTAGACGCAAAGCAGAAACTAAGTGATGCGCGTGACTACATAAAAAATGCCGATTCTTTTACAATCGCTCTAGGGGCAGTTGCAGCGAGTTGTCTAGCCTATAAACTCTTTTTTCAAGGCGAAAATACACTTACCCAAGACACCCCAGCTATAGGGATTTCTTCACATAATCTTGTGCAGAAACCAACGATCATGGCTTCATCATCTAGTATGAGTGCTCCCCACATTAAAAGCATCTCTTGGGGCAAACTAGTAATAACTGATAAGGGAAAAGACACCGTCTATAAAGATGCAAAGGTGTGGTCTTCACAAGCAAAAGCATGGAACTGGAAAGCTACAGGTACTGAACATGTACCCGGCATACAAATAGCAGACATCGAAGAGTTCATCAAAGATGTTGACGAAGTAATCCTCACCCGAGGCATGCATCTCGTACTCCAGGTACCACAAGAAACTATCAAGTTTGTCACCGATAAAGGTAAAAAATGTCATGTTGGCCAAACTGAAGAAATGGTACAGCTCTATAATACGTTAGTAAGCCAAGGCAAAAAGGTTGGCGGAGTCTTCCACTCAACCTGCTAAGCTTCATATTTTCAAAGATTAAGAAGGCTCAAGAGATTCACCAACTCTTGAGCCTTTATACTTGTCTATTCTCAGCTAAACTCTTGCCTAATGCATAAGGTATTTTCTAGACTTCGGTAACATCGATTTTCTCTTTCATGAAAGATGCGAAGCTATGAATATCCTAACACCCTATGCAAGTCACGCAGAGCCTTATTCTCAAGATGCTATCCTTGAAGCACGCCCATAGTCTTCGAAGAACAGCACCTTCTCATTTCCGGCTCAGTTCTCTCGCCGTTCTTGCATTTCTGGGCAACCTTACCACTCAGTGTGCTCTTCCTAAGAAGCCCTGCCATACTCCTCTAACAGCAACTGCAGAGTGCGCTCCCTGCTCTTTCGAGCAATGGGCCCAGAAAATACGAACACTTAAGGAACGGCCAATTGAGCTTTCTACGTTACCCGAAAAATCGGCTTACCAAAAAAATATTCTTACTCTCCCTCATTTTCTTGAGACAATCCAGAAAGCTGCGGATGCGATTGCTCTAGAAATCGGTTCTGATAAAAACTGGCTCCAAAAAAAGTCGGTTGTATCAAGCTTTCCTGAGATTTTTAAGCTGAGTCGCCCCCAAGTAAGTCCAACTCATGATGTACGCAATTTCCTCTTTAAACCCTATGCTCAGCGGCTTGTTGCACCTTCGGGAACTCAAGTTTTTATGTTTGGCGATCTCCATGGATCGGTGCACTCTCTTGTACGTGATCTTGAAAAGCTGCGCGACCTTGGGTATATCGATAACTCATTTAAGATCAGCAAAAAGGGCACCTACCTGCTTTTCCTCGGAGACTATATAGACCGCGGTATCTATGGTACCGAAGTCATCTATACCATAGCACGTTTAAAGATAGCAAATCCCCATCATGTTATCCTTATTCGGGGGAACCATGAAGATTATATTCTCGAACCCTCCTTTAGAAAGAAACATTCATCTGAAGAAGAAAAGGATAATACTCCAAGCTTCATCGACGAACTGTACAAGAAATTTACTCTTACGGAAAAAGATGAAGTTCCCATCTTTCGGTTCTATGAAACACTCCCTCTAGTACTGTATCTTGGGTGCAGTAAGAAGGAGCATACCGATTACATGCACTGCTGCCATGGAGGGTTTGAATTGGGCTATGATCCATATCCTCTGCTTCATGCACCTCAAGAGATCCAATATGAAGCAATAGAAAAGCTCTGGCGTCGGAAAAACTTCTCTTCAAAGCTCACTCTGCCCTCACAAAATGCGATCAAATGTGCTTTCAGTTTAGACCTGCTGTGTAATGATATTCGTGACTTCGTCCCAGAAGCGCCCTTCTATAAGATCGAAGGAACTGATCATGTTGCATACATTGGATTTCTGTGGAACGACCTGTATGTCGATCAAGAAAAAACGGTGGGACAGCGTGGTAAATCATTCACCGGGTGGGTATGTGGCTGCAATCTTGTAACTGATGTGCTTTCGTGGGGCAATTCAAAGACCGTTACGCTTCAAGGAATGTTCCGTGCTCATCAGCATAATAATGAAACTGGTGGCCCGATGCTTAATCTTCTCTGCTGTTCAAAGGGAGCAGCACGCTTGTGGAACAAGCCAATATATACGTTCGTTTCAGCTCCTGATTCGAAACTCGATGATACAGGAGAGCGCTGCTTTACCTATGATTCATTTGTGCATCTTACCACAGCACCAGCTTTTAAAGAATGGAAGATGGATCATTATATCCAGGATATTGGCATGGAAGTGAAACAATGGACAGCCGTAGCACTCTGATACTAAGCTTTTAATCCCTTAGCACTAAAATTCATGCATGATCACATGCTTGGTGATCCAGAGAAGTCCCAAGCCTAGAGTAATAGCTAGAATATACCCGTAGGGTTTGCTCGGGAACAGAAATGTTTCGAAAATTTTCTGCAGACCCCAACTAGTACAAATAACAGCAAAGCCCGCGACAAGCGCAAAAAGGATTTGATGATGATCTTGAAAGCTATGCAGTTTTTGCCAGAGCTCGTGTAACATGTCTCTACTCAATACTAAAGGGACTCGTGATAGCGGAACGTTACCATAATTGTAAAAAAGAAATCACATTGCCGCAAGCTCCCGTTTAGAAAACACTGGCACCATGGCTAATGAGCAACTGCCTGATAACAGGATAATTTCCCTTCCTAACTTTGCTTATTCTTGATGTATTTAGTAGCTATACATTCATCTATCATATACATGGAACACGTGTAACTCGAATGGCGTTATCACGAAAGCTTTTTAATCTCAGACCCACAGTCAAAGATGATTTGTCCTATGATATATTTTTTTGTTTCTAAATATTTATTCGCGGCTTCACTCCCAACGTCTAGACATATAAGTAACATAGGATCGGCCACCTCTTTAACGATAGAAAAAAGAGCTTTGGCAAAAATTGCGACATGCTTTTGAGGGATAACGGCAACTTCTTTCTCGATATCATACTTGTTAACGCTTTCACATAAACCTTTAAGAAACGGATACATCACCGAAAGATCAGAGAGATAGAAAAGCAAGGGCTTTGTAATGAAAGCATTAAGTTCTGGCGAACAAGGTGTACTTTTAATCTGTTTAAGGGTCTTCGTTTTAGAGAGATACCCTATAATCGACTGTACCAGTATATCACCCAGCTCAAAACCCACCTTATAGGCCGGAAATTTCGCGTAATAGGAAAGATCATGATTGGTGTGCTCTTTAATCTGCTCATAAAGTCTTGGGTCTAACGGGCCCGACGACGCCGAGGAAAGAGGCATACTTTTAATGAAATTTCCTAGGTTACAGAGAAGTTCACCCAGATCGCGAGTCTCTTTAAGAAAACCCAGCATGTCTGGAAGAAAATCAAGATCTAGTCCACTATTTGACAGTATATCCGACTGTACCAAGTAATGGCCATGTTCGATATAAAGTCGCAGATTTTTAAAGGCTCTCTTATGCTCTGGTGCTGAAGGAGGATAGTCTAAAAAGGTGGTTACTAAGCTCATAGCATTCGAATCTAGGGGAGTATCGGAAAAAAGAGGCTCAGGTCTTTGGAAGTTCCTGGCAGTCAACCCACTCATACAGAGTACTATACTACTTAGTAACGTTAGCTGCATTGATAATCTTATCTGCATATGATAATCCTTTACGTTTCTATATTTCTTAACTTTAGTATAGTGGTGTCGGCCCTTATTGTAAAAAGGTCCACTAATTCATGAGAAACTGAATAAGTACACGTGCATACCCTCATACAAATGGGGACTTATGTATATGCAGACTCAAAAATATTAATTTATGCCATTTTACAAAGAATTTCCATCATCCCCCTGGCTTGTAAGCCAGGGGTTTCGGGCTAAGACAGAAAGCTCTTATGCCGCTGAAAGGCTCAGCTTAGCTAATAACCAACTTAGAAAGCCGGGCTGTTCCTTTTTTTCTCCCTGCTGCCCTTGCTGCTGAGATGCTTTCTCTATCAGACTATCCTGCTCAATACGACCCGCCTTCACGACGGTCCATTGTGAAGGATCAAAGTACTTGCGAGCAACTTCATCTACTTCCTCTTTGGTAAGAGCTTGAAGCATTGCAAGGCGCTTTTCAACGATATCCATGGGCCTATCATCAGAAATAATTCCACAAAATCTTGCGAGACGCGCTTCGTTAGTCATTTTCGATTTAAGGAGTTGCACTTGGTAAAAAAGTTTTTCATTATCAAGCTTTTCTTGGGGAATACCCTGTTGCGCAATGCTTCGTAGCAGCTCTTTTATCGCATTCTCTACGACAGTAACATTATTCACACTGAGTGGAACAATAATCTTTGCGGCTCCTTTTTGATGAATTGATGCTTCCCCTAACGATGTCATACAGGTATAAAAAGCCCCTGTCTGTTCACGTATTTCAAAGATCTTGTTAAACAAGTACGATTCAATGAGCTTCAAGGCTAAAGTATCTTTGCTACCGTAGTAATCAGTCACTCGTCCAAACGCAAGGTATACTTGATCCACAGGTATCGGGCGGAGAATCTCTGTCCCTTTTTGTGCAGTGATATCAGGAACCTTCAGTGTTTGCTCAACAAGTGGTTTATACTCTGGATCTTGTTTCCAGGTACCAAACACTCTTTCAAGCTCACTTTCGATAGTAGCAAGATCAAGGTTACCCACCATCACCATAAACATGTTGGCCGGATTAATATAGCGCTTATTGAAAGTCAAAAGATCCGAACGGGTGAGTGCTTTGAGCTGCTTACAGAGCTCTTCATCAGACTCCATCCATGGATAGTCCTTAAACAGTTCAAGCACCAACAAGCGATCTGCCATATATTCGGGTTTCATTTTAGCCATCGTAAATTGCTCAATAAGCGAGTTACGTTCTTGAGAGAATATTTTTGCGTCATAGACACAATCTTTAAGGATATGGAGTGCGCGTGCAGCAATGTCAGGATAATCCTCTGATAAACAGTTTATGGTCCCACCAGTTGCAGAGATAGCTACTTGAGCACCTCGCAGATCAAAAAACTCTTGGTTCTGTTCTTTGGTATACTTCGATGTTTGCAAAGAAGAAGCAATACTATTCATCGCAAAAAGTCGCACCATCGACTGATGTTTCGAACTTTGTGCCATACCAAAAAGCTCAGATGTTTTAAATTGTAGGGCACTTGTTATAAACGGTGTAGTCTCAGATTTTTTTATATAGACCGTCAGACCATTTTTCAAGGTAACCACTTTATCAGGCTTTTCAGCTACATAGGCTGCTAATATTTCTGAGTCAGGCAGATCGTGTGGATACCGTGCAGATTCAACACTGGTCTCACGCATTTTTCGCTGAAGAATCGTCTGCTCATAGGTATCTTCCTCCTGCTTTTTTGAAAGCCATTGAGCTTGCTCAGCTTCAGGGATAGGAAGGCACAGAATCGAATATTTAGAAGAAGGGGTAAGATAGGCTTTTATAAAACCTTTTATGGCATCTTTTGTGATGCCCTTAATTCGGTCGAGCGTACCAAAAAATGTATCGGTCGATCGAGTTGGAAAGTACTCGTGCTCAATGGTTGCAGATAACGTTGAACAATGTTCAAAGAGCTTAAAGAATGCCACTTCAGAGAGCTTCTTGAAGCTATCCAATTCAGTTTGCGTTGGCCCTTCAGTCTTCAGTTTTTCAAGCTCATTGGTGATAAGCTCTTTTACCTCTTTAAGTTTCGCTTGGTTTTTAAGATCGAAGGTATAGAAGAAAACACCTCCCAACTGTCTTTGCAAACTACTTGCAGCGACCGAATATACAAGATCTTTTTGATCGACGAGCAGCTTTTCTAACCGTTTGGTAAGCACCCAAGAAAGGCATTGAGCATAGTCTCCAGTAAGGGGATCTTGAGGCATCTTCCAGAGGTAGGTATATTGTGCTTTAGGTATCGGTTTATAGAGCGTTATCTTTTTTTGCGCAAAGTCGAGAGTTGGTATTACCTGGACCTCATTTTCAGGGGTAGGCTTATACCCTTCAGTTGCAAAAGTCTTGCGTGCTGCGGCAAGAGCCTCTTCCACGTTAATATCTCCAACAATCGTAAGCAGCGCTTTTGCTGGTCCATAGTTTCGCTTATAAAATGCTTTGAGATCCTTACTTGTTGCATTCAACAATACCTCTTTATAGCCACCAACCGGATGATGATATGGGTGATTATGAGGATAGATAAGGGAACAAAGCTCATCACCAATTATTGCAAACAAGTTTGTTGATCGTAAATTAAGCTCCTCAATCACCGCTTTCACTTCTGATGCAAAATGGTTCTCATCAAAGCGAACATTAAACATGCAATCTGCGAGGATATTAAGGAATACAGGCCAGTTATTCTTATCTGCGTTAAAATAGTATCGTGTAAGATCTGCAGATGTAGCAGCATTATACCCCTGACCAATATCGCCAAGATGATATTTATGGGCAATCGCTTTTAAGCCGGTCTCAGACATCTTATCAGTACCTTTAAACATCATATGTTCAACCATATGGGCAAGGCCACATTCGTGGGGTTGTTCATTCTTACCACCGACATCATAGGTAATCCCTACTTGAACTTTATAGGTATCGGGCATCGGGTAGCACATAACCGTTAGCCCATTAGGCAAAACCTCGGTAACAAGACGCTCTTGAGCCTGAGAAAACCACTGAGAAAGAGGCTTCCTAGCTTCTATCATGCTCAAACTACACAATACAACGATACATACTTGACGAAAGATATTCATTAAAAGCTCCTTAGGCGATACAATTCCAAAAGTCTTAACATAATCAGTCTACCAAAGTCTGACCTATGCGCAAGTGGTGAGGGTTCTCAAGATACTCCCTCCCAATCATAAAAATCGCTGAGGATGCTCATCGGTCTGCATCAATCTTTGGCACTTCTATCACCCAACCTGCCCAAGTTCACGAATTCTTCCATCTGGCCCTTGAGCATGCTATGCTTCATAACAGTGAGTTCTCCAATTACAGATGTAAACCTATGAAAAAGAAACCTCCAAAAAAATCATGGGTGGCCAAAGTACAAGCCACCTCATTTGCCATGAGCCTGCCCGAAGGTATTTTCACCCGGCCAGCCAAAGAAGTCGCGCAAGGACTCAAAGATGCTGTTCTTGCAAGCGACAAAACAAAGGGCACTAAGTTCCAGTCCGCAATGTCTATGCTCAATTATTATATTAATCGAGCCGGGAAGAAATTACGTGAAGAAGACAGGGAACGCCTGGAACAGGCAAAAGACGAACTGAGAAAACTCTTTGATAAGGAGTAGAGAGAAATGAATACTGCTTTAAAAGGCTCTTTACAGCGTGTACAAGAGGCACTGGAAAAATATAATCTAAATACACAGATTGTTGAATATGCCACTTCTACGCGAACTTCACAGGAGGCGGCAGATGCCATTGGCTGTGATCTAGGTCAGATCGTTAAGACACTCATCTTTAAAGGCAAGGAAAGCCATAGGCCATTGTGTGTACTCGTGAGCGGCAAAAATCGCGTAGAAGAAAAAAAAGTTTCTCTTATCGTTGGTGAACCGATCGAGCGGCCCGATGCAAAATTCGTTGAGCTCCATACGGGGTTTGCCATTGGAGGAGTTTCTCCCGTGGGATATACTTTCGAACTACCCCCTTTAATCGATGAAGATCTCATTTCATATCCAATCCTATGGGCCGCTGCAGGAACACCACATACCGTTTTTAGTCTCACACCTGCTGATTTAATCCGGATTACAAATGGACAGATAGCTAAGATACACTGAGTTAGCAAAACTCTTGCATCAGAGCAACGGGTTGTCTAAAGTAGGGGCAAGATAAGAATTCTGAGTATCATTGGATAACTCTTGCACATGTTAAAAGGTTTTTCCCATGCGTATCATTACAAAGTCATCCGGTGAGCAAGAAAGCTTCATGCCGGACAAGTTCAAGAGATCCTTGCAAAGGGCCGGTGTATCTTTAAAGGTCAGCGAAATCCTTCTTCAAGAGGTCCTTGATCGACCTGAACTTGATACTACGCAAAAAGTCTATGACTATGCTTTTCATAGACTTCGAGAAATCAATAGCCCAGTTGCAGCTCGTTACAGTCTTAAGAGTGCTTTGTACGAACTTGGCCCAGAAGGCTTTTTGTTTGAACGATTCATGGCTGAAGTTTTTAAAGCACAGGGCTACAGAACACGCAACGACGTGATACTCTCGGGAATGTGCGTAGATCATGAAGTTGATATTATCATGGAGAAAGGCACTACGCGCTACATTGCAGAATGTAAGTTTCACAATCAAAGAGGTATAAAAACGGATGTCAAAGTTACTCTCTATGTGAAAGCACGATTTCTCGATCTCTCGGCACACTGGGAAAAATCTTCTCAACCAAGCTTTACAGGAGTCTGGTTGCTTACCAATACGCAGCTCACCCTTGAAGCAATAAAGTATGGTACCTGTGCAGGAGTAAACCTACTTGGATGGTCCTACCCTGAACAAGGCAACATTGCACAACTGATAGATACTCTTGGACTTCATCCCATCACAAGCATCACCTGCTTAACCAGTCGACAAAAAAAGTTCCTTCTAGAACGCAATATTCTTCTTGCAAGCGAGCTGCTTGACCGTCCCGATCTCTTAAAAGAGCTCGGTTTCACTCCTGAACAAATAGCCGCAACAACTGAAGAATTGCGGGTGCTCTGCAAGCCTTTGAGGTAGTAAAGTAATTAAACGAAAAACCATTGAGAAAGCATCTAACAGTGTGCTATCGTAAAGACAGGATAACCACAAAAAAGAGGATCGTATGAAGCATTCATATGTCTTTCTAGTTGCCAGTACCTTGAGTATACCTCTGTATTCCGTTGAGCAATCTCATACCACACCAAGCAAGGCATCTGAAGAGATTCCTTGTACTGAAGACCTCATGCGAGAGCATGGGATTCTCAACCGCGTACTATTAATCTACGAAGAGTTGATCAATCAGATCGAAACGAATCGGCCCTTTGATAACAAAACTGCTCAGGAAGCACTACAGATCATCTACTCCTTTATTGAAAGTTATCATGAAAAGCTTGAAGAGGACTATATCTTCCCACTCTTTGAAAAAGCCAAAGTAGAGGTTGAGCTAGTGACAACACTGAGAGCCCAGCATACAGCCGGTAGAAAGATTACTCAGAAATTACAGGAGCTTTGTTCTTCAAAAAAAATCACTGCCCAAGATCGTACTCAGATTAAAACGCTCATGCACGAATTCGTTACTATGTATCGACCTCATGAAGCACGTGAAGATACCGTTCTTTTTCCTAAAGTACGTTCACTTCTATCTCAAAAAGAATTCGAAAAATTGAGCGACTACTTTGAAGAAAGTGAGAAGAAATTATTTGGTAAAGATGGATTTACCTCAATCCTACGGCAGGTTGAGATGCTTGAAAAAAAGCTGGGCATCTATAAACTCAGCCAATTCACTCCTCGGAGTCCCCTAGTTTCCCCGCCAGTTACTCATAAGGAAACTTCCCCACACCTTGAAAGAAACAGCTCCAAAAAACGTATCTCACGAGTAGTTCCATGATAGAAACTAAAGGCTATGCTGCCTTATCGGCAACCTCACCGCTTGAACCATGGTCTTTTGAACGCCGGGATGTCGGTGAGCATGATATTGAGCTAGAAATACTCTACTGCGGTGTCTGCCATAGCGATATACATTTTGCTCGAAATGAATGGCTCCAAACGGTATATCCGGTTGTTCCCGGACATGAGATCGTTGGCCGTGTTACCATGGTAGGAAGCAAGGTTAGCTCATTTAAAATTGGCGATCCCGCAGCTGTAGGAACAATCGTTGATTGCTGTGGTACCTGCCGGGAATGCAAAAATAACCTTGAGCAATATTGTGAAAAAGGCTTTACCATGACGTTCAATAGCTTTGATAAGTATACCCAAGGAGTCACCTACGGTGGCTATTCAAAACTTATAATGGTGAATGAAAAGTATGTTCTTAAAATCCCTCAGGAGTTCAAACAAGAGGATCTTGCAGCGGTTGCACCACTACTGTGTGCGGGCATTACCACCTATTCTCCTTTAAAATTTTGGGAAATAGGTAAAGGACATACCGTAGGTATCATAGGCATTGGTGGATTAGGGCATATTGCCGTAAAACTCGCGCGTGCTCTCGGTGCTCATGTTGTTGCTATCACCACGAGTCCAGATAAACAAACTGATGCTCTAAGGTTAGGTGCTCATGAAGCAGTACTTTCCACTGATAATGCTGCCATGCAAAAGCATCATAACAGTTTAGATTTTATTGTTAATACGATTCCCTTCTCCCATGATCTGAGTACTTATCTTGCCCTTCTTAGACTCAATGGGAAAATGTGCCTCGTTGGAATCCCCAATCAGCCTCATGAACCGTTGTATGCAAATGCTCTCATCGAAAAAAGAAAATCATTGGCAGGTTCTTTAATTGGCAGTATCAAAGAGACACAAGAGCTGCTCGATTTTTGTGGGAAGAATCAAATTACCGCAGACATTGAGATGATTCCCATTCAACAGATTAATGAGGCGTTTAATAAAGTTGTAGATAAGGAAGTGCGCTATCGGTATGTTATCGATCTTGCATCCTGCTAAATATGCATAGACCAGTACTGAAGCTAAGCACTATCATATCAACCCACTACAAGCCATCCAGGTATGCTCAGTACCTAAGCGTGTACATTCTCAACTTTCTGCACTTTGTAAACCTTGCTATACTACCTCCAGCGGAGGAACATTTTGAAGAAACAGCTACTCATCATCCCCCTGTTATGTCTCCCATCACTGCATGGAACGAGCCTTGTCTACAATCTAAAGATTCGTAGAACATTCGCTGGGATTGGCTCATTTATCAAGCATGGAGACAAAGCGGCTGTAGTATTCTCTGGATTACCTATTATCTATCACCGAACTGCCCACGTTATAAACCCAGATTTTTTGACCGATGTACACACCAAACGCCTAGGCGGTGGCGCCATCCTTAATCTACGATACATACCCTCAAAATGTTGGTGGGCAGAAATAACCACCGCAGTAGAAAAAGAATCACTCTCCTCAAAAGGAACTGCTACATTCAGCACTTCGCGCACCGGTTTTGATGATGTAGTCCTCGCTGCAGGACGCAACTTCTTCATCGGTGAGGAAGCCCAATACACCATGTATGGGCTAGCAGGCTTTCCCACGAAATGGAGTATTTCTCGTTTTGATGCCCTAGATGGGCTCGTAGGAACCCGCTTTTATTCTGTTGGAGGGGGTGCAGAATTGTCCTATCGTTTTTTGCATACTGAGCACAGCTCCGTAGCGGGAGTTATACAGCTGCGTGCGATTCACTTCTTTGATCGCTCATGGGAAGCTATTTTTGGACCAGGAGGCAGAATACAACCCGGGCAGCTTATTGATCTTCTCTTCAGCGCACGATACCTTCGCCGGCTGACCTCCGTGGAAACAGGCTATAACCCTACCTTCTTTGTCGATCAAGCGGCTCTCCTTCCTACACAAACTATCCAGAGTAAAACAGCGGTTCGTCATGGTGTCTATCTCAGTGTCATGCATCTACTTGAGCATCACCGGCTCTTCGACAAGCCGATTGCTCTTGGCGCAGGATTCAACTTCAATCGCCTTGGACGATTTGATGCAAATAGTTATCTTGCGTGGCTGAACATCACACTTATCTTCTGATACTAAAATACACCCACATACCTATTCTACGGAACTGTATCTTCAAGCTCCTGTTCCTTCTGCAAACTGCTAGGAACAAGCACGCCATCTTCAATCTCTAGAATACGATCAGCAAAAGACAAAATGCGCGGATCATGCGTTACCACAACGATGGTTGTATTAAAACTCTTCTTGATAGCAACAAGAAGCTCCATAATCTGGAGGCCTCGGCTGCGATCAAGAAAGCTCGTCGGTTCATCACACAAAATAATGCTTGGCTGATGAATACAAGCGCGCGCAATGGCCACCCTCTGCTGTTCACCTCCTGAAAGTTCCGAGGGAACTCGGTACCGTTGACTATCAAGACCGAATCTCACCAGATATTCTTCAGCTTTTGCAAAGGCCTCATCACGAGCAGTTCCCTTAATGAGGAGGGGCAGCGCTGCATTTTCAACTGCATTGAGCGTTGGCACTAAATTAAAATTTTGAAAGATAAAACCGATATGGTTACCTCTAAATGACGTCCGTTCATCCTCGTCCATCTTTCGTAACTCTTTGCCAAGGATATAACACTCGCCATTCGAAGCAGTTAAAATACCTCCAATAATGGAAAGGAGCGTTGTTTTTCCAGAGCCGGAAGGTCCCATGAGCATAACCAACTCACTAGCAGAGGCAGAGAAGTTAATATCCTTGAGGGTATCAACACGCCCTGCGCCTTCATTAAAATGCTTCGAAATATGTACACATTCGATGGTGGTATTCTTCATCGTTTAAATATCGTTGCTAACTCAAGTGCATATATACGTCGTATACTTATCAGTGCAGCCATAGCACAAATAGCTGCCATAAGCACCCCAGTGAGTACAAGCAGTTGCCAGGGCAGATAAAAGGCCAGCTCAGTCGATGATGTCACAAAACCTAACAGAGCAGCTGCTCCTGTACCGATACTCCAGCCAAGAAAAGCCAACCACAACGCCTGTATAATTGTCATACGCGCAAGGAGCCTCCGAGATGCGCCCATGATGGCAAATAGGGCAAGATAGGGTAAATTGTCGGTAGTAAAATTATAAAAGATTTGTCCTGCAATGGCGGCACCTACAAGAAGCCCAAGGAGCACTGCTATCCCAAAGTTAATAGGGATGCCGGTCTCAAGCATATAATAGCTCATAGTCTTCCAGGCAAATTCATCTTTGGTATATGCAGCAAGCCCTGTTCGAGCTGATATTTTTTTGCAGAGCTCTTTCAAAGATACGGAAGATTGTGCTTTCACTAAAATATAGGAAAGCATCTTTCGTTCATAGGGAGTATACGCAAGAGCTCGTTTGTACGTGGTATATATCACCGGATTTGACTGGAATGATCTCGTCACTTCACAGATTCCCACCACAAAGGCGCGTCTATCATTGAGCTCGATAGCTTCTCCTACACGCAAGGGAACTTTAGGTAACCCCGGTCCTTGAGACCGTGCAAGTTTATCCTCAGCTCCTATCTTATTAACAATAATAGCATCAGGTCTACGTAGTTCCTCAAGTCTTCCTTCGACCATACGGGGTGGCCCTCCAATTAAGGTTGCATCATCGATGCCCAAAAGAGTACACATCTGCATGGTTCCATCATCAAGGCGTGCACGTATTTCGCCTTTATACAAGGGCGCTGCCCAAGCAACTCCCTCAACCGATCGTACGTGAAAAAGTGCATTATAGCGCATAGGACTTACATCATCGACAAATCGCACATTAGGATCCATAACCCAAATATCTGCTTGGTTCGCATCGGTAATAGAACCAAACGTTCTTCTCATAAGTCCCAGAAATATGCCAGACTGCTGCGTAATAATAAGCGCAGAAAATGAGAGACTCAGAACCATACCAATATACTTCGCGCGATCTTCGGTAAGCATTTTAATGGCAATCTTATACATCGCATGCTCCTTCAGCCCAACCGCCTCCCAATGCCTTGTACACCGTTACTAACGATATGCTTACGCCACGTTGTGCATCGGTAAGCAACCGCTCTATCTCAATACGCGTTTTCTCCGCAAGAAGATATTGGCTCTGATCAACAAGTCCCGCTTTGAAAAGATCTTTGGTAAGATCACGCTCCTTACGTACTGCAGATAATCTATTTTCAAGATAGGCTACTCGTTCTTGCTCTTTACAATGGGCAACAAGAGCTTGCTCAACATCGGTACATGCAGCCACGACACTTTGACAATAGGCAAGAAGCGCTTGGCGCTGAATAGCAGTTTTAGCCTGAATATTATAGGTCACTCGTCCAAAATTTACGAGCGGCCACCGTGTCGTAAAGTCCACCAGCCAGTTTAAGCTTCCAGCTGAGAACCACGTACGCGGGTAACTTGACTCGGTACCCACCGTACAGATCAAAGGAAATCGTGGGAAGAAGTCGGCAATTGCTTCCCCTATACGCTCAGTACTCGCAGCAAGTAACCTTTCTGCAGCTCGGATATCAGGACGCCGTCTGAGAAGCTCTGAGGGTAGTCCTGTTTTAAGAGGAAGGCTCGCCTGAGGAACTCGACCTGTATAGCGTTCATCCTGTTCACCCCATACAAACCCTTCAGGCAGTTCTCCCAATACAAGTGCAAGCCCCTGTTTCGTTTGCGCATATAGCATCTCTAAAAGAGGCAACTGACTCTTAGACTCTTCAAGTTGTGAAAAGGTTTGCTGCACAAGAATGTTGCTATCAATGCCCGACGCAAAACGAACATTCTGTAGATCAAGAAGAGCAGTATCAATGGTGATATACTCTTTAAGAAGCTGAATGTTTTTCTCAAGTGTCCGTAAATTAATATATGCTGCTGCTACATCGCTTACTAAAATAACATAGACACCGCGAGCATCTTCTACCGATGCTTCATATTCGGCATAGGCAGCACTGTACGCCCTTCTTAATCTGCCCCAGACATCGATCTCCCAAAGAACTGTCACTGCACAGCGTAAAAAATCAAGCGTGAACTGATTTGGCAGAAGAAATTCGTTTTGAGCAAGCTGTGCGCTATAATGCTCCCGATTAACTCTCAAAGCACCATCTGCCTCAGGAAATAGTTTTGCATGATTAATCTGATAATATGCCTCAAGCTCTTCTATACGAGTAAGCGCAATACGGAAATCATAATTATTGCAGGTTGCACGCTTTACAAGCTCTGTTAAACACTCGTCAGAGAAAACGGTCCACCAACAGGTCAGGTCCATTGCCTCTTTCTGAGCCTCCTTTCCTATCTGATCAAACGAATGTGGTAGACAAACCTTTGGGCGCACATAGCGAGGACCCACCATACATCCAGGCAATGTCAGAAAAAGAAGCATGATCATACCCTGCTTCATGGCGCACCAATCGGTTCAGTCTCGATAAAAATATCTAGGGATTGTCCTACATAGATTGGATATGCTTCTTTAGAAAACACATAGACTACTTGTAATACACGAGTATCAACTCGATCAAGGTTAGAGCCGGAAAGAGTTTTCTTGGGAATCATAAATGGTTCTAGATAATCAAAGATAAGTGGTATCGAAATACGCGGATTGCCACGCACAAAGGCCGTTGCTGCAGCTCCCTTTTTGTAGCGCCATGCATCAGTTTCATCGATATCTATGCGCATTTGGTAACGATTTACTTCACCAAAAACCATAGTCGGAATGTTATCAAATGGATTTGCATTTGCATATTCACCAACTTTTGCATGGCCAGCCTGCAAGATTTTTCCATCACAGGGAGCACGGGTAATACTCCGTTCCATTTCAGTTTTGAAAACCTCTACGGCTGCGCTTGCTGTTGCAAGTCGATTCTTAGCGAGCTCATAGTCATAGTACGCCACAGTAAATGCTTGTTCACTCACTGCTGCTTTATCTTTGAGCCTATGATAATAGGAAAACTGCTTCTCTTTATTCTCAAGATCAGTTTTTGCTGAACGCTCTTCCTCTTGAGCCTTGTGAAGTTCAGCCTCAAAGCGCCGGGTATCGAGTTTAAAGAGTGGTTCTCCCTTTTTAACTTCATCTCCCACGCAATGATATACTTCCATAATCAGTTCAGAAAAAGCAGGCCCTATGTTTATATTCTCAGCCTGAGCCTCAATCACCCCTTCAGCAGCAATGCTATGAGGATATGGTGATCGCGCTGGCTCAAAAAGAAGAGGTGGTACTATAGGTTTGGAACGCCCCTTATAGACCATGGCGAGTGAGGCGAGAATACCAAGCAGGGCAAGGAAAGGAATAAATCTATGGCGCCACATTCTGTCCTTTAAAGCTCATCAAATATCGTCATATACGTATCATCCGAAATCGAAGAGAGTATACTGCATTGAGAAGCGTTAATTCAATAGTTTCAAGCTCTCACACTTTTGAACTCGGAAAGATGGAGAGCCTTGAGTAAACTGCAAGGATCCCAGTACTTCTCGTAGGGAAGAGCTACAATGAAGAACAGGAACCTAAACATCTTTCTGGAGGAACAGACGTATCAAGAAGTCTTATTTCGATTCTTTCAAGAGACTTACCGGGATGTTCTCTTTTTAATGAGACAAAGCCTACTTCACCTGTCGATGTAACGTGAGTTCCACCACACGGAACCTCTGCAAACCCTTCTATCTTCCAAAAACGCCTTTGGGTTGTTTCATCTGAATATCCTGTTTTTATCACAAGATTTTTATCGATTATTTCGTTGTATTTTTTTAATATTTCATCAAAAAGAGTTGAAATATTACTATCAGCTTTAAAATCTATCCGAGACTTACTTTCCGAGATATGTGCTCCTACTTTTTCAAAGGTATAGTTCTGCGTAACAATTTCAAGAATCAGCTCCGCAGCGAAATGAAGCCGCATAAGTCTATGTCTTCGTGGCCAATCGATGGTCATGGTAACGATATCGCCTTCTGCAAACGCGTGGTTATCGGGTAACGTATAGTAGATACGATTGCCTTCACGTCGAGAATCTAATAACGGCACACCATTAATCCATGCTGTATCACTCTCTTGGCCGCCGGCAAAGGAATAGGCAATCGTTGCCTCAAATAACACTTGAGTTCCTTCAAGTGAAATAATTTTGGTAACCAGCTCTGTTTGATAGGGATTTTCCCAAAATACTTTTCTCACGCTCTACTCTCAGTACTTTTAACTATACCACTCCTAAAGAAACACCTAGCTCCGCTCTTGAGTATATCTCTTCATCCGCTAAAGACAATACATTGAGTAACTCGATAAGCGATGACAAGCATTGGATCAAGACAAGCTCACCATTTCTGTTGGTGTTTTGTTTCTGTTCTTGATCAATCAGGTTCCTGTGGTAGTAGCAGCTCGTCAACGCGATCTATGCTTTTAGGTCGAACGAGCAGTTGCTGGTTTTCTATATTTCTGATAGCCTAAATAAAAAACAACACTATTTTGGAGAATTCAATGAACCATTCTTTAAAAAAGCTTCTCATAACCGGATTAGTAGTCAGTCAGACGGTTGCAAACCCTCCTCGGACTCCTTTAAAAAAAGCTGCTCACCCCATTCTTCCTCTCATGCTAGAGCGTCAATCTAAATATGACCTACATAGAACCCTTACTCCACAAGCAACCAGAGAAAAACTCAAATCTCTCTTTGAGGCTGCTCGATGGGCTCCATCCTCTTTTAATATGCAACCATGGCGATTTATTTATGCGGTTCACGGAACCCCTCAATGGGATCAACTCTATAAGCTCTTAGTACCTTTCAATCAAACGTGGGTAGCAAATGCTAATGCCTTAATTCTGGTCATCTCAAAAAACACCTCCGATTATAAAGGTAAACCAAATCAAACACATTCCTTTGACACAGGACTTGCGGTATCTCAACTAAAGCTCCAAGCAACCAGTATGGGCCTCGTTGCTCATGGTATGGCTGGGTTTGATTATGAGCAGGCACGCAAAGACTTTAAGCTGTCAAAAGATTATACGGTAGAAGCTATGATCGCGATTGGCGAACCAGCATCTAAAGAACATTCTTCGAAAGAATTTGCTGAACGTGATGCACAACCGGCTCAACGAAAAGCTCTTAATGAGTTTGTCTTTGAAGGATGCTTCGTCGCCTAAAGAAAAGTATCTCTCTGAACAAAGCCCTGGAATAACCAGGGCTTTTGTATCATCATTTTTCTAAAATCTTCTTTTTTTTCGAAGGTTTCTTTTTCCCCGATCGAACTGAAACCTCGCAGGCTTTTGCTATCCAAACAGGAAGTTCATCACGATTTTCTAAGATCGATTCGGGCAAGGTCATGTAGGGCATTGCTACAGTTTTTGATTTTCCCTGGTACACAAATTGCTGCGCATCATAGCCCTCAAAATCTCCACGCGTGAGTTCGTCAACCTTAAAATAAAGCTGATCTTCAACAATGATGGCAAAGATAACCCCACCGCAGTAGAAAGCGTACCCACCAAAAAGAGCTTTAGCGGTCATCGGGCCATGGGGTTTAAACATATCAAGGACATATTGAGCATACTGATGTTTCATCGAAGAACCTCTCACTGAACTTTTCACTGATAGAGCTCAAGTATAGCTTAGATTGGCCTTCTATGAAACTGGAGGGTTATTTTTTAGAGGGAGATGAGTTATCAAAAACCACCTTAGGCCCTACGTTGCCATCGGGAAACTCCACCCATACTTCCTTGCCAAAAGTGAAGAAACCTGAATAAAAGCTCGTGAGTTCGCCATCCATGCGTCGTTCAATGCGAGCCATAACACCTTCGGCCTCAGGAGTATCATCAACTACAACGCGAAAGGTAAGGTCTAGGTAACCTGTAATATCAAGAGGAAACTGAACGTCCTTATAGGTTTTTGCGATACGCAAAAAATCAGTTTTAAGTGTCACCGCATTGAGCGAGAAGCTCATCCATGCAACAGAAGCAATAAGTAGATGTTTCAGCATAGTATCTCTCCTTAGTATTTTTATGTAGTACATACCTACTGAGGGGATTCTAGCATACGAGGAATACCAGAAACAAGAGTTTTAAAAAAAGAACTCATTGCAGTTACCGCTCGACGCCAATGCCTATTTTATTTTAGAATATTGCAGACCCTAACAATATACATTGCATGATAGTGCGTAAGTTCCTTAGCTCGCATCAAATTGGGAAGGCAAAGGCCTCGATTCTCTCTCAGTTTTTTTATCAAAAGAGCCCCCCCGGAGAAGCTCAATCATGAAATAGGCCATAACACACCCTGATCCAATGAGAAATGCTTTTGAGGGAGTCAACCAAGGAGTTACTTTCTCAGTCTTCGCTGATGGGGTTTTCATTTGACCGGGTTTTTTTTTATCTATAGAGCTTGCATCTTGGCTTTCACCATCTGAGATACCATGTAACAGAAGTACGGCGAGCTCTTCCTTACGTTTTTTAAGTTGAGCTTGATAGTCTTTAATCGAGGTAGAACCTGCAAAGGCAATGCCCGCTTTATCTAATCCTCTAAGCCACGCCTCTAGTTCTTCAATCATTACCAGATCAACTCCCGCAAGGCCAATTTCTATCTGCTTAGGTAACTCTTTTTTAAGCGCAGCTACGTATGGTCGTACCATTTCTGAGTTATTCCTAAGAATAGCTATCCCTTCTTCATCAAGGTTATTATTTTGAATGCAGCTCAGAATATGCTGAGCTGCTCCATAATATTTCTTATAGTACTGCCATCTTTTAGGAGTAACGGCATCTTTAATCTTTTTAGCCTGCTCATCACCTGCTTCACTGAGCTCTTCAATAACTTCTCCTAATGCAATGCTCGGATCAAATAAATATCTTGCAGTAGCAGGACAGCAGGAAACTTCGTCAGCAACTGCAGCAAAATCCTTTGATATCTTCGCATAGAGCATCACTTCTTTACAGGAGGTCTCACCCCCTCGCATGGCGTAGAGACTATATACTTTCTGCGCCTCCTTATCACCTTGTTTGATCTGGTCCTTCAACAAGGTACCTAAAGCCACTTCGTTACCGGCTGCTGATACCATAATCTCTGCAAAGTTTGCTTTGTAAATTGCACTCGGGAAATCTTTCCTTAGAAAGGCTCGTATCAACTCCTTAATTCCAACCTTGTTATAGACTTCTTGCACTCTCTTAATCAGATCTCGCAATTGAGCATAGTCGTCCAAGAGTTGTATTTCAGGACTACTCGACTCAGTCCGATAAGTTTCCCACAATGCTCCGTAGGCATCCTTAATCACTCGTGCATGCCCATTGCCTTCATACAGACTCATTTCGACATAATAGCCCAAACTGTTCAAATCTATAAGGACATTAAATGGGTTCACGTATTCGATAACAAAAGGATAATCATGTATAAGGTGAGCAGTATCCGCCAAACCGATATTACCCATCTTTCCTTCAAGATAGCGCTTACCCTCCTCTGAAGAGAAGTAAGCATCCATAATCGCCTTCTCGCGAGAATCTTGAGCATTAAGTCGACCAATAATTTCTGCAATCGTAGTCTCATTACCTTGATCAGTAACTATAATATATTGTAGGGGGAGGGTTAAAATACCCTGAGGCAGATGCCCTTTTTTAAGGGCTTCTACAAATGCTCGCGAACCCTTCTCTGCAACCATCTTTTTGAGATTTGCTACATCTTCATCACTGAAAAAAAATTTTCTCGCAACAGGTGGGGCATCTGATGAGAGAATCGATGAACTATAACTGAGCACACATGCGAGTAGAAGAATGTTTTTCATGTGATCCTTTTTGAGTAACAAGTATATACAAGTGCCATGCAAGGAGCGCCAAATACATACCATCTCGCACTAAAGCATCCGTTAACCTAACAGGCTTACCTTAATCTCTACCACTTAAATAAGTTCCATATCGACCGGTTGGATGAGGCGGACCAATCTTCTTCAAACAACTTATCCACCAGTGCTTCTATGCGTTTATCAGGTGCTCCCTCAAGAAAAGCTTTAAAAGCTTCGCTAACCCTTTCTAAAGCTGTATCAGATATTGCCTTACGCAAAACTTTAAGAGCTTTGCAATCCTCATTTAAAGCTGCATCAGGTATTGCATTAAGCAAAGCCCTGAGAGCTCGCCTGTCTTCTTTTAAGGCTATCTCAGGTATTGCCTCGAGCAATGCCCTAAGAGTTTCCCTCTTTCTTAAAGGCATACAAGGTATTGCCTCAAGCAATGCTTTAAGAGCCTCCCTATCTTGTTTTAATTCTTCACATTTGGCAATCTGTTCGTCAGCAGCTTTTTCTGCTTGTTCAAATTCCTTTTTGAGCTTCTTATGCTCATTCTTTTTCGCATTATGTTCTTTTTCTTTGTCATAGTCACCATTATTTAGAGCTACAGATGCTAATGCGCCCTCACTTTGAGCTTTCTGCCCTTCAGCTTGAGCATTAGCTACCGCTTCCTGAGCCTTCTTTCTTTCCTCAGCAATATCACGATCGGTCACTGCATTTTTTAAGAGAGCGCATGCTCCAGGCGTCAGTCTTAAAGAACCTACCCTACGTTTTTTTTGAAGTGCCTGAGCAATCTTAGATGCAATCATTTTCTTGAGAACGTCCCGCACACGATTTTGCGAAAGAAGAGACAACTCCTCTTCCTGCCTTGGAGCCGAAGCAGGCTGACCCTGTACTCTAGCTTGGGAAGAAGCCGCCCGTTGATCACCTACGTTCTGTGGAGAAAAAAGAGGCTTAATCCTGTCATTAATACTGGTTTTAATAATCTTACTACTATCAATCTCTGCTTCCCCTAAATCCTTAACCATTGGCCAGCAAGAAGCTGATAAAACCGTCCAGACCATATCATCGCTAGCACCGCCATGGTTAAATTTATTAATTGCATCCCTATATCGTTGTACCCTTTGTGCTTTCTCAGCCACAGTATCTTGACCCGCACCTACATGCTTATCAAACTGTAGAAGCCAACCTAACGGATCCGCTGGAGGGATAGCGTCCTCTTCAAATCCTCGTCTCTTAGCTTCTTCATTTCGTCGCATTATGGTTTGAACGTGCCTTTCATGCACTTCCCGCTTATCCCTTAGGCATCTGTCCGCTACTAATGCATTGAAGTTTCTCTCACTCTCTCTCACAAGCCGATGGGCTAAAAGGCCAAGCTCATGGGATATCATGCTCTCAATAATAGTGTTGCATAATTCCCTATGCCCTTCTTCAGCAGCGAGATGAAGCGGGGTAGCCTCATCGCTTATCGATTCTACACCGGGATACTCGCCTAATTTTGCCTCTTCCTTTTGAAGATTTATCCAGAGACGTTCTGCCAACTTAATTTCAGGAGTTTCAGCAACTCCGTTTTTACATAATAGTTCGATGAAATCAGGAAGCTGCTCTTCAAGAGCCCACTGCATGTGCGATATTTCACGACCATCTTTGGTCGTGACTGTGTCATAGAGAATATCGATCGGTTTTGGCTGAATTTCTTTTCTTCGATCGATTATAAGCTTCATAGCTTCTCTCTGCTTTGCACGAGCAGCTACGCATAAAATCGACTCGGCCGCATCCCCAAACAGTGAAGTCATCACTTGTAAAGAAGTCCCTGTTGGTAAATAGGGTGCACGATCTAAGCACCAGGAAAGCATCTGACATGCTCCATGCTGAGCTGCATAATGGGTCGGCGTAAGTCCACGCTCATCTGTAGGATTAAGCAATGCTCCTGCTTTTTCCAAGCGATTTGCAAGGGCACAATCATTAGCCATAGCAGCAAAGTGCATTGGTCGTAAACCTTGCTCATTAAAATTATTCACGCCACCAGCATACGTTAGAAAAAATGCCGCTACAGCATACTGCTTATACTCATGGGCATATTGTGCAGCCGTTTTACCATCAGCATCAGTAAAAACTGGTACGACGCCTCGATCAAGAAGCTCTTGAACGATTTCTTGGCATCCTCCCATAGCTGCCGCATGCAAAGGGGATCTTTTTGAACCATCAAGTGCTTTGCAATCTGCTCCACGTTCTAGTAATAATTTTGCTATATCCCTATGTCCCTCTCGGGCGGCGATATGCAGAGGTCTACCATGTTTGGCAGAACATATTTCTTTATCTGCTCCTCGCTCGAGAAGTAATCGCACGCAATCTAGATGCCCTGCCCTAACAGCATGATGAAGTGCAGTTTCAATATCCTTATTTTGGCTATCTATAAAAGGAAACGTTACTTGAGATGCTGCCTGGGCACGATTTTGTTTTTCTGAATCAGGTTCAAGACCTAGCAAGATCAACTTCTCCACAATGCCAGAATCTCTTATAGCGGCATCTTGCAAATACGGAGCAATATTTTCAGGAAGAAAGCCCTCTATCTTGAAAGCATATCTCCGCGCTAACTCTTCAGACGAAACTAAAGTCAGAGCCACACGAGCAACAATCTTGTGTCGTTCTATGTGGTCAAGTAGAAGGGCAAGGATTGCACAATTTCCTACAAATGCTGCTCGATGAAGAGCAGTATCGCCATGCTCATCCGTTTTTGAGAGGTCGATCAAAGGATGTGAAAGAAGCTGGGTCACTTCTGTTTGCTTACCCTCTTGCACTGCTTTGCGAAGTTTACCTCCAAGAAGTTGTTTTACTTTCTCTATCTTATCCTTAAGGGCAGGCTTAAGTAATACGCGCACGCAATTGAGACGTTCCTCTCTAATTGCCTGTTGCAAAGCCGTTTCATTATTTTTATTTCTGATATTTCTACAGGAAATAGCTGTATATGAATCCACCTGATCATGAGGCTTTTTCATCGCATCAGACTCACGAAATAAGGGAACCAAGTCATCCCAAGACAAGAGATTTCCCGTCATAGCAGATAGCTCCTTATGAGAAAGGTTTTTCCCTATATAGCCATAGCTCAATGTAGGCTCTTCAGGCTCATGAGGGGCCAATTTAACGTAGGTGGTCATCTTATGCCGTTCTGCATGTGCAAGAAGCAAAGCAAGCATTTCACTCTGACCAGCACGAGCGGTAGTATGTAATATAGTATTGCCACGCTCATCACAATCCAATAGGTTTACTTTGACATCTGCAAGAAGTTGGATTACCTCATCTAAATCATCAGCTTGAACTGCTTGCCGAAGTTGAGTTGCAGCATCTACTTTTGTTCTGGACATAGCTTCGAGGGACATCCCAATCGAAAGAAATGTTCCCCATATGAGTAGCTTTTTCATAGTATTTTTTCCGTACGGCACGCTCTGGTGCGTGAAGGTAGGTGCATCTTAGTCAACGTGTTTACCTAAGTATCGCATAGTTCATGTACCGTGTAAAATGCTTCCAAGCTCTATGAGCCGGTATATACAGATAGTGCTATAAGGAGCATGAGGCCATTGGCAGCTTAAAATCTAATAGTCCATGCTTACCTGAGATAGACAAAAAGCCATGATCAAGTCCATGCAATACCACTTTATGCCTAGGGCAGAGTATATACACCAGGTATACCTCCAATCGAAAATATCCCCGCAACTCGTTGACCCTTATTTAGAGACCCAACTTTTTTTTGAGCTCTTGAGCAGATATAGTGGCAATCTTTTCACCCGTGTGAGCGGGCTGATCGTATTCTTCTTTAAGATAGCTCATTTGGGCTGGCCCTTCAGTAGGGTAACCAAGAGCATGCCATTCAGCAGCGCCCCCTTCATAAGCACGTATCTGAGTAAAACCTAGATCTTTTAAAAGTTGCCAGGCTCTTCTACTCATAGGACAGACATAACTTGCGCAGTAAACGATCATTTCGGTATCTTTAGGAAGATCTTTCGTGTACTCAGCGAGTTTTTCAAAGGGCACATTTATCGACCCGGTAATATAGCAGTCAGCAAAGGTTTCAGGCGATAGAACATTAATGAGACGGAAACTTGTCATGGGAATCCTCTTTAATACGATAGTACGATGATCATCTAACAAAACAAACAATACAACTCTTTTGTGCCGACAGTATAGCCCAACAGACATAGCCTGTACAAGAATTTAACCAACTTTATGTAATGGATTATTGCACATGAACTCAGTTGGACCCGAAACTCTTGAATGTCGGGCAAGCGCAATGCTACTCTTTGCCTGAAGGGAATGTCATGGCACGTTACGTCCTTAAATCATCAGGTCGGAGAGAACCGTTCAACATTAAAAAGTTCAAACGCTCCTTGCGTAAAGTTGGTGCACGCCCTGATCTTATAGAAACCCTTATTGACGAGGTTCTTGCAGCTCCACAGCTTAACACTACAAAGAAGATTTATACCTATGCATACGAACATTTAAAAGGAATTTCCCGTCCAGTTGCAGCGCGATATAGTCTTAAATATGCCCTGTATGAGCTTGGCCCTACAGGGTTTGTGTTCGAACGATTTATAGGGGAGATTTTTAAAGCACAGGGATATTCTGTCCACCATGATGTTACCCTCCAAGGAGTCTGTGTCGATCATGAGATTGATCTTATCGTTGAAAAAGAGGAACAGCGATTCATGGTCGAATGTAAATTTCATAATAGACTCGGTGTCAAAACGGATGTACGAGATGGTCTGTATACTAAAGCCCGGTTTGAGGATTTATCAGCCCAGTGGGCAAAATCAGTACGACCCCATTTGGCGTGTAATGGAGTATGGTTGGTAACTAATACGCAGTTTACGCTAAAGGCACTTACCTATGGTGCATGTGCTGGTATTAAGCTTCTTGGTTGGTCCTATCCTCAAGATGCAGGTATCGCCGTACTGATCGACACCCTAGGATTACATCCTATAACGGGCTTAACTGGTCTTAACACAGCTCAAAAAAGACACCTCATTGATCAGGGTGTTATCCTGTGCCGAGATCTTATGGCGCAACCAGAGCTTTTAAAAACGCTCCATATGACGCTCCTTGAACAAGAAAAAATACACGATGAATGCCAGGCATTATGCACAAACGTAACCTAGAAGAAAAATATGGAAGTATGGACTATCATTATCATTGGAGCATCAGGAGACTTGTCCCGTCGGCGACTTATTCCCACGCTGTATGAGATGCTCAAGCATGAGAAAGATCTTTCCTTCTTATTCGTGGGCGCCGCAAAAGATGCTATCTCTATAGAGCAACTTCTTACAGAAAGCATCGCTCATAGGGATCCAGCACTTCTTGAAAAACTTATCACACGATCAACGTATCAGACTATTGATTTTACTGATCCAGAGACTTTTTCAGAGCTCGCGAAGACAATCGTGCAGCAAGAAAAAAATGGTGATCACACTACCCAAAGACGACTGGTGTATCTTGCCATAGATTCTCGGTGGTATAGCGGCGTAACTGCTTCTCTATGCAAGGAGGGCATCCTTCAAAAATCTGTAGTCACCCATCGTATTATCTATGAAAAACCCTTTGGATGGGATACAGCCTCAGCCCTAAGCATCAATAATGAGGTAACTCACCTTCTTGATGAAGATCAGATTTATCGCGTCGATCACTACATAAGCAAAGCACTCGTCACTTCCCTGCTTACTACCAGGCTCAGTAACGTATTTTTCGAGCCGATCTTGAATAGCGACTATGTTGATCAAGTACAGATCATTCTCTCAGAAAAAGATACCCTTGAAAAAAGAGGTCTCTTTTATGATCGGTATGGCACACTAAAAGATGTTGTTCAAAATCATATGCTGCAGCTTCTTGCCTGTATCGGCATGGAGAAGCCACCCTCATTAGATCATGAATCAGTTACTGAATACAAAAAGACGGTGCTTCGCGAAATTAAAGTGATAGATGGGCTCCTTGGCCAGTTCCATGGCTATAGGGATATTCCTGGCGTTTCAGAAAACTCAACCCGAGAGACCTATGCACTTCTTCGGGCAGAGATTACAACACCTCGATGGCACAAAGTCCCCTTCTATCTCAAGACGGGAAAAGCTCTTGATTATAAGTCCACCGAAATTCATATCGTATTTAAGCCACAAAAACTCGCAGACGTCTCGATACCTTTTGAATCAAATCGACTTATCATCCGCATCTCCCCCGACTCAGCTCTCCTTCTAAGACTCAATGCTCAAAAGATCCGAGAACCTGAATTAGTCCCGGTATCTTTAGAGTTTTGCTACCGGTGTACCTTTGGTGCACAGCCCCATTCCTATGAAACCCTTTTTCATGATGTTATGAAAGGTGACAAGAGTGTCGCGGTAACCTTTGATGAAATCGAATATGCGTGGGAATGTATTTCTCAGATAGAGAAGCTCAAGCTTCCTCTCTATAGCTACAAGGTAGGTTCATCTGGTCCTCTTGAGGCAGAAGAGTTTAGTCATAAGCATGCTATTATGTGGGCTAAAGAAACTACTCGCGCAGAACCATCGAATACCTAGAAGATACTGAATTCCGAGAAACCTTGCTCCCGAGTTCTGTGAAAGAATAGCTATCAATCATATCAGACTCATGTTATGTGCATCGATCTGCGACGAATTAGCACTGGAATAAGAGCGAGAAGTGCAAGCAGTATAAATGCTATCACTATATGAGGAGAAAGAATATCCTTTGGAGATGCTATCGTTGCAAGGCTCTGCCCCGCATAAGCAAAGACAAAAGCACCCGGCAAAATGCCGATCAAGGTTGTAATCACAAAAGTTTGCAATGAGATCGGAAGCAATCCAGCAATAATATTAACAAAGGTAAAAGGCACAAGAGCTAAAAACCGCAAAGAAAGAAGGTAATAGACTCCTCGTTTTTCAAGCTCTTGCGAAAGTGCTGCAAATTGCTTTGCATAGCGCTTAGCCACAAAATCACCCACGAGATACCGCACCATCAGAAAACAGAGCGTAGCTCCCATTGTTGCGCCAATGACAGCAAAAAGAGTTCCGTACCATATCCCAAATAAAAAACCTCCGGCAAGCGTTAAAAGCACTGAAAACGGCAATGCAAAGGCACCATCTACCACATATGCACACACGTAGAGAATTACTGCAGCCCCATATTTTCTATCAACAAAGCCCTGCAGCCGCTGTGCATAGTCCTTGAGGGTAGCAAAACTCAGGTGTGGAGCGACAAAAAAATAGAGCGCCGCAATCATTACAAGACAGAGAACCAACAGTCCCAGTCTTAAGAACTTTTCCATACGATTGTCCTTCCAAAAAGTATGTCTCACTGTACATAAACTTGCCTGTAAAAGCTAGACCAGAGGGCATGTCTATTAAGGTATCCTGGACGGACAGGCCACCGCATCCTAAAGGATATTAAATGCATGCAATCCTAAAAAAGAGGAGATTGTGGAAGAAAATAATGGTGATCATTTCAACCAGCTTCAAGATCCATGAAATGATAGATCCGGGCCGCATGACCTGTAAGAGCTACTTTTCTTGAATTGATAAGGTGTAGATGATGAATTGTTGGCGTAAAGTTCACTGTCAAAGATTAGTACAATACTCTGAATTTAGCTTATTCTTGGTTTGAGTACCTATGCAATCGCACCGCGGTCAGCATAAGTTAATCTAACTCAAGAAACCCCCTCGCACATGAATGCAAGGGGTTTCTTTTTTTAATAGCTAATTAAGCCTCTAGGGGATGCTTCGCTTTTCTAATCATATCTCTCGTTTTTTCATCAGCAACAAATTGAAGTTTATATTTTCTTACCAGAGAATCTTGACTCAGAAAATATGGTAGCAATAAGGCTCCATATCGCTTAGCAGCAGGAAGCTTTTCAAATTTTTTGGGTTCCACTCTTGAAGCAAAATCAAGAAGCAAAAGTCCGGTAACCGCAGTATTAAGTTCGCGGAGAGTAGGTTTGGTCTTATTGGCAACTTGTTCAGCCTGTGCAACGATTGCATCAGCCTTTCCAATGACAAATTGAGCAATTTCTTCTTTTCTTTCGGGATTTTCCTCTAGGAAGTCCGTCAGAATAATCACATTGGCAGGATGAATAGGATTAATGCCTAGTGTTGATTCAATTTGGTCAACAATACCTGCCTTATATTCGTCGTATTTCATCCCATTTAGTTGTAAAGTAGCCGCTGCTACCAGAACTAAGCTTAAGCTTATATAATATTTGTTCATAGAACTCCTCTTTTTTAGTATTAAATTAGGATTAAGGGTCGATGCACTGTGCGCACCCACTATTTATTAGTATAGTCAATAGAGGTAAAAATTGTCAATATTTCTATGGTTTACCTTAATCTTATTTTCAATTTGCAAATTAAAGCATGGGGTCTTTTCTTCCGCTACTCGCGAGGTAGCCCTGCCTTGACCGGTAGATTTTAAAGGCCCAGTTGACATATTTAATATTTTCATATAGAATTATTTCATAAATTAAAAAAGCGTTATACCGCTTCGTCTCGACTCGCAAAAATAGTAAAAAGGAGACACCTAGATGAACAAGTTACTCAGTATGCCTTTTTTGATCTTTACCGCACCTCTTATAGGTATGGATAGGGCCCATTCGCTCAATCTACATGAGATCAAGCCGCACCACAAGATTCAATTTGATGATAAGGGGCATTTTAAAGAAGACAAAGATCTGGCACTCTTCATGGAGCAGGCAGTCAATGAAGGAGCTACACCACGAAGTTTTGATGGTATAAAAAGAGTAAAACCGCTTTCAAAAGAGCTTAAAGAAGCAAAATATGCCTCAGAGCAGTTGTGGTTAATCGAATGCATGAATGGCTATTCATTCATACTGAAAGAGATAAAGCATAATAAAGAACCTTTAGAAGAAATAAAGCGCCTTGAACGTGCCCGAACTGCTCATAGGCTACAACCCTACGTCTTTCCACGTTCGCAGGATAATCTGCAACTGGTATTTCCAAGTCGCTATATTACGTATACATACCGCAAGCAGCAACACATTATGGCACTCATGCCAAAGGCAAAGGGAAAGAGACTCCAATCACTCATGGAGGATTTTGAGCGTAGCCCAGATAATCAGCAGGTACTGAAACTCGCCTGTAAAGTCTATTATGATCTTGGTGCTACCATGGCAAAATTCTATAAGAGCTTTGGTACACTGGATAAGACTATAAGCCACAAGGACTTCCATCAGGGCAACATTTTCTACGATCGAAATGGTCTGATCAGCTTAATCGACAATGAAAGAATGGCACAAACCCTTGAAGAGGCTGATGATATTAGCAGTGATCTTGGGTATTTATTTGTAACCTCACCCTTTATTCTCGAATGGGCACGTGGCGGATTTCTAAAAAACTTCCCGGCCAAAAAATGGTATCAAATTGTGCTACCTAGTTTTATAATCGGGTTCATGCGAGCGTATGAAAAGCACGAACGTGCAGACGTTTTTGCTAGACTAGTTGAGCTCATATGTGCTTGGGAAAGTAAAGTCAACGAAAACGATTCACGGCCAATCCGAGGCATTATACGTGAGGTACTCAAGAATATGGAAACTCAATTGAAAGAACGTAAATCTGAGGCCCATATTGCCGCTGGCAATCCTGATTTAACGGCTCTTGTTGAGATTCTCATCAAGGAAAAAACGAGAGCGTTATTCGAAAAGGACATATTTGGCAACACGCCTTTACATGAAGCCGCCTACTTTGGATGCTCTGATTCAGTTGCCCTTCTAGTAGCAGCCGGCTGCGATGTATCTGCTCGTAATGATAAGCAGGAAACTCCCCTATTTAAAGCTGAGTTTGCGAACCATCGTGATATTGCCAAACTTCTAAAAAAGTCTGCAGCAACAATCATTGAGGTAGTTAAAGGAGACATTCTGAAACAAAATGTGGATGTCATCGTAAATGCTGCAAATCCACAGCTCGCTGCTGGTGGTGGTATCTGCGAAGCCATTTTTGATGCTGCAGGTAAAGAACAACTAAAAAGTGGCTGTCATGGGTATCCACTTATACATGGAGTCCGATGTCCCGCAGGGGATGCACGTATTACCGATAGCTTCAAATTAGAAGCTCAGGGCGTTCAAAAGATAGTACATGCTGTCGGACCCGATGCACGGATTATCAAAGATCATCACCAACAACGCGCGCTTCTTGAGATGGCGTATACCAAGAGTTTAGAGCTCGCTGCCAAAGGTGGATTTACATCTATTGCATTTCCCTTTATAAGCAGCGGTATCTACCAAGTAGATCATCAGCTTGCAGCCAAGGCAGCAATTACCGCAGCTCGAAAGTTTGTGTCTCATCATGCTACAAGCTTGAGAGTAATACGTTTTGTCTTGCGAAATACAAGCGATTATGAACTCTTTAAGGAGCTTTTAGCTGACGAATAGCAACTGATGCTTGCGTAAGAAAATTAACTAGTTTCAGCATGTGCCTGAGACCTACACGTGCTGAAACCCCACATAATCTCTTTTCCTGTAGCTGATCGGCATATGTCTTAATGGAAAGCTTAAATTCATGAATATACAACAGATACATACACCAATCATTACTGCCACAGTAGCAAGTTGAGCGAATCTCAAAAATATCCTAAACCTAGGTCTTTCTGTCTCACTTGACAAGCCTCATCTAAAGGAGCCCCCATAAAAACTCACTTCTGTAAACCTCCTCCAAGGTGGTACTTAGTGATGCTTTTGACACTCTGCATACTTCCTATAGAATTTGAATCAGATGATATCGCTCTCCTTTAATCATATCAGGTGGAGCTCTAACATCTACTAAAAGGAATCATCTATGAACAAGATACTCGGTATAGCTCTAATCCTCCTACCTGCACCTCTTTTTTGTATGAATAGATCATACGTACTCGAACAACATGAAATCGTACCGCTTCCGCAGATTCAATTTGATGATGAAGGTCATTTTAAAGAAGATAAAGATCTGGCACTTTTTCTAGTACAAGCCATCCAAGCAGGGGCCATTCCAAAAGACTTTGATGGAATAAAGAGAATAAAGCGTCTGTCAAAAGAGCTCCTAGAAGCACGATATGCCTCAGAACAATTGTGGTTAGTAGACTGCATGAACGATACTTCATTTATACTTAAAGAAATAAAGGAAGAAAAGGAACCGCTTGAAGAAATTAAACGGCTTGAACAAGCGCGCACAGACTCTCGACTTCAGCCCTATGTCGGGCCATGCTCACAGGAAAATCTGCAATTGATTTTTCCGGCCAGTTGTATTTCTTACACCCAATGCCAACGAAAACATATCATGACACTCCTGCCCAAAGCACAGGGGCTACTCTTGCAATCACTCATGGAAGATTTTGAAAAAAGTCCAAATGACCCACAGGTGTGTAAATGCGCGTGCAAAGCTTACTATGATCTTGGGGCTGCAATGGCAAAGTTCTATAAGAACTTTGGCACTCTTGATGCAACCATAAGTCACAAAGATCTTCATCAGGGAAATATTTTCTATGATGAGAGCGATGGTCTTATAAGTTTGATCGACAATGAGCGAATAGTGCAAACTCTTGAATGCACAGAAGATATAAGCTGCGATCTCGGGTTTTTATTTGTTACATCACCCTTTATCTTAGCTTGGACCTATGGAGATTTTCTTCAACGCTTCCCTGCGAAAAAATGGTATGAAATCGTGCTGCCCAGTTTTGTTATCGGTTTTATGCGAACCTATGAAAATCGGGAACGAGCGGAGGTGTTCAGCAAGTTGAGTACACTCTTATGCAGGTTCAATACCACGGTCAATGCTGGTGACTCAACCTCAATAAGAAGTATCATAGAAGAGATACTCAAAGACATGTACCTACGGTTCCAAGAGGGAAAAGCAGCAGTACATATAGCGGCAAGCAATCCTGATCTAACTGCTCTTGTAAAGATTCTCATCCAAGAAAAAACAAGAGGATTAGGTAAAAAAGATAGCGCGGGCAATACGCCTTTACACGAAGCAGCCTACTTTGGTTGCACTGATTCCGTTGCACTTTTAATAGCAGCAGGATGTGATGTATGGGCATGTAATGATAATCAAGAAACTCCTCTATTCAAGGCGGAGTTTGCGAACCATCGTGAAATTGTCAAGCTTATAAAAAGGTCCGCAACTCAAACCAGCTCATCTGAAAATCAACAGTAATGGCACCGTATGTTAAAAGTCAGGGTAATTTTTAGGAGTTTTTGGTCAAAAGTCAATCATTCTCCGAAATACGATACCCCCCTATAAGAATATCCTCCTCACAATCAACCACTCACAGCTTCGATTATGCACAACCAACAAAACTCTTACGTTTTACCCTCCAAATCAGGTAAAGTACTCAAAAGAAGGAGTACATTCCCATGAAAATCGGCGTCATCGGATTAGGCAAGATGGGTGGACCTATTGCTAAGAAACTCAACGCAATGGATAGCGAGCTTGTAGTTTTTGATGCCAATCCAGCAGTGCTCCAAGAATATGCTAATGAAGGGTTTGTGGTCGCTCAGAGTATTTCCGACCTCAGTGCTCGTTCAACAATTATTTGGGTTATGGTCCCACAAAGCGTCCTTGATTCTGTTCTTGATCACCTTTGTGCTTGCACAGAACCAGAAACCGTCATCATTGATGGAGGAAACAGTTTTTATAAAGATAGCATACGTAGAGCTCTCGATCTTGAAAAAAAGCATCTTGCTTTCCTAGATTGCGGAACTTCAGGAGGCCTTTGGGGAGCTGACCATGGATTTAGTTTAACTATTGGTGGGAAAAAAGAGGTCTTTCAAAAGGTTGAGCCCGTCTTTAAGCTGCTTGCTGCCTCTTCTACCTCCTATGCTTTAGTTGGCCCAGCTGGAGCAGGACACTATGTAAAAATGATTCACAATGGTATTGAGTATGCACTCCTTGAATCCTATGCCGAAGGATTTAATATGCTGCGCAATGGTGCGTATAAAGATCTCGACCTTGCTGCCATTAGTACCACCTGGATGTCAGGCGCTGTCATTCGCTCCTGGCTGCTTGAGCTTACTCGCGAGATACTCGTACACGACCAACGACTTGATACTATTAAAGGATCAGTGGGAGAGCATGGCATGGGACGATGGACCGTTGAAGAAGCTGAAAAGCTTTCACTTCCTGTTCCCGTCATTAAAGAATCGGTAGAGGTACGAGAATGGTCTCGACAAACAGGTGGAGATTTTAGAACGAAGCTTATTGCCTGTGTACGCCATGCCATGGGTGGCCACAAAATCCTCCAGGAACATTGCGAAGGCTGCCAGGAGGTTCAGTAATGGCCTATACATACGACCTTATTGTTATTGGAGGAGGTCCTGTTGGGCTTATCTCCTCTAAGATAGCTGCGGGCTTTGGAAAAAAGGTTGCACTCATTGAAAAGGAACGCTTAGGTGGAGATTGCACCATCACCGGCTGTGTCCCTTCAAAAACCCTCATAGCTCTTGCTAACTATATCCACTACGCTCAAGATCTAGCACCGTTTAACTGCAACTTTTCTGCAGCATGCCTTGATACAAGCAAGGTACTTGAGCATGTACATCAGATAGTCGAAGAGATCTATGCAGGACATACTCCTGAGCTCTTGCAACAACAAGGCATCGAAGTGATATTTGGAGAGGCATCTTTCATCGATCAGCATACGATTTTAGTGAACGGTAATAAGCTCACTTCACACAGCTTTGTTATTGGAACAGGATCAAGACCCTTCGTTCCCCCGATAGAGGGATTAGATTCAGTTCCCTATCTTACCAACAAAAACTTTTTTGATCTTACTTCACTCCCTAGATCACTCCTTATCTTAGGAGGAGGACCAATCGGTATCGAACTCGGTAGCTGCTTACAACGCCTTGGTACCCAAGTCACTATCATCGAACAAAATGAGCGAATTCTTCCTCGCGAAGAAGAGGAACTGGTTATACTCCTGAGTAAGAATCTGCAAAAAGATGGTGTCATACTTAAAACAAGACATAAGGCTATCAAGGCATTTGAACAAGATGACCAGATAACTCTTGAATGTCTTGATAGCAACCAGAACAAGGTCATCGTATCCGCTGAGAAACTTCTTATCGCCGTCGGTCGTCGCCCAAACATAGAAGGGCTTAACCTTGAAAATGCCGGTGTAGCTGTTACACCCAAAGGAATCACGGTATCTCAAACTCTTCAAACAACTGCAAAAAACATCTATGCAGCGGGAGATGTGGTAGGACCTTACCTCTTTAGTCACATGGCTGAATATCAAGCTACCATCGCCACACGCAATGCTCTCATTCCTTTCTTTAAGAAGAAAGTTGATTATAGACAAGTCGTCTGGGTTACGTTTAGCGATCCTGAGTTAGCATCATCCGGGCTTACCGAGCAGGCTGCAAAAGAGCTCTATGGGGATCGTATTAAAGTTTATCGTTCCTCATATGCACAAAGTGATCGTCCCCGAACTGATGGACGCACAGAAGGTATGGCAAAATATATTTGTGATAGTAAAGGGTACCTCATAGGAGCACATATTTACGGAGCGCGCGCTGGAGAACTCATAGCTGAGCTTCAGGTAAGCAAATATTATCGCATCAAACTAGCATCTTTATATCAGGTCATACATCCCTACCCTACCTACAGTGCCATCACCTGGCAGGCAGCAAAAAAAGCCTATATAGAGTCTCTGCAAAATCAGTGGTTTCTCAAGCTGGTACGAAAGCTCATGGGCTATTTTAAAAGAAATAGATGAGCCAAGCATGGTCTTGAGCCCAGACTCTGCTTAAAACGGAATCCCCATTAAAGCAGTCCTTCTCTCTATCAATTTATTACATGTGCACCTCTTACAAGACCACCTCGTCAACTTTTGTCTTTTGGTGTATTGTAAAGCCCTATACTCCGCCAACTCTTTCATTTCGTTATAAAACTCATAGAGATGGACTTCCCGTACTTTGGATGACGACTATACCTTTAAAGACTTTTTAGAGCTAACATAACTCAATTTGCCTAAAGCACCTCTTTTGATTTACACTAGTGCTACTATTATCGCACCCTCTTACATAGTAAGGAGATTCTCTTTATGATGAAATACATCTCTTCTCTTGCATTATGCAGCATACTTCTGCTTGTTACTGCATGCGGTGGCAAAAGATGTGGCAGCGGTTGCTGTCCAACCACCACCACCCGTATAAGCACAGATTCAAGTACTGTAGTGGTACATGACGGAGGTAGAACACCTCATGAACAAACCATTATGGTTACTGGACCTTCTGATAAAGAGGCTCTTGAAGAAGCTGAGCTTGAAGAAGTAATGACCAACAAGTAGATTCCTTAGCCCTCTGAGAGCGAGAAAGCACTATGGAGCAACGATCTCTCCGTGATGGGGCAAAATATATCTGGCAACTGCCTGAGCAATCATCTCAGGCAGTTCTTGATTTGGCACTTTCATACAATATTTCAGTACCTATTATGCATACTCTGTATTCACGGGGTATGACATCAAAAGAAGAGCTCGATCGGTTTCTCTTTAGTACGTCTGAACGTGACGTTACCCATGCCAGCCATTTAAAGGATGCTGAGAAGGCTGTTGAGCGAATTCTTAAAGCCATACAAAATAAAGAAAAGATTCTCATCTGTGGCGACTATGATGTCGATGGTATTACCTCTTCAGCAATGATGATGACCTGCTTACTCCCCTTAGGTGCGCAGATCAACTTTTTTTTGCCGCACAGGGTCCATGATGGATACGGACTCTCAGCAAAAACAGTCCAACGGGCTGCACTGAATAACTACAAAGTACTGGTCACCGTCGATAATGGTATTAGCGCTTTTGAAGCTGCTTTCGAAGCCAAGAGGCTAGGGCTTGATCTGATCATTACCGATCACCATAAACCGCATGCAGAGCTACCGATTGCACTTGCTATTATTAACCCTCATCAAGACACCTGCCCCTATCCCTACAAAATGTTTGCCGGTGTCGGCGTCATCTTTAAAATTATGTCTCTGCTGTATGAGCGCATACAAAAGGAGCTGCCTCCAAAGGTATATGAGCTGCTTACCTTAGGTACCATTGCCGACGTCGTTCCCCTGACGGGAGAAAATCGCTTTTGGGTACGGCATGGACTGCATCTGGTAAACGCCCATGAAAGCCTTGCAATGCGCGTGCTTAAAAAGAATGCGCGCTTTATTAAACCTGCAGTATCATCACTTGATATCGGCTTTTCCTTAACACCACAACTCAATGCTCTTGGCCGTCTTGAAGATGCACGTGATGGGGTTGCGTTTCTTATTGGTCAGGATGAAGCTCGAGTAGAACGGATCGGCACGATATTAAAAGAGCTCAATGAAGCACGGAGATTTATTGAGAAAAAGATATTTCAGGACGTTGATGAACAGATTCAGACCAAAAAAATTGATCTTGATAATGAGCGTATTATTATTGCCTCATCTTCACAGTGGCAACCTGGTGTTATTGGCCTTGTTGCCTCTCGCTTAGTGGGTGCCTATAATAGACCGGCAATATTACTTTCGATCACCAGCCAATCAATAGCAAAAGGATCCTGTAGATCTGTTCCTGGATTTAATATGTTTGACGCGCTTTCAGAACATAAAGATCTGCTCACCACATTTGGTGGTCATGCCCAGGCTGCAGGACTTTCCTTACCTCTTGAACGGGTCCCTTTATTAAAAGAACGTCTTGAAAAAACGGTACGCGAACGAATACCGACCTTTCAAGCAAAGGCAACCTTAGAGCTCGATGCAGAAGTGCGCCTTGAAGAGGTCAACAAAAAACTCATAGATGATCTTGCGAACTTAGAACCTTTTGGAAATGGTAATACAGAGCCTAAGTTCTATATAAAAGATGTGAGCCTCATTGAAGCACCAAAGCTCCTTAAGGATGCCCATACGAAGCTCATGGTATTTAGTCAGGGAACTATTAAACCGGTTATCTTTTTTAATAGGCCCGACGTCTACGAAACTCTTTTAAAAAATGGCGACCAGTCCTTTTCCCTAGCAGTACAAGCCACTGAGAACCATTTTAATGGACGGGTATCGGTGGAACTTCAGGGCGTGGATATCGCTCTATGATAGTTACCATCGATGGGCCAACTGCCTCCGGCAAATCTACCGTAGCTCGTGAGCTGGCCAAAAGACTCGGCATTACCTATATAAATTCAGGTCTTTTATTTCGCGCTTTGGCCTATCTTGCTGAAACAAAGCATCTTACCCTAAATTCAGAGTCACTGAATCATATTCTCACCTTAGGCAAAGAAAGCATCCTCCGTTACTGCTATACTCAAGAACAAGGTGCTCAGGTATTTTACCAGGATGAAGATATCACCCCCCTACTTAAGACACCTTCAATGGACCAGCTAGCCTCCAAGATAGCTCTTGACCCTCAGGTACGAGAAGTCATAGCCCTCTATCAACAAAAGCTAGCTCAGACTCATAGTGTGATTGCTGAAGGTCGGGATTGTGGTACGGTTATATTTCCCCAAGCTGACTACAAATTCTACATCACCGCAAGTCTTGATGTGCGTGCTCAGCGTTGGCAAAAGGATCAGGAAAAAAAAGGTGCTCACTATACACTCAAAGAGAGTAAGCATTTCGTTGAAGAACGGGATACAAGAGACTCTGAAAGAAGTCTTGCTCCTCTTGCTATCCCAGTAGGAGCGCAGGTCATAGATACAAGTACTATGACTATTGGCCAAGTTATTGACACTTGTTTAGCCTTCATCAAGCAAATGAACGACACCGAACTCGATTAACATAAGAACGACTTAGGTTGCTCTTTTTGCTTTTAATGTCAAAACACCGCCTTTTCCCGTGACATGAAATTGCCCTTTTCCCAATTTCATGTCAAATTTTTCATCCACTTATCTTGACATGAAATTGGATTTTTCCGAGTTTCACGTCAAACCCATCACCTATTTTTCTTGACGTGAAATTGACTTTTTCCGCATTTCATGTCAAACTATATCTCATAAGAAAGAAAGGAAATGATATGTCACTTCCCTTTATTGGACGCAAAAAAGAGCTCGCCACTCTTGAGAAACTCTTAAAAAAGAGTGTTGCAAGCCTGGTAGTTGTCAAAGGCAGGCGCAGGATAGGGAAAAGCCGCCTCATCCAAGAATTTGCAAAAAAATATACCTTCTACCAATTTAGTGGGCTGCCCCTCACTCCAGAAACTTCTATTCAATCTCAGCTAGATGCCTTTGCATTACAGTTAAGCGAACAAACAGGTCTTCCAAAAATTCAGGCCAATGATTGGAGTAAACTTTTTCATTTGCTAGCGGACAAAATTAAAACAGGAAGAATTATTGTCCTTTTTGATGAAATTTCTTGGATGGGATCAAAAGATCCAGACTTTCTCGGAAAATTTAAAAATGCTTGGGACATCTATTTCAAGAAGAACAATAAACTCATCTTCTTTCTCTGCGGTTCAGTATCATCATGGATTGATAAAAATATTTTAGCGAGCACAGGGTTCGTAGGAAGAATTTCCTTTAGACTTACCTTAGATGAACTCCCTTTAAATGAGTGTAACGAATTTTGGACACACAAAGATAGCCTCATTTCACCCTATGAAAAATTCAAAATACTTTCTGTTACCGGAGGCATTCCACGCTATCTGGAGGAAATAGATACCTCACTTCCAGGCAATGAAAATATCAAAGATCTGTGCTTCTCACCAGGAGGTCTTCTTGTACATGAATTTCACGATATATTCTCAGATATATTTGGTCATCGGACTGGAATCTATAAAAGAATTGTTGAAGCTCTCGCAAATGGACCCTTAGATGCAAAAAAAATATGTAAGCTCTTAGGAGTCACCTATACAGGAACCCAAAATGAATACTTAGATGATCTTGTCGCGTCTGGTTTTGTAAAGAGAGACTACACATGGCACTTCTCTACCGGGAAAATCTCGCGATTCAGCCAATTTCGATTAAGCGATAACTACGTACGCTTTTATCTTAAATACATTGATCCTGTTTTACCAAAAATTGAAAATCATACTTTTGATTTTGCCTCTCTCAGCGCACTTCCCGGATGGGAAACAATTAAAGGCTACCAATTTGAGAATCTCGTTTTAAAAAACAGGCGCTTCTTGAGAGAGTGTTTACACCTCAACCCTAATGATATTATCGCAGATAATCCCTTTTTCCAGCGAACAAGTGAGGAAGTCCCTGGTTGTCAAATCGATTACCTTATTCAAACTAAATTTAGAGTACTTTATGTCTGCGAGTTTAAATTTAGTAGTCAACCGGTTGGCACGAGGGTTATACGGGAAATGCAAGAAAAGATACGGAGACTATCATACCCTAAAGGATTTTCTATTCTGCCAGTTCTCGTACACGTTAACGGCGTCGACGACGAGGTCCTTGGCAGTGGATTTTTTGCAAACGTTATCGATTTTTCGCAAGCTCTTACCCAGGGTTAGCATATCTTCGAAAGTATAGAGTTTTTTACTGAGTTCATGAAGAACTACCAATTATCACTTGCCAATAAGAAAATGCATCACAGGCATAACTACAATAGCCAATCAATAAGTTTGTATTTTTGATTCATGGAAAAGGAAAGAAAACTTATATCAGTTCTTTGAGAACCTTTGATTTCTTCTTCTAGTAGAGTGTTTCTAATCTTTCCCTCAGCCAAGGAAAGATGATCTTCCCACTTTTTTCCTTCCCCGAGGGAAAGAGGGCTCAATATTTCGCTTACGAGCCTCTCAATCGACTATTTCTTTTTGAGTGTAGGGAAAAGTATCACTTCTTTGATCGAAGTAGTATTGGTGAGAATCATTGCTAAACGGTCGATCCCAATACCAACACCTGAGGTTGGCGGCAGTCCATACTCTAACGCACGTATAAAATCAGCATCAAATTGATGAGCCTCCTCATCACCAGCCTCCAAATTTTTGAGCTGATCGATGAAACGCTGCGCCTGATCGAAAGGATCATTTAACTCGTTATAGCTGTTTGCAATCTCCATGCCCGCAATAAAAAACTCAAACCGGGGAGCTATAGCAGGATTGTTCGGATCTTTTTTTGTCAGCGGCGATACCTCTATCGGGAACCCTACAATGAAGGTAGGCTGAATCAGCTTACTCTCAACAAGCTCTTCAAACAGCGCATAGACCTTTTCTGCAGGAGAAGCACCCTTTCTCAGCGTGACGCCATAGGTTTTCAATGCCGTATCAATTGTATCTTCTTGAAGATCGCTTTTGGTAAGTTTCGTATGTTCAATAAGCGCCTCAACCATGGAGCAGCGTTTAAACGGCTTCTCAAAGTCTACAACATGCTCACCAAAAGGAGCATGAAGGGTACCACATACTTCTTTAACGACAGAGCGAACAAGCGCTTCTACAAAATTGAGACTATATTGGTAATCTTGATGAGCTGTATAAAATTCCAACATCGTAAACTCAGGATTATGACGCGTCGAAACACCTTCATTTCTAAAGTTCCGATTAATCTCAAAAACCCGCTCAAAACCACCAATAATAAGCCGCTTTAAATACAGTTCAGGAGCTATACGTAAATAGAACTCTGAATGCAAGGCATTATAGTGCGTAACAAAAGGCTTTGCTGCAGCACCTCCTGCTATCGGATGCAGCATAGGAGTTTCTACTTCTACGTAATCATGAGCTTCAAGGTAGGCTCGCATCGTATGAATAAGTTTACTCCGCTTAATAAAACGTTTACGAACCTCTTCGTCCATCAATAAATCTAAATACCGTTGACGGTACTTTGTTTCAATATCTTGTAACCCGTGAAACTTCTCAGGCAGTGGAAACAGACACTTTGAAAGGAGAACATATTTTTCAACCTTGAGGGTAACTTCACCCATCTTCGTTTTGAATGAGGAACCTTCTACCCACACAATATCCCCAACATCAATAAGATGCTCAAAGATATCAAATGCTTCTTCCCCTACTTTATCACTGCGAAGATAGATCTGCAGACGCCCGGTGATATCCTGAATATGAGCAAACGCAGTTTTTCCATGAAGACGAACGGTCATAAGTCGCCCTGCAATACTATACCGACGCTCAACCTCATCATCCTTAAATTCACTCAGAACCGTTTCACAGTGTGCTGTGGTCGGCATCATAGAAGGCCAAGGATCGATCCCTTTTTCACGAAGTTTGCGAACTTTTTCAACACGAACTCGATGCTCTGCCGACTCGTCACTCAAGGCACCTTCAAGTTCGTGAAGGAGTCCATCTTTTTTTTCAGCCATTCTTTTTCATCTCATTATGCTTTGACAGTACCCTTTTGTTCGATACTGTTTTGAGCGGCCACGTAATTTTTTTCAACCTGTTCCCAGTTTACCACATGCCACCAGGCATCACTATACTCAGCACGCCTATTTTGGTATTTCAAGTAATAAGCATGCTCCCATACATCAAGACCTAACAGCGGTATCAACCCTTGTGTAATAGGTGTATCTTGATTTGAGGTGGTCACAATTTTAAGGCCCCCATCTTTTGTAAGCACAAGCCATGCCCAACCGCTTCCAAATACACTCAGTGCAGCTTTATTAAACTGCTCCTTAAAGCTTTCAAGGCTACCAAAAGTTTTTTCAATAAGATCTTTTATTAGGCCAACAGGTTGCTGTGCTGTAGGAGTCATACAAAGCCAGAAGAAGGAATGGTTATAATGGCCACCCCCATTATCACGAACTGCAGTATGAATATATTCATAGTCTGGGAGTTCAGCTAAATGCGTAAGAAGGTATTCAAGAGATTTATTGCGAACCTCAGGAAAACTTTTTATTGCATCATTGAGCTTATCAACATATGCCTGATGATGCTTCGTATAATGAATCGTCATCGTCTCAGCATCAATATATGGTTCTAATGCATTAAATGCATAGGGCAAGGGAGGTAGCGTATAGGGATACGTTCCTTCAACATGGGCAACATGATTTTTATACATATAGGCACCACCAATAACAACCACTACCACGAGTCCCACTCCAAGGAGAATAGCAAGATTTCGATTCAACATAACTCACCCACCATGTTTTTTATATAGTTCTTCAACGTAACCCCAATTCACCACATTCCACCAGGCTTGGATATAATCTACACGACGATTTTGGTATTTGAGATAGTACGCATGCTCCCAAACGTCTAAACCAAGAATCGGCATATTCCCCTCTGACCAAGGCGTATCTTGATTAGCAGAAGAGGTAATTTCTAAGTTACCTGCCTTATTAAGAACCAGCCAGGCCCAACCACTACCGAAGCGGCTTTTTGCCGCAGTATTAAACTGTTCTTTAAATGCTTCAAAGGAGGTAAACTGCTTCTTAATTGCGTCAACTACAGTTCCTTGAGGAGTACCACCACCCTTGACCATCCAATCCCAAAAGAGTGTATGATTATAGTTTCCACCACCATTGTTTCTCACAGCAGTACGAATATCTTCAGGTATCTGCGTGAGGTTACCCAGTAACTCATCAAGTGTTTTACCCTGAAGTTCTGGATGACCAGTAAGCGCTGCATTGAGGTTATCAACATACCCCTGGTGATGCTTCGTGTAATGGATCTCCATAGTACGCGCATCAATATAGGGCTCTAGGGCATCATAGCTATATGGTAATGGGGGAAGCTTAAACATACTCATCCTTCAGGTAACAAATACACCGTTTCATTTTTGTAAGCCATTTGAAGCTCTTTTCGAGCTATGCTTTCTTTATAAAAAGGATTCTGCTGACGCTCATCAAGTTCATATTGGAGTTGAGCTATTTCTTCATCAAGCATCTTTATGTCACTCAGAAGTTCCTTATTAAGAGCATCGGCCTGCCTCAATGCGTGCAGACCACCCTTTCCAAACAAATAAAAAAAGACCACTAAAGCAATCTCAAAGCCGATAATAACACGTAATGCCGTTCTTTGTAATTCTTTCATAGGGTACTATTCTTTGGACGTCTCGCCACGTTTATGTTCACAAGGATAATTTCTCTGAATCTAGCGTAAAAGCATGATCTTGACAAGCGAAAATTAGTAAGCATCAACCCCATAAGTGATTCAAATGGGGCAAGAAAGTAAGGTGGGCACACTTCATCTAAGATCGTGAACTGGAATGCAAAGCGGATCAAGCGTTACACTACTTGGTTGTTTGCTTATTGCCAGATTCATCAAAAACCCTATTGGATCCTAAGCAAGAGATATCATACAGCTTCTATCTAGTCACTATTTTTAAACAGGTCATCAAGGGTACAGATTCCCGATATAAGTTCTTGTGAGTACATCGTTTTTTTAAGGCCGCTAGCAGAAATCATACTGATTAAAAATGTTTTTTGGGTCTTTGTTTGCTTTTCAAAGACTTTGAGTTTATTAGCCAAATTTGTTGCACATGATTTATCGATGGTAAAAGGTGTTATGGTATATTTAATTTCGCACACGGTAATCACACCATCATCTCGGTCAAACAAAAGATCTATTTGAGCTCCTTGCTCAAGAGAGCCTTTTGGCGGAACATAACGCCAGGTATAGGGAATTGCAGCATCACTTATCTGCAAAGCTTTTCTTATTTGTGAGACATGTCTATGACATAATGACTCAAAAGCGTAGCCAGCCCAACTATGCCATGCAGGAGAATGTTGCACCTTTTCCCAATGTCCCTTGCTCATCCCTTTCTCCTGCAAAGTTCCTTTGATTGGCTCAATCCATTGAAAATAAAATAAACTATATTCGTCAACCATCTTATAATAGTAGCTCTTCTTGGCGGAGAATGGTGTGAACCGCTCAATAAATCCCGCCTTCTGTAAGTCTTGAAGACGTTGCACTAACGTGCCTCCACTTGAAGCGTGAAGAGCCTTTCTTGTCAACTCTTCTTGGCTAATTCCATAGCGGCAACCTGCGATAATTCTTGCTAACTCGATATGGTCTTCACCACTATCAAAAAGCGTGGCATATAAGTTTTCAAATTCCTCAAGCAAGAAGCTGTGTTTTCTAAAGGCAAGATCAGCTATAACCTGTACCGCAGATAATCCTGGCCTGATCTGTGAAAGGTAAAAAGGAATACCTCCCAAGATCATATAGAGATCAGCTATATGCTTATTGCTTAGAGTAACCTTCTTGTACTGCAAGTACTTTTTTGTCTCGTTGAGGGTAAATGGTTCAAGACAAATCCTCCGGGTAACACGATTATATAAAGCTCCACGATTGTTAACGATCTGCTTGAGTATCCAACCTGCTGAAGAACCGCAAATGATGAGCTTAACCCGAGAATCGTTGCTCGCGTGCTGATTCCAGAAATATTCAAATGCGGTCAGAAGTTCTGATTTTCTTGTCGCCATCCAAGGAAACTCATCAAAGAATAGAACTATCTTCTTTTTCTGCGAGGCCTTTATTTCTCCCGCAAGTAGGTCAAGAGTATCATACCAGTTTTCTGGCGGCTCAAGCCGTGCGCCAGGTCGATAAAAACACTCGCCAATTTGGTTCACAAAATTCTTAATCTGCTGGGCAACCTTTCCTTCCTTCATTCCTGTTATCGTAAAAAATATTGTATTTTTCCTGTCGAGAAACGTATTTCGAACCAGATACGTCTTGCCGACTCTGCGCCGACCAAACAGTGCAATAAGCTCTGAACTATCTGATAAAAAAGCATCTTCAAGAATTCGCTTTTCCTCATACCTACCAATTATTGGTTTCATACTTTACCCATTCACCAAAAGAGAGCCTTACCAATTTCACCAGAGATATGTAGCGGAAAAATAAGAAAACTATGAAAATTCCGCTGGGAATAAAATAACATATCCAGCGGAAAAAACCAATTTTTGCAAAAAAACCGCTGGCTATATATCAACATTCCCAGCGGAATTTTATGCAAATCAAGCACCATCAAAAACTTCCAAACTTAGCACCTAGAGGGATAATGCAGGACCTTTCGAAGGCGCTCCCATTCATCAGATAGCAACGTAAAATGCCCTAAAAAGAAGCAAAGAATGAACAAAAAACAAAGCTCTCTTATCTACGCAAACTGACTAGTGCTACTCACACCAACACTCACGCCTCAAGTTCATGAGGATCAGGATATTTCACACCGCGCGCAATTCCCATAGGAAAAAGCTGATTAAGTCGTCTTAAGTCCTCAGCAGATAGAGTGACGTTTGCAGCATTCACGTTCTCTTCTAAATAAGATATGCGTTTGGTACCTGGAATCGGTACGATGTCATTTCCTTGGGCTAATATCCATGCTAATGCTAATTGAGCAGGCATCAATTGCTTTTCTGCAGCAATTTCTTTTAATGTTACCAGCAGTTTTTTATTTGCCTCAAAATCTTCACCAAGAAAGCGAGGAAGCCCTCGCCGGAAATCACCCTCAGGTAAAGTTTCAGTGCGGTCGATAGTCCCCGTCAAAAACCCTCGCCCGAGTGGGCTGTAAGCAACAAAGCCAATACCCAATTCTCTGCAGGTGGGAATAATCTCCTTTTCTGGATCACGTTGCCACAGTGAATACTCTGTTTGTACTGCGGCTATAGGGTGGATTTTTGCTGCGCGTCGTATGGTTTCAGGCTTCACTTCAGAGATACCGATATGACCAATTTTACCCTCCTTAACAAGATCGGCCAGCGCTCCTATAGATTCTTCAATGGGAGTTTTCGGATCGACACGATGTAAATAATAGAGGTCTATAAAATCAACACCAAGTCTTTGTAAACTTTGGTCACACGCCTGTTTAATATAGGCAGGCGACCCATCAAGGACAACATCATTAACCAGTCTAAAACCCATCTTTGTTGCTAAAATAACGTTATCACGCTTGCCTTTAATCGCTTTACCTATAAGCGTTTCATTGTGTCCCAACCCATACATATCAGCAGTATCGATGAATGTCACACCCAATTCAATAGCTCTTTGTAACGTAGCAAGTGATTGTGCATCATCACGTGTCCCATACCCCATAGACATGCCCATGCACCCAAGTCCAAGCTCAGGCACCACTAATCCGTTAAGTCCTAATTTTCGCAGTTTCATCTCAACATCTCCTCATCAACAAAATAATTTTTTCGTTGGAATACCCTATCATATCGAGCAGGAAAATCCAATTTCCCCAAAAATGGCGCGGGCTCTGGTTTGATTTAACAGTATATAAACCCATCTCCCGGTAAGAAATTATTTCCAACTTCACATGGTATGCTCATTTCCTTACGCCCATATTGCAAGCCCTTATGGGGATGAAAAAAAGTGCCACCTTAGATTCCGGAGTACGTATATGTCTGATTTAGAATGGATGAATGTGGTTTCAAGCAATCAAGGCAAAGGATCTGGTACGCGCGTGATTGGTCTATTATGGGTGCACAGGGTAACCAACAAATGTTGTTATCGTGCTCTCGAGATTGCAAGCAAATGAACTGAGGTATGATGATAATCGGTTTAGCAGGGTATGGAGACAATCATGCCTCCATACCCTACTAAAACCTTATTTGCAGATTAAGCGGTACACAGTGAAATTATTTATTGGCACTGCTGGAAGAGCAGTACTAGGTAGTTGTGCTTTTGGATCAGCAAACTCGGTTGCTGAAAAATTAGTGATTTGTGCGGTATTACACGCATCGTCAGTAAAGCAGATAGTTCCAACGTAACGAATAAACTGTACATGGGATTCAATATTCAAATCTGCGATAAGACTTTCAGCAGCGCAAAAGGAAAAGCAGTTGTCACCAAGGCATTTCCATGTTCCTAATATTTCATGTTGAGTAGACGGATGATCTGCATCTGAACCAGGTCCCTCAGCAAATTGAATGATCATCGTTTTATCCTTATTGAATTGAAACGTAAATGGTCGAAACTCATGAAAATTCGATGCCATTGTTATGCCAACAAAAATGCCCTCGATGCATTTTGCGCCTTGAGGACGTTCATCACAACGTGCAATGGCCGGTAAAGTTACTAAGAGAAGTCCTATGGTTGCTACTTTAGAAAATGTATTCATCATTTTAATTCCTTTTTTTGCGATATATCAATGAGATTCGCGGTTACTTAATATAGTTTAGTAATGCACCCCACTATTCTGTGGGTAGAAGTAAAAAAGTGTATGAGCGCTCTTCCTCCCTCTAGTAACAAATTTGTATTGCAAGACATCATACAAAAAGTACTAAAAAGAGTTTTCACCAGTCAATAGATTGCTGGTATCTTTGAGCATAAGCTCAATGCATAGGCAAGCACTTCTCGTAATAGCGAGAATACCTGAGACATGTTGCATGCTTCATAGATACGAAAAAATGAGCTTTGAAGATAACCGTCACTCAACCGTGAGAGACTTTGCAAGATTCCGAGGCTTATCTATCGGACGCCCAAGGTGCTTTGCAATAGAATAGGCAAAGAACTGCATGAGCCCCGTCATAGCAAGCGGACCAAGAAGAGGATCAACCTGAGGCAATACAAAGGAGGTATCTGCAAGCTCAATAAGCTCTTTTTGACCTTCAAAGGCAAAGACCAGCAGATGCCCATTGCGAGCTTTTACCTCTTGAGCATTCGCGACAAGCTTTTGATAGAGAACTGGATCAAGCACGGAGAAAACAAACACCGGCATATGCTCATCAACAAGCGCTAGTGGTCCGTGCTTAAGCTCAGCTGCTGGATAACAGTCTGTAAATATGTATGATATTTCCTTAAGCTTTAACGATGCTTCCCGTGCAAAAGGATAGGTAATATGACGTCCAAGGAACAAAGCATTTTTATATAAAGCATACTGTGGTGCTAACTTCTCTACGATCACCTTTTTATAGGTATCGATCGCATTTTCAAGAATCTCTGCAACTACCAGAAGCTCATCTTCTGAAGCCTCAAGAGTTCGCTTATCGATACAACCTCGTTCATAGGCCATCTTGTGAGCAAGCCAATAGAGCGCCGCTACTTGTGCTGAAAAGGCTTTTGTTGAAGCTACAGCAACTTCTGGACCTGCATATAACGGAAGATAGCCATCAGTCTCACGTACCATAGTGCTTGATGGGACATTTACCAAAGCCACCGTATGCATCTTCTGACTTTTTAGAAACCTGAGCGCTTCTAACGTATCAGCAGTCTCACCTGACTGACTTATCCCGATGCCAATACTTCGCATCTCCGGGAAGAATTCCTGATAGCGCATCTCAGACGCAAGACCAACTTCAATTTTTATGTGCGCAAGAGACTCAAAAAAGTACTGCCCAACTAAAGCAGCGTGCCACGAGGTACCACATCCTACAAAGGTAATACTTTTAAGATCTTTTATCTGCTGAGAAGATACACCCATGCGCTGCCAAAGAGTATCTGCCAATGCACGATAGTTATGCACGGTATCTTGGATAACCTTCTTCTGATCGTAAATCTCTTTGAGCATAAAATGCTCAAAACCCTGCTTTAAATCTGATCCCATTGGTATATTCACCAACTCAAACTGCACCGGCATCTCGTTGCCCATAAAGTCAAACAGCTTAACCGAATCCTTCTTCACTAACGCAAAGCTCTCATCAGGTACAAAGAATATCTTCGTGGTCTTACCGGCAAATGCGAGAATGTCTGACGCTATATACATCTCACCCTCGCCTCTACCTATACAGAGCGGCGAGCGTTTGCGTATAATAACCAAGGTATCGGGACAGTCACTGAGCATAAGAGCACAGGCATAGGCTCCTTCAAGCACATTGACGAGTTCAATGAGTGCATTTTTTAAGATCGTGTGGCGCGTAAGAAGAGATTCCAATAGATGAGCAATAACTTCGGTATCGGTCTGCGAGCGAAAGGTATGTCCCTTCTTTTAAAAGCTGTATCTTCAGCTCATGGTGATTCTCGATAATCCCATTATGGACGACCGAGATCTTTTTTTCACAATCAAAATGAGGGTGTGCATTTTCAGTGGAGCTCACTCCATGAGTAGACCAACGGGTATGCCCAAGGCCAATAAAGCCATCAATAGGTACGAGATCAAACGTCTTTAATAAGTTTGATACGCCCCCTTGGGATTTGGTGTACATAATCTGATGGGTATCAGGATGTAAACAAGCAAACCCCGCAGAATCATACCCACGATACTCAAGATGCGTAAGACCTTCCATAACGAAGGATCGGCTGTAGCTTTTGCCTACATACCCTACAACACTGCACATAGATATATCTGGTATTAACGTTTGGTAAATTGGAAACGAGCACGCGCTGCACGTTGCCCATATTTTTTACGCTCTTTAACACGAGAATCGACCGTTAAAAGGCCTGCATCACGCAATATTGAACGTATATCTGGGTTAATTTCTAAGAGTGCTCGAGCGATACCGAGTTTCACCGCGTCCGCTTGGGCAACAACGCCACCCCCACAAACATTCACGTCTATGTCATACTTTGAAGTATGAGGATAGACCTCAAATGGAGTTCGTGCTCTAAATTGAGCTATTTCTGTATCAAAGTAGCGATCATAAGGACGATCATTCACGGTCATGGTCCCCGTTCCTCGACGTAACCATACTCGTGCTACAGATTTCTTACGACGACCTACACCATGACCTAAAGGTGCAGAACCTTTAGGAGCTTTAGGTGCTTCTTTTTTCGCAGTTTCTTTTTTTAGTGCCATTCTTAAACCTTTTACCTTTTGGAGCCGATGATCGGAGTTGAACCGACGACCTACTGATTACGAATCAGTTGCTCTACCAAGCTGAGCTACATCGGCGTATGCACGCTCTTCACTAAGCTTGAGTATAGCAGATAAAGATAAAAACTCCACTCCAAAATACAACTCTTTTTAGGCTCACCATGCTCCTGGGCAGGTCAGCTATTCCTTATGTGCATGTAGAGAAGGACCCTCTTCATAGGCCTCCTGACATTTAAGGCATCGAGTTGCATAGGGAAACATTTCTAAACGACGTTCAGATACTGGAATATTGCATTCTGAGCAGTTGCCATACTCGCCGTTATCGATCATAGCTAAGGCACGAAGTACCATCTGGTACTCATCAAGCTCATTATCATGCAATGAGATTTTGATACCTTCTAACGATGACGTTAAGGCCTGGTCTGCCGTATCTTGCACCTGATCATCGGTCACTTTTTCTTTATAGACCAAGGGTAAAGCTTCCTCCAATTCAAGCTTTCGTTTATGGAGCTTCGCTTTTATCGATTCTAAGTTCTTCACTCTGTATCCTTTTTTTTTGAAAAAATCCTCAATAAGCTTTTGTGATTCATCACTCAGCACACCAGAAGTAATACCCTTTAGGTGCTTCTGGTAGACCTCAGGAAAAGCTTCTTTCTCTACCTGGTAACCAAAGAGCGGTGATTGAGCACCATACACCACACGTGAAACTCTACTCAAACAGACCAAGCTCATGCACATAAGACAGGGCTCCACCGTTACATACAGCGTACAGTCGGTTAGTCGCCAATCTTTGCCTTCTATCCCCGCCTGTTCAATAGCTCGTACTTCAGCATGGTAGCTTTGACTATAGCCATGCTCTGTATGATTAAAACCAGAGCCTATCACAACTCCTTCGGCGCTTACAATAATAGCTCCTATAGGAACTTCGTCAGCTTCGAAGGCAAGAATCGCCTGCTCTAGAGCCTTATGCATATATGTTTGATCGTACGCCCTTGTGCCTCCTATGATTCGGTTAACCATACTTTGCAACTTTCACTCTCCGGATATAAATCAACAATCTTTTCAAGAAGCTGCACAATATCACCCTTGCGCAAAGTACGCAGCTGTGTTGACCAATCTTCCCTATCGGGAATCGATTCAGGGTGTTCAAGCCAAAATATCAATAATGCCGCAATATGCTTACAGGGGACAGATCTATTAACATAACAGGTACAGCATGAATTTGCTATGCCACGCTCATCAAGTAAGACACGAACAGCATAGCTTGGACACTCCGTTCCTTCGCTTAAAGCTTTCAGCATGTTCCATTCCCGGTAAAAGACGAAAAATGGATCCGTTTTCAAAAACTCCTTACCAATGTTGTACATCCGCGATCCACAATAATCTCTAATCGACTGCTTCGTAAGCTTGGGTAGCGTAACCATTCCACTCCTTAAGAGTTTTACGTAAGAATCTTCATTCTCACGGCAGTGCCACTATCGGAGCATACCTTATGCCCTTCCAGCCCGCACTTTGAAATAACCAGCTTCCACTACAATTACTCACCGCATAACGGATGTCTCTAGTGTAGAAAAAGTCATCAAGAAATGTAAATGGTTTTCGCAAATTCTATAGGAGTTCCGCGAAAATCACCAGTAGTAAGATGCGCTAAACTGTCGAAAGAGACCACTATTTACGCTAAATTTCTTTCATTCAGCGCCAAAGACAAGCTACAACCGTAGGTCTATTAATGAACAGGTCAACAGGATCAATGCATGTCATACATGTATGGACAAAATTCATCGCCTTATTCGTATTTCAGTTTTATTGATTCGCATTTTAGGGTAAAATGTGAAGGATTGAGCATCAAGGTCTTTGACAAAGCAGAGCTAAATACCTTTATGTGCTTTATCAAAAAGATTACAGTTGGAGTACATCAGTTCATGAAACGTAGCAATAAAGTACGAGTAAAAAAACATACAAGCATCACTAGCGTACCTGAGCTTATTGTTCATGAGAACAAGACTAGAAAAATATCACTTCTGCTTTTGCCTCTACTTGCAGCTTTGGGTTTTGATGTTCTTTTTAAACTCTATAACTGGTCTTCCTCAATTTCTATAAAAACTCTCTTATTCATTGTATTGATAGTATTTGCGGTCTTTTCAATGGTCAGATTTTTCCAACTTCTTAAACTGTATATAAGCAAAGCCCCCGTACTGATTCTTAACAAGGACGGCCTATGGGTTAAGCAATGTGGTGTAATCCCGTGGGATAACATACTAGTAGTAGAAGAATTCATCATTAATCCCTTTAGTATCGAAGGTGAAGATCTTGTCAGCCTTGGGATTCGCTTGCGAGACCCGGAAGTAGCCTTCAAAAAAACAATGTTGGGACGTGTGGCACTCAAGTTAGTGAGACGCCGTAATCCCAATTACCATATTCTGGTGCGACATCTTGATATAAGTTACCAAGAGATTTCACAATTTGCTGAAAAATTTATTAGTAAGAATCAACAAATTTCGCCTGAATAAGCAATGAGATCTGGGAAAGTATATTCGAGATCCACGAGCAATCACTTATTTAATTCCCTTGGTTTTCATCAATTCCCTAGAGGCTGTCTGAGAAGAACCTGATATCTCCACTATAAGATTGTATCTCCTGAGAAGGCGTTTATGTTGGAGGAATTTTATGAGAGCTGCTGGAGACAATGATGGTAACAAGGGAAAGGTGGAAGCACCACGGTGCTTCCACCAATCGTGAAGTTCTTTTTTCTAAAACTTATCTACTGCGTTTGTCGCAGCAGCTTTTTTCTTTCTGGTCGCAGCGATCTTTGTTGCATGATGAGAAGTTTTTCTCTCTGCAGCAATCTCTATCTTTTGATTCACAACGATCTTTGTTGCATGATGAGAATTCTTTTTCTCTGCAGCAATCTCTATCTTTTTGTTTACCTGCAACTACATTAGAAGCAACAGCACAAGCTGCTACGAGTACTAATAGGCTTAAGAATTTTTTCATGGAATTACCCTTTCTTAAAAAGTGTTTTTTGTTAGTTTTCTTATACATCAATTTTGGTATTCTGCCTTCCATAGTTCGATACCTGGTAATCATCCTTTCATCGTTAAGAGTGTTAACAAACAAACATCAATACCTCGGTGAGGTAGGATTCCTCACGCTGGATTGTTATACTTTCACTATACCGCATTCTCGATTACAGAAACAAGATTTTCTTAATTTTACATTAATTCAAAATAGAAATATTATATTTTTGTGAGAAGTCGCGCATTATTGATGCCCTCCTAGAGGCATGTATACTTACAAACTAGCAACCGTGCAATCGCATGCTAGCTTTGGAATAAAGCTAAACTTTTTTCTCCAAAAGTTTCACCCTGTCAATAAAGGGGGCCTGTTTTCCTGTTTCTCGACTTGGAAAATTCCCTATTTAGAGGTATACTAGGGACAAATTCAGCAAATCGGGAGTATTTCCATGGAAGATGACAAAAAGAATACTGATGGCACGACCTATGGTGCCGGATCCATTAAGGTTATTGAAGGGCTTGAAGCAGTACGAAAACGTCCTGCTATGTATATTGGTTCAACCGGCTGCACAGGGATTGCACCATCTTGTATATGAGGTCGTTGATAACTCGGTAGACGAAGCCTTAGCCGGGCATGCTAATCTAATTAAAGTGATCCTGCATGAAGATGGATCATGCTCTGTTGAAGATAATGGTCGGGGTATTCCCACCGATATTCACCCAACTGAAGGAATTCCAGCTCTGCAGGTAGCACTTACCAAACTCCATGCAGGAGGTAAGTTTGATAAAGAATCCTATAAATTTTCAGGTGGTTTACATGGGGTTGGTATCTCAGTAGTAAACGCCCTTTCTAAAGAGCTTGAAGTCATCATGTTCCAAGAGGGAAAAATCTTTGAGCAGCATTATTCACGTGGCATTACCACTTGATAGCTGCATGTCACTGGCTCAAACACGAAAACGTGGAACCTTTATTCGTTTACGCCAGATCCAGAAATCTTTAAAGAAACAACTAGATTTTAGTTTTGATACTCTTTCAGCTCGTTTGCGTGAGCTTGCATTCTTGAATAAAAACTCACGTATTACTATTGAAGATAAGCGCACAAATAAAAGCCATGAATTCTTTTTTGAAGGTGGCATTGTTTCCTTTGTACAGCATATCAATGCGAAAAAAGAACCTTTCTTTCGAAAAAGTCATCTATAGCGAGCAAGAAGATGATACGTACATGCTTGAAGTTGCAATGCAATATAATGATGGCTATGGCGAACAGCTCTTTTCATTTGTGAATAATATTAACACCATTGAAGGTGGTACCCATGTTGCTGGTTTTAAATCTGCGCTTACCAAAGTCTGCAATAAAAGAGCTATTGAAGCTGGCTTAATTAAAGAGGAGGATGGCTTTTCAAGTGAAGATGTACGCGAAGGACTAGTATGCGTTATCAACATCAAAATTCCAGAAGCCACAATTTGAAGGACAAACGAAAACCAAACTGGGTAATAGTGAAGTAAAAGGTATTGTTGAATCATGGACATTTAGCTATCTTGACACCTTCTTTGAAGAAAATCCTACTATTGGCAAAAAAATTTTCCAAAAAGCTCAAATTGCCGCGCAAGCACGTGAAGCTGCCCAAAAAGCTCGTGATCTAACACGTCGTAAAACAGCTCTTGAATCAGCTGTCTTACCCGGTAAATTAGCTGATTGCTCAAATGAAAATCCGGCAGATAGTGAACTCTTCATCGTTGAGGGTGACTCTGCAGGTGGTTCAGCAAAAAGGGCCGAGACCGCCATACTCAAGCATTCTTACCTCTGCGTGGTAAAATCTTTAAACGTTGAAAAAGCACGTTTTGATAAAATTCTTTCTAATGAAGAAATTAAAGCTCATTCATTGCAGCAATCGGATCTGGAATTGGCAAAACTGAGTTTGATGTTGAAAAAGCTCGCTATCATAAAATTATTCTAATGACCGATGCTGACGTGGATGGATCGCATATTCGAACCCTACTATTAACCTTCTTCTTCCGGTATATGAAGCCGCTCATTGAACAAGGATATTTGTATATTGCACAGCCACCACTTTATAAAGCAAAAATTGGTAAAAAAGAACAATACCTTAAAGATGAAAAGTCATTTAGAAAGTTCCTTTTTGATTGGGCACGAGACAATACGACTCTTGACGTTAAAGGGCATGAGATTACCGAGAAAGAATGGCATCATACCCTTGATACCTTACTTTCCTATTATGATGAGCTTGATATCACTGCGCGGAAATTTAAACTAACGTATGACCAATGTGCTCAGCTGGTTACCCTTTATAAAAAACTTGGTGGCGAGGGAAGTAAGCTCTCTTCCCAAGAGCTGCTTACGCATCTTGCAGCCTACTTTTCAACCTATGAAGTACGCTTAGAAACGTCTGATGCCCAGGAAGACAACGTGCCTAAAGAGTTTGCACACTTTACGAAGTTTAATGATAACTGGCAAGTTCGTCTCAACTTCTTCACCTCGCAAGAAACGCGCAGTCTCCTGAAGAAAACAGCAGAGCTTGATCTTGTAGAAGACGGATGGCTCATTCGTATTAAAGACAAAGATAAGACTCTCACTGGTGTTGGAGTTATCGAGCTCCTTACAGCTATCACCAAAGTAAGTCGCCCGTATATGAGTGTACAACGCTATAAAGGTCTTGGTGAAATGAATCCGGATCAACTTTGGGAAACTGCTATGGATGCGAAGTCACGCACCCTTGCTCAGGTATCCATTGGTGATGCCCTCGAGGCAGATTCATGGTTTGACACCTTGATGGGAAGTGACGTCTCTGGTCGTCGTACCTTCATCGAAGAGAATGGGCGCTTTGTGAAGAACCTCGATATCTAACGATGGCACATCCCCAGATGGTACATCGACTCGTTGAAAAAATAAGAACCTTTAGTGATGAGCATCAGCTCATACCTAAAGGTTCTCCCCTTATTGTGGGTCTTTCAGGGGGACCTGACTCGATAGCACTCCTGTCCATTCTTAAGACTCTCGAGCCTGTATATGACTATACACTCATCGCCGCACATCTTGATCATCAGTGGCGTATCCACTCATCTAAGGACGTTGCCTTCTGTAAAGAATTTGCCGATTCACTTCAAATAGCCTTTGTGCATACAACAGCGGATCAAATCAGCCTCACAAAAAAACCTCGATCTCAAGAAGATACAGGACGTCTTTTAAGACGGACTTATTTTGAACGGCTCGCACAAGAGCATAGAGCCAAAGGAATTGCACTTGGCCATCATTACCATGATCAGCAGGAGACCTTTTTTCTTCGTTTAATTCGTGGAGCAAGTATCGCTGGTCTCGCGGCTATGAAACCAAAACAAAAAGAATATATTCGTCCACTTCTTACCTGCACCAAGGATGAACTTATTGCGTATCTTAACGAGCTTGCTATCCCCTTTTTAACCGATGAAACGAATGATGATCCACGCTTTCTTCGTAATGCCATTCGACATACCGTCATGCCCGCCTTGCGCGCTTGTGATGATCGCTTCGAAGGATCATTTCAAAAAACCTTGAGCGCTCTTCAGGAAACAGATGCGTACCTTGAGCGCATTACAGAACAGATGCTTACCCAGCTTACCCGTGATTCTCACCAACTTAGTATTGATGCGTTCCTGGCAACTGATACGTTTCTACACCCTAGAATCCTCGTTGCATGGCTCTGTAAGGAAGGGGTGCCCTTTACGCCTTCCACAAAATTCTTTGAAGAACTCATTCGCTTCATGCACAACAATGCTCAGGAGCATCAGATGCATCCGTCATGGAAGCTCAGAAAATCAGGCACTCTTCTTTCTATTCATAAGATAGTCTCCAAAGATACGAACCCATCTTCATCGATTGTTCAGTCTTAGCATTCGGTGTAGTGAAAAATGGAGGCCCGCCTCCCGTAGCTTTTTCTTGCGCATCTGCTAAGATAGAAAAATTATATAACACCCCTTCGTAAATAGAGCGCTATGAAAAGGTATACTCTTTCTAAAACACTGTTCTTAGCCATGGTGCTCGTAAGCGTTTCTTTCCCGTTTTTATCTGCTAAAGCCGCACCTTCCTCAAAAAAAAAATCAGAGTACCAAGAAAGTTTCCGTTTCAAAAAAACGGAGTACACAGCGCAAACGGCCTTTCAGAAAAGCACTCAAGAAAACACTGAAACTTCCAAAAAAAATAGTTCAGCACAAATCCCGTAGAGTTCCCGTATCAGCCACTGCTCTTTCTTCAACTGCACAGAAGCCACTCACTCAACAGGGAGTAAGCACAGCACAACAATCATTGCAAGGTTTTCAAGCACCAGATAAAGCTCCGATTAGCAAGGCCCATCAAGAACAGCTACGAGCATTAAGAACTACTATAGGAAACTTAGTAAGCGAAGTTGATAAAAAGGCATCAGTCGGGGTAAAGGTAGTCCTTCTTAAAAATAATAGCACCATCTATGAAAAAAATGCTACCCATCTTTTTACCCCTGCAAGTAATACCAAACTGATTACTGCAGCCGCTGCTTACCATCTTTTAGGGCCAGACTATCAGTTTAAAACTAAACTCTATACTGACAAGAAAGTAGGAACCCATGCGATTCGCCATCTGTATATCAAAGGAGCGGGAGATCCCACACTCACCGATAAAGATCTTGTTGCATTAGCAAAGCGCTTAAGAAGTCTTGGCATTCACGAAATCAAGGGTGATATCATCGTTGATGCTTCCCTATTTTCATCTGAAAGCGCCGCTGCTCCTGGATGGAGTAAGGGAGATGGCCCCATCTTTGATAAATCTCCCACAGGTGGGCTCATGGTCAATCATAGCTGTATTCGCATCCAGGTAAAGCCTTCAAGGATGGTAGGAAAGAAACCGATCGTTATTATTGATCCTCACACCGACTATGTGCTGATTCAAAACGAAGCAAAAACACGAGCAGAAAACAAACCTCATTCTCTTACAGTAGTTCCAGGAGCACATAATAGCCTCATCATTCGCGGATTTCTTGGAAAGAAAAGTAAAACGAAGTTCTATAGAATGGCCGTAGAGCATCCCACTATCTATGCAGGTCAGGTCCTTGCCGGTATCTTAAAAGCACAAAAAATTCAGGTGCGAGGTAAGGTTACCACCGGTATTGTTCCAGAGAATGCACGGTTTCTTGCTGAGCATAGCTCTACTGATTTAAACGACATAATCAGACATATGATGAAAAGATCAGATAACTTGTATGCAGATTCGCTCTTTAGACTCATGGGAGCTCGGCACACCAATGAACCAGGGAGCTGGGCCAATGGGAAAAAGGCGATTGAGGAGTTTTTACAGACAACTGTAGGAATCGATACGACTACCCTTAAGATTTTTGATGGTTGCGGACTCTCCCATAAAAATAAAGTATCTCCCAACGATTTCATTCAGCTGCTGAGCTGGATGTATACCCAGTCACCATATAAAGATAACTTTATTGCCTCGCTTCCGATTGGAGGAGTTGACGGCACCCTGCGCAATAGAATGAAACAGACCGTCCCTCATAGTATCAACGCGAAAACGGGAAATTTAAATGGGGTGACCTGTCTCTCGGGTTATATTACCCCAAAGACAGGACTCCCACTTATTTTTGTAATCATGGTAAACCGAAAAAATAAATCTGCCGTTATGTTCAAAAGAAAACTCGAAGACCAGCTGTGCAAGATTCTTGCAGCTCACGCTTTTAGTACTTCTTAAGAGGCTCCGGCTGATGATAAAAACTCTCATGTTTTTCGCATGATTCAATACACTCATCAACTGCAATTAAAGCTCGCTCACAAACATCGCGGGCATCTTGGCATGCCGATCTACACCCTTCTAGTAGAGAACAGGTATCGATTGAGGCATTAAGTGTCCTTATACACTCACCAAGAGTTTTCACTGCTTTATTGATAACCTCCATATGATTCTCATCACCTTCATCTTTGAATTGGATGATCATCTCATCTAATACTTTAACGCAGGAATGGCAGGTCGCAATACACTCATGTGCTTGATCAATAAAGTTTTTAGCCCCAATGGGACACTGGGCAGGCTTTTCACATAGATCTTCACAAGAATCCGCCGCAGCAATGCAGCTTTCTAGTTCAACGATGCTTTTATTGCAGGCATCCATGAGGTTAGTAAACGCTTGAGGTAACATACTGATACCCTCCGTAAGTCCCTAGTCAGACACCGCCCCTTTACCTAACTCAGGAATTTTGCATACACTTACACAAACGCACATCGCTCAATTCTCACTCGTTGATTTCATAATAGCATACATAAAATTAATTATTCAATAGTTTCATTCAACTATTTTCGAAGTGAAGAGATAGGAATTACAAAACGCCAGAGTTTATCAACTCCTTGCGAGATACCAATCCGAGGAGTAGAAAGTACTTGAGCTGGCTGATATACATCGTCATAGACACAGAGTAAGGAGGAAGATTGAGTAAGATCGATACCGTTATGTTCAAGGGAAACCTGAAGAGCCTTGCCCGTTCTTCCAGGGCCATCGATACGTCGTGTTATTTTATTGGTATCACTCATCTGTTCAATTCCACGAATAAGCACCCCTCCTGCGGAAACACCTTCTGGCCGTGAAACAATATTCATGCACCAATGAATACCATAACTTAGGTATATATAGGAATGGCCCACAGGCCCAAAAAGTGCTGAATTCCGCTTTGTAAGACCACGATAGGCGTGACAAGCAGGATCATCGGAACGATAGGCTTCAGTTTCTACGATACGGCCAATAAAAGGCACATCAGCAACTGAGCATATAAGCACTTTGCCAAGCAAATCGCGTGCTACAGCAACCGTATCTCGTTCGTAAAAACTTCGTGGTAAAGGGTTTAAGGTATTCATATAGCTCCCCTAGGCTAACTTATACATGCGGTAAACTATCTATTGAGATAAATAATATCAATACATTGAGGAAAGGTCATTTCTTGAGGATTCTCCTGAAAGAAACTTAGAAGCCGATCAGATGCATAATTTTTAAGCGCTGTACCAAAACGCGTTTGCTGCTGAATCTCAGGAGTTATTTGAAGGTAACAATACGCCCTTTTAAGATCATCTTTTTCAAGAGAGTCTAAATGGGCCTTAAGGTTATTCAAAGTCAGCGTATTTTTCGTAAAAGTTGGCTGTAAATCGGTCCATATAACGGCAGTGTATCCATTTTCACGTGCCCAGGAAACGATTCTCTGAAGCAGAGTATGGTCTGTATAATAGTCATCGCCAATAGTGCCCTTTTGAAGAGTAGTTTTTCCCGTGCGTACATTATAGTCTTTGCGCCTATAGGTACTATCTTGCAGATTAACATACCCAATGTTTTCAGCAGAAACACCTTCACGAGCCTGCAACGCCGAACGGGCTTGGCTAACATTATCACCTCTATAGGTAGCATAAAATGTTTCCACCTCTTTTATTAAGGGCTCTGTGCCAAGCTTTCCAAATCCAGACGCAATAACAAGACTGAGTCTGCCATCACTATTTTGACGGGCATACTCGACCGGAAGTGTGGGACCTGTGCGGGGATTAGACTTAAATCCATTTGGCTCAACCAAAGGAAGACTGCCAGGATTTGCAGCTAGAGAACCCCAAGATAAATAGGCAATTTTTGCAGGCGCTTCTACGCCATTCATAGGAACAAGCCAGAAAAGAGCTCCAAGAATCACATATAGACTTCGTATACAATACACAAGCATCTCCTTTATCTCTTGTCAAACATCTGAAATTCTCATATTTAATTGTATCACAAATAGTTTCACCCTGTCAAGAGTTTAAGCAGAGTGATCCTAATACTCGCATGTATGCAGATCCGTGACTCTCAAAAGGCCATTACTTGTGGATTTTGGGTTACCGTATAGCCAAGACTCGTTCCGATAGATTTTATAGGAGAGGAGATGCTATAAATACATTGACACAACTGGTGATTTAGCTACAATTCATACTACACATCGGGTTATGTTGATTAAGTCATATCTATAACAAGCAGGACCTATCTGATGCGCGCTATATTCTACTCTCTTATCTTACTCGTAACATTTTCACTGTCTATACAGGCAAAAGATTCGATTCACTCGACTCAAGCAGCTCAGGACCAATTAAATAGAGAATTCCTTGCTGCGGCGGCGGAAGGTTCCTCAAACTTACTTGCCGACCTTCTTAAGAGGGGAGCTCATGTTAATGCCCAGGATGAATATGACTTGACACCTCTTCACTATGCCGCTCGGAATGGTCATAGAGGCTGTTTAGAGATTCTCATTACTGCTAAGGCAAACGTTAATGCTCAGGATAGAAGTGGCAGCACACCTCTTCACTATGCCACTCTGCATGGTCATAGAGGCTGTTTAGAGATTCTCATTGCAGCTAAGGCAAACGTTAATGCTCAAGATAGAAGTGGCAGCACACCTCTTCACGATGCCACTCTGAATGGTTATAGAGACTGCTCAGAGATTCTAATTGCAGCCAAGGCAGACGTCAATGCTCAGGATAAAAGTGGCAGTACACCCCTACATCACACTGTTTATAAAGGCGACCAAGAGAGTACCAGTATCCTCATTACCGCCAATGCAGATGTTAATAGACAAGATAGAGGGGGCCGCACCCCCCTTCACGAAGCTGCTACATATGGCCATAGAACCTGCTTAGATATTCTCATTACTGCTCAGGCAGATGTTAATATTCAGGACTCAGATGGCGACACACCCCTGCACAAAGCTGTTTACCGCGGCCACCAAGATTGTATCGGTGTTCTCATTGCTGCCAACGCAGAGGTTAATGTTCAGGATAGAACGGGCGACACACCCGTACATTATGCTGCTGAATGTGGCTATAGCACCTGTTTAGAGATTCTTATTACTGCTCAGGCCGAGGTAAATGCTCAGGGTAGAGATGGCGCCACGCCACTCCACAAAGCTGCCTGCAATGGCCATAGAAACTGTATAGATATACTCATTACAGCTAACGCACTTGTTAATATTCAAGATAGAGAAGGCGATATACCTCTTCACAAGGCTGCTCGAAATGGTCATAGAGAGTGTGTAGATAAACTCATTAAGACTCTCGCCGAGGTAAATGTTCACAACGGAAGTGATCTCACACCGCTTCACATGGCTGCTTGCAATGATCATAGCGAGTGCGTAGGAATGCTCCTTACCTCTGGAGCAGACGTTAATGCTCAGGATATCGATGGCTTTACACCCCTTCACTATGCTGCCAGAAATGGTTGTAGAGACTGCTTAGAGATTCTTATTACTGCTCAGGCAGATGTTAACGTTGAGGATACAGATGGCGAAATGGCTCTTCATAAGGCTGCTTACAATGGTCATAGAGGCTGCGTAAATATTCTTATTAGCGCCATGGCAGATGTTAATGCTCGGAATAAAAATGGCAACGCACCCATCCACGAAGCTGCTTGCCATGCTCATGGAGGCTGCTTGGACATTCTCATTAAAGCTAAAGCAGATGCTAACGCTCAGAATAAAAATGGTTTGACACCCCTTCACTATGCAGCAAAGAATGGTCATCCAGATTGTGTGGATATTCTCATTAACGCTAAAGCAAAGGTTAATTCGCAAGATATAAATGGCTCAACACCACTGCACAATGCTGCTGAAGAGGGTCGCCTAGATTGTATAGATATTCTCATTAGCGCCAAAGCTGACGTCAATGCACAGGATAGAGATGGCTTAACACCACTTCACTATACTGCTAAGAATGGCTGTAGAAACTGCATACATATTCTTATTAATTCTAACGTAGACGTTAATGCTCTGGATAAAGATGGCTTTACACCACTTCACTATGCTGCAAGCAATGGTCATAGAGACTGTCTAGATATTCTCATTAGGGCTAAAGCAGAGGTGAATGCTCAGGATAGAAGAGGCTCTACACCACTTCATTATGCCGTTGAATACGGTCATAGATACTGTCTAGAAACTCTCATTAGAGCTAAGGCAGATGTTAATGCTCAGGATAGAGATGGCTTCACACCACTTCACATAGCTGCTCGCAATGGCCTTAAAGACTGCATGGATATTCTCATTAAAGCTAAAGCTGATGTTAATGCTCAGGACAATCAATGTCGCAATAAGGCATTGCAGATGGCTGCTGAGTGTGATGCATGTGATTGTGTCGAGCTACTCATAAAGCACAGTTATTTGATGTTCGCACCTTCAGCAGAAACTTCTTCTGAAGCTCTTGAAAGAGTTCGTACAGCTCGCGCTCTACCTGACGACCTTTCTCTGATTTTTCTTGATCAAGTCAGACAAGGACAAGTCGCCGAAGATTCCTTAATCAAATCAAAAGATACGGCCATTCACTATCTCATTAAAAAGTTTACTGATCATAGTGCATTATTTGATCTAAGTAGTGTGAGCATTGCACTCAGAGTATTCCTCCAAGATACAACTCATATTGAAAAGCTTATCAGAGAAGGTGTCAACGAAAGATGTAGCAACTAAAGGTATATATAAGATCAGTCTTCATTTTGACTCACTAGTTCGCATTTTCCCCAGATGCAGCATCAACCATAGTTTTTTTATAGCTCTTTCCGGTATACTAGTAGAAGCGGATTTAACCATCCTACACAATGGACTATGACCACATTTACGTTCAAAAAATATCGCTCCTTTATTCTTTCATGTCTTCTGCATGCACTGTTGCTCTTGGTCCTACTGTATACAAGAATATATCAGAATAGTCCCGAGCAGCTCATTCGTACTACGCGTATCCCTGCAAAAGTCCAGATGCAAAATATACCCCAGCTGCCTTTTCAACCTCCCGCTTCTGATAATCAACCTACCCTGGATGATACAGCAGAGTCTAAACCCGTCCAGCAGGAAGAGGCCCATCCTGAACAAATGTCTGAAGAAAACGCCAAATCAGAGATTCTAGAGAAAAAAGAATCTACATTTCAAGAGCAGCTCCCTCAGAAAGAGGCTCCAAAAAATGTATCAGAGAAAACTAGCATGCAGCCTTTCTCTAGAAATGACTACCTATCAGCTTCACCGTATCAAAGCAAAAACGTTCAGCATGGAACATCTGTTTCACGTGAGGCGTTTATGCAAGCTTTTTCATCGGCAATACAGCATGGGAAGGTATATCCTACAGCTAAGTCTTCTCAAGATGCCTACTCTGGTCCTGCTCATGTGCAAGAGCGCCTTCAAGAATGGGGCCAGCACCATTATAAAGAAAAGCTATTTAAAGCACTAAGAAAAGCCAGTGTACATACCTCAACTCATATCTATAATGAACGATCTCTCAAGAAAAGAATATTAATCACCATCACCATCACTAAAGACGGCATGCTCGGCAAAATTAATAAAAACGATCTCTCAGGAATTCAGGAAGTTGATAACCATATCATCAGAATTCTCGAGTCAGCTGACTTTCCGCCGATTCCAGACCGCTATGGTACAGATTCATTTGTCTTTTCACTCCCTATAGAAATTAACCTTCAACCAGGCTCAGGGGCATACCGACTCTTTGTATAATTGAAAAGCACTAGATAAGAATCAGTTGCTAGGGCTACCACAGCAACTGATCTCTTCCATTTCTGCTTTAACTTTTATAGAAGCACTATCATCAGTCGGACGATCCCGTTGCGGAAAATCCCGAAACCTGACCACAAGCAACCATGAGCTTTTGTTCTTTGCCCTTATGTTTTATATTGGCTCCAGCAGCGTCCCCTGTTCCATTACATGGAACCGCAAATCTTACCTCAGTACCTGGCACTTCAATATAAATTTGTGCAGCATTTGGTATTTTTTTTGGCCATTCACCATATACTAGGGAGGTAAAATACCCACACACAAGTGCAATCGCAAATAGTTTCTTCATATGTTCTCCTTTTAAGTTTATTTTCGATACATGCATAAGTCATGCATAAGTTGCTATAGCAACTTATGCATGCTATTTTTCTTATAGGGCTCTTCGAAAGAAGCACTAATTAATAGTGAGGTATCCTTGCTGACCACAAGCAACATTCAAGGTACCAACTTTCCCTCGAGATTTTGCAACGACCTGAGTTGTTTCACCCTCTTTACATGTGGCCATCACGTTTATTTTTGCCACACCAGCTTCCCCATCACATATTATAGCTGTAAAAGGTGTACACAATAATACGATCGCTAATAACTTCTTCATACATTCTCCTTTGAAAATTACATTATTATTATTTCTACTTGTAACATATTTTGAAATACAAAGTCAATACTTCTTCAAGGGAGGCAGCTTATCTCTGACAAAGAATTTTTTTGTAAGGCAGCATGGTATTTATGAAATCAAGTTTGTTAATTTATGTCGATTAGCTCATAACTTTGCAATCCACCATAGCGCGATGCTGTGAATTTCCAACAAAATCTCCCCTCAATATATTTCAAAAAGAGGATATAATTTGACAAACGCAAAAGTTCGTGTAGACTTAATGATGTTTGTAGAGCACCCTCAACATAAAGGAGATCATATGCTTTACCTCACCCTTAAAAAAGAGCTGCCACGACGACGTACAACAGCTCAATGCACTCAGAAATTATCCCTCGTACCAAAGGTTATTACTATTTCATTGCTGAACCCGCCCTGTTCATACCGATTGAAGAGCAAAAAAGGTTCGTCTAAAGTGGTAAAATTCTTTATATAAAGGATATATAAATCGTAAGGGTGTGATTAAATTCACACCCCTTTTTTTGATCTCAACACATCCTCTCACGCTTCTAGTCCCTGATCTTTGAAGGTAGCTTCCTTGGGCTCTTTATCTGGCCGCATCCGCAAAAATACCGGAGCACGTACCACGTGTGCATCGGTGAACTCAAGATACTTAATTTCACAGACTAATTGAGGCTTCATCCAGGTAATAACTTTCTGAGCTGTTACCGGTATCTCCTTCAAAAGAGAATTATCATGGGGATCGGGAAGGATAAACTTTTTGTACAGCACAAGAAGATCACTACGAATTTGCTCCGAAAAGCCTGTCCCCACTTTGCCGATGTATCTGAGCCTCCCTTCATCATAGATGCCGAGTATAAGGGACGACAGCGCACGTTTTTGTGTGGTATAGCCTAGGACAACTGCTTCAAGAGTCTTATATGCTTTAATTTTGAGCCATATTTTCTGCCGTTTGCCTGGATAATAGAGACTCTGTGGATCTTTTGCCATGACCCCTTCCATATGCCTCTTCTGAATCTCCTTCCAAAGCGCATGCCCATCAGAAGTATAGAGACACTTTTCTAAAGATGGTCCATCCAATACCACTTTCTCAAGGATCTTTTTCCGCTCTACAAGCGGAGTCGTCATCAGATCTTTCCCATTATAGGCAAGTATATCAAACACGATATAGACTGCCTCATGATCCTGCTGCCACAGAGAAAAGCGCGGCACTGATGCACTATCAAGTACCACAATTTCGCCATCAAGTATGGCTGAATGAGCCTTAATCTGGTTTCTAAACTGAAACTCAGGATATTCTTTGGTAATGTTGATCCTATTGCGTGAATAAAAGCTTAATGAATCATCGACATAGCAAAGCGATCGTATGCCATCAAGCTTAGGCTCAAATAAAAGACCTGGACGATCAAGATCTTTTTCGGTGCCAATTACCGCTTTCATGGGAACAAGAGGGCGCTTCATCTACCACGCTTTCCTGAAGTCTTTTCTTCATATGCGCTCAACGAAGCTTTGAGAGACTCCATGAGTGATTCTTGTGGACGTGAGGGAGGAGCAACCTTTTCTACCTCTACAATTTTGCCCTCTTTCTTTAACTTGATCGCTTTTTCAAGTCGTGCAGCAAAGGTATCTTTAAAGTCTTGTATATTGAATTCTTTCTGGTACAGCCTCTCCATAAGGAGCTGCGCAAGTTCAAGTTCTTTAGCTGTAATTTTTACCGAAACCTCTTCCTTGAGTTGTTTCAACGGAACGACTTCATAAGCATAATTAAGAGTCGAAAGGAGCAGCGCATCTTCATAGGGCTCTATAAGACATACAGAATCTTTATCACGCATCACAAACTGGCCTATGGCACCTTTCTTAAACTTGGCAAGAGCAGCACAAAAGAGTGCATAGGCTTTGTCTGAAGACTTTTGAGGAACTACATAATAATGTGCGTCGTAGTATAATGGAGAGACAATTCCCTTATCCACAAATTCTACAATATCGATTGTATCCGTTTTCGTGGGCTTAAGAGATTTAAGAGCTTCTTGGGTCATCACAAAATAGGTGCCATCAGGTAATGGCAGCCCTTTTACCGTATCGGACCATTCAATCTCTTTATCACAATGAGGACACCATCGTTTATTTACTATAGGGGTATCACACTTAGCATGCAAAATTTTGAAGCCTAATACATGTTCTCGCACTGCTTTTAAAAGCTGCACTTGAATTGATACCAGACCAAAATTAATCGTACCCTTCCATAGTGGACGTACACTCATAGATTCTCCTCCCCTGTTGTAAGTATGGAACAAAGAGATTCTGAAGTGCAATGATTTTTTCTACATGGAGAACTGTGGCTCCGATATATCTGCTGGCACCCTATTACCTTATTGATCAGAGCTCTCTCCACGATCCCAAAGAATGTAGAGAAGAAAATGAGGTACATTATAGAAGCTCACAATATTATTCGAGGCCATATAAGCTTTGATCTTATCCTCATCCCAACCTGCAAGGTAACAGACCCGCAATGCATCTATCAGTCTTTCCTTACGAGCATGCATATATTCATTTGAATGTGCTCCTGCTTGCTGGTGAGGAGTTTCATAGGTAAGTCGATATTTTTTGCCCTCACCAAAATTCAGGACAAGTGCTCCTTTATTGTGACCACCGTCTCCTCGTGAAGCATTGGAGATGATCCCGAGCATCGCATTAATCTCTTGGTTCATCTCTTGCACGCTAACTGTTTTCCGAGCGCTCAATGTTTCCAATCTCTCTAAGGCTACTTTTCGAAGCCTATCAAGAGCTGTCTCAGGAGCGGGTTCCTCAAAAGATGCGTCACTGCTTGTTGCCACGTTAGACGCAGCATCGGGAGATCTTCTCGTTTTGACTTTTACTCTCTGGGTTGCAACTACTGAAGACTCTTCCTCACTGCCAGCAAGATCTCGCCATTCTGGCCGAAGGGCTCTTGGTGCACTAGGTGCCTGGTCTAGTCGCACAGAAGCATTGCTTGATTTCGGAAGAACTAAAGCGGGCGAACTCGAATTAGGTTTTTGAGGAAGTATATTAAGCATACTCAACTCAGGTTTTTGAGGAACAGGTTCTACGATAGCCTTTCCTTCTCTCATCTTTATACCGTACTGCAAGATATTCCATAGTACCTGTATCGCTCCTGTAATATAGTCATAGTCTGCATGAGCTTGAAGACAACGGAAAAAAACCCATTCCTCAGGAGTCCACCTTCGAAGAATCACATAATACGTGTCACCTTGACTAACGATGTGATCAATAGTGCTGTTAATTCCGCAAAAATTATAAAAGCACTCGGCCAATAAAGCATCAGTTGCCCCATCAAGAATCTTAGCTACCGGCCTATTATTGCGCATTTTGCCCGAACGGTAACTTTCGTAGAGCTCATTGAGATGGTAAACAATACCCAGCCACATAATCCCTCCGCAAAGCATGATATCTCGCTGATTTAGTGGATAGCTGCCAATATAATCACCCGAGACGAGCGCATAAAAAACATAGAGCTGGAGAGCTGCACGCAGCGTATGATGAAACTGGCTCAAAGTATATCGGGAGCTTTGAATCTGTTTAGAGACTTTTTGAATCAAGCTTTTTTTAGAAATTCTTAAATGGGAATATTGCGCCTCTGCCACCTGTTCAAGATACGCCTCGATACAATTTTTGCCCAGCCGATAGAGGGCATCGTAACCTAGGCCAGCACTCGCTACCAGAGGTATGTCCGCCAGTGACATCTTGTTTGGATCGTTAGGAAGGACGGTCGAAAGAGCATATCCAGCAGCTGCTCCAACCAGCTCTTTTGCTGGAGTCTCCCAGTTGCGGCTATATGACTCAGGTTTTTCAAGTACCTGCTGCGCAGCTACAGCAGAGTAGGTTACCGTAAAAAGTACCCCATAAAGTATATTGTGCCAGCTCTGTTTGGTTGCGTTATTCTGCATAGCAAAGATCCTATTTTTTATATTTCTCATAGAGATAAATTACATTTCCAATAACATTATACTACACACTAAAAGACTTTTAGTCTAGCCCGCATACCTTACAACTCACCTCACAGGAGAATTCATACCCTTCACTTCAGCCAATCGGCTTTTCCCCTACCATGATAGAGTAGCGCTCTATTTTTCAAGAGGTGCAGTATGTTTATGCCATTCCTATAGACATTTCTTGCTCAGTACACCATAAAAAGACCGCTCAAAAAGGCATTGGAACCAATAGGCTATACCTCATAGTTTATCCTGAGGCACTTTCTACGACGCCCGATGGGGGGCACGGCCAACCCCCCAATTAATTCAATACGAATAAAATCCCAAACCCCATATTAACAAAATTGACAAAATTGCCCTAAAGGGGTATATTCAATGAGAACTAATCTTTAGAACAAATATTTCGATCAATTTTTGGGAAAATTACTATGAAAAGTCAATTCATCAAGCTTTTAGCTATAACACTAGGTATGCTCACACCCTACTCATTGCAGGGTATGATAGTAGAGAAACAACTAACCGTTGCATCATCAGCTACAGAAACGTTTGATCTTCATCTGCGTAATGAAAATCTAGATCCTGTGCATGTAGCACTCGTAGAACAAAAAGCGCCAACAGAAGGGGTTGCAAGCTGGAGGTTGGTCTCTGCTGTTAGCTCGTACGGATACACTAATGCACTCAGCACCCAATCACAAGAAATCAAACCATCTGAAACCATAACTATCAAAGTCCCTAAGATATCACCTATCTATAAACGCTGGATTTGTTGGGACACTAAGCCCATTACAGGCCCGCAATGCGGCACGACTATTCCTCTTGAAAAAGAAGTACCCGAAAACGAAAAAACAATAGATATTATAAGTGATGCACGTAAACTGCAACTAAAAGAGCAAACATCTAAAGAAAAGACCGAACAGCAGGTCGTTAATCTACGTGCTGAAATAAAGCCAATATCCGAAGAAGCTTCAAAAAGCGTTCTTCCACAAGATAGGTATCTTCTAAAAATTAAAAACCTTGATATGAAAACACTCCATGTAGCACTTGTTGCTGGAATACCCCAACCTCAAACATGGGTGGGTTATTTGGTTTCATCGGTACCCTATACACTAGAACCGCTTACCGCCTCAGTGGAAATCCAAGCCGACAAAAAAATACTGCTTACGCTTCCAAAAAATATTGATATAGCAAAGCTCTGGATCTATTGGGATACAAAGCCCATTGAATGCAAAGGTGTCTGCAATGGTTCTACCGTTGAGCTCAAGCCTACCGTTACTGAAGATAAGAAAACGGTTAAGCTAATGACTGAAGAGCGCAAATTATATTTGAATAACATGGCAGAACGGCTTATAGAGCGCAAACAAGGGCCTCAAACAGATAAATATGCACTAGTAACTTCTGGAGGCACCCTATCTGATGAGGAAAGCCGGACACTTGAAAATCGCGAACGTACAGTCAAAGAATCGGTACAGAGTATAACTGGCTCTGCCCACTCTATACCTCGTATTGGGATATGTCATAGTGGTGGCGGATTGCGCGCCATGTTCTCAGCTATTGGATTATCTCAGGGACTTAATAGAGCAGGTCTTATAAATGCCTTCTTGTATGCCGCGGGATTATCTGGGTCGACCTGGTTCCTCATGAAATGGCTCGAACAAGGTGGCAGTCCAGATAAGCTCGATGAAATTGCAGAAACTTTGCGTGCCTCTATGGCAAAAGGACTCATACCTAAAGAACTTCTTGATCCCGTTACCAAAGAACTTAGTAACTGGCAAGCATTTAAAGAGCTTGCTTATGGAGGAGCACTCGATAAACATCCTAACTTTATGGCCCAATTTAAGGCAACCATCATCTGTCCAAATGGCGTATGTCTTAAAACAAATCCTTCATTAATTGATTTATGGGGCTACTTTTTGGGGCGACGTCTCTTTAAAGGTAATGAGAACAAATACCAATTTACGTTATCATCGCTTCAAGCCACTGCTCAAAATGCAAAAATGCCTTTACCTATATTTACCGCTATAGATACTAGAGGGACAGAAGGTTATATTGAAAGTCTCACTAAATGGGCATGGAGCAATCACGAACAAGAACCACCAAAAAATTATAAGTTTCTTGAAGTTACTCCCTTTAATGCAGCTCTTCGCAGTAAACATACATTAAACGAGATTCCTCTGTGGGGATTAGGTCGGAAGTATAAGAGTGGGTGGCTTGACATCTATTCGATAAAAGAGCCAAGCCATAACTTCCAACCTTTTGCATCAACCAAGCAAATAGCTGGACAGCCCCAAACGACACGTATGGAATTTAGTCGAATAGAACCAAGTGCAACCCAATTACTCGGCGCCTTCGGTTCTGCATTTACCGTCTCACTGGGAGAGGTAACCAAGATGATGGAAACAACAATCGAGGCCGGTGCCCAAAAGGCACAATGGATTGCCTTAGGAGCACATGTCGTTGGTGCAGCAGTACCACACTTAAGGACGGTTGGCCAAGCTGTTGGAGCAGCAAGTGAGGTCATGAAGCATGTTTCTAAAACTCTTATAAAGTCTCAGTCTGATATCCAGTTTTTTGCTGGACTTGGACTTTATGATTTTTCTCGTGGCGGCGATGAACAGCTTGAATTGCGTGATGCGGGTGTCTTCTATAATCTTCCCTTACCTCCGCTCTTTGATAAGCGACGTGACCTTGATATCATACTCGTTCATGATACCAGTGGTGACTTACATGCGATGGAAGATGGAAGACCTATGATTGGTTCAGAGTTAGCAAAATTTGCACAATATCCACAGTTTGCCGAGAAAGCACTTCCCCATGATCTTAGAAATAACGCATCATTTAAAACTAAAATGGACGCACTCTATAACCATAAGAAAATGTTGGCCGTATTTAATGATCCTCGTTCAGCAGATTATAATCCAGATGAGGTAACGGTAATTTATCTGCCAACCATCGCCCATCCCAATGTCGCAGGACTTGAATGCAGTCCTACTGAGAAGTTTGGTACCTTCAAACTGCAGTATGATGCACCAGAATCTGAGCAGCTCATGCAGTATAACAGGGTACTCGCAGAAAAAAATGCCGAAGAAATCAAAGAGATTATTAAGGCAAAAACTCAGGCAATGAACTCATAAAGATTGACTGCGGGAGGAAGTTATTAATCCTCCCGCAGTCAAGTTGATCACACTAGTGCAATTTCACTCTCTCCTCTGTTCACTCAACCGTTAAAAGCTCATGCCAATTGGTAGTGTAGTGAGGAGACTTTCGCAAACGTTTTGCCTTCCACGTATGATCTATACCAGCAGATACATAGGTAAGACTATGTGATCCAAATCGTGCGGTAATCATATCATAGGTCTTCATAAGCTGTTTTTGCTTACTCACATCAACATCCGGATTAAAAAGATCAAGCTGCCGCTGCTCAGCAGATACTAAATGGCTCAGCATAATACCCGCTTTTTTATAGAGATACCCCTGCTTAAAGATCTCATCGAGGCATGCAGATGCTGCATCAAGAAGATACGGTGTATAATCAGTTGGCATAGCAAAACTATAACTTGCTGCATTATAATACTGTTCATGATCATGATAGCGGCTTGTTGCAATAAAGACCGTCATCAAAGCAGCTACCTCTTTTTCTCGACGAAGCTTTTGGGCAGCACGAATAGTATAGGCAGCAATGGCCTCTTCAAGATGTCTTCGCTCCGATACAAGCTTTCCAAATGACCGTGAAACGGTAAGTGATTGCTTGGCAGGAACATGGTCAATAAGATTCAAGCATGGGGTACCCCGCAGCTCTAGGACCGTCTTAAGACCAAGAATAGTCATGTTCTTACGAACCCACAGATCAGGAGCATACTTAAGATCTTTGACCGTTTTAATGCGATTCTGCACAAGCATCTTACCATAGCGATATCCCACACCCCATACATCCTGAACGGGCATAGATGCAAGAAGCTGATCAACCTGAGGATGCTGTGTAATATCAAAGACACCCTGATGCTCAGGTCTTTTCTTTGCAAGTTTATTGGCAATTTTTGCAAGCGTTTTCGTCGGCGCAATACCTATAGATACAGGAATACCGGTGTGCTTGCGCACCAATGCTCTCATATGACGACCATAGTTCGTATAATCCTTGGTATAAGGAGCAAACAAAAAAGCTTCATCTATTGAATAGATTTCTATGTCTGCTGCAAGATGTGAAAGCGTCTGCATAACTCGCGCTGACATGTCTGCATACAGAGAAAAGTTAGATGAGAGTACCTGTATGTTATGCCGCTTAATAAGAGGTTCTATTTTAAAAGCAGCCTCACCCATCGCAATACCCAAAGCCTTTGCCTCCTGTGAGCGAGATACTACACAACCATCATTATTAGAAAGCACCACAACAGGCTTACCAATAAGACGAGGATTAAATACTTGCTCACAGGAGACAAAAAAGTTATTGCAATCAACTAAAAAGAATCGCTTTCCCGGAATTATACCCGGTGTATCACGCATGTTACAACTCCCCACACCTCAAAATCCATTGAGGGGGTAATAATAATAGGTTCATAGGCAGGATTCTCTGCACAAAGCAGTATCCTTGACCCTTCTTTACGAAGACGCTTAACGGTAAGTTCACCATCAATACGTGCAATAACAATCTTATTATTGGTAGGCGTAAGTGCCCGATCAACAATAAGAATATCATCTGACGTAATACCAGCATTCATCATAGAATCACCCGATACGCGCACAAAAAAAGTTGCTGCAGGATGTTGAATAAGCAACTCATTTAAGTTCAGTGCTCGATCAACATAATCTTCAGCAATAGAAGGAAACCCTGCAGGAACAAGAGATTCAAAAAGAGGAAATGAGAGCTCTTTGCGTAGTTTACCCATTGTGATTATCCTTATTATTTATATACTACGCTCTCTAGTATATAAAAATCCTCATAAAATGGAAGTTCCGGTCCTGTGGAACTCTGAAAGGATGTAGGCGAGATTAAACCACACCGAGATTGATTGAAGTGAATATATTTCATACTATCACTGGAGTTAGAGTTGGCGAAATTATTGTATTTATTTTAAAATCCCGCCAACTCTTGAAGTTTGATCCCCACACAAATTAATATTTTAATAAACACTGCATGATATATTTGACCTATAAGGGGTTTTTATGAATTCACCACCCTATAACATCCTTGGGGTGACAGATCGCACAATTCTCCCCCCTCTTTACATGATCATGCAACATGGTAAACTAAACTTAGATGTGGTACAAGAAGCTCAGTGTGTTAGTACACTGAAAAGGTACAAACACTCATTTCTTGCTGGACCATTGAAAAGAACGATATTGTCATTTTTTTTCATTCAGAAGGAGTATTCGCATGAAAAAACTATACGGCATAGTATTGATGAGTCTTGCAGTTGCAAGCTTACAGGCAAAAAAAGAGATCGACCTTGATGCTATATTGCAAGCAATTCAAAACTCTAACCTACCGGATGCTCAACGTCAGCTGGAACCACTGAATCTTAGCACTAAGAATTCTGCTGACAGGCAAGAGCTCCTTGAAGAACTGAAAGACAAAGCTACTTCAGTTGATCAAAGACAGAATATCACTAAATTAGCCTTAGGTAGCCTCATTTTGCTGGGATCAAGTTTAGGAACCACCTTCGCCCAAAGAAGCGACTGGTACAATAGAAATACATCTGTATATCCTAGAGATCTTGTCTATTATTGCTTATTCGGTGCTCGAGTACTTGCAGCACTCTTTATAAAAGATGGGATTTCAGGACTGTTCTTTAAGGATGGCTCTTCAAAATCTGCACGTGTTCGTGAGTATTTTGAAGACCTTGCTAATATAGAGTAATTGCCCTGGTTGCGCGATCTTGAAGGCTGGAGAACTCGTGAATAGAGCTCCTCAACGCAAGACAAAAACTAACCTTTAGAGACTAATCTAAATCTCAGGTAACAAAACGGCGGTAGATATAGTACTTCTATCGCCGTTCTTTTTTTGCTCTCAAGAGTATCTAATCCCTTGATAGTTATTTTTTTTGTACGAGCTGATCATCTATAGAGTTGATAAACTTCCAAGTCTAGGCGACATGGTAATCCTTTTTTGTTGGAGAAGTAAGAAAAAACGTGATCAGATGCTCGTGCAGAGGCTCTTAGTCGATCAATGAAATGATGGGTATCTCTACTTTTTTAATGCTCCAACTACAATCCATTGATTATTCAACATACACTTTTTCTTAAGAACTACTTAGGCGGCATTTTAGATTTTTGCTCAGAAGAAGTCCAATTAAAATTTTTTGTTATACCCCGAACCACTGCACCTAAAAGCAGGTAAAGAAACGGGGGTAAATCATGTAAGTCCACTATTGCTTCTTCGACCTCAGGTTCAAGGAGATCATCTATATAGCTAACCAACTTCGTAACACCGTTGCCTGCTCTGAGAGGAGCGTTCAGTGAATCGAAAAGATACATGGTTGAGACACCTTCTTTACGCACAACTGCAAGAAGTACCCAGTGGCAGCCAGCAACATTATAAATAAAATACGTAACGGGAAGTGTTTGTAATTTTTCTTTGAGATGCTTTATTGCATCGACTTTTTTGCCAGTTTTTAATGCTGTGTGAAGAAAACCGATTGTTTCAGGACTAACGAGCTCAATGGAGTTCGGGTCAATATTCAGCTGTACCGCTGATGGAATAAGATCAACATCGGCACTATATTCTACTGCACCTCCACGCTGCAGTTTCTTAAAGGCCGGAAGATTAGTGATAGCTTCAGAAAATACTTTCTCAGCCAGTTCACGTGTCCGCGCAAACGTAATTGGTTGCCCTTGCGATACTTGAGCATTCACCGCAACTAAATTCGCCAGTGCCGAAAATCCACAGGTATCTTCTATTTGGTTAGAGGACACTACGTACACAAAGGGATTCTTAAGAGAAAGCCCAGACAGAGGAGTACCATCATCTAGAGTAGCATAAACAGGACCATGCACATTATTAACGGCTAGTAAGGGATCATATTGTCGACTTGCTATAGAGCGCCATAATAGGTCGCCCGTATAGAACCAGGGCGATCGGGAAGCCCTTTTTAGTTTTTCTTGCAAGAGCTTTTCTAGCTTCTCCTTTTCAAGAGAAAGTTCTAGATACAGGCTATCATTGCCGGCAGCCACAGCTTGATCTATTTTTTCATCTCGCTCTAAGAGCTTTCCCTGGGCTTTTGTAAAGTCTGCCCGGACGGGAGATCTTTTGTCAAAATAGTCTTGTATATTCAAGGGCTTGGTAGTTGCTTGAGTTGTAGGTTTTACTGCAGGTCTTGAAAGAGGCGATCTGAAAACTGCTGGAGCCATATTCGCATTTTGCAGCGATTGGACCGCAGAAACATGCATAGTCTCTGCAACTCGACTCGGTACTGCAGGTGATTTTGTTGCATGCGTTTGATCGATAATTTGTTGAGTTTCAGCCTCTTCAATAAGCTCGTATGCCTTTCTTCGTGCTATAGGAAGCTCTTCTACATTTTTATCCGCTATGGCAATAAGTTGTTCTTCAAGCTCGGCTAAATGATATTGATCAATCCCACGTCCTTGGGCTGTTTTTAGAGCATCTTCAAGGAAGATGACATCCGACTGCATGCCTCTACACGAGAAGACTAAGAAACCCGCAAACCAAAAGAACAAGCGGATAAAGACTGTGGGGGTTGTTTTCATAGCGAATGCCTTTCAATTTGTCAATTAATAGACTTATTATGTATTAATATTATCACTAACTGAAAATAAATGCAAGGGTCTGGCGTCTTTCGCCGACCTCAAAGCAGAATCCCTCATCAAAGGGATCAAAGGGGAGATTTTTGAACCAAATGTAGGATGCGTTTGACGTTTGGACTGACCAAATATCAAACGCATCCTACATTTGGTTATTTGTGGGAATAGCTAAATTCTAGGCGCTTATGCCTTCTTTAAAAGTCGTATATTTCCTGCAGGGAGCCTAGAAAAGTCTCTTGCTTAGATGAAGGATCATACAGATGTCTGCTTCTGAAAGCCCTTTTAAAGGCCCGTTTCAGTAAGATCTACCGCAGTGATGAAAGAAAGCGGTACCTCTAAAGCTTCTTTCTGTGAGGTAAAGCTCATACGATGAAAGAGCGTCAGTCCATCTTGATCGATACCTTGACGATGTGCCTTGGTACCATAGCCCTTATTATTGGCATAGGCATACCCCGGGGTAACGGCATCTAAGCGGGTCATAAGCGCATCTCGAGTTACTTTCGCTATAATAGAGGCTGCGGCAATAGATTTCGATTGGCGCTCTCCGTAAATAAAATGGACCACAGGAATATCAAGATGATCAAGCTTAATAGGCATTGCATCGACAAGAATGACTGAAGGCTTCGGATCATGAGCTGTTAGTAACTGCATCAGGGCACGCTTCATGGCAATAAGTGTTGCTTGATAGATATTGCGCGAGTCGATCAAACGATGATGTACTATACCTATGCCGTAAGTTGAATTCTTCATAAGCCACTGAAAGGCTATTACTCGCTCTTCATGAGTCATCAGCTTAGAATCTTTTATGAGCTTATTGCGCGCTTTAGGTCGCAATATGGCTGCAGCAGCAACCACAGGACCTGCAAAGCAGCTTCTCCCCACCTCATCAATACCGCACACAAGCTCTGATCGCTCCCATGCCTCATTCTCATAGAGGTTGCGCTTAAAATCGGGCTTACGCTTCGTGGTGACCATGCAAGTTCTCGGCAAAGATTAAAGACTCCGTAATCCAAGAATAGCTCAGTATCATTAGGAGAGCAACCAGCTGAGCTAAAGGCATACTTAGACAAGGAGGCTTTTTGCAGCCATTTTTAAGTTGGGACCAACCACGAGAATGAAAGCGTCTCTTCAAACAAAAGATTGTAGCACAGGGCATCCCCACTAGCTTTTGAAGCCGGTTGTGCGTGTTCATTTTTCAAGCAATTAACGAATTAGTAGACTTAGTCGATACTTTGTAGTTTTTGAAGCTGCAGGCACATTCTCATTTGGCAAACCAAGAGGAATGAATGACTATACAAAAAACCCAGATAACGAAACGGCGGGACCAAGTAAGTTCACCACCGTCGTTTTTTTATCTAAAAGTCAGTTATCTCTACAGGTAGCTAGTTTCTTTGTACCAGAAGATCATCTATATAGGTAACCAATTTCATAACATCATCACCAACTCTGACAGGAGCATTTGATGAATTGAGAAGATACATACTTGGAACGCCATCTTTGCTAACAACTGCAAGAAGTACCCAGTGACAACCTCCTACGTTATAAATGATATATGTAAAGGGAAGTGTATGTAATTTTTCTTTGAGATGCTCTATAGCATCGATTTTTCGGCCGGTTTTTAATGCATTATGAAGAAAGCTAATCGTTTCATGGCTAACAAGCTCAATGGTATTTGGATCAATCTTGAGCCGTGCAGCTGAAGGAATAAGATCAACATCGGCACTGTAGTTCACTGCACCTCCACGCTCTAGATTCTTGAAGGCTGGCAGTGCTGTGATAGTTTCAGAGAATGCTTTTTCAGCCAGTTCACGCGTCTGTGAAAAGGTTATCGGTTTTCCCTGAGCCACCTGAGCATTCACCGCAAACAAATTTGCAAGCGCCGAAAACCCACAGGTGTTTTCTACTTGGTTAAAAGACACAAGGTACACGAAAGGATTCTTCAGAGGAAGAGTAGACAAAGGAGTACCATCATCTAATGCAGCATATACAGGACCATGCACGCTACTAATGGCTAGCAAGTGATCAAAGTGTCGAACCGTCATATAACGCCATAATAGATCCCTCGTATAAAACCAGGGAGACTGAGAAGCTTTTCTCAGTCGTTCTATGAAGGGCGTTTCTATTCCTTCCTTTTCATGAGAAAGTCTTAGATAGAGGCTATCGTTTTGGGCAGCAACAGCTCGCTCTATTTTTTCATCGAGTACTCTAAGCTGGCCTTGGGCTTTTGCAAAGTCTGCCTGGAGAGGAGATCTTTTGTCGAAATAGTCTTGTAGATTCAAGGGCTTGATAGCTGCTTGAGTGCTAGACTTTATTGCAGGTCTTGAAACTGACGTAGATGAATTCGCGTTTCGCTGCGATTGGGATGTAGTAACATCTTCATCGTCGTCGTTTGAAAAAATGCGCATAGGTCGTGCACCTTGACTTGGCACTACAGCAGTTTTTGGTTCATTCGTTTGATCGATAATTTGTTGAGTTGCTGCCTCTTCAATAAGCTCGTATGCCTTTGAGCGTGGAATCGGAAGCTCTTCCTTAGCTGTATCGGCTATGGCAAGAAGTTTGTCTGTAAGCTGTATTCTATGATCTGCATCAATCCCCAGTTTTTGTGCTCTTGCCAGCGCATCTTCAAGGAAAATTATGTCCGATTGCATAGCTCTGCACGAGAAAGCTGAGAAACTCATAAATAAGAGTGCCCATATGGTAGGGCTTGTGAAGGTTATTTTCATAGCAGTGTGTCCTTTTTTCAATGTGTCATAAATCAAAACATTTAATAGTAATTATAACACTTATTGAAAACATGCGCAAGAACCTGCTGCTTTTCCAGCCTCTATTGCAGCCCAGTCAAGCAACGAGCATACAGGCGCCCCTTCAATTGTATATTGTAGGACTCCACCATCCCAATAGCGCTCATGCAGCTTGTGCATGTTCTTTTTCATGTAGTTGACGCACTAAATGGGCAGCCTTATCAAGAATCACCCCAGGAAACCCCTGCTGCTTGAGTACCTCAAGCGCAATACACTGATGAGAAACACCAGCTTCAAGCTTAAATGGATACACGTATTCACCCTGATCAGTAGCCTTAACCGATACTCGGTAATTTTTGAAGGTATCGGTAGCTTCTTCCAATTTGGTAAGCAAAGAGAAGTGGGTTGATATAATACAGATATTATTTTTAAAGGGGGCCAAATGATGTGCAAAACTATACGCTGCAGCAGAACCTTCTACTGGAGCAGTCCCATTAAATATTTCATCAAAACAGGCAAAACTAAACTCACCCGATCCTTGCTGTTCTACTCGCTCAATTAAGCGCTGCGCCTGGCATGCTTCTGCCATAAAGAGAGAGTTGCCTGCACTAATATCATCCACAACATGTAAGGATGTTTTAATCGTATGGAACGGCGTAAAATGCATTGCAGAAGCGGGGACAATCCCAATGGTTTGCCCTAAGATGATACAAAGTGCTAGTGATCTTAGGATGGTCGACTTACCACCCGCATTGGGACCAGTTATAATCATATTTTGTCGCTCAGTGCCTCCCAATAAGACATTATTTGAGATAGCGAGTTTTGAATCAATTAGTGGATGCCACATTTCATGTATATCTAAAAGAGGAGTCTGTTCCGCGGCATAGGTAGCAAAGCAAAACTTGACCTGCTGCGTCTCATGTTCTTTCATAAGCTTTGCCAAAGACACATACATATCGATTTTACCAATATCAGTTGCGAGTTCTTTAAGCTCATCTTTTACCTGATGCACAAGCTTATGCGCTCGTACCGCATGTCCCCTATTACTTGTCAATGAAAACTGTTTTTTAAACGTATCTCGCCCCAAAAGATCGATGAGCTCTTTTAACCTCGGTGATGCGGGAACTTTGACCTCAAAGAAATCAACTATTCCTTTACATTCCTCATAGAGCTCAGGACAGCTTTTCATCTCTTCAGAAAGCTTCCGTGCATTCATCATAAACTGAGCATAATGCGAGGTCATTGCATGCATATATTCTTCAAGATGATAGCAATCTGAAAGCCATTGAATGCTTTGCTTAGAATGATACCATGAGAGCAATCCTGTACCAAGGGCAATCCCAATATTCATCCATCTGTTATTCCTATCCCAGAGCATCCCTGACAAGGACCATGCCCCTCCCCCCAATGAGTCTCTAGCTAAAGTTGCCACTCTCTCTGAAGGTTGCTTGTTAGCTATCCTTTGAATCGCATACCATGATAATACACACATACTTCCACAGCATAATGCTATCCACTTCAATCGCTGTGCATGCCCAGCAGTACTTCCGCAATTTAAAGCGACCGTGCTTTTATTAAGAAAAGCAAACATGCCCCCATACTGTTCCTCCGAAAATTCAAGCAAATCCTCGACATATCTTTTCATGTAGTCAGTCTGGTAAAAAGCAAGAAATACAGGCTCAGCAGTGCGCATGGCACCTAGTGCCTCACTAAAAAGCTTCATTTTCTCTTCATCAGCCACAAAGCCCCGTATGATATCTTGCCTCTTTTTCAAGCGACTAACATCGGTTAGCGGTGAAGCAAGATGTAAAAAAAGAGATACTTTCCCAAGCTCGGTCTGAGTGCGACACAGAGCTTGCGCCATATACACATCAGGCTTGGATTGTCCAGAAAAAAGAGTTAGATCAGTCCACGTAGTAGCCGGATCTAACAATACGTTACTCTGAAGCTGAAGCCTTTCCTCTGCTCCTTTAAAGAGATCAAATGCGGCAGATCTATACCACTTCTTGAGCGGACTACACTTACGCTTCCATTCACCATCTATAAATTCACGACTCGAGGAATAGTTAGCTGGCTCTTCCTGCTCCCAGCTAAACGATGCAAGATTATGCTCTGCAACCGCGGTAACGGTTGCGCCTCCGGCCGGACGAGGGCAGGGCTCTTCAGCAAGCACACGTGGAAAAAGGAGCACACTAAGAATAATCGATAGCCGAAAAATAGTATTCATGGGTAGCCTCTGGAACAATTGATACGTGAGCTTTTTTGTGCAATAGCCTGTTAACCCAAGTGTATCATGCTCCTATACTCCCAGCAACACCTTGTATACTGCCTCACCTTGAACTATGCTTGAACAAGATGATAGGAATATGGTATATCTTAACTCAGTTTTTACGCAGCAAAGTACACTATGAAAAAAAAGATCATGTTCACCATCGGCCATTCAACAAGAACTCTTGAAGAGCTTCTAGAACTTCTCAAGCACTATGGCGTCACTGAGCTTGTTGATATTCGCTCCATACCAAAATCTCGCCATAATCCCCAATTTAATGGACCAGAACTCGCTCATTTTTTACGTAATCACCGTATTGGGTACCATCATCTCAAGAAATTAGGCGGCCTCCGTCATGCACAGTCCGATTCGATTAATACTGCTTGGAATAACCTATCATTTCGAGGCTTTGCAGATTATATGCAAACAGAAGAGTTCAAGGAAGGATTAGCAGAACTTATACAGATCGGCCATGAAAAAACAGTCGCCATCATGTGCAGTGAGGCTGTACCCTGGAGATGCCATAGATCATTAATTGGAGATGCTCTCCTTGTACATGGTATCCAGGTAGAGGATATTTTCAGTATCACATCAATAAAGCCTCACGACATGACTCCTTGGGCCATCGTTAAAGGGATGACTATCACCTATCCCGGCTCCTAAAGTATCACCAGAACTCACCTAGAGCCATCTCTAAGGGTGGTACATCTTTCCAGGGACAAAACAGGTTTTTTTTGGTATCCTTTACTCAGAAAATCTGATACAAATAGACTCAACCTTGAGCTTAGCCATATTCAGGTGCCCTATGGAAAAAAGAGATTATTACGAAGTGCTCGGCCTTTCAAAATCGGCCACCCCAGAAGAAATAAAAGCTTCCTATCGCAAGCTTGCTATGAAATATCATCCTGACCGCAATCCTGATAATAAGGAGGCTGAGGATAAGTTCAAAGAAGCCGCAGAAGCGTATGAAGTGCTTTCAAACTCCGAAAAACGTAAACAGTACGATCAATTTGGACACCAAGGTGCCATGGGCGGCTATGGTGGACAGGGGATGGATATGAATGATATCTTCAGGAATTTTGAAGATATCTTCGGTGACATTTTTGGGCAGCAGGGACAGCAGCAACGGCGCAAGGGGAAAAAAGCTGGACCTTCTCCAAAGCGAGGTCATGACCTCGTTAAAGAGATCAACCTTACTTTGCCGGAAGCATTTTCGGGCGTAAAAAAAGATATCAAACTCTATCACTTTGTACCTTGCGCAACCTGTGACGGACGGGGGATGCCAAAGGGAGCTAAGGCTCCTGAATGTTCAGAATGTCACGGGGCTGGACAAGTAGGATACAGACATGGCATTTTTATGTATTCTCAAACCTGCCAAGCATGTCATGGAGAAGGATTTACCATAAGTGACCCTTGCCCTACTTGTAAAGGACAAAGTCGCGTTCAACAATATGACACGATCAATGTTGCAATTCCCCAAGGAATCTTTGATGGTGCAGAGCTTCGCATGCAAGGCCTAGGAGATGCTGGTGTATTTGGAGGATCTGCTGGTGATCTCTATATTCGTGTACATGTCGCACCTGATAAAAAGTTCAAGCGGATCAATGATGACCTTGAATGCAGTATTACCCTTACCTACCCACAGTTGGTATTTGGGTGTCAATTGGACGTAGAAAATATTGATGGTACAAAAGAATCTATCAAGGTAAAACGGGGTACCGCTGTTGGCGAGCGAATCATTATTGCCCATAAAGGATTTCATAAAGTACGGGGATCAGGACGTGGCGATCTTATTGTCATCGCCAAATGCCACATCCCTAAAAATCTTTCGCCGGAAGCTGAGAAACTCCTCAAAGAATATTCTGATCTTATCGGAACGAGTACGCAGGAAGAAGAAGGTAGCATTACCAGCTTCTTTAAAAAGTTCTTGCGTTAAAACTATGTATCGGTTGTTTCAAGCGTACTTTCAGCTGCATAGGCACATTTTTTCTGCATACCTCTGAGTACACACAGACCTCTGTGCAAGAAAGAACTCTTGACAGGAAAATCCTCCCTTGGTACCGTGTAATTGAAAGGAGTATCAGATGTGTTTTTCTGCCCGCATGAGCTTTTTAGCTGCCGGATTATTGGTAAGTATCGCTATTGCCACCTATCGCAAGATACGGGAATTTAATGAGATTCCTTTTGCCTCGATTCCTCTTGCCTTTGCAATTCAGCAAGCTCTCGAGGGAGCTCTCTGGCTCTTACTAAACCAAGGTACACATCCTGGACTCACAGCACTTTGTATGTACGGATTTCTTGGGTTTGCCGTGGTATTTTGGCCTGTCTTTATACCCTTTGCGCTCATTCTTATAGAACATCATCCCCTAAGACGTGCGATTATGGGATTTTGTCTTATCATGGGAAGTACCTGGTCTTTGGCCAGCTTATGGTATCTCATACATGTCGGTGCCACCGTTCAGATTCAGTCTCACCATATCGCCTATACGTTGCCCGGCTTTGAAAGTATTACGGGACTCCAGTTGCTCATACTGTATAGCTGTATAGTACTTACACCCTTCCTTGTTTCAAGCGATTTTGTCTTGAGACTCGTTGGTTGCCTTATTGGGGTTTCCTGCCTTATATCATATCTTGTGTGGTACTATTATTTTACCTCAATCTGGTGCTTCTTCGCAGCAATAATCAGTCTAGCCATTTACGCTGTCATTATTCATCGTAACCAGAATACTAGACCGAAACAAAACGCTTCTTAAGACTTTTTTGTGAGTAAGCAACTGACTTTGACTGTGAGATGTGCATCTTTCGCAAGAGACTAAAAAAGAATTCTCGCTCATGCCCTTTAATTACCGCCTGCTCATGAGCCTCTGAAAGAGCAATCGGATAGCCATTCCCTTTAACTGATTGATCACAAAGAATAGATAATACCGTATCTAATAACGCAGGATCTTCAGCAACCCATCGAGGCATCTCAACTCGAGCAATTTCATCCCCAACATTGAGATACGCAAAATAGGGAACAAGATGTGGAGGATATTCCTTTGCTAACGGTGAGTTGTGGGTAAATACCGTAGTGCGTTCAGAGGGCTTGAGAAAGGATCCAATAATATCTGTATCTACCGTAGTAAGCAAAATATCCCCTTCAACGATCGGCCCCTTCTTTTGAGCTATACAATTTTTAATCAGTGCAACCAACTCTTTGCTCTTTGGCAGACTAATATATCCTGCTATCGGTACGCGAGCCTGATAAAACTCATCAAGTAACCCCATATACCGTTTTAAAAAGCGTTCTTTAACAACGGGACTTTTAGATTCGAGATGCCAAAATATTAAGGATCCATCACAGAGAAACACAAAAGGAACTTCAGGATAGGTGCGCATCACCTCTTTCGATGCTGCGAGTCCTACCTCAAATTCAAGTTCGGCCCGTCGACAATTCACCAGATCTTCAGAAATAAAAGTCTCATCATCATTCTGGGTAACAATCAGCGGAGAAGATTCAAGCTTTACCTCTGAAGAATTAGTACCATATACAAATTGAGCAGTACCACTATTTAAAACAAAGCAGGGAACACCCTGATGTTTATCGGGATAGATTTGCGATCCATCAGTAGCGATAACCGCATAAGGATGCGGCTGTTGGCGTATAGGCACCCTTGCATCCAGAGGACCTTCCCAAAGAGGAACTGGATTAGGGCCAACCTTGAGAGCTTCAAGTATCTCAGGATGTTCACGTATAAAGAGAAAGAGCTCATGTGCACGGATATACTCATGTGAAAGTTCGGCATACAGATCAGGTAACGCGCGAGCTATCTCCTGCATTATTTTTAGGGGATCAAGCATTATCGCCTCCTTGTCTATACAGCTCTAGCGTTTTATGTAATGTTTCCAAAGCCAATAGAGCACAACGCATTCTAGTGGGCCCAAGCGTTATCCCAAGAAGAGCGAGCATTCTTTCTTGGGAAAGATTCTTAAGCTCCTCAAGCGAGCTGTGTTTGACACGCTCCGTAAGCATCGAAGCCGATGCTTGGCTGATTACACACCCTTTACCTTGAAATGCTATGCCCGTTAAGCGGCCATCCTCGACACGTATGGAAAGAGCAATTCTATCGCCACATGAAGGATTAAACACTTCAGCAGATATCTGCGCATCTACAAGATCACCATAGTTGCGCGGATGACGGTAATGTTCAAGTAATTCTTCTCTATAGAGAGGTTCATCCATAAGCACCCATATATCCTGTTAACTCTCTACTAGTGTAGAATATTTTAAGGATAACCTAAAGCTCAACTATCCCAGTCTTAAGGGTGCGTACTGTTTCCACTCACAGCCTGAGAAAAATGGCTCATCTCTTTTTTTTTCGAGCACAAATCTTCTATACTTCAAACAAAAGAGGTTTATGATGAAACACGATGCGCCAACACATCTTCTCTGGGACTTAGGAAATACTCTAGTTGCTATAAACTCATTCTCTATGGCACGGTATTTGGGACTCACCGATATGATGCTGTATTCACTTATTGAGCGCAAACCGCACAGAGAGATTTTTGATAAGGCTGTTGCGCTGCTTGCCCTTCTCTCAGACCGGGAAGCTGAAATTAGTCTTGCAACTGCCTATGGAAAGCCTATCCCACCACTCGTCCGCCAGTGGCTCACCGGCGACATCACCCGTGCTCAAACAAACCGATTCCTCGAGAGAGACTCTCTTGAAAGCTATGTTCCGAAGGGCTTCTTTTCAAGTAAGCGAGAAGCGCGACTTGTTAAGAAACTCCTAGAAGCCCTTACTCAACCCGAAACATTTACTGCTGCAACCCGCATGATCAAAGAAGGAATACGCCTCTTAGAAGAATGCGCCGCCCAGTATGACGAACAAGGGAACCAAAGAAATACGCTGTTCGTTTTATCAAACTGGGACCCCTACTCATTTAAGACGATGCTTGAAGCCACACACTTACAGGACCTCTTTACCTACTTTGAACGAAAGAATCTGATTATTTCTGGCGAAGTAGGCCTCATCAAGCCTTACCAAGAAATCTATTCCTATGTCCTTGCTACCTATCAGCTAACTCCTTCACAGTGCGTTCTCATCGACGACCAAGTAGAAAATATTCTTGGAGCACAGCATATGGGTATGCACGCTATTCTTTTTAAAGAAGGAAACTATGAAGAAGTAAGGAAAGAGCTCTGTGCCCTCAAGGTTATTCGCTAAATTCCCCTATTATTGTTTCTCAAAAAATGGCTCGATTGCTATCAAGCTGAGATAAACTTCCACAGGAGTTATCGATCTAAAACTCGCTAGGCTTCAGTTCTGCTTCATCTTCAAGAGACGGTATCGTGGAGCGAGAGGTTTTAAAGACGGCTATATATAAGCCTATAAGCCAAAGAGTTATAAAGATATTCCACCCGATAACAAAGCTCGCATGAAGAATGGCGCTATTACCCTCGATCAGGAGATAATACAGGTGTACGCCTGAACCACCTAAGAGCCATATGCTCGATCCGATGACCGTTGCAAGCCAAAACTCTTTATGAAAAATCGGGCTAATTAGTCCTAAAGCTCCTAAGCTCAACTCAGAGAAGGCTAACTCATACTGAAAAGGAGACCAACTCCAGGCAAGACAGGCAGCTATTTCAGGACCATAGAGTATCTGCCCCAAGAACCCCGTTATGAACAGGCATCCAACATTAAAAAAGAGGGCATACTTTAAAAGAAGCGCAGGAATGTACCGATGGGTATATCCAACACCAAGTGCAATGATAGCCACGGGAAATATGAGAGAGAGGCCGAATAGCACAAGCGAAAGGACCGTATTAAGGCACATAAACGACATGGCTTCTTGCATGCTCATTCCTCGGCAGTTCAAAATAGTTCACTTAGGCAATAACAATATTTATTATTATATCATTTTTTTAAAATATCAACAACAATCAGGCCCCTTTTCTCAAGGATCCCTTTTCAAGGTCCTCAAGGGCCGAAAGTAATCGATCTACATCGTCTAAAGACGAATACCCATAGAAGCTCACTCGTACCGATGCATCAATACCTAAACTCGCATGAAGAGGCTGAGCACAATGATTTCCTGCTCGAACACAAATCAACTTTGTATCAAGAAAGGCTGCAATATCATGAGCATGAGCCTTTGAGCTCACAAAACTAACCATATGGCCAGACCGAGCAAGCTCTTCTTTTGGCCCTAGAATGGTGATACTGGGAAGCTTTGTAAGACCTTCAAGCAAACGAGCACATAGGGCAGCTTCATGCTGTGCAAGCTCTTCAAAAGAGATTCTGTAAAGGTAGTGTATAGCTGCTTCAAGGCCAATGGCCTGCGCAATGGGTGGCGTTCCCGCCTCATACCTTAAGGGTGCTTTTGCTACCTGATAGTCATGAAAAGAAACCGATTGAACCATGCCACCACCAAGCTGATAGGATGCGACTTCTGGCTGTACTTGACGAGCAATATAGAGTACCCCAATACCCGTAGGGCCAAGCATTTTATGACCCGAAAACACCACAAAATCTGCTCCCAAAGCATTCAGTACCAGATGCGTGCGCCCTGCTGCTTGGCAGGCATCTACCAGAACCTTCGCCCCAACTGCTTTTGCATGTGCGATGATCAAAGGCAGATCTACCTGGGTACCGAGTACATTCGACGTATGAGTAACTGCCACGAGCTTTGTTTTTGAGGTTAGCATCGCTGCATAAGCTTCATAATTAAGAACGCCCCGAGCATGTAAGGGAATATATTTAACCACACACCCTTTTTCTGCCTCCAAACGCAGCCAAGGAAGGATGTTTGCATGGTGCTCAAGCTCTGAGATAATAATTTCATCACCGGGTACTAGCTGCTTTGCAGCCCAGCTTGAAGCAATCAGATTAATACCCTCGGTAGCCCCTTTGGTAAAAATTATTTCATCAGGTTGAGCCCCACAATAGACAGCTACAGAGGTTCGTGCCTGTTCATACTGTGTCGTAGCTTCCTCAGCCAGGGTATAAATACCTCGATGCACCGGAGCATTGTGCGTACTGTAGAAGGTTGTCAGAGCTTCTATAACCTCAAGAGGCTTCTGCGTGGTTGCAGCATTATCTAAGTAGCTTAAAGCCTTGTGGATTGTAAATAAGGGAAAGTCTTTTTTGGGAAATATCATTAAGAAATGCCTCCATAGGTCAAAGGTACCTTAAATGACCCTATTATACAAGGGTACTTTCCCCCCAAAAGCCGCCTAGAATTTCCAAAAACCACCAATCAATAGCAGTTTTCGATGATTACTAGGTTAATACATACGTCTAGCAGCCACCACCACCCCCTGCCAAAAAACTTGGACCTCTCCAGATTCTTTGATTCGCTCGTGCCAAAGGCATATTGCCCACCAGGGGATCCTATTTGAAAATATTATGATTTTATGATATGCTCTTATAGAGCAAATAAATAAAAAAGGGAATACTCTATGAAAACGTTAAAGCGACTTTTTAAACTACTTCTTATATGCCTTTTCAGTGCGCAGTCGCAGGTCAACTGGCAGCTTCGTGCCATGAATGTAGATGCACAAGTGCTACAAGAAAATCAACCGGAAAACAATCCAGTTCTGCCAGAAGGTGTTTTCGCACTACCAGGAAGTCCAGGCAAGTCAAAAAATGGCTGGCATATCAGGAACATTTCAAACCAAGAACTCTACGCAGCCTGGTATCTTTTTAAAGATCAACCAAACGGTGTATGGACTCGTATTGATGAACAAATGCACATCCTAAAGTGCGATGAGGAAAAACATATCCCCTTTCCCGATAGGCCTAACCTGGAAAAAAGATTCTTCGAGTTCAATCCTCAAAGGCGATTACTGGTCAGCACCAATCGGCATATCCATGCTGATGAAATTAAAGTAGATGCCGAAGGGAACCTTCCCCAAGGGATTGTAGCCTTTTCGCAGCATGACCTGGGGACATTTCAAGGCAAATGCACCTTACTTGTTACACAGAATGGCCCAGAAGTTCGCCTATTAAACAAGGATATCCGATTAAATAACACAACAAGCAAAGAACTCTATGCCGCCTTATATGATGTAGAGTTACAGGATGGAACCGCTACGAAATGTGACTTAGATCAAAAGCTATCGCCACAGCTCAGTGCCATTCTTAAATTACCTCAATGGGGCCTAAGGTTGCAGAAATCTAAGAAAATCATTCTGCTGCTCTCTGAGACTAAAGAAAAACTACAACCAAAAATGGCCCAGCAGGAATGGTCCAAACTTATCAATAAATCATTTGAATCATCAAACTGGTATGATTATTATTGGGTGGGGTCGTATGATATTATTATGAGTGTTGCGGGACACTACTCTATTGTAGGGCAAGGCGGAGGATTCTTCAATGCATGCCTCCGATCAATTGGGGATATCAATCCCTTTACGGTTAGAGAAATAGAGAATCTTGAAAACAAGCTGCAAGCAGCCCCCCTACCAGAAGCAAATCCTGATGTCGTGGTTACAACAGGAAAAACATCAAACTTACAGAGAGAAAAAGCCTATCTTGATGAGCGCATCAAGATAGTACGAAAAGCTTTGAATGACCTTATCAATGATCCAGAGTATATGCTTGACGCTGAAGAAGCACCCCCTACGGTAGCCTTTGTTTTTTCAGGCGGCGGCATTCGTGCTCTTACTGCAACTACAGGCTATCTCAGAGGAGCTGATAATGATGAGGGTGGAAATATCTTTAACTGCTCAACCCATATGATGGGTCTTTCTGGATCAACATGGGCAATCAATACCCTTGTTGCTTCAGGCATGAGGCCTAGTGAATTTGCAGAAAAACAACGGACCAAACTCGGAAAAGATATTAAACAGCTCTATTTTGAGCTGATTAATGACAGTATCGATTACAGGAAACGCCGTTTTATGCAAAGTCGTTATAATCAATATACAGGGATAATTGGGAACTATGGCCATGCCCTTGGTAATGCCCTATGTAAGGATTTCTCGGTCAATGGAAAGCAAACCCATGATATTACCCTCTCTGACCTACAAGCTCATCTTGAAAAAGCTGAGTACCCCTTACCCATAAGTGTTGCCACATATTCAGGTGAAACTGACACCTTAAGGACCTGGTACGAGTTCAGCCCTTATACGGTAGGTACTGCCCAACATGGCGGAGGATGGGTCGATACAAAATATTTTGGCTCACATTTTAAAGCTGGCAGTCTTCAGCAAGCCATTCCAGAGCTTCCACTTACCTATTATTTTGGAGTATGGGGATCAGCTTTTGCCCTTGCACCGCAAGATATAGCTAAGTCATCAACCCTAGGCGGCATTGCCGCGTATACTGTCAGTACATTAAGCTGGCTATCCAATCAGATTTGTGCACTTATGGCACGAAAGGTCTCAAAGACCGAAAGTGATAGACTCACCGAGGCACATATAGCGAACTTCTTCTATCAGATGAAGGATGGAAACGGTATGCATAGCATATTGGCGAATAAAGAAACAATTCCTCTCATTGATGGCGGAATTACCAAAGACGCCTCTCATCGGCACAACTTCGCTTCAGTCCCTGCACTTTGCCGAGAGATTGACGTTCTCATAATGTGTGATGCACATGAACATCCTAATAAGGATAAAGCATCTCACTTGGTAGCCGCTGCCAAAGAAGCTCGTCGCCTTGGGTTACCCTTCCCCGAAATAAAAGAGGAAGGACCTCAAGCAGAAGCCCTCAAAAAGCAGGTCTCCACGCTCATTATGCCGACTCATGATAATGAACCAATGGTACTCTATATGACCATCAAAAGGAACGCCATATATGATGAGAAGATAAAAGAGAACCTACATGAAGGATTTGATCCAGATTCAAGTGCTCCTTTTAAAGGTGGGAAACATTTTACTCCCACGGTCAACTTTAGTTATACAGAGGAACAGTATGACCTTCTTACAGGCCTATCTGAAGAGATCTTTATGCAAAGTAAGGAGCAGATAAAAGATGCACTTAAAAAAGCCATTAAAAGAAAAAGAAGCGCTCGTAAAAAAGCGTAGACTATTTTGCACAAAGGCGTACAATAATTTCTGAAGGGTATGCATAGTAGATGTATAACCGATTTCGGGAGTTTTCAATATGGACTATCGACTATCCCTTATTTCTCTTATATGGATAGGTACTCTCTGGAGTAGTCAAACAGCAGTAGTCGTTCCTATCATTAAAGAGCTTGCAACAACTTGTGCATCTGAGACTCATGAAGTATCAGATCTTTTAAAAACTTTCTCTAAACTTCCTGAACCCGTTCAAGAGCAGCTCATCACAACTGATTATCTCAGTAAAGGCTATGTAGAATCCAAAGGTCTCATAAATGCAAAACCGCTGTTTATCGCAAAGACTGAAGTGGTCGAACTTAAAAGCCCGTACGATGCCCACGGTCACAGGCGACCAACGCGTCACCCTTTGAACCCTTTTATCATAGGTCAAACAGAAAAAGAGCCTGTGTGCTTTGCCTACACCTACGATGCTGTAGTAAAAGTTCCCAAAGAAGAAGCGTACTTTGTTCCCCATTTTTTTGATCACTCCACCGGCAAAAAATATTTGATGCACCCTGATCATGCCAATGAAGATTCAGTGCGTCAGTTCATAGGGCCTAATAAACATGGAGTCATCGTATTCTTCGATCATAATGAAGGCCAGATGCATATTGGGAGACTCTATGAAGAGATATACAATCGCAAGGCTTCCTGTTGGGATCCTGAATGCCATAAGGCAAAAATGCTAGAAGGCTTCAATCGGCCTGACCTTGTCAATGATTTCGCACCTGAGTTTGATCCCGCCGATCCTGTTACAGCAATTTCGCTGGATGCTGGAGAATTAGGCGAACCAATCGATGTCTCTTCCCATGATGCCCGCACTTTGGTGAAGGTGCTCATATATGGCTATGTACAGCATCTTTATAAGAATTATATCTTAGAGGGAAGGAAATCCGGCCGTGTGTTGCTTCATGAGTTCAACGAACGCGCAATGGGCTTATGTAACAGTTTTCTGTTTACTCCAAACCTTTCTACTAAGGAACTCCCTGTGCATCTAGAAGGTTCGGCAAGAGATCTTATTCTCGGCAAGGATCGATCAACTGCATGGATCCTCGATGGTCGAGCTTTGTATACCTACAGCATACCAACAAAAAAACAAACGACCGTTTGTACACTTCCCAATCTGGGATGCCGACAAGAGAGTGTCAAGGCAAGTCCGGATTATGAAAAGAACGATACGTCTGAAAAGATCACACGCTTTATCCTCGCTCCGGATGAACAGTATGCACTCCTTGGAGGAGATCAAGGCTCGGTATTGTTAGTCGATGTTGCGAGCAACAATTGTCATGTGATTGAAGCGATGTCCGGTCATGCGATTGTAGATATGTGGTGGAGTGAAAAAAATCGCATCGTGCTATTAAGTAGATCTGGAGTGGTTAAAGCCTATACTCTTAAGATCGGTACACAAGATGCGTACGTAGAAACACTCATGAATGGTAACCAAAGTAACGAACGTGCAACAGTTTCTCAAGAATCCACCCAAGACGAAAATAGTACATCAGCTATACACAAACCTCGAATACAGCTCGCAGGTAATGCACGCCAAATTAATCTTACCAAAGATAATGTAGTTGCCTGGATACTCGACAAAGAAGCGCTCTATACCTATAGCCTAAAAACCCTCGAGCAAAAGCTTGTAGCCAAAATGCCGCAGTTACCTCCACGAAAAGATACCTATGTGTATGACTCTCAAACAGAGGAACATCTGCTAACTACTGAGTGTGAACTTATTGACTGTTTTGTCGTATCTCCCCATGAACAGTATGCCCTCTTAGGAGGTAGCCAAGGGTCAGTACTCTTGTTCGATTTTGCACGTAATACTCATCATGAAATCGATGTACTAGCCGATGATGGCATCAAAGCGATAGTCTGGAGCCAAGAAGATCGTATACACATAGACTGCATATCTGGCTCGTATAAAGAATTTACTCTTCACGTACTTCCCGATGGGAGTTTCACCAAAACAGATGAGCATTTTAGGTCAAGTAAGTTCGAATCTTGGGAAATAGATGAACTTATTGCTGCTTCCAAACCGCTAGCATGAGTCGCTTATGTATCTCAGGATGAGCTACACATAAAGGCTCGTTAAAGAACCCCTCAATCAAAAGATGCTTTGCACACTCGACACTCATCCCTCTTGATCGCAAGTACTGGAGCTTTTCCTCATCAAATTGCCCTACAGCGCTACCGTGGGAACACTGTACCTCATGAGTCGCTACCTCTAAGGAAGGAATCGCACAGGTACGAGCTCCTGGACTTAACAGAAGAGCCCGCTGCTGTTGTAAGGCGACCGATTTGTGGGCATCTTTGAAAATGGCAATCGTTCCTCGATAAAAGGATTTTGCTTGATCCGTTCCCACTGTTTTTACCAATACAGAACTCGAACTTGAAAGTCCACGATGTTCCTGAACAGTCGTTAAAGCGCTCTGCTCAGTACCTCGCAAAGAACCTAGAAACGTATATTTCATGTGTGCTTCATCGTTCAACACATACTCCTTGCGTAGCCAAGATTGCCGAGCACCGGTAAGAACTTGCAACATCTCAAGATGGGACCCTTTTTCAAGATGCCAACTATCATGCTGGAGTATTACACCCCCCGTATGCTCACTCACCCATACAAGATCAGAGTGAGACGCAAGAGAACCTACAATAACTCGCGCTGAAAGCTCAGGAGAATTTACGCTATCTTGGACCTTTACTGAAATACCCTTTTCAAGAATCATAAAAAGTACCTCTTTACCACCAAGAGAGTCCTCAAGAGCTACATGCTCAAGAGATTCAGCGCAGTACATAATACGTACCCTATGAAAAGTGGCACCGATAAGATGCATGAGAGAGCGGGGTCCGTTCATGGAGCTATGTAAAAGATCGTAGCATGCGGAAGGAATATGAGGAGCTCTATCTAGGGTAGCGATCCACGACCGTTCTCCAAGTTGCCGATAACTCGAAGCTGCACCTTTTTCGACTCCCCATGAAATCATGGGCGTCATAAAACGGGTAAGCTCTTTATCCGGTTTGCCTACCTGCGAATATCCTAAAAAAGCTTTGGCACGTAGCTCCTCCTCAAAAGGAGTCCAGGAGCCTTCTTTATTCAAGTGGCCGATAAGCTCCGTGGGAGGAAAAAGATCATGAGGAAATGCATATTGGGCCACCAGTGATCACCTTTATGTAGTCGATATCTCTCTCATGTGGAAGTCACCTGAGCAAACATATCGAATGTACTGTTTAAGAGTACCTTAAACGTCTCTATCAATCAAAAAAAGGCCCGTTACACTATCTTAAAATCTTCAACGATCCTCCTTTTCTTGCTCAAGTTCTGATAACTGGAGAACAACTCATACAATCGAAGAAAGTTCTTATAGGAAGGTCCATCGAAAGCCGAGCAATCATTGACTGCCGCTGAGAATACATGATATAACCTTACCACTAACAGAATTTTCTTGGCAATCACCTCATAAAGGAACCATATGTTTAAAGAAATAGTACCCTTAGGACTCTTAGTGATGTCTTTTTCACTATTTCCTATGAATAAGACCAAGGTTGATACAGTACTTATTGTTCCTATGCAGTTCCGAGCAGACACAAAAGAGTGGTATCTCTTACTTGGCCAAGATACGGGAGAGGCATACGGTGGGTTTAAGAAAAAACTAGTGCGTGAAACCCCCGATCAGGCAACAGTAAAGACCCTAGTTAACCAAACTAATGGTGTATATAATGATAAGAACTTTACCCTAGATACTGCTTATAAAGTGGAAACTCCCCTGGGAGAGATGCTTTATTTTGTGAACGTGCCTTTTATTCCTGATGCAGACTTGAAGAAAAAAGGTGCGACTAAGCGATTTAAATCTGACTTTAGGTGGGTTCGTGTAGAAACACTACTCAAATCCAAGGGAGACTTTACTCCTTCAGGAAGCACCAAGCCTGTGTACCCTGGGTTTGTAGAGAAACTCAAGAAGTATTTGCCGGATGCTCTGCAGAGTTTACCAAAACCCATTCCGGCAACTTCATCACAATCCGTTAGTGCTTCTGTACCCATAACAACCAAAGCCGTCCAGTCATCAAGCTCAGCAACTGCAACTTCATCAAAAGCGCATCATGTTACGAACTATACACATTTGGCTCAGTTTGTACTTGATAATAATCCACATGAGCCGAGTGAGAAGGAGTCGTTAGCAATCACTCCGATGTATGAAGACCTAGTGGACCGAGGTATTATCGACAACTTTTTGATACGATATGAAGACTTACGACATCAAGATGGATCGACCTTAACCGAGAAAGAAAAGAAAGAGATTATCGATTATTTGGAAGCTAACGACCATCATGCAGATGATATGACTTTAAGACTTGCCAACAACAATATTCATGTTCTCGCGCAAGGAACGCACAACCCTCAATTAAAAAATAAAGTATGGAGTTATGTGCATCGTTATATGAGAAGCCTACCAAAACTCGTTGAAGAGCTAAAACAACAAAATACCAAGGCTCGCTAAGGCAGGTAATAGCTAGAGTCCCTGTTAATATAGAGCCCCCCACCCTCAATGCAATATCTAGGATTCGCAGGTTAATGCAAACGCTATTAGGGACAAAAATGTTGTGGATACAGTTTTCGCAACCTAAACCATTGTTTTTTGTAGAAAGCACTTGCTATCCTATCGCTATCGCTAACTATGCAAACCCATTACCTGAGACCATCTATGGCAAAATATCAACGTATTGATAAAGACAATTCCCTCGTCCTCTTTGTTGATCACCAGACAGGACTCATAAGCCTTGTTCATGACTTTTCACCAAGCGAATTTAAGAACAATATACTGGCACTTGCCGATATTGCCCTGTATTTTAAACTTCCGGTAATCTTAACAACGAGTTTTGAAAATGGTCCGAATGGTCCAATAGTTCCTGAGTTGAAAGAGATATTACCCCACGCTACTTTTATACCCCGTCCTGGACAAATTAATGCTTGGGACAACGAAGATTTTGTGAACGCAATCAAAGCGAGCGGCAAGAAACAACTTATCATCGCAGGGATTGTAACAGACGTATGCGTTGCCTTCCCCACTCTTTCCGCCCTCGAAGCTGGTTATGAAGTTTTTGTAGTAACCGATGCTGCAGGAACAACCAGTGCTGCCGTACGTGATGCTGCACATCTTCGAATGAGCCAAGCAGGGGCCCAACTCATGAATTGGTTTAGCGTGGCCTCTGAATTGCAACGAGACTGGCGTAATGACGTTAAAGGGTTTGGTGAATTACTTATTAAACATGAACCAAACTACAAAGCTCTCATGGCAAGCTATAATGCCCTTAAAAAATAATTTCGCCAAGCAAGCTCGTCACTAGTGAGAGCACTTTGCATTATGAATTCATGAAGATTACCTGCAATTGCACCAGTCGTTAAAATTGCAGGTAATGTGTTCATTCCCTCCTCTGTCTTTGCGCCACTGAAGCAATTTTTCTTTTTTTGTTCACCAGTTTGACAAGCAATGCCTTTTATGGTATATTTTTTCTGTTGAGGTATAACATCGTGTTATGCCATATGCTAAAAGAGTTAAAAAGATGAAAAGCACATACAACAGTTTTGCTTCTAATCAAGGTTCATGGGTCAATCCCATGAGCAGCTCTCATAGCGCTCTTTTGGCATTCCCTCTCAACGCTCTCATTATTACTTCTATTCTGTCCTACGGGACTAAACATATAAAATAAACACTTACCCTCATTTTTGTTGTCTATTTTTCAAATCACCTGATCATGGTGTGAGAATCACCTGCAGTCATGTGGAAAATAGTCATTGGATAGAATAATTACATCAATTACTTGATTGGAATTACTATGTTAATACATTGTATAGTAAGCATGATGATGCTTACATTTACATGCACCGCATTCTGCATGGAGGATGATTCCTCTGTTCGTGTGCTTGCAAAGGAAGCTGCAATTGGTACAGTTGCTGGAGCCGCAGAGGTAACTGCTAACTCTCCACTTATCTATTTCAAGAATGCTATGCAGCAGGGCCATAAAATATCTATGGATCCAAAGGTATGGTACCGTGGGTACGGAATGAATGTCACCGCAATGGGACCTACAACTGCTATCCAAATCTGCACAGATAGAGGACTTGAAACAGTTGTGCCGGGAACCGATTTGTACAGCAAAGTAGCTCGTGCATTTACTGCCGGAGCTCTTTCTGCAACGGTAAATGGGCCCATTGAGTTGGTCATCAGAGATCAACAGGAACATAATGGAACTGCACTAGCAACCTGCAAAAAAGTGCTTTCGGGTGGTGGATTGCGTGCGTTTGGTCGCGGATGGGCAGCAACCGCGTTGCGTGAAGGCGGATTTGCCACGGGGTACTTGGTTGCTTTCCCTATGGCTGAAGAAGCAATAAAGAAAGCACAAGATGCCGCTCAAAGCAATATAGAGGATCCATGGGTAAAAGCGATAGTATCACACCCTGCCTGCTCCTATGTTGGTGCTGGAGCTGCGACGGGTATCGCTTTTGCCGTGGCAACACATCCTTGTGATACGGTGAAAACAAAGCTCCAAGCGGATTACCAAGGTGCTTTATTCAAGAACACCCAAGATGTGGTACGAACTGTGATTGCTCAGAAAGGCGTCGCTGGTCTTTTCGCAGGCGCATCACCACGAGCAGTACGTGCTGGATTAGCAATTCCCTTGATAGGTACTATAAAAAAGTATTTTTCAGAGGAATAAAGGCTGAAGTGCATACGTAGGTAAGATGTCTGGTATCGGGTCGTCGTACATTGATACAACGGCCTGGTACCAGATAGTGTCATATTTGATGCTTTATGACCAACATCCACTTGAAATTCATTAATAAGTATCGTCGTATAGGTATCCGTTATTAAAACCGATCATCCAATTGACTTTGGCTTGGAAGGCTCTATATTGAGTGCCAATTCCAGTTATACCTAAGGCCTGTATTGAGGGGGCATCAGATGCTGCATAGAAAACTATTTCTTGGTGGATTTCTTGTATGTGAGATAATCTGTAGTGCCGCTTCACACAGTCGTAGCATTGAACCACAGGTCGTTGCCATACTACCTCCTGAGAAAACGTTCTTTTTCGGGACTAGACAATGGCCTCTCAAAGTAGAACCACATTTGCTGCATTTCATGGAAAATTATACCGAAGAAAATGGGTACGTATATTTACCAAAAATTTCGTATCATACAGGACTTCTGGTAACCGACCTCCTTCATTTGCTGCATCGTCTTGAATCTGAAGATGCGCGCCATCACCAAGAATTTAAAGACGAGCTCATAGAGCGTATTGGTAGTCTTGAAAATGGAGAATTGCTTGAGGCCTTCTATGCTACTCATCATTTAAAGATCTCTGCTCTTAAGGAAGCTATTAAAAAAGCTATTAGAGAACGATCCTTCCTGGGAAAGAAGAAAATCAAAGTATCTAACATCCTACTTCACTTACAACACTCTCGGCCAGAAATCATGTTTTTACACTGGGCAGAACCACTTCAGAACTGCACCATGCAAGAGGGCGTTATTGATGTAACTGCATTTCCCCGCTCTACAATAGAGTTTATCCTTACGCAACTAGACTTGGTCAATGAGACAATCGTCACACGTGGGAACGAAGATTCAGTTAGCAAAAAAATTAAAGCGCATATTAAAAAACTTGAAGGCAACGATCTCGTAAAGCTTTTCAATGCTTCACGTGTCTTACATATCTCTACTATCCATTGGTTAGCCGAAGAAGCTCTCCGAGAACTTGAACAGCCCACGAGTATTACTGCTCAAAACCTCCTAGATTTACCAACTGATACTCGTAATACGTTCCTTAAAGAAACGATACGCAAGTTGTTTGAAATAAGGACCCGTTTGGTCGATAACGGTATTGCTAGTGGTACACTTCATGTGCCACCTGATGGGTCATTAGTCCTTGCTGGTTGTTGTTATGATTGTACTATGATTGCTCTTACGACGGAGAGCACTCACCGTCAATCTTTCGTGGGTCATGAAAGACCTGTAACAGCTATCTGTATAACATCCGACAATCAGACTTTGGTAAGCGGTTCTGATGATGGTACAGTGCGTGTTTGGGATAGGCAGGGAGAGCAGCGTGCTGCTTATTCGCATCCTCAACCTGTAAGTACTCTATGCCTTTCACCCGATGGAAAAACAATCGTTGCAAGCTTTGATGACGGGATTATGCTCATTTGGAATTTCCCCGATGCTCCAAACCTGATTTCTGGTAATGCACTAGCTACTGCACGCGATTTATCAGGTACAAAAACATGGGAAGCTGATCCAGCATGGTTAGCAAAAGAACAAGGCCACTCAAAGATTACAGCAACCTGCGTCTCATCAACTGGCAAGATAATCATTACGGGCACCGAAGATGGTGTTGTACGTATATGGGATATGAATGGTAGGCTAAAAGCAGTTTGCCATTGTGCACTGAAAAAAAAGATTCTTGCCGTGTCTACGACGCCTGATGATATTCTTAAAGTGTCCACGAGTCCTGATGATACGGTCATGGCAGTTACAGGCGATGGGATGGTGCTTATGTGGGAACAGTCTACACACTTTGTGAGGGGAGTATACCCATACATTGAAGGGTTATCACTCATCGATTTTTTTGTAGCTAAAGAAGGAGCCCAGGTGCCTACCTTAGTACAATGCGAAGTATCTCCTAATGGTTCTTTGGGCGCAACAGGAGTTCATGCAGCTTATATTGCGCCAAATGGCAGCATAGTCATTTTAGGAACGAATAAAGGAACGGTGAATATCTGGGACATCATAAATACCACAGCATGCAGAGTCTGCAGAGGCCATGAAGGTTGTATTAACTCGGTAAGCATGTCGCCCGATATGACCTCTATTATTTCAACTGCAGAAGATGGAACGGTACGTATTTGGAGCAAAGATGGTCAGTTGCTGGCAATATGTGATCATGATGACGATCAAGAGGCTACCAAGGCAGTCCACGTAACAGGAAATGGTAAGATTGTTGCCAATTCTGATGATGGAAGCATATATGCTTGGAATATACAAAAAAACATACAATGGAACTTCAATTTCGGTACTGTGCGAAGCTATATTGCACAAGCGAGCAGCAATCAAGTGAGAGGAATCTGGTCTCTGTTGCAGCGCCACTCTAAAGAATATGGCATCGCTGATCAAGAAGAATGTTGGGAAGAAATACAAAGGCTTATAGCTAGAAGCACATCTAGAACTAGCTCAAGAACCTAATCCACCTATCTTATGTAATACCGGTTGCAACTGATACATGCTGAAACTCATACAGAATATTCCATGATCTCCTACCTTCCTTAATCTAATAATCTGTGCAGCTCACTCATAAGATAGAATGGGATAGAACGCAATTCATACTCAATCTGGCCTCCTTGAACATCAGCAACACTTACCTGATTTTTTACGGGCCGTCCAGAACAAATTCTGGCAGCCAGGGAACCCTTTCTTTTTTTCATAAACTGATGTAAAGAACGCAATGATCCACTTTTCCCTGACTTAACTTCCAGGGGAATAACAGTAGTTCGATGCTGAATTACATAATCAACTTCTGCACTTGAGTACTTTTCATGTCGCATCCAGTAATACAATTCCGGCTCAAAGCTTACCCCCTGCAAGGTCCGTAATAATTGTCCTACAACTTGCTCTGCAATGCCACCATCATTTATGAGAGTTACATCATCAACATTCTCAATAAGCTGTAATGAAAGTTTCAAAGATGCTGAGCACAAACCAACATCGAGAAGAATCACTTTAAAAAAGCGATCATCATCAACCACCAGTGGCACACCGATAGCGTCAACCGCCATAACCTTATGACAAATTAAAGCCTTACATAACATATTTAAAGCTTTTTTTACCTTATCACCGCTGACATTTGCGTCTACCTGACGATAGACAAACTTTTTTCCAAGACTTCGTGGAACCCTATTAAAAGTGGCTTCAAGATTCTGTGGTTCTATGCGCTTACCATATTTTGGGAAGTCTTCTGAGTATGATTTGATAATATTTCTATGAACCCTACTCACTTCGGAGAGTGATCGATTTTCAATCCAACTTAAAACAGCTGCCGGCATCCCACCGATTATAAGGTACTCTCGGAAGAATTTTGTCAGCTCTTCATGAAAATGATCTGACATTTCATCCTCCCATGAAAACTTATGAATGACTCGAACAAGATTTGGTTTATCTTTTGCAAGCAAAAATTCCTCAAAAGAAAGAGGCTCTAAATAGACATATTCTATGCGTCCTACTGGCATGCTCATTGAGTGATCAGCTAAAACAAATTCAAGAAGCGATCCTGCAGCAATAACCGGCAGTTCAGCCATTCTTTCAGCAAACCACCTGAGTTTTGCAAAAAGCTCTGGATATGCCTGTATTTCATCGATAAACAAAATCATCTTTTGGGGATCGACTTTAATATTGAAGGTATCCTCAATTTTTTCAATAACCTTCATTGGATCATTACTCGAGAACAGGGTACTGTAATGCTTTTCAAACTCAAGGTTTATTTCGATGAGCTCTTTTCCCTCTAATCTCGCTAGCTCCCTAACAAGCCATGTCTTACCTACCTGCCTAGCTCCCCGTATAATAAGAGGTAACCGTCGTGGGCTATGAAGCCATTTCTGTAGAAAAGGCATTCCAGTTCTTTGCATCAAGTCCTCCTGTGTTTAATTGAATTATACTCAATCCTGATCAATTTGTCAAAATTGGGGGCAATTTTTGCCACTTTTCATTTAAATTGCCCCCAATTTTAATGACTTATGTGGTAAATTTGGGGGCAATTTTTCTCACTATCTATCCGATTATTAAAAAACTGAAAAAGACCGAATAGTTATGGTAAAAGCCTAAATGGGCTCAAATGTTTTTTCAAAGACTCTGGCTCGGGAATACCTAAGGTGATCCCGAGCCAGAGCATATTTTAAAATCTTGCCTTATCCGATTGAGCCTTCCATCTCTGCTTCTATGAGGCGATTCAATTCAACTGCATACTCAAGAGGAAGTGTTTTTACAAATGGTTCGATGAATCCATTAACAATCATGGCACTTGCTGCCGCTTTAGAAATACCTCGTGAGGCAAGGTAAAGAAGCTGCTCATCTTGAATCATAGAAACAGATGCTTCATGACCTACATCCACCTGAGATTCATTAATAAGCATCGTAGGATAGGTATCCGTTTTAGAGAAGCTATCAACAAGAAGCGCATCACATTGCACCCGCGAGCGTACATTTTTTGCACCTTGTACCACCTTTAACAGCCCCCTATAGCTTGAACGTCCACCATCTTTACTAATCGATTTGGCTACAATCGTCGAATGAGTATTTGGAGCAAGATGAATAATCTTCCCCCCAGAATCTTGATGCTGCCCTTTGCCCGCTACGGCAATAGAAAGAACTTCACCCTGAGCACCCTCCTCTTTGAGAATAACTGAAGGATACTTCATCGTAACTTTACTCCCAAAGTTACCATCAATCCACGAAACCCGCGCATCCCTATAAGCAAGCGCCCGCTTCGTCACTAAATTATAGACGTTCGAAGCCCAGTTCTGGATAGTAGTATACGTAACCTGCGCACCTCGATGAGCAATAATCTCAACAACGGCACTATGCAAAGAGCTTGAGCTATACACAGGAGCACTGCACCCTTCAATATAGTGAACTGAAGAGCCTTCATCAGCAATAATTAAGGTCCGTTCAAATTGACCCATCTGCGCGGCTTCAATCCGAAAGTATGCCTGTAACGGCAAATCGATCTGTACTCCTTTGGGGACATAGATAAAACTTCCTCCGCTCCATACCGCCGAATTAAGCGCTGCGAAAGGATTATCGTTTGGTGGAACTAATGTCGCAAAATACTTTTTAAAAAGCTCTGGATGCTGAGCAAGGCCAGTATTCATATCACAAAAGATAACACCTTTATCAACCCACTCTTTTTTTAAGCTTTTATAAATTACCTCAGACTCAAACTGAGCACCTACGCCGGCAAGCAATGCCTGCTCTGCTTGAGGAATCCCGAGTTTTACAAACGTTTGCTTTATATTCTCAGGAACATCTTCCCAGTTGCGCTTCTGCTCCTCAAGAGGGCGTACATAATAGTAGATATCATCGAGCTTCAATTCAGAAAGATCGGGGCCCCAATCAGGTAACGGCATCTCTTTGTAGAGATGTAGTGCTTGTACCCGAAAGTCGGTCATCCAAGCTGGCTCTGACTTCCTACTTGATATCTCGCGCACCACCCCTTCATCAAGTCCTAGTTTGGCTTTAAAGGCATAGTCCATCGTAACCCTCCTGATCAATTTTCTGAGCTAAGGAATAGGAGCCGGTAGCTCTGATGGATCCTTGAGAAAGAACATGGACATACTCAGGCATAACATACTCAAGAAGTCTCCGATAATGAGTAATGACAAGCAGAGAAAACGAACTTCGCTGTTGCTCTAAAGTAAGCACCTTGCTCACCTGTTTTAATGCATCAACATCAAGCCCTGAATCGATCTCATCAAGAATCGCTAACTTCGGCTTAAAAAGGAGAATTTGCGCAACTTCAAAGCGCTTTTTTTCACCGCCTGAAAACCCTTCATGCACATTGCGGTAGACAAAGCTGTGATCAAGCTGAACAGCATCAAAAGCTTCATAGACGCGCTCCTTGAAAGCAGTAACCGAAACCTCTTCTTGAGTAAGCATACGATGCGCTTCTTTTAAAAAGGTAAACACCTGTACGCCAGGAATTGCGGGTGGCTGCTGGGGCGCTAAGAAAAGACCACTACGAGCACGATGCTCAATCGGCATCGTAAGCAACTCTTTGCCTTCAAAGCGGCATGACCCTGCCACGATGTCATACTGAGGATACCCCATAAGAGCAGATGCTAACGTGCTTTTTCCTGAGCCATTTGAACCCATCAAAGCATGCACTGTTCCTGGAGCAATCGTTAAGGAAAGATTTTTGATTATAGGACGATTCTGAAAACAGATCGTAAGATCAGCAATCTCGAGCATCAGCTACCTAGTGTTGGAGGACTAGAAAAGATTATGTACTAAGCTTATCAGAGAGCCCCCTAATACACAACATCGCATGCTCGTTCAACACGGGCCTACGGCCTTGCGCGAAATAGTATGCAGCAATACTTAGCGAAATTGTCTGTCCCTATCGTAAGCCAAGTGCTTTCCGGACTTTTTGTCCGATACCCACCAGTCTCTCTTTTGGCTCGTTTGAAAATACAAATCGTACATAGTGAGCAGCATTGGGTCCCCAACCAACCATCGGAGTTACGGCGATTTTTGCATCCTTAAAAAGTTTCTCTACCATAATAGGTGCAGTCATACCAAGCTCGTGAGCATTAACTAACAAAGACCATCCTCCATGGGGAGGAATAACAGGAAGTCCTTCAAGCTCAGTAAGCAACACATCTCGTCTTTCTTGCCATACCGAAAGTGCTTCTTGTAAACCATCATCCTGTGCTGTAAGCCCAGCGGCAACTCCAGCCATACTAATGCCCGTTTGGCAGACAACGTTTGCTATGCTTACCAGTCCAATATCATTCATAATTTCTTCAGGACCAACAACCCAGCCTACGCGCCAACCGATCATTCGTAATTCTTTCGAAGCTGCTCCTACCGTTATTGTTCGCTCCTTCATACCCGGATATGTAGCAGGATGGAGCACCGTACGCCCATCATAGAGAATGCGTTCCATGGCAGCATCATATAAGAGCCATGCGTCAACTTTTGTTACTACTCTAGCGACAGCTTCCCATTCAGCATGAGTAAGCACATGCCCCGTTGGCATACCAGGACTGATTACCACCATGCGTGTACGAGATGATGCTGCCTGTTCTAAAGCCGCGATATCTAATCGCCAACCAGAGGCAGAAGGAATGAGCGGAACAAATACTACATTTCCACCAGCAATCCGAATCCGATTGATAATTCCCGCATACGTAGGATCGGTAACAATTACTTCATCTCCAGGCTCAAGTGTTGCGAGTAAGCAATTGAGAATTCCGGACATACCACCTGCAGTAATAATGCACTGGCTACGCCAATCATAGTCTACACCACTCACCGAAGATACTCTTCGAGCCGCTGCTTTCCTCAGCTCATCTTGTCCAAGAAAAGGGAGATAACTATTGTTTTCATCACGCCCTATTGCCTCCTTGGTTGCTTTTAGAGCAACCGCTGGTGGCATGATATCGGTATCAAGATTTTCAAGACGTAGCATCTCTGGATCATGCGCTGCATCAGCTGCACTACCCATCCTCTCAACACCAATGCCCGGAACATGAGCTAGTCGTGATACTTTTTTTAAACGTGGCATACGAGTTCCTTTCTATCGTAAAAAGTAGTGAATGGTTTTACCACCATGCACCTTCATACTAAGCAAGTCTCACAACTTTGTCAATTGGTTCATTATTGACAAAGTGTCTAAATAAATTATACTCACTAGTAACTTGTTTAAGAGAACCTGTTTGAGCAGGTTTAAATACCTAGAGGACTCTATGCAGAATCAGTTTACGACGATATGGAAAAACTATGAGCCCATAATTAAAGCCATTGTAGAACTCTTTCACCCTTTTGTTGAAGTGGCCGTACATGATCTTGAGCAGGGCACAATTGTTGCTCTCTATAACAACATATCACGCCGCAAAGTCGGCCAACCCTCTCCTCTTAAAGAATTACACATCACAAGTGAAAAGTTCCCGCCCTATTTTGCACCGTACTATAAGCAAAACTGGGATGGCCGCCCCTTAAAATGTACCTCCATAACCTTACGAAATAGCAAAGGAAAGGCAATTGGATTGATATGCATAAATTCAGATGTGAGCGTACTCTACGAAACGCAGCGCGTTATTGACGCTTTTCTTCGTATCAAAGATACTGCAGAGAATCCTGTGGAAATCTTTGGAGGACAAGCAAAATCACATATAGATGCTTTGATCGAGGAGTACCTACATGAAAACAAGCTATCACTTGCGCACCTTGACCGCGAGGGGAAAAAGCGCCTCGTACACCATCTGTACCAAAAGGGTAGCTTCAATTTCAAGAATGCCGCTCCTCTCATTGCTAAAAAACTTGGAAGCTCTCGAGCAAGCATCTATAACTATATCAAGCAGCTCGACTAGAAATGAGCATGCAAACAATCTCTCAAAAAATGCATTTGTCGACATTCTCTGTATGCCCTACAGACACACTATAGCAGCAACACCATATCGAAAATATCCTGCTGGCCATCACATTTAAAAAAGATTGCTTTTTGTATAAAAGTTTAGTATACTTTTTAGTATATACTTATCATAGTCAGATCAAATTCAACGAAAGGAATGTATCATGACTTTGTGCAGCACCTCAAGGTGTTTTTTTACTTTAAATAGCACACGCCCTTCTCAAGCTTTCTCTTCAGTGGCAGTTCATGCCCATTCTGTTCATCATTGCCATCACGTGGCATAACTCATTCCCCACTTTTCTTACATAATTACGAATTTTTGACACGTACCTCAGGTACGTAGGTGCTTTTTTTGTATATGCACCCAACCCTAAAAGGATTTCTCATGTTTAAAAAACTTGCCATAGGCGCATTTTGTGTGGCTCTTGTCAGCATTGCTGGACTACGTTATATGACCACTATCTCTCAAGATGATCAAACTCTCATCTTAGGAACCATGAGTGGCTGGCCTCCCTTTGTACAACTAGCCACTGATGGCTCGTATGAAGGGTTTGATATCGATATCGCAAATATTATTGCTCAACGGCTTGGTAAAAAGTTGGTCATTAAGGATATGGACACCGCAATGCTCATCAGTGCCCTCAATCAGGGGCAGGTAGATTTCTTGATGACAGGACTCGACATCACTCCCGAACGGCTTCAGCAAATCACCATGATACCCTATCAAGGAGAGCCAATCACTTCGTATCCTCTTATTTTCTTTAAAGAAATTCCTGACGGGATTGAAACACTTGCTGATCTTAAAAAGCTTCCCAATGCTATCTTATGCGTTGAAGCAGGTTCAAGCCAAGAAGAGATACTTCGTGGCTATGAAGGATTTGAGATTAAGCAGGTAGATCCACTTGTCTCTCTTTTAGAGCTAAAAAATGGGCGTGCAACAGCAACTCTCCTTGATGAGAAGATGTTCAAGTCTCTTCAACAAAAAGAGCCCAATCTCAAAGCTAAGATGGTACCGTTACGGCCTGAAGAGGTCATCCTTGGATGTGGTATAGGTATCAAAAAAGAGAATGCCGACCTCATAGCAAAGATTACGGCTATCATCGACGATCTCAAGAAAACCGGTCTTCTTAAGAAGTTAGAACAACGGTGGATTGCGAAGGAGCCATCATGACACAGTATACTACCCTCTTTCTCAAAGGTACGGGAATGACTCTTTTGCTCTGGGTATCATGCTCATTGCTCAGTCTCATGCTTGGCCTTTTTGCGGGAACTCTGCGTAGCACTCAGCTACGCATACCCCTTATTTCTCCCCTACTTGACGGCATTACTCTCTTGTTGCGAGGAATACCCTTATATTCACAGCTTATGATCGCCTACTTTGCCGTACCTCAGCTCATCGGGTTTGCACCTTCAGCACTTCTGACAGGCATCCTCACACTAGGATTCTGTTCTGGTGCTTACGCAAGTGAGCTGATACGTAATGGCTATAATACGATCGATAAGGGTCAATGGCTTGCTGCTCAAGCACTTGGTTATGCTCGCTGGCAACAGGTGCGCTATATTATAGGGCCTCAAATGCTACAGAAAACATTTCCTGCTCTTGTAAATGAATATTTGATGGTACTGAAGAGTACTGCACTGTTGGGAGCGATAGGAATTATCGAAGTTACGAAGATAGGAACTAATGTGATGTATAAGACCTTTCAGCCGATCCCGGTCTGTCTTGCAGTTGCAGCTATCTATCTTATACTTGCTGCTCTACTGACACTTTTTGCTAACTGGATCGAAAGGAGCTATGCATGCTCTCAGTAACCAACCTTACATTCAAACGGGGCTCCCAAACGATTCTAGACCAGGTAACCTATACGTTTGCCCCAGGGACGATTACCTGTATTGTTGGCCCGAGTGGCTCTGGCAAGTCTACATTGCTTGCTTGCCTTACTCAGTTATATACGTCCTATGAAGGAACTATTAGGAGTAACGACCTGGTTTTGTCGAGTCTTACAGCCCAAGAACGGGCCCAGACTATCGGCATCGTCTTTCAAACATGGCATCTTTTTCCTTTGCTCACTGCTCAAGAGAATATCTCTCAGCCACTCATGCTTATAGGTGGCTTGAGTAAAGAACAGGCTCGCGAAAAAGCAGCAGAATTGCTTCGTACATTTGATATGCAAGACTATGCGCATGCTTACAGCTCGCAACTATCGGGAGGTCAACAACAGCGCATTGCTCTCGCTCGTGCTCTTGGGCTCAAGCCAAAGATTCTTTGTCTTGATGAGCCAACCTCAGCTTTAGATGCTGGCAATAGCCAGCTACTTATTGAAGAGCTCAAGCAACTCAAACTGACGGGCATAACGGTCATAATCACGAGTCATGATAGAGAGTTTGTCGCCTCAGTGGCAGATACTGTGCTAGAGCTTGAGGAAGGCAAACTCAAATCGACATCTTTAAAAAACTAGTTTCAGACGGGCTTCTCAACAAAATGTGAAAAAACGCCTATTGCTTGACAATTTTTCAAGGAATTTTTACTATGGTCGTATGAATTTTTCACAAAATTAGGTATATGGGGAGTGCTATGTATGTTATAAGATCAAACGAGAAGTTTATTTTCGAATCCTTCGAACGACCTTTCATTAGCGCACTCCTTGGACCTCGAAGGGTCGGGAAAACAACTTTGGTTGAGTATTATAAGCGCCAACATCCTGAGAGGAAATGGATCACTCTTAATATGGACATATTGAGCCAGCGAAATCGCATCGCCCAAGAAGAGCTCGAGTTAATGATCGAAGAAGCAGCCCTCCAAAGAATTGGAGGAGAAAAAAAGATCTGGGTATTCATTGATGAAGCCCAAAAAAGTCCTGAATTGTTCGACCAAATAAAAATAATCTACGACACCTATAAGGATCGAGATGCTGTTAAGTTTTTGCTCACCGGCTCTGCGCACCTTAACTTACATAAACTAACCACTGAATCTCTTGCTGGCCGCGTAGAGCTCTTAAATCTTCGCGAATTTAATCTCAAAGAACTGGTCCTGCTTCAGCACAATGAGCTCCATTTTCCCAAAGACAACATTTTAGATGTTATAATTAATGGAAAGCAAAAAAATTTACTTGAGGATATAGTTCTTACCGTACGACCTTTTCAAAAATTATTAGAAGAGTCCTTATTCGAGCATATGCTCTGGGGAGGTCTTCCAGAGGTTATTAAAGAGCCTTCAGCAGGCTACCGGCTCAAATATCTTGGAGATTACTTACAAACCTATTTAGAAAAAGACATTCGTGCGATCGACTCCATAGGAGATATAAACCTTTACAACAATCTCCTAAGAATCTCCGCTGAAAAAACCGGATCAATTCGTGACGACGCAAAGGTCATCGAAGCACTTCACTGCTCACGCGACACTCTTGTGAAATATAGAGGATACTTAAGCGCTACTTTGCAGTACATGGAGCTGTTTCCTTATATCAAAAGCTCATTAAAAAGACTCGTTAAATCTCCCAAAGGATATGTCATAAATAATGGTCTCGTAAGCTATTTAACAGGAATACATGATATTGCCCTCTTAAAAAACACTGGCCTGATAGGGCATCGCTTTGAGAATTGGTTCCTCAACGAAATACAAACCTGGCTTGATACCCAACAACAAAGAAATGCTCTCTATTACTGGCGAACCCATTCAGGTGCAGAAATAGATGTTGTTATCGAGATAGGAAGACATATAGTTCCAGTTGAAATCACCTACTCTCCGTACATAGACTCCAAAAAACTTAATAACCTGAAAGGTTTTCTCAAGGATTATCCGGAAGCGTCAATTGGTATCTTTTGCTATATGGGAAAACTATCATTTGACGAGAACAATAATATTCTGTATCTACCAGCCTGGCTTATCTAAGCAGTCGTATCGTTACAAAAAACCAATGCCGTTTATGTTTATGGGCGCACCTCAATTATGTAGAGCTCTAACCAGAGCTCTTTGTCCAGCAGATTATGAAGCGAGCTGTTTGAGAGCATCTTCCGTAACGCCCTGTTTACGAAGCCACGAAACTGCATCAATTGCAGCAGCAGCACCCCGTCCAGCAGCAACAATAGCTTGGCGATAGATGTCATCTTCTACATCACCGGCTGCAAATACACCCGGAACTGAAGTCGCCTGGGTCCGACCCTCAACGAGAATATGGCCATTTTCAGAAAGGGCAAGCTGCCCTACAAAGAGATCGGTATTCGGATGATGTCCTATGGCTAAGAAGACGCCATCTGCGTCTAAAACCTCTGTTTTGTTCGTCTCAAAGTTCTGAATTTCAATCCCCGTAACTCCTTCGTTGTTACCAAGAATACTCTTTACCTGGACCCCATACCGAGGAGGTTTGATCGTCGGATATCCCTGCAGTTTCTGTTGCATTGAATGAGCAGCGCGCATATGCTGCCTCCGCACCAAACAGGTAACGCTTTTAACATGAGGAGCAAGCTGGAGAGCCTCTTCAACTGCTGAATCTCCACCACCTATAACAAAAACATCTTTCCCCTTAAAAAATAGCCCATCACAGAGGGCACATGATGATACCCCGTTGCCATAGTGGGTTTCTTCTCCCGGGACATTAAGCATTTTGGGAGTGGCACCCGTTGCAATAACCAAAGAGAGCACTCGGTACATGATACCTTCTTCTGTTCCTATTACAAAAGGCCATTGGCTAAGGTCTACTGACACAATGGTCTCATCAAGAATTTTTACACCCGCCTGACGGGTCTGCTCAATCATAGTATCCATGAATATATCACCTGCAACCTTCATAACGCCGGGATAATTGTCAATGAATGATGTTTTAGTAAGCAATCCACCAGATGTCTGCCCCATAAAGAGAGTCGTTGGCATTCCAAGACGAACACTATATTGCGCAGCAGCTAACCCAGCAGGGCCCGATCCGAGAATCACCATAGGAAGTAGGTCAGGCACTTTAGCTTTAGAAAGTTCCTCACCCATAAGGCTCGAAAAGCACAATCCCATCACTGCTACAAAAAGAATAGATATATAATTTTTCATCACAATAACCTCATCATAGTTTTCTGATACCCTTTATACTCCATATAGCATACCGAAACTAGTCACTGCCAGTCAAAGGGTCATGCCCCTTGCATCAAAGATCACTTCAAAGAAAGCGCTGGACCAAACTTTATGATAGTTACTAACCGGTTAGCCATGGGTTTCTTCACTATTCATAACAAAATCATCAAAAAGACTCAAGGGATCTGCTTCATTTCTATATTTTTCCACAGCTTTACCAAGAAGCTCTTTCTGATGCTCATGTAAATGGACCGTGAAATGATCATGATCTATAAGTGCTGCAGGGTTTTCATGAGCTTTATCCATAAGCTCAAGAAGCGCCCGATCAGAAGAGATAATCTCTTTTTGTTGGCTGGTTAACGAACGTTTAAACCGTTCCATGATTGGTAAATTGAGAGCTGATTTGATAAGTAAGCCAAGTATACCAAGTGTCCCCAAGCCAAGAGCTATTCGCCCCTTATGATTCCAAAACCATCCCGCATCCTTCGATAATGACTCGCGAGTAGAAGCAAGGTCTCCTCGCAAAGCCGTGCCAAGGTGATAACGATCGGCACTTTTCTTAGCCCCATACAGTACGAGTAAAGCTACTCCCATTGCCGCGAAGTCCTTCTTAGATGGCCCTTCACGCTTAATGCGATCATAGACTATATACATAGGAACCCCAACATTTTCAATAAGGTAATCTTTAAGATAGTGTCTCAAGGACTTCTGTTCACTTTTTTGGGCACTTTCTAAAGATTTGAGAGCTAGTAAGGTGAGTACCCAGACCCCGATAATTGGACTGGTAACGTAGGACACGTCAGCAGCACCGTTCATAAGAAGAATAGCTAGCTCTTCAGATGATTCCGCGATTTTATGTGAAGTGCATTTGTGCTCAATGAACATCTTTTGAGCATCAGGCTCTGGTGTTGGGGCCATACCATATAGAGGAGCCAGTGACGCACTCATTAGGATTCCCCAAAAAAACGTAGTCACTTTTTTCATAGTTATTCTCTAGAATACTGATTCTAATATACCCTTAGGGTGCCATAATACCCCTCATTGTCAACAGCCTGCATGATCTCAAGCTCAGATTTTGCAGCCTATTACATAAGAAGTAGGAGGACCCTAGAGAGAGCCCTCCTACCTGTAGCTTCATAGCTTCATACATGTTACCTGCGAGCGCGTGCCATCATTCGAGGCTGTTGCTTAGACTTTGTCGGCATGGAAGCCCGTTGTACATTGCGTCGAGTTGGCTTTGTTTGAGCGTTCGTTACATTAAGTTTGTAGATTTCGCGAAAGTTCTCTTGTTTCTCTTTACAATCTTTGATGATCTCAAGTTCACCTTCGATAAACTTCACTTGTTTACGAGAAATAGCCCTTTTACCGGTCATATTCTCAAGATCTCCTAAGATATCAACTACCTTATCAGCATCTTCTGCTGCAAGAGCTTCAGTAAGCTCAGGGTGCCAAGTACCAAGAGAATCAGACAACAATTGACCAGCTTGCATGATTCGATCGTTCGTATAGGCTACAAAGATTTGTAGCAGCATGAACTTTTGTTCAAGATCTAAACGATCAATAAGCCTTGTATCACGCAAGAGTTGATGTGGGTCTCTTGTGGCTACTTGAATATAAGGCTTTATAATTTTACGACGCTGTTCTGTATCTCTAATATTGCTAAACACTTCCCAGAATAAGGACCCTGCAGCCTGCAACCATCCAGGAAATTCAGCAGTTTCTTCTACGTCATTCACACGAGCGCCTGGCTTTCTTGGGGTCACTTTTTTCCCAAGATTGTTCAAAAAATCTTCTGAATCTGGAGTTTCAACCGCAAGTTCATCTTGGCCTTGGAAGAAGAGCTTATAGGCTAGCCAACCCGCTGCAGCTGCGCCTAAAACACCGTATCCCAAGGTACGAGAATCAGCATTTTTTACGTAGTCGCGAGCCTCACTCAATTTCTTCTTTGCATCTTCAAATTTCTGCTTTGCGTCTACTGGATCATACGTATAGTATGCCCCAGCACCCGCACCAGCTAATCCTAGAGCTGCGAGAACGTTACCCGCAGTAAAATATGATTCGGATTTCTTTGGTTTTACTGCATCGAGACCCGACACTGCACATCCCATCACCGCAAGGAGAAGGATAGAAGTATAACGATTCATCATAATAACCTCATAATAGTTTTTTCTTATTATATTCAACTATTTATAGCGTATCGCGAATACGCAACCCCGTCAAAAGGGTCCCTTTTTTTGCGCTGTAGACCTCAGGTTAAAGCATGCCACATAACACAAGCAATCATTTAATCGATACATTGGCAAAGAAATAGAGGAATGACGGCGTCTGGAGAGACGCTATAGCTTGGCCAGCCAACGACAAGCATGCATTCATTAAAAAAAGCTCTCCTTTGGAGCTTTTGGGCCCTTAAGCTAGCCTAATTGCAAAACATTTTATTGCATTGCCCCTTGAATAGCCTCACCAGAGGATAACAAATTATAATAGCCAACAATGGCAGCAGCAACACTTACTATGCCGATTTGAGCATTACGACGAGCATTTCCATTGCCATCTTTTATATCATTGATGAAGTCGGATGCAGACTGGACAGAGCTATCAATCATACCCTTGAATGCTGGTATAGTTTTGTATGCACTTCCAACCATTTTGCCTGCTAAACTAATCAACGCACCCAGTGCAGCGACTTGGGTTGTTGGGTTAGTTATGTATGACGCGACGGCAATGCCCGTGAATCCCGGTATAGGGTTGTATGTACTTCCAACCATTTTGCCTGCTAAACCAGCCAATGCACCCAGTGCAATGGCAATGCCCACTCTTGACTTCCAGCTAGCTCTTTCACCGAGCCAGTCATTCAAAATATTTTTAACAACAGCAATTATGCCAGGTGCTTGATAAATAGGCACATCAGGTTCCGGTTGAACACGCATGCCAGGTGCTTGATGTATAGGAGCAACTACATTAAAAATAGGCTCCCCAGCCTTAACTACTGAAAGAACAGACCCTATGTTAAGAAATATTGTTCCTAATACCAAAAGTGCCTTACCTACGCGGTTTACATAAGTCATAGTTTTTTTCTCCATAGTATTAGGTATTACCAATAACACATTCATCATCAAATTCTTCGTTACAAGTAAAAGATGGTTGGACCAGCTAAACTGCAAGGATATTCAAAAAGAGCTCTCTTCTGAGGAGAGCTCTATAAATACTTAAAAGATCTTAATTTTGCAACTAAGAGTAATAGTCATCTAGCTTAGTAAAGCGAGTATAGGGTAGTTTCCTTAGAAGGATAACGCCCAGCTACGAAACCAGCCGCGACTTGTTCGTTTGCCAGCATAGCATTATATGCAATGGCAGCAAGAACAGCAACCGTTGATGTAATGACGGCTCTTGATTTCCAGGTAGCTTTGTCACCCATATAGTTATGCCAAATATCTTTCAACTTTGAGATCAAACTAGGTGCTTCATAGACGGGCTCAAGTTTTACGCGGGCGGTTGTCGAATCCCTAAGAACCGGTGCATCAAAGGTGCCCTCTACCGCGCACTTTGCCCTTTTCCCACCAGCTTTAATGTCTGGATGGGCCCAACCATCGGCTACAAGTGCTGTTCCTCCTGGAGTTGTCCAACCTATAATCTTAGGGGCTGGCGCTGCAGCATCCACAGAGGTGTTAAGAGACGCTATTCCTAGCACAACAAGTACTTTACTTACGTGTTTTATATAATTCATATTTGCTCCTTAGTTAGGAAATACCTGTGACATGTTCCTCATCAAGTTTTTCGTTACCGCTAAAAGAAAGTTGGACACGCCAACTGCAAAGACGTTCATAATAGAAAGAGCTCTCCTTTTGGGGGAGAGCTCTATGAATTCTTAAAACAATCTTAATTTTGCAACTAAGACTACTTGTTGAATGGCCATTTTTCGCAATAATAGAGAGCGCCAGCAACACCAGTAGCAGCAACTGCACCGACGATAGCAGCGTTACGACGAGCGTTTCCGTTACCATCTTTTACATCATTAACGAAGTCAGCAGCTGACTGAGCAGCACTGTCAACACCGTCTTTGAATGTAGGTATAGTTTTGTATGCAATACCAGCAAGAACAGCAGCACCTACTGCAACGCCAGTTCTTTCTTTCCAGCTAGCTTTGTTACCTAGCCAGTTATCAAAAACATCTTTAGCTTTTGCAACCAAGCCTTTTGATTCATGAATAGGTTCAAGTTTAACGTTCTCTTTCTTTACAGTATCATAAAGAACTGGTACGTCAAAGTTGCCCCTTATTTCGAATTTTTCCCTTTTACCGCCAGCTTTGGCTTCAGGATGGGTCCATTTGTCTTTATCAGCCACAAGAGCTGTTCCACCTGGAGTTTTCCAACCTACAATCTTTGGAGCTGGGGCTGCTGGAGCAGTTGCAGCTGCGTTAAGAGACGCTGATCCTAGCACCAATAGTGCTATACTTAAGTGTTTTACATAATTCATAGTTTTTCCTCCATAGTATTATGTAATAAATGTAACATATCCATCATCAAACAAATTCTTCGTTAAAGTTTACATCCTTAGCTTCAAATCTACAGAATGTTTTTCTGTTGTCAACAGCTAAGGTCATAAGGTTTTGCTTCATCTCACATTTTGTGAACTTTTTATGCAACCTTATTAACCCTAGTATATCATTCACATTCTCGTAAGCAAAACCCCCCCCTCATGTTTGATAGTTTTACTGATTTGATCAAACGATCTTTAAACGTTTGAACGATTCTTTTTTCCACTCTTTCTTTACCCTTGGTAAGGTATAAAGCCTTCTACTAAAACATTCTAATCTTATACCGCATTTCTTGAGGTATTACAAGTATTTTCTTATAAAAGCCATTCTAATAGTGCACATCCTACCATATAGAGAGCAAATATACAATCTATCATTACTGTCACAATAACCTAGGTCCCAATGCACTGTCAAGAGTTAGCCTCATTTCCTTTTTACAATAGCAGGAAGTATTCACTTTTATTCACATTCTTGCATCAGTCAACACTTCTCACCTCTAGTAGGCCAGGAACTTCTTCCTTAAGACGCTGCTCTATACCCAGCTTAAGCGTATAACGGGATAAGGGACAAGTTGCGCAGGCACCTATAAGACGTAATGAAACGATTCCCTCTTGATACGAGACAAGCTCTATGTCACCGCCATCCATTTGAATAGCAGGACGCATTTCATTAAGAAGCGCTTCAATTTTTATAAGCTCAGAAGAACTCATCCCTTAGATTACCCATTCAAGCTTAGCCATCGAAGCAGTATCACTTGCACGACGCCCTAAGGGGATAATGCGGGTATAACCACCAGGACGATGAATATAGCGAGGAGCAATCTCAGTAAAGAGCTTTCCTACGACTGCCACATTATACGGCAATATACTTTGCGCACGTCGACGGAATTCAAAGGTGTTACCTTTGCGAGCCAACGTAACTAGCTTTTCCGCCATACGCCTAACTTCACGCGCACGCGCTTTCGTCGTGATAAGTTGACCCGTTTCAATTAACGTCAATACCTGATTACGGAGTAAAGCGCGTCTATGCGGGCCAGGAAGATTGAGTTTGCTTCGACCTGATTGATGATTCATTTTTCTACCTTACTGTTCTAAAAGTTTCCTAATATCATCTTCATTAATATTCATGCCAAAGGATAATCCGAAGGACTGCATAGCATCTTTGACCTCATTGAGAGACTTACGGCCAAAGTTTTTGATCTTAAGCCCTTCATCCTCAGAAAGATTCACTAAATCAATCACACGCTTAATCCCTGCATTAACAAGACAATTATGAGCACGTACTGACAGTTCAAGTTCATCAATAGGCTTAAGAAGGAGTTCAAGCGGAATCCCTTTCAATGGAGAATCCTCAAGAGACATTTTTGGTTTAACAGGCACATCTACCGGAATATGAGAAATTTCATTAAACGGAATCTCATCAGTTACCAGAAAATGTTCAAGTTGTGTCCTTAATACCGAAACGGCATAGTTCACTACCTCAACAGGTGCCATGGAACCGTTAGTCGAAACGGCAAGAGTAAGTTTATCATAGTCGATCTCTTTTCCCACACGCGTTTTTTCAACGTCGAAGGTAACTTTAGTCACCGGGGAGAATAATGCATCGATATGAATACGATTATCTTCTTGAAGTGCCATCCCAATAGGCCATTTTGCCGGGAGATATCCTCTGCCTGACTCAACAAAAAATTCAATAGAGAGTACCCCATCCTTTGCCACATGTGCAAGCACAAGATCCTTATTAATAATCTCAAGGTGTTTATCTGCCTCAATATCTGCAGCCGTTACCGTATGAGGGCCCGTAATGTTTAGTCGCATTGTTCCTGGCTGACCAGTACTATTGCTCACCACAAGTTGCTTGATATTCAGCACAAGTTGCATGGTATCTTCAACAACCCCCTGCAAAGGAGAAAATTCATTGTTCACTCCGTCAATAATAACTGAAGTAACAGATGAACCTTCAATACCACCGAGCAATATACGACGTAACGCATTACCGAGTGTAATACCAAAGCCCGGCTCCAACGGTTGTGCAACGATTTCTGCAAAGGTTGCTTTCAACGTTTCTTTATTCCAACTTAATCGAGGTATCGTTAACGGTTGATATATTTTCTCTGACTTTTCTGGCATGCGTTTTCTCCTCACCTAGCCGGTTGGGCATCGTATTTCATTGTCTATTTTTACACCATTCATAAGACCAGGGAGCAGAGCTCCCTTGGCACCTATATTATTTAGAGTACAACTCAACAATAAGATGTTCCTCAATAGGTGTTGTAATATCAGCACGCACAGGGAAACGTAATACACGCCCCTTACGATCATTTTTACTTAATTCTACCCAGTCAGGAACCTTAATACCCGTACTAAGTCGCTTATCGATTACTTCCTCAATGAACACTTTCTTCTCAAGAACCTTCGGCTTATATGAAATAACATCATTAATGCCTACTAAATATGAGGGCGAGCTCACTTTCTTACCATTCACGATGACCAATCCGTGCACAATCGCTTGACGTGCTTGAGGACGTGTCGACGCCAATTTGAGACGATAAAGCACATTGTCAAGACGACGCTCAAGCAAGCTCAAAAGACTCTCACCTGTAGCTGCTTCACTCTTGACGGCCATCTTAAAGATACGCTTAAACTGAGCCTCACGCATCCCGTACATCTTTTTAACTTTTTGTTTTTCTTGAAGCTGTTTACCATATTCTGACAGCTTCTTCATACTGGTTTTCTTTTTTTCAACTTTAGCACCGGCCTCAGCGTTCGCTCCGCCTGGGCGAGTGCCTGGACGAGCTGAACGAGGACCACCAGATTTCATTGTCTTTTTTTCCATTGCATCAACCTTCGAATCTATACCTTATACCCGACGTTTTTTCGCTGCACGTGTACCATTATGTGGTAAGGGTGTCACATCTCGTAAGATACTAATGTGCAAACCTGAACCCTGTAAAGCTCGAACCACCGCATCCCTACCTGAGCCCGGACCACACAGATTAACCTCCAGAGTTCTCACACCCAAATCACTCATCTCTTTTGCAAGAGTAGATCCTATCTGGGTAGCTGCAAAGGGGGTACTCTTACGTGATCCTTTAAATCCAAGAGCTCCCGCGCTCTTGCGTAAGAGGACATCACCATCTGTAGTGGTGATTGAAACAAGCGTATTATTAAACGTTGAGGTAATATGCGCTACCGCATTCTCAACGTGACGCTTTGCTTTTTTCGACTTTTTCTTATAGGCCATAGGTAAATTCCTCAGGTAGTATCCGAACTATTTCTTTGTCACCTTTTTCTTCAATGCAATAGCTGATCCAGCGCGTTTTGGACCCTTACGCGTACGTGCATTGGTTTTGGTTCGTTGTCCACGGGCGGGAAGTGATTTTTTGTGACGTGAGCCACGGTAGCTTCCAATATCCTGTAAACGCTTAATATTCAAACGAATCTCTTTGCGCAAATCACCCTCAGTAAGGTAGCCTGCGGTCACTTCACTCTGAATTGCCGCAATTTCCTCATCAGAAAGATCTTTAACTCGCTTATCAAAGTTTATTTTAAGCTTCGTCAGAATGTCACGAGAGAGCTTGAGCCCTAAGCCAAATACGTAGGGTAATGCATACTCAATTCGTTTGTTATTAGGAAGATTAACTCCCTCAATTCGTGCTGCCATTTAGGTCCTCTTAGCCTTGTCGTTGCTTATGACGTGGGTTCGTTTTGCAAAGCACACGAACAACACGTTTGCGTTTAATAATTTCACAATCACGACATATTTTTTTAACTGATGTTCTTACTTTCATAGTACACCTTCTATATTAATTTTTATACCGTAAAACAATACGCCCTCGCGTTAAGTCATACGGTGATAGTTCTAAAGCTACTCTATCTCCAGGCAAAATACGGATGTAAAACATACGCATCTTTCCCGATACATGCCCCAATACTACGTGCCCACCCTCAATTTCCACACGAAACATAGCATTGGGCAACGTTTCTTTGACAATTCCATCTACGCGAATAACATCTTCCTTAGATTTCACAGTCACTTTTTTTCCTTATAACCTTGTAATAATCTTTGGCCCCTGATCGGTTACAATCACCGTATCTTCCACATGAGCCGCCAAACTTTTATCAACCGTTTTCACTGTCCAGCCATCATCGTCTACGTAGACATGGTAATCACCCATGGTAATCATCGGTTCTATAGCAAAAGCCATACCAGATTTAATTACCGGTCCACAGTCAACTTTTCCATAATTCAATATCTCAGGGTCTTCATGCATCTTTTTACCAATACCATGCCCCGCAAATTCTCTTACTACGCCATAGCCATGACTTTCAACAACCTGCTGAATAGTGGCCGAGAGTGTTCCCAGCCGCTCCCCTTGGCGAGCACATTTAATGCCTTCATCAAGAGCTCCTTGTGCCGCTTCCAAAAATTTAGAAACCTCTTTCGAAGGGGTTCCTAGAAAAAAGGGTCGCGCCATATCAGCACAGTACCCATCATAGGAAGCACACACATCAACCTTTACTAGGTCACCTACTGTAAGTTTTGAGTTCTCAGCAGGGACTCCATGCACCACTTCATCATTAACCGAAATGCAACTTGCATGTCGATAGCCATGGTACCCTTTGGTACAGGATATCATCTTATTTTTTTGTGTATACTGATCGATATAGCTATCTATCTGCAAGGTTGTCATACCCGGTTCAATCCAAATCTTAAGGATTTCAAAGAGCTCTGCAAGTAGTTTACCTGCAATCGCCATGCGTTCTTGCGCGTGACTATTTTTTATCGTTATCATGTGCGCATGAAACCTGTTGTTTCCAATAAGCGCTCATACACTTCTTCTAGGGGCATATGAGCCTGAACAACGCTCACCGGATGCCCAGACTTTTCATAAAACTCATGCAATCCCTTCTCATGCTCATGATAAATCCTTAGCCGCTCCATTATTGCAGACTCTTCATCATCAGTACGCCTTACTAAAGGACTACTACATTCATTACAAATATTTACCTGAGTAGGAGTATTTCCAGATCCCTTATGTAGGGAATAAACCATCTGGCACGAATTATTTTGGCAAATAGACCGGGCTAATAAACGATAGACTAAATCTTCGTCAGGAATTACCAAGCGCACTAAATGCAATGTCATATCTCCACGTGACTCCAAAAGCTCATGTAATGTCTCGGCTTGGGGCACTGTTCGGGGAAACCCATCAAATATTACCGTTTGACCTTTCATAGACTGAGCTAGCCACTCATCGACCATAGTCATCACAAGAGTGTCTGAAATTAGTTTACCAGATTTGATAGCAAAATCTATCTTCTTACCGATCTCAGTCCCTTGGGCTATATTTTCCCTGCAGAGATTCCCGGTAGATAACTGCTGCCAGCCAAGGCGCTTAATACATAACTGAGAAAGTGATCCCTTTCCAGCCCCAGGTGGGCCAAGGAACAGGACAATATTTCTTTGAGTCTTCAACGTGTAACCTTACTTTTCATTCGTCCTGATGATAAGAAAGACCCATATTTATATTCAATTAAATAGGATTCTATCTGAGCCGAAGTCTCAAGAGCAACACCCACCATAATAAGAAGTGAAGTACCTCCAATAAAAATAGGCAAATGCAGCATCGTACCCAACAAGATAGCCGGGGCGATCGCTAATAAACCTAAATAGATAGCTCCCACAAGACCTATACGGGTCAAAATATAATCAAAGTAATCGGCCGTCTGTTTCCCTGGACGAAGTCCCGGAATAAAGCCACCACCCTTCTTCATATTATCAGCTAATTCCGTTGGATTGAAGGCGATAGCTGTGTAAAAGAAGGTAAAGAATATAATCAAACCAAATTCAAGTGCAAGATACAGTGCACCATTGCTTGAAAGTGCGTTAACTACTTTCTGAAGCCAAGGAACCCACCCGGCAAGTACCCCAATAAAAAAGGTGGGAATGTTCAAGAAGGACCCTGCAAAAATTACAGGCATCACCCCAGCAGTATTAATCTTAAAAGGTATGTAGGTACTCTGCCCACCATAGACGCGCTGTCCAATAATCCGTCGAGCATACTGCACAGGAATTTTGCGCTCACCTTTCTCAAGAAACACAATAAGACCCGCAATAACGATCAAGACAAGTATCGCTACGAGGGCTTTAAGCGGACTTACGGTAAACAGAGCCGCAAAACTTCTTGGAAAGGTGGCTACGATACCTGCAAAAATCAGCATCGAAGCTCCATTGCCTATACCAAAAAGAGAAATTTGTTCGCCAAGCCACATCACAAACATCGCACCTGCAGTTAAGGAAAGAACAAACAGGAAAATAAAGCCGTACCCTGGAGATACGACCAATCCGGGCGTTTGAGTTGCATTTTGATGTAACAAGGCAAGCGCCATAGAAAGACTATAGCCAACAGCAAGGACAAGGGCTACATACCGAGTGTACTGGTTAATTAGGCGACGTCCGTAGTCACCCTCTTTCATAAGAGCCTCCAATGAAGGAACGGTCATGCTCAACATCTGCATAATAATCGATGCAGTAATATAGGGACCAACTCCAAGGGAGAATATGGTACTTTGCGTCAGAGATCCCCCTGAAAATGTATCAAAGTAACTCAAAAAGCCCTTAAAAGCCGATTGTTTCGCCAAAAATTCTGTAAGCATGACGACATTAACCCCAATTGCAGGGATCATTCGTCCAATCATAAAGATAACAAGAACCCCTAAGGTAAATGCTATTTTCTTGGTGAGCTCAGGAATCTTAAAAATGTTCGCAAAATTCATTAACAAAACCACAGCTTATCTCTCCTATTTATGCAGCTTTCGAGCGAGCTTTTACCTTTTTCTTTTCAGCATCCATCGATACTTTCTTTGGTTCAATGTGATGCACTTCGCCACCAGAATTCAATATACGGTCAGCAGCAGTTTTACTAAATTTATCTGCATGAACCACAAGCTTTTTCGATAAGGTACCGTCACCTAAAATTTTAAGAAGTCGACGACCACCTTTAATAAGACCCTTTTCAAAAAGAGCTTGTGCAGTAACTACCTCACCATGTTCAAAACGAACATCGAGCTCCTTGATATTTACTAATTCATAGGATGTTCTAAAGGGTGCATTATTAAACCCATGCTTAGGGAAACGTCTCGTAAGAGGCATCTGGCCACCTTCGTATTGTGTACGAATTTTTGGTCCTGAACGAGCCTTTTGCCCTTTATGACCTTTACCTGAGGTACCACCTCGGCCACCGCTACGACCAATACGTTTTCTTTTTTTCCCTGAGGACGTTAACGAATCTAGAGAAATCATATTATTCCTTTACCACTTCTTTAACTGATTTACCACGAAGGTGCGCTATATGTTCAGCCGAACGAAGCTTTGCTAGTGCATTCAGGGTCGCTTTGACCAGATTTTGTCCACAGCCTGAAGTTCCAATCGATTTAGCAAGAACATCTTTAATACCAAGCGCCTCCATAACTAAACGAACTGCACCACCCGCAATAACACCCGTACCTTTACAGGCTGAGTTGATAACTACGGTTGAAGCTCCATGCTTACCCATCACATTATAGGGTATCGTATCTCCACGCATGGAAACGGTAATCATATTTTTACGAGCCCGCATCGTAGCCTTAGCGATTGCCGCAGAAACTTCACGACTCTTACCAAGCCCGATCCCAATACGACCCTTTTGGTCTCCCGATACTACAAACGCAGAGAAGGAAAATCGCTTTCCACCTTTTGTTACCTTGGTGACACGATTGACGCTTACTACGTTATCTACAAAATCTTTTTGCTCTGCCATGCTCTTACCTTACTTGCTAAATGCGTAATCCACCTTCTCTCAACCCCTCTGCAATCGCCGCAATGCGGCCATGATAGAGAAATCTTCCACGATCGAAAATAACCGACTCAATACCTGCTTTCAAAGCACGTTGCGCTAACTCTTTACCCACTTGATGAGCACGCTCTTTCTTCGACCCTTTAAGCTCTTTAAGCTCAAGAGTTGAGCAGCTCACGATGGTCTTGTTATGCGCATCGTCTATGACTTGCGCATAAATATTTCGTGCGCTCCTAAAGATCGATACTCGGGGAACTCCCGCATTTCTTACTTTACTTCGTACATGCAGCGCTCGTCTTTTCCGTGCTGCAGCTATTTTTTTGATTATTGACACATCTATCCTTTATGAGGTTTCTATCTATGCTTTAGCTTTACCTGCTTTACGTCTAATTGTTTCATCGACGTACTTAATCCCTGTTCCTTTATACGGTTCTGGGGGGCGCAATGCACGTATATGACTACATACATGGCCTAATAAATCTTTATCAAATGAACTAAAGCTCAGCTTTTGGCCGGTTTTATCAACTTCCAAGGTAACCTCTTTGGGAAGCTCATAATCGATTTTATGGCTATAGCCCAATGAAAACTGTATTTTAGGTCCCTGAATGATCGCCTTAAAACCAAGGCCATTTATCTCTAATTTTTTAACAAACCCGGTATCAGCCCCAATAATTCTATTATTGATAAGCGCTCTATGTAGGCCCCAAAGTCTGTTGGTATCACTCGTCTTACGCACGGCAGTGATACGAAGCATTTTATCTTCAATTTCAGCTTTTAGGTGATCATCAAGATGATACACACCACTCGCCTTTTTGCCCTTATAGTGGACTTCCTGGCCTTTAACCTCAACAGTTGTACCACCTAGAGGTATCGGTTTTCTTCCAATCTTTGACATACGTTCCTCCGTTACCAAACCGTGCAGAGTAATTCACCGCCAACAGAAAGACTGCGAGCTTTCTTATTTGACATAACTCCACGATTTGTCGTCACAATTGAAATCCCTAAATTACCAATAACTGGCTTCATAGAACCAAATCCATAGTACTGACGCAAACCGGGAGTACTCACGCGGTCAATTTCATGAATCACTGACTCACCTTTAACGTACTTAAGACCAATAACAAGATTTTTTTTCGTCGCATCAAGGTCTATTACATTCACGTGACGAATAAATCCTTCATCAAGAAGTACCTTAGCTATCTCATGCTTTAAACGAGAATATGGCGCGGTTACTTCACGCTTGCCAACCATTACTCCATTACGGATGATGGTGAGAAAATTTCCTACTGCATCTACTGACATGTTCAGCCCTTTACCTTACCAACTTGTTTTCTTCACACCAGGTAACACGCCCTTAAGAGCAAGTGTCCTGAAACAGAGACGACACAGTTCAAACATACGTATAAACCCTCGAGGTCGTCCACAGAGCTTACATCTATTTCTCTTTCTTACCGCAAACTTTGGGTGCATCGATTTTTCAATTAGTGCTTTACGAGCCATTTTTTATGATTCCTTCCTAAAAGGCATTCCAAAACTTCTTAAGAGCTCTCTGGCCTGCTCATCAGAGTCAGTTGAGGTATGAATCGTAATATTCATACCAAACGTTTTTTCCACATTCGTATCAACTTCAGGGAAAATAGACCACTCTTTTATACCCACATTATAGTTTCCACGTCCATCTAACTTTGTTGGCAACCCCTGGAAATCACGAACTTTAGGTAATGCCAAATTAACAAACTTATCAAGAAATACATACATCTGACGGCCGCGCAGGGTTACACAGGTTCCAATAGCCATACCCTCACGAATCTTAAATCCTGCAATAGACTTTGTCGCCTCAGTCTTAACCGACTTTTGCCCTGCAATATTATCGAGCGTTTTCATCACCGTGGCAAGCACTTTACTATCACTCACAGCCTCCTTGACCCCAACGTTGATCACAATTTTTAAGAGGCGAGGAACTTGCATGATATTACTCAGCCCAAATTTTTTCTGTAAGGCGGGGCGTATCGTCTCTACATACGTAACTCCAAGGCGGGCCTTAGAATCAGATGAAGAAGTCGCGGCTTTAGGAGCCTTTGCCTTCGTAGCCTGTGTCGCTGTTTTTTGAGTAACCGTTGCCATCAATAATCCTTATTGTATTTCTTACTACAAACTTACAGTACTTTCTTGGTACGCTTATCTATGCGTACTCGTTTACCATCTTCTTGCACTTGAATTCCCACTCGCGTTGGCTTTGAATCGGAAACAAGCATGACATTGGAGAGATTAATAAAGCTTTCCATCTTTCTAATCGTAGGAGTTTCTCCTTGACGACGAGCTTTTTGATGCTTCGTAACCATGCCTAGACCTGCGACCTTCACAAGCCCCTTATCCCTATCCACTTCAAGAACCAGTCCTCTTTTTCCTTTATCTCGGCCCGTCATAATTTGAACCGTATCATTTCTTCGTATGCGCATCATGGTCTTTGTATCCTTTACTTAAATAACTTCAGGAGCTAGAGATACAATCTTAGCAAATTCTTTTGCTCGAAGCTCACGTGCTACAGGACCAAAAATACGGGTCCCTACAAGCGTATTAAATTCATCAACCGATTTAACAATAACGCCCGCATTATCGCCAAAACGAATATAGCTTCCATCAGCACGACGTAACTCTTTTCTGGTGCGCACGATCACGGCGGTTATCACATCACCCTTCTTCACCGCGCCACCGGGAATTGCTTTTTTTACCGCACATCTCACCATATCACCGATAAAGGCATACCGTTTTCGGGTACTCCCCACTAAGTGAATAATTTTTAATAACTGCGCACCGGAATTATCGGCGACGGTTAACATTGTTTCTTTTTGGACCATTGTTACTTACCTTTACTCTTTATGCGACGTTACAATGCGCGCAAGATACATATATTTTGTTTTGGAGACAGGGCGTCCTTCATAAATCTCAACAATATCACCAACGGACGTTGTTCCTGCTTCATCATGCACTTTATATTTTCTTGCACTACGCATTACTTTCTTAAGTCGAGGATGGGTAAAAGTACGCTCAACACGAACCACGACCGTTTTATCCATCTTATCAGAAATTACTTCGCCTGTCAGTACTCGACGACCACTTCTTGCAGAAACTGTTTCTTTTCTTACCATCAGTTAACCCTCTTATACGTTGCCATGCTTCTGTTGCATAACGGTGAGCACACGCGCAATATTTTTCTTAAGCTTTTTAGCACTTTGATTATCTTTGATCGGTTTTGTCGCGCTATGAAGACGTTGAGTAAAATACTCTTGGCGTAACTCATTCTCCTTAGCGAGCAGCTCATCGATTGAAAGATTTTTTAATTTGTCTAATTCATTCTTTTTCATAAACCTTCTTCCTTCGCCACTTCTTTCTTAACAATTCTTGTCTTCATAGGAAGCTTATACGCTGCTGCTTGCAAAGCACTCTTTGAGGTAACCTCATCAAGACCACTAATCTCAAACATAATACGCTCACGCTTCACTACGCAAACCCATTGTTCAACGTTACCTTTACCTTTACCCATACGTGTTTCCGCAGGTTTTTTGGTTACAGGCTTATCTGGGAATACACGTAAGAAGAATCTTCCCAGCTTTTTTCAGTTACGACGAGCAAGGGTTACACGAATCGCTTCAATCTGCTGAGCAGTGAGCCAGGCAGGTTCAACAGCTTGCAAGCCATATTCGCCAAAAGAAATGTCACGAGCACCCTTTGACAAGCCTTTCCGGCGACCTCTTTGAACTTTACGAAACTTAATTTTTTTGGCATCAACATGATTAACTCTTCTGCTATCAGTTGATATTCACCACGACAAATCCACACCTTGACCCCAATAATTCCGTAGGTCGTTAGTGCTTCAACAAGAGCCATAATCAATATCTGACCGTAAGGTATGCAATGGAGTCGACCCAACCCGTATCCATTCATCACGAGCAATTTCAGCACCACCTAAACGACCGGAACAACGAATCTTAATTCCGAGCGCACCCGCCTTCATAGTTGCCATGGCAGCTTTTTTCATTGCTTTTTTAAAGCTTACTCGTTTTTCAAGCTGTTCAGCAATGCTCTTTGCAACCACAATCGCATCAAGATCAGGTTTTTCAACTTCCTTAACGGAAACTTCTACATTAGCACGTTTAAGCAGTTTAGAAAGATCATTTCGTAACAATTCAATTTCTTTGCCCTGCTTACCAATGACTAACACCAGGACGAGCTGAATGAATATCAACGCGGATATTATCACCCGCTTTTGCAATTTTAATCGAAGAAATTTCAGCCCCGGGAAGTTTATTTTCAATATAACTTACGAATTTTAAAATCTTCAAGCAATAACTTGCCATAATTGCCACGACGAGCAAACCATCTTGAATCCCAATCTCGATAAATTCCTATTCTAAACCCTATTGGGTGAACCTTCTGTCCCACAGATCACCTACTTACTGTTTTTGGTTTGTAATGTAACTTTAATATGACACATCCGCGTACGTTGCGGTTTAGCACGACCTTGTGCTCCTGGTTTAAAATACCGTCTTATAGGACCTTGATCAACCCGAATATCTTTAACGATAAGTAAACTTGCTTCAACATTCTGCAAGTTCTTCGCATTAGCAACCGCTGATTCAAACAATTTTTTTATAGGCTCAACTCGCTGAGTTTTATAAGTCGTAAGCCAATTAAGCGCATAATCAACATCTTTACCACGCACAACATCGACAATCGGTCTTAGCTTATAGGGCGAATAGTGCACATAACCGAGCAATCGCGCCAAACTGCTCAGCAGATGGTTCAGCTGTTATTTTTGCTGTTTTTAATGTCTTATCCATGTATACGCTACCTTGTTATTATGCGGTACCTTTGCCCTCGCCTATTAATGCCTATTACTTAGCAGGAGCTGCCCCAGCTTTACGCTGACCACTATGCAATCTGAAAGTTCTTGTCGGAGCAAATTCACCTAAGACGATGACCAACCATATTTTCAGTAACAAAAACCGAAACAAACTTTCTTCCATTATGTACTGCAATAGTTAAGTCCCACAAATTCAGGGGATACCATACTTCGACGAGACCATGTCTTAATAACTTCTCGTTTTCCACCAGCTTTCACTCGATCAACTTTTTTCAAGAAGATGATCATCAACAAATGGACCTTTTTTAGCAGATCGTGCCATACTTATTCCTTACCTTATGGTTTTCTTCGCTTTAAAATAAGCGGATTTTTACGTGTTCTTGTACGGGTACCTTTAGCACCTTTACCCCATGGAGTCATTGGATGTGAACCAGATTTAGAACGACCTTCACCACCACCATGTGGGTGATCAACAGGGTTCATAGCCATACCACGAACCGTAGGACGTAATGCCACGATGTCGTGTTCTTCCCGCTTTACCAATCGTAATATTTTTATAATCAGCATTACCTAATACACCAACGGTAGCCCAACAATCTAAGATGAACCATTCGAATTTCACCAGAAGGCATCTTTAATGTTGCATGATTCATCAGCTTTTGCCACAAATTGAACCGAAGTTCCTGCACTTCGTGCAAACTTTCCACCCGAACCAGGAGTAATTTCAACATTATGTACCATAAAACCAACCGGAATATTGCGTAATCGGTAAACAATTTCCAACGTTTGCTTCAACTTCTACACCTGCAATACCGTATCACCAACAGCTAAGTCCTTCAGGCATCAGCATATAATGTTTTTGCACCATTTTCATAAACAACAAGACCAATGCGTACATTACGATTTGGATCATATTCAATTGAAATAATTTTACCAGGAACATCACGTTGCTCTGCTTGAAAATCGATAATTCGATATTTTCGAGCAGCACCACCACCACGATGACGAACCGTAATACGTCCATAGGCATTTCGCCCACCTTGTTTTCTTAAGCCAACAGCTAAGACTTTTTTCTGGCTTTTTCTTAGTTAAGATCTCTGTATCAACAAACGTTTGAAAACGTAATGATGAATTTCGCGGTTTTCTTGTTACTAATTGCCATAATCTATTTCCTTATTACTTCCTTATAGCTTCAGACTACTCAGTCGCTTGACCAGCATACTGGCAGTATCCGTAACCCCATCAAGATCAACTGAATATCCTTCTTTTAAGGTAATAATCGCTTTTTTCTTGTTTTGCCAACAGTAGAATGCGCGACCTGAACGTCTTTCTTTTACCTTTTAACACGATATACTACTATCTTTTCAACTTTAACATTAAAAAGCTTTTTTAATGCTTCTGCAATCAAGAGGCTTATTTGCATCAGGATGAACTTCAAGCACTAGCTTTTTTAAATTCTTATTTAAGCTATATGCTTTTTCAGTAATCCGCGGACCTTTAATAATATCATAAATTGTTAAATCCATGTGCTCACCATTTCTTTAAAAGCATCTAAATCTTTTTTTAAAACCACCCACATGTTTACCATTGGAAAGATCATACGCATTTCGTTGATCAAAAAGAAGCATACGTACATTAGGAATATTGGCAAATGATGCATGAGTCATATCTATCATGCTGGCGACTACAAAAAGAATAATATTTTTTGTCATGCAAACCCGCATGCTTGCAATGCATTAAATGCATGTGCTGTTTTTGGTGCACCATCTGAGTGGTTCCCAATCTAAGACATTACAATATTATTATTATCCAAACAATCCCAAAGAAGATTTATCATACACTACGTTTCGACGATTTTTTGGTAACTTTCAAGGTACGTGTACGCTGGTTGTGGACCAAAAATAACACCACCTTTTCGCCAAATGGAGAACGCGAGACTACCTGCACGTGCTCGACCTGTACCTTTTTGTTTCCAAGGTTTCTTATTAGAAAAAGCAACATCAGAACGACCTTTACAAGCAACTGTTCCTTGACGCCAATTTTGTAACAATGCACGGATATAGGTCGAAAATGCTTCACTATGTACTGTCTGTACGCTGCTCTTCGGTCAGACCAATATCTGCTGGAGTCATCAGTCTGTAGCATCCTTCACCAGAACTCGTTAGCTTTGTAGCAGTTTTTCTTGTAGCCATGTGTTTACCTACACCTTTCTCACAAAAACCAAGGATCCAGATTTGCCAGGAACCGAACCTTTTACTAACACAACATGTGCATCTGGCTCAATGTCTACTACTTCAAGATTTTTCATCGTACACGTTGATCAACACCCATATGACCAGGCATTCTTTTACCTTTAATAACACGACCACGACTTCTCATAAAGCTTAAAGCTCCGGGAATGCGTACCAAATGTAGCACCGTGACTTGCAGGACCACCAGAAAATCCATGTCGTTTAACAACACCTTGAAATCCACGTACCTTTGGTAATACCAGAAACATCAACACGATCACCTTTTGCCAAGCTAAGAATTGAGTCAGCAGCTGACCAATCTCGATTCCTTGCCAACGCTTCTGTTCACCCGCATTAGCTTGCTCAGTTAGGCACTTCTTTAAAGGCACTAAAATATTTCTTGGTCTTTTTCAACCAATCAGGTGAAAAAGTACTGATCTGCATATTTTTTCTTTACATAGCCTAATTTGAACCGCATCATACCCATCGCTTTCCTTGGTTTTAACTTGAGTTACATACCAGTTAGCAACATCAATAACGGTAACAGGAACCACTTTATTCTCCTGCGAAAAACTTGGGTCATTCCTATTTTTTTACCCCAGAGACCGTTTCACCATGTGATATACCTTTCTTACTTAATTTCAACATCAACACCAGATGAAATATTTAACTTCATAAGCGCATCCATTGTTGCATCTGATGGAGAAACAATATCTAAAATGCGTCTATGCGTTGTTAATTCAAATTGCTCACGTGATTTTTTATCAATATGCGGCGATCTCAAAACCGTAAAACAACGCTTTTATTCGGCAGAGGAACAGGTCCCACTAATTGGGATCCTGTTCTTTTTACTGTCAAAACAATTTGCTTAACTGCTTTATCCAAGCAATTGATGATCATATGATTTAAGCGTTAAACGAATTTTTTGTTTTTTCATCTATCAACCCAATTACTCAATAATTTCAGTAACAACACCAGAACCAACAGTTCTGCCACCTTCACGAATTGCAAAACGTAGATCTTTTTCCATAGCAATAGGTGAAATCAATTCAACTGTCAACTCTAACATTATCACCAGGCATTACCATTTCACGACCAGCTGGCAAGTGTTACAACACCAGTAACGTCAGTTGTTCTGAAATAGAATTGTGGACGATATCCATTGAAGAATGGACTATGACGTCCACCTTCATCTTTGCATAATACATAAACTTCACATTTAAATTTCTTATGCGGAGTTAACTGAACCAGGTTTAGCAAGAACCATACCACGTTCAATTTCTTCTTTCTTAGCACCACGAAGAAGAAGACCAACGTTATCACCAGCTTGACCTTCATTCAAGTTCTTTTCTGAACATTTCAACACCAGTAACAGTTGTTTTGATGTTGTACCAAAACCAACAATTTCAACTTCTTCACCAACTTTAACTTTACCACGTTCAATACTACCTGTAGCAACTGTACCACGACCAGAAATAGAGAATACATCTTCAACAGGCATTAAGAATGGTTTATCAATTTCACGTACTGGTTCTGGAATATAGGTATCAAGAGCATCCATTAATTTCATAATTGCTTGTAGCACCAATTTCACCTTTATCACCTTCAAGTGCTTTTAAAGCTGAACCACGAATAACAGGAATTTTATCACCAGGGAAATCATATTTTGTTAACAAGATCACGAATTTCTTCTTCAACCATGTCAATCATTTCTGGATCATCAACCATATCTACTTTATTCAAGAAAACAACAAGTGCTGGAACACCAACGTTTTTTGCAAGCAAAATATGTTCACGTGTTTGAGGCATAGCACCATCAGCAGCAGATACAACTAAAATAGCACCATCCATTTGCGCAGCACCGGTGATCATGTTTTTTACATAGTCAGCATGACCAGGACAGTCAACGTGTGCATAGTGACGCTTTTCTGTTTCATATTCAACGTGAGAAGTTGCAATGGTAATACCACGTGCTTTTTCTTCTGGAGCATTATCAATCTGATCAAATGCTTTTAGCTTCTGCCAAACCTTTTTTTGCTAAATACTTTTGTAATTGCAGCTGTTAATGTTGTTTTACCATGGTCAACGTGACCAATAGTACCCACGTTTACATGCGGTTTTTTTCGCTCAAATATACCTTTTGCCATCGTTATCTCCTAACAACTATAATTAATACTATACATACTAACTATTTACTTCTTCAACAATTGCTTCTTGAACATTCTTTGGCACTTCTCGATAACATTCAAATTCCATCGAATAGGTTGCTCGTCCTTTAGTCATAGAACGCAAATCAGTTGCATAACCAAACATTTCACGCAAGTGGAACTTCAGCAGTAATAACTTGTTTACCCACTCTTAGCATTCCATACCTAAGAATTCTGCCACGTCGAGAGTTTAAGATCACCCATCACATCACCCATATATTCTTCAGGTGTTTCAACTTCAACTTTCATAATTGGTTCAAGCAATACAGGAGATGCTTTTGCCATACCATCTTTAAATGCCATAGAAGCAGCAATTTTAAATGCTATTTCAGATGAGTCAACATCATGGTATGAACCATCAAATAAGGTTACTTTAACATCAACAACTGGATATCCACCCAAAACACCTGTATTAATTGCTTCTTCAAGACCTTTTTCAACCGCAGGAATAAATTCTCTTGGAATAGAACCACCAACAATTTCATTTTCAAACTCATAACCTTTACCACGCTCAAGAGGTTCAATCTTAATCCAAACATGACCATATTGACCACGACCACCAGATTGCTTAATAAATTTACCTTCAGCATCAACAGGTTTTTGAATTGTTTCTTTATAAGCAACTTGCAGCTTACCTTGAACAACTTCAACTTTATGTTCACGCTTTAAACGATCAACAATAATTTCAAGATGCAATTCACCCATACCCTCAATAACTGTTTGACCTGTTTCTTCATCATAAGATAAACTGAAATGATGGATCTTCTTGCATCATTTTTCGCAAAGCCAATAGTCATTTTTTCATAATCAGCTTTATTTTTTGGCTCAACTGAAGCAGAAATAACTGGCGCTGGAATATCAATTGTTTTCAAGCAATATATTGATGACCTTCATCACACAGTGTATCACCTGTGATAGCATCTTTAACACCAACAACTGCAGCAATATCACCTGCTCGTAACTCTTCAATTTCTTCACGCTTATTTGCATGCATTTTAACCAAACGACTTACACGTTCTTTAGTTCCTGTACGTAGAATTATAAACATAAGAACCAGACTTTAATTCACCTGAATAAACACGAATAAAGTTCAAGACACCAACAAATGGATCGGTCATAATTTTAAAAACTAAGGCCTGAAAATGGTTCATCTAGGATCAGCTTTACGCAATCTCAGCTTCATCAGTTCCAGGCACTATACCCTCAACCGGAGGAATATCCAGTGGTGATGGCAAATAATCAACAACAGCATCAAGCACTAAGCTGAACACCTTTATTTTTAAAAGCAGTACCACAAAATGCAGGAACTACTTTTATGCTCAATAACGTACCTTTACGTAAAGCTGCTTTAATTTCTTCAATCGAAATTTCTTCTTCATTTAAAAATTTTTCAGCCAAGCTGCATCATCAAAATCAGCATGCTTTTTCAACAATCTTAGCACGCAACTCTTCAATCTTGATCTTTATATTCTGCAGGAACATCAGACCATATTACATGTCAACCCATTATCACCCTCACTAAATGTTGCCATTTTACGAGTTAATACATCAATAATGCCACGTAAAATTTTCTGATTCACCAACAGGCAATTTGCATAGCAACTGCATTAGCCTTTAAGCTTTATATTAACATCATCAACTACACTGTGAAATAATCAGCACCAATACGATCAAGTTTATTAACAAAAATAATACGTGGAACTTTATAACGATTTGCTTGACGCCATACTGTTTCAGATTGAGGCTGAACACCACCAACACCACAAAAAACTGCTATCACACCATCAAGAACACGCAATGAACGTCCTACTTCAATAGTAAAATCAACGTGTCCGGAGTATCAATAATATTAATATGATAATCTTTCCAGCTACAAGTTGATTGCAGCTGAGGTAATGGTAATACCACGCTCACGCTCTTGCTCCATCCAGTCCATAATAGTTTCACCTTCATGAACTTCACCAATTTTATGGATAATACCGGTATAAAAAAGAATACGCTCAGTAACGGTAGTTTTACCCGCATCAATATGAGCAGCAATTCCTATATTTCTATATTTCTCTAATGGATTACTCATTACTACACCTTACCTACCAAGCATAATGAGAGAAGGCACGATTAGCTTCTGCCATTCTATGAACATCTAATCTTTTTCTTAACCGCACCACCACGACCTTCAGCAGCATCCAATAAGCTCATGTGCCAAACGTAATACCCATAGTTTTATCTGAACGTTCTGCTGCAGCTGCTAATAAGCCAACGCATTGCAAGCGCTCGCGCTCTATCAGGATCTACTTCCATAGGAATTTGATAAACACTACCACCAACACGACGCGGACGAACTTCAACAGCAGGAATCACTTGCTCAAATGCTTTATAAAAAAGATCTAACGCTTTATTCTTGATCACCTTCGCTTTTTTCACTAAATACATCAATTGCATCATACACAATTGTACGAGCAATATTTTTTTTGCCACGCCCCATAACAACATTAATAAATTTTTGAACTGATCTCGAGATCCATAACGAGGATCAACTCCAATTATCTCGTCTAATATTTACTGATTTACGTCTTGGCATATCTTACCTTCCTACTTACTTTGGACGCTTAGCACCATACAGTGAACGGACTCTGTCTTTCTATTTTCAACACCAGCAGAATCAAGTGCACCACGAACAATATGATATTTAACACCGGCAAGATCTTTTACTCTACCACCACGAACAAGCACCACAGAGTGCTCTTGCAAGTTATGGCCTTCACCAGGAATATAAGCAGTTACTTCAATACCGGTTGAAAGCTTAACACGAGCAACTTTACGTAATGCTGAGTTTGGTTTTTTAGGCGTTGTCGTAAATACACGAGTACATACACCACGGACCTGAGGATTTGCCTTCAGGGCCGCACTTTTTGATTTGACTTTGGCTTTAGTGCGCTCAAAGCGCGCTAATTGATTAATCGTGGGCATACGTTACCATTCCATTAAAGTTATAGATTCCATCTTTAATTCCAACATGCATGAGGCTTCTTCATTCAAAGAGAGACCTCTTAAAAACAGTGCTCCCTAAGGGAAGCTATTTCTTTTCAATGTTCTGACTCATTAAGGCTTTACCTGATTTTGGGAAAATCTTTTCAGCCCTAATTTTCGATAGATTACTTCAGTAGTATAGCTTCTTTGCTCTTTTTTTCAAGATCAAAAGACAAAAGAATTTGCCTCTTAGAACAAATAAAGTAAGCTAGTGTTCTAACTATACTACAGAAGTTTCATTTGTCAATTTTTCAAGGAGAATCTATGTTGCTGCATGCGCTTTTCACTAAAGTTACCCTAGCTCTGGGACTCTTATGGTCCAACCTGCCCCTTATTATCCTAGCACTTTTTGGATTAGGCTTTGTGATAGCTTTTCATGAGCTTGGGCACCTTCTTACTGCAAAGCTCTTTAATGTCTATGCACCCTCCTTTTCAATCGGTTTTGGGCCCAGGATTTTTCAGAAAAAGATCGGCGAAACTACCTATGCGCTCTCTGCCATACCCTTAGGAGGCTATGTGGAGTTAGCAGGATCGGCTGAAATGGGACAAGGAGAGCAGGCTCATGCTCAAGATACGGGCGATCGTTCCTTTAATTCTAAGCCCTACTGGCAAAAGTTTCTCATTATGCTTGGAGGAATAGGGTTTAATATCATCTTTGCCTACTTTGCGCTAAGCATTCTTTTTAGCTCAGGAGCCCCTTGTATAGGTTCATGGTGTAACGATAAACCTGCAAACATAGGATCGGTCTATCCAAAAACCCCTGCTGAAAAAGCTGGCCTACATGAAAACGACACGATTGTTAGCGTTGATGATAAGCCCACAGCCACTATCGGTGAAGTTGTAGCTGCCCTTGAACCCTTCATAAAAAAACCGGTACGTCTTGGAGTACAAAGAGCTAACGAAGCCCTTACAATAGAGATTACTCCCGATGAGCAGACAGTAGGAAGTCACGCGAAGCCCCTAATCGGTGTAGCATGGCACATCACAAAAATGGGCTTTTTTGAGGCATTCAAAGAAGGCTGGCTGGCAACCTGGTCACTGATGAAGCAGGTAGGCAATGCTCTACTGCATCTTACAAAAAGTAGAGAAGGTCTTGGTGGGCCGCTCATGCTTATTACTCAGGTTACTCAATTTGCGGGCATGGGCATAAAAATGTTCCTCTTTATGCTAGCTTTTATCAGTGTCAACCTTGCTATATTTAATCTTCTTCCTCTTCCTATCTTTGATGGTGGTCAGGTACTCTTTTTCACGATTGAAGCACTTTCAGGCCGCCCACTCTCAGATACAGCGCGTGAAAACGTTCACTATTATACCTGGATAGGAGTCATACTCTTGTTCATTTATCTTACGTTCCGCGATGTCATTAAATTAAGTTCATGGTTTTAGCTTTAAATCCTTAAGAAACTAAGGGGCGCCCTTCTGGGTGCCCCTTATACTTTCAAAAAGAAATTCTATTTCATGCAGCGGAACCGACAGGTACCGTACAGCTCTGCAAAACACAGCTACAGTATTTGTTAAATATATAGGCTTTTAGGGCGTTCGATATGCCTTGCGGTAAGGGAAACTCGATTGCAAAGAAACCACCCAATCAATAGCTATTACAAAAGTAGCGAGCAGTGCGACATACTTGAAACAGGCAGAACGGAAAACGTCTGCGCAAACACTGTCTTCGCAATGGCTGTTCCAACAAATGGAGTAATTGAAAAGGTAACTACCTCATCGGTCCCAGCCGGCTCAACCACCGTTAACGTTATGCATCCTCGACCATCCCCTAGCGGCAATGAATCAATGCTCATGCTTACTGAGGTAGCCCACTGATTGCTATTAACTACTGCCGGACAGCTCATATCCCGCACAAAGACAAGTTGCTTAGCATTCTTTTGGGCACTGAAAAGGCCGGCTCAGAGCCGGCCTTCTAGAAACTAGTAAGCAACACTATAGACTAGAAAAGTCTATGTCTGCAAGAATCTCATACGTCAGGAGCTTCATTCTTTTCTGAATCAGTTCGGCTATCTTCATCTGCCGACTCAAATAAGTAGCGTAGTCTGGTGAAGCAAGCACCATATCAAATGAATGCATACTATATCGAATGATCGAATCTTGTGGATTTATACTTTGGAATTTGTACCCTTCCAGAGCTTTTTTCGCTCCACGACTATAGTTTTTATAATTTTCAAAAGGCTTCTTATTCGACGCGCTCGATGGATCATCTATGGAGAAGTCTTTGAAGATTTCAGCAGAAGCTTCATCAAATAATGCTGCCTCTAATCCTGCTATATCAAAGTCTTTCTTTTGGCAGATCTCTATGATCTTCTTATAATGCGCCAGTCCTCTAGCATAGCAATCATCTGCGGTCAGTTCTGGAGCTTTTTGTACAGCAGCTTTTGGTTGTCCTGTTACCTCAGCTTTAAAAGTCTCAATCATATCTTGAAGCTGGGTACGAGTCATACCTCCAGCCTTATGGATAACTTCTTGACCTTTATGGTTAGCTATGAAGGTCGGGACTCCCTTGATACCTTTGGTAATTGAAGAAAGACCTTTGTTGTCGATATCTACGACACAAAAGGTAATGTCAGGATATGCTTGAGCGAGTTCCAAGAAATAAGGTTTTGTCTGTTTGCAGGGTCCACACCAACTTGCCGTAAACATTGCAAGCACAGGCTTTGGTCCTTGTACATGTTTTGTATACTCATCTACGCTCGCAATTATTATAGCGTTTGCTTGAAGTCCTGCATAGATGCTCGTAAGAGCGCAAACCACAAATAGTCTTGTCATTTTAGTAATCATTGATACTCCAATTGGTTAAGATATTTTTGTAAGACCCTTACAAGGAAAGTGCACCATCCTCCTTATTACCTATGAGTTCGATACGATGAGACACACTAGAAATGAAAGAGGACCTATTAGGCCCCCTTTTTTGCTATCTTTCAAACTATTTAATTTCCTCAGGAAATCCCGCAATTTGCGCAGCATGTGGGTGCTCAGCTCCTTTATATACGCGTAATTTTTTAAGAAGCTCGCGTGCCAATTTATTCTTAGGGAGCATACCGCGGACCGCCATTTCAAGAATCCGCTCTGGATGCTTTTCCATAACAACTGCAGGAGAAAACTCTTTACGATTACCAATATACCCTGAATAGCGCTGGTAAACCTTTTGAGTCATTTTATTACCGCTAAAAACAATCTTATCCGCATTGATCACCACAACATAGTCACCAGCATCAGAATGGGGGGTATATGTTGCGCGATCTTTACCACGCAATGCATCTGCAATCTGGGTGGCTAAGCGACCAACTATTTGGCCTTGCGCATCGATTTCACGCCACCGAGGCTTTTCATCTTCGCGACGCAAGAAAAATGTTCTATTCATATCCATGGAATATCCTTATTATTCTAGGCTCTTTTAAAGAACCACACTGTCCTAAGGTTATGTAAAAAAAACAGACTCGTCAAATCGGATCGGTTGTATTGCTGTCACGTGCATGATACCTTATTGGACTCGCCATGCCAGTATGTACTTTGGCAAATCAATCATGTGCTTTAGCCAATAGTTTCAAACAATGCATGAACGATCGCTCTTCTTGCTTTGAAAGTGAAGAAAAATACTCAGTATCGATCTGCTCAATAAGAGGTACAAGCTTACGGATCATCCCTTTACCATGAAGAGTAAGTACTATGCTCTTAGCACGAGTATCGTGTACGGACTCACTACGCTCTACAAGCTCCTGTGTCACTAGTACTTTTAGCGCCTTTGAGACCGTCATCTTATCAAGCCTCGAGGCCTGCGAGAGAAGAACTTGAGTCGGCACCTGTCCATGCTTTTCAAACCAGAGGGCTAAGGCCATAATAACAAACTGAGCATGCGAAACACCAAAAGGCTCAAGCACTTTTTTAATACGCCGTTGCCAGGCAATGGTAGTCTGCCAGAGCAAGAACCCTGGGCTATCTTCCGGTGCATCAAACCCAAAGGGAAGCTTAGACCTTTTTGTCATTGCTTTCCTGTGCTCTCTTAATTAACGCATCTATTTGCTCGGGAATACTCGCGGCGACATTCTGGGCAACTAGCTTAGTCCATAGCCATTGCAATGGCCCTGTTACCATAACAATATTAGTTACCCTGATCCCCTGGGGAGTTTCCTCTACCGTATGGGTGTCATACATCTTAGCACCAATAAATGTTGTACAATCGGTGAATGTTTTTTCTTTTTCTACATGCGTCAGCATAATCTTAACCGCACTGAATCCCTGAGGCTTCATCATAAAATAGTTCCCTACTTCAAAAGCCCCTTCCATCGTGCAATATTCTAGATCTCCATGCCAAACAGACCAGGCATTTACGTCGGTCCAGACACGCCATATCGCCTCTTTTGTCACACCAGTGTAGGTTTTACTATAGGTCCTCGTCCACATCTTCGTCACCTCTTGTGTATGATTAATAAAGTATATAAGTTTATTATATGCGAGTTTACTAATTTTAGCAAGAAGATCATATTAAAAGTACTGCGTAACGGTTATCTATTTTTTCTGCTAATCAGAATTCTTCAGTCTCATCATCAAGCTCTGAGGCCATCATCTCTTCGATCTCATAGGAGTCCCGAGGAAGCTCCTCGCTCATACAAACAGCACCTTTATCGGTGATCCAATAATTATCTTCAATGCGGACACCTAGCATCTCCTTAGGTATATAAATACCTGGCTCAATAGTGATAACATCACCCTCTTGCAAGGGGCCGCACTCAGAACCAACATCATGTACATCAAGTCCAAGAAAGTGCCCTATACCGTGAGTAAAATACTCTGCATAGCCCTGCTCTTTAAGAAACTCAAGTGCTAGATGATGTAACGACTTATCAGGATAGTCCTTATTATGCAACCAATACCCTGGCGCTGCAAGCTCGGCTATATAATCCTGAGTTGCAAGAACACAATCGTAGACTTCTCGTTGACGATTGGTAAAGGTACCAGATACTGGAAGTGTTCTAGTCAGATCAGCACAATAAAATCCAATTTCAGCTCCACAATCAAGTACAACAAGATCTCCCGCACGAAGCTGACGATTGTTAGCAGTGTAATGAAGAACCGTACTGTTTTTTCCGCTCCCTACAATCGTAGGAAATGCGGGTGAACCACCAGCCTCTTTAAAAATAAACTCAACCCCAGCTTGGAGCTGATACTCAAAAAGTTCTGGTCCAGTGCGCATTGCTGCTGCTTCAATCGCTTGCATAGTACAATCGATTGCATCATAGATCATTTCTAGCTCATCACGAGATTTCGTACGACGTAGTGCACCTACCACTGATGAGATATCAATAATTGAGGATGCAATTTCAGGACGTAAGGCACACAATCTCTCAATAAAAAGAGTTTGTTCAGTTACTCGGGAAGGATTGTACACCATATATAACAGCTCTCCCCTTGCCACTCGAGCTGCCAGATCCTCCAAAAAATGCTCATATTCTTTTTGGGTACATGCTGCAGTTGCTGCATAGCCCTTACAAGGGTGTCCTAGATGGCGAACGTCATTCATTCCCCATTGAACTGCGTGCTTTTGCTCAGCCTCTGCAATAGTGCTTACCCATTGAGAGCGAGAACTTCCATAGCTGGGAACCCAAAGAGTTGTAGCGTTGTGATCCATCTGAAGAATCGTTGCCGGCTCTTCAAGGCCCGTAAAATAATAAAAGGTGCTCTCTTGTCGGAAAGCGTATCGATGATGTTCAAACCCAGCAAAAAGAATGACGGAACCTTTTTTCCCCGGATATGCCTCTGAAAGAGCAGTTTGCAGAAGTTTTCTTCTTTCAATATAGGGAGTATATGAACTCATAGAGTATCCTCGGTTAAAATGGTCGTCGCTCTGATAGCGCCTTATACACGGTTAAGCGGTCCATAGCCTCTAATGATGAGCCTACTGGTAGCCCACGCGCTAGACAGGTTATCTTAATATCTTTACCTTTGAGTTTTGATGAAATATAGGAAGCTGTAGCCTCTCCTTCGGGAGTCTGATTAAACGCAAAGATAAGCTCCTTACACCCGGTGGCTACCCGAGCGACAAGCTGCTTAATCGTTAAGTCATCAGGGCCTATCCCATCAAGAGGGCATAACGCTCCACCAAGAACATGATACATCCCAAAGTATCCACCAGTTTTTTCAAGCGCAATAAGGTCACGCCAGTTTTCCACCACACAGATCATCTGAGCATCTCGTTTTGCTGAGCTACAAAAGGGGCAGGCCTTATCCTTCTCTTTCCAAGTCCAACAGTGAGAACACTTATCAATGCGCTTTTTAAGCTCTTGAAGTATCGATACGAACTTTTGAGTCGACGGCTCATCAAGATCTAGAAAGTACTGTGCTACCACGTACAGATTCTTCGAAGCCAAGTACGGCACCCGCTGAAGCTCCTTTAGGAAGGCAAGAAGTGTAGGACTCTGGTCAATCATCGTGCAAGTGCTTTAAGTACAAGAGTTTGTGCTAATGCGAACAATGAACTAGATGCTATGAAAAGTGTTAGCCCAGCAGATATATTCACGGTAATCGCCGCAAAAACAATCGCTAACAAAACATTAAACATCATCTGTCGAGCATCACTCATTTCACCCATCATTCCTATCATTGAAGCACCAGCAAGTACCGGTAAAATATAGTAAGGATCGGGTGATGATAAGTCTGATATCCATAGAAAAGGTGCTTGGTATAACTCAATCGCATTTGATAAAACACGCTGCAATCCAATAAAAACAGGTATCTGAAGAAATATAGGCAAACATCCCAAGGTCTGCGAAACACCATGCTTACGCATGAATTCAGATTTTGCCGCTGAAAGAGCCTCTGGATCATCCTTGTAGCGTTGCTCAAGGTACTGAAGTTTCTTCTGGGCTTCCATATTTCTTTTTTTAGTCTGTTCGACATTCAAGGTAAACGGAATCAAAACGATACGCACTAACAATGTTAATACGATAATAGCGATCCCATAGTTCTGAAATATGCCATATAAGAAGATAAGCAGATAGAGAAGGTACTTAGAAATATGGAAGAACCATCCATAGGAAAGAAGCCCCTCCAACCTACTATCAACATGAGAGATTGCAGCAAGCTCTTTCGGTCCAGCATAGAATGAAAGTGTCCAGCTCTTTTTCTCATGTATCGTGTCACTCTGGAGCACTGCCTGTGGAGTCTCACCATCGAATTTAAAGAAGGCACGCTGGGTAAAATGATCAGGATCTTTAAACAGTACCTGTGCAAAATAGGTATCTTCAAGCCCAAAGATTGAAGGATGTTCAACTCCTACATTAATAAGATCTTTGATCGGTTTCTTTTCAAGAGAAGTGCCGCTTGCAAGTACCGTGTTGACAATGTCTTTCGTATCACCAACCACTTGTGGACCGGTAAAGAAAATACGTGGTCTTACGCCTTCAGGAGTCTTAGGATCGATCGTAACGGTAAGATCTATGACATACTCATCATGATGCACCGTAAACTGCTTAGTAATACTTGCTGCGGGGGATTCTCCCTTATAAGTAAGAATAGTCCGCTTGTCCTCATCTTTCTTGTCACTCAGAGTATAGTAGTAAGGAGTCTTCCCTAGACCATCGAGCGCTACTAAAAAGGACCCTTTTTGCTTACTTGACGAAGGCACTAACGTCTCCACCAAAGTGGGCTTACCCCCAAGCTCACGCGCATACCCGATAAAAGTAACTGCCGCACCATCATTAGAAAACTGAATTCTACTGGTAGGCAAGGTAACCACTGAATCTTCATGTTCTCGAGCAGGTGCCGCATCATAATAATCGATATCAAGATCTAAGGGTTCTGCAATCTGAACTGTTGTAGGCGCTACAAAACGACGATCAGTGGCCTGTTCAGTAGCAGGGTGCTTCTCAGCTAGGAAAAAATGATGGATAAGCAGCGTACCTGCGAGCGCAAAAGCAACAGGCAGTATAAAATCTTTAGCATTCATGAAATGATCCTTTTCAATAAAAAGTAACAGCGACACCCTATACCAGGACGACCACTATCTTAAGGTGATGAGGAGATTCTGTACGTAGTTTACCAAAGGGCCACATTTTAGGCTAGTCGAAAAAATCCTATGCCTAAGAAAACATCTAGGTATTGAAAGAAGAAAAAGCGCAGGATATTCGCTTTACACACCGCGAAACTTGCTCTATCATTAGAATCGTAACGACCAGCCTCTTAGCAAGATAGAGCCAATGACAGAAAAAGCATTTACTAAAGCTGAAATTGCACACACGTTAGGTATACAATTGTATATGCTTACGGCGTGGGAAAAGCAGTTCGACATTGTTCCACTTAGGGAGAATGATGAGGCTGTCTATACCCCTCAACAGCTTGCTACCTTCAGAAGCATTAAAGAGCTCCTCTATGAAAAAGGCTTAACAATGGCCGCTGCAAAAAAAGCTCTTCAAGATACGAGCGGTCAGTTTGAGGGAAAAGAGCTCCATGCAGCATCTCCTCTTTTTTTTGAGCCAACTAAGGTCACAAGATTAACTGAACATGCTCAGAAGGAACCCTCTTTTGATCAGCGTAAGAGTAAAGATATCGCCGCCAAGCTGCTTCAGATTAAAGCACAGCTCATTAAAATCAACACTTCCTTATAAGATACAATCTCTTATGAGACAACCTCATTTCTTTTCAAGATAGAAAAAAGTACCGTTTTTACGTATACTCAAAAGGAAGATCTATCTCAAGTCATAGGCCACATTAACTCTTTTTTTGAAAGCATCGACATGTATACGCAAGGACATATTCATTTTGTTGGTATCGGTGGTATAGGTATGAGCGGCATTGCCAAAATCCTTCGCTCACAAGGGTATACCATCTCAGGATGCGATTCGGACCTTTCGCAAAAAAGTGTCCAGGACTTGCTTAAGTTAGGATGTACCATTCATCAGGGGAATAATACTCCTCAGTGTCGGGACCATACAATCGACGTCCTGGTCTATTCCTCAGCTATTCGTGAATCAAATGAAGAAATCACCTATGCACAGACTCGAGGCATTCCAACGATTCCCCGAGCTTTAATGCTTTCAGAGATTATGCGCACCAAATTCAGCATTGGAGTAACGGGCTCTCATGGTAAGACAACGGTTACTTCACTCATTTCACATATTCTCATTGAAGCCAATCAAGATCCTACCGTCATTATCGGAGGACATCTCAAGGCTATCTCCTCAAATGCTCAACATGGCTCAGGAAAATTCTTAGTTGCTGAGGCTGATGAAAGCGATCGATCCTTCCTCCGACTCTATCCTACCATAGCAGTTATTACAAATATTGGTCTTGAGCATCTTGATACCTATAAGGATCTTGAAGATATTAAGAAGACCTTTGCAGAATTCATTACGCATGTTCCTTTCTATGGAAAAGCGGTTGTCTGCCTTGATGATCCCAATATTCGATCACTGCTCCCGTTTCATCAGGTAAAAACTATTAAGTATGCACTTGATCAAGAAGGGGCTGATATCTATGGTACCGATGTCGTCCTAGGAACACACGAATCTACCTGTACCGTCTATAATAAGGGAATTCTATTGGGTACTCTTGACGGTTTCTATGGCGGGTAAGCACAATCTTCTGAATGCTCTAGGAGCCCTCGCAACGGTGCTTGATATCGGAGTTTCATTTGAAGAGGCGGCTCATGCTCTGCAGACATTTAAAGGCGTGGACCGAAGATTTACCTATAAAGGTACCTTCCAGGGCGCAGAGATTATCGATGATTATGGACATCACCCTACTGAAATCCTCAATACCCTCCTGGTCGCACGCAAAAGGACTAAAGGAAAACTCATCCTCGTCTTTCAGCCACATCGATTCTCTCGTACTGAGCTTCTATGGGATGACTTTGTAAACCTGTTGGCCTACAGTGCTGTAGATGAGCTCATTATTACTGACATTTTCCCTGCAAGCGAAGATCCCCGTCCAGGCATTACTACGTCGGCTCTCGTACAAGCTATCGTAGCAAAAAATCCCCAATGCCCTATCACCTATGTACCTCAATCAGAGAATTTCATAGAGATACAAGCACTTCTTGCCAAGAAAGCTTCACAAGATGATCTTATCTTGCTTCAAGGAGCGGGGAAAGTAACGAAGCTCGGTCCACTCCTTGCACAAGCTACTTAGCATCAACTTGAGAAGATCGCTTACACCTACTGTTGACTTTCCCAGCGTGGCTTTGGCATTCTAAAACTACAGATTGGAAAGAACGTTAGGGGAAGACATGACTATCTACAAAAAAGCTTTTTTCGTACTTATATGTGTTGGACTCGTTCCCTCACTCCATGCTCAAAATCGCCAAAGAGATGCGGCAGTGGGAAGATTTCTCGGTGCCCTTACCGGCGCTACGTTAGCAGAAGAATCATTTGGCAACCAATGTTATTATCAAGATGGTCCTGCCTACCTCTTTGTCTATCCGGGAGCACCTATCTATGCATATGACTATCCCACCTACGTCTATTCGCCGATTTACGCCTATCCTGACATGAGGCATGCTATTTATCCAAGCTACTTCTTCTCACGCTAGTTCGCTGTTCCCGACTCCTTGCGCGCACTCAAGAAGCATCGAATTCACATCTAACCCATACCTGTTACAGCTTGGTAAAGTACGGTTACGCTAGTACCAACACCAAACATCTTTCCTTCATGTAGCATAACTAACTTCCCTGCACCTCTCTTATACTAACAACCCGAAACTATTGCTTTCGGAATTTTCTTTAGAGTACCCTGAGTGTAACTGGGGAGTGAACCCAGAAAAACAAATCGTTTCAAAGGGGGAAATCCTATGAAGTTCGTATCAAAATCTCTTGTGTTACTCATAAGTCTTATGATTCTTGCACCTGCGTTAGCAAAATCTGATAAGCATTGCAATGAAGATATCGTGAAATATGTCCAAGCCAATGCTGCTCCAAACGGTAATGGTAGCAAAAAACATCCTTTCTCATCACTTGCTGCTGCTGCCCTTGCTACATGGGATGTCCTGATAGTGCTTCCTTCAGTACAGGCGCTTGAAGGAGGTATAACTCTCAAGCCAGGACAAGAAATCATTGGATCTTGCGATCCGACGTGATATCTCTGTATCTCCACAACAAGCTATCATTACGACATTTAGCACAACCCCAAACCCAGTTGGCATCACAGCTACGGGCAATAATGTCATTAAGAACATCTACTTTAAAAACACCTGGTCTTCTGCCATCAATTACGATAACGCCGTAAATCTGACCGTACAGGACTGCCTCATTACCGGTCACAACCAGGGAAATATCAAAATTCCCGCTGGAAATCCTTTTACAGGTCGTGCCGTAGGGGGAATACATGGTCAATGCTCACAATCTGGCGAAACTCTTATAGAACATGTAATTATTCGGAACAATCACGCTGGGGCAGGAATTGAAGACCTTCCAGTAAATCCTGCTCATCGGGAATTAACAATATGCAAGTGCGAGCTTTCTCAAATTAACGCCGGTACTGATTTAGGTGGTATCTTCTCTGCCCCTGGAGGTGGCACTACTACCGCCTTTTCTTCAGTAGTCGTTAAAGATTCATATTTGCATGATTTTGTTGCGGAATACTATAGGATTCTTTTGTTTCCCCCAAAATGGAAGTGTTCAGACAGTTCTCATTAAAGATTCAGCATTTTCTAATATTAATAGTTTTAATATCCAGGGCTCTCCAAGTTATAACCCCGCCGGTACAGCTCCTGCACCAGAGCTAAAAATAGAAATTGATACCTGCTCATTTGAAAACAGTACGAGCGTTGCAATAGACATAACAAATACAGGCGCACTAAAAAGTAAACTGTTTGTAGAAAACTCGGTCAGTAAAAATATGAACGTTTTTTTCCTATCGGATGTATTGGGCGGCGTACAACAAAACAGGCTCTGTGGTAACACCGCTACTGGGGGAATTTTCTATACGGCACAAGCAGGGCTTACGCAATCAGTAGAAATTACTGAAATCATAGGTAACTGTTTTACTGGATCTATAGGTATCAAACTCTTGCCAAGCATAGCTTGGACCCTCCTTGATATTACTGCAGAATGTAATTGCTTCTTCGGCACCGGCACTGGCAGTATTTTGTTTGATACCACAACTTCATCCTCAGCAGGAGCGTTTAATGGGCTCATTAAGGCCCATAACAATACCTTCTCCGGTTTCGCTACCGATATTCAAGACAATGGAAGTGGTGTCAATTACCTGGTAAGCAGAAACTTTTGGGGTGAACCTACGAATACAACTCCTTGTTCAAGTACAAGTCCCTGCCCACTATACCAAACCTGTGAACATGGTTCTTGCCTTGGTCCAATAGTCCCTAAACCTTTCCTTGGCAATGGCTCTATTGACGCAAGCCATCCACTTACAGCTTCTATTAAATGTCCTTGCAACTGTAGCTTTTCAACATCTGGTACGCCTGCACCTTAAGCAAGCCTCTCCAAGAGAGACTCCAGAAGCTTGAAGAATGAGAGAAAGCACCAAAAGCAGATCTCATCTCAACTACCGAAGCAAGAGCTCTTACAAGCAACTAAGTTCCTACCTATGATACATACCGTACCATAGGTAGGAACATTAGACCGAGCTACCCCACGCAAGCTCGCTACTTCTCATTCTAGGACCTTTTTCTCGGTTCATTACCTACATTCAGACAACCCCCCACCTGTTGCAACTTCGTAAAGTACGGTTACGCTTGTATATACATACACGTAACCTGGTTTATAAAATGCTTGCTACGCACCATAAAAATCACTAAACAATCATACAGTAGCAGCACCCTCTAGAAAATATAATTAACCTCTAGGAGACCTCCATGATCTATAAACCTCTTCTACCTCTTGCAGTAAGCATATTGCTCTGTGCATCGGTCCAGGCAAGAACTTCTGATGGCCTTATCATTGGTGGATTTGCAGGGTTGACCGCTGGGCTCATTACGAGTGCCATCGCTCATCATGCAAACCATCATCATTGCCATCGCCGTACCGTCTATGTCGAAGAGTCACCGCGAATTATTGAGCGACCTGTTATCGTTGAGCAGGTAATTGAGCACCGCCCCGTAGTCATTGAACAGCGTGTACGCCAGGGCCGAGTAACTACATATCACCAGCCACAACCGGTACATACCTGTCAGCCAGCTCCTCAACCAATCCAGGCGATTCAGGCTCAACCCAAGGCAATACCGAATCTTGCAGAACGAGAATTGGCTCTGAGAGAGCAACAAGTGAAGCTTGATCTACTCAAAGAAGAAAATAAAAAGCATGAGCTTAAAATAAGAGAATTGGAACTTGAAGTCCAACGCGTAACAGCTCGCAAGGCTTTCTAGATCACCTTGTCTAACTAATCGTGCTGCATCTCTTTAGGTGCAGCATCTTTATTGCTTGAGCGTTGTAAAAAGAGTAACCGAGGTTTGAGCTCCTTCAGGACGAAGGACCATAGTACAGAGCTTTGAGGGCTTTGCAAACATAAGACAGGATTCTGGCGCCATAACAATACCAAGCTCTTCCCACCCCCAATAGTCCATACTCGTGTGATAAAATACACGTAGCTCTTCCTGAGAAAGCTCAGTTTTATAGGCAAGCACCATCTGAGTTTCAGTAAATAAAAGCTTTTTCGGCTGCACATTTAAAGGGAACGACATATCATGAAGCCGAGCTAGCTCTTCGGGGGTTAGGTTAGGAAACTCCTCAACCTGAACGGCGGGTGTCATAATCACACTTGAAAGAGATAGCTCTTGGCGCCCTCCGCACCCACTTAGGCATACAAGAAGAGTCCCCATGAAAAGAACTTTCACAAAGACTCTTGCATACATAGCAATCCTTACGATTTTTTCAGGGCAGCTTTCTGTTCTTTGGTAAGAACTTTCTCAGCAACACGGGCAGCTTTACCGATACGATCTCTCATATAGTAGAGCTTAGCACGACGGACTTTACCCTTACGAACAAATTCAACATGCTCGACAAGGGGAGAGTAATAGGGGAAAATACGTTCAACAGATATAGAGTTGGAACCGATTTTCCGGATCGTGAAGGTAGAAGCCATACCATGGTTATGCATAGCAATAACGTCCCCTTCAAATAGCTGGATTCGTTCCTTGTCGCCTTCTTTGATCTTTTGGGACACTTTAACGGTATCTCCGACTGTAAATGAATCAAAGGTGCGTGGTTGCATACCAAATTCAAGAATCGTTTCTTTAGTATAGTGTTTTGCTTTCATGATCGTCCTTTTCGAGGCTCTTGACGCTAAAATACTGATTAATTTTTCTGTGCATTGATCTTAGTATAGGATATTTTTTAACGTTTGTCATACCAAAATCATCGATCCCTGACAGACCTAAGATTAGCTCTGCCTAGCACCTCAGCAACTTCATATAAGTGGCATGTTCCATTATTAGTAGCTCACTCAAGACTGGTGTTTAGGAATGAAGCTTTATATTGATTTCACTACACTTGGCAGCCTATTAAGCTTCTTCCTTCGCCATCGTTAGCCGAATATCATGTACACTGCGTAATCTGCTCTTTGATAACCCCAAGGATAGCATACACTGATGTTATATAGGTAACAGTTGGTTTCTGGAACTCATAATAGGTAAACTTTTCAAGCATTTCTTTGATCCAGCCCAATAAACTCGTGAGTTCCATGAATCCATTGCGCATAGGACATATATGGGTATAGTCGCACCAGCCATGCTTTTGCTGCGAATAAGCTCATCTAGATGGTATTCAAGCTGATCCTTGCCTGAAAAATACTTTTCAAGTCCACATTCATCTATTAAAGCCACCTTGCACCTTACTGCGAAGAGTCAATGCACGTATATGAAGCAAGATTTCTCTGCAATGCATTAAGTATTGAAAGAATATGCGCAAATGTACTTCTTACATGCACACCCTTCAAGGTTAAGAGAGCTTGAGCATCATTATGTTCCCACTGAGCCAGAGACTGACTAAGCACATAATCCTTTTCTTCAAGATCTTGTTTTGTTGCAAGAAGCTTCTTCGAGAATTTATCAAGAGGCCCAAGCAAGCAACGAGAATCTCCTGTTGGGCCGGTTAATTCTTTAAGTCCAGCAGGAAAATCGATATTAAAAAATTCAAACACAAGATGGTCCCATAGCTGCTTTTCCTTTTCCTCGTCTCCTAAATTCTTGTTCTAGAATTTTGACATAGGGCATAAACTCAGTACGTGCTCCTAGGGCAGATTCATAGAAATCTGAAAGTAGCTGATGGTCTTTAAACATGCGCTCGTGATCATCATATTTGCTTGCCAAAGCATCATAGTTTCCTATTTGAGCATCATACTGCCTTTGAAGGGCATGGTTATCGATCAATGTACTGAATAGCAAGCCCGTAGCTACTACTGAAGCAGAAAGCCAAACGATCTCCTGCAAAGTGTAATCACTCAATGGATTCCAGGTATAGATCTGTGATGAAGGCATAGAGGTAACTAATGCTATAATAAGACATCTCTTCAACATAGGTCAGCCTTTCTGTATGATTTTCGCTGTATAGAGTAGTATACAGGCTTTTTTGAGACCTACAAACAACTATGTTTGCTCATATTTGGAGGCTGAACACATGTGGCAATAAAAGGAAGAGCTTATTCAGAGTACAAAAGTCTTTCTCAACCTAATGCATTGAAAGTTTCTCTTTGAGCCTGGATATAACTATCCACTTCTAGTGCTTTTTTAAGCTTAGTAGTATCTCTTTGCCTTTTATAGAGCAGCATTGATCCTGTAACGAGACCTAGTCCACCAAGCGTCACTATTGTCATTCTGTTACGCATTAATTCAATAAGACTATCCGTTATATGCAACTCTGGCATCAACCCTTTTATAGCAAGAATTCCGCCACCTACTATCAAGCCGGTTCCAATTAATTTAATAGCCACGTCGAATGGATCGCTCTCCCATAACTTATGAAGTTGAGCATTTCTAACTCTTCCTGCAGCAAGCTCACCAAGAGATGATAAATATATCTTCTTAGTATTTGAACTCTGCTGACTACCTAAAAGATCTTGAATCCCTCGCTCAAGGCTTTCAAGGTCTGAATTTTCAATTGCGCTCTTACAAGCAGTATATGCAGCATCTTCTGCAAATAATACGCTACCAAAAAGACTCAATGTCAGAGCCATACATACTAGTTTCGTCATGAGAATCTCCTTAATGTAGATGTCTGAGAACTTTTTTACAGTATCTATCAATGTGAGGTCGTCGTCAAATACCTTTGGGGCGTTAAACTCAGAGATCGGAAGGCTGAAGACTTTTCACAAAAGAAATTGGATTGCCAATCTCATCAAGAAAGCAGAGTTTTTGATAACATCTACGTATTACTCACACCAGTGCTCTGTTGAGCTACGGGATTCGTACCCAGCCATCTATCAAAGATGACTGCTGCTGCAGAACGAACAGATAAATGGTTAAACTCAGAAAACCCCTCGATGGGACCTAATACATAGTCACAGCGTTCAAGTAGGCTCGGCGCTAGACCGCGAGCAGTACCGAGTACAAGGACTACCGGTCGCTCTTGAGACCAAACTCTCTCTTGGTCATAATAGGTAAGCCCTTTGATACCGGTAACCTGTCGTGCCGAGGTAGCAATGCAAAGAGGTTGCTTACCTTCTTGGTGCTTAATTTGAGCAAGCGCCTCATCAAAGGATTCAACTAAGCATACTGCCTTGAGCGCTTCATGCCGTTGTGGATTATAGTCAATACCTACATCGGTATGCCAAAAATGGAGGAGCTTCTTAACAATCTTCTGCTGATCTTGTAAGGGCGTAACGAGAAAGTACTGTGTAATGCCATAGGTACAAGCCGACCGGGCAATATCATGAATATCAAGAGATGTCACTGAACTAGTACCCTCGGTATCGTCCCCTAGGAGTACTTGGCTATGCATAAGAATAACATAATGAGGCGGAATCTGTTGCGCCACCAGCTTCTTATCTTCTTGTGCATAGGTATGTGAGCGTACCCATCCAAAATGATGAATCACCGAATCATGAGCAGCCTTGGTTCTTCTCCAAGATTCAATAGCACCATGGTTACCCGAGCGTATTATCTCGGGAACTTCAAGCCCCTTCCAAAGCACAGGAGCTGTATATTCAGGATAATCGACAAAAGGGCCCGAGAAAGACTCTTCAAGCACCGATTCTTCTTTGCCTACAACGCCTGGTATAAGCCTTAAAAGACCTTCCATAAGCACCATAGCGGGAAGATCCCCTCCCATAAGGACATAGTCCCCTATCGAGACCATACAATCTGCATAGACCTCTTCAACTCGAGCATCCATACCTTCATAACGAGCAGGTATGAGCATAATGTGCTTTTTTTCTTGCAAGATCTGAGCAAGCTTCTTCAGTAAGCACTGGTCAAGCTTTTGTCCCTTAGGTGAAAAAAATATTTTATAGGCAGGACCATACTCGAGCTCGCTCTTCTCAATACCCATTTGAATGACTTCTGGCTTTAAGAGCATACCTGCTCCTGGCCCAAAGCATGGACTATCGATACGCTTTTTAGGTCCTACTAAGGAAAAAAGTTCTTCAACCCCTAAGGAAACGATCCCTGCATCAACCGCACGAGCTGGCAAGCTCGTCTTTATAAACGGTTCATACAGGGCTTTAAAAAGGGTAAGCGTCGATATACGCATTTATGCAGTTTCTATAACTAGATCGTGAGGATTACCTTCTAAAGGTAAGTTAATCAATGCCCGTAAGGCCTTGAAGGTTCTTCCTTCTTTGCCGATGACACGGGCTCGATCCTCAGGAGCAACCCTCACTTCGAAGGTTATTCTATCGGAGCTCTCAACACGGGTAATGGTAAGAGCTTGAGGATTATCCACAAGCTTTTCAATACAGAATCTGAGGAGTTTTTCTACGTCCATTGAATACCCTACTTACGCCGCTGCAGAGCTTTTATATTGTCGACGCAACTTTTCAACTGAGTCGCTTACCTGAGCCCCTTTTGAGACCCACTCGCTAATACGGGCATCATGGAATTGAACAAGCTCTTTAGTCTCAGGATTATACGTCCCAAGAATCTCAAGAGGCTCTCCATCTCGTTTTTTACGAGAGTCGATAGCTATAATACGATACATAGGTGCGTGAGTTCGCCCTATACGAGTCAAGCGAATTTTTACCATTCGTCATATCCTTTAGTTAACAGATACTCAATTTCATGAACCATGTTTTCCCATCTTTCTCATGAGTGTAGCATATTGTTTAATTTGCTCAAATCGGGCAAGCAATGTATTGACGTCAGTTGGATATCATCCGCCCCTTGCGCGATTCTTTTTTTTTCGTGAACCATCTAGTAACGAAGGTATCATTCGTTCTTTAGGGGTCATCGAGCTCATGATAGCTTTGAACTTTTTCATCTCTTTTTCAGAACTTCCCCTTGCTCAGGAGTTACCTTTAAACCTAGGTTACCAGGAAGATACTTAGTTATCGAACTAAGTGAACCTAATGAGTTCATCATAGACATCGTTGCTGCAAAATCATCTAAGGTAAACCCTTTTGACATTGAGCGGGAAAGTCTTTCCTGGTCCTGTAGCTTAATCTTCTTCTCAGCCTGCTCAAATAAGGTCTGCAAGTCACCCATCCCCATAATTCTACTGGCCATACGCTCAGGTCTAAAGGGCTGCAAGTCTTCAAGCTTCTCACCAGTAGCTGCAAAAAGAATCGGTTTCTTTAAAGCATACCTAAACGCAAACGCTACACCACCACGTGTATCACTATCCATTTTGGTAAGTAAGGCACCCATAAAGCCAACTGAGGTATCAAAGGCCTTGGCAACGGCAAGTGACTCCTGCCCTATCATAGCATCAAGTACTAAGATCTTATAGTTTGGATTAACGGCTGTGTCGATCTTTTTAAGCTCACCAAGCAAGGTTTCATCAATATGGAGCCGCCCTGCTGTATCAAGGAGCAGCACATCCACCAGCTCTTTCTTCGCATATGCTTTAATATCTATGGCTGCAGCGATAGGATCTGTCTCTTGAGAGCGATAAAAGAGTACTCCCGCCTTCTTTGCAAGAATCTCAAGTTGGTCTATCGCAGCGGGTCTATAATAATCGACCGAAGCAACCATAATATGCCTTTTTTTGCCTCGTGCTTCAGCCTGTTCTTTAAACATCAAGGCAAGCTTACCAAGAGTCGTCGTCTTACCTGAGCCCTGCAATCCAAGAACCATAATGGTAGCGGGAAACTGAAAGCTAAAGCCACTTGTAGAAGCTCCCCCTAAGAAGGTCACCATCTTATCATGGACAATTTTGACAAGCAGTTCTGCAGGCTTCATAGAGTTAATGAGCTTTTGCCCTACCACTTCTTGCCGTATCTCTTGGGTAAATGATTCAATTACTTCATAGGGAACATCGGCCTCAAGCAAGGCATCACGTACCTTACCAAGAGCCTCATCAAGAGATTTCTCGGTAATCCGAGATCCGCTTGAAAAGCGAGAAAAAATAGACGAAAATTTTGTAGATAGAAGATCAAACATACTCAGAGGCCACCAGAATTCTTATCATACTCTTATCTATAGGAAGACAAATACAACCAAGTCATATAGACTAGACATAGCTTAGTACAAGTAAGTATAGCATAGAATAAAACTCTTGAACATTTTTACATGGCACAGCATGAAACCAGAATCAACAACTACTGTAACACATCCCCGTACGCTCTTAGTGGGTATACATGCCCCCTATAACCATACAAAGGATATTCAGTCCTATTATGATGAGTTTATCAACTTAGTACTCTCAAATGGGCTTGAGTATGACGCTACCTTTTTCACAAAAATTAGAACGGTCGACCCAGCCTACTTCCTCACTAAAGGAAAGGTGGAAGAACTCAAAGAAATCTGTGATAGAGATAACATTGAAGAGGTGATCATCTCAGAACCGATTAGTGCTCAACAAGAACGCAACTTAAGCGAGCTTCTCCATCTGAGAGTGTTCGATCGAACGCAGCTTATTCTTGAGATCTTTGAAAAAGGTGCCCAGTCAGCCGAAGGTAAAACTCAGGTTGAGCTTGCTCTCTTTGAGCACCGCAAGTCTCGACTTGCCGGCCGAGGTATCCACATGTCTCAGCAGTCTGGCCGTATTGGAACGCGCGGCCCCGGTGAAACCCAAAAGGAAAAAGACCTTCAGCATATTGAACATCGAATGATCAAACTTCGAAGAGACCTCGAGCAGCTTGAAAGGACTCGTGAAACACAAAGAAAGCGGCGTCTTGAGACTAAGATTCCTCAAATTAGTCTTGTCGGATATACCAACGCCGGAAAATCTACGATTCTCAATCTGCTTACCAAGAGTGACGTGCTTGCTGAGAACCGATTATTTGCAACACTCGATACCACAACACGAGCACTCATTATCGATGGTAAAAAAAAGGGCCTCATCTCAGATACGGTAGGATTTATTCAGCAGCTCCCTCACCATCTTATCGAAGCATTTAAGTCAACACTTACAGAGCTTAAATATGCCCACCTGCTTTTACAGGTAGTAGACATATCTGATCCAAACTGGCCAGCGCATATCCAAGTAGTTCTTGAAGTACTTAAGGAGCTTGATATTGATAAACCGATGCTCTATGTCTTTAATAAGGCTGACCGTCTTGGCGAAGGCGAACTTGTTGGCTATAAGATATCGAGGTATGAGCCCCAGGTACTCGTTTCAGCCCTTTCAAAAGAAGGCATCGCTCCTTTAGTAGAATTTCTTCGTGAGTGGGCTCCTGAAGAGGATCAACCATCAGCTGATCAATCATATGTATCAGAAAAGAGCTAAAAGCATTCCTTGCCTTGTTAAGGAACCTTTTTTAGACTAGCACAAGAGCATGGTACAAAGTAGGTGCTCCCCTCACTCTACCTCCAGGAATATAATGAGCTTTAAAGAATTTTTTGAACAAAACTTAAACCCAGAACAGCAGCAAGTCGTAGAGCCCGAAAAAGGGGTACTTATTGTAACCGCTGGTGCAGGATCGGGAAAAACTCGTGTTATTACGGCACGTATGGCCTATCTGATAACACAGCATCACATACCGGCTTCTCAAATTATAGCCCTTACCTTTACCAACAAAGCTGCTAAAGAAATGAAAGAGCGTATAGCTCGTTTTCTTTCCCATGAGGGGCCCCTTCCCTATGTAGGTACGTTCCATTCTTATTGCCTAAGGATACTCAAAAGCAATACGCATCTTCTGCCGTTTAAAAGTTTCTCCCTTATGGACGAAGCTGACCAAGAAAAATTAGCTCGCGACCTTATCGCTGAAAAAGGGCTCACTAAAAAGCTTCGGCCAGGCCAACTGGTCGCTTTTGTTTCTAAGCTGAAGAATGAAGCTACTGATGACCAGGAGCGGGCTAAGCTTTGGGGCGATGATCTTTTCTATAGAGATCTGTATTATCTCTATGAAGCTCGTAAGACTGCTGCTCACTGCCTCGATTTTGATGATCTGTTAGTGCATACTCTTGAGCTTTTTAAAAAGAATGAGATCTTTAAAAAAGTATTCCAAGAGCATGTTCGTCACGTCCTTGTTGATGAATATCAGGATACCAATAAGGTACAACATGCGCTCCTTAAAGAACTGACCAAAGATCAGGGTACCTTTTCACTTGACTCTTTATGTGTTGTTGGCGACGAAGATCAATCAATTTACTCATGGCGAGGAGCCACAGTAAGCAATATTATTAATTTTAGCAAAGATTTTCCGGCAGCACGTTCGATTACCATTGAGCGTAACTACCGATCAGTTCAGCCGATATTGCATATCGCTAATGAAGTTATTAAACATAATGCCTTTAGAAATCCAAAACGGCTCTATTCAGGACGTGATGCAGAAGATTCTGTACGCATGCTTACCTGCCAATCTGGTCATCAAGAGGGAGAAGCTGTCGCCCTTTTTCTTAAAATGCTCCGCGGCCATTCAGGAATAAACTCAGCAGCCATCCTCTACAGGTCCCATTTTCAGTCCCGTTCGCTTGAAGAGGCGCTGATTCGGCATTCGATTCCCTACAAAATTATGGGCGGCATCCAATTTTATGACCGTCTTGAAATTAAGGATATGCTCGCCTACATGAGGCTTCTCATCAATCCTTACGATAGACTTGCCTTTGCACGCGCTATCAATAAACCGAGCCGTGGCCTTGGGGATAAGTTCGAAGATCTCTTTTATGAAACATGGGATATGATGCCTTTTGAAACCTATGCAGGCATAGCACAGATGTTACTTCAACAGGGCTCTTTAACTGCCTCAAAACAAGAAGCTCTTAAAGATTTTCTGAAGACATTTGAAGGATTTTCAAGCACCTCACAACCAAGTAAGGTCCTGAATGCACTTATTGAGAGAACCCGCTATTATGCCTATCTAGATTCTGCCTTTGAAAAAGAAGAAGCAGTAGCCAAAAAAGAAAACCTCAAGGAGCTTATCAATGGCGTTCTCTTCTTTGAAGAGCGACATGAAGCCACTCTTGATAGCTTCTTACAAGAAGTATCTCTTTTGCAAGAACAGATGAATGCTCCTGAGGATACGTCTGAGTATGTGAAGCTCATGACGTTTCATGCTGCCAAGGGCCTTGAGTTTGATACGGTAATACTTTCAGGAATCGAAGAAGGAATACTACCAAGCGCTCGCTCACTTGGTAACCAAGAATCGCTTGAAGAGGAACGTCGCCTTCTCTATGTAGGCATCACACGGGCTCGAGAACGGTTACTTATAACCCGCACAAAGTATCGCTATACGTATGGAACACTCACTGACCAACAACCATCACGTTTTCTAGATGAGATTCCTGAAGGCCACGCCCCACAGGAAGATGCCTCATATTGGAAAGAATACGAGCTTATACGCTACTTCAATGACTGGTTTTTTCATCGCACTCAACCAGTAGCCCCCAAGAGTAGTGACGACTTAAACTATGAGCCTGCATTTCATGAAGAGCTCGAAGAACCCTCCTGGAAGCAATACCAACCAGTCTATCATGCAAAATTCGGGCAAGGGATCATTGAGAAGATCGAACAGAAGAGCACCTCTACTCATCTTACTATTCGCTTCAAGACAGGCACTAAAAAGCTTGATGCATCCTATATCACCTCTTTATGAGGGATATTGGAGCAAGGAAACACATCCAACAAAAAAGAGCTCTTAACTATTGCTTTTCGAATTTTCAGTAAGGTAGTATAGATCTAACTGAGCTTGAGCCCAGAAAACAATACCTTACAAAAGGGAGAAATCATATGAAATTCTTATCTACATCTCTTAGATTACTGTTAATCCTTACGATGTTGGCACCTGCGTTAGCAAAATCGGACAAGTGCCATGAAAAAAAAGAAGTCGTAAAATATGTCCAAGGTGGAGCTAATGCTCCTGGTAACGGTACCAAGGAGCATCCTTTTGCCACACTCCAAGTTGCTCAAAAGGATCCGTCCTGGGACGTGCTTATTGTACTTTCATCAAAAGTCCCACTAACGGATGGCATCATCCTAGCAAACCGCAAACTCATAGGTGAGGAAAACCCTACCTGTATAACCTTCTCTCCGACGCAACCTACTCTCACAACCTTGGGGGTCACCGTTGTTGGCAATTCGGTCGTTGAAAACCTCTATATTAAAGATACCACCGGCTCTGCCATCAATTATGATAAAGCAGAAAACCTTACGGTAAAGAATGTCCTCATCAGTGGTTTTAATAAAGGAAATAGTATTAGTGTGGCCGGAATTCAAGGCAACTCCTCAAGTCCAGGAGAAACCATAGTTGAACATACTATTATTCGCAACAATAATGGGACAACTGGCATTGGAATTTCTGACATTCCTGCGAATGTATCTCGGAAATTAACCGTATGCAATTGTACGTTTTCTGCACTTACCACTACAGGTATCACTAGTATTGCAGCTAATCCTACAACTTCAGTTCGTGTTATTATTCGAGATTCTTATTTTCATGATTTTAATGCAACCAATGGTACCGGAGTCTCCTGTTCCACTTCCATTGGCGCTCAAGAGACTGTACTGATAAAAAACTCTTCATTTAGTAGTATTGCTAGTGCAACTGGTGGTAGCCATATTAGGGCAAACTTAACTGGATCATCAGATTTAAAACTGAAGATCGATACCTGCTCATTTGAAGAAAACACCCTATTTGATTCTTCTTCCACAATATTTGTAGGGAACGCAGGATCTACGGGCGAAGTAATTGTAGAAAATTCAGTATCTACAAATTTGGTCAATTTCTTTGTATCAACTGGATCTGGAGCTAGCATACAAAAAAACAAACTCTGTGGCAACACAGTTACTGGAACCGCCAGTGTCTTCTATTTACTAACCAATAATGGGAGCTCAAGTCCTCAATCCCCTGTAGAAATAACTGATATCAAAGGAAATCTCTTTACTGGAAGAGAGGTCATTAACCTCCCAATAGTTAAGCCTTGGACACTCCTTGAGATACATGCGGAGCATAATTGCTTCACGGCTAGTAGTGGTATCTCTAGTGCAGGCTTTTCAGCACAACCAGGTAATGCAGGGAACGCAGATATTTTTGCCCATAAAAACTCATTTATTGGGTTCACCACTGATATTTCAGATAGTGGAACCAACATCAATTATCTGGTGAGCAAAAACTTTTGGGGTCATACTCCCGCAATTCCTTGCACAGGAGGCGTTTGTTCAAGCCCATACCAGGTCTGTAAAAATAATGTGTGCCTCGGCCCAATAGTCACTGCTCCAGCTCCTCCTTTCATTGGCTTCATTGATGCAAGTGATCCGCTTGAGGAGTCTATTAAATGTCCTAAGAACTTCTGCAATGAAGACCTTTGTAAGTAAGACAACCCGCATCTGATACACAATCAAGCTTTCTGGTAAAGAAATACGCCAGAAAGCTTGAATAGAGTGGATAACCATAATGCAATAGCAATCAGCTTGGGAGCATTAAGCTCCATAGGAGTAGTAATTCATCCCTCTGATATGCAAAGAACCAAGGGGAGAAAACACTGCTCTTGAAGATAGTACCTCGAACCCATCTGATAGAGTGTTACAATATAAAATGATCTGATCAATATATCCAAGAATAAAGCAGCTCTCAGAAAATCTATGCAATTTTTGAATCAAAACATTTAAAAGCTAAGCTCCAGAATCATTCTTTTTGAAAAAGGTCTTCAAGATTTACCACTCCTGAAACCATCGCCTCAGCATACAGGGATGGCTTCAACCCGCTAGCAGATACAAAAGCGAGAAAGATAAGCTTTTTTGTTTTGGTGCGCTTTTTGAATGCGTCAATTTTCTTGGAAAGTACTTCAGCATACTGCTTATCGATGATAAACTCATTCAGGCTATACTTAATTTCGCAAAGAGTAATTGCACCATCATCGCGGTCAAACAATAAATCAACCTGAGCTCCCTGATCCTTTGAACCTCGAGCGGGTACGTATCGCCAAGCATAGGGAATTGCCGTAGGACTTAATTGCAAGGCTATGCTTATTTGAGGAATATGCTTATAGCAAAGTGCTTCAAACGCATACCCAGACCAGCTGCGCCATTGAGCTGAGTTCTGGATGCGCTCCCAATATCCTTTACGCATACCCTTTTCTAAAAGCGTTTCTTGAATCGGCTCTATCCAATGAAAATAAAAAAGACTATATTCGTCAGTCATCTTATAATAGACACCTCTTCGTGCATGCTTAAACGGCTTAAACCGCTGAATAAAACCGGCCTCTTCTAAGTCTTCAAGCCAAGAGATTAGTCTGCCACCGCTGGAAATATGTTTGAACTGAGATGCAAGATCCTCTTGACCTATTCCATAATGATGTTGGGCAATTGTTCTCGCAAGCTCAATATGACCTTCTTGGGACCCAAAAAGCGTCTCATATAAATTAGTAAACTCGCTCATAAGAAAGCTATTTTTTTTGAATGCTAACCGTTCGATCGTCTGAACTGCAGTAGCACCGGGCTCGATTTGAGACAGATAAAAGGGAATCCCGCCAAGCACCATATATAAGTCAGCTATCTGCCTCTCATTGAGCTTTATTTTTGCATATGCCAGGTACTCTTTCGTTTGTGCAAGATTGAGTGGCTCCAAGTGAATTCTTTTTGTAACTCGGTTATAGAGGCCACCTTTATTATTGATAATATTTTTTACGATCCATCCTGCTGATGATCCGCAAATAATAAGTTTAATCCTACCATCTTGAGACCAGTAATGATTCCAGAAGTACTCAAGCATCTGGATTAAGCGTGCATTTGGAGTCACCATCCAGGGAAACTCATCAAAAAAGAGAACTATTTTTTTCTTATTTGATAGCTCGATGTAATCCGTTAGAAACTTAAAAGCGTCACGCCAATTATCAGGTACTTTTGCACTACCTACTGGAACTCCGAACGCCCGCACAAGTGCTTCAGAAAAACCCGTCAATTGTTCTTGAAGACTAGCATCTTTTATACCGGTGATAGAAAAGAAAAGCGCTTCTTTACGATCCTTAAAGGCATTTCGCACAAGGAATGTCTTTCCTACCCGCCTTCTTCCATAGAGGGCAATAAACTGAGGCGATGGCGAAACGTAGGCTGAATCAAGAATTTTCAGCTCATCTTTGCGACCAACAATACTACTCATATATGCTCCCTCCTTACAATTCTGTTCCGCCTCCTTGAAGGATGCCAGAAAAGGCGGAACAAGTCAAAAATTGAGCTGTTCCGCCTCGCTGAACCCACTTTGAAAAGGCGGAACAGAATCAAATTCGATTTATCCCGCCTCACTGAATGTTAAGTAACAGCATGGTCGACTTACAAATATGCCTTCTAGATGGAAATAAAGAACAACGCGCCCACATTAACGAGCTTCAGATTAAAGTTTTTGGCCACCTCTTCTTTCTATTGCTTCATCAATAAAGGTATCGATGATCTTGCTTAGAGAAATATTGCGCTTTGTTGCTTCTTGGATTAGGCGATGATGTCTTTCGGGAGTCGTCCAATACGCTATAGTATCTTTGCAGAAATATCTGTTCGAAGGTTCTGCAATAGCGTGGCCTCGACATAAACAAGACTCAACATACAGCGCTAACGCTTCTTGGATAGATTCAAAAGCTTCAGCTATAGAAGAACCATCTGTTACGACTTGAGGTAACTCATTAATACTCAAGATAAATATTCTACCTGAGTTACTATCAATGTCCTATCCAACAGTATAGGTCCAAGGGAGATTGAGATAGTATGTCACATCCTTAGATGCCGTCTTGATATCCATAAGCATTAGATGCCACCTTAAGTAGATCGTCGGTGAGGACTTTTCTTAATGATAACAACCATGTACCCTCATGCGTCAATCAAGAGTCTCTATCTCTTCTAATGGTATACGAGATTCTTGATGTGGTTCATGATGAAACTGATAGGTCTCAATAAATGCGCCCAGTGGTCGATGATTGCTTAGGAGCGCCTGAGGATCTTGAAGTAATGTTTCAAAATTTGAGTCAGGAGTAAGGGAAAGCGTTTTCCCGATGACTTTACCATTAGCCAGCTTCACCCCATCACCAGGTACAATATAGTATCCTTTTTTTGTACCGATGTATCTGATATTCTTTACCCTCTATGGTGAGGTTTTCAGGAAGATACGGACCCTCCCAATTATGTGGCTCTAATAGATTCATAGATCCTACAACAGACCCTGCAAAAGAACCAACATTGAGAAAGTCGATCAGATCTTTAGGATTGCGAAATGCAGTTATCTTACATCGATCGTTTATGCGCTTAAAGATATCCCTAAGCTGCACAATATGATCAGCTATAAGCTCATCATTTGCCTTACGAGCTTGCATAAGATAGCGAATAATAATTATCCCAGAGCCCGCCACAAAAAGAAGCGCTAGGAAAATCCATGATCGATTATGTTGTGCAACCATATTTTTCACTTCAATGGCATGATGAGGAATCACATTTACAGTCTGCTGAATTGCATTTGCAATCAGCTACATTACCCTGACATCGTTTTGAATGGGCTAAATATAAGAAGACAAAACAGAGCATCGCAGCAAAACCGATCATAACATAGTTAGAGCTAGAAGTAATTGTGACACCCCAGATGGAAATAGGCAGCAGCCCATAAGCCTGAAATCCAATATGAACAAGCATATCCCAAAAAGCCGCCCCTGCAAGAAAATACCACAGATCATGTAATGACCAACATTTACACCACATATGGACTCCTTTTGATAATAGATGTATTAACTTTCAGCGTAAGCATAAAAGAATCTTACGCAAGAAGCAACTCTACTTTGTCATGCTTGTGTATTTTTATAGATCCTAGCTAATGCTTGGCTAGATTCACCAAATCCCTGATCTGCTAAAAGTTTATGCCTTCTTTTAGCTTCTTCTATATTACCTTCTTGTTCAAATAGAATGGCTAAGCAATATTGCGCGTTAGCAAATCCTTGTTCTGCTGCAAGCTCAAAAAGTTTTCTCGCTTCGAGTGCATTACCCTCTTGTTCACAAATAATAGCTAGATTGTGTTGAGCATTAGCATCTCCCTGATCTGCTGCAAGTTCATAGAGTCTTCTCGCTTCGAGCGCATTACCCTCTTGTTCATGTATAACAGCTAAGTTGTATTGAGCGTCAGCATCCCCCTGCTCCGCTGCAAGTTCATATAACCTTCTCGCCTCTTCTGCGTTGCCCTCTTGTTCATGTATAACAGCTAAATTGTATTGAGCGCTAGCATCCCCCTGATCTGCTGCAAGTTCATATAATCTTCTCGCTTCTTCTACATTGCCGTCGTTCTCAAAAATAAGGGCTAAGTTGTATTGAGCTTTAGCAAATCCGTTACCAGCTGAAAGTTCATAGAGTCTTCTCGCTTCTTCTCCATTACCCTCGTTTTCAAAAATAAGGGCTAAGTTGTATTGAGCATGGGCAACTCCCTTATCAGCAGCAAGCCTATATACTCTCTTAGCTTCCTCTATGTTACCCTCTTGCTCACATATAATTGCTAAGTTGTATTGAGCATCAGAATCCCCTTGATCTGCCAAAAGTTCATAGAGTCTTTTCGCTGCTTCTACATTGGCCTCGTTTTCAAAAATAAGGGCTAAGTTGTATTGAGATTTAGAAAATCCCTGGTCTGCTGAAAGTATGTATAGTCTTCGTGCTTCTTCAACATTACCCTCGTTTCCGGACATAATCGCTAAATTGTATTGGGCATCAGCGAATCCCTTATCTGCTGCAAGCCTATATATGCTCTTCGCTTCTTCTAAGTTACCCTCGTTCTCATACATAATCGCTAAGTTGTACTGAGCTTTAGCAAATCCCTTATCTGCTGCAAGCCTAAACAATCTCTTAGCTTCTTCTATATTACCTTCTTGTACACAAATGACGCCTAAGTTGGTTTGAGCTACAAAATCTCCTTGATCTGCCAAAAGTGTATATAACCTTTTAGCTTCTTCTACATTACCCTCACTCTCACAGATGACACCTAAGTTACATTGAGCACTAGCATATCCCTGATCTGCTGAAAGCTTATACAATCTTTTAGCTTCTTCTAAATCACCCTCGTTTTCACGTATAATGGCCAAGTTGTATTGTGCATTAGCAAATCCCTGATCCGCTGCAATCTTAAACAATCTCTCAGCGTCTTCCAAATTACCTTCTTGTGCACTTATGACACCTAAGTTAGTTAGAGCTGCAGCATGTCCCCGATCTGCTAAAATCTTATATAATCTTTTAGCTTCTTCGACATTACCCTCTTGTTCATAGATAGTAGCCAAATTGTATTGTGCCGGAACAAACCTCTGATCAGCTGCAAGTATGTACCAGCTCTTCACTTCTTCTATATCGCCCTCATTCTCACATATAAGGGCCAAGTTGAATTGGGCATGAGCAGATCCGTGCTCCGCGGCAAGCCGATATACTCTCTTAGCCTCTTCTAGGTTACCCATTTTTTTATATATAAAGCCTTGAGCTGTCCTTAATAAACGATTCAACACCTTAATCTTTAGAAAAAACCCAACAACAAAAAACTTCACTATTATTCTCGTCATTGTTTGTTTCCATAAAATCTTGATACCATATTAGGAATAACTATCACCGGAAGCCAAATCATACCACTAAAAATAATCTAATCTCATTACCTGACGCACTTCACGCATAGTATGCTCCGCTGCCTGACGGGTCTTTTCAGTACCTTCCTTCAAAACTGAGAGCACATAGTTTTTGTCTTTTTTAAAATGCTCTCTACGCTCTCTGATAGGTCCAATAATTCCTTCAAGAACTTCAATGAGCCGCTTTTTAAGCACTACATCTCCAAGTCCACCTCGCTGGTAGTGCGCTTTCAATTCTTCAACCTCCAGGACACGCGGATCAAATACGTCAAGGTACGCAAATACCGTATTGCCTTCCACTTTACCCGGATCGGTCACCTTCAGATGTGTAGGGTCGGTATACATGCTCATCACTTTTTTTGCTATTACATCTGGAGAGTCAGAAAGATAGATAGCATTCCCTAAAGACTTGCTCATTTTAGCCTGGCCATCAGTACCTGGTAATCGGGAAACCTTAGGGACTAGTGCTTTTGCTTCAACGAGAATATCAGTATGATAGACTCGATTAAAGCTCCGCACAATCTCATTGGTCTGTTCGATCATCGGAAGTTGGTCTTCACCAACGGGCACTACATCAGCTTTAATAAACGTAATGTCAGCAGCCTGACTAATCGGATAGCACAAGAAGCCCGCGTTAAGCTTTTCACCAAACCCCTTCTGAAAAATTTCCGTCTTTACGGTTGGATTACGCTGCAGCCGAGCAATGGTCACTAAATTCATATAATAAATAGTAAGCTCAGCAATTTCGGGGATCATCGACTGAATAAAGATGGCTGATTTGTTCGGATCGATGCCAACAGCTAGATAATCATACGCTACTTCAAGAACATTTTCTCGCACCTTCTCAGGCGTATCAAAATTGTCAGTCAATGCCTGAACATCTGCAACAATGATATATTGTTTATGGGTATCTTGTAGGACAAGCCGATTCAGAAGAGAGCCAACATAATGGCCAAGATGCAGGGGTCCTGTAGGTCGGTCACCGGTCAACACTATCGGAATATGTGAAGTTTTTTTTGCAGCACTTTCTGCGTTTGAGCTCATAGCACCAAATCTCCATCAGATTTTTTAGTCTGCCAATAGCACCCATCTCTGATATAAAAGTGCCGACTAAAAGTTCGTTTCAACAGATTTAACTTTTTTTGTTCGCCTAGATCAATCCAAGCTAATAATCATACTATATGAACTTGTCAGATTTGTCCAAATAAGGTATACTAAGTTCGGTCGAAAAAGGAGAGACCAAGCAGATCATTTCCCATATCTTACAAGCTTGTGAAGGGGCTTCATGACATACCTAACGGCAATGCTCGCCCATGTTGCGCGCACATTACCCTACCGCGATATTATAGAAGTACTTTTTTTTGCCGGAGCAATTTATTATATACAACTGTGGCTGAAGAAGGACAGCCAGCGCAATCTTCTTTTAGGATTCTATATTTATTGTGCACTCTTTTGTGCCTCATACTATGCAGATCTTCCAGTTCTACGTTTTATTTTATTTATATTTGCACCCGCAATAGCGATGCTCTTCATTATTTTGCATCAAGAAACATTGCAAAAGAATTTTATTACTCTCTCAAATCCTGCAATCCCTCTTAAGGACCAAAGTACCTGGATTGATGAGCTCATCAAATGTACTCTCACGGCTCTTAATAAGCATAAAGATATTATTGTCGTTCTTGAACGGAATGATCCTCTTAAAAACCTTATTCATGCGCCCTATTTTATTTATGCTGAACTTAAGAAGGATGTCTTTGAGATTCTTCTTGAGAAGCAGGCGGCAGGAAACGATTATATGATCTGGATAAATCAACAGGGAAAGATTGTTTCCATTAACTCATGTTGGAAGACACAGCTTGATGAAGATTGGATTTCGCAAGATGCAGAACATATGCATGTCTGGAAACAGCAGGCACTCTACTTTAGCAGTAAAACTGACGCTCTTGCGCTTAAGATCAATCCTGTTTCACGAAGCTTTGACGTTGTTTCACAAGGTCGCATAGTGGAAGGAATGACCGCAGATGCGGTGACTACCTACCTCAAAAAACAGCTTCTTCAAGGCTCACGAAAAGAAAAAGTAGCCATAGTTCAACCTCAAGCATCACAAAAATCAGCTTAACAACCTATGCACAAGATCGCCGGCTCATATGCTGGCGATCTTGTATATGTGCTATCTTGTTTATCCACACGCAATGCTACCGGACGTGATTTTACACTCATACATAGCACGACGAAAAAGTTAAGAAGCATGCTCTCCTTATATAAGAAACTTGGGCCGCCGCTGAGAACCACCCATTCATTCAAACAAACTATTAAAAAATTCATGGACGAATAGAGAGTCTTCTATTTTTCTGCATGTCGATGGACATGCATCTTCGATTAAACCCATCTATTACCGGGCAAGAATCGTTTGATAGCCTGTTTCTATGCTTTTTATAGGCATTGGCAGTAAAGATCAGGGTCTAGGAAAAAAATTAATGTAGATATAGTATTAGTAGCCTAGGTATCGTAAACCCGCTTGACTACGAGAGCAAGAATATCTTTAAGAAGTTAAGCCAATGAAGGAACTATTATTATGAAAAATCTATTTATTTTTTGTGGACTACAGCTCTTAATAATACCATGTGAGGCTGCAGAGTCATCATGCCTAGCAAAACCTCGATCTGAAGAGACTACGGCACAAGACACCAAACTAGAATCCCTCTTTAAAGTAATCCGATTCGGCAACATGTCTGAAGATGATCTTTTGAACAAGGTTGATGAATTACTTAGCCAGGGCTGCGACGTGAACCAAGTAGGCTATCTAGACAGAACCCTGCTCATGTTTGCAGCTGCGCGAGACTATAGAGCTGTAGTACAGAAGCTAATAGATGCAGGTGCCGATCTGAAAATTCGGGACAAGGGCGGTATGAATGCGCTTATGTTTGGCGCCTATCAAGGGCATGCGGAAATATGTACGCTTCTTATTGGACATATGGGGAGAATCAGTATCGATGCTCCTGATAATAGCGAGACAACCGCCCTCATGTATGCTGCACGTAGCGGTAGTAAAGCTACCATTTCTCTGCTGTTACAGCATGGAGCTCAGACCAATGCGCGAAACAAATCAGGTTCAACTCCCCTTATGCAAGCCTGTGGTGCCTCGTTTCCGTCTGTTGAGGTGTCCTGGCGTTCATCTTCGCAAAAAGGGAAAATTAAAACCTTGGCTGAGGCGCGTACTGCTGGCATAGATGCCTGTACAGAACTTCTGCAAAGCGGAGCCGACATGGGTGCTGTTGATGCAAGTGGCAGGTCAGCACTTTTTTATGCTGCGTTAAATTTGCGAGAAGATGTATGCAAACTATTGTTGAGTCGAGGAGCTACAAGTATACGAATTGTTGAACCAGACAACTTACTCTACGTCAACGATCTTATGTCAGCAGCTCTTTTAGGTAATGAAACTTGCTTAAAGGTATTGCTCGATGCTGGCGTACCCGTAAATGCCAAAAATGATCACGGCGAAACAGCTCTTCTTAAAGCGGCTTCTCGGGGTCATCTACCCTGCATTTCTTGCTTGCTCACTGCCAAAGCAGATATAGAGCTATGCGATGATACCGGTCTTACACCATTATATGCGGCTGCACAAGAAGATCAAAAACAAGCTGTTGCCACTCTGCTTAAAGCGGGCGCTCGGCGAACTCTTGATCCTCGCTTTCAACATATCAATAGCAGATTTTCATGGTAAAGAAGCTTACGGCTATATTACACGATGCTGTCGTGCGATGATTATTGAAACTTCTCGACCCGAAACAAGGGTAAATCTCGCACAAGCTAATCCAATTTAAAAAATCTTATGGGGTTATTATGAAAAATCTGATTATTCTTTGTGGGCTCTCACTAGGATGCGGGATGCCGTGCGAGGCTGCAAAGCCACCATGCATAACAAAATCTCAACATAGATTCATAGACGACGAAACACAGACAGCAAAATTTAACTCATTTGCCATAGCCCTCTATCGGGACACTAAACCTGAAGATGAGCTTTTAAAAAAGGCTCGTGAATTACTTAGCCAGGGAGTCGATGTCAACAAAAAACATCATTCCTTAACCTTACTCATGCTCGCGGTTGCGAAAGGATATGGAGCTTTAGTACAGGTGCTGTTAGATGCAGGTGCTGATCTGAGCATGCGCAGTTCAACTGGTATGACGGCACTCATGATTGGTGCTTATCAACAAGAAGCAGAAATGTGTAGGCTGCTTATACAACACATGGAGAAAAAGCGACAGTACGGTACCATTGCCCGTGCTCTTATAGAGCGCATGGGCTCTTGTGATATTAAAGGAGCCTTACCAGGTGCTCACAGGCTCTGATCAAGAAGGTATCGATGCTACTGATGATACTGGAATGACCGCTTTAATGTATGCAGCTCATAATGGAGACAAAGCTACTACTGCTCTACTTCTCCAGCATGGCGCACAGGTTAATGCTCGAAACAAGTTTGGTATAACTCCTCTTATGCTATCCTGCGGGGCCCCCATACCACGAGCAGTACGAGACTTTGTTGAAATTATTACTCTCAGCATAGATGCCTGTGTAGAGCTTCTTCAAAATGATGCCGACATTATGCTTCGTGACCAGAATGGAAAATCAGCGCTTACGTATGCTGCAGAGAACCTTGGAGAAGAGGAATGCAAATTATTGTTGAGTCAAGGAGCTCAAGAAAAGCATTTCAATAGATTTGGTTACCCCCCTGTCAACGCTGACAATTTTTTCCTAGCAGCGTTACATAATAAAGAGGCTTGCTTAAGAGTATTACTCGATGCGGGAGTACCTGTAAATGCTACCCTACATGATGGAGCAACCGCTCTTCATTATGCAGCTTCTAAAGGCCATCTATCTTGTCTTTCCTCCTTGCTAAATGCCGGAGCACATACTGAGCTACGTGATACAAGGGGCTTTACCCCATTGTATTCCGCTGCAGCCGATGGTCATAAGCAGGCTGTTGATGCTCTGGTTAAATTCGGTGCCAATCGAATTCTCGATTTTTCCTGTGTTGAACATGGATATTCTCGTCAACTAGGCGAATGTATTAAAAAGTGGTTTCAGCAAGAGACGCACAATTATGAGGAGCTTGCCCAGGAGATCGATAGATTAAAAGAAAAATTCGGTCCTGTGGCAAGTCAAAAGAGGTTCTTATGAAAAATCTCTTTATTCTATACATCCTCTTGGTAGGATGTGAAATACCCTGCAATGCGGCAGAGTCATCTAGCCTAGTGCGGGTTGAATCAAGTGCCCCAAATACTACTTATGAAGATAAGCTGGACTCATTCTTCAACGTGTTACAATGGCGCCAGGACAAGTCTGAAGATGAGGCTATCGACGAGACTTGTGAATTACTTGGTCTTGGAATGAGTGTCAATGCAAGAGGATTACTACAAAGGACTCTTCTCATGGGCGCTGTTGTGCGAAATTTTAGAAATTTAGTGGAACTGCTGCTCGCTGAGGGTGCCGATCTAAGCCTTCGGGATGTGGATGGGATGTCCGCACTTATGCTTGGCGCCTATCATGGTCATGCAGAACTATGTAAGCTTCTCATTGATCATATGGAACGCAAAAATAAGGAGAAGCGCCAGTATGGTGCCATTGCACGGAAATTCCAGGAGCGAATCGGTATGTGTGATATCAAAGGAGCATTACACGTGCTAACAGGTTATGATCAGGACACTATAGATACTCGAGATACGTATGAAATGACGGCACTTATGTATGCAGCACGTAGTTTAGACAGAGCTACGATTGCTGTACTGGTACAGCACGGAGCTCAAGTTAATGCACAAAACAGGTCGGGCCACACTCCTCTTATGCAGGCTTGTGGAGTTAACATACCCACTGTAGAACGCTCCTGGCCTTCTATACATAGATCGCAACTCACTTTGAGCGAAGCAAGTGCTGCAGGTGTAGAAGCCTGCACAGAATTGCTTAAAAGCGGTGCACATATAACAATTCTTGATAATGCTGGCCACTCAGCACTGATTCATGCTGCAGCTCACTTGCGGGAAGATGTCTGCACATTGTTATTAGCTCATGGAGCTGAAATTATAGTCTTAAGGCCGGATATAAGATCACACTACACTAACGATTTTATGCTAGCTGCTCTTTATGGTAGAGAAAATTGCATGACCGTATTGCTCAAGGCAGGTATGCCCATAAATGCGCAAAACTCTGGTACAACAGCTCTTCACAATGCAGCCTCTGGAGGCAATCTAGGGTGCATCTCTAAGTTACTCGATGCTGGAGCAGATACAGAACTGAGAGACAATGAGGATTATACTCCCCTGCAAATAGCAGCTCAAAAGGGACAAAAAAATGCTGCTGCTGTTTTACGAGAGCATGACAAAGCAAGAGCTCGGCGTTGCCAAAATAATAAAATATAAGCTTTCTGAAGCGCTTCTTAGCATGGAGTTACCAAGAGTGCAACTCACCTTTAACAAATCCCGCTAAATACTTTAGCTTTTCAGAATTTGCCTGTACCTCTTTGGTTGAAGCAACTTCTATGATTTTGCCATCCTTCATAAGATAGATGGTACCCTCGACTGTATCATTAAGTACCAGATCCATATCATGAGTGGCCACCATCACAATGTGGCCCTCATCAGCTAACTGTTGAATTTGTTGGGCAACATGACTTGTTAAATAGGGGTCCAAGGCAGACGTCGGTTCATCAAGGCATATAACATAGGGATTAGTAGCTAACGCACGAGCAATGGCTAGTCGCTGTTTTTGCCCTCCTGATAAACTACTAATTGCTGCTGATCCCTTATGCTCAAGCTTATATTTCTTGAGAAGCTCTTGCGCTATTCGATCAGCTTCATGTGCACTTTTATGATACACATGCTCGAGCGCTAAGGTGATATTCTGCTTCACGGTAAGATGGGGAAAGAGATTAAAGTGCTGGAAAACCAAGCTTATTACTTTATGCACATTCGCTTTATCTAACGTCTTATTATCAAGAGTAATCGTTCCTGCAGAACAGTGCTCAAGCTCATTTAAAATACGCAATAATGTCGACTTTCCTGCACCAGACTCTCCTAATAAAAAGGCGACATGTCCTGCAGGAATCTCCAAAGAAATATCGGTGAGTATCGGCTTGTTATTGATTGCTTTAGAGACATTATTAATTTTTAACATACCAACTCATCTTTCGTTCGATGTATTTAAAGAGCAACTCTGAGACGGACGTGAGCAGGAGATAAAAAAGCGCCACAAGACAGAAAATAGTTATCACGTCATATGTTTGGTTCATAATAGCTCGCGCTTCTTTATACAGCTCCATAACACCAATCACCGAAGCAAGACTAGAATCTTTCAGCAGCGTGATGTACTCCCCTACCAATGCAGGAAACATGATTCGTATTGCCTGTGGAATGACTATATAACGCCCTATCTGCCATGAACTAAAGCCGAGCACTCGCGCCGCTTCAATTTGTTCATTACCAACGCCAATAATGCCTGATTTTATAATCTGACTCATAAAGGCACTCGCATTAATAGCGATGGCACAGATAGCGGCCCAAAATGGAGAAAGCTCTAGGCCGAGCAAAGGTAAAACATAGTAAAAAAACGTTATTTGAATAAGCATAGGGGTACCACGAATCAACGTAACATAGAGAGTAATAGGAATCCGCACCAAAGCATTCTGGAGCGTATGCAAATATCCTAAGAGCACTCCTAAAGCAAAACCAAGAGCATACGATATGAGGGTAATTTGCATCGTTATCCAAGCCCCTTGCACTAAGCTAGGAACTGAGGTTAAAGCAAGCGTTATATCAAAAGCCATGTCATTCCTTTAACAGTTGCTTAATTGCGTGTTGATAGATAGACCGCTCATGCACTACCCAACTGAGAATCACTGAAGTATCTAAACCGCCACTATAGGCTAAAATAACTTTCTTTTTCATTGAATTCCTCTGTTAAAAATTGAGATGCCACTTCTTTTTAAGGTTATCTAAGATCCCATCTCGTTCTAAAGCAGTAAGAGCTTGTTGAATCTGTTCAAACACTTCTGGATATACTTTTGGTACGGCTAGTGCATAGCTATCCGATACAGAAAGCGTAAGGATGCTAAACTTTTCAATCCCATAGAGATCAAAAAAAGGTTGTACCGCTGAGCGCGAAGACACATAGGCATAGGCACGACCATTGAGTACCGCAAGAAATGCTTCTGCAGGAGTTGCTAAACTTCTTAGATCAATTCCCTGCTGCTTTTTCATATAGCTCTCTGAAGAATAACCATCATTAACTATCACCTCTTTGCCCTGAAGATCCTCAATGCTTTTAGGCGACGAGGCGGCTAAGGTAATAACCACTAGTGGATCATTGGCCAAATAAAGCTTGGTAAAAAAAACTTTTTTGCTCCGTTCTGGCGTTGGCGTCAAACCTGCAGCAATGACCTCGATCCTACCTGATTGTGCTTCAATCAAGAGCGAATCAAAAGCCATATCTTTAAAGATAATTTCTTTGCCAAGATAGGTGCCTATCGCGTTTACGATATCGATTTCAAAACCAACGATGGCGCCGTTCTCTCGATACTCAAAGGGAGGAAAGGCAGGATTAGTTCCAACCACGAGAACATTTTGATTGGGTGCTTCATCTTTTTTGTAGCAATAGAGTACCGCGATCAAACCAGTAATACCTAGAAACAAGGCTATGAGTATCTTCTTCATATCATTCACTCTGTTGTTTGAGATTTCTTAAAATGAACACTTTGACAAACAGCTTCAAAAACTTTTTGTATATTTTTTACGGATTTTGGCGTAACCAACACGACATTTTCTCCTGCCAACGTTGCAAGAACTCCTGTATCAGTTTGCTGATCAAGAAAGTCACCAACAAATGGGGCCAGTCCACCTAATGTTTTAACAACAATCATCGATTCATTATGCACAATATCAAGCACTCCAAGACGCATGATTTCTTGCTTAACATTAATCTCCTTAAGCTCATAAATCATGGCATCTTTAAATCTATACTTGGTGACACCAAGTTCTCGCAAGTCACGAGAAACAACGGATTGATTGGTTACAATGCCATAGTCCTTTTTAAGGAGGTCGACCAACATATCCTGGTTTTCCACTGGATACTTCTTAATGAGGTCTTTAATAGCCTCTTTGCGCGCCTGTAAATTCTCCATAGTAGCCATAGTGCAACTCCTTTATAAAGTGAATCTTTATTCAATTCAATCTTTTGTCAACTTACCAACAACAACCAATCGCAGCTGCCCGCCTTGATCGGATGTGGATTATTATTCTTTATATTGTGAATTATAATTCATTTTGTGGGTGAAGTCAAGGACTAAAAAGAAGCTGGAAATATATAAATCGTGGAAGGGAGACTAAAGGCGTCCTTAAAGGCACTCTCGTTAGGCGAACAACCAAAAAGGCTCCCTGGTCAACGCATTTCACCTAGGCATATAACATTGCACTCAACTGATCGATCAGCGTGGGCCCTACCAAGAAGACTGACAAGGTTCGTGAAAAAGAATGCGAGACGTGAGAAGAAAGATAGGAATACGATCAGACCATCTGAACAAAATCTTCATGAAGAACGGCTGCTCTTGTAATGAAGCAGCCGTTTCTCTTACTTGTTAGGCAGGACGCGAGTCACTTTTTCTCTTATAGAGAAGCCCACCAATCGCAAGACAAGCTAGGTATGGCAGTGCAAAGTGAATTCTGTTAATACCAAGGCAATAGATACAATAGAATGCAAGACCAAGAACTAATGCTATAGACACATAGGTCAAAGGTACTTGAGATGCTTTACCTCTTTGGCGCTGAAGAACACTCAATGAAATGAGCGGCAGAATAAACGACAAGAAGACGCCCAAGTTACTTAAAATACCTACAACAGGAATAATTGGTATAAAAGTTGCTACGCAGAAAGCGATCAATGCAAGCAGCACGATTGCAACCCATGGACGATACCACGAGGTCTCGCGACGCAATGCATGAGAAAACTGAAAAAGATCCTGTTCCGCCATCGCATGAAGAACGGTAGCATTCGCATTCAAAAGCCCTGCTGCTGCAGCAAAAAGCATTAATGCAGAAGCTGTTGGAATAACGATTTTCATAAGCGTTTTGAAATAAGGGATCGGCAGTGTTAGGAAATCTGCAAACGAAGAAGCTTGTTGTGTAGCAAGCTCTATTGGTCCCATAATGTTCAAAACCCCCAAAGTAAAGAGCGTATAGAGAAGCGCTGTAATAATAAAACCTGTAAGGATCGCAAGAGGCGCATTACGCTCACTATTTTCAATATGCTGGCTAATTGAGCAGCAGTACTCAAATCCTAGGTAACCGAATATTGCCATGGGCATGGAAAAAGGAACTGCGAGCAACTCGGCTGAGGTCACCGTAAACGAAGGATCCATAATAAACGGCAACAGTAGTATAACCGATACGATCGGAATAATTTTTGAGATCGTTAATGAGTTGAGAATCCTACTATAGAACTTCAAACTTAAGAGATTCAACCCAACTAACGTAAGAATAGTCACCACATTAAAGAGCAGTGGGTTTGCTGTAAACCAGGTCCAATTGGGGCCTAAGGCACCCAATAAAGTACCCCGCAAAGCCATCGTTTCAACCGCTATCGCAAAGGTATACCCGACAACATAGAGTAATCCACTCCAGAATCCAGCCGTCGTATTAAGACCAGCTTTTGCGTATCGATAAAAGCCTCCTGCTCCTGGGCTATAACGGCTCATTTGCACCGTACTTAACACAATAGGTAAAAACAGTAAAGCAACCAGTAACCAGGTAATAAAGCTCGCATTTCCCGCCACCGCAGCCATATATCCAGGTCCAATTAAAATCCCTGATCCAACCATAATATTGATATTCATCAATATAGCAGTCGTCAACGAAATTTTGTGTTGCTTCATGAGGAAACCTTTCTGGTAAGCTCTACATAGGCGCATTCGGATATCACAAAAAGATGAACAGGCCTTCAGAGCGTTTATGAGGGATCTTTTACTTTTCCTAGTACGGGAGCACTTTAATAGCAAAAGACATTGTTACAGCATATCAGGTTAAAAAAATACGTAAAGCCAGTGTTAATTGGGTGGCTGTGTAGGCCACACTTGATAGATTCGTGCTTTTCACTAGCCACTCGATCATACTTTTGGTACACTACTAAAAAAATGAAGCTTGTATGAGATACCAGGCAAAGGTGCTCCTGTAGACACACCTAACATCTAAAGCAATGGTTATGCCATGAAATCATTCCGTACAGCTTTTACCAGCCCCATCTTTCTCAAAGTTTCATCCCTTATCTTAGGGTTTCTTCTCTGGTCCTCCGTAAGCGAGCTCTTTCCTCGCACGCTGTGGGTAGCGGTCCCTATTTCTTTTTACAATAAAGACTTGCGCGCAATTAGCGCACCAGAATCGGTTCATATTGAGTTGAGCGGCAAACGATCCCATATTAAACGTATTGATACTCATAATCTGGCAGTTCATATCGATGCACAAATATTGCACACGGGAGACAATCACCTAGCGATTACCCATGAGCAGCTTCTAATGCCTCCAAGCATAACGGTAGCAACAGTAATCCCACAAAAAGTTGTGGTACAAGTAACTCAGGCACCTCCTGTACGTAAAGGAGAGGTCTCATGAATCTATTCGGCACCGATGGCATCAGAAACAAAGTAGGCGCCTACCCTTTGACCCAAGAAGCGCTCCCCCTTTTAGGCAAGGCACTAGCACTCTGGTCCCAAGAAAAATATGGCCAAAATGACTCTCAAGCGTGCTTTCTTATCGCACAGGATACTCGCTATTCAGGACCCTGGATCAAAGCTGGACTTATGGCAGGCCTTCTTCGCTATCCTCTTACCATTTATGATGTAGGGGTTTTGCCAACACCGGGGGTATTTAATCTCATGCAAGAAGATAGCCGCTTTACCGGAGGAATTATTATCTCAGCATCTCATAACCTAGCTGAAGATAATGGTATTAAATTAGTGGATGCACGTTCAGGCAAACTATCAGCATATGATGAAAAAAGAATTTGCGAGCTCATGAACCAACAAGGTACCGAACAGGACTTTGCCCAGCTGGGGAAAGAAATATCATTTGCGCAAGCAAAAACCCTCTACCGGAAAAATCTCCTTCGCTTATTCAGTCCCGGCTTTCTTACAGGTAAAACGATTGTTCTTGATTGTGCCAATGGAGCAAGCTCAGTGATAGCACCACAACTTTTTCGTGAGCTTGGAGCAACAGTTATTGCTATCCATAATGATCCTGATGGGTTCAACATAAATAGAAACTGTGGAGCAACCTCGCCTGAATCACTTCAAAAAGCTGTCGTTGCTCATGAGGCTTTCATCGGTTTTGCCTTTGATGGTGATGCTGATCGTATCATGGCCGTAAACCGTAATGGAGAAATCAAGGATGGCGATGACCTGCTTGCTATACTGCAGACACACCGTGACTACAAAGAAGAACGCGCGTTAGTAGGTACCGTTATGGCTAACTATGGGCTCACCGCCCATCTTATGCCTCTCGAGAAAAAGCTTCTTAGAACCCAGGTAGGAGATAAACATATTCTTGAGATGCTCGATACTGAGAACCTTAATCTCGGTGGAGAGCCCTCAGGCCATATCATCTTAAAGAATATTATTCGGACAGGCGATGGCATGCTCGTTGCTCTGAAAGTTTTAGAAACGGTTATTCAAACGGGAAATGAAACCCTTGAGAGTTTCACAAAGTTCCCCCAAATCATTATTAACGTGCCAATCAAGCACAAAATGGATCTCAATGAGCCACCTCTTTCTACATTTATAGCAGCGCAGAAAGAACAGCTCAGTGCTGGACGGCTACTCGTTCGTTATTCAGGAACTGAGCCCCTGGTTCGGGTACTTGTTGAAGGCAGAGACCTTGAAAAGGTTAAAGATAGTGCGCACATAGTCGCGAAGTATCTCCAGGAAGTTCTTTCCTAAGGTTGAAGCGGGGACACTTTACAGAAAGAAGACCTTGTTTTTGTTCACTTCTCTCAAAAAGAAGCCCTTGTTTTTATAGCTTTTTACAAAAAGAAGGCCTTCTTTTATTGACTTTAGACCATTCTTAGCCTATAGTACCAGTAATTACAAAGGATATCCTATGCAAAGAACTGGAATAAGCTTCCTACAAAATTGGCTCCACTCCTCTAAGCGGTTGCCTCTTATCATCAGAGGTGCACGGCAAGTGGGTAAAACATGGCTTGTCAGAGAATTTGCCGCATCTCAAAATAAGAGATTAATAGAGGTGAATCTCGAAGATATCCCCGAAGTATTACCCGCATTTTCTTCGAATGATCCTCAGGTCATTCTTCAAAAATTAAGTTCCGCTTTTGAAACCACCATAGATCCTTCTGAGTCACTCTTGTTTATAGATGAGATACAAGAAGCTCCAGAAGTTTTCTCAAAGTTACGTTGGTTTGCTGAAAAAATGCCTGAGTTGCCCGTTATTGCAGCAGGATCTCTTTTAGAATTTGTTCTTGGGAAAGCTCAGATAAGTATGCCTGTAGGACGAATCAACTACATGTACTTAGAACCCTTGTCATTTGAGGAATTTTTGCTGGCTCATGGAAGAGATAACCTCGTCGCTCAGATGAAAGAGTTCACCTTCAAGTCGGGCATCTTAGAACTTACTCACCAAAAGCTTATATCATTATTTAAAGAATATCTGATCGTAGGTGGGATGCCTGCAGCAGTAGATATTTGGTCGAGTAGTCGCTCTTTTGAAGCCCTTAGTCAAAAGCATCGGGATATTCTCCGTTCCTATCGAGACGACTTTGGTAAATATGGCGGAAGGATCCCCTCAGCTCGTTTTAATGAAATCGTAGATACAGTTCCCAAAGATTTAGGTAGAAAATTTGTCTATAGTTCAGTAAGCAGAAAGGTAAGTATCCCTATAATTAAGGAAACTCTGGCGCTTCTCTGCCAAGCGAGAGTTTGTCATAAAGTCTCAGGTGTTGCGGCTAATGGTATTCCCCTCGCAGCAGAGCCACTTAATCATTATCTTAAAGTTATTCTTCTTGACGTTGGTTTAAGTTCGGCTGAACTTGGCCTTTCATTGAGTGAGCTTGATACGATGGAAGAGCTTGATTTAATCAATAAGGGTGGCATTGCAGAACAAGCAGTAGGTCAACTGTTACGTACCACTTTCCCTTTCTATCAAGAACCAGCCCTCTATTATTGGGTAAGCACTGACAAAGGAGCTTCAGCGGAAATTGATTATGTCATACAGCATGGGAGCAAAGTCATGCCCGTCGAGGTGAAAGCCGGTAGTTCAGGAAGCTTAAAGTCCTTACATCATTTTATGCATCTAAAGAAACTTTCACGGGCAGTCCGAATAAATTCAGGGCTACCTTTGTTATCAGATATCAACGTCCAAGATACTCAGGGTAATCCCGTCAAATACAAACTTCTTTCAATCCCCCTGTATCTTACCGGAGAACTTCATCGGTTACTTCAAGAGACAGCTTAGCCTGAGATATCCAAAGTATAAGCTTCTTTTTTCGATAAACCTCCTCAACCTCAATCCTTTTTTTAGTTAAATTGCTATACTTACAATAAACCACTCTATTTTGAATCTGCCATGTTAGGAATCTGTCATGTTTGACTGGATAGTCATCGTACCCCCTTTACTTGTCATTAGCTGTGTCCTCGCAACACGACGTATGATCCTTTCATTTCTCGTCGGAATTATTTCGAGTGCACTTATTGTCACTCACGGACACATTATAAATGCGCTTAAGCTTTCCATTGGACATCTGTGGAAAAGTACAGGACTCCAGAACCTAACATCAGTTGAAGGCTTTCTCTCAAGCTGGAATCTTCTTATTTTTATATTTCTTATCTGTCTTGGCATCCTTATCATCCTACTATCAGAATCAGGAGCAGCAGAGGCCTACGTCCGATTAGTAAGCCGTAAAATCAAAACCCGCAAAGAGGCGGAAAGTGCTTCTCTCCTATTATCGCTCTTTTTCTTTATTGATGATTATTTTTCAGCACTCACCGTTGGGTCGGTAATGAGACCGCTTGCACAACTACATAATATCCATCCCGTTAAATTAGCATTTCTTACTACTGCTATGGCAACGCCAATCTCAATCATATCGCCCATTTCAAGCTGGGTAGGCGAAATAATTCTTCAGCTCAAGCAAGTGGGAATAGCTCCGGAGGGACCAAATACTGTTATTATTGGTGATCCTTATACCGTTTTTGTGTCAGCAATTCCGTATCTGATATATCCACTTCTTGTCATTGCTGGAACCTGGTACATCGTCTTACGCAACATATCCTATGGTCCCATGCAAAAATATGATGCTATGAGAAGTCCAACTCACCACTCGGTTGCCCAAGTTGGTAAGAATGCATCTTTAATCGATTTTCTTATACCTCTGCTCACTCTTGTAGGCGTGGTATGCGGAACCATGCTCTACACAGGAGGCTATTACCTTCTAGGAGGTACTGAAGGACTTATTTCAGCAATAAAAAATGCTGCTGTTCATAAGGCACTCTTTGCAGGAGGTGTAGCGAGTCTTCTTGTAAGCATGCTCTATTTTGGCATCAAAGGGACCATATCTGGTCCTAAACTTATACAAAGTGTCAGAGTTGGTTTTAATTTGATGTTCCCTTCTATTATCATGCTCATCTGTGCCTGGTCTTTGGGAGCCATATTAAAAAATGATCTTAAAACTGGGAGCTATATTGCTACCTCAATGGCTTCACTTATTAGTATTGAATGGTTTCCCGTTATCAGCTTCTTAAGTGCTGCGTGTATAGCCTGGATGATAGGTTCTGCATGGGCTACTATCGGTCTTATGTTTCCCATTATGATCGATATGCTGCAAAGCCTTCTTCACCTCGCTCCTCACACTCCGGTAGAATCAGTTGAGCTTATTTTGCCACTGGTAGGTGCAACTCTTTCTGGTGCCGTCATGGGAGTGCATCTTTCAGTTATTGCAGACAACTCTATGATGTCTGCTGCAAGTACAGGAGCGAACCATCTTGAACACGTAAAAACGATGGCTTGGTATATTATTCCTATAGGCTTCTGTGCAGCAATTGGTTTTATGTGTGTTGGACTTCTATCGGCACATGTTGGTCTGAGGGCTTCACTTGCCATTGGATTAAGCAGCAGTTTATTGCTTACATGTCTCGCACTTGAATTGTGTCAGTATCTCTTTCATAAAAAAAGCACGTAGCTTACACTCACCATTAAAGAGAAAAATGCTTGAGAATAATCAAGTTTTTCCTTGAAAATCGGAAGTCCAACTTCCAAATTACAAGGTACTTTTAGTTTTGGACCCTATAAGCCATGTCCAATTTTCTTCTCTCTTATGAAACCTAAGAACCGTATCACTCAGTCTCAAGCCGCACAAGTCCTTTAATTTTGCTTTGGTTAAACATATACATGAAGAAATAGAGAGCAGCTATCCCATACAGACAATTAAGAATAAGCGCGACACCCAACTGATAGAAAGGGAAGGTACCAACACTCGCATACAAGCGCATACCTTCAAAGACATACCCCATGGGCACACACTTCGCAATCACAAATGCCCAAGAAGGTAATGCATTCAAAGCGTAAAAGAGACCACTAAAAGGAGCAAAACACCATCCAAGAACCCACACAAGTTTTTGGATTTTAAGACCGCCATACATAAGACATCCTGCAGCACAGAGACCGATCACCCATCCCGACTGCACGAGAAGCAAGAAGGCTGGCACCAAAAGAAGACCAAATGAAGCAATGTTTACCCCATAGATGATATACGCCATAATGCATCCAAATATGACGACAACCAGCGCATTGATGATTCCCACAATCATCGCAGAAGCAAGCCATTCTCGGAGCTTCAAGGGAGTTGCGAACACACTGACGATATTATGGGCCCATAGTTCAGCAAGCAAGCTCAGTGACATATCCATATTTGATCGTACGCAGCCTTGCCACACGACCAAGCAAGCTAACCAGACGAGAGTAACGCCGGTTGTACCATCTGCATTGGGCACTCCGCGACTGGTAAAACCCCAGAGCATGAGATCAAACAGCGGCCACCAAAAAATATCGATGTAAGGATCTATGCCGCGATAACTGAGCTTCAAATTGCGTTTAACTAACGCCATAATTCGAACACTATCCATTAAATATCCTTTCGAGATCCTGCTATCTCTAAAAAGTATTCCTCTAAGGTTGGCTTCTTAAGAGCAATCTGACTATAAGAAAGGTGCCTCATGGCGAGCGCCTCAAGAAAGGGAGCAATATCTTTCTCATCAAGTTCTATGGTGATACCATCTTCATCATCCGCTGCCACCGTTACTGCAAGATTATGATTTAAAGCAAACAGAGCAATCTCATCTTTTTGAGCACTCACAAGATAGAGACCTGTTTTTGAGACACTTGCAGCTAACGCTTCAGGCGTATCCTGGCCAATAATTTTTCCATTGCGTAACACCAAAACACGATCACAGACTTCGCTTACCTCGCTCATATTGTGGGAGGTAAACACAAGAGAAACTCCATGCTGCTTACGCTGCTCAAGAATAAAATGGCGCACTTCAATTGCAACATCTGGATCAAGTGCAGCTGTTGGCTCATCAAGCAGTACCACACGAGGGTGTGATAAAAAAGCTTTTGCAAGAATCGCACGCATCATTTCTCCAGCTGAAAGACCTGAAGCCTTGCGATCTTTCAAGCGCCATAGATCAAACACTTTAAGAAAATGTTCGATCCTTTTTACTCGTTCAGCACCGTTAATGCCATAGAGCTCACCATAGAATGATAAATTCTCAAAGATGGTAAGTCGCCCTAGTAGACGAATATAGGTGCTCGCAAACGCAACTTTCCGCATAATATGCGAGCGGCGACGAAAAAAATCTTCACCAAAATAGGCAATTGAGCCCGATGTCGGTTGCATGACGCCGAGCAGCATATGAATTGTCGTGGTTTTCCCCGCTCCGTTGGGGCCAAGAAGGCCAAGTATCTCACCCTTCCTAAGCTCAAAGGAGATCCCATCAACAGAGGTAAATCGAACGTGAGAACGATCGAAGAACGACGTCGCTTCAAACACTTTCGTCAACTTCTCAACTCTCAACGGTACGTCATATGCTTCCATTAGATACTATCCACCTACTTGCAAAACCTATAAAACTCAAAAACGTTGTTTCCTAGATACCCTTTTCCTTAGGCCCAAATGATAAGGCGGCTTAAAATAAAGAGTGCACTAAATACAATTCCTGCTAACAGCCTCAATCGGCAATGACACATAGGAACTCCTATCTTCTGAGGGTTACTCGAGCACTCACTGTGCAACTTACTGCTCAAATTGTCAATCTCCGGGCTCGCGCAATGATTCAAAGATACTTGTAACTGCTATTTTCCTAATCATATACTTTTTTATTCTTTTAGCTTTTTTTAAGCCGGTTGCCTGATATACTTATACCAACATCACGCCCTCAACCAAGAGAGTTCGCTATGAACACAACCTATCTCAAAATTGTTTTTTTCAGTATCAGCATGGCCTCACACTGCTTTGCCAGCCAACCAGTTCTCACGAAAGTTTCGGTACAACGACAGGTTCTCACTATCGAACCAAGCCCCTATATTAAAGAGACGTTTCTCAATAATCAAAATTTCACGGTTACCTATGATCGAACAATTGCAGGACTGCCAGAAACGGTGCTTACTATTCCCTACCTTATGTGTATAAGTCCCGTATTATGGCTCTCGGGAAAAAGCTACACGATAGCCCAAATGGATCATGATACCTATTATGCACTAGAAAACATTAAACTCATCCTTAAAAAGTTCTATCCATGGCTTTCATTTGAAGGATCTCTCAAACCTAAAAGGCTCATTAACAACAGTCCTCCTCGCGCAAGAAAAGGAGCACAACTTGCTCTTCTTTTTAGTGGAGGCCTTGACTGTATAGCTGCATCGTTAGGCCTTATAGGCCACGACCAGCTCTTGATAACAAATCAAGGAATTGATATGCCTCTTAAGAACCCTCAGCTCTTTAAGAATGTAGAAGACCAAGTGAGAACCTTTGCATTAAGCTATGGTCACATGAATGCTTTGATTAGCTGTAACTTCTGCACAATACTTAACTATGAGTATTTGAAAGTATTCTCTCCAAAGATCACTAAATGGTGGTGGCTCGATGACGTTACTGATGCTATTAATCACACCTCACTAACCGCACCTCTTCTTTATAGCCTAGGCTATCAGGATCTCTATATAGCTGCTTCCCATACGGTTGATCATCCCTATCCTTATGGAAGTCATCCCCTTTTAGATAACCAGATTAGGTTTGCAGGAATTCAAGTACATCACTTCCAGGAAGAGCTCGATCGTTGCCAAAAAATCGAACTTATAACATCCGCTTCTCAGCTCATTAATAAGCCTGTGCCAGCATTACGTGTCTGCTGGACCGATACAGAAGGAAATAACTGCCTATCCTGCGAAAAGTGTCTTCGTACCCTTAATAATATTCTCGTAACAGGCAACATACCTTTTGATTATGGCTTCTGTATCTCAAAAGAGGAAGCTATGCATCAGACCCGAGTGTTTTTGAACAGTGATCCCATTAACACCTCAAAAATATTCTGGGAATGGACCGTCATCCAAAATGCCGCCCGTATGCGACTTAACAAGGGTATCAATCTCCCTGAAGAAGATCGCGAGTACCTCACTTGGCTTGCAAACATCAAGCTCGATGGGCAGCATGCTGAGAAAATCCATAAGGATGATGCACAAAAAGATTACTTTACCTGGCTCTGGAATGCTCGATAAACTTGCGACTAGCAAAGGAACCTATGCATAGAAAACATCTTCTTGAAAGCCTTGCAACCTATAGAGTAAGTCCCCTTATTACCGAAGAAGAACTTGAGGACTATGAAAAACTCATTGAGTTTATTAATACAAATCCCGAATGCTTTGAGCGTGAAAATGCAGGACATATTACCGGTTCAGTGTGGCTGGTGAATGACGAGATGACTCACGTTTTATTGACGCATCACAAAAAGCTCGGAATGTGGATCCAATTGGGCGGACATGCAGATGGAGATCCTGATATACAATCGGTAGCAATGAAAGAAGCACAAGAGGAATCTGGCATTACTGGTCTTACGTTTGCCCATGAAGGAATTTTCGATATCGATATTCACCCTATACCTAACAAATGCCTTTTTCATTATGATGTGCGGTACTTGATCCAAGCACCTCCTGGCGCAACGTATACAGTGAGTCATGAATCTCATGATCTTGCATGGGTCTCTCTTGTGAAGCTCTCTGAGTATACCAAGGCGCCTTCAGTGACCCGCATGGCTCAAAAAATGGTTCGTCTTCATTAGAGCCTACCTGCGGATACGCTGCGATAGCTTCATCAGATCACTCAGATAGATCGAGTTCGTAGCAACGCTTAAGCCACATCATAACCTCATCATCTATATCATGCAAAGATTGAAGAGCAATACGATGCGTAATACGATCACCTTTTTCAAGGCCGCCGGTTGCAATAAGTCGATTTGATTTGGCTTCTGGCATCTTCTTAAGTGCAAGACCTAGATCAACTCTTGTGCGCGTTGTTGGCTTAATCTGCGCAAATACGTGTGTGCGATAGAGCGGTGTTATCGTCTTACAGGGGGAAACTTTGACATCCGACCCTAAGGATAAAGCCCGCTCAAGAAGTGTATCATGCAAAGGACGGAGTACTTTCTTTTCCCCAGCATACATATTTTCAACATAGCTTACAGCAGACTTTAAGTACTCTTCATCGGTCTCAACTTGTTGGCCAGAAGCATATTCAGCAAGAAGATTTGCAGTCGTAGCCCCAAGGCCGAAGTTCTCTTTAAGCCATGTCCGTCGTTCTGCTATGGTAGAAGGTCCAGTTTGCTTAATAATCTCAATCCATTGATCGAGTGATTTGCCGGTAGTTTTTGAAAGTTGACGAACTATGCTATTTATATACGCGATAGACGGGTGAACACTGTACATACCTAATCCTCATGATATAAGACTTGTGCACTAATACTAGAATACTGGAAATTAGTATCCTCAGCAACTATGCTAAGTGCATTTGATGATTCAGTCTCACGATCGTGAATCTATTACCCACAGTTCAAAAACTGGGATGCCATACGTCGCCGATAATTCTCAGTTAACTTCTTTTATTGGCAACTTATAAAATATTCTCTAAGCTACCTTATTAAAAACATATTTGTGCTGCCCAGATTCAAGTACGAGCTGCAGATCACCATCATGTTGCCGTGGCAAAAACTCAAAGCCTGCGAAGAGACCAGTGGTCAAGAGTAGTTTAAGGGTACCATCTTTTTCTCGTTTTTGGCCAAGTGAACCTTTCCAATCGCGAGCATCTAATTCAGCACCACCAGATATTTCTCGAATGTTAAGCTGTCCCAATCTTGGATGCATGTACGTTCCTACAAATTGTTTGAGCCATGCACTATCCGGTTTAAAAGTGATATCCTCAAGGTATTTTTCAAACCACTTTTTTTGTTGATCAACGCCAATTTTTACCATTTCCAGCGCTTGTGATTTGCCATCAAAAAGCATCTCCATACATTTACGTTTTACCGCCTGCGTAAAAACCGTAGCTTGCCGTGCATTGGTGAGTATTACAAGCCCTAGGTTATGTTCTGGAAGGAAAAACAACAGCGACGAGAATCCCATCGTCATGCCATCATGGCCTACCGATAAAACCCCATGATCGTTTTCGATCAAAAGCGCCAGTCCATAACTAAGCTTGTCGGTAATCTTTACCTGCGACTCACGACGCTTTAAAAGATTCTCTTCTGAGATAACTCGCTTACCTTCGGCAGTAACGCCTTTATTGAGTTCAATCATCACATATTGAGCCATATCATGAACATTGGACCACGCGCCACCTGCAGGACGTATAGACTCTACCCATTTTTCATCACTCACTGCTAACGGTAGGTTAGCGCCATGTAAGTCCATACCATGAGGTACTGCATGATCAACCTTTTCAACTCGGGCAAAATCAAACGTAGTTGAAGTCATACCCAGAGGATCAAACACTCGTGATTGCATGACAGTATCGTATGCCTTACCAAGTCCACTTTGTTTATCAACCGAATATGCAGCACCATAGCCACCAGCAGCAACCATCATATTGCTGTACTGAAATGTTTCGCCAAAGCCGGTAGTCGGCTTCATGTCGCGCATCTCTTGTATGCGAAACTCAGGAGTTCCCTTATCATAGTTAAAGAGAGCTTCTATATCCTGTCGCGGTATTCCCGTACTCGCAGAAACCATATGTTTCATCAACACCTGCTTAGTAGTAGCTTCATCACCCAAAGCAAAATTAGACATCACCTTGGTTACTGGGGTATCCCACGTAAATCGTCCTTCGTCAACCAGCCGTGCCATCATCAAAGTTGTGAGCGCTTTGGTGGTAGAACCGATCATGAAAACTGTTTTTGGAGTAACCTTTTCTGGTTTGCCAAGCTCACGTACACCAAAGCCTTGCTCAAAAATCAGTTTCCCGTCTTGCACGATACCTACGGCAACGCCAGGGATTGCACACTGTACCCGTACGTGCTCTACAAAATCCGTAAACTCTTTCAACTGTTTAGCAGTTAGCGTATGTACTTTTTTATGAGCAAACGATTCCTCTTTCATACCTGGAACTTTAAAACTCGTATTTATCAAAAGCACACCAGCCATACGCCGATCAAATGCAGCTTTCGTACCATCAATAAGTATGAGGTACCATCGTGTGCCAACTCTCCCTGCTGTGGCAAAAACAAGTCGCCCTTCTTGTGTTGATGTATCATAGAAATAGGTGACTAGCTCATCCCACCCATCCTGGGGCACTTCTTGTGATGTATGCTGAATTGTCCGTGCAAAATTTGGTTGTGCTTGCTTCCATGCACTCAACACTGCTTGCTCAGCGTTAGCCTCGTTATTTTCAATGAGCGTTACGGTTAATTCGCGATCTGGCTCTTCGAGTATAATCATCTCCGGACGCTGCGATACAAACCAACCTTTCTCTGCAGTAAAGGTACAACCTGAAGCGGTGGTTCCTTGCGTATTTTGATCTAGTTTTTTAAAAGACATCGTATCCCTATTTTCGCCTGTATTCTGAGTATCACTATCATCGGCTTGTAACACAATATTATTTTTCTTGGTCGTGGGTTTTTGGTAACCTGGCATGAATTCAGCCATACCTGCTACAAAACCTAGTACAACCAATTTTGCATATTTTTTTAACATACAACCCCTCTTTGTTAAGGTAACTCACCATTTCTAATCTTTGTTAAGGTGCTCTCAATCCAATCCAACTCAGTCTGGTAATGAGCCAAAATTAACCGATGATTTTCATCAATATGTTTTGGCAAGGTGAGGTTTTTCATCGCCATGGGAAGGATTCGACTAGATGCTTTAATGACATGTCGCCATGTATCAGCCCGATGCTCTAATGCCATCACTAACTCATCTTTTGGTAAATAGTTCATAAAGGTAAGCGCAACTTGAAATGGATCAACTGATGGCTTTAACTCAAGCCACTGCTTGCGTAACATTACCATAAAAGCATCCTTACCAGCTTGAGTAATTTGGTACACCGTCTTATCCTGCTTTCCACTTTGATCCTCACGAATGGTCAGAAGTCCCTCCTCAGCCATCTTCTTAAGCGCAAAGTAGATTGACCCATAGCCAATGTTGGCCCACTTATCAGCATTCCATGATTCCAAAATCTGCTTTATTTCATAGCCATGGCTTGGCTGCCCATCATTCAAAAGACCCAAGAGTAATATTCGAATTGCTGACATAAAACCTCCACGACTATTAAAACTTGTATAATAATTATTATATCAGGGTATCTTTTCTTAATCAAGTGCTCAAGACCAGAAGATGCTCCCCGGCAAGTCTCTTGTTTTTTGTTGAAAGATTGTATATACTATGTTTATCCTAAGTTTATACATCAAGGAGTGAGTTTTATGAAAAAAAAGCTTTCACGCCATGGCAATAGTTTTGCTGTGATCATAGATAAACCAATTTTAGAGCTTTTGGACATTAACGAAAAAACGATGCTTAAAATCAAGACTGACGGAAAGAGAATAATAATTGAGCCGCTAAAAAGCATAGATTGCGTCATTAGTAAGAATTCAAAAATTCAAGGCGCTTTTGAAGACATTATGCAAGAGCACGAAGATGCTTTTAGAAAGCTCTCTAAGCAGTGAGTTCCATGGATAATATTATTTTTTTAAATACAGAAAATGTGCTGATGATTCATGAAGCTCAAATCAATATGTTTGGTGGGTTTCCTGGTGTAAGAGATCGGCATTTGCTTGACTCTGCCGTTTTGGCTCCTCAAGCAACCTTTTCTGGATCCTATTTACATGCTGATGTGTTTGCAATGGCAGCAGCATATATGTACAGTATCATTAAGAATCATCCCTTTTTTGATGGCAATAAAAGAACAGGTATCAGTACTGGTTTAGTTTTTCTTAGAGCAAATGACATTCCCTGTTATTTTTCAAACGAAGAGCTCGTCGAATTTGGTATAAAGATAGCAAATTCAACAAGTTCATTTGAGAATATCACTGAACAGTTACGCGATAGATGCCGTTAAAAGCATAAATTGCGAAGATTCTAACTGATTTTCCAAAAGCAAGAGCATTCCTAAGAGATTAATACCCACAGTACCATTAGAAATGCTCAATAGTTTAGGATAAACCCTAAAGTTCAGAAAGAGTCTTAAATTTAGGGTTTATATGGATGAGAAAAATACTGGTGCCTTGTTAAGAGATATCCTAATTTCTTGTACTTATAAATGCTCCGGGAATTAAAAAATCAAAAACCCATCATTTTCAGCAACTTTAGTAAAAAATAGCGCAAAAGTAGTTAAAATTACGACATTCATGCGATTTTTGCTTGAGAAAGTAGGTATTCCCGCATAGACTTGATTTAAAAACGAAGAATTTAGCTTGCTCTCAAGAACCGATGGTACCACAGTTCAAGTGCATACTCACCTCCACCATTCTTGCTTGCATAGTCAAGTTCATAAAGACCTCTATGCGCTTCAACGAGAACCTGAGGGCTATAGCGTTTCCAATCAGTGTTAAGAAACGTAAAAGGCAGCCTATAGAATCCTTTTTTTGCCTCCTCAAGACCAGATGAGTGCGCTGCCGAAACGAACTGGGTTGCTTGCCAGATCTGCTCTGACCAATAGGCCACCCAGAACTCCAGAGGATATTCATCCTTACAAGCCTTCCACTGCCGCAAAAAAAGACGCGGATTGCGACCTAAGAGATACTGACTGAGTGTAAAGAGTGAAGCTTCAGAAACAACAAGCTTGGTATACCACGAAGCAAAGAACTCCTTACCATTGCGCCCTACAACGACCTGGTAAGACATGACCCGGTAGGCTTCATCAAGTGCCAACGTCTCCTGATACGTAAAAAGATGCTGTATAAAGGCAGGGTCAGCCGTAATACCTGGATACAAGAATGAGAAAAGTTCCTTATAAAGCTCTTTATCAACTTTTTCAGGCAATTCAATGAGCATCTGTGAAGCAGCATTCCACGATGAAGAAGCTTTCTTCGCTGCTATCTTGCGTCCTTTAGGTGCAGCTCCTAAGCTTTCAAAGAATAGTATCCCATGAGGACCTTCATAGACCTCGAGGTAGCCTTTCCAGGCTTTCTTAGCAGCAGCATCAAGTGAGGTAAAGTTCCTGAGTACATAGCGCTTTCTCATGCCAAGAAAACTCATATCTAAATGAGCCTTACACTCATTGAGGGAAGACTGCTCTACATCAAGAAAGGTAAGCTCACCAAGAAGAGCTTTTAAGCGCACAAAGAATCCTCCCAGAAATGCTGCTGGGTAGTCATAACCTTGGTATGCGATAACAAAAAACCCGGGAAAATCCGGGCTTTGTTGTATCTGTGGTAACGCAGCTCGTAACTGCATTGTTTACTCCAATTCTGAAAAAAGATGCGCTGATGAGCGTAGTGCTGCACCAATATTCTTCTCAGCTGTAGGTACATAATGATTCTGGTCATAGAACTCAAAAAGCTCATTGACGCCCTTTTGAGCTAACGCACGCATATGCTCATACTGGTCCCAGGAAAGCGGAGCTCTCTCTGCTGATCCTTGTATTTCAATGACCTTGTCTGACCGCGTCAACACAAAGTTAAAGTCTGCTTCAGTACCGCTATCTTCCATAAAATCTAAATCGAGAATCGCCATATCTGAGGTAATACCAACAGACACTGCAGCAAGCTCATCAACAAGAATCTCATGAGAAATAATTCCCTGCCGAATCCACTTTGCTTGCGCTGCACGCAAGGCAAGATACGCAGCAGTAATACAGGCGGTGCGAGTTCCCCCATCAGCCTGCAGGACATCACAGTCTAAAAATATCGTCTGCTCACCTATGACATCAAGCTGAGAAACAGACCTCAGTGCTCTCCCGATCATACGAGAGATCTCGATGGTCCTGCCACTTCTCTTATTAGCGGTTACTTCACGTACCGTCCTTATAGGAGTAGAAGCTGGAAGCAATGAATATTCAGCGGTCAGCCACCCAGATTTCTTGCCTCTCAAAAAATGAGGAACTCCCTGCTGCAGGGTGACCGAACAAATAATCTTGGTATTGCCCAGCTCAAACAACGTCGATGCCGAAGCATACTTAAAAATATCATAGGACACACGCAGTGGTCTCAACTGGTCATGTGACCTTTGGCCTGCTCGAACAAACTTGCTCATAGATTACTACCCTACTGTATGAGTTTTAAACGGATTCTCCCCGTACTTGGATCATAATCAAGTACAGACACTTTCACAAGATCACCCGGCTTCATCGTTTTACTAAAGTCACCCACTTCTCGTGGAATATTAGAAACGTGCACAAGCCCATCCACCCCAGGAACCAATTCAACAAAGAGTCCAAATTCAGCGATCTTCTTAATCGGACCCTCAAAAATGGCACCTTTGTCTATAATGCCCCCAAGAGTTTTCACCCAATGCACTGCTTTGTCAAGCTTCTCTCCAGGATGACCAAATATACGTACCGTACCATCATCATCGATATCAATTGTTGTAGCGGTTTTCTCAGTAATCTCACGGATCACTTTACCGCCAGTTCCTATGATAGCACCAATCTTATCGGTAGGTACCTTAACGGTCACAATCTGAGGTACTAAGTCAGACACCGTAGGATTTGGAACGGTCATTACCTTACGCATCTCGCCTAAGATATGTGCGCGTCCTTCCTTAGCCTGCGCTAATGCCATTTCAAAGACTTCTCGTGGTAATCCTACTTTAGCTTTAATATCCATTTGAATAGCAGTGATACCTTTATCAGTACCCGCTACTTTAAAATCCATAAGTCCAAAGGCATCTTCCATACCTGAGATATCAGAAAGGGCTTGGAACTTGCCAGCTTTGCTCATTAAGAGACCCATAGCAATCCCACTCACCATACTCGTAATCGGTACACCTGCATTCATGAGTGCCATGGTAGAGCCACAGGTTGTCGCCATAGAAGTTGACCCATCAGATTCCAACATATCTGCTACTAAACGAATCGTATAGGGAAACTCTCCAGCCTTTGGAAGTACTGCACGTATAGCCGAAGCTGCTAAATATCCATGCCCAACCTCACGACGACCAACGCCACGCATAGGACGTACTTCTCCAACCGAAAACGGTGGGAAGTTATAGTGAAGCATAAACGTACTTTCATACGATTCACCCATAATATCTTCTATACGTTGGGTATCAGTACCACCACCAAGTGTAGCACTCACTAACGCTTGTGTACGACCTCGGGTAAACAGAGCAGAACCATGATTGAAAGGCAATAGACCAACTTCCACTTCAATTTGACGAATCTTATTAAAAGGACGGTCATCAATTCGCTTACCGCGCTTAAACGTCTCTTCAGATAATACTGATGCTATCTCTGTAGAGAAAACATAGTCAAGAACTTTTTGTGATGCTGCTTCTTCTGCACTTTCTGTTGAGGCAAATTTAGCAAAGAATTCGGTTTTTAGCCGATCCATACCCTGGCTACGCACAAGCTTATCAGTATGGAACAATACTGAAACTGTCTCCGGTGTCAGGAAATCAAGAGCACGTTTTTTCCAAAGAGCCATATCAAAATGTTTCACCGGCTCTTCTTTGGGCGTACCCACTTCACGCTGTATCTCAAGCTGCCAAGCAACTTGCTTCTTAATAACATCATGCGCTTTGAAAAGAAGATCCAGGAATTCTGACTCACTAATCTGATCGCAGCTTCCCTCTAACATACAGACACCTTCTTGGGTCCCTGCAACAGTAATTTTGACCGTAGATTCGGCACTTTGTTGGTGCGTTGGATTAAAAATCCATTGGCCATCTACTCGTGCAACATTAATTGCACCCACAGGTCCAAGGAACGGAATCTTAGAAATCGTTAACGCTAACGATGAAGCCAATAATCCAAGCACTGAAGGTTCATGGATCTTATCCACAGAATAGACACCATTAACAATTTGGAGCTGCTCAAAGAAATCTTCGGGAAAAAGTGGACGGATTGCTCGATCAATAAGGCGAGAAACAAGGACATCGTTATCGCTTGGTTTGCCTTCACGTTTAAAATAACCTCCGGGAATACGTCCTGCGGCGGCAAAATTTTCTCGATATTCAACCGTCAGAGGAAGAAATCCGGGAAATTCATTACTGGGAGCGGTACATACCGTTGAAAGGAGAACCGTTCCTCCTTGTTGAATCCAGACTGCACCATCAGCTTGCTGAGCATATTTACCGAGGGTGACTTCAATACCATACTCGGGTAATGTAAATTTTTTTTGCATTAAGAAAACCTTTTATTTACGTAACCCAAGTGTTGTTATAACTTTTTTATAGCCATCAAAATTTTCGCGCTTTAGATAGTCAAGTAATTTACGACGGCGTCCGACTAGGACAAGCAATCCACGTTTTGATCCGTAGTCCTTTGCATGCGTTGCAAAGTGCTCATTTAAGGTATTAATCCTCTCGGTTAAGAGAGCGATTTGCACTTCGGTCGAGCCAGAATCACTGGCATGGCGCTTAAATTGCGCCGCTGTATCTGTTCTTGTTTCAGCCATGTTGAGAAACTCCTTACAATTCTTTAGGATCTGGTAGGCGTAAGCGGATTTGAACCGCTGACCCCTGCTACGTCAAAGCAGTGCTCTACCTCTGAGCTATACGCCTATTCATAGCACTAATACTATTTCAAATTACCGGTTCAAGAGGCTTAACCCCATGCAAACCTTCGAGGTATTTTTTTCTAAACGAGGCAACTCCTGTTCCAGCTGGAATCAGTTTACCTATTATCACATTTTCTTTCAATCCATACAGATGATCTATCTGCCCAGATACTGCCGCTTCAGCCAAAATACGGGTCGTTTCTTGGAATGATGCTGCAGAAATGAAGCTTTCAGTACCAAGCGATGCAAGGGTAATACCCATAAGCACCGGTTTAGCCTTCGCCACCTTTCTACCCTCAGCTTGCAATGCTTCATTCAAGGTTTGGAAGTGAATACGGTCAACGCGGTCACCCACCAAGAATTCAGTATCTCCAGGATCAACGATACGTACCTTACGCAGCATTTGACGCACGATAAGTTCTATATGCCTATCATTAATATCAATTCCTTGTAGGCGATAAATGAGCTGTATCTGGTTCACCAGATATTTTTGAAGAACTTCAGGCCCTAGGATCCGAAGAATATCATGGAGCACAGGAGCCCCTGCCGTAATAAGGTCACCAGCTTGCACACGATCACCATTATTAACGTTTACCTGCTTACCTCGTGGAATAAGATAATCAAAAGATTGGTCACCATCAGTTATCGTAATCTTACGCTGACCACGAGTAATACCACCAAAGGTCACTTCTCCATCGATATCGGCCAATATTGCAGGATCTTTTGGCATACGTGCTTCAAAAAGCTCCGCAATACGAGGCAACCCACCGGTGGTAATATCTTGAGATCTCGTTGCTTCACGAGGAACCTTCATAAGAACATCACCAACTTTTACTTTTTGTCCATCAGCAACCGTTAAATGTGCACTGCTTGGCAAGAAATAATGAGCAAGCTCATCTCCCTTGTCATTGACAATGTCGATCACCGGCTGGTACTTATCGCTCTTATGTTCAAGAACCACTTTTGCTGATCGGCCTGTAGCATCATCATACCGTTCTTGAACGGTCACGTTATCGATAAGGTCTTGGTATTTTACGGTACCCGCCTGCTCAGTAATAAGAACTTTATTGTTGACATCCCACTCTACGAGCTTCGTGCCGGCTTTTATTTGCTGGTCATTCTGTACTAAGAGACGTGACCCATATTCAAGATCATAGCGCTGTAATTCACGACCATCCAATGAGAGGATAATGAGTAACGCTTTACGACTCAGGATCATCGTATGGCCTTCTGAATTGACCACGGTTCTTACAAGACGTAATTGTACCACGCCATCATATTTAGCAGTATAGGAAGATTGCTCAGCAACACTCGCAATACCCCCAATATGGAAGGTTCTCATAGTAAGCTGAGTACCAGGTTCACCGATCGACTGTGCGGCAATAATACCCACGGTCGTTCCCACATCAACCAAATCAGTTTTTGAAAGATCGATACCGTAACACAAGGCACATACGCCCCGTTTTGCCTGACAAAGAAGAGGTGAACGAAGGGGTATGATGGTAATTGCAGATTCATTAATGCGGTCTAAATCAGCAGCACTAACAAAGCTTCCTTGCTTAAGAATAATTTCACCAGAGATAGGATCTTTCGTATCTTGCGCAACTACACGACCATAGACCCGTAAGCCAAGATCATAGAGCACCTCACCACCTTCTCTGAGTGCCTCAGTCATAACATACCCAAGCGTTTTGCAATCGTGCATAACCACTACAAGGTCCTGAGCTACGTCTACCAATCGACGAGTAAGGTACCCTGAGTTAGCTGTTTTCAACGCGGTATCAGCCTGACCTTTACGAGCACCATGAGTAGAAATAAAGTACTCAAACACTCCAAGGCCTTGCTTAAAGTTTGTCTTAACAGGAGTCTCCATAATTTCACCAGAGGGCTTAGCCATGAGTCCCCTCATACCGACCAACTGACGAACCTGCTCTTTTGAAGAACGAGCACCTGAGCTCAACATCATAAAGATAGCATTAAACGGTTCATTCGTTTTGTCTTCGTTGAGGTATGCTTTTTTGTCAGCTTTATCAAGTTCAGCAAAAACATGGTCTGCCACATCAGAAGTTGCCTTTGACCAAAGGCTCAGAACCTTATTGTTCCGCTCACCGTTGGTAATAACACCATCCATGTAGAGCTCTTCGATTCTTTGAACTTCTTTCTCTGCTTTTTCAATAATGACATCTTTTTCTTTAGGCACAATCAAGTTATCGATCGGGAATGAGATACCGGCCATCGTTGCATTATAAAAACCAAGTTTTTTAATACGATCGAGGCATTTTACCGTAGCCACACTACCAAAGCGGTTGTACACTTGATCAACAAGCTTAGTAAGCTCAGATTTTTTCATAATCCGATTTACCCAAGCAAAGTCAGATCCTTCAGGCAATGCTTTATACAGGAGTACACGACCAACACTTGTTTCAGTAAGTTCGGTTTCTCCTACACGTACCTTAATACGTGCGTGAAGATGCACTTGACCCATCTGATGTGCACTTACCACCTCATCAGTAGTAGCAAAGACAATACCTTCACCCAATTGATTACAACGGATTTTGGTAATAAAGTGAAGCCCAAGAACCATATCCTGCGAAGGAACGGTCACTGGACGACCATTGGCTGCCGATAAAATATTTTGCGTTGAGAGAATAAGATGCTTAGATTCTAAGCGTGCACTCTCACTCAACGGAATATGTACCGCCATCTGGTCACCATCAAAGTCAGCGTTGTATGCGCTACACACTAACGGATGAATCTTGATTGCTTTACCATCCACTAATATTGGATAAAAAGCCTGAATACCTAATCTATGTAATGTCGGAGCACGGTTTAAGAGAACTGGATAGTTCTGTACAACTGACTCAAGAACGTCCCAAACTTCAGGGGCCCATTCTTCAACCATACGTTTTGCAACACGCAGGTTTGGCGCCATTTCATTTTCTAAAAGACCCGCAAACACGTGCGATTTAAAGAGCTCGAGCGCCATAATTTTAGGAAGACCACATTGGTCCATACGCAATTCTGGATCAACAACGATAACAGAACGACCCGAGTAATCAACCCGTTTACCAAGAAGGTTCTGCCTAAAGCGCCCTTGTTTACCACGTAACATTTCACTCAACGACTTAAGCGCACGCTTATTTGAGCCGCGAACAGCCTGACCACGACGACCATTATCAATGAGCGCGTCAACAGATTCTTGGAGCATACGTTTTTCATTTTTAATAATTACCGATGGTGCTTGTATTTCCATTAAACGCTGTAAGCGAATATTTCTGTTAAGCACTCGACGATAGAGTTCATTAAGGTCAGAGCTCGCAAATCGGCCCCCTTCTAAGGGCACCAAAGGACGCAAGTCGGGTGGCAAGACGGGCAAGACACTCATGATCATCCAGTCAGGACGTAAGTTCGCCTGTGCAAGCCCTTTAATAACCTTAAGACGTCTCAAGAGTTTATGACGAGTCGCAACTGCTGAGGTACCCTGATATTTTTCTTCAAGAGCTGCTTTCTCCGCATGCAGATCGAGCTTTGAAAGTACTAAGCGTATCGCTTCAGCACCCGTTTCAGCTTTGAATTCAAAGTCACCTGGATTTGCATCAAGGTATCCTTCAAGTTCAGTACCACTTAAAAGGTACCGTTCTGGATAGGGAGATTTGCCCTGCTTAATAACCAAGGAAGCATCAAAGTAGATGATACGTTCAAGATCTTTAATAGGCATATCAAGGATCAGACCCAAGTAACTTGGTATCCCCTTTAAGTACCATATATGGCAGACGGGAGCTACGAGCTCTATATGCCCCATTCGTTCACGACGAACACGGGCTTGAATTACTTCAACGCCACATTTTTCGCAGGTGATCCCCCGATGTTTCATACGCTTGTATTTACCACAGTTACATTCCCAATCCTTTACCGGGCCAAATATACGGGCACAGAAAAGACCGTCACGTTCTGGTTTGAGCGTACGATAGTTAATCGTCTCTATTTTTTTTACTTCGCCATAGGATAATGATCGTACTTTCTCAGGAGAAGCAAGTCCGATTTTTAATGCATTAAACTGTGCCGTATTTATATACTCACGAAATCGTTCAAGCAGTTTGTTACTCACTTACTTCCTCCTTGCCACTTTTAAAGAGATCTATGCGTAACCCAAGACTCTGCAATTCTTTTATTAACACATTAAATGATTCAGGTAACCCCGGATCAGGTATTGGTTCATTTCTGACCAACGCCTCATACACCTTATGACGACCAACAACGTCATCAGATTTGTACGTGAGCATCTCCTGAAGACTATAGGCTGCGCCATGTGCTTCAAGTGCCCAGACCTCCATCTCCCCAAATCGTTGTCCCCCAAGCTGCGCTTTACCACCAAGTGGTTGCTGCGTAACTAAGGAGTATGGCCCCACAGAACGAGCATGCAATTTATCATCAACCATGTGGTTCAGTTTCATGATGTAAATATTACCAACCGTTACCGGCTGGTCAAAGTATTCGCCCGTTCGCCCATCACGAATCATATAGACCCCAGAAATAGGGCCACCAACGGTCTCAATAAGAGGCTTAATATCTTGCTCAAACGAAGCTCCATCAAATACAGGAGTCGTAAAACAGACCCCCTCTTTTGCAGATCGTCGTGCAAGTTCTAAAAGCCCTTCTTCACCATAGGATTTTTCATAGGTTTCAATAAGCTCTTTACCATAGGCAGCTGTAAGCAACTTGCGTGCCCCTTTCAGACCTTCAACTTCAAGAAGCTTACCAATCTGCTCACCCAACTGCTGGCCCGCAAATCCAAGAATCGTTTCAAGAATCTGACCAACGTTCATACGTGAGGGTACACCTAAGGGGTTGAGCACAATATCAACCGGCGTTCCATCATCCATATAGGGCATATCTTCACGAGGAACAATAATAGATACCACACCCTTATTACCATGGCGACCGGCAACTTTATCACCAACCGATACATGCCGCTTCATACCGATGTACACTTTTACCATCTTAATAACGCCTGAAGGAAGCGGATCACCTTTTTTCAAACGGTTAATACGTTCTTCCTTGAGACCTAACAAGATACGTGCCTGATTTTCACAGGATGATGCAAGGTTCTTAACCTCAGTAGCAAGCGCCTTATCAGCCGGTTTAAGCGCAGCAAGCTCTTTAAGCTCAGCTTGTTGAAGTTTCGCTTTATCGAACTTACCTGTCTTAATAAGCGATGATTTATCGCCCTTAGCAGCCTCTTTACCGCCAAGAAGTTCAGCAATTTTAAGCCCAACCATTTTTTCAAGGGTATGCACATGCATGTCATACTCTTTTTCAAGACGGAAGGTTTCCTGTGCAACCATCTCTTTATAACGTCTATCTCGACGTATACCTGCGCGTGAAAATACTTTCACGTCGATAACCGTTCCCTCAATACCAGGGGGTACTCGAAGAGAAGTATCGCGCACTTCACGAGATTTTTCTCCAAAGATCGCACGTAATAATTTCTCCTCTGGAGAAAATTGAATATCACCTTTTAAGGTAACTTTACCTACTAAGATATCACCCGGTCGAACCCTAGTACCTATCCGTACAATGCCATCTTCATCAAGACCTGCGAGCACCGATTCACTAATATTAGGAATATCACGAGTAATCTCTTCAGGCCCGAGCTTGGTGTCTCTCGCTTCTACGACATATTCATCGATATGCACCGACGTTAACACATCATCCGTTACTAACCGTTTGCTTAAGACAATTGCGTCCTCAAAGTTGTATCCATGCCATGGCATGAAGGCAACATTTAAGTTACTTCCTAGAGCAAGCTCACCATTATACACTGAGGTTCCATCACTCAAAAGATCGCCTTTTTTCACCCGATCACCAACATGTACAATCGGTGATTGATGAATCCAGGTATAGTAACTTGAACGCTGGAACTTCCTCAGATAATAGGTATCTACCCCTTGAGAAATCCAATCATCAACGTTTTTAAATTCCGATTCATCAAGACGTACAACAATCTTCTCTGAAGAAACATATTCTACATAGCCATCATGTTTCGCAATAATAATCGCACCAGAAGCACGAGCAATTTCACGCTCCATGCCGGTACCTACAATAGGTGTTTGAAGTTTAATAATCGGAACCGCTTGTCGTTGCATGTTCGATCCCATGAGCGCACGAGATGCATCATCATGCGATAAGAAGGGAATCAATGCAGTCGAAACAGAAACAAGCTGTTTTGGTGATAAATCTACATAATCGATCTTATCACTATCGACATACATGAAGTTACCTTCATGTCGTAGCAAAAACACGTTCCTCAATAACTTCTTTGGTATCTTCATTCACCGAACTTGCTTGACCAATATACTTGTTGCTCTCTTCAAAAGCATCAAGAAATACTACTTCATTAAGTAACTTACCTTTACTTACTGGCCGATAGGCGGTTTCAATAAAGCCAAGATCATTAACAAAAGCATAGGTAGCCAAGGAAGAAATCAGACCTACGGTTTGACCTTCAGGAGTCTCAATTGGACAGATTCTTCCATAGTGAGAGGTATGCACATCACGAATTTCATAGGTTGCACGGTCTTTCATAACGCCGCCGGGCCCAAGAGCTGATAGACGCCGTTTATGTGCAATTTCTGCCAAAGGATTCGTTTGATCCATAAACTGGGAAAGCTGCCCTGTCCCAAAAAATTCACGCAATACTGCACTGAGCGGTTTCACATTCAAAAAATCTTGAGGCATTAATGCTCCATGAGCTTCCTGAATTCTAAAACGTTCACGAACTATTCGTTCAATGCGCAACAGACCCAGATAGATCTGGTTATTTAAAAGCTCACCCACCAAGCGAACTCGACGATTTCCTAAATGATCGATATCATCAAGCTCACCTTCACCACGCTCACGTAAGTTCACAAGATATTTAATGGTCGCTATAAAATCTTCTTTCGTCAGCGTCGACATTTCTTCATCAATAGAAAGACCAAGTTTACGGTTCATCCGAATACGTCCAACTTTTGTCAGATCATATAAGCGCGGATTAAAGAAGTTATTAAATAAACGTTCTTTAATCTCATCAAGGGATGCATTATCACCCGGATACAATTTAGCATGAACTTCTTTAAGCGCTTCATCTTCCGAATAACACTTGTCTTGTGCAAGCGTTAACGCAAGCGTAGGCTGGAACACATATCCCGATTGACTGATCAGCTTAAATTCTAGCTTAGGAAATTTAAGTAAAAGCTCATAGTACTCTTCAGAACAGTTCTCTCCTTGCTCGATGATAACTTCACCGGTAGCAGGATCGATAACATCAGATCCAAAAACACGATTGAGTAAGCTCGTTTTTCCTAAGTAAATTCTTGTGAGTTTGTTCTTTTGTAAGGTGCTGAGGATTTCTTTTGTAAAACGCTTACCTACAAGATCTTTCTCATCTTTATAATCAGAAATCATACCACTGATGATACGGGTCCCAATAAGTGACTCATCAAGCATTTGATAGCATTCACCCTTTTCAACAAATACCGTATCAAAGTTATAAAAATGGCCTATAATTTCATCACGTGGAATACCAAGTGCCTGCAATAAGGTGGTTGCAAGCATCTTTTTCTTCTTATCGATACGAACCTGTAAATAGTCGTGGCTATCAAACTCAAAGTCTACCCAAGAACCACGCATAGGAATAATTCGTGCAATAAAAGGAAGTTGTCCACGAACATCTTTAGTTTTCTTGCTATGCGAAAAAACAACCCCAGGCGATCTATGCAGCTGACTTACAATGACACGATCAACCCCATTAATGAGGAAAGTTCCTAAGTTACCTAATTTAAACTGGCCATTATCAAGGTACAAATCTGCCATAACAGGAACATCAGCAAAGAAGATATCTTGCTCTTTAATATCGCGTAGCGTCTTATCGCCCGCTTCACTCACATCCCAAGAGATCAATTGCAACTTAACTTTTAACGGCATAGAAAAAGTTTGGCCACTTGAACGACATTCATCAAGGGTCAAGGGTAACTGTACCGTAACCCGCGCAAGACAATTGGTACACGTTTTATACCGTGCGGTATCCTTATGACAAAACGTACATTCAAGCTTGTCATTTAAACGACCGCTATCAGATTTTTTACATGATGAGCAGGACCAGACATACCGGTTTGCGATACCCGTTAACTTCCCACAGGTGCATGCCCAGAGTCCGAGCTCATAGCTCACATACTGGAGAGACATCCTATCATTGTAATCTATGGGAAAAATATCTTTAAATACTTTCTCTAACCCTATAAGCTCCCTTTCAGACGGCAAAAAGTCCAACTGAGCAAACTCATTGAAGGACCTCGATTGAATTTCTATTAAATTCGGAACCGGAACAATATCCTTGATCTTACCAAACAAGCGACGTACCGCTTCTTTGCCTTGACGGAGGCTCGACATTCAGAAACTCCTTTTGCAGGGGTTATAGAGTACTCCTTGCCTATACGCACACGCCCTCACGGCTTGTATATACAAGTTCAGACACCCTCTTCTCTATTTTTCGCGCACTACACTACTACTACCACTTTTTTAGCTTCATAATCAGGGATCACTCGCTACCACACGCCTGATCCCTGATAGAATATTTTTATGAAAGAGTTACTTTAGCACCAGCAGCTTCAAGTGCTTCTTTCATTTTTTGAGCGTCAGCTTTAGAGGCCGCTTCAGCGATAACTGTCGGAGCTTCTTCAACTGCTTTCTTCGCTTCGGTCAACCCAAGAGTTGTCACCGTACGAAGTGCTTTAATTACTTTAATCTTTTCAGCACCACCATCTGAAAGTTCAACTTTAAACTCTGTTTTTTCACCACCAGCGGCAGCAGCAGGAGCAGCCGTAGCAGCAACTGCAGCGCTCGCAGCAGGAGCGGCAGCAGATACACCAAATTTAGTTTCTAGGGCTTTTACCAGTTCTGAAAGCTCCAAAACCGACATGCTGCCTATTTCTTCGATAAATTTCTCTTTATTCAATGCCATAGCATTCTCCATCTATTGTTAGAAGATTAATGTTTCGCGTTTTCAATCTGACTAAGCACCCTTACAAACCGTGCAACAAGCTCATTGAGCACTCGCACATAATTCGTAATCGGCGCATTCAAAGTACCACAGAGTTGTGCAAGCAATACTTCCCTTGACGGTAAAGTCGCCAGCTGCTCAATTTGCAGAGCCGTAATAACTCTCGCATCAAGAGTCCCCCCAACTAACGTTAACTTTTGCCCATCTTTTGTAGCATCATAGAGCAATTTAGCTACAGCTGGCGCCTCATCTTGCGCGAACACCACGGCTATCTGCTCTTTAAAAAGTGGTTCTAAGTCACTTATACCAGGAAGATCTTTTGTAGCTCTCACTAACAAGGTATTTTTAACTACCTTCATTTTGCCATTCTTGGAGTAAAGGCCCATACGCAATCTCTGTATGGAACTTACATCCATACCTTGCGTAGCTACGATGAAAGCAGCTTGACTATGTTGAAAGTCCTCTTTCACCGCATCAATAATCGACTGTTTTTCTTGGCGATTCATTCGATTCCTTTCTTATAACGCTATTTCATCAGGGTTGAGGGGAACCCCTACGCCCATCGTAGAAGATATGGTTACTTTCTTAATATACTTACCTTTTGCAGAAGGCGGTTTAGAAGAAAGTAATGCCTTCATAAAAGTCGTCAAATTATCGGTTAACTTATTCACGTCAAATGAAACACGACCCAATGAAAAATGCACAATGCCATTTTTATCATTTTTAAAGAAGTGACGACCTTTTTTAAGATCTGTCACTACAGGACCTACGTCAAAGGTTACCGTTCCCGTTTTCTTATTGGGAACTAAACCACGAGGCCCGAGAATCTTTGCAACCTTACCCACTAAAACCATCATGTCAGGAGTTGCAATCGCATCCGTGAAATCTACCCATCCACCTTCAATCTTTTCAATAAGATCTTCAGCTCCTACATAGTCAGCGCCTGCTTTGGTAGCAGCATCAGCATGCTCACCTTTTGCAAACACCACAATCTTTCTCACTTTTCCGGTTGAATGGGGCAGAACAACAGAACCACGAACTACTTGATCTCCCTTTGAGGGGTCAATTCCAACATTCACATTCACATCAACCGATTCATCAAACTTTGCAAAGGCAAGGCCTTTCACCTGCTGAATACCATCAGTGAAAGAAAGTGGCTTCGTAACCTGAAACTTTTCCCGTGCTTGCGTATATTTTTTACCGTGCTTAGCCATGTGCCACCCTTAATCTACGACTTTTACACCCATACTACGAGCACTTCCTGCAATAATCTTTACTGCTTGCTCAATCGTATGCGCATTTAGGTCAGCCATTTTAATCTTAGCTATTTCCTCAATATCCTTTTTTGAGATGGTACCAGCTTGATCCTTTTTAGGATTAGCTGCACCCTTTTGGATATTGCTCTTCTTTTTAATAAGTTCGGAAGCCGGTGGCGTCTTTACGATAAAATCGAAGGTTCTATCTTTGTATATCGTCACAACTACAGGACAGGTCTGGCCTTTTTTGTCAGCAGTCTTTGCATTAAACTGCTTACAAAATTCCATAATAGCTACCCCTTGTTGTCCTAATACTGCACCCACTGGTGGTGCCGGCGTCGCCCCGCCTCCCGGTATATTCATGCGAACTTTGGCTTTAATCTCTTTTGCCATTCGTGTCCTTTATCGTTTTACTTGGTCAAACGCTAATTCTACCGGTGTCATTCGACCGAAGATGCTTACCATCACGGTCAATCTTTCATGTGTTTCATCTATTGCTTCAATAATTCCCATAAACCCTGCAAATGGTCCATCGGTAATTTCTGTTTCACTGCCCGTTTCAAATGCATGCTTCTCACGCGATACGACCACTTCACCACGAATCTGGGCAAGCACTCGTTCCATTTCAGAAGGGCTGAGCGCTAGAGGCTCTTTCCCTCCCAAAAATCTCGAAATACGAGGCGTCTGTGTTACTAAACGCAAGGCTTCCTGTACCGGTTCAAGTTCTACAAGCATATACCCGGGAAACAAGTACTGTTCCTCAGGATTCTTCAGGACTTCTTCATGAGAAGACTTAGCCTTAGCAGAGGGGATAAGAATGTCACCAAACTTATCCTGGAGGCCTTTTTCTTCAATAGTTTTCAGCAGATCCGCTCGGATACGATCCTCATATCCTGCAAGAACCTGAATAACATACCATTTTTTCATGTAGTATATGACCTTATCCGCCTTAGCGTCTTACGAGGCTAAAAATCTGTTTATATATAACCCACTCAAGAATCTTATCAAGCAAACCTAGATAAATGGTGAAAAAGAGCACCAGTAAAAGGGTCACTATAGTAGCTCCAATAAATTCCTCAGGCTTGGGCCATTCCACCCGGGCCATTTCTGAGCGGACCTCTTTTAAAAACGTTCCAATATTCTTCATTGCCTTACACCCTAGCTGTACTGGCAGGCCAGGAGGGATTCGAACCCCCAACCCGCAGATTTGGAGTCTGCCGCTCTACCGTTAGAGCTACTGGCCTCCATACATATCTATTTCGTTTCTTTATGCACATTATGCTTACGACATCGAGAACAAAACTTACTTAAGCTTCAAAGAACCCAGCAGTTCTTTTTTTAGCAACAACTTGCGTATAATTACGCTCTTTACACTCTTCACATGCCAAATGAGTCGTAACTCTATTTTTTGCCATATATTAAGCACCTTGATACTATTCTAGTAACTTCATTGTAACTTTCTGGAGCCCGCGACCGGATTTGAACCGGTGACCTCTCCCTTACCAAGGAAGTGCTCTACCAACTGAGCTACGTGGGCATCAATTTCAACTTTCTACTAACTATACTTATAATAGATTAAATGAAAAAAACATAAAAAACAACATTATTTTATCAGCTTGCTACTAGAACTACTTTATAACTTTGGAGCTGGCGACTGGATTTGAACCAGCGACCTGCTGATTACAAATCAGCTGCTCTACCAACTGAGCTACGCCAGCACTACTAATTTCATATTTGGAGCGGGAAACGGGACTCGAACCCGCAACCTACAGCTTGGAAGGCTGTCGCTCTACCAATTGAGCTATTCCCGCACTTATATCAACTTCTGGTGGCGAGAGTAGGATTCGAACCTACGAAGGCTGAGCCAACGGATTTACAGTCCGTCCCCTTTGACCGCTCGGGAATCTCGCCGCTTTTACTAAGTATAAACAAGCGATTATTAATTTCAACGTTCAGCCAGCGCTTCTTGGAAACTCTCCGCCCACCATCTTCACCTAAGCCATTTGGTACTACTTAGGTTACCGTATTGCTCAATTGTAGCAAACTTTTTAGAACTTACAAATCTCGCAATCAAAAGCGTCTTCTTTATGATTCCGGGCACTACGGTCCATTCAGGACGAGCATGCAACCAGGCCATTCACAATTGCCTACAGCTCACCAAGGCTCCAAAATTATAGACTCTGGCTCATCCTCAGAGATACAAATCCCCAAAATGTCTCGGGGGCGTAAGAATGCGACAATGATAAGCAAGTCCATTTTATTTAGTTCAAGTAGAAACAGCGTGAAACTCTTGAAGTCAGAATCGCCACTCTGTTACTATACTGGTAACTGGGTACTAAGCCCAAGAAACCAAAATCCTAATAAAGTGGGGAATACTATGAAGTTCTTAACTAAATCTCTTGGGTTACTCCTAACCCTTACCTTGCTCGCACCTGCGTTAGCAAAATCGGACAAACACCGCCATAACGAAGAAATCGTAAAATTTGTTCAAGGTGGTGCTCCAGCAGGTGGCACCGGTACCAAAAGGCATCCTTTTGCAACACTCAAAGAAGCGGCGGCGAGTACGTGGGACATTCTTATTGTTCTTCCCTCAGCGGTTGCATTAACCGATGGTATCACCCTCACCAATCAAAAGCTCATTGGTGACATATGTGACTCTAATGTAGCTCTATTCCCTAGGCTTACAACCAATCAAGTAACTGTTATCGGTGACGGTGCCATTGAAAATATCTTCTTTACTAATATGTTAGGTTCCGCAATCAATTATGACTTGGCAGAAAATCTTATCGTGAAAGATGTCAGTATTGACGGTTTTAATACAAAGACACCATCTACAGGAGCACCAGCAATCACCGGTACCTGCCCACAATCTGGAAATACTCTTATTGAAAACGTAATTATCCGCAACGATAATGGAGCAAATGCCGGTATCTATGACAGCCCCACAGGCAGTGGTGTATCAAGAGAATTAACAATATGCGGGTGTGAGCTTACTACGATCACTAAAAATGGTATAGAAACAGCACCAGATAAAGGAGCCTCCTCTGAAGTCGTTATCAAAGATTCGTATTTACATGATTTTACTGGTGGTGAATCTAATGGCATATTTGTAAATTTGGGTTCTACCTCTAGCGCGACAGAGGCTATTCTTGTTAAGAATACATCTTTTTATAATGTTGGCATTATCGAAGGCGTCGAAATTTTTTTAAATACCAAAAATAATTCAGATCTAAAAATGAAAGTTGATTGCTGCTCATTCCAAGAAACCGGATCTGGCAATGGCGTAGCTGGTGTATTTTCTGTAAATTCCAGTTCATCATGCGAAATTGTGGTAGAAAACTCAGTAAGTACGAATGTGGGGGGGGATTTTTTCAACGAGACTTTATCAGCTGCTATCAGACAAGACAATAGACTCTGCGGAAACATGGTGACTGGGGGCATCTTTTATGAAACGCGATTAAGTGGTGCTGGAAAATCTGCAGTCATAACTGATATCAGAGGAAACATCTTTAATGGAACTACAGGAATACAAATAAATGGCGCCTCCTCCGGTAGAACTTACTCCCCACTGTATATAACTGCTGAACATAACTGCTTCACAGGCACTGGTAATGCTTTTCATACCTCTGCTACAGGCAATATTGGTACAGCAGTCATTGATGCTCATTGCAACTCATTTTCAGGGTTCAATCCTGATATTTCAGATGCTGGAAGCAATGTCAGCTACCTGGTAAGCAAAAACTTCTGGGGCCCTTTAAAACCCTGCACAGGTACTACTTGCCCTGCACCCCAAATCTGCCAAAATGGTTTTTGTCTGGGACCAACAACTATGCTTGGCAGCACTGGACACCCTTTCATTGGTTACTTAGATGCAAGTGATCCACTCGCAGTTTCTATCAAGTGTCCTAAGACCTGCCACTCATCTGACATATGAGCCCTGCTCTTCAAACCGTCAAGTGTTCTGACGAAGAGAGATGTGAGATTGGTGAAGGAAAAAGGCAAAGAAGCAGAGAAAGGTCTATAGATCAAGCCTCTCAAGCACCCGAAAATCAATAGCAGTAGTCAATCGCCTCCTTGTGGTACAAAAAATACCACAGGGAGGAACTCTTGCAGTCAACATCACCCCTCTGCTACTATTATGGTAACTGGGTACTAAGCCCAAGAAACCAAAATCCTAATAAAGTGGGGAATACTATGAAGCTCTTAACTAAATCTCTTGGGTTACTTCTAACCCTTACCTTGCTCGCACCGGCGTTAGCAAAATCGGACAAACACCGCCATAACGAAGAAACCGTAAAATTTGTTCAAGGTGGTGCTCCATCAGGAGGAAATGGCACTAAAAAGCATCCTTTTGCAACACTCAAAGAAGCAGCGGCGAGTGCCTGGGACGTCCTTATTGTGCTTTCCTCAGCGGTTGCGTTAACCGATGGCATCACCCTCACCAATCAAAAGCTCATCGGTGACATATGTGACTCTAATGTAGCTCTATTCCCTAAGCTTACTACCAATCAAGTGACTGTTATCGGTGATGGTGCCATTGAAAATATCTTCTTTACTAATATGTTAGGTTCCGCCATCAATTATGACAAGGCAGAAAATCTTATCGTGAAAAATGTCAGCATTGATGGTTTTAATACAAAGACACCACCTACAGGAGCACCAGCAATCACCGGTACCTGCCCACAATCTGGAAATACTCTTATTGAAAACGTAATTATCCGCAACGATAATGGCGCAAATGCCGGTATCTATGACAGCCCCACAGGTAGTGGTGTATCAAGAGAATTAACAATATGCGGGTGTGAGCTTACTATGATCACTAACAATGGTATAGAAACAGCACCGGATAAGGGCGCTTCCGCTGACGTCGTTATCAAAGACTCGTATTTACATGATTTTAATAATAGTAATGCTAATGGCATATTCGTATTTTTAGGTTCTACCTCTAGTGCTACAGAGACTATTCTGGTTAAGAACTCATCTTTTTATAATGTTGGAGTTAGCGAAGGCCTCGAAATTCGTTTAAGCCTCTCTAATAATTCAAATCTAGAAATGAAAGTTGACTCCTGCTCATTCAAAGAAGCCGAATCCGTCAACGCCGTAGTTGCTCTGTTCTCTCAAAATAGCAGTTCATCATGCGAAATAGTGATAGAAAACTCAGTAAGTACGAATCTGGTGAAATTTTTCTCAGAGATTTTATCAGATGTTATCAGACAAGACAATAGACTCTGCGGAAACACGGTGACCGGAGGCACTTTCTATGAAACACACAATAATGGAAAATCTGCAGTCATAACTGATATCAAAGGAAACATCTTTAATGGAACCACTGTAATACAAATTGATCCCCTCATCTCCGTCGGCACTTACTCCCCCCTGTATATAACGGCTGAACATAATTGTTTCACAGGCACCAGTAATGCTTTTCTTACCCATGCTAAAGGCAATATTGGTACAGCAGTCATTGATGCCCATTGTAACTCATTTTCAGGGTTCAATCCTGATATTTCAGATTCTGGAAGCAATGTTGCCTACCTGGTAAGCAAAAACTTCTGGGGCCCTTTAAAAGCCTGCACAGGTGGTACTTGCCCTCCATCCCAAATCTGTCAAAATGGTTTTTGTCTGGGACCAACAACTACTCTTAACTCTTTCATTGGTTACTTAGATGCAAGTGATCCACTTACAGTCTCTATCAAGTGTCCTAAGACCTGCCACTCATCTGACATATGAGCCCCTGCTCTTCAAACCGTCAAGTGTTCTGACGAAGAGAGATGTGAGATTGGTGAAAGAAAATGGCAAAGAGGCAAAACCAAATCTATAGATCGATCTTCTCATACGCTCGAAAATCAATAATAGCAGTCAATTTCCTCCCTGTGGTACAATCTACCATAGGGAGGAATCTTTAGATGCTTCTTAGTAAGCTGTGAGCACTAAAGAATGATAGCCAGAGCATACAGCTTAGTCTCCTCTCCTCAGCCTCCTCGCTCATCTACACACCCTCACACATACGCTTGAACCGCATTCGGGCTTTTTTTTGCAACACTCATTTCAATAGCTTTATGAGATCGGATCAATGAAACTTGCCATCATTGCATAAATTCTTTGCAGAACACCAAAACCTGCTATACTCAAGACAGTTGGTCACCTTACAAGAAAGCTTCCCAATGAAACCTAAACCAGCGTCAGCAATTCGTACTAGCACTCTTATGAGCTATTTTATTCCTGAGCTGATCACCACAGGCATTCTGTATATTGGCCTTGAAATCATCAATTTTAGCTTTATAGCCTGCACCAATGTCGCCCTCTGTAATGCAACCCTTTTTATTAGCGCTTCCTTATTTCATCTTCTTATCAAGATAGCAGAAGGCTTCTCAACAGGCCTGGTAATCATGTGCGGACAATATAATGGTGCTCAAGAATATACCAAAGCAGGGAGAGTGCTTACCGATGCCTTTTGGACCACCTCATTAATCGGCCTACTCCTTTCTGCAGGAATTTATTTTGGGGCCCATGCTATCTATACCTTCCATGATGTACCACCAGAGATCCTTGAGCTTGGGGTTCCCTATCTTAAGATTAGAGCTCTTGGAGTACTTCTCACGTTTACGTACTTAGCCATTATAGGATTTCTCCGCGGTATTAAAAATCCCAAGATGCCTATGTTATTCTTTATCATAGGTGCTGTCGCGTATCTCTTTTTTGATTATGCACTTATATTCGGCGCCTGGGGATTTCCAGAGATGGGACTCAACGGTTCTGCAGTCGCCTCGGTTATTCAGTATGCAGTCATGCTTGTAGCAGCCCTTATCTATATTATCTATGATAAGGAGCTTCACAAATATAACATCGCTCTTTTTTCTGAAAATCCTTTTTCATGGGGAAGAATTTCTCATATAAGAAACCTTGTACACATAAGCTGGCCCGTTATGATCGATAAAGCAAGTCTTGCCATAATCCCTATCTGGCTCAATAAAATGATCGGCTGCGCGGCAATTCTTGCTACGAACAAAAGCATCGTCTACGAGAGCCTCACAGTACTTAAAACTATGGAACGGATCGGTATACTTCCTGCCTTAGCATTCGCTCAGGTCATTACCTATTTAGTAAGTAACGACTACAAGACACTCCATTTTAGGACGATTAAAAGAAATATCAAAAAAGTGCTCGTCTTTGCCTGCATTACGACGATGCTCTTTACCCTTATGTTCTACCTTCAGCCCCACTTCTTCCTCTGGATACTCAATAAACCTGATGTGTATAATGATCTCATCATGTACACATTACCGATTATTGCGCTTCTTATTTTGTTTGATGTCCTCCAGCTTGTTCTAGCCGGAGCACTCCGCGGAGCTGCAGATGTTAAAGTAGTCATGATTACAAGGCTTGTCATTACGGCACTTTTCATTCCTCTTTCCTATGGAATTGCCATACTGCCGACCTCTAGCCTACTTTTAAAATTTGTTCTTCTCTATGGCTCAGTCCATATAAGCCTTGCGCTTATGGGCCTTATCTATATCATTCGTTTTAAAAGCGGTAACTGGAAAAAACAATCTATTGAAGACTAACCGTTCACCAAGAAATATGACACCTTCGAGTCTCTAGGGACAGGTAATCTAACGTGACATGGCACACTGAATGAGTAAGCAGAGGCATAATTACTTCGGGCCATTCTATGAAAGACCAGCTCTTGGGAACATACAGATATTCGTCAAAACCTGCTTGGAGGAAATCATTAAGATTCTGTATGCGATACAAATCAAAATGATAAAAGGTCTCTTGTTTACCGTTATGGTACATCGCCATATACGTAAACGTAGGACTGATAACTACATCGGTCACTCCACAGCGCGCTAACAATAGTTTAATAAGTGCAGTTTTTCCTGCACCAAGCGGACCAGTAAATGTAAAAACCTTATGGGCAGGCATCTGAGCATAGAGAAGTTCAACCACCTCATCTATAGTGTCTAATGAATATGCTAACTCCTGTTGCATAGTTTTTTCCTAGAGCTTCTTCAGCACGGCAAGTAAGCGTTTCTCTCTTTTAGATACTCCATGACTTCGAGGTTCCTCCTCTTGTTCTTCTTCTTTATACCATAAGGTGGAAGATCCTTCTTCCATGAGGGCATCTAGTGAAGGAGAGCTTACGTCTTGATGAAGTTTATGAGCATGCCCTGGTGCTTTGGTATAGCCACGTACCGGTGCATTAGTTTTATTCATATAGCTATAAAAATCAAGCGAATCGATCGAAGGTACTTCGTACGTATCTGCAAACGCATTGAGTTGGCGATCGGTAGTTACCAAAAGAAGATTTTTAAGGAGCCTTTCCTCAATATATCTTTTAATAATATCATCCGCACTATCCTTGTGCCCAGAATATACCGTTATTACGCGACCATTTTTCACAACGGTCATTCGGTTGTAGGGCCCTGCATCATAGATAATATACAGGGTATGGCCTTTGCGTTGAGCATAGTCAAGAGCACGAAGTTCAAAGCTTGTACGTTGCAGTTCAGTAATCTGACCGCCAAAAACCTGTTTTAGGACATTATAACCATCAATGAGTATGTTCATAGTCTGTGTGCAAAAAGTTGAATGTGAGTCTTCTAAAGAAACAGGATAATCAACTTCTTGCAAAAGAATCAAGCACCGCGTACACTCTGAAAGACAAAGCATCACGTAAAAAAGGTATGCATCATGGAACAGCTCATACTTATGAAACAGCGGATTAAAACCGTTGAAACAATAAAAAAAGTAACCCATGCAATGCGCCTTATTTCCATGTCATCACATACACGCTTACTCGACAAGAGGAAACATCTTGCTCAGTACAAAAAAACATTCGAAGAGCTTTGGTCATCAGTACATCATGCGCTCCCTATAGAAGCACCTGAACTGCTCACCGAAGAGCCTAAAGATCTCTGCATTCTTATCGGTTCGCAAAAAGGATTATGCGGCACCTTTAACTCATCCTTATATAAGTTCTTTGAACACAATGTGCCCAAAGTCCCCAAATCTATGCATGTCATCGCGATTGGAAATTTTGCTGCTGAGTATTTCAAACGACATCGTGTAACCCCCATTGCTTCGTATACCACCTTTTCAGTACAGCATTTTATTACTGTTGCCCATGCAGTTACCGAACTTATTATGAAAGATCCTACGAGATATACGACAGTAACTGCCTATAGTAATATGGAGAAAACTTTTTTTGTGCAGCTCCCAAAAAAGACCGTAGTCTATCCATTTAGTGCACCACACAAAGAGAGTCAACCTCAGACTTCCTATCTTTTTGAGCAATCTCCTGAGCTACTGCATGATACCATTAGCAGACTCTTAGTATCTGTATCCTTACAGAGTCTCTTCTTTGAATCTCTTTTGTCAGAACAAGCAGCTCGCTTTATTTCTATGGACACTTCCACACGAAATGCGGATAATCTCATAACCTCCATGAAATTAGGATATAACAAAGTAAGACAAGCAACCATAACGAGAGAACTTAGCGAACTTTCAGCAACTCTTACCTAACAAAAGGAGCGCCCATGTTTACACCAAAAAACCCTTGTCAAAGCTGCGGAATGCCTCTTTCAAAGGACAAAAAAGGCGGCGGTACCAATCGTGATGGAACACTCAATAAGGAATATTGCAGCCACTGTTATACTAAAGGTACCTTTAAAGAACCGAACCTTACCCTAGATCAGATGAAGGATAAAGTGCAGGGAAAGCTCAAAGAAATGTGGATTCCTTCGTTTATCGGAAAATATTTTACCCGATCTATTCCTCAACTTAAGCGCTGGCGCGCCTCAAAATAATCTTGGTAAGTAACGAATGGGACTCTGCATTATAGCCAGAGTCCTATTTTTTAGCATTCTTCATAATGAGCACTAATACGTCCACGAAGCGATGCAAGTTTGGAAACAATACCATCATATCCTCGCTTAATATGATGAACTCCTGTCATAGTCGTCTGCCCATGAGCTGCCAGACCTGCAATAAGAAGTGCGGCTCCTGCTCGAATATCAGAAGCGATGACAGCAGCACCATACAGCTCATCTACCCCAACTACCGTCGCAGTTTGCCCATCTATTACGATTTGAGCGCCCATTTTTTGAAGCTCGCGGACATGCACAAGCCTATTTTCATATACCGTTTCGTGAATAACACTCGTACCCGAAGCTAAACAGAGGGCTGCCATCATAGGAGCCTGAAGATCGGTAGGAAATCCTGGGTAAGGCATCGTTTTAAAAGATACTGCATAAGGATGTGACGTCGCCTTAAAGAATATGCCCTGTCCCTGCGGGCCGAAAGTCACCTCATGGCCCATCTCCTCAAGAAGTGAAAGGAACACGGTCATAGATGCTGCTGGGGCCGTTGGCAAGGCAATCTCTCCACCGGTAATAGCCGCAGCCAAAATCAGTGTTCCTGCCTCTAAACGATCATACATAACATGATGATTAATCGAATCTAAGGAAGAAACCCCTTCTATAAGAATGGTGGCAGGCGCTTTAAGCTCAATACGAGCCCCCATCTTTCTTAATACTTCAACTAGATCGAGGACTTCGGGTTCTATAGCTGCATTGATAATACGTGTAGAACCCTGGGCTAATACCGCCGCCATCATAATATTTTCAGTAGCACCTACGCTTGGATAGGCTAATATATGGTCAACTGCTTTAAGCGAATTTGCCTGAGCATGTAGTGAATCATTAGATTGAGTAAACGTCGCGCCCATTTTAGCAAAAGACTTTATGTGGTAATCAATAGGCCTCATTCCAAGGACACATCCACCAGGCAGAGCAACGTCAGCCTTACCAAAGCGAGCCAACAGTGGCCCCAGTACTAATATGGAAGCACGCATTTTCTTCATAATATCTGGCCCTATATGAGCCGAAGAAATAGAGCTCGTATCGACCGTTAAAGTCTTCGTTTCTTCATCATGCACTACCTGCGCTCCAAGCGATTCTAACAGGCGAATCATATGAAGAACATCTTCAGAATACGGAACATTTGATAAGGTGCTCTTTCCTCGGGTGAGTATCAGGGACGCCATAATAACCAATATGGCATTTTTCGCACCGGCAAGATCAACTGTCCCCTGTAAGGAAGGAGAAGTTTCTATAGCTATATATTCATTCATTGGGCATCTTCTTGGGGTAGTTGATTAGAGAGGTTCATTCATACTATTAAAGTGTACACCTCTCGTTATACCTGTCAATCAACTTTTTCAAGAAACCAGAAAGATCCAGAGTATAACTCGACAATAGTACTGCTACATAATTTTTGATAGCTTATTTACGAGGTATAACAAAATGATCCTTCGCATCTCTAGATCATGTCTTGCGCTGTCTTGTAAGTTTCCCCTACTAACGAATGCACGTACTACAATTAGTACAGTTTGAATAAAAATACTCTTTACAAGTTCTTTATTATTATGATAATATTTACAATAAGAAAACATTTGCCTGGCCTTAAAAGAGAAAGAATCCACCTATGAAGCGCACAATCCTTCTCCTAATAAGCTTTTTTGGAGCATATCACAGCACAGTAAAAGCTATGCAGGACCCCCTACTCGCAAGAGAGCAATTAACCGACTTATACAATGAAATTGCGAACATGGAAACTAATGTGAATACTATCAGTGAAGTACCAGACATTGTTCGAAATCAAAAACAAATGCTCGAGTTTTTTGAGTCCATCAGCTATTCACCTATTAACCAAGATCTTGTCGCTTTGGCAAATTCTGTATTCTATCGCCTCAGGGCAATTCGCAGCATTATCATAGATAATTTAGATACCTGGACAAGTGATTACCTACGCAATGCCACTTATTGGTATAGCCTAAGCCACCAGAAAAAAGAAGAACTTACAACACATGTCAAACTGTGTGCCCAGGCTTTAGAATTTTTTAGTCCAATTTATAGGTATCTCTCCGCTAGAGAAAGGCAAGCCCTTAATGAAATAGCCGATAGAATTACGTCTATCCGCGAGATTCTATTAGATCAAGAGGTAAATGAATTAGAAGTATATAAACTGCACGCGGCACTCACGCATCTCGCAACTCTTAGGGAGAACTTTGGCCGTCCCCTTACAAGTGAGATTGAAAGCCATGTTCAAAGATTAGAACTTCGCATCATGAGCTTTCTAAATAATGCAATTGCACATCTAGATGAACAAACAGCACTCCTCTACAATCAATTGACGAAATTATCTGACCTTTCCGAGCATGACCTCCATGGATATGACCTCAGGGTTAATATCGCAACAATGAGCTTTAAAGCTTTAATGAATATATCTCAGATCTTCTCTGCTGAACAACAACAAAAAATGACCAGTATACAGAGCCGTCTTGTCCTGATTAATGCAATGCGCCGTACCTTTTCTGAAAGAGCGGGGTAAAGCAAGAATACGAGAGGTTGTGTATGAGGAAATGCTGTTAAAGACAACTTGGAGCAAATCACCTGACTGATCATGGCAAACGCAAGGCCACCCCAAAATGCTTTTCGTCGCAAACACAACAAACAAGAACCCCATACTATAGGCACTCTACTTTTTTGGTAATTTTTCAATAAGAAGTGGCTGGCCCATTCTTTTTAATACAAAAATGAAATAGGGTTACTCTTTACAATACTGTTGAAATTTGGTAAGATTTACATTAAGAAAATAAAGACTCGCCAAAGGAATAAGAGGTTCTTCATGAAAAAAATTATCATCATCGCCCTACTTGGTCTTCTAAGTCCACAATTTATTGGCCTAGAAGCAATGGTAGTTGACGAAAATGACTCAATGGCGATCATGCAGTTACACTTGTTTAAAAGTGATATAGAGCTACTGATAGAGGGTGTATCTACTCTCGATAGTACAGCAGCAGCCGTAAGGTGGATCCAACCTTTCCGTGCTCACCTTGAGAGGATCATACAAGACTTGCAGCCAGCTCCCACGGATGAGATGCAAGAACAGTTTCAAGCTTTAAGCGACAGAATCGATACGATTCAGGAGTACGTTGTTAATTATCTAGATCGTTTAACAAACGGTCAGTTAGCCCTCATGAGCGAGTATGATCAATATCCACCGCAGATACAGGAACAAATTGATGACGAAGTAACTATAGCTTCTGAAATATTGGAAGCGTTTGGTACTCTTCAACTTACACCCCAGCAACAAAGAATAGCCTCTGCTATACAGAAGCGCCTTAATATGATTCTCAAAATTTCTTTAGAGAGACAGATACAAGACATGGAGGGTATGGTTAATCATATCGAAACATCAGCAAGAGCTGTAGAGATGCTGAGTCCAGCTCTTAATAGGCTTGCAAGTCTAAAAGATTACTTCCGAACAACTGACAGCGGCATTCACTTTGAAAGAATTGGAAAAGCGCTAGAGTACCGCATTATGCAAGTTCAAAGTAATGCCATTAAGCGTTTAGAGGAATGGACCACGGATCTTACCGATAACCTACCTTTGTTCTATCAAAAGACTCCTGATGAACAACAAGCATACATCATCGCTGTAAACCGTTGCGATAATATTCATAATGCCTTGGTAATAGTTCCTCGCAGCTTTGCACCGGGTGAACGGAAAAGGATCACTACTGCACAGAATACAATTAATTCGATACGTGAAGTCCTTACAGGGGAATGATTAGCGTTATAAAGATGAAAACAGGAACTTGTACAAAAAATAACTCACTTAAAAAAAGGTTCTTATGAAAAAGATACTTCTTACTTTACTCACCCTTATGACTCCGCATGTTAGCGCTTTACACGAAAGATTCGCCAGTCAAGCCATCGTTAATTCCTTTGCCGTATCAGAAAGTTTGTTGCAGCAAATGGAAGATTCAACATTTCAAATGGAAGAGGTAGCAGGTCTTATTGATATAGGGGTAGAAATGTTGCGAAAAGTGCGAACAGCTCAAGCTCAACTTGCCATTATTGTGCAAAGATTTGAACAGCCTCATCATCCCGAACTTGTAACATGGGCAAACAATTTGGAAGATAGGCTGAGAAGGATTCGACGCAAGGTCATTACTGGTTTAGTTAGTGAAACTGAGCAAACCCAACGTGAAGTTCGTGTATACGACAGACTGTCTCTTGAAAGCCGACAAGAAATAATGAGACACCTAAGTTTATGCGATCAAGTTTTGAATGCTTTACGTGCACGACCTCTCACGGCTGCAGAACAAAGAATGATTGACAGCGCACAGCAACGTCTTAATTCAATTCGTAAATCTCTTCTAGAGATAAAGGTAAGCGATATGGAAGAACTCATTGATTACATTGAAACAGCCGAAGAAGCTGTAGAAATGTTGCAACCTTCTGTAATCTATCTTGGAACTATTAGACAATATTTCCAGCAGTATCCTAACTTGGAGTTTTCAAGACAACTAGGACTTTTAGAAGATCGTATTATGCAGGTTAAAAATAAGGCGATTATTAAATTAGACAGGTATACACAAGAACTAGATAGACTACTCCCTACGTACAGCCAAATGAATCATGAGGATCAGGATACCTATATAACCGATCTAAATCGCTGTGATAACATCTATAATACGTTAGTAGCACCTGGGGCCATATTCACACCTGAACAGCAACAAAAAATCACTTCGGTTCAGAATAGAATTACTATGATACGAAATAACTTTGTAGGTACAGCTAGCTAGTTGAATACAATTTTTTAAGAAGATAGAGCATCGTCGTTCTCTCTAAAGACATATAGAAACGAGCAGATGCGATGAAATGTAACAAAAAGATAAACCGTTCCCTTATGATAAGAGGTTCTCATGAAAAAAATAGTACTTACCTTACTCGCTCTTATGAGCACCTATTATACTGTTATAGACGCGATGATCTTGGACCCGATAGAAGTAGAACAAAATGTTGTAGTGCGTGATACAGTTGCAGAATCGGCAGCTAAGCTGCATAATTTTGAAGCAATAGTACTCAGAATGGAGGAACTTGTTACTCGGTTAGATAGAATCGCTGCCGTTGTTAGTGCGTTACGACCAACAGACACTATTCTTGGGAACATTAAGCACAAGTTCCAGCAACCTCCCGACATTCATCTAGAAGGACGAATCGCGCGATTTCAAGAACGGCTTTTACGGATTAAGAATACCGCTATCGAGCAATTAGTAAACCATTCGGTATATCTTAGATCCCTACTAAATGGGTTTGACCAGATGAGTTTGGCTGATCAAGATGAATTCATAACAATATTAAATGATTGTAACGCTGTCTATAACGCCTTCGTACTATCTCGCCTCACGTTACAGCCTGAAGAAAGACAAACACTCACGAACGTTGCAAATCAGCTTAATACCATACGCGAGGATATTCTAGGGCATTAAAATAACCTAATATAAACTACTTTAGGTAGTCGCAAAAAAAGGACACGATGAAGCATCTTATTCTTATGGCAAGCACTCTTCTTGCCAGCTCATATATCTTTGGTGATTCCGAGACCAACTTACGTAAAGAATGTGCTCCGATATACGCCGAAAACTGTGAAAAGATTCTGTCTCAATTTAGGAAGCCAATAACCGTTAAGCAGAGTAATGCCTATAATAGGACCACCTTGCGTAAAGGATGTGATGCTATCTACACCGAAGATATCGAACATATTCTGACGCAGTTTATGCGTAATAGCACCCCGAAGGAGCGCAAAGACTATAAAAAGTTCATGCTTCTTATTAAACTGCGCAATGATCTGCTATTTAAATTGACTGCATTTGAACAAACCATTAAGTCTGAGGAGCGTGCACTTTTAAGGACACCGCTTACCAATTATACCGCATGCAGATCTCGGGTAGGTGTCGCTTTTGGCTATGAATTTCAAACAGCCAACCCCTCCAAAAAAGTTCTTTCACCATGCGAAACCAGTTATGCAGCACAAATGCAACTAGTGCTTAACTCAGTCAGAAAATCGGTATCGAATAGAACACTCAAAAGATACGAAAGCTTTATGCTCATGCTTAAATATTATGAAGATCTTGGAGCCATGCTCAATGAGTTTGAAAGAAAAACCAACTATACGATTCGAACTCGACTCCGTGAACCCTTAGTGAAATATCTTAACTGCAGAAATAGTCTCATACTCCGTCAAGTGCAGTCTGTTCCTCAGTGAATTCCTGAGGTGAAATACCTCAAGAAGTTCATCCACTGATGCTCGTGTGCAAATGATCCTGTATACGAACTATCAATGTGCGAAAGCGGAAAATACCATGAGCATCCTTGCAGAGTCTTACACAAAGGCCCTGCAACTGAAGCATCTACCATAAGGCTTAGGACTTCCCGAGCATGCAAAAGTTCACTAATAAGTAATTCGGTATCGGGAGTAAGCTGATGCTCCATAAGTTCAGCATATAATGCTTCAATAGATTCTCTCACATCAACATAAAACTGCAATGCTGTCACCGGATGAAGTGATAGGCGAGCATGACATAAGATCTCCATAAGATGATCTATCTGTAAGATGGTATTGACGAGCTTATCAACAACCTCTGCGAAATAAGTCGTTAAGGTAAGATCAAGCAATGAAAGACTGAACCGCTCATGACCTCTCAGTATTTGAATCCGTTCGTAGCTATAGACAAGACGCTTGCCAGCCCTTAAAGCAGAATCCTCTCCCAAGGATTCTATGACTTTTTTGTAGTCCCACCCATCTTTCTCTTCGCAATCTTGTGATGCAACCAGATAGTGCACTGTGTCTTGTATCTGATAGGCAACTTCAAGCATCGCCATATAGCATGAATCAAATCCCAGGATATCAAGTTTTCTTTGAAGCACAGAGGTCGCATAAGTCGTCAATTCATGAAGATCATGAATTGACAGAAATGAGCCTCCTCCTGCAACGAGCATCGATTTGCTGTTCATAATATGCTCTATTTGCCGGTAGAACTCCTTAATACGCACATCGCAGTAGCGCTTACAGGGAGATCGGCCTTCGTCAGGCTCGTAGAGCCATTTCTGTTGAGCACTATCAAAGGTCGGAGCAAGAATTCCCGTGCCATGGCCTGAGATAATGAGTAAGGTGCTCCCTTCAGTTGCTGAACTAAATGCTTCCCTAACACCCTCTTTTAAAAACTCCAGGCGCTTGGAAGGCACTTCAACTATAGTATGGCTCGAAGTCCCTCGTTCAATGATAATTCGCTCTGCTGAACTACCGACTTGTATATCAACATGCACAGCAATGCGACCATCAAGGTCATCCTTAAGCGCATCCTGCAGCTGACGTACAGATGTACATGCCTCTACATAGGAATCAGAGGCCTCCATATACAGGTATACCGTCCATTGACGAGCTTCGGCAGAGCCTCCCGCTAGCACTAAGAACAAAAGTAAGCCTTTCATTGCTAAGTGGAGCCTCACTAAGCCAAGCCTTAATGAAGCAATTCTTTTTTTAAGGAATATGCTATGATTTTGTATAACACAAGCAACATAACAGGCGTCCATGATTCTCATTCTTCTACTCTATACTCTGCTTGGCTTCAGCTTTACGCTGGGCAAAATTACTCTGTTCTATGCAAGTCCTTTTTATGTGGTAGGCAGCCGCATGATGATAGGCGGCATTGGCCTTGCACTCTACTATTACTTTTTTCAGTCTACAACATACCGTCTCCAAATGAAAGATTGGCCAGCATTTATGCAAGTAACTCTTTTTGGTATCGTAGTACCCTATTGTCTTCGTGCCTGGGGCTTAAACTACCTATCATCGACAAAAGCTGCGTTTATATTCACACTCATGCCCTTCTTTACGGCCCTATTTTCCTATATGTTTCATAAAGAACGTCTTTCATATCAGAAAAGTATAGGACTCATGCTCGGCTTTTTGGGCATGATGCCAACCCTCTTTACAGGAAGTTCCTTTGAGACGCTTGCAGGCTCATTTGGGCTCTTCTCATGGCCCGAGATTGCTATGCTCGGTGCAGTTGCCTCATTTGGCTATAACCTCATCGCGCTCAAACATCTAGTAAAAACACGACAATGCCCCGCTTCACTCGCCAATGGCCTTACGATGCTTTTTGGGGGATTCATAGCATTGAATCTTTCTTTCATCGTTGAGCCGGTCTGGATCTTCAAAGATCCACTTACCTTCGCAGGTTTTTTAGCACTGCAAATCGTCATTAGTAATCTGATCTGCTCAAACCTACAGGCGGCACTCCTTAAAACCTATAGCTCAACCTTCATGGCATTTGCAGGATTTTTGACACCACTCTGCGCATCAGCCTTTGGCTGGTTTTTCCTCAATGAAGAAATAAAGGTACAATACCTTGTCTCGCTTCTCATGGTGATGATCGGATTAGCTATGTTCTATTTTGATGAGATAACGAGCCACAAAAAGAAAGGCCTCAGCTTCGAGTGAATTCACCGCGTCCTAAAAGACTCGGCTTTCTTAGCTTCGCGTAATCTCTTCCCATTCTTGGGTCAAGGTAGCAAGCTTCCGCTGTGATTGCTTAAGAGTCATGACTGCCGTATCATATTCCTTCGAACCAAAGGTCAACCCAGTAAATGCATTCTCCAAGGAAGCTATCTGCTTTTCTTGGCGGAGAATCGATTGCTCAAGGTTCATCAGCCTCTTTGTTTGGCTATGATCTTTTGCTATCTTCTCAGACGAAGGTTTTTTTGAAGCATGCTCAATGGGAGGATTTTCCTGTAACCGCTTCTCCTCAAGATAGGATTCATACGTGCCAAGATGATCGATGATGCCATCGGGAGTAAGCACCCAGATACGTGTCGCTAAATTTTGCAAAAATGAATGGTCATGAGATACAAAAAGCATCGTCCCATTATATTGCTGCAATGCCTGCAAGAGTACCTCTTTGGCAAAGAGATCAAGATGGTTCGTCGGTTCATCAAGGAGTAAGAAGTTCGCTTTTTTAAGCAGCACTTTCACCATGGCAACACGATTACGCTCACCACCACTTAACACACTTATCTTTTTCTTCACCGAATCGTTACTGAATAAGAATGACCCTAAGAAAGAACGAACGATCGAATCTGGTATCTCAACTGAATCCAATACTTCCTCAAAGACAGTCTTTTCAGGATCGAGGGCCTTTAACTGATCTTGCTCAAATATCGCCGTCGTAACATTATGTCCAAAGGTAACGTCACCGCCCTGCAGAGGATAGGATCCGGTAAGAATATTAAAGAGCGTTGTTTTACCCGTTCCATTAGGAGCGATGAGGGCAACCTTCTCTCCACGCTTAATCGTACCAAAGGCATTTTTAAATAGGAGTCTCTCATCAAAGGAGTACTGAACTTTTTGAATCGTCAGAGCTACATCCCCAGAACGCACCGCGGGGGGGAACCGTAATGAGATGGTCGGCTCAAGAGGCTCGAGTTCGATCACTTCTATTTTATTAAGCTGCTTTTCCATCGATTGAGCCATACGGGCCTTTGATGCCTTGGCCCGGAATCTTTCGATGGTCGCTTTTTTTTGTGCTATCTCTTTTTGCTGTCTGGCATGAGACTTTTCAAGATTCTCTCTTCGTTCTTTCTCGGCAGCTACGTACTGAGTATAGTTTCCCACAAAGTAGGTGGCCGTTCCTTTTTCTAAGGCAAGAATTCCATCACACGCCTTATCAAGATAATGGCGATCATGAGAAACGAGTAAATAGCCAAAGGAACCCTGTTTTAAAAAGTCGAAGAACCATTCCTTTGCCGGCAAATCAAGATGGTTAGTCGGTTCGTCAAAGAGATAAAAATCGGCATCTTCTAATAGAAGCTTTGCAAGGACAAGTCGCATCTTCCATCCGACACTGAGCTCAGCAACAGGTTGCTCAAATCCCTTTGGAGTAAATCCAAGCCCTTTGAGAATCTTTTCTGCAGATTCCTTAGCACGAGCTACATCTAGTGTAGAATACTGCTCGAGCAATTCAGCATACCGGCTCACCAAGGCTTCATCGGCAGAAGTCTCCATCTGTTTTTCCAGAGCTACTTTTTCGTATATAAGTGCTTGATATGCTTTTGAAGCAGTTAATATCTCCTCAAAGACCGATTTATCGGACATCATTACCACTTCTTGAGGCATATACCCTACTTTGGCATACTTATCGATGGTCACCGACCCCTCATCAAGCTTAATCAGGCCCGAAATGACCTTTAAAAGAGTCGATTTTCCTGAACCATTCCGCCCCAAGAGTCCAATTCGTTGGCCGTCACCACAAGTAAAAGTCAGTTCATCGAAAATTGTCTGCCCAGCATAGGAAAGATGGGCGTTAGTAATGTAAATCATAAGGAATGCTCATCTAATAGCTTTTTATATACGTACCTACTTCAAACGTTTGATTTATTCTCATGCCTAGTATATCACACTACTCGCTTTGCGGCAATCATGGCTATCTCAAGAGTTATTCTCGCTTTTCAATGTCTCTGATTCTGTAACGTCTTACTCGAGCTGGCTCACGAAGCATAGAGATCATAAACACCAGCAAATCTTCATTAGAGGTATACCCAAAATACTCGACAAACTATCACCACAGGAGACACTCTTTAGCTGTACATTATTTCAGCTCCTGTAAAGGCTCCAACTAAGCATATTTGCCCAGTTCAGATTTTCATACAAGCGCCACAAAGACCTAATGACGGATAAAACTCGGAATCTATATCATCAACATCACCTTACCAATGAAGCGTTTTAAACAATGACATTAAGAGTAGTTAAAAATCACGGGGGTGTTTTTGCAAAAAACTAGAAAAACACCCCCGTGATTTTTGAAAAACATGAGAAATCACGGGGGTGTTTTTTGACTCTGCTCAAAAAAGAAGCTACACTAAGACTCGTAAAGGAATGTTATATGGAAAGAACTGCACTTACATTTTTACGTCGTTGGCTTCATGAGAAAGGGCGGCTACCCTTGATTATTAGAGGGGCCCGGCAAGTAGGAAAAACTTGGGTGGTAAGGCGCCTGGCTGAGCTTGAGAACCGTGATCTCATCGAACTCAACCTCGAGTTTGAACCAGAATTGGAATCACTTTTTGTAAATAATGATCCTAAAGCCGTTTTGCTAAGCATTGAAGATATACTCAATAGAAAAGTTGATCCCTCCAAAGCTCTCCTTTTTATAGATGAAATTCAAGCAAAGCCGCATGTTATTGCGAAGTTACGCTGGTTTGCCGAGATGATGCCAGAATTGCCTGTTATATCTGCGGGATCTCTTTTGGAATTTGCTCTAGGTACCTACGTTATGAGCATGCCAGTGGGCCGAATCGAATACCTATATTTAGAGCCGCTATCATTTGAAGAGTTCTTAATGGCCAATCAGAAAGATGGTTTCGTAAGATTAATCAAGAATTTTCAATGGGGAGATGAGCTCCCTTTCATTGCACATCAACAGCTTACAAGCCTCTTTCATGAATATATCATAGTTGGGGGGATGCCTGCCGCAATAGAAAAATGGATAGAAACACGATCTCTTGAAGAAGTTGGACGTGTTCATCGAAGGATAGTCTCCACGTATAGAGAAGATTTTACCAAATATGGAACAAAAGTTTCTCCTGAGCTTATGAATAAAATGATACATTTTATTCCTCGGTCTCTTGGGGAAAAATTTGTGTATAGCCACGTTGATAAAGCAGCACCTCTCTATGCTGTGCAACGGGCTCTTACTGCATTGCAAAAAGCTCGCATATGCCATATAGTGCACAGCACTGCTGCTAATGGAGTTCCTCTTGCAGCAGAGATTAATGAAAAATTTTTGAAAGCTATCTTTGTCGATGTAGGACTTTGTTCTGCATCACTCGAACTTTCACTGACGCAAATCGAGTCTACCGAGGATCTTACCCTCGTTAATAAAGGTGCCATAGCAGAGCAGGTTACTGGACAGCTCCTAAGAACAGTATTTCCGCTAACTCAAGATCCTCAGCTATATTATTGGGTGAGGCTGCATCAAGAAAAAGGTGCTTCAGCCGAAATTGATTACGTCATTGCTCAAGGAACTTTGCCGGTTCCTATCGAGGTTAAGTCTGGCGCTACGGGGTCGCTCAAATCGCTACATGTTTTCATGGAACTCAAGAAGCTTTCAAAAGCAGTGCGCGTCTGTTCTAGAATTCCGAACATCTCACAGATAGAGTTTAAAAGCACAGCAAGTACGACAGTTCGTTATGAACTCAGGTCTATCCCATTTTATCTGCTCGGTGAAATTCATCGTTTGCTCACCTAGTAAAGAAAGCTTCAGCAGTATGATTCAAATAAGTTGTTTCAGCACTCGGAAGAATCCTCGAATCCTCCAGCATGGGCTATTCCCCTGAAAAATAGAAAACTCCCCCATTATAACATTTTCCTTGATCATTCTCCTCCTACAGACCTAGGAAAAGCCTTATTCCAGCAGGCTATAAAAACGTAGAATTTATAAACACATCTGGGGTATACCTACAAAATACTCCCTAAAAAAATTCGGCAACCCATTACCTAAGGTGATACCTCTGAGATGAATGTCATTCCAGCACCAGTATAGGCTCCAACTAAGCACATTTGCCATGTCTTGATAAATATGACATCCTCTGTACGTTTTCATAAATTAATAAGGACGATACTTCATGATAAGACCTTCTTATGTTGTCATACTAGTAGGATTGCTTGCCATCCCTCATCTTACTTTGCCTTCGTGCGCAGCAGTTCTTAAAAAAGAGGCTGCTCTTGTCGCTCCCCAAAAGCGCGAGTACGCCCTGCTTACACCTGAGCAACTTCAGAACATGATACATATCCATCACGAACTTCTCACAGTAGAAGACTCTTTGACTAAAAATTCTGAAACCTGGTATACGATTGCTAATGAATACCGACACCGCTTTGACCATCAAGAAGCGATCTCTTTTTCTACCCAAATCTTTGAGCTACTTACAGAGCGAAGCTCTTCTCTCGCTATCAAAACGCATAGTGCTCGATGCCTTGCAAAAATTATGCAAAGAAACGGCCAGTTACCAGAAGCTCACGACTGGGCTATGAAGGCTGAAGCGTGGGGTCGTACTACTTCAGCGTATGGCGAAACACTCTATTTCTTGGGCTACCACTATTACTACACACTAAAAAATCCTAATCAAGGAATAGCATGGTATCTCAAAGCACGACAATGGTCCTCCAATGGTAAGGATATGAAAATCTTTATTCAATCTCTTATCAGCCTTGGTAACGCATACTATAAAGATGAAGCGCATCAGACAGATGCACAGTGGTTTGTAGAAGCTCTCGAAGCGTTAACCATCTATAGGGATACAGAGCTCATAGCAAAAGCATATATCGGCCTTGGTAACGCCAGATACACCGATAAAAAGCATAAAAACCACGCTCAGTGGTACCTTAATGCCCTTGACGAACTTGGCCAAGACGGTGACATAACACTACGAGCAGCAGCTCTTATCGGTCTTGGCAATGCTCGCTATACTGATAAAAAAAAAGGACGAGAATATTGGTTTAAGCAAGCCCTTCAAGTACTCGGTCCCCGCGGCGACAAAAATCTAAGGGCTCAGGCACTCATGGGACTTGGTAACATCAAACATACTGATGAAACACATAGAAGCCACACATGGTATCTCGAGGCACGTGAGCTACTTGGCGAAAATGGTGACAAAGACTTACGAGCACGAGCCTGCATTGGCCTTGGTAACGCCAAATATACTGATAATACTGATAGTAAGCTTAGCACCGATGCCCAATGGTATCTGAACGCGCTCAATTTGCTAGGCAAAGATGGCACTAGTAACCTACAGGTCCAAGCTTTCATCGGCCTTGGCAATGTCAGACATACTGATGATACTCATCCCAAAAGTCATGCCTGGTATCTCGAGGCCCTTGCACTACTAGGTAAAAATGGTGATAAAGAACTACGAGCACGAGCCTGCATCGGCCTTGGTAATGCCAAAGAACCCCATGCTACTGGCCAAAGCTACGTTCAGTGGTATGTAGATGCGCTCGGCTTATTGGACAAAGAGGAGGACAGAGATCTCAAAGCGCAAACTCTTATGAGACTTGGCCATGCCAGACATACTGACGCTCAACACCCTAAACAAGCCGATTGGTACGTAGATGCTCGTAATACACTTAGTAAAGAAGGCACCAGAGATTTACGAGCTGAGGTTTGTATTTGCCTAGGCAATACGCGATATGTTGATGATGAGATTTGGTCAAGTGAGCAGTGGTTTCTAGAAGCTCTCACAATTCTTGGCGACGACGGGGATAGAAGTCTTTATGCGCAAGCTCTCATTGGACTTGGAAACGCTCAATACACCAACAAAAAACGTGACCAATCCTCATGGTTTAGAGAAGCACTCCAGATACTTGGTAAGAATGGGGTCACTACCCTTCGGGCCCAGGCTCTGATTGGCCTGGGGAATACTAGATATGTTGATAAGGAACATCCAACACAAGCCATATGGTACCAAGAAGCACTTATGGTACTTGAAGCAGAATCGCACGGTGCCCTATATGCTCAAGCTCTTATCGGTCTTGGTAACTATTATTGTGGACAAAGAGTTAACGCCAAAGGAATAACCTATTTTCAGCAAGCTTTAACGTGTGCCCCTGCAGAAATGCATCCTTCCATTCAGCAAAAGATAGACCATTCGCAGGAAATAATAAGTACAGGCTCAGTTTGCACAAGCATTGATGCAGACCTAGAGACCCTTCTCATTCTCAAGGAAGATAGGGATGTGACCGTCCGAGCACAAGCTCTTATTAGACTTGCTAATTGGGGATATACTGACAGGGCTCATCCTAAAGAAGTTGATTGGTACCTCGATGCACTAGAGGTGCTCGGCACAAGCGGCAGTAACGATCTTCGAGCACGAGCGCTTATTGGGCTTGGCAATAAAAAATATAGCACTAAGACACGTGATAAGAATTACTGGTTTGTGCAAGCGCTAAATCTCCTCGAAAATGATGGTGATCCAGTACTCCAGGCAAAGGCTCTTATTGGCCTTGGCAATGGCAAATATTTCCATAGTGGAGGACGAGCTCACTGGTATCTGAAAGCACTCTCCCTACTCGGTGAAAATGCCCCCTCTGAAATCTCTGCTCAAGCACTTATTGGACTTGGCAATGCCCGATATACCGACAATACACATACGAGCAATACTCAATGGTATGTTGAAGCACTCTCCATACTTGGCAAGGATCGCGAAAAGAACTTACAAGCCAGAGCTCTTATCGGTCTTGGTAACGCTCGGCATGTTGATGAAACACATGCGAATCATGCCCTGTGGTTCCTCGATGCATTGAGAGTTCTTGGCGAAGATGGCGATAGAGATGTTCAAGCAAAAGCTTTCATTGGCCTTGGCAATGCTCAATATGTCGAGAAGGACAAAGAGCGAAGTACATGGTATCTAAAGGCACTCGATGTGTTGGGTAATGACGGCAATCAAGATCTTCAGGCTCAAGCTCTTATCGGTCTTGGCAACTCTCGGTATGTGGACGAAACCCATCCAGATCATGCTCAGTGGTACCATGATGCCCTCACGAAGCTCGGTGATGCAGGTGATAAAACTGTACGTGCTAACGCGCTGGTCGGACTTGGAAATCACCACTGCTGGACAAGTGATAACGCACATGGCGTATCCTTTTATCAGCAGGCTTTAGTCTATGCATCAGAGGAAATGAAAGACAACATTCAACAAAAGATAGACCAGGCTCAGACCTATGTTGAGCGTGAAAAATCCCGTATTATACGTCTTGATAAGCTCAAGAAACTCGTTAATAATGGCGACACAGCTCTACGAGCTCAAGCGCTGATTGAACTTGGTAAGCTAATCCATACGGACGAAACCCACCAAACTCCAGCTGCTTGGTTCCTCGATGCACTGAACGCCCTGGGTGATACTGGCAATAGAGGACTTCGAGCTCAAGCGTGTATAGAACTTGGCAATACCAACTTTACTGATTCTCGACATACCCAAGTTCAGTGGTATCTCCATGCTCTCACCATGCTCGATAGAGATCACGATCACGACCTCTATGCTGAAGCCCTTATAGGTCTTGGGGCTACAGACTACGTCGATGATACTCACAAAACTCAGGCTGACTGGTTCTTAGATGCGCTCAGAATCCTAGGTAACGACGGTACTATAAGTCTCCGAGTAAAAGCTTACCTTGCTCTTGGCAATGGTCAGTATAGAGGTATACATAATGAATATGCTAATAGCTCTCATTGGTATCTAGAAGCACTCAGAATACTTGGCGATAAAGGTGATAACGTATTACGAGCTACCGCATGCATGGGTCTTGGTCGGGTGAGGTATTTAGATGCAACTCATACCCACAGCGGTCAATGGTACCTAGCTGCGCTTGCCATTCTTACTAACGGTGATGATACAAACCTAGAAGCTCAAGCTCTTCTTAACCTTGGTGACCTCAGATACCGGTGTAACCACCACCCTCCGACCTATTGGTACGAAAAAGCACTTACCGTTCTCGACAGAGGTGGCAGTAGAACTATACGAGCCCAAGTCCTTATAGGCCTCGGAGACTACTACTGTACTTGCGTGCCAAACGATATTCCGTTAGGAATAAAGAAATATCAGGAGGCTTTAGCGCATGCTCCAGAAGACCTGCAGGTCCTTATTAGAGAAAAAATAAACGCAAGGCAACCGTCTAGTCGACAAAAGAATGGGGGGGTTTTAGCTCAGGCTCCAGAGCACCTGCAATTCCTTACGAGAACAAAAAGGGAAACTCAGCAAGCAACTATTCGACAAGTAAGCCTTTTGCAGCGTGTCCAGCAGATAAAAGACAAAATCGGCCAACCTGTCAGCTCTAAATAAGTTGATGTAGGACGACCAATCACTTCACCTGCGTTTCTTTTTCTTTCCCACGTTTGAGGGGAAAGCTCTCACCTTGCACAAAATGTTTTGTTCCTTGAGGTGCATAAAAATAGGTTAACGTACTCGATGCTAAGTCTTTACCCATAGTAATTACTGCATAAGCAGAAGTGCTATACCCATATCTCAGCGTATATTCAAGAGATGGGCTTGAAATCAGATGCCAAGATGAATCTGCATGCTGCAGACCCTTCATAGTTGCCCAATCAATCTTTTGATCATCACTATCGATTATTCCCGCAAGAGTTCCTTCAGAATAATAGCAAAGATCATTCAAGTGACATACGGACTGTATCGGTCCATTATTAACAGGATAGCATGCGATTCTATCAAATTGAGAACTATCAGCACCATAGGGTCCAATACGGACTGGCAGCTCATTAAGATTTTCAGCAAGAAGATAGAGTGCACGCGGCAGGGTTCCATAAAAAGCTCCTACCGTTCGTGCTTGAAGAAAAGACATCCCCTTGCTAAACAAGGAAAGGTCCTGCAATTTTCCAAGATCGTCCTGAGGACCACGAAGATACCAGACCATCTGGGAATTCTGTTCAATGAGTTGAGCAAGAGTCTCAAGCACCTGTCCATTAGTTGAAGTTGGCCCAAGGAACGGACCATTCATGATCAGAAAGTGATCCTTTTTTAATGTCCCTTTCAAAGAAAGCACCGAGGATCGCGTAAGTTCATCAAGTATCTGCCTGAGCGACTCATAATTGCCAAGAACATTTCCCAAGAGGATGATCTGCGAGCCTTCAGGTAGTGAGATAACAAAGGCTTGCTTACCTTGGTATCCTTCCTGCTTTCGCACATCTGTAAGATGAGAAAGCGTGCGCATGAGCCGTTCTGCCGGCAGCGACCTTAGGTAGAGGATCTGAATTCCTCGTGCCAATAACAGTCCACCTAGAATCGCAAGGGGCCATACAAGATAGCGTACTTTCATCTAGGCCTCTTTATCGATTTTTTGTTCGATCCATTCATGTTTTCCTACATCGAGCCACAATTCATGAACGAGCTCACGGGTGTCAGGATCAAAGGTAAGAGGAAGACCCTTATACTGTTCGTCTTTCATCGTTGCTATAATCTTATTTATAGAATCGATTGAAAAGTCCGCAGCTTTACTGAGTATATGCAGCATTAAACTCGAACTAATGTACCCTTCTAAGGTAAATACATCAGCCAATGAGAGCCCTTGCTCACTCAATGCTCGACGGAATTCTTTAACGATAGGTAAAGTACTCGTCATAGGATTTGGAGCAAACTGTGAGATAATCAGATCAAGACCACGCTGAGCTACAAACTTTTTAAATGACTCATCAGCAAGATCAGATAAGGCAAACAGTTTTTTACCAATAAAGAATTCAACTCCTGCTTGGCGAATAAATTCGGTCGCTGCCAACGAGGTTGAAAAGAATCCAAGACCGGTAACTGATGCCTCTTTGATCTGCTTTATTTGCGAAGCAAATGTAGTAGTATTACGCTCATAGCCAACATTAACTGCCTGCTTAATCCCCTCTTTTTTAATCACCTGGTTCGACCCTTCCAAGGCACCAAGTCCGTAGGAATCGCTCTGATAAAGCAAGGCAAAGTTACGCACTTTAAGTGTATCGATCATATACCGAGTAAGCGCGAGAGCTTCAGTCTTATAGGATGCTCGCCAATGGACAATTCCCTTAATATCTGCCTTCCTAAATATCGGGGCACCCGTTATCGGGAAAAAGAGAAAGATCTTTTCTTGCTTTACAAGATCAATATACGTTTCTAGCGTTGGACTTCCAAGATTGCAAAGAAAGAGATTACTCGAATATTTCGTGATAAATTCTTCAACATTTTGGCGGGCCTTTTCTGGCGAATACTCGTCATCCATAAATACTACGCGCACCGTTTGACCATTAATACCCCCTTCTGCATTTATTTTATTTATACGGAGTGCAATACCATCCCGTACAGCTCTCCCTATGGGCGATCCTCCCTTTGTAAGATCAAGTGTACACCCAATATATAAAGGAGCCTTCTCCGGTTTTTTCACCGCATGGTTTTGGCCTTTCTTGCAAGCCTCAAGCTCTTTTTGAACTTTTAAAGAGGGTATAAAATGATTTTCGCCCTGTGGTAAAATCAATGCTGTATTCATAAGACTTCTGCCTGTCATAGCCTCATAGTAAGCTCGTTTATGAAAGCCATCAAGCTCTACAACATCTTGTGCATAGAGAGTAAGCACACTTTGAGGAAAAGGATTCTCAATCGTAAGAATGACAAATGCATCGTACAGGAAAGAAAAGTTATGGCGATACCAAAAGTTAGGAGCACTAAACAAGGCCCAGGTAAGCCCACCTTCTTGCGAAGGAACCAGCGCTAACCCAAAATTCTGGCGATAGCTCATGAGCCGATGCTCACCGGTAATATGGACATGAGGAACAATCCCCTTCTCTTTATCCTGTGCCATAGGGCATATGAGCAACTTTCCTTCCGATCCTTTCAAAGCAGGGCATCTGAGTTCTGACGAAGAAGGTACATCACTGATCTTAATCACCTGATTACGATCCTGGAGAAACAGCGCACGCGGTAATGTAGAAAAAAATCGTGAAATAGGGGCATCAAGGTTTGTGGATCCCGACCGTTGGATAAGCTCTCTTTTTAGACCATACCCTAACCAGGTATTCTCAGCTTCTTGGCTTCCTGCAATATAGATAACCTGGGATGGATTTACTTTCATAAGCTCTAAAAGCAGTGTAAGCGTTTCCAAATTAAGTGGCGAGTTATCAACGACGTTCCCAAGTGATACGATAAAGGTATCTGGTTTGGTAATCTTTAAGCTTTCGTCTATGATACCCCGTGCTGCAAGCTCGGTAAGAACGCGTACCAGAGAATGAAATGCCCCATATAAAGGACCGAGCATAATAAATTCTGAGCCCGTACGAGGATTCATAACAAGCTCATACACACCCTGATAGCCCTGCTTTTCACGCGCGAGCGTCACCTCTGAAAGAAGTTGAGTAAATTTCTGAATGGTCCAATGGGAATCTTCAATACCCAAGAACATGAGAGTTCGCGATAGGTACGAAGGGCCCTGCTGCCGATACCAGGATGCATAATCTGGATAAAACTGATTTACCCCTACCTGGACATGGGGAGCTTCTTGAATAGTCATTGCATAGTTCTGAGCTTGCTTAAGCGTAAAAGTACCTTCAAGAGGAGCTCCCATGATTAAGCCCAGAATCAATATGCTACTTCGTTTCATACTAGCCTTTCACAATCCAAATGAATGCGATAATTACGAATGCATGTAACAGGAGCACGATTGTTCGAGGATACCTATCTCGAATTCCTGGTATCCCCACATTGATAAAAAAGGCCATACAAACGGCAAACAGAAATAAGAAGAAGAGTGAGTCACTCTCCATAAAATACCCAACTTGAGGAGCAAGCCGATCAATCACAAATCGATAGGCCAAAATACCGGTTATAGCTCCTGCCGTTAAGGAAGCAATGGAAGTTTTATAATTTTCCATATCAAGAGCGAAAGTGAACATCGCCATAAAAAAGAGCAGAAGCAAAGGGAAAATAATCAAAATCGCCTGACGCACCCCCGAATGTACAAAATCTAAAGCAAAGATAACTCGTGGGTGAGCTACATCATATTCCCGATGCGATTTGTCCACGCGAGCAACTGAATACCCTGGATACACGCGGGTCCCATAGATTTTCCATCCTGCATAGGAAAGCTCTGGTGAAAGCACCAGCTCATCATAGGTTGAATCAAATATCACCTCCCCTGGAGAGACATTATTATTATCCATGGTAATACATATCGTATGGCTATCAAAAGGAAATGCGGCAAATGTTGGGTTAGCTTTAAAGCTTACTCGAATATCATAGCGCGCGAGTAGCTTCCCTTGCACGATCCTGGTAGACGGTTGCGATATTGAGAGAATCTTCCCCTTTTCAAAAGAAAATTTTCCTAAGGTATCGAGCGAAACGATACTCGGATCAAAATAGAACCAGAGGATTCCTGAAAACTCAAAGCGGTTATCGACGATATTAAACTCTGAAAAGTCCCTGATATACAGACCAACTTTCACCTCTGCAGGTTGCCCCATTTGTTCAATAGTCTTGGGCAAAATGGGAAGCAGCTCAGGCATCGGGTCAAGGGTATCTGAGGAACTTGAAATAAATTCCTGACTTGCACGATACATAAAAAAGCAGATCAGTACCGCCGAGAAAAGAATCGTATATACTGAAAAGTATGCCATCGATTCTGATGTGAATACTGGCAGATTTTTTTGCTCCATCTGTTCGATCCTATCACTTCATATACTCTAAAAAAAATAGAGTGCTTCTAGCAAGATACGGTACACTGCTGTAGGAACAGCATGAACTACCTGCGCTCTATTGTTCAGTCTACCATACGCAGACCAAGTAATATCAAGTTCTGCTCCAAATTGGAATAGATTTGTTTTATATCTGATACGTGGCGCAAACCTTCCCAGATAGGCAAGGGTAGGATCTAGAGCAAATACCACCGGCTGCTTCGTCGTTTTATCAATATAGAGGCGATGCGATGATCCGAGTGCCTTTGTATACCCAAGAAAACCTCCAACGCTCACCGTTTCATTATGAAACCAATACGCAGTATCTATCCATGCGCTCACTGCTTGGGTATTTGCAAAGCTTTGCTGACCGGTAACAGGGTTTATAGATCTGACAGCAAAGCCACTTAAAAGAAGTAGACTTGCACCATTCTGGTCATAAATAAACTTGGTCCGCACCTGGAATTTTTTGCCATTATAGGCCGCATAGAGCTCGCAACAAGCACTATCAATTTTCTCATGAACAGCAAACCCCTTCTCACTCTCTATATGAGGAGCGATCCGTTTATAATTACCGCCCGCCCCTATGACCACATCCGTATAAGGAAACAAGCGTACTTGAGCATGAATCTCAGGTATCAACCCATTTCTCGTAATGTCTGTCGTCCCAATAGGTCCTAGAACTGGATAATCAGGACCTACAATGAAGGCCAGAATAAATTCCTTGTCAGCACCTCGTGCTGTAAGACGTATTTGGGGGTCTCGGTCGAGTGCCTCAATAGGTGCACCATTGGCAAATGAGATCGTTTCAGGAAAACAATCGGGGACAAACATAGGATGCCAGTACTGTCCTGCAAGGAAACTAAGGCCAGGTCTATTAATCTCTGCATAAGCATGACGCAACCGAAAGGCTCCCGTTGAGGGATCGGTTATCCCAAGAAAATCACCTTCAATAAGCCCTTTGAGCGTCCCTTCACGCCAGTTCCAAACCCCTTGCAAACCCAACCTACTCTGTATAGCAGTAATACCGAAGTGGCCATGAGCATTAATATCTATTTTCATAGGGTCAAGCAGTACCGGCGCTGGCCAAAGAAGGACAAACCCATCACGAGGGGCTTCCACCTGACGAGTATCAAAAAAAAGGTCTGCTGCGGCATAGCCGTAGGGAGTTACCTCAATACCACAAAAATCAATGCTTGAACTTGAGGCACTAAAGAGCAACAAAATAAAAAGAGTTACACAATGTTTTTGAAACATACCACTACTTCGGAAAAATTCGATTCTTTCGACGTAGCATACCATGAAGAACCCCTCAGGTAAATGTAGATCTCTGCATATGAATATGCTCACTATACTCGACAACTCAACTGAGACTAGGCTTGTACTGCATTGTAATAATGATCAATCCAAGCTTGAGGATTATGCATACGCGTATTACCTCTTTTGAATGCCCTCAAACCAGCATTTAAAAGATTATAGGGGTCTGCATTGCGTCGTGTATCTTTAGTATCTATAGGAAAAAGGCGACATCCTTGAAGAATACAATTACCAAGAACAATATCATTATGGTCATCACAAGTTTTTCTCAAGCGCAACAACTCTTTCCTCAGAACGTCATCTCCTGGATATACACCATAGAGCATACAAAATGTTACTAGATTTATGCCGTGCACCCATCTCAAGGGGTATGGAAGACCCTCCTTATAAAACTCCTTATGATTGAATGTACTATGCACTTCATAGCGACGTTTTGAAGCGGGACTCTTCATTTGGGTAAACCGGGCAAGATCAAGACCCGTCTTCGGTATTGATGAAAGATATAATGAGGGGCCGGTACTCAGGGCCTTCGCCACACAAGAAATTCTTGTATTTCTCTGAAGAATCTTTTCAAAAGCTTCCGACTCAGCACACATAAATACATAATCTCCGAGCGAAGTAAGCGTAGCTATAATTCTCTGCGCGGGCAGAGTGAAGTACTGTGAAAGATCATGCACGATGACCACATCAAAGTGCTCACAGCGACTCAAAATATCAAGCATATCAAGAGAAAGACGTGGTGGCACCATTATTGAAACTGCAGTCCTGTATATCGGCTGTACCTGCCTTATGAGGGCATCGGCATCTCCCCCTATAATAACAAGCTCGCCTATCAGCCGTTTCTGATAGGGAAGTTCGGCCAGATAGATTGAAGACTGTTCACCAATCTCTAAGAGAGTAAATGGACGCTGATAGTTGCTTATAACAGCCGTCACTGCATCGACATGAGCAGGATCAAGCTTTCCATGAACTACCTGAACTACAAAAAGTGGTATCCATAACGCGCAGAGTCTGCTCATAGTATTCCTTGCTAGAATTATTTTCAATCATTGTCTTTGAAATTTAGCGTAAGCTGCTCATTTTGACAAGAGCCTCCAGCTGCCATGTTAAAATAATGAGCATTTCTATACAGCAGTATTAAAATCTCTAAGAAACTGTAATAGAAAATGCTCAGCTTGATTTCAATGTTAGATCTAACAAGAGCTTATAACTGAGATGAAGGCTTTACAACTCACTCAATAGATACGGTTACTAATACGTCAAAATGTATCAATTTGTCTTGCAACATTTTGTAGATCCTAAAAATTCTGGTACAGTTAGAACAAGTATAGATATACGATACACCAGAAAGGCCTATATATGATAAATAAACGTCTTATCTTAGTAGCACTCACCTGTATCCCCTCAGGGCAGGTGTATACGTGGCCCCTGAGCGACCATACGCTTCGTGAGGGCACGTACCTCACAGCAGCATTGGTAGCCACCGGCGCACTTGCTTACACCTATATGAATAAAAAAGCTCTGCAGACAAACTATGACGCTCACCTGAAACGATTTAAAAATCAGGAGCTACTCTCTGATGGCTATGAGAAGGTCCTAGCCGCGCTTGCAGACTATAAGGACTACGTGGAAATTATAGAACGTACTAAAGGACCTGAAGATGCAGCATCTCAACTCTGTCACTATCTCACTCAGGAATTTTCCTCAAATGCCCAATTACTTCATGCATTTAAGAAAGCTGTTCTTGATAGAAAACAAGAACTTGAGAAGAAGAATAAAGATGTTGAACGGGCTCTCCTTGGGTGGCAACATAATAAAAAGAAGGCCCTCCTTACATCACAAGGACCTCTTCTAAAAAATACCTATTCGCTCATTCTTTCAACCCTAGACACGTTGCATAAAAATATCCCTTATATCGAAGCACAATTCTTTGCAAAAGATCATAAAGATCTTTACGTAGAAGAGCGTGCACTAGAAAAATATCTTTCAGATAGCGCACAACTCAAGTACCAGCTTGATAAGCTTATTCGTAGCAAAGCACGCGTCGGAGAAAGGTATCCTTTCCGTGCCTATGCTCAGTGGGTCGATCACAATCATGAGCTCATCGGCAGCCTTAAAAAAGAGCTTGAAACCTTTACTTACTATGAGTTCCAGGAACCTATTGTTACCTATGTAACATCAACGTACGCAATCTTCGATATTCTCAAAAAGCAGATTAAAGGCTCGCCTGAGTTTGAGGCAGAATGCGCGCAATTCAATGCAGAATTGCTTGCACGTGCTCGTGAAGATGAGAACCGTAAACTCAAAGAGACACTTGACCATATGAAAAAAGAAATAAATACGCTTAAAAAGCCTGTTGAAGGTTCAATAAAAGCTTAAATCCTGTCTTAAAAATGTATCGGCACAGTGATTATGCACGTAGCATAGTATCTGTGCCGATGCTCATAAGAGCACCACGCACTTGTACCTAAGGGAAAGGATTTTACCTATGGCCGGCGTCAATACCACAGCAACTCATAAATTTGTTATTGTGCTCAATGAAAAGTCCCCTATTGGGAAGTTACTGAGCGCAACTGGGCAAATTGCGATGTCACTCTATACTGAGGCAAGCCATGAACAACGTACTGCTATGAGCTTTGTACCCTTCATAGGTACAGCCAATGATAGCCTGATTAGCCTATCAACATGCTCATTCGTGGTTCTTGCAGGTACCGGCAATCAGCTCCAGACTCTCTATACTACAGCCTACAAGCAAGGCTTGCTAACAGCTATCTTCACCAGTACCATGTCCTACAGTGGTATTGAAGAGGACCTCATCAAAAAGACGGCAACGACTCCGCTCGAGCACGTAGAACCCTACGGAGTGGGACTGTTTGGACAGGTGGAAGAGCTGGCACCTTTGACGAAGAAATTTTCAGTGTTCAAATAAGCACCTTATCTGAGCCATTCCAAGGATTGGAAGCTACCTTCTCTTGAAAAGAAACTAAAGAACGCCCAATCTCTTGAGCTCATTACGCACATGGGAAAAATCGTATGCATGAATGCCAATAATCCCCACTTCTTGTGCCGCAACGATATTCATCTCTTGGTCATCAATAAAGACTGAGTCGCGAGGTTCAAGGTGGAACCGTGCAAGTAAGTACTGAAATATCGCAAGACTGGGCTTCTTAGCTAAAGCGGTGCTTGGTGTCACAATACCTTTAAAAGCACCCATAATATCGGGGTATTCTTGTTGGAGAATCTCCATATAAGGGATATGCATATTTGTGCAGATGTAGAGCGTATGACCTTGTGTTTCTGCACTAACCATACACTCTTTAAGAACTTCAATGCCCTCCTTGCAAGGAACAAAGAGCTTACCCTGGGTACTGTCCTGAGTACCATGGTCAAAGAGTACTCCAGTAACATCAAAAATTATATTTTTACGCTTCATACAATGGTATCTCTTTCGTGGTGAACCACATAATGAACTATTTGGTTATTTTCTGAAGGCAACCTGGTTTCATACTAGCTACATCCTAATCTGTTCGTCTGAATAGCTACATCTGCAAACTATGGCTTCTCTTGTAAAGTCCATGGATGCCTAATGTTCCGTTTCATGAAGAACTCTAGAAGGTATCAGTTTCTTCTAACCATTATTCAGATCATCATACACTGGTCCTAATGTTTTTCTCTCTCTTCATATCTCCATCGAGGCCCGAAGGTAATCGTTCAATTACCGGGACAACGTAAGCTAGTATAGCACAAAAAAGGGAGGTTGTGCCAAGGAATTCTTGGTCTAAGATATGCTCTATTATCCCTTCTGCAGGTTTAAGAGGCTAACCGTGCGTTGGGCTTGTACGATTTTATAACTGGGTAGGGTTCTTGCAATTTTTGTTTCAAGCGTGCCGCTCGAGTATCAGTGAGATTATGAGGTAATGGCAGGAGCTTCTTCATGAAAATCATTATTCTTCTTCATGGTCTCTCTCTTCATATCGAATGTCGAGACCCCGAGGCAATTGCTCAATAACGGGAAGTACTGCACGTAGCATAGCATTAAAAAGAGGTATTTTAGTAAGATATTCTTGATATAAAGCATGCTCTTGTAGGTGTTCTGAACGCCGGAAAAGGATAACCGCGCGTTGGGCCTCCATAAATTCTTCAACAAGGTACGGGGTTACCAGCTTTTCTTGCGCAAGTTCATAGAGAACGTGGGCAGCTTGATCTTCTTCGGGAGCTTTTTCAGCACTAAAGTACGCATGGTAGACCTCTTTGAGGAGCTCTTCAGTGATCACCATGCACTCTATGAACTCAACAACCGGTTCTGCTCCAGCTTGAAATGGGGAAGAAAGCTTATCTTCTAACCCCTGTAGAGAATCCTGTAACTCAGCAATAATGTTCTGATACGATTCTTTTTCATTCATACTTCGTCCTTTGCATCGACCGACACTCTTTGTGTACCCGACTTCAAACGGAGCTTCGAAGCTCTCTCAAAATCCTTTGCCAACTTACACTAGTGAGATAGCACATGCATAGTATAAGCGAGCTCTAGTGCTGCTCAATTAAGGTGAGCATTTCATGCATCGTTTCGTAGTAGATACAAATCTTCTTACAACTCTCCTTGAGAAACTCCTGCTCAAGATACGAAACTCCAGGCCATCGAGCGGTCTCTAGGAAAAGTACAAACTTTTTCATATCGAGAAGGACATCAACCTGCTGCTGAGTGATTCTCTGGTCTGACTGTAACTCACGTAGCTGCAAAGCCCTCACCTCCCATACCCATGCTGATTGGTCAACTTCAGGATACAGACTATCTAAATATTCTGGAAGAATAATCCCATCAAATATCCAGTACGACTCTAAAAAATAGGATATACAGGCAACTTCTTCATCATACGTTAAGTCGGACGACTTTTTAACAAGGTCGTCCAATGCGCTAAAATTTTCATTAAAGGTATGAAGGTAGTGTCTATTTGATTGTCTTCGTTGAAGATAGAAATATAAGATGATGCCACCTAAGATAACTCCGTAGATAAGTAGTTTCACAATAAGATCCATATCTAACTCCTACAGGTAACTACGAAATTTCTTAAAGAGCATGCTTACACATAGTAGAATCGACGACTTTTTTAAGGAGCTGGTACAATGGTTCAGCACAAAGTTCAATAATCTTCTCTTCAGAATCAACGTCAACGTGACAAACTCGAGATGCCATAGTAATTGCTGTAAGTCTGAGAAATAGCTCCTCATCTTCCCCGTCAAGAACACCTTTCTTTACAAAGTACTCAGCTATCTGCTCAGGATCCATGTTAGTTTGCTCTTCTTCAGGTAGCCCAGTAATCTCGCAAAGATAGGTAAAAAGAGCCATAAAACCTACGTTAAATCGCCTCATAAGAGCTTGATTCCTAATAAATTTTGGCACTTCAGGTGCATCAAGGCTCATAAATTCACCGAATAGCTCTACACTATAAGCAAGATCTGCATGGAGATTTGAAGCTGTTTTCTTTTGATTAGAATAGTTCATGTTCAGACTCCTCCGTCACTACCGATAATCTTTGAGAAAGCATCCCCGAAAAATTTGTCAGTATATGATAATAGCGAGGCAACTTCTTGCAATGGTCATCAAATACCTCGAGCTGTTCAGGCATCTCCCACCAACCTTTATCTAGAGATAAAAACTGCGCAGCCCCAATAAACTCAATAATATCAACATATTCTTTGTCAGTAAGCAGTCCCTCGTTGTATAGGGCAAAGAGTACTATACTAATAGCCCGGTCTTGTTCCGTTTCCTCTTCATGGTGGTGCCCCTCTTCTTCCCCAGATGGAAGCATAGGATCATACATCATTTCAAGAAGGTGGGAAAAGGTATAAAAACACCTATTCAAAACTTCAAGTCGAGCCTCAAGGATCATGCGTTCAATGAGAGGATCTTTTGGTGACCGTGGCACAGAAGATTCGAACTGCTCTTGAAGGAGGCTTAACCGAGCATTCAGCTCTTGAAAGACATCAATGTCTACTTTATTGAGTAATGTCATGCTCGTACCCTTTCAACTGCATCCTGGTTTCAGACGAGGTTTGCTAACCAGAACGATTATGTAAACTTCACTATACACGCACTACAATGTACACGATTCTCAAAAAAAACCCAGAACTGTGGCTCCCAAGGATCTGACTTTAGAGAGGAGAATGGGAACTACCCAAATCAACAACTTTCTTAAGAAATGCATACACCCGCTGAACGTTTATCATAATCTTCTCTTCATCAGGATATTTACCATGAGATGACCATCGAATCGCCATATACATACTTGCAAGCATGACATACGATTCTTTGTCGCTCTCTTCAAATAAGCCCTTCTTAATAAAATAGTCAGCAAACTCTTCAGGCTGCTTTTGTACAGACCCATCCTGTTGTACGAAATCATCAGGCATCGATGACGCCTCACGCAGATAGGCAAAAAGAATAACGAAGCTTAAGCTCAGGCGACGCATACATGCTTGATTACGTATAAAACTTGGTATATCAGATGGCTCATGATGCAAAAAAGTACCAAAGAGTTCAACCGTCTGCGTAAGATCTGCAATCACTGAAGATGATGCTTTTTCTTTATCATGTGCGTGCATGTTCAGACTCCTTGCTAACTACTAATCGTTGAGTAAGCATCCCCGAGAAAGTACTGAGACTATGATAGTAGCGAGATAACCTATTACTGCGATCATCAAATATCTTATGTTTTTCAGAACTATTCAGCCAACATCTATCAGCAAACAGAAGCATCCCCGACTCAAAGAGCTCAACAAGAGCATCTACTTCTTTTGGCGATAACATTTTCTCCCGGTACATCCAACCGATTAGTTCACCAAGAGCATTCTCGGGATTACTTCCCTCTTTCTTACTCAGATCAGAGCCGGTATACATAGATAGCAGAAGTTCGCGCAGCGTTGACTGACACTGCCAAAACGCATGAATCCGCGCCTCTAAAATTATGTTTCGGGTAACTGGATTCTTCGAAGCACGTGGAGCTAACGGTCCAAAGTGCTCTTGAAGACGTGCTAACTGATAATTAAAGTCTTCAAAGAGGCGCATATCAATTTTAAAGATGGCCATGGCGTATCCTTATTAGAGGGCTGCTTCGAGTCCTGCCCTGGTAACTGGCATAATCGTTTGGAACCCAATAAACTTTTCCACAAAATCACACATACGAGGAATATCTTTTAACAGATCATCATTTGAGCCATCAAAACCTTGGTCATAGTAGCTCAAACTTGCATAGATCATACTCATCTGAATCACCATCCGCTCATCATCAACAGTAAGCACATTGCATCTGCGACATCGGTTGATAATATTTTCCATGCCGAGCGACTCTTTTTCAGGGCTCAAACGTGATATCAAATAATTAAGAAAAGCAAAATACAGAACACAGTACCGACGTGCAACTGCAAAACGGTATACTTTAGTTCCGCCGTAGAGTCCGGTTGTCTCCTGCTTAAATAAAGAGCGTAATTTTAAGAGTGAGCTTTGCGCTTGTAATACCTGAAATTCATAAGAATCGTTAATGACCTTCGTCATTTTTCTCCTCGTAATCTAGTAGGGTACACTGAGAACTTACTTCATGTAGGAGACTACTCATGTTTCTATAATGTAAGGATATTTCCTGGATACCTCCATCAAATATACGGCGGTCTTCGTCAGACTCTAACCAGTTTCTATCAAGCGTTAAAAATTCTGCTAACTCAAGTTGGTTCAACAAGCTATGGGCCTGCTCATCATCAATAATATCGAGCATACATAACGTAATCACACCGGTTTCAATATCCCTGGGCATATCATCCTCAGCATTCTGAGTATGGATATCACCTATCATATTTCTCAACACATCGGACGTACGAACAAATGAAAATATTTGGGCATCTCGGACGAGCGCCCTATAGATGGGATCCTTCTGGAGTACATTAACTGAAAGCACATCATTCAATTCAAATAAAGACTTGCACAAGTCTTCAATAACATCACCATGAACAACCACTGCATCTTCTCCAAACACTATGAAAAGACCCCAGCCTTACATAGCTGAGGTCCTTCTAAGTTTAACCCTGGCAGTACCTACTTTTCCAGGCCGTCACCAGCCAAGTATCATCGGCGCTGTAGACTTAACTTCCGTATTCGGAATGGGAACGGGTGTTTCCCTACAGCTATACCCACCAGGAAATTTTCTATGATCATATGTCAAAAGTTTATCTTGCGGATGAAATATTTGTAGAACATGTATATACTTTAATTACTTACATCTCTATAAGGTATGTCTAATAATATTAAAGTGATTAAAACATTCGATCTATTAGTACTGGTTAGCTGAACACATTACTGTGCTTACACACCCAGCCTATCAACCTTGTAGTCTTCAAGGGATCTTAATGTGTAGCTTACGCTACACGGGGTATCTAATCTTGAGAGCGAGTTTCCCACTTAGATGCTTTCAGCGGTTATCTCTAATAAGCTTAGCTACCCAGCGTTGCTCTTGGGGAACAACTGGAACACCAGAGGCTTACTCATCCCGGTCCTCTCGTACTAGGGACAAGCCCTCCTCAAATACCCTACGCCCACGACGGATAAGGACCGAACTGTCTTACGACGTTCTGAACCCAGCTCACGTACCGCTTTAATTGGCGAACAGCCAAACCCTTGGGACCTTCTTCAGCCCCAGGATGTGATGAGCCGACATCGAGGTGCCAAACCTCCTCGTCGATATGGACTCTTAGAGGAGATCAGCCTGTTATCCCCGGCGTACCTTTTATCCGTTTAGCAATGGCCCTTCCATTCGGAACCACTGGATCACTAAGTCCTGCTTTCGCATCTGCTCGACTTGTATGTCTCGCAGTTAAGCTCCCTTCTGCCTTTACGCTCTACCGACGATTTCTATTCGTCATGAGGGAACCTTTGAACGCCTCCGTTACATTTTGGGAGGCGACCACCCCAGTCAAACTACCCACCAGACACTGTCTTCCGCCCGGATTACGGGACAAAGTTAGATTTTCAAATCTAATAAGGGCGGTATTTCAAGGATGACTCCACTGAAGCTAGCGCCTCAACTTCAAAGTCTCCCGCCTATCCTACACAAATCAATCCAAAAATCAATGTCAAGTTATAGTAAAGGTGCACGGGGTCTTTCCGTCCTGTCGCGGGTAACCGGCATTTTCACCGGTACTACAAATTCACTGAGTCTATCATTAAGACAGCGCCCAACTCGTTACGCCATTCATGCGGGTCGGAACTTACCCGACAAGGGACTTCGCTACCTTAGGACCGTTATAGTTACGGCCGCCGTTTACCGGGGCTTCAATTCAAAGCTTCGCCTTACGGCTAACCTCTCCTATTAACCTTCCGGCACTGGGCAGGCGTCAGACTCTATACATCCTCTTACGAGTTTGCAGAGCCCTGTGTTTTTGTTAAACAGTCGGTTGGGCCTCTTTGTTGAAACCTGACAATGCTTTCTAAAGTAAACTCTAGTAACATCATAGGCACCCCTTCTCCCGAAGTTACGGGGCTATTTTGCCGAGTTCCTTAATGATAGTTATCTCAACGCCTGAGCATTCTCAGCCCGTCTACCTGTGTCAGTTTGCGGTACGATCACTTAATAAGCTCGCTAGAAGTTTTTCTAGTCAGTGTGGGATCAGTCAAACACATCTTCTTACTAAGAATTGATATACCCATAACACTTCAAGGATAATAACCTCACGGATTTACCTATAAGACTCCTCTTTATGCTTAGCTTGGCATCCATACGTCCAAGTCAACCTACCCTCCTGCGTCACTCCTTCACTCAAACGCTCATAAGTGGTGCAGGAATATTTAACCTGCTTGTCCATCGCCTACTCCAATTGGCCTCGGCTTAGGTATCGACTAACCCTGAGTGGATGAACCGTTCTCACGGAAACCTTAGACTTACGGCGAACAGGAATTTCACCTGTTTTTTCGTTACTTATACCAACATACTCACTTCTCTGATCCACATCACCTGTCCTTACGGTCAAGCTTGTATCTATCAAAGAACGCTCCCCTACCCCTGCATCAAGACGAATCTTAATACAAGCCATAGCTTCGGTAATTCGTTTAGCCCCGTTCGTTCTTCAGCGCAAAAACACTTGACCAGTGAGCTATTACGCTTTCTTTAAAGGATGGCTGCTTCTAAGCCAACCTCCTGGCTGTCTGTGTATTTTCACTTCTTTTACCACTTAACGAATATTTAGGGACCTTAGCTGATGGTCTGGGCTGTTTCCCTCTCGACTATGAAGCTTATCCCTCACAGTCTGTCTCCTGTCTTCTAAAATTATGGCATTCAGAGTTAGTAAAAATCCGGTAAGCTTACGCCCCCAAAATTTAAACTGTGCTTTACCACCATAATGAATCCAACAAGGCTATACCTAAATATATTTCGGGGAGAACCAGCTATTTCCCAGTTTGATTAGCCTTTCACTCCTATCCACACCTCATCCGAGCAGTTTTCAACCCACACCGGTTCGGACCTCCATCTCATGTAACTGAGACTTCATCCTGGACATGGATAGCTCACTAGGTTTCGGGTCTATCCCATAGTACTAATCGCCCTATTCAGACTCGCTTTCGCTACGGCTCCGTTCTTTCAAAACTTAACCTTGCAATATAAGATAACTCGTTGGCTCATTATGCAAAAGGTACGTGGTTGCGCGTACGTATACATCGCTTCCACCGATTGTAGACAATTGGTTTCAGATTCTATTTCACTCCCCTCCCGGGGTTCTTTTCACCTTTCCCTCACGGTACTCGTTCACTATCGGTCATCAAGTAGTATTTAGCCTTACCCAATGGTCTGGGCAGATTCCCACGGAATTTCACGTGCTCCATGGTACTCGGGAGTATAAACTATTGCTTTATATTATCTTTTCGCTTACAAGGCTGTCACTTTCTTTGGCTGTCCTTTCCAGAACAATTCAACTAAATATACAAACTACAACGTCAAGAACTGTATTTTTTGAACATTTATATCCCACTACCCCTATATCACAACGCACACAGGCTATCACATGATATAGGTTTAGGCTCTTCCCCTTTCGCTCACCACTACTTAGGGAATCACTTTGTTTTCTTTTCCTAGCACTACTTAGATGTTTCAGTTCACGCCGTTCGCCTTCTTACCCTATGTATTCAGATAAGAATATCTTGGGTTTACCAAGTGGGTTTCCCCATTCGGAAATCTTCGGATCAAAGCTTGATTGACAGCTCCCCGAAGCTTATGGCAGTCTTCCGCCTCCTTCATCGCCTCTTGATACCAAGGCATCCACCAAATGCCCTTTTCAATTAATCACAAATTTAGCTAGTTACCCATATTAGCTTAAGTACTTAATTTACAAATATTTCAAAGAACACAAGAAATTTTTTATCACTACAATAATTTCATATAATACTACGAAAATTTTATCAAAATACTTACTAAGAATACATTCTAAAATCAGCTATTATTGGTGGAGATGAGCGGATTCGAACCGCTGACCTTCCGCGTGCAAAACGGACGCTCTACCAACTGAGCTACACCCCCTATAATTTCATCAGAATAAACTCTATAGCCTACAGTCAACCAATCATACAAATTTTATTGGTGGGCCTAAGTCGACTCGAACGACTGACCTCCCCGTTATCAGCGGGGTGCTCTAACCACCTGAGCTATAGGCCCATGAATCTGAAGCCTACCAGCTTCTATATAGAACTCCATTTAATACACACCTTATATAGAACAAGCTATAAATGCTGTTCAGATTATCTCCCTCGAAAGGAGGTGATCCAGCCGCAGGTTCTCCTACAGCTACCTTGTTACGACTTCACCCCAATCACTCTCCATACCTTAGGCATCCGCCTCCCTTACGGGTTAGCTAAAATGACTTTGGGTACAAACAGCTTTCATGGTGTGACGGGCGGTGTGTACAAGGTCCGAGAACGTATTCACCGCGTCGTTCTGATACGCGATTACTAGCGATTTCAACTTCATGAGGTCGAGTTGCAGACCTCAATCCGAACTTAGACCAGCTTTATGGGATTAGCTTCACTCTTGCGAGTTTGCAGCCCTTTGTACTGGCCATTGTAACACGTGTGTAGCCCTAGGCATAAGGACCATGATGACTTGACGTCATCCCCACCTTCCTCCTGGTTTCCCAGGCAGTCCCATCAGAGTGCCTTCTTACGAAGTAGCAACTGACAGCAAGGGTTGCGCTCGTTAGAGGACTTAACCCAACATCTCACGACACGAGCTGACGACAGCCATGCAGCACCTGTGTATCTGTCTGAACCGAAGCCCAGAAAGACTCGTATTTCTACAGCTGTCAAATACATGTCAAGCCTAGGTAAGGTTCCTCGCGTAGTGTCGAATTAAACCACATGTTCCACCGCTTGTGCGGACCCCCGTCAATTCCTTTGAGTTTTAGTCTTGCGACCGTAGTCCCCAGGCGGATCACTTAACGCGTTAGCTACGACACTAATCCTGCAAAGCAGAACTAACGTCTAGTGATCATCGTTTACAGCGTGGACTACCAGGGTATCTAATCCTGTTTGCTCCCCACGCTTTCGTGCCTCAACGTCAGGATATGGACCAAGAAGCTGCCTTCGCCATCGGTGTTCCTCTCGAGATCTACGCATTTTACCGCTACTCCGAGAATTCCACTTCTCTCTTCCACCCTCTAGCACGCCAGTATCTACCGCATGATCCTCCAGTTAGGCCGGAGAATTTAACAACTGACTTAACACACCGTCTACGCACCCTTTACGCCCAATAATTCCGAATAACGCTTGCACCCCTCGTATTACCGCGGCTGCTGGCACGAAGTTAGCCGGTGCTTTCTCTAGTGGTACCGTCATCTCCTATCTGTATTAGAAATAGGCCTTTCTTCCCACTTAACAGAAGTTTACAATCCGAAGACCTTCATCCTCCACGCGGCGTCGCTGCGTCAGGCTTTCGCCCATTGCGCAATATTCCTCACTGCTGCCTCCCGTAGGAGTCTGGACCGTGTCTAAGTTCCAGTGTGACCGTACACCCTCTCAGGCCGGCTAACCATCATCGCCTTGGTAGGCCTTTACCCCACCAACTAGCTAATAGTACGCAAGCTCATCCTTCAGCGACAGCAAAGAGGCCATCTTTCTCCCCGAAGGGACGTATGCAGTATTAACCTCGATTTCTCGAGGGTATTCTTCACTAAAGGGTAGATTCTCACGTGTTACTCACCCGTTCGCCGCTGTACTCACTCCCGAAGGAGCTTTCTCGCTCGACTTGCATGTGTTAGGCACGCCGCCAGCGTTTATTCTGAGCCAGGATCAAACTCTCCATCACAAAATTGTGTTTTAGAGTTCGTTGATCTCAAGCTCAAAGGTTTTTTTGGAATTTTCGTATATTTCAAAGAAATAATTTTTTAACGATGCCAAAGCAGGCAATATTCTCAAAAGATATTACCCTTCAATGCATCTGGTAAATTTCAGAAATTTTTTACCCACTACTACTACAAGATATGAACTTAATTATATATAAAAAAACAATGATTTCAAGTTTTTGTTTCTGAGCTGAAACGTGATTCCGAATACGTCAACTTGATTCTTATTGTAACATCTTTAACAGGACTGTCAACATTATTTCCATATCCTAAAAAGCTTGATCCAGACAGACAAAATGCAAAAACACCTGTGCAGGTTTGCAAAAAACTTTTGCCTTTGGACGACTTAGGGATAGCAAGCTTGTAGGTATATTTTTTATTCTTATTGTAATAAGTTTATTTGAAATGTCAACATTTCTTTTCGTGGATTAAAAGTTCGATCCAGAGGCAACAAGTGTTATTAGGCATTCCAAAACAATATATAGCTGGCACGGGTCGTCACAGTCTAGCTAAATATACGTTCCACAAAGATATCAACTATGGGGACCTTTAATCAAAGGACAATGTTTTCTACTTTAAAGCTTTATCTCAAACTCATTACTTGAGTAAATCCTGGAATCGACCGGTATTAATTTGGGCCTCGCAATAGAGATCTTCATATAAACGATCAAAGATATAAGCACCAAGACGTAATCCTAAAACTACTTTCTTTCGTTGCTCTGGATCGTCCATACATGGCTCAATGATTTTAAAGAACTCTTCGGCATGGATCTTATCAATGTCCGCATGAAGATTATAGTGCACTAAATCATCTTTCTTTACCCAACCGCGTCTAACTACCATTTCTGCAAGTAACGCGGAAATATCAGCAAATGCATATTCAATAATTCCATCACAGGCGATCGCAACAATTGGATCTTCATGGGAGCAGGTGCCCATCAAGGTAGAGTTGAACATTGTTACCGATGATGCTGGTAACAACTTTTGCATATACTCATTCGTTACCCCAATAGTACTTAAAAACTTTTTGAAGGTGTTTGAATGGTATGCTTCTTTATTGAAATCACCATGTTCTTCCACGATATTGTGAATAATATCAATTCTAGACTCATGCAATGGCAAGCGGGCTACCAAAGCAGCCATGGGTCGAGAAAAATAATCAACCGCATAGAAAAACTGCGCTTGAGCAGATTTAAATGTTTCCTTATCCATAGTTGATAAATCTTTAAAGAATGAACCCTCAATAACTGGAATTTCTTGCAATGTAGCATCCGCAAGTTCTTTGACTCGTGGAGCTAAAGGAGCTTTAGGCTTACATCCGAGGAAAAAGTTTCGATAAAAGAAGCTTCTATCAGTATCTGAAAATTCTTGTGATGCCTTTAGATCCCACGTAAACATTGATCCAATCTTTGGTATATCAATATTTGAATTCAGCTGACGAATAATAATAACGCCACCCGGCTTTAATGCACGGTAGGCAAGCTGCAATGTTTTTTCCGCTTCCTTAGGCGTTAGCCAATCGAGGATATTTGATACATGAATTACTTCATACTGTTCAGCTTTTGCACCTTCTAAAAAGTTATTCATCAATCCTTGATAATAGGCAATGGGAGGAAGTGGTCGAATCTGTGACGCCGAAAGCCATGGGAACATAACATCCCCGTGAAAATGGCCCAACAACAAATGAGCTAACCAGGGTGATGAGGATGCTAAATGGTGCGAAACGTACCGGCGAATTCTTTGAGCAAAGTGGCGAGAAAAGTCCTGAACCCTATTTGCCGTCGCTTTTTCTCCAAATAATTTTACCAAATTATCTTGAGACATAATCTTATCAAGTCCTGTATCTAGTGCCGATCCTAAGGGAGATTGGGGGGCAAGCATTTTCACCTGATCATCAATAGTAGTGGCGGTAAAAAGAGCTTCTAGTTCTTTTTTATAGGGAGCAAGTTCATTACGCAAAGCCTCAAAAACCTTTTCATAACGGCCTTCATTATCAAATCCATTGTGCGCAATTTGTGCCATATCTCCAAAAATTATTGGATTAATATCAAGAGCTTGTAAGTAACCTTGAGTAATAGTTGCACGTTCGGCTGCAGGCAAAGGAAGATACCCCAGAATTTCTAATCTTTTTTTCGGAGGAAGAAAAAGTAATTGTATCTTTAATTTTGATAGTGCCAACTGTGCTGGATTTGGATCAACCAGCGTTAAATCCTTAAGAGGTGCTTGGGCAGCAAGCAATGCGGCGGTGCAACCACCTGATGCCACCATAGCCATAGAAACCGTTTGTTCAGGGAAATATCGTTTTATTATAGCTAGATCTTGTACAGAGTCTTCCCGGACAATAGAAAATGCTATAGGTTGTTTACAGGCCTGTTCAGCATAGTTTGCATATACAAAGTTACCTAACAAACAGGGTAGCGCTAGTGTAATTATTCTTTTCATAGTTCATCCTCTTAAATTTGGTCTGAAGTTAAGCAGTTAAAGTCAACGGTATCCATACCATAACTCACTATTTGTGCCGTTGATGATGGATGCCCCAGTAGCTCCTTAAAGTCATTATCAAGAGGTGTTCCCTCGACTGCACAAACCATGTGGGTGGCTCCTTCCTGGGGATCATATGTGGCCATTCCCGGCTTAATATGCAACAATTTCCAAGGACGTGTTTCGCCCGTTAGTTTATTCTTGATCACATAATCTTTATTGCCAGATGTTGATATCGTCCCAATTGATGCATTCTCGTTCAAATAGCCCGAGCGCTTATAACTTTTTTCAAGTGCACTCCTATGTTCGAGAGCCTGTTCATAAGAAAGATTATATAAATTGAGTGTTTCGGTTTTCATTCCAGCAATTTTGCCATGCTTTTTAAAAATTGAAGCTGCTCGAGGATCCCCATCTGCAGGATTCATACAAATTGCAAAACCTCGTGGACATTGTATAAAACGAACAAGTCCATTTTTATGTGCCATCGTGGTAGGCAAATGTTCACCTTGATATTTTTCATTCACTTTTAAATCGCACATATACCAAGCACGTAATGGCCGATTGTCCTTATCTTTTAGAATTCTTAATACGCAGCAACCCACAGCAGCAATCTCACCGGTCATCTGTTGCACCGTCACTTCTTGCTCTTGTACTTTTTTAGTAACTGCTTTTTCTTGTTTTGCTGTTGCAACGTAATAATATGGCTTACCTAGCTGTTTGAAGAATGCAAAATAATCACCTTTCAGTCCATGCTGAATCGTAAATTCTTCTTGATCACTGAACGGATACGCAAATGTCTTTTCAAATTGCTGTAACTGAGTAATGACTTCAGGGGATAGATTATCAGTAGGTACTTGTCTGATATCAAAGCCATTGTTGGGAAATAACCCAATGAACGCTGCTGCCAATAATTTAAAAAGTATAATCAAATTCATATTCAATCCTTTCTCACATAGAGGTCAGAGGTACATCACTTGATATTTAGATTAGCCATCACATATGCCGTGAAAGCATTTCTATCACGCAAAATCCTCTTGTATAAAAGTATAGATAATTAATAAAATATATCAATTGGAAAATATTTGGGAGGGCTTTGCATAAAGTTTCTTCTAATTTGTCATATATAGGTTTAGCTTGTTTTGCTTTGTCCGACCCACTTTAAACTAAGGATATTGATATGGATGGTAAAGGCAACTGGTGCCCTGGTTCATACCATAGGTATCCAGGCAACATGAATTGTTCATATTTCTGGTAAAGTGATATGTTCCGCTTTTTTTAGCCTCAATAGCCATCATGGCTCGCTGCACCCTATGCCAAATGGAAATGGGCTAAAGCAGGCGTCACAATATAAACTTTCTTGAAATTATTACGAAATGCGTCATAATATAAAGGAAACTTATATTATGATAGGATAAAGTATGGAATACAGATTTATCAAGCATTTAACGGAGCAGGGGGTGCGTCTCTTCACGACAGAACAGGCACGAGTCTATGCTAAACAGGTAGGTTTGGATGAGAGTACTATTACACCTCGATTGTATCGGTTACACAAAAAGGGGCTTATAGAGCGGGTTATGAAGGGTCTTTACTGTCTAGCACCTGAATTTTTGGGAGGAATACCTCTTCATGAATACGAAATAGCCACAGCACTGACAACGCCAAGCTGCATAGCCTATTTCTCGGCGTACAGTTATCACAAGCTTACCGATCAAATAAGCTCAACTATCTATATCCTTGCACCTGATACTCCCAATACACCTCATTCCTATAACAGCTACAAGATAAAAGGTATTACCTACAAAATTCTTCGGACCCAAGAAGAGCACTTTTTTGGATATGAAAAACAATGGGTGAACCAAGTACTTATACCTATCACCGATCGAGAGCGCACTCTGATCGATGGTCTCATAAGACCTGATTATTGTGGTGGGTTTAGAGAAGTACTGGATGCCTACTCGCAAGCTATTAATACACTTGATATACAAAAAATAATCTCGTATGCTCAAAGAATAAACAACGCCACCTGTAAGAGGCTCGGATGGATACTGAGCACTCTCGAAATTGAAGACCGTCTTCTTACTCCCTTACTTACAAGATCCTCACCAAGTTATTCAAAACTCAATCCATCTGGCCCTCAAAAGGGGATCTGGAACAAAAAATGGCATATCTTGGAGAATCTATGACACGCCTTTATGATCGATTACAAGCACTTCGCAGAGAAAAGAATGTAAGCTGGGAACTTCTTGAGCAAGACTACCTATTATCCTGGATGTTAGCCGGCATTGCTGCAACGCCTGAACTCAAAAAACTTTTAGTCTTTAAAGGAGGAACAGCTCTTAAGAAGATGTATTTCGGAGACTATAGGTTTTCTCAAGATCTTGATTTCTCTGTCTTAGAAGTCCTACCTGAGGATATCGCTCTTGAAAACCTCATACAAGAAGCTTGCCATAATGCACAGATATTACAGGGCAAACATGGATACCCATTGAAAATTAGTAGTCAGTGGTACACCGAAAAAAAACCGCATCCTGAAGGACAAAAAGCCCTGAGCATCTTAGCACAGTTTCCCTGGCACAGAGACTCCCAAACACGCATCATGATTGAAATAACGATGCAAGAGACTATTATATTACCACCTGTAGAAAGGATCATCCTTCATCATGGATATAGTGAAGTACTCACCGGATCCCTCACTGTCTATACCTTAGAAGAGGTAATCGCTGAAAAATGTAGGACGATCTTGCAGTATGCGATGAAGCTTCATGAACGAGGATGGGCTCGTTCTCGAGCGCGTGATTATTATGACTTATGGAGCATCCTAACAATGTACAAACAGCATTTGGATCTTTCAATAATCCCCCATATGGTTATAAAAAAATGTCACTATAAGGATATTGTCTTCTCAGGACCATCAGATCTTTTTACCCCAGTTCTACTCGATGATCTCGAAACCGCCTGGGAGCATTGGCTAGGTCCCATCGTGCCCTTTCTTCCCGAGAAAAATAAAATGCTTGGGGAGCTGCGACAGGAGCTTGATGTAATCTGGAGCAGATTTTCGCAGTCCAGTAAAGAAGAGAGCCAACAGCAATTGTAATGTGACGGACTCACACTGGTCAAAACTTTCGCATTTATAATTTCCGCAGTAAGCTAAAAGCGCCTTACGTAAAATATAGTTTTTACTCTTACTGCGGAAAACTTTGTGTTTCACGCCATCTATTGCTGAGCATAAATATTTTAAATAAATGAAGCGTAGAGCCAGAGAACGTAAGCTGCCTTAATTGCTGATTCAATTCCTAGATTTTATCAACTTCTGTTGTGGGTTAAAGTGGTCAGAGCAACCCCCAGGAGCGATACACGTTGAAACTTTGATTTCATTGGCAAGGTGTATCAAATCCATCTATTTTGAGATATTTTTCTAAATGCTTGTAATAGAACGCACAATCTTCCCCAAAAAAAGCTTCATCTCCAAATACATCGTTAGGCTTCCTTACTGGATATTGTTTGCTTTCTTGAGCCACCCTATCCATAAGACTTGAACAGACAATTGGTATGACCTCATTGCCGAGAAATGGCCGAATGTAATTCTCAAGTTTTGAAATGAGTAAAGAGCGCTGTATTTCATCTTTTACCATACAACTAATGCTTTGCTCCCACAAGGGAAGAAGTTTGCCGCCGTTACGTTTGTAGAGATAGATCACTTCAAGAGCTTTTTTTAAGGCCTTTGTCCATTGAGGAGCAACAACTCGGCCTTGCTTATTTCTTTGCTCAGCAGCTGCAAATAAGAGTACCTCATAGATACAATAAGCTGGCAGATTAAGGTGCATACCTAAGATATGCACAAGTTGTGCAACCATTTGAAGAGCAATTCTCGCCTCGCGCTTGGTCGGCGTGTATCTTCGTGTACATGCCTGGAGAAGCATTTCATAATAGTGGTGCTTATCAAATTCCTTATATCTAGGCCATATGTGGACAGGAGAATTTACCGGAAAGATACCCATATTAAAAGAATTGGACACAGTGGATCCAGCTCGTTCTGGAAAACTTCCATCCATCGAAGCCCCTGATTCAAGAAGTCGCTGCCCTGCACGAAGTGATCCCTTGCTACAAGCGACCAGCCAGGGGGTTAATCCGTGCCAATTTCTTTGCTCTTTCGGTGCGCCTCCCTCAAGTAAGAGTTGTACCATGCAAGCCCTATCAAGCTCTACGGCAAGGTGAAGTGGCTGCATAGAATCTTTATCAACAGAATCAACGGGTGCTCCCGCACGTAAAAGAGCTCTGAAAAGATTTTCATTATCCTCTTTGATTGCAAAACGTAAGAGTCTATCAAGGTGCTTTTTTTTTCTGAGAATATCTACATCGGTACTCGTACTATCCTCTGAATCTGCACAAACTAACGTGAGATGTTGGGCAATCGAACGCAATGAATCTGCAGATAGAAAAACCAGATGCGCATGAGTAATCGTTTCTGCTCCAGCAGCTCGTAATTCTTGCTGTAGAACATCATCATCAGATGAAAAGCAACTGAGTACAATGTTCAGCGAAAGCTGCACCTCTAATCGTCCTAGAATTCGTTGATATGACTGATTGGTAAAGTAAGTATCTATCTGAGCAGTGTCATAAATTTTTTGAATACACTTGGTAAGTTGAAAAAGGCTCCTGATATTTCTCTGAAAGAACGGTACCATAAGATAGTGCTTTTCCAGATTTGGATGTAGTGCTCGATACACCACATCTGGATTTTTCAAGTGAAATGTTTGGTTAGCCTGCAGAATATTGTTTTGAAGTTCGTCAAGAAATAAATATAGGCATTCAATATGCCCATGTATTGCAGCCCATTCAAAGGGTGAGTAACCAAACTGATCATGCACTGAAAGTAACGCGCCCCTTTTAAGAAGCTCTCTTGCAAGAGAAGCATCACCCACTTTTGCTGCACCGATCAGTCGCTGATTCAGCTCATCTTGTAGTTCTTTTGTTTGTGCAGCCTCAGCCTGTACCACCATGGCACAAAGGCTACCTGAGATAAGGAGCAGGCCAATCAGCCCCAGTAAGCGTTCTTTCATGGAATTTTCCTTGTAACGTCAATCATTATACCCTCTAACCATCCTCAACTCATAAATCATCTAGTCCATCTATATGCAGATACCCTGCTAAATGCTTGCAATAAAGCTCATGATCCTGGCCAACTGGTAAAGATTCGCTATCGTCAGCAAATTTCCGCATAAGGCTCAAACAGACAATGTTTTTGACATCATTGCCCAAATAGGGCTGCATAAAGTTCACCAGTTTAGCAATGATAAGAGCTTGCTTTTGTGGATCTTTGACGAGACACCTCATGGTTTGTTCCCATAGGGGAAACAGCTTATTGCCGTTACATTTGTAGAGATAGATTACTTCAAGATCTCTTTTAAATGCCTTCGTCCATTCTGGTGCAACCTCTTGCCCCTGCGCATCATGTTGTTCTGCAGTTACAAATAAAAGTATCTCATAGATAACATAAGCTGGAAGATTACAGCGCATACCCAAAATATCTATAAGACATGCGACATTTTGAAGTGAACGTTTCGCCTCTTTTTTCGTGGGCATATATCTTCGTTTACTTCCCTGGAGAAGCATTTTACAATAAAGCTGTCGATCGGGTGTACTAAAATCGAGGTACGGCCTTCGAAGGTTGCCCCTATCACCTGAACGAATGCGAGCCCCTGATTCGTAAAGTATTTTTGCTACATCAAATGATCTACATGCACAGGCAATTTCAAAAGCGGATCTTTTAGTGGAATCTTTGTCTTCAATCCGTGCTTTTGCATCAAGTAACAATTTTGCCATGCGTGCATTATTATTGTGTGCTACATGATGAAGAGGTGTTTTAGAAGAATCGTCAGTATCATTAATATTTGCACCCACCTCTATAAGAGCTCTCAAAAGTTCTTCGTTCTCAAGCTGAGTAGCAAAATGCACAAGAGAGTTAATATGGATCTGCATAAGATCCTCGGTATTATTTACCTCATCAAAATCATCATCAAGCCTTTCTGCTTGCATTAAAACTCGATAAAGGAATGGATAAAGGAATGGGTCTGTCGTACGTAGTTCAGGGAGGCGTTCAAGAAGAGGAGTATCATCAGTATGCTGCGCTCCCGCTGATACTAACGCTTGCTGTAGAGCAGGCTTATTATTAGAACAGGAAAGCACAAAGTTAAGTGAAAACTGTACTTTTAATCCCGTAAGTATCCGTTCAAGCCAAGGTATTAAGGGATCGTAATAGTCAAGGTCTTCTTCCATCCATTGACGAATCTTTCTAATACGCTCCACAAGCTCATCAAGACTTCTTTCATCCCTTTGAAATAAATCTATAATCCACCACCTATTATTTTTCCAGCGCACATTCAACCTTCCAAGAAGTGCATAGTTTCCGGAATGCGTTTGTCTAGCCAGTGGAGTATTGCTTTCAAGTTCATCAAGCATAACACCTATGCATTCAGTATGCCCACGTATTGCGGCCCAATCAACGGCTGTAAGACAATAATCTTCCCCAACAATTAAAGCGCCCCTTTTAAGGAGCCCTTTAATAAGAGATACATTACCCACTTTTGCTGCACTGACCAGTTGCTGATTCAGCTCATTTTGTGCTACTTGTGTTTGTTGAGCTTCACTCTGTGCGTTCATAGCGCAAAGACTACCTGAGATAAGGAGCAGGCCAATCAGCCCCAATATACGTTCTTTCATATTTTCCCATCATATCTTTATTGGGAAGGTGCTCACCTAACCATTACTATTAATTCCTTCAATGCGCAGGTAGTCGCGCAAATGATTAAAATAAATCGGGTTAGGCTTATTGTCTTCACCAAAAAGCTCCCCTTCATAATTGAGCCGGTAATAATTTCCATGCATCGTACTTCTTCGTCCACCACCTTCATCAGAAACCTTTCTCATAAGACTCTGACAGACAATACCTTTGACTTCATTCCCCATAAAAGGCTCTATATATGCACCAAACTTTGCCATGAGCTCATTCCGTTCCACAGGGTCTTTTGTTAAGCAGTTAATGATTTTTCTCCACAGCGGAAGAAGATCATTACCATTACATCTATAGCGATAGATAAGATCAAGATCTTTTTTTAATGACAGAGTCCAGTCAACTTGTTGTTTGTTAGCATTTTCTTGTTCGCCCGCTGCAGATAAAATGATTTCATAGACGATATAAAACGGCAATCGCAGCCGAACCGCAAAGATATACAGTAAGGTTGCTATGTTTTGTAGGGCCTTTTTCGCTTCTTTCCTTGCATCTTTCCATGTAGGTGCATATCTTCTGACACTTGCCCGTAGAAGCATTTTAAAATAGGAGTCTTTTTCTGGGGGATCTACATAATATTCTCGATCCATTGTAGCACCTAATTCTAGAAGAAATTGTGCAGTGTCCCATGCTCGGTTACCAAGCGCACTTCGAAAAGGGGTTGTTGAATGGCCGCTTTTACTTTCGATAGATGCACCTGCAGCAATTAATAATTTTGCGACAGGCACATTATTCTTCCTCGCTGCAACGTGAAGCGCCGTCCTCTTCGATTCATCAGCAGCGTTAGGATTTGCTCCTGCTGCTAAAAGAGCTTTCACAAGATCCTCATTTCCATCAGGTAGCATAACGAGAAGCTTATCAATATGCTCCTTTACTCGAGCTGCACTTATATTATAGCGGCCATAATCTACTACGCATTCAGGGGCAATAGAATAAAGTGCTTCATGATGCCAAATATGCTTAGCACCTGCTGATCGCAATGCCTTGGATAAGGATTCTGATGCAAACCAACTCAGAACAGTGTCTAGAGCAAGCTGCACTTTAGATCTCCGTGCAATGTCCACCGAGTATATGTAGTAGTTAGGCAAACATAAATTGAAATGTTTATATGTTTTCTCTAGATGTTCACGGATATTCTGTATGCGCCGAGTTAAGGCGTAATAGTCACGCCCATTTCTTTTAAAGAGAGGTACAACAACATCCCGTTTCTTTTTCAGCTCTTTTAGGTCTAAATATCTTCTATCAAGAGAATCATCTTTTGGCACAACCCCTGGGTGCGGTTGGTGGAGTGTTATTTTCAAGTTCATCAAGAAATATATTTACACAGTCAATATGCCCATGTATTGCTGCCCATTCAAAGGCCGTATACCCTAATCGATCTTGTTCTGCTAGTAAAGCACCCTGAGCAAGAAGAGTTTTTATGCGTTCAGTTTCACCAGCTTTTGCAGCACTGAAGAGCTGTTGTTGCACATTCTCTACTACTGCAGGAAATGCAACTTCTTTTGTTCGTTCTTGGTTCATAGCACAAAGGCTACTTGAGACGAGGAGCAGGCCAATCAGGCCCAGTATACGTTCTTTCATCTTTTCCTTTAATATCTTTATTGGCTAGACAAGCTGCTTTATCGGTTAGCTAATCATTTTCTCACAGATTTACTAATCCATCTATGCCCAAATATCCTGCTAAATGCTTACGATAAAGCTCAGTGTCCTCGCGATAAATTTCTTGACCAACATATAGTACGCTTTCTTCGGCAACTTTCTGCATAAGGCCCGAGATAACAATCGATATAACTTCATTACCGAGAAAGGGTTGCATAAAACTCTCTAATTTTGAAATGAGAAGAGCCTGCTGTTGTGGCTCTTTTACTATGCACCTAACCGTTTGCTCCCACAAAGGAAACAGCCTATTGCCATTACATTTGTAGAGATAAAGTATTGCAAGATCTCTTTTTAATTTCTGAGTCCATTCAGGGGCAATCTTCTGTCCCAGCTCACCACGCTTCTCTGCAGTTGCAAATAAAAGTACTTCATAGATAACATAAGGCGGCAAACTAAGCTGTATGCCTAACTGATACACAAGGCTTACAATATTTTGAAAAGCAATTTTTGCATCGCGCATTGTAGGCGCATATCTTCGTTTACTGCCCTCATGAAGCATTTTAAAATAGAGCTGCCTTTCAGGATCAGTCATAAGCAAATATGGCAGTGATTCGATATGCCGAGGACGTATTTGAGCGCCCGATTCAAAAAGAAGCCGCACAACTTCAAATGATCTATGAGCACAGGCAATAGCAAAAGGAGTTCTCCGCTCTGGATCTTCACATTCTTTCATTGCTCCTGCAGCAAGTAACATTTTTGCCATGTCCGCATTGTTTTTACGAGCTACATGATGAAGAGGCATCTTAAAAGAATCATCAGGATTATTAACACTTGCACCTACATCTATAAGTGCTTTCAAAAGCTCTTTGTTATCCTGTTGAATAGCAACATGCACAAGCTCGTCGATATGCATATGCATGAGATCTTCGATACTATTTACCTCATCAAAATCATCATCATCATTCGTGTCTGATTGCACTAAAGCTCTATAGAGGCTCAGTGCTGTTGCACGTAGTGCGGGAAAGCACCCAAGAGGAGTATCATCAATATGCTGTGCTCCAGCTGATACTAACGCTTGCTGCAGAGCAGGTTTGTCTTCAGAACAAGCGAGTACAAAGTTAAGTGAAAACTGCACTTTTAACCCGGTAAGTATTCGTCTCAATGTGGGTAGTACTAAATAACCTTCATGTGTTGCTTCTTGATGCTTTTGCACCAGCTCACTAATCGCGTATATACGCTCCGCAAGCTGAGCGAGGCTTCTTACATCCCTTTGAAAGAGAGGCACAAAAATAGCACGTGCTGATCGTACAAGCTGTAGGTCCATATAATGTTCATACATGTGGCCTGTCAAAAGGCGCCTCAGGGAATGGGAATTCGCTTCAAATGCATCAAGAATAATATTTACACAATCAATATGCCCACGTATTGCCGCCCAATCAAACGCCGTATAACCTAACTGATCTTTGCCAAGTTTTAAATCCCCCCTTTTAAGAAGCTCTTTTACAAAAGCGGCATCACCCACTTTTGCTGCACTGATCAATTGCTGAATCAGTTCATTTTGTGCTACTTGTGTTTGTTTAAGTTCAGCCTGTTCTGTCATAGCACAAAGGCTACTTGAGATAAAGAGTAGGCCAATCAGCCCAAGTATACGCTTTTTCATGAGCTTTTTCCTTTAGCGATATGAATTCTTATAGTATAACTTTAACTTTATTCTTATTGTAATAATTATGCCATTATTGTCAATATCTAATTTCACATTTGTCGTACGATGCCGACAAAAATCCAATAGTGCCGTCTCAGCAGACATGACCTCTCTAAAGGCTTTCTCACCTATTGGAAACCCAAATGGACGTCATGGCAGTTTAAAATAGCGGGCATCTCACTAAGATTGCGTTCTGATAAAAGAAAGGATGTCGCTCCCTCCTGCAACCAGCATGTTTTGGGGGGAGTCTTAAACGATTGTCTTGCTGCGACTCATTCAGTCTTTTATCAGCCATAAGCACATTGCCGCAGTCTAGGCAAGTTCCTTTCTGACGATCGCTTCAAGCTTCTGGGCTGCATCATCTAGAAGGTCGTTTATGATAATGTATTTAAACAAGCCCTCTTCTAAACAGGCCAACTCATCCTCGGCAAGCCCTAACCGAAAAGCAATAGCTGAGGCACTATCCTCAGCCCTTTGCATAAGTCGCTGCTCAAGAACTTGTTGGTCGGGAGGTCTAATGCCTATCAGAATGGCATGTTCAGAATAAGCTTTAATAGCAGTTGCGCCAGCAACATCAACAATACCCATATAACTTTTCCCTTCAGATAGGAACGTAAATACTTCTTTAGGAAAACCATAATAGGAGCCATATGCGGTGCTATGCTCGATAAAAAAACCTTCACCTATACGCTGCTTAAAAGCTTCTTCCTCAAGAAAATGATACTCAATCCCATTCCTCTCACCTTTACGAGGTTGCTTCGTTGTATAGGTAATGACTCTCTGGAGCTGATACTCAGGAGAGAGTCGTGCGATAACGTGCTGCACTAACGTTGTTTTACCAGCCCCTGATGGAGCGGTCACCACAAAAAGTTTACCCTGTTTTTTTTGCATCGCATCCTCTGCTGAGCTCTGTCATTGCGTACTAAGTATACCACGAAACTGTGCGAGGTACCAAAACTCTTGACCTAATTGTTTTCAATTTGAAACAATTAACGCATGCCACCTTTATAGAAATTACAAAGAACTGTCCGCTTCCTTCTCAGGAGTCTCCATGAAAAAGATTCTCTTATGTACACTTACCGCTTTAGCCTGCTCAGCTTCATGCTTTGCTGCCCTTGATTATAAAACTTCAGACATAGACATTGAAGTGCAAAACAAGGGTAGAAGCCCTAACAGATTTGCTCGTTCAAAAGTTACTGGATCAAACTTGAATTTAAGCGATACTGTTGACCCAGCAGACATTCACGAGAAATCTCTCCTAGAATAACAGTACAAGGTATCTCACCACGTAAGGTATTACCGAGTAATTTCCTCTTTTTCTACATCATCATTAAAAAAAATAGAAAGTGAGCGAGTCGCTTCAGATGCAAGCTTATACACTACATACCCTAAAGCAGCCAAGGCAATTACAGAGCAAGCCCTACCTGTAGTAGCATCGTTAGGCGTCCTTGCCTGCAGAGCATCCATATTTGCCCTCAAGGCTTCGGCATTGGACCATACTCTTTTACCCAAGTGATGAATTGCAGCTACACCGATCAAAGTTGCAATCCCTTTTAGTGCCCCAACTCGACCATGAAGAGCTCGTTCATTACAGGTGACCCTGGTCGCAGATAACTCTGCTGTCCCGGTAAGAGCTACAAAAAGAACGAGCCCAGAACCCTTCATATATCTTTCCTGTCATGAGGTACAACCATAGACAGCTTCTCTTGGTTAATCTCTTCGATATCATCGTCCAAATATATCTTCAACGAATCGTAGCTTGAAGCACCTAACGTCCACGTAACATAGGCTAAAGAGGCCAGTGCGCACAAGGTATACAATGAATTCCAAAGCGCTTCACGCTTTTTATCTTCATGAACATGACTATCGGGAATCCTCAATGGCTGCAGCAACTGTTTAAGTTCAGCCACTGTATAGAGTGTGACAGCCGCTCCAACGGCCGCAAGAGCTCCTTTTGCTAATCCCTTGGGCCCATGGCGCATACGTTCATTGCATGACACCTTGGCAGAGATTGAGTTCCCTATCAGCAATGCCCCGACAACCAGACTTGTAAGAAACTTGTTCATATTCTTCTCTTCCTTTGTATGCCATTACGAGGCTCTACTCTCTACAAAGGTACACATTGTATGCTCCCTAATTCAAGAGATAATCAGATTTTAGATCGTGCAAACCTTGCATCCTAACCATTAAAATCTTTAGACTAATCTCAAAAGGAGAGAACATCGTGTCACCAAAAGAGCATCTCATATGGGATTTAAGCGGTACCCTCTTTATGCCCAGCAAAGAGGGCATGAGCCCAACTGAGCTTGCAGATTACTCATTTCTCTTTCTTATGTGGTCGGGGAAAAAAGAAGCCACACGCCTTGATATTATCGCCTTTCAAGTCCTTACCCTACTCAACAAACACCTTCAACCTTCTCAGGCAGTCTCATACACCCATACGGGTGCCATCCTTCCTGAAATTGTCCGTCTCAATCTAGCTGGCATAATGAGCTCTCGGGAAGCATTAACCATAACCTTAGAGTTTTTTAACATCTGGGCTCCACAGAATCTGTCTGCAAACGATGCACAACAGGTACGCAGAATGCTTGAGATCTTCTTCAATCCTAACTCCCTTGCTCGATGTATGAAACCATTACAGCATGTCGTAGATCTACTCATGCGTTATGCACAAAAAAATATCCCACACTATATTCTTTCTAACTGGGATAAAGATTCCTTTGGCCCCTTTTACCAAATCTATAAAGATTCAGTCCTCTCTTCTTTTCCTCAAGACCATATCGTCATCTCAGCCGATACAGGTTATGTAAAACCCGATCGTAAGATCTACTACCTGGCTTCTCACACACAAGCATCTTGACCCTGCATCCTGTCTCTTTTTTGACGATCAACTTGAAAACATTGAAGCCGCTGCATCGGTGGGCATTGAAGGTCTTCATATCCAAAGAGATCGCTTGGGGCCAGTCAAAGAAGAGTTAGAAAGACGCGGTCTCATCTGAAGAAAAATACTCACTCTACTTTCAGGAAAGCCTTCAGCCACGTCATATCATCTCCTAAAGCAATCTCCTTATGATGCCTTGGGAGCATACATGGTAACTTTTTCACTGCACGGAGGTACCACCACAGGCAAACGATCTTCCTGGTCTAAGTGAGCATAGTATGCTATACTTATACGTATCATTCATAACTTTGGGTAGTACATGCTAGTCGATGACCTCCGCGAAAAAATTAAATCCGTTGAACCAGACCTTCAGGTCATTAAAACCTTCTGGGAGCAGTCACCTTTTGAAAAGGAATATGATCGCCTACAAAAAGTAACGACTGAAGAGAACTTCTGGCAAAACCCTCAACAAATAGAGCTTATGAAGGAGCTACAAAAGGTTAAGACTCTGCGTGAGCAGTATATAACCCTCATGCATACAGCCATTGAACTTCCAGAGCTCCTCGAGTTATTTGCAAATGATGAACAAGAGATTATAAAGATTAAAGATGAGGTGTATAGTTGGGCACGGGGAGTTACTCGATTTAAGATTAACCTCCTTCTTCAAGATGAAGTGGATGCCCACAACTGCTTTTTCAGCATCAACTCAGGCGCGGGAGGAACCGAATCGCAAGACTGGGCCGAGATTCTTCTTCGTATGTACATAAGATTCTGTGAGCGAGAGAGCTTTCAGGTAGCTATTACCGATTACCAGGCAGGAGAAACTGCCGGTATAAAGTCCGCGACACTGTTTATCAAAGGCAAAAATGCCTACGGTTTTCTGAAAGGTGAAGCAGGAGTTCATAGACTCGTACGAATCTCACCCTATGATGCAAGTAAAAGGCGCCATACTTCATTTGCTGCGGTAACCGTCGTCCCTGAAATTCCTACTGAACAAATCACTATCGATCCTAAAGATCTGAGAATAGATACCTACCGTGCAGGTGGAGCTGGAGGTCAGCATGTCAATAAGACTGACTCAGCAGTACGTATCACCCATCTTCCTACCAATATCGTTGTGCAATGCCAAAGTGAACGTTCGCAACTTCAAAATAAAGAAACTGCAATGAAAATGCTTATGGCTAAGCTTGTACAAAAAGAAAAAGATGAACAAAAGGCTCGAGAAGACTCTATTGAAAGAAAAAAAATCGAATGGGGCTCTCAGATACGATCTTACATCCTTCACCCCTATAAAATGGTCAAGGACCATCGCACTGATTGGGAGTCTCCTCAACCAGAGTTGGTACTTGATGGCGATCTTATGGAATGCATTGAGGTAAACCTCGTTCGCATGCAAACTCAATAGCACCCATTTTACATATGATTCGGTTACTGTTAGGCTAATACTATAACTCTTACCCTCTCTACAGAAAGGAATAATCTATGAACCGTTTTATTGCTCAGAGTTCATTCGTTCTCTCCCTATTAATAGTCAGTTTACCCTATGCCTCGGCTATTCAGAAAGCTGGATCTGTTGCTCAGGAAGTTGATTATTTTAAAAAGGGACAAGAGTTTGGAAAAATGGTACGCGAAGCAGCCACACAACAAATTGAGTCGCTAGCTGGTTTTGGAGATAAAGAACTTATCCGTCTACAAAATACTCTCTATAATGAAGGTACATCAACAGAAGCTCATAAAATTGCCTTTAAACACTATCAGACTTACTTTAAAGGTGTAAAAGAGGCTCTTTCAAGTTATATTCCCTCGCAAAATACTGACCCTTTAAGCCTAACGATGAACTATGGCATTAAAATGCATCAGGACATTGCAGACGCTATTATAACAGCTCCTGATATGGCAACAGTTCGAACAAGCCTTGGGGTCATCGTGTCTAAAGCTATGCAGGATGCAACTAAGCTTGCACCAAAGATTCCCCAGGTAAACTTTACCCTTAATACTAATCACCCCTATTATAAAGAGGGTTACGCTATTGGGAAAACATCCTGTGAATGGATGGTCCTTGAAGCTCAAGGAAAACCGACATCTGAGGATGACCAAGTTGCCCTACAAAAAAGAATGCTTGCCTTTATGACAAACTCATCTCAGCCAGGTACTCCTCAAGAGGAAGCCATAGCTGCATCCTTGCAATATATAAGCGGTATGAAAAAAGCCCTTGAAGAATTAGATCTTGAAGCAACGATCACACGCTATAAGCCCTCTAAAGAGCGAGCTGAAAAGTTGAGAGTTGGCTATAAACTTGCTATTGATATGGCACAAAACCTCTTCGAATCGATGCAAAATCCTCAAAAAGGATTCGATAGCATTGGTGAATCTTTCAAAGAAGCTGCAGCCGATATGAACAGACTAGAGGCAGCAGATACAAACAGACCACAGAAAGCAGCGTAGTTTTACAAGATCTCGTAAGAAGGTATCCGTTTGGGTACCTTCTTTTTTTACCCTATGATTTTAGGAATGACTTACATCTGTAGCAAAAGCTTCCTTCTTCAGCTAGAAAAAAACCAGTGTCTATGATGAATTAGAAGTCGATTCCAGGCTATAGCGCACTCAACCGAACTACAGAAATGCTCGTGCAAGCATCCAAAGGGAGTTTGAAGCATACACGCCTGACCAGAAAGGATAGTATTCCTCTTTATCTTTAAAGAGATAGGTAGAGAGTCCACCAAGAACAAGCATCATAGTGTAGGAAATTGGCATAAGGATACCACCAAGAAGCAATGCAGGACTTACTTTGGTATATGAAATGAGATGACCAAAGAGCAACCCAAAAAGAAGAGCCCCCACATCAAAGCTTTTTACCGAAATTAAAAACGCCCTACTTGCAGCACGTGTCGCTGCTAAGTTCCCCACCTCATTACCTAACCCAAAATGGTTGATAAAAAGCCAAAAGATTCCTCCAATTACCAGGACACTGACAAGCAGACCTAACCACTGCGATGTCACAATAGCCTTTCTACTTATAGAGGCAAGATGGGCCATCTTTCTTCCAAAGAGAGCATCGCAAGCCACCCCACCTGCAACTTCAACATACAGCGCTACCAAGGTGATTTGTAGGGGGGTATACCCAAAAATCAGTAGGCCCGGCACCATAACAAAGGTGGCAAAACGACCCATAGGCGCAAGCCCGAATTTACCGGCAATGATCATAAGCTGGTAAGTACACACCGCCGTAAAGAGAATCAGATACACCTGTGCAAGAAGCGAGAATTGCAGATAGGTAAGCACTAAGGCATTAAGTATGAGTACACAGCCCGTGAGCAACCATGGAATGGCCTTGCTCTCGCTCTTAGGACCTTTATTAAGTAGCTTATGATAGGTAGCTTTCAATACCTTAGGCAGCTCTGAGAATCCTAGTATTGCTCCGTAAAGTACTAACCCACTTGAGAATGCAAGGGTAAAGTCCATAAGTGAGAGCTCCTTAGGAACGTAGGATACTCCTAAAGAGAGAACCTATTCCATGGGTATATACAAAGGAATAGATTACTGGGTAATAATAATGCAAAGGATCGATAACTAACAGCTTGGAAAGGACCCCTACTAGTAAAGGGATAGCAATTACGTGGCCGGTTACAAACCCAATCGCCCAAAACATTGGTATCTGGTCTGCAGGCATCCCCAATGAGGGTATAGTAAATGGGCCCCAAGAAGAGCTAGAAAGCAACGTAAGGGGTCGAGAGGCATAGGCAGTAAGGGTAAGAAGACCTAAATACAGCTGAGTCCCTATAAAGCCACAGGCAAGCATCAGTGCCCTTCCAGCATTGTCGGCAGCCGTCATCATTTTATAGACAAGGTCACCTATAGGAAACGCTAACCCTTGCTCATCAAGGAGGCTCTTTTCAAAGTACTGTGCGAGCAGTAAGCCAAAGGCGCCGGCAGCTCCAGCAGAAAGACTCACCAGTAAAGCAAACTTATAGGGAGTGGTAAGCAAAGCATTGAATTCTGCAGGTTCAAGGAAGTAATAGGTAGGGAAGGCAAAGCCACACCCCACCGCTAGAATGCCCCCAATTCCTCCCGCAGCCACCACCAACCCAAGGGCCTTTGTTCGCTGTTCAGTGCTATACCACCGGTGAGCAGCATAGAAAATAAGCATACCAAAGAGCACAAGGGTCGTTTCTATCCAGGGACCGATCGCCGTGGCCATAGAAATATAGCTCATTATGGCCGTAGCACCTATCGTAAGCAGAATAGCAACGGGTACAATTAGTAGTAGCATAGACACCTCTAGCTAAGCGTAAACCAAACAAAAGGGAAGGTAAAGTTGAACCATCTTAGAGAAACCACAAATATGTAGCTACGATTTAGCACCACTCAATCAACGCTTAATGCTAAATTGAAATATTTTACATAAAATTCTTGATTTTTCTTTTTGGAAAGTGACATACTTAGAATTGTATAAGCGCTTATAGGTGTATAATATAAACAACAATAACTTTCCAAGGAGAAGGTATGAATAAACTACTATTGGCCGCATTAGCTGGCCTCCTAACTGTGGGAGCTATGGAAGCTCGTTTTGGTCGTAACGGCGGCGGATGTTGCCCAACTCGTTCATGCGAAACCTCATGTGCTCGTCCATGTGGACGTTCATGCGAACGTTCATGCAAACCAGCTTGTGGACCTTCATTAAAGCCACCTGTCTGTTGCAAAACAATCGAAGTTCCACGAACAATCATGGAAACTAAGGTAATTGAAATTGCAGCGGAAGAAGTGAGAACGCCAAACCCTGACCGTATTGTGCGTCATCCACAACCATGCGAAAAAGTACAAGTACCACTTCCAGTGTGTTATCGCACAGAATTGAGACCTGTACCTGATGAAATCGAGTACATAAAAGTACCTGATACAATCAGCTACCGTTGCCCAGCAGACTGCGAAGTCAGAGGCTAAGAAAAAGTAGCACATTGATTACTCAATAGCGAAATTCTCTATACTCAAGCTCCCCAATTCAATGAATTGGGGAGCTTTTTTGGTATAAAACTAATAGAAAAGTCGAGCGGGTCTTAGCTGCTTGCATATATAACTGATCAAAACTAGCAGAACAAAGAGCTCCTTAGTAATACAAACATCCCTTGAAAGGACATAGATGGCTAAGAAAAATTGATTGGGGAGGGTTTAACGTACGAGAAAATTCCCTGACCATCCCTCATTGTCTTTGCAGACAAGGGCGCAAGAAATACTCTTTAATTTAATCTGGTTTGAGCAGATACAATCAACTCCATCATCCGTCAGAGCCATAGTACCAGAGTCAATTCCACAAATTCCACATTCAGGTCTTACGACTGAATGATCGTTACAGACACACCTGATATCTTTTGCCTTAATGGAACCAAGAGATAGAAGTGTAAAGAGAAAAAAATACCTTATCATACAACTTCCTTATAGTTATAGTATCAGTTATTGTTAGTATACCCAAAAACATTTCACATAGGCAATGGTTTTATGGGATAAGTTTTCTATAAGAAAAATGCTTGGAGCCTCTATTTCTAAAGCAGCATGCATCTGCCGTGTGGTGCCCGGTAATTGCCAGGCCCTTAGATTCACGTTATGTGAGAGTGAGAAAAAATACTAGATTTTCAAAACTCAGGTATCAGACCACCTGCAAGAAAGTGCATATGCAGATGAAATACCCGCTGGCCAGCTTTATAACCATTATTAATGACAAGCCTATACTCCTCTGCTCCAGGAATATTTGCAGATAAAGTACGAGCCATAGAAAAAAGAGCACACGTAAGGGGACAGTCAGATGCCGACTGCAGATCTTTATAATGAACTTTGGGAATAATTAAATAATGGATAGCCGTCTTAGGGAAAATATCCTTAATAACAATAAGGGTATCATTCTCGGCCACTACTTCTGCAATCACTTCACGAGCTATAATCCTACAGAATATACAATCAGTTTCCATATACTACCCCCTACAAACAATTTTGGTGCCGGAGGTCGGACTCGAACCGACATGGTATTGCTACCGCGGGATTTTGAGTCCCGTGCGTCTACCAATTTCGCCACCCCGGCATTACTATGCAATGTAGCAGGTATTAGGGCTTAAGGCAAGATGGTAGAAGATGCCTGAGAGGCATTAATCAGAGTTTATCTACTGGAGCTTATATTTTGATAATCATAACTGATATATTGTCAGAGCTCTCAAGATCATGTGCATTGTCGCGCAATGCTCGAGCTACAAGACGTAACCTTTCATCCGAGCCAGCTTCTTCTGCATGCTCATCAGCAGGTGTTTGCGCTTCACCATACCAGGTCCGTAGAAAATCTATCGGCCAGTGCATACGATCGGTAATGAATTTGACAACTTCTTCATTGGTCATAACATCCCAGAGCCCATCACAAGCAAGGACTATATAGTCTCCTTCAGCTACAGGTGTAACCACAATATCGGGTACTGCAGTAATCATGGGCTGTTTCACTTTGCAGACCCTATCTCCTAAAGTCCGTGAAATCGCTAATGGTCCAATGCGAGCTGGTCCTAGTTTAAGAAGTTTTTGTCCTGGCTCAAGTGGCGCAGGGTTATGTAAAGGCCTATATACGATAGCATTGAGTCCATCAGCATTTCTAATAATTTGAGTACGCATAACATTCTCCACACCTATCCGCTCAAGCTCTAGAGGACTGTCTGGCTTATGGTCTATAGTTGCCATTTTAAGTGTGGGCTCTTGCTTTGGTGACACATGAGAAAATATGAGTCCACGTGAGTCACCCACCCAGGCAAGATACACACTCTCATCAACAACAAGTCCAATCAGGGCCGTTGTTCCTTGTTTTGAATACTTCAATTGAAGAGCTTGATCTACTAGTAGGCAGCTCTGCTTCAATCCTTCCTTAAAGACCTCATCAAGTATTCCGGGAGTGCCCGCAGCAGGTATTTCATTTTTTACGTAGGTCGCAAAAAGCGAAGGGAAGTGCTCAGCAACGTGCTTTGAAGCATGAGGTCCCCCGTGTCCATCAAATAGTCCAAAGCAGGGATATGTTGTGCCCGGACTAATTTCGATCATCTCATGAAAGAAGGCATCTTCCATAGTTTCCCGATCACCTTGCCTATCACTAAAACCCCACTCTATAATCGATGGCTTAGTCATAGCCCCCACAAAGCCTCTAGACAAGACTATCAGAAGAATGCCGAGTATTTTTTTGATCATTTCTATTTCCCCTATGTAAGAAGCTGAAATTTCATCCCCATAAATTATTTTCAATGTGTATTTATTCTATCATAGATTTTTCAATCTGGCAAGTGGTCTTATCTAATGAGCGGATCATGCATAGCTGCAGTTCGCTGTCAGCAAAGCACCGATGAAAACTCTAAAAGAGGCATATATATTCCGTAGATGAGGCACCCTATAAGGACAGCTAAAACAAGAAGTAATGTAGGATTTGCATACATAGTTATCAAATGAAGGCGCTCATAGAGCTTCTTCTCAATACTGTCAGAAGCATGTAGCATTAGGGTACTTACACATCCTGACACCTCTCCCAGTGCAAGAAGCCCCTCAATTTCAGGATCTGAAAAATATGACGCATGCCATGCTTGCGTAAAAGTCTCTCCCCGCTCAACAGCCTTTTTAAGCTGAGAGAGCTCTCTTCGATACAGATCATGAAAGGTCAGAGCTTCAGAAGCCTCTAGAGCCCTAGTTAAAGGAACCTGCTGAGCAAGCAGAATACCCAGGACCTTCAAGGTGCGTGCCTTCATAAAAGAGCGGTGAAAGGAGCCAATTATCGGCATATATTCAATCACGATCTCTATCATTTCTTTTCCACGACGAGTTGCATAGAGTATACGAAGACACCCAATCATAGCTACAATGGCAGCAGCTCCATACCCTACAAGCTTTAAAGTCATATAAGAGCTCAGTCCCATAAGCCATGAGGTTACCCAAGGCATTGGCATATGATTAAGCTCAAAAAAACGGCCAAATTGAGGGATTATCCAGGTAAACATACCTAACATAACCACACAAAAAAAGCATAACGTCAGCAAAGGCATACTGAGAGCACGTTTTATTTTGCTTACTGATAGCGCCATTTCTGCACGGTATGAGACAATTTCCTTAAGAAGTGGTCCTAAAGTCCCCGTCGACTCCCCCACCCCAATCAATGCACGAGAAAGAGGATCGAGAATCTGAGCTTCTTCAAGAACCTCTGTTAACGTAGCGCCCTGGGCAATATGTCGACTAAGCGAATCAAGTAGCAAGACGTGATCAGAAGATGCCCACGAAGCCTTCATGGTACAGAGAGATTCATATAAGGGAATATGGGCCGAAAGCAACGATGCGAGCTGTGCAAAGAATGCATCTTTTTGACGAGAAGTAAAAATGCTCCGCTTTGCTACACTCGCCTGAATAAGTCCAAGTGATTTTTTACTGAGATATTCCTGCACCTCATCTACCGAGAATGCATAGAACCTACCATGATGCTCAACTCCCTCTTGATCAACAGCTCGCCAAACATATAAAGGCATAGGTATCCTAGACGTGAGGAAGTTTCGTCTGAATCGCAAGTCCTAGCTTAGACAACATTTCATCGAAGGACAAGGGAATCTCAAGGAGTATTTTCTTGTTACGCGATGTTGCACCCGCAATAATCGTAACCGCTGACTGGGTGCATCCGAGCGATTGCGCCAAAAGCTTACAGAGCTCCTTATTAGCTTTCCCGTCTTCAGGAGGGCTTTTCAAAAAGGCCTTGAGTCTTCCCGATTTATCGAGCACAAGGGCCGATTTTCCTGAGCTGGGTACAACTTTTATCTCAATGATCAACGAGGTAGGCAACGAAATTCCTTTGATATTCTTCGGTTTGTTGTCATTTTTTCTTAATTTTATATACTCTTATAAGTAAAGTCTTTTGTCTAGACTCTCGTTGCTCGATACAAAGAGTCCTTCGTGATAAAAGCGTGATACAAGTACACGTGCTAGTTGTGGAGAGATGGCTGAGTGGTCTAAAGCGCTTGCCTGCTAAGCAAGAGTCTCGGAAACGGGGCGCGAGGGTTCGAATCCCTCTCTCTCCACCAGAAATTATCTATGCGCCTATAGCTCAACTGGATAGAGCGTCAGACTACGGATCTGAAGGTTAGAGGTTCGACTCCTCTTAGGCGCACCAATTTCTTCCACCTATAAATGCTGATCAATGCCGCTACATCATGTTAGACTCTCTTCTCACCCTTACTCCCATCAGTCTTGCTGAGCAAGCTTTGCATACTCAACCTGACCAATAAGTTCGTCAGGCTTCAAGCTTTTCTTTTCATGAGCACCATATTGCTTGGTAATCTTCCCATTTTCTAGAATCCACACTTTGTTACCGATACTTAAGGCAATGTGAGGATCATGCGTTATCAGTAACGTAGTTATTCGGTGTTGTCGAATAAACTGGGTCGCATACTGCAGCAATCGTGTCGCTGCCTGAGGATCAAGAGCTGCCGTAGGCTCATCAAGCAGGAGAACTTTAGGGATGTGACGCGTTGCCATAACAAAGGCAATAAGCTGCCTTTGCCCACCTGATAATGCATCCATCGGTTTTTCTAACAGTGAAGGATGAATACCTAGTGCACCGATAATCTGTTCTGCAAGCTCTTGCGGTAGTACCTGCATACCATCGATCAAGCGCGCTCGCCGGCGACTATAATGTGCTAACGCAAGATTTTGGGCGACCGTAAGTGAGCCGACTGAATTCAACTGCGTATTTTGAAAAAGACGGGTAATCATGCCGGCACGTTGTTGCTCACTCAACATGGTAATATCGGCACCTTCCAATTCTATCGTACCATTCTGAGGTTTTGTTTTCCCAGCAATCGTATTAAAGAACGTGCTTTTCCCAGCGCCATTAGCGCCCACTATCACCACAAAATCTCCCTCAGTAACCTCACAGGAAAGATCCTGTAAAATATGGTTCTGAGAAAGCCAGACATCAATGTGTTTAAGTGTTAACATAACCATTTCCTTACTTCTTGGGTAACCATTGTTTGATACCGAGCAACACAACGATAAGCGTTGCCGTAATTAATTTATTCCAATCTTGATTGAGCTGTAATTCAAAGGTCAATGCAATCAGTGCTTGATACATAATTGAACCTAGCACAAGTGCAATGCCAAAGTTAGTACTCAGCACTTGGGCAAGTATCATGCCAGCCAATCCGATGATCAGCACACCAACTCCCGTCCAGATCGAAAAGTACCCCGCATAGTGCACAAATAGGGCACCACTTACTGCAGCAAGCATATTTGAAAGGACCAATCCAAGAACGAGGTACCCTTCTACACTTTTACCGACATTCGTTACCATCTGTGGTGTATCACCCACTGCACGAAGCAAGAACCCAACTTCAGTTTTTAAGAACCAACTCATCAGAGAAAAAAGTAGTATGCAAAGAACCCCTAAGACGAGCAACGGCTGATACGGAGCTAATGAGAGGGACAGGGAGGAAAAGATAGTCTCCTTGCCTAGGGTCATATTTGATCCTGCTATAAGAAGCATTATCGAAAAGAGCCCTGTGGTAACGACAATACCACTTATCAAATTATTGAGCTGCAACCTCGTATGTAACAGTCCCGTGACAACTCCTGAGAGCCCGCCAGCAATTGCTGCAGCTGCAAGAGCTATCCAGGGATTAAGTCCCCAGCCAATTAAAAGTGCAGTTAATGCCCCACCTATTCCAAAAGCACCTTCCACCGCTACATTATCAAAGTTAATAAGTCGCGAAGAGAGGTACACGCCTGCAACAACAAATCCAAAAATTATGCCCCGCTCAACGATGCCTTGTGCTATCTCAACTAGTTCAATCATCTTCTCTCCTCAAGCACCACCTGATTGTGAAGCTCGGTTGGAATGGTTAATCCAAGTGCCTCTAGTGTTGTTTGGTTAATGAATATCTGCTCACATTTTGGTTGCTCAACAGGCACCTCAAAGGGCTTTTTACCCTCAACGATCACTTCATGAGCAATCTGTGCAGCCCGCTTACCACCTGTTTTGTAATCAACTCCTCGCGCTGCTAAAGCACCTGATTTTACGAGCATGTTATCGCTCACAAATAATGGTTTCTTGTGCTTTAAGGCAGTTGCTGCAATAACCGCAATCGTTGAAGCAACCGTGTTATCGGTGGGCGCTAGAATAACATCAGCTTTTCTGCATGCTAACTCAACCATCGCATGTACATCTGCTTCGCTACCAAAAGCAAAATCGCTCACCACGATACCGCGTGCTTCAAGCTCTTTACGCATAAGCTTACTCAGAGCTCGTGAGTTTACCTCACCTGAGGTATACACCAGCCCAACATGATGAGCATGTGGCACTAAGTGAAGAAGCATATCTATCTCAGCTTTAACATCGATCATGTCCTTGGTACCACAGACATTCGTCGTCGGATGAATAATTCCCAATGCAAGGGGATCCGTTACTGCAGAAATAATGATCGGTCTTTCTTTTTCTACAGCGCTCATCGCCTGAGCTGCTGGAGTCGCAATAGCAAAAAAGCCGTTCATCTTCTTGTTTGCATGAAACTGCTGAGCTATTGAATGAGCCTGTGAAACCGAACCCTGAGCATTCTGGATGACAAATGCCACCTCATTGCCCAGTGTACTTTGCAACTCTTGCATAAATCCTTCACGAGCAGCATCAAGTGCCGGATGCGACGCAGTTTGCAAGATACCAATCGTATAGCGAGCATTCTCTGCCGGCTTCTGCAAACGTTTAATAACAAATGCACCTACGAGTGCTACTCCTAGTATGCTCATTAACACTATCTTGTTCATAGATTTCCTTCACCGTTTACAAACGTTACCCATGAGCGACTCATCAAAGCCGACTCTTTTCTTTTTCCTCTAATTGCAATCTGATACTCATTGTGTAGAGCCTGTGTCATACCACCAGGTGCACTAAAATGTTTACTCTCAATACTTTTAATGGGAGTAATTTCACTTGCCGTTCCGCACAAAAATGCTTCCGTCGCCTTCTCAATAATCTCGAGGGGCAACGTTTCCACGCGAGTCTCGATACCCAACTCTTTTGCAATACTCAGTAGTGTTGAGCGCGTTATACCCGGCAAAATCGAAGTCGTTGACGGCGTGATAAGTACTCCATCGACCACAAAAAAAATGTTGGCTACAGAACCTTCTGCGATAGTGCCCTCATGATCCAAGAGCAATGCCTCATCAAAGCCCCTGCTACGCGCATCATGAAATGCAAGAATCGAGTTAACGTAGAAGCCGTTTATTTTATGGTGTATCGGCATCGATTCTGGATGAATACGCTTGACCGATGATATGCCCATCCTAATAGCTTCTTTGCCTAAATATTTTTCCATATCCATCACAAGTATGGCGCAGTGAACCGACAATTCCCCAGGACTGAGTAATAACGACTCTCCCCCAAAAAATATAATCGGCCTGATATAACAATCTTCAAAGGTATTGGCTTTGATAGTAGCTATAATCGCCTGCTCAATTGTCTCTTTGCTCCAAGGAAATGGTACTCCAAAGCAGGAAAATGAATGTAATAATCTCTCTACATGATCAGAGAGTCTAAAAACAGCCGGGCCATTATCCGTTGCATAGCATCGGATCCCTTCAAAAGCTCCTGAGCCATAATGGAGAGTATGGGTGGTAAGAGGAATGGAAGCCTCTTTTTGGGGAACCAATGCCCCATCTAACCATATAACTGTGTTCTTCATGATAGAATCCTTCGAATCCTAGGTTACTTTTTAAAAATTTGGCAACAAAAAAACCCCGGTTAAAAACCTAGGGTTGCACGTAGAGCCTGATATTCTTATTCGTTCATCATTTAGCCATACGCACCCCTCGACATATAATAATATGAATATGAATAAGAAAGGGCACAGTTAGGGCTTTTGGCGCTGGTAAGGCCAGAGAGAATAGTATTCGTGACTGAGGCGTTCAAACATCTTAACGTAATCTTCATACTGATAATCCTAGCATGAAATTTTACAAATAGCAAGCTTACGTGTAAATCTAATTTTTTTTATGGATTTTCTGAAGGAAGACTTCTCCCTTTGGGTCTATTGATTAAAAGGGGCACTGGATGCTTCTCATGAAAATTATTAAGACTACGATTGCGTTTTACGCAAAAGCAAAGTATAGTAATAAAATGCCAGGAGAGATGGCTGAGTGGTTGAAGGCGGCGGTCTTGAAAACCGTTATCTCGAGCGATCGGGATCGAGGGTTCGAATCCCTCTCTCTCCTCCAAAGAATTCCCAGCTTACTCTAGCACAGAGTAAGTTTTCAATGTCCATTAAGGGCCAATATCATATAGCACATGAGTCTTCTTACCAACACTATTGACTTTCCATGGCCTCTTTCTTCATAGTTATAGAAAGAATGTCTAGATCAATTTTTTTGCTTAGGGAGAACTCTGATGAAATTTTTCAACGAAAATACTACGCAACTCGCTCGACAAAACACAAATTATCGCAAAGTACTTTTCACTGATGATAAAACTCAGTTCGTCCTTATGTCGATCCCAACAGGTGAAGAAATCCCTAAGGAAATTCATAAAGCTGATCAGATTATCCTTATCGTAGAAGGCTCGGGGCAAGCTATCTTAAATGGCATTACCACTCAATTCTCTGCAGGGCATACGCTTATTATTCCTTTGGGAACAACCCATACGATCATGAATACTGGATCTTCTGATCTTAAGTTAGTTACCATTTACGCCCCACCACAGCATGCACCGGGTACTATCGATAAAACCAAAGCTGATGAAGAAAGAAGAGAAAAGGCTGGGTAGAAGGTTGAAAGAGGCCGGTTTGTTAGACCAGCCCCTTTTTGGATCATGCAGAATATACATTATCTTTTCATCACTTTGGATTAATAGGTATCTGCATCGAGCGCAAGATTAATGAAATTAAGATTGTACTGTACCACGGTATCAACACGCTTGTCCCCAGAAGATTGATATTTTTCTAAAGCGTTCTTAGAACCGCGAAGATAGGCTTTATACAGCTTAAATGCATTTTCATGGGCAAGGCTATCTTTTTCAGTAATTTTCAGAACATCTACCAAATATTGAATACCGGTATAAAGCTCAACACTCAGGTGAAATTCGATATCCGTTACATCGGTAAATGGAATCCGCTGAATCCTCGTTATGTTACCCTTTTCATCGTAAGAGGTCTGGACCCCTGAGAAAAGTTCATCTGCAGGTAGTGCAAGCATCCTCGTAAAGACCTCTTCACCACCCATAAACATCCGTGTACACATTTCATTAAGCTCCGCCGGTGAATAATTCGCAATATCTTTTTCAAGTTTCACTCTTTGGGCTACTGAATGTTCAAATCCTTTAAGTATTACCTCTAATTCGCGACATTCAATTACGTCTTCGACGTTATAGCTCACGATACCTATTCCTTTATAGGAAAAAGAATATTTTGTGCTCAAATCAGAAAGTTCTAGAAGCGGTACGAGTGACTTGTTTTGAGCATCTACAAAACAAAATGTATATTCGGGATGTTTTTCAGCAACTTCGACAAATGCCTGATTCTTCCCAAGAGGCTCTCTTGAAAAGAGCGTAACTAATAGGTGATTATGGTAAAGCTTCGTGTACTCTTCAACACTCGTAGGAATAACAACCTTGGCAAACATTCCCGACGAGAAAGATAGCAACGTGGTCAAGACAAGATTTTTTAGAAGTTTCGATTTCATGGAATAACCCTCAATATGTGTTAGTTTGTTTATAAGGTAGGTTAAAGGAATGGCAGTGCTTTTTGCGTTGAAAGCGCGAGTACCTCCTGCATGTATGATTTTTATAGCTGTAATCGTACCCAGCCTAAACTCTATTCATTATGTTTTCAACAGCCTCCAGGCTCAGCCTTCTTGAAAGCCCCGATTACAAAGCTGTTTTGGATTAATAGCTGTCCGCATCGAGCGCAAGATTAATAAAGTTGACACTATATTCAACAAAACTATCAACTCGTTTGTCACCTGATGATGTATAGGTATCTAATGCACTTTTTGCACCTCGAAGATACGCTTTATACAGGTATAATCCATTTTTATATGCGGCAGTATCCTTTTCAGTTGTCTTAAGTAGGTCTACCAAATAAGCAATATCAATAGAGCTTTCAAGATAGAGATGAAGTTGAATATTCAGATCTTCACTATATGGAATCTCATAAACCGTGTTCACCTCATTACCCTTTTCATCCCACTCAGTTTGTACTCTCGAAAAAAGAGATGACCCTGGAAGCGCAAGCAACTTATTAAAAGTCTCTGCACCCTTCTTAAACATTTCTTGACGTTGCGCTTTTCGCGCTCTAGGAGAAAGCTTCGCCATATCCTTTTCAAAGTGAATTCGCTTAGTTACTGCATCTTTAAAAACTTCTATAGCTTGTTCTAAGCCAGCACGATCTTCGATATAACTACCTCCCATAATATCTATGCCTTTATACGAAAAATGATAATCAAAAGTGCCGTGCAGTGTATCTTCTAAAGACAAGCTATGAGCATCTATAAAACAAAACGTATATTCAGGATGTTTTTCAGCAGCTTCAACAAACGGCTTATACTTCTCAAGAGGTTCTGTTGACAACAAGGCAATCAATACGTGCTTTTGGTAAAGGTTCATCAACTCTTCCGTATTTGCAGGAGTAACAACCTTTGCAAAAATTCCTGAAGAGAACGATACCAAAGCGGCTAAGACAAGATTTTTTAGAAGTTTCGATTCCATGGAATAACCCTCAATATATGTTAATTTGTTTAGATGGTAGGTTAAAAGATCGATAGTGCTCCTTTGTGAAGCTATGAACACCTCCGGCATGTGAGATTTTTTAGATGATCATATCTATGGTAAACACAATTCATTACGTTTTCAACAGCCCCGAAGAATAGAGCTTATGCGCATATAAGCCACTCTTTTTCATTGATACGTAGCCAGAGAGGTTCATATGTCCCGCCGAAATCGGTTACTCAGAAAAATCATGGCATGTTTAGGCAAAAAAATGTAGATTTTTCGGGCATGATTTGAGAAAAATCTCGCATTTCAAAAAGTCCTCCAGCTGGCATTATGTATATTTATGGGGGCAACTTTACCTAAGAAATGTATAAAAATCAGGGCAAAAAATGGGCTTTGATGTATAAAAATAGGATCATGTAATTTTAAAAACACTAATACTATCTTCCTCATCAATGTTCTGCAAAACTTTAGACTCGTGAACAACATGGTGTGAGTCCTTTACACAGATAATGACAAATCTTAAGAAAAAAGATCAGTACGAAACTATAGCATTAGCCAATGAGATGAAGAAGCGCCTCTTTGACAATGCTTTTTGAATTCAATATTGGAATAGAAACCCCGTAAAGAGGGTATGAATGGAGGTTTTCCTCAATATGCCTATTATTACTCCAAATTCTTATGCCATAGGGAGTGTTCTTATGATATTGTAAAAAGGCATGCATGCTTCTTAAGTGTAGGCTTTTACCAGACTTAACTTCAATTGGTATAATCTTTCCTTCAATCTGAACAAGATAATCTATCTCTGCTTGAGCCGAGTGTTCTGCTCGCACCCAGTAATAGAGGTTTTCTTTTTTAATGGGATCTGAGTACGCAAGGAGCTCTTGCCCAACGAAGGCTTCAACCAATTCCCCTTTATTGTGGAACGCTGATAACGGGTCTATAAGCCATGAGCTGATGTCATAATCAAGCAGAGCTTGACAGAGACCAATATCAAGAAAAATTACTTTGAATGCATCTAATTTTGCATCGGCTCCTAGCGGTATCCCTTGACCCGAGGTCTGATATACTTTGTACATAAGGCCTGCTCTCACGAGAAGATCTAAGGCGGGTTCCAACTCTCTTTTTTGGTATTCTCCAAGCCGCGAATACATGAATTTTTTTGATAATTGCTTAAGCCCACTTTCAAAGACAGTATTCAAATATTTTATTTGGTGTCTCCGACCATACTTATCAAAATCCTCGATATAGGTAGCAGTAATATCTTCTTGTGCTATTCGTACAGAACGTGACGACTGCTCTTCAACCCAGGCAGCAACAGCCTCAGGTAAACCCCCAACTGCAAGATATATACCAACAAGATCAATTATTTTATGGTGAAGCTCCTCAAAAAGCTGAGAATTTTTTGTGATAATCAACTGAACCCACTCTTCATATCCTAAAGCTGCTAGGAATTCTAAAAAGGAAAGTGGATACATATATAGCATGGTTATTCGGCCAACAGGCAGTCCAACCTTTGCAATTGCAAATTCAAGAAGTGATCCCGCACCGATAACATGAAGTCCCGGGAACTTTTCATAGAAATAGCGCAGGGCAAGTATTGCCTGTGGAGAGGCCTGCATTTCGTCGATAAACAGGAGCGTTTCACCCGCTATGATGGGAGTTCGCGTATGGGCAACCAGCTGCATTTTAATACGATTGACATCTAAATCTTTTTCGAAAATTGCTCGCGCAACAGAATCTTCTTCTAGATTGACCTCTACAAAATGGGTAAACGTCTTACCCAGAGTACGTGCAGCATAGGTTTTTCCTACCTGCCGAGCTCCACGCAAAAGAAGAGGCTTGTTTGTTTTACGATTTTTCCATTCGAGTAAGTAATAATCTACAATACGCTTCATTTATTTTTTCAACGGTGGTGGGGTATTATTTTGAAAGCCATATTACTCATGATACGTCTAAGAGAATGATACCTCAATTATGTAGAAAAATCAAGGCAACTTCGGTAGCAAAATGTAGATTTTTCTGGGCATGACTTGAGAAAATTCTTGCATATCAAAAAGCAGTCCATCAGGCATTATGCATATTTATAGGGGCAACCTTGCCTAAGAATTGTACAAAAACAAGGGCAACTTTGGCTGGAAAATGTATAAAAATCGGTCCATAAAACGTGCTTTTATGTATAAAAATAGGACCATGTAGATTTATAATCAGCAAAATCGCCTATTCATGGCCACTCCCCTCTAAAAAAGTTTAAAAAAAGCTTTCAAGATGGGCCATTTGAGCGATCGCCAACACCAATAAATCCTCAATACTCCCTTCCAATCGTATAAACTCAGCATTGTTACATGAAAAAAACTAGAGAAACTTATGCCGCAAATACTTGCCAAAATATCTAATAATAACTCTTGAAGATAAGATTTTTTCTAATTTTCGAGAGACAAATGAAGAATAAAGAGAGCCTACTTCAGGCCCTATTACGTTCACCCAAAACGGTTTTTTCAATGAACGAGGTGGTATTGCTCTGTCATATAGATACGGCAAAACTTATGTCTAATTTAAGATATTATGTTAAAAAAGGATATTTGTATCATATCAAACGTGGGCTGTATGCTAAAGATAAGAACTATGACAGGGGTGTTAGTACAGTCCATAAAGTCACATACGTGACCTTGAAGGTACTTGTTTAAAAAAAGAATGCCTGGTCAATCTATGTGGGCAATACTATTTCACAGCCTAAAGAACTCTCCTCTGCTCACCTGAGTATCGCCATGAGACCTCGTCCGTGCTAGGCTTAGCATAAGCACCCGATCGAGCAAGGTAATCAATGACCAATGAACTTATTTTCTTAGGATCTATTTTCGCAGTAAGCACCGCAGCTCTCACCGCATTACGGCTCGGAAGGGACTATCTTATAGGCCTCATAAGTACCCTAGCAGTCGTTGTTAATCTCTTTGTCATTAAGCAGATTACGCTCTTTGGATTTACCGCTACTGCCTCCGACGCGCTAGCAGTAGGTATCACTCTGAGCTTAAATCTCATGCAAGAGTATTATGGTAAACCCTCTGCACTACAAGCTATCTGGGTGGGATTCTTTTGCGCACTTTTTTATTGCCTCATGAGCCTGCTCCATCTTGCCTATATACCCGCTTTACTAGATGTAAGCTCTGTGCATTATGAAGCACTTCTTTCGATGATGCCACGAACCATTATCGCTTCTTTGACGGTATATCTTATAGTGCAGTATATCGATGCACAGCTGTATGGCTTTATGAAAAGAAGATTTGAGGGTCGCTTTTTCATACTGCGCAACTACAGTACCCTTGCATGCACCCAACTACTTGATACCGTACTCTTTAGCTTCCTTGGGCTCTATAAACTAAACGCCGCCTATAGCTCCCTGAGCGTCCTTGGTGAAATTATTCTGGTCAGTACCCTGATTAAACTTACCGTCATCCTGATCGCAGTTCCCTATGTACGACTTGCTAAAACCTTTTACCCGGTACCTACCTCATGAGTTACTTTAGCTTTGAAGTTCTTCATGCCTCAAAAAAATCTCAAGCTCGTGTAGGGAGAATCCATACTCCTCATGGGATCATCGATACACCAAACTTTGTAGCCGTGGGTACCAATGGAACTCTCAAAGCTCTTGATAATGTGCAGGTTAACAAGCTTGGACTCCAGCTCATGTTTTGCAATACCTATCACCTGCTTGTTCATCCAGGAACCGATGTCATCAAATCAGCCGGAGGCCTCCATACCTATATCAATAGGCCCTATCCTATTATTACCGACTCAGGGGGGTTTCAAGTCTTTAGCTTAGCCTATGGTACCGTCAAAGAAGAATTAAAAAGCAAAGGCTTGAATCGCCATGCTGAAGCCGTTATTAAGATATCAGAAGAAGGAGTTCTCTTTAGATCCTATCGTGATGGGAGCCCCATTTTGCTTACTCCTGAATCATCAATTAAAGCCCAAAAAGCTCTCGGTGCCGATATTATTATTCCCTTTGACGAACTACCACCCTATCACATTGATCCTAAAAAGCTGAAACAGTCTCTTGATCGGACACATCGTTGGGAAGAGCGCTCTCTTATGGAGCACCGCAAAGATCCACAGCAACAAGCTATCTATGCTGTCGTGCATGGCGGAGTCGATAAAGTATTGCGCACCTTAAGCTGCCAAGTACTTTCAGATCTCCCCTTCGATGGCTATGCTATCGGAGGCAGTGTCGGCAAAAATAGACAGGAAATGGTAGAGATGCTTACCCATACCGTTCCTCAGTTACCTAAAAATCTACCGAATCATCTCTTAGGGATCGCCGACCTACCCTCAATAGATGAGATTGTAAAACTTGGAATCGATACATTCGATAGCTCATATCCTACGAGGAGCGCACGCCATGGCTCAGTTTTTGTTAGCAACGGCCAGCAACTTAAGCTTCTGCAAACAAAGTATAAAGACTTTCATGAACCGATTGAAAGAACGTGCGAATGTTATACCTGTCTTAACTATACCATTTCCTACATTCATCATCTTTATAAAGCAAAAGAGCTTGCAGGACTTACTCTTGCAACGCTGCATAATGTACATTTTATGATACAGTTGATGAAGAACTATCAAGAAGCTATTTTAAACGATGAGCTCTAAATGACCTATAAAAAGATTTCCTCAGCTACTAACCCCGTTATTAAGGCCATCGTAAAGCTCCATACCGCCTCAGAGCGTAAGAAAAGAGGCCTATTTATTATAGAAGGACAACGAGCCCTAAGCACGGCACTTACGAAGCTACCTCCTGAAGCTCTCTACTGCACTGAAAAAATGCTCCCCCAAGCAGAAAAGCTCATCCAAAATGGTGAGATCTTCCTCGTAACTGATAGCATCATGAAAAAGATCAGCACAACTAGTTCACCGAGCGGTCTCCTTGCTATCGTTCCTATTCCTCAAGAACCTTCTCCTGAGAAGCTTGGTCCTGGCTTAGTACTTGCTGACATTACCGATCCGGGTAATATGGGGACCCTCCTACGTACGGCAGTCGCCTGTAAGGTGTCATCAGTCATTATCATCGGAGGTTGTGATCCCTGGTCACCCAAGGTAGTACAGGCCACAGCAGGAACGAGTGTGCAACTCACTATCTTTGACTGGAGCTGGGAACAGCTCATCTCCCTAAAAAAATCACTCATTCTCTATGGGCTTGTCGTGCATGGTGGGCAGCCTCCACAGGAGATAGATCCTACCAAAGCATTGCTCATTATCGGTAATGAAGCTCGGGGCATACCCCAACAATGGCTTGAGCAATGCAATGCTCAGATTACCCTCCCAATGCCAGGAGGTGCTGAAAGTCTTAATGCCGCGGTAGCGGGATCTATTGCAACCTATCTCACCTTTGTGCAACCCGCTGGGTAGCTAGGCAAAAAAGAACAAAAAAACTCTCTAAAAAAGTCCTTAAACTCTTGCAATCATAGTTTGCACTAGAGTAATCTGACAGTAAACGGGAAGAAAGCCCGTAAAATCAGTTTTGATAAAGGGGAGAAAACATATGAAGTTCTTAGTAAAATCTCTAGGGTTACTACTAACCCTTACCGTACTTGCACCTGCGTTAGCAAAATCGGAAAAGTGTCACGATAAAGAAGAAATTGTAAAATATGTCCAAGGTGGTGCCGCTCCAGGTGGCAATGGCAGCAGAAAACATCCTTTTGCATTACTTGCAGACGCACAAAGTGCTTCATGGGATGTACTTATTGTCCTCTCATGGCACCTTCTATAATACAAGTACAGGCAGTTCTTCTGCAGTAGAGCTCAGTACTCTAGAAGGAAATACCTTTAATGGTTCAACAGGCTTCGTAGTTGAATCACCTCCTGCTGGTGTTGCATGGAAGTTATTGAATATTACTGCGGAAGATAATTGTTTCAATGGAGGCAACGCTGCAGGAAGTAATGCTTTTCTTGTTCAGTCAAGAAACAGTGGGAATATTGTCATTAACGCCCATGAAAACTCATTTTCAGAATTCTCTGTTGATATTGTTGATCAAGGGACCAACACAAACTATCTTGTAAGCAAGAACTTTTGGGGCACCCCTACTGTTTCATGTACAAGTACAAGCATGTGCGGCAAATACCAAGTCTGTAAGAAGAATTCTTGCTTTGGCCCAACAGTAACGACAACTGGCACGGCCTTCATAGATGCCAGCAACCCTCTTTTATCCTCTATTAAATGTCCTCCTAACTGCTCTGATTCACCTTTTACCGCATCAAACCCTCCCTTAGAAAGAATCAAGCTTTCTAGTGAAGAGATGCTTCAAATGATTGAAAGCAATAAAGCTCGGCTTCAGTTCGTTGAGGCTGATAAGGCTTCTTAAAAACTGTATCAGTCCTACCTATGACGCCAGAAACTCATAGGTAGGACTGACAACGTTAATTAGCAGAATTTCTTTAGATATACATTCTTCCTGCATCCCAGCGCTGTAAAGAGCACATAGTCTTCTATCAATCCCACAATGATGACGACCCCCGCGTAGCTTACCCTTTTACATCAAAGCATTAGGCGCTGATAGTATTTATTATACCCTTGAATGAAGTGCCTATCACTTACTCTTGCAATCTTAATTTTCAATCGGATATAGTAGAAGTAACTGGGTAGTAAGCTCAGGAAATCAATTGTATAAAGGGGAGAAAACATATGAAATTATCATCCAAATCTTTAGTCTTGCTGCTAGCCTTTACCGTACTTGCACCTGTGTTAGCAAAATCGGAAAATGGTCACGAAGTTGTCAAATATGTGCAAGGCGGTGCCACCCCAGGTGGCAACGGCAGCAAAAAGCGTCCATTTTCAACACTTGCAGATGCAGAGCAACATAGCTGGGATGTACTTTTTGTCCTTTCATCACCATTAGACCTTGATGGAGGTATCACCCTCAAGCCAGGACAAAAACTTGTTGGTGAGGAAGATCCAACCGGTATAGCCGTATCGCCTACACAACCTACTATTATAAACACGGGTACTACTAATGGTGGAAATGGGGTTGTTGTTACTGGTGATGCTACTATTAAGAACATCTTTATTAACGATACTAATAATAGTGGGATCAATACTGATCAAGCAGAAAATCTTACTGTGCAAAATGTCCGCATTACCGGTTTTAATCAAAATCCAGCTCTTAGATCATCGGGAATAAGCGGATTTGAACAAAAATCAGGAAAAACTCATCTCGAAAGGGTTATTATCAGCAATTCGAGCGGGAGGGGAATTGAGGGTATTCAAGAAAGTCTCTCATCAAATGGTATCCATAGGAAATTATCACTATGCAATTGTGAATTTACTCAACTCCATAGAGGCGTCTTTACCCAACTTGTAAATCCCGATACGTCATCTATCGTAGTGATTGAAAATTCATATTTTCATGACTTTTTTGCAAATGGCAATGGCATTGAATCTGTTCACCTTAATAACAGTCAACAAACTATGCTCGTAAAGAATTCAATATTTCATAACGTTGGTGTTGGCAATGGGAATGCACTATTGCTCCTACCACAACAGAATTCCCAGCTAAAACTGAAAGTTGATTCATGCTCATTTGAAGAAACCCTAACACCCAATTTAGTAGACGGGGTAATTGTACAGAGTTCTGAGAGTTCAACTAGCACAACTTGTGTAATAAATTCAACCTTTAATAATACCAATTATGCCATACAGCCCGTTAGTTCTGGTACCTCTTCTAACAAAACGGTTGTGGAATATTCAACATTTAATAATACCCCATTTGCAATACAACCCAATAGTAATGACACTTCTTTTACGGAAACGATTGTAACATGCTCACTAGGTAACAACGTTGGAGATTTCTTCAACCCATTCTTATCTGGCGGTCAACAAAAGAACAACATTTGCGGAAACACGGTTACCGGTGGTACCTTCTATAAAACTGGTACAGACGGAGCTACGGCAGAGCAAAGTTTTATCGAGGGAAATATCTTTAATGGCTCAACAGGCTTTCTAGTTCAATCATCTCCGGCTGGTATTGCATGGAAGCTGTTGGAAATAAACGCGAATCATAATTGTTTCAATGGAGGCAATGCCACTGGTAGTATTGCTTTTAATGTTCAGTCGGGTAATCGCGGTAGTATAGCAATTAGAGCCCATGAAAACTCATTTGCGGGCTTCTTAAGCGATATTACAGATGGTGGAAGCAGTGCAAGCTATCTAGTAAGCAAGAACTTCTGGGGTACCCCTACTGTTGCATGTACAAGTACAAGCATGTGTGGCAAGTACCAAGTCTGTGAGAATGGTTTTTGCTTTGGCCCAACGACTAACCTTACAATTCCAGGTTTCACAGGCTTTATAGATGCAAGCAATCCGCTTTCAACTTCAATTAACTGTCCTTCAAGCTGTTGCCCTTCACAGTCTGGCACACTAACCTCCCTTCCACAGACTATCAAGCTCTCTGCTGAAGAGATGCGTAAAATGCTTGAAAAGAAGAAAGCTGTTCCAGCACACTATCAACCAACTGAAACAGTTCAGATTCCTTAAGAGGCTGTCTTTCTCCTGCCTATGATATATAAATATCATAGGCAGGAGCTGATCCTGGTGAAATCAGAGGTGCGTTGTATCGATTATATGCGATGCTACCAGATCTAACAGAGAATTTAAACAGAAAAGAGCTTGATCTTTCGCATTTCCCATAGCACCTAAGCCTTAATTTGAAGCATCAGATGCCACCATTCAGACAGAGCATCTCCAACAAAGCAATGTAACCTATATGCCCTTTTCCTCGATTGAATTGATTAAAAGGGCATAATAAGATTCCAAAGTCCGCCCCCCTGATGATACCTTGCAAACAACTAGGCATCTTCGATCGGTTGTATTAGACTACAAAAAAGATGTACTTGGAAAGGCGCAGATGTCCAGACATAAAATCTCCTTGTTCGCGGCTATATTTATTAACATTAATATTATGTTAGGTACCGGTTTTTTCATAAATACCGTCGTGCTTACAAAAGAAGCAGGAAGCCTTTCTCCTGTCGTCTATCTGTTGGTAGCTACTTTATTACTCCCCTTAATTATGACCATGGCCACCCTTATTAGGCAAACACCCCATTCGGGAACCTTTTATGATTTTGGACGACATATAAGCCCCTTCTTTGGATTTCTGACAAGCTGGGCATACTTTACCGCAAAGCTTACCTCAACCGCTCTTGGAATTCACGTATGTCTTTCTTTTATACAAAAAATCATTCCCCTACTTCAGACATTTCCCATCCTAGTACTCGATGTGGTTGCCATCATACTTTTCACTCTCTTAAATCTCCTTAACTTGCGCATCGGCAAACAGATACAATTTGCATTCATCTGCCTCAAAGTTATTCCGATTATCTTTGTGATACTTAGCGGGCTCTATCTTTTCAACGGTGCTTACTTTACCCCTGATACCTTTATTATCTCTGGAGTCCCGCTTACGGTGCCTCTCGTGCTGTACGTCTTTACCGGATTTGAGGCGAGTTGTTCACTCAGTTCTCATATCATTGACTCTGAACGAAATGGACCACGTGCTATCTTTATTTCGTACGGAATAGCCGTGGCAATCGTCTTTCTCTATCAACTCTTTTTCTATGGAAGTTTAGGTATGTATTTAGGTACCCTTGCAGGAGGCTACTTAGACATGTTCCCTGAGCTCTTCAACACACTTGCTCACCATGGAATAGCTATTAAGAAAAGTGCTCTCTCACTTTTTTATCTTGCTATCGCTTCATCTTCCTTGGGAAGTGCCTATGGCATTATGTTTAGCAACTGTTGGAATCTTTATACCCTTGCATCGCATAACCATACCTTCGGGAAAAATCTCTTCACCTCGCTCAATAAGCACGGCGTTCCCTTCGCAAGCGTTATCACTGAGGGCCTTCTTGCAATTATCTATCTTCTGATCACCCAAGGGTACCAGATCCCCTTACAGCAAGTATCAAGCCTCGGCGCTACGATCGCGTATACCTTTAGCTCGATTGCACTCTTAGTACTTCTTTCAAGAAAGAAAAATTCTTTGATTATACCGATCCTAAGCCTCATAAGTTGCTCACTCTTGATTAGTTCATTTATATGGACTGTAACCGTACAAGGGCCAACCATCATGCTTCTGGTATTTCTAGGATTGCTTATCTTTGGAAGCTTTATGTTCTATAGAAAGCATCTTCTTGAAAGACCGGAAAACCTCTTTGAAAAGATCTAACGGGCTAGAAGAGTGCTCAGCGCAATAACACATAAAAGCCCAGTAATGATACCAAAGCGGGTCGTAATATGTGTCTCAGGCCATCCTGCTAATTCAAAATGATGATGAATAGGAGCCATCTTAAAGAGGCGCCTTTTTAAGAATTTATACGAGGCTACTTGCAGCATCACAGAAACCGTCTCTGCAACAAATACCCCGCCGGTAATAGCTAGAAGCAATTCTTGACGCGCCATTAAAGCCATTAACGCTAATCCACTTCCCAAAGCTAACGAACCAACGTCACCCATAAATACCTGTGCAGGATAAGCGTTATACCACAAAAATCCTAATGAGGCACCGACTAATATACCCCCTATGAGAGCAATCTCAGAGGTGTGCACATATGATATGGAAAGCTGCTGAGCATAGACATAAGAGCCAGAAAGATAACATATCACTGCAAAGGTGCCATAGTTAGTAAGCAACGAACCTATTGCAAGCCCGTCAAGACCATCGGTTAGGTTAACAGCATTACTTGTTCCAATGAGAATGTAGGTTGCCCAAGGAATAAGAAATAACCCCAGAGAAATCTGCAAAGAAGGTACCAGAGGAATTGAAATCTCTGTAGAGGGAGTAAGCACCAGATACCACAGCACTGTTACAAGCAATCCTACAAGTATTTGGGCAAGAAACTTATGCTTTTCCTTTATCCCTTTTTTGAAACGGATTTTCATGACATCGTCCCAGAAACCGATAGCTCCATAGCCTGCTAAGCAGCCCATGAAAATCCATACTTCTGGGCGGGTAAGATCGCACCACAGAAAAGTAGTTGCAAACACAGAACCAAGAACAAAAAGGCCTCCCATAGTCGGAGTATCATTTTTTGCCTGGTGCGATTGGGGAGTATCCTCCCGTACCTGTGAACGGAAACGTGCAGATTCTTTAATAAACCAGGCTCCTCCTAGGAGTGACAGTAGAAAGCCTGTACCTAGCCCTAAAAGCGTTCGAAGAAGAACAGAATGGAAAACACTAAAAAAAGGCACAGAGTACGTTAGCCACTGAAAACCATGATACAGCATAGATCCTCGCTCAAATCTATCAAAAATTTGTGCCCAGTCTAGCATAATATCGGCCCTTTTGACAGGTGTACTCTTGAAAACTTACAATAATAGTATAATCACAGAATAACTCGAAATAAGAACAAGAAGGAAATTGTATGAAATATCTAGTACTACTCGTAGCCACATCAAGTATGATGATGCCATTCCTGCATGCAGGAAAACCTCACTACAAGTCTGCTCCTGCACTTATGAAAGATTTCATGAATCTTTCGGTGCAAACGGACAAAAACTTTGAGTTTTGGATAGAAGAGCTGAGGCACCATGCGCCAAATAAAGAGAAGTTCGCCGCTTTTGAAAAGCAGTTACGTAAAAGCCTTGAGAATAAACAGGATCCATTGAACGTATTTAATGAGCATAAAGGTCTTTTTAACCAAACAACCCAAATAGAGCTTTTAAAGCTCGGACTACCAAAGTTAAAAGCTGCATTTAAAGCTCGACTTGCACTGCATCGCCGTCTTCCTGCAGTCCCAAAGGAAGCAAATCCCGAACTTCAGCGTTGGCTCCTACTTATGAGGATGATACGGCATCATTATATACCTACTCAAGGTGATGCCCTAAACAGCACACCCCAGAAGCTACCCGTGTGGCTTGAAGGCAGCTATCCGATATTTTTCGCAGCATACCAGCTACAACAAAAGAACCATGGGACCTCTTCCTAACCTTTTGACATCCCCTCTAGCTGTTATACACTAGAGGCTAGATAGACTGGGAAGAAAAACCTAATCTTCTCTTCCCCCTACCATTAAGGAAATATTTCTATGAATGACCTACTGAAAAGAAACCTAACCCTCTGTACTCTGACTCTTCTTATAAGTGTGCCACTTTCTTTGAAAGCTGTTACTAACCCTTTACGTTCAAGTTCAACTGATTTGGTATCTGCTCCTGTTGACCTTGTACCTATGAGTGAAGAGAAACTAGATTATGAGAATGCATTTCAACTCATGAAAGACTTTCTCGATCTTTCGGTAAAACCAGAAAAATCGATGAACTATTGGGTAAAGCAACTTATGGGCCTCATCAAGAAAAAAGGGGATGACAAGGTCGAATCTCTTAAACCTTTTTTAAAAGAGTTCAATACCGCTCTGAGAAGTCGCCAACCAGCACTTATCGGTTTAGCATTTAAGAATCACAAAGAAAGATTTGGCGAACCTGCGCTCACCAAGCATGTTAAAGATATGCTTAACCAACCAAATGGTCTCACCAAAATTACCACTATTCTCCAAGCACGACTCCAAAAATAACTGATAGCCCTAGCTAAAAAAGCCGGGGCTATTATTTCTCTTGCTCTGTTGATTCTCAACCAGGTTATACAATCCAATGCATTCTTTGTGCCTTAATCGGTAATCATTCAATTATAGAGAGTACAAGCAACTTTTACTGCTCTTTTTCATGAGACCTACATGCAAAAGAGCACCGGAAGATCATTCCAGCGCCCTTTTTTAACTTGTTTTTAGTCCTTGGTTTCTTTTGCTTTTTGCTTAGGAGCTTGTTGAGCAGGCTTTTGCTGTTCTACAGGCTTCTGTTGCCCCTTCCCATATTTATTTTGAATATATTGATGTATCGGGTTAACGGGCTTGCCTTTTTCCATTGCGGACATCTGCACCATTATACAAGCAATGCTAGCCACTATAAGGCTTTTACCTACAAAATTCATAGTCGTTTCTCCAGTGAATTACTCTTATTATTGATTACTGTTATAATAGTAACATAATATTAAAATTTATTCAATGTTTCAAATAGAAACAACTCGTCGAGACGTTCCTGGTACAGAGATCTTTAATCCTGTGGTTCTCTAGGGAAAGCTCTCATTGCTTGATGTTCTAAAATTCTGGGCGCAACAACACCGTTAATGAGTGAAGTGGTGATTATATTTTCATTGGTCGCTAAAGCCGCGTCTTGAATGCTTCTGACAAGACATATAATGTTACGTGGCACAAATCCTTCAAGCCTATCAGCTAATGCATCGAGAACCGCGTCAGAAAGAGCTCCTTCTTCTATAGTAGGTGGCACTATCTTTGTATCTCTCCCAAACCAATACTTCCAGCTCATACGTGAAGAGGTAGCATGTTGTAAGTCCACTGAACGTACTACTATCTTATCAACAGCGTCTTTAAGAATTGCAAGACGTACATTTTTATCGGGAGCTTTAACATGAATACGTTGAGCGCAACTGTTTACAATTGCTCCAGGGATATTTTCTTCACGATTTGTGATAAGGATTACCATGCAGCTCCTGTTTTTTTTGGTCATGTACTCTTGAACAAGTTTAATCATCTTACGCCTTATCTCGGCAGCCCTAGCGTAATTTCGAAACAATACGTCAGCATCATCAATAACAAGTGCCCTTATGCAGGGTAAGATTTCAGCATAGTGAATGAGCCTTTGTACGAGAACTGTCGCCTGTTCAGCATTCCATTTAAAAGATAAGCTGCATCAAGATAGATATATTCCATAAACTGCGGAACTAACCGCTTTGCAAACATGGTTTTACCGGTACCCGGTCTTCCTGAGATCAGCACATTGAAAGGCGCTCCATTGCTTGCGCTTATTGATTCGATAATGCTCTTTTCTTCCGCAGCCAGTTCAGGGCTCAAAAATATCTCCGAGCCTTCATCTTTACCGGAGATATGAATCATCGATCGAAGAAGTCTATCCATCTCCTCTACATACAGCTCATGCTTATACACGTCAAGTATGGCATCGAGCAAACCAGGCCGTCTCACAAGCGCATGCCTCTCACCATTAAGCTCAAAAACAAGTAATTCCACCCTTCTCCTTTGCTGAAGGGCCTCCCCACCTAGTCGAAAAATAGGTATAGTATCGTTAACCATATCCATTGTATAGAGTGGTGTGCATGAGCTTGCAATTAAAGCAGTTATAAAGCTTATACGTAAAAATTTCATAGTCTGTCTCCATAGGAACTATCAGTCGTTATATTAATATCCTAATTGTAACATAATAAACTATTTTCTCAAGCTCTTTCTTTGGTCGGTTAACAGGACCTATCGGCATAGAAGACCTATATCCACCCGCACGACATTGACAAATTGAAAATACATGCTAGTTTTATATTCATATGTGCGACCCAAAAAAATTAAAGGAATTGGATATGAAAAAGTTTTTAAGTACAGTCATGCTTTGCATGGCATGTTCACAACCTCTCTATGGAATGGAAGACGTCAAATCTCATGATCGTCTATTATGGCAGCTTTTAGATGCAGCTGATGAGCTTCTTGAGAAACGACAACGTGATGATGATTCCGAAGACCAGAAGGTTAAGAAAAGAGCAGTAGAAAATGATCGTATACGGAAAATTTTGATAGATTCTTTGGATAAAAAGAATATCACCCTAGAAAAATTAGTCGATCAGCTCAAGGATGTGGACAGTTCATTAGATCAGAAATCTATTCGTTCTTTTGCGCTGGCAGAATTACTAAAAGGTTCTGTCAATGCTGCCCTTTGGAAACGCTTTATTAAAGAAAAATGCAACACTACCCCTCTACGTATTGCTGCATGGGATGGCAACAGCAACGCGCTAAGGCTCCTTTTGGATCAAGGAGAAGTAATTAATGCGAAAAATATGGACCGAGAAACAGCACTACATCTCGCTGCACAACAAGGTCATACTGATGCAGTACGACTTCTCATAGCAAGACAAGCAGACCTTGAGGCCGAAAACAATTCGGGACATACTCCACTGCATAAGGCTGCTGCTAATGGTGATTTAAATGTGATGACCGCTCTTTTAGATAGTGGCGCACACATCGGCCAAAATCAGCATGGATGCTGTGCACTTTTTCAGGCTGCTTCTTTCGGACAGAAAAAGGCACTTGAGCTTCTCCTTACAAGAGGTGCCTCAATTCAAGAAAAAGATCCTTGCGAAAAGACAGTACTTCATCATGCTGTTTCGCAGCATGGTCGCGTAGAAGCAATAGAGTTTCTGTTAGATCGAGATCCTCAGATGATCACTATGACAGATGATCTTGGAAGAACAGCCCTCCATGTAGCTAGCGAAAGTGGTCATGTAGATATCATTAAGCTTCTCTTAGCAAGAGGAGCACAAATCGCACTGGCAGATACTGGTGGAAAAACAGCCCTTCACCTTGCAGCTTACTTTAATCGGACAGAAGCCCTAAAACTGCTATTAGGCAGTGGCGCACAGATCGATGCGTGCGACAATCAATGGAAGACAGCCCTCCACGATGCAGCTAATAATGATAGTGTAAAAGCGCTAGAACTTCTCTTAGAGAGAGGTGCCCACATCGATGCCGCTGATAATGAAGGAAATACTGCACTCCATTATTGCGCAGGAAGAGATTGCGTAGAAGGCATAGAACTTCTCTTAGATAGAAGAGCACAGATTGCTCTCGCCAATAACGAGGGAAGAACAGCCCTCCATACGGCAGCATGGTCTTCTCAAGCAAAAGCAGTGCAACTTCTCTTAAAAAGAGGAGCCCCTACAGAGAACAAAGACAATGAAGGAAAAACGGCACTTCAGTGTGTTGATGACTTTAGTGATGATATAAGAACTATTTTTGCTACGCATTTCATGGCCCAGAAAAATAGAGATAGAGCCCGCTAGATGCATTGCAACTATCATTGTAATGTGATCTAGCAAACTTCTTTTAGACTAAGAAATGTACAATGCAGTACTATTGTTATTGCTAAGCATCTAACAATAGTACTGCAGACACCTGATGTGATCGCAAAGTCGCTCGATCAATTGCACACAAAGGCATCACCTTTCTAAAGGTGGTACGTCGAACCTTTTTTGATGGAGGAAACATCAAAAAAGGTCCAAAAACGATGCCAGCACCATCAAAAAATGAACCTACCAAAACTCACAATGACCCGACTAGACGATCTTTTAAGAAACAACCCCAATTAAAATTAGAAAAAAACGGAACTAGTGACTTCTCGCATGTTCGTCATACAAGAGATCCCCTGTTTTTTTAGGGCTTTCACCCTAGCAAGGAAGGATGATCACATTTCTTTCACTCTTATAAGGAAGCTTTAAACGCAGAATGTGATGTATCATAGTGGCTAGGTCAAAAGATGTATGGTATACTAAGAAACAATCAAGTAATCCGTAACCCGCTACCCTATGAACATGCAAAAATTTGATGTTATCGTGGTTGGCGGTGGCCATGCAGGAATTGAAGCTGCCTATGCAGCAGCCCGGCTTGGCTCCCGTACCCTACTACTAAGTCTTAAGCTCGACCGCATAGGCCATATGCCGTGCAACCCTGCTATTGGGGGCATCGGCAAGGGGCATATCGTCTTTGAGATTAGTGCACTAGGTGGCCTCATGCCAAAACTCTGTACGAGCACCTATCTTCAAGCACGCATGCTCAATACAAGAAAAGGTCCTGCTGTTCATGGACTACGTCTACAAATCGACAAGGTAGCCTATGCTGAGCTCAGCCAAAAAGAGTTAGCACACGTTTCCAACCTTACTATTATGAGCGGTCTTGTAGATGAGCTACTTCTTCATGAAGATGGCTCAATTAAAGGAGTGCGTACCCAAGAGGGAACTATCTATGAAGCTTCTTCGGTCGTCCTTACTACGGGTACTTTTTTAAATGGCCTGTGTCATGTAGGCTATGATAACTACCAAGCAGGAAGACAGGGAGAAGAAGCGGTTACCAAACTCTCGAGCTTCTTAAGTTCACGTGGTCTTTCCATGAAACGTTTAAAAACAGGAACTCCTCCACGCTTATTGCGTAGCAGTTTAGACTTTACTCAGATGGAATACCAAGGATCTGATGAGCTTTCATCTCTCTTTGAGTTTGAGCCTCATCAGGTTACCCATAAAATGGGCTGTTATATTACCCATACCAATGAAAAGACCCATGCAATTTTAACGAAAAACTTTGAGAAGTCGCCGATATTTACGGGGCATATCAAAGGCACTCCGCCACGATATTGTCCTTCTATTGAAGATAAAATCTCCCGCTTTGCCGGCAAAACTTCCCATCATGTATTTGTCGAACCAGAAAGTGCCTCAAGTGAAGAAATCTATCCTAATGGGCTCTCTACCTCGATGCCTCTTGAAGTGCAGGAGGAGTTTATTAGGTCGATAAAAGGCTTTGAGAAAGCAGAGATTGTACGACCAGGTTATGCAGTCGAATATGATTGTATATTACCCAACCAACTCAAGCATACGCTCGAAGTTAAAACGATTCCGGGACTCTTTCTTGCAGGACAGATCAACGGGACTACCGGCTATGAAGAGGCTGCAGGACAGGGCATCATAGCGGGCATTAATGCAGCGCATAAATCACAAGATAAAGAGCCCTTTATTATAGCACGTACTGAAGGCTATATCGGTATCATGATCGATGATCTAGTCACACTCAGTATCGATGAGCCGTACCGCATGTTTACCTCACGTGCAGAACGGCGTCTTATCCTCCGTCAAGATAATGTCTTTGATCGATTGGGAGATAAAGCTCATGCGCATGGACTCATAAGCGATAATACCTATGCCGCAATTACACAGGAACGTGAGCTCGTACGTGCGTGTGGTACTCTGCTCGCCTCTAACAAGCGTCAATTTCTTGCCCTCAAACAATGGCTTGGAGAGGGACGGGTAGATGATGTGTATGCTCATATTACTCAGATAGCACCGGAGCCGCTTTCAGACAGAGCACGTACTATGGTCTATGCGGATCTGCTTTATGGCCCGTATATTGAACGGGAAGAGAAGGAGCTTGCTAAGACCCACTATTATCAAAGCCTTGAAATTCCTTCATCCTTTAGCTATGACTATATACCTGGCCTTTCAATTGAGCTGCGCCAAAAGCTCGCCTCTATAAGGCCCAATACCATAGCGCAAGCTCAGCTCATTACGGGGATGACCCCTGCTGCAATCTCATTATTGATATTTAAAGTACGAGAGCACCGCAAAAAGGAGCCTCATGAATCCTAAACTGCTCACCTTATATGGACCACTTGAGTTTAATGGCTACAATACGGCCATTATGATCGGCATCGGAGTATTTTTGTATTGTGCTAATAGGCATCCTACCCGAGCCCAGTATATGAGCAGTTCAGCATTTTTTAATCTTATTATCGAGTCGGCACTTGCAGCACTGTTAGGCGGCAGAATTCTCCATATACTCAGCAGTTTATCAGACTATCCAACCCTGTATGCTATGATCAGTCTCTGGGATGGTGGTCTTTCTATACTAGGTGGCTTTTTGGGGGTACTTCTCTTTAGTAGCTGGCGCTTACGTCAACTTGGAGTTCCCTTTGCACCCGTTGCTGACATTGCAGCGCTCTATGCCCCTCTTGTGCATAGCATTGCACGCATAGGATGCTTCATAGTAGGATGCTGCCATGGCGCTCCAACTGACAGTATTTTTGGCTTTACCTATACGCACCCACAGGCTCTTGCGCCACTTAATATTCCCCTCCATCCAAGTCAACTGTATAGCTCTCTCGTATACGCATGCTTATTCATAGCATTATATCTCTATGCTGAGCGCTCCAAACCGCAAGCTGGTGTTATCACCCTACTTTATATCATGGGCATGAGCCTTGAACGGTTTCTGATTGATTTTGTTCGAGGAGATCGTATACTGGTTGAATCACTTCCTCATCTTTCGTTCTATCAGCTCGTTGCTGCAGCTCTTTTTATAGGAGCGCTCAGCATTATGATAGTTCGCCAACGGGCACCGACGACCTATGAATCTCTTTAGTTATATTAAACAACGAGTACCGATACTCACTGTTATCGGTGAATATACGACCCTTAAAAAGGCCGGCATGTACTGGAAAGGATGCTGCCCTTTTCACCACGAACGTACAGCTTCCTTCACCGTAAGTCCTCACAAGGAGATCTTCTATTGCTTTGGCTGCCATGAAGGGGGCGACGTTATCTCCTTTATCGCAAAAGTTGAACATTGCACACCCTTAGAAGCAGCACGCCATCTTGTTGAACGGAACGGCATCTCATTGCCCGAGGATATGTCCTGGGATAAGAAAACGGAAACCTATGATGCAAAGAAAAGCTACTATAAGACCTGTGAGCTATTTTCAAAGTGGTGCCAGGAGCAGCTCGGTAAAAATCCCCTCGCACACCGCTATCTGATTGATCGTCAGATAACAGAAGGAAGCATCTCCTCCTTTTCCCTGGGGTACTGCTCAACCGACGTACGGAGCCTCCTAAACTTTGCCACAAAAGAAGGAGTCCTTGCACAAAACTTTATAGATGCCCACATTATCAAAGAGGGCAAAATGGGCCTCTATACCACCTTTGATGAGCGGATAATATTTCCGATACACGATCATCTTGGCCATACGGTCGGCTTTGGAGGAAGGGTTTTTAAGGACGGCGACGACCGAGCTAAATACTATAACTCTCAAGATCACGTTTTTTTTAATAAAGGAACCTTACTTTTTGGCCTTGATAAAGCTAAGAAGGCTATTTCAAAAGAAGAGGCGGTCTTTCTTGTTGAAGGATATACTGACCTTATTATGATGCATCAGTACGGCTATACCAATTCAGTAGCTACGCTAGGCACTGCCTGTACGCCTGACCATTTAAAGCAGTTAGCACATTACGCCGAGAGGCTCTATGTCCTCTATGATGGGGACTCTGCAGGACAAAATGCTATTATACGCCTCGCTGAGCTCTGTTGGGAAGTGTCGATCGATCCCTATGTAATTATACTACCCAAAGAGGATGATCCCGCGTCATATCTGAGCAAGCATAAGAGTCTTAAGGAACCATTAGCATCTGCCCATGATATTTTTTCGTATGTCGTACATCACTTTGCAGATGACTTTAAGAATAAGAGTCTGCAAGGAAAACTGGCTGCTACTACGAAGATTCTTGAACTGATTGGATCATTATCAGATCCTCTTAAGCGCGACCTTCTGCTTCAGCAGGCAAGTGAGCGATTCATGGTGCCCTTGAATACGCTCAGACAGAGCATTATGAGTCAGAGAAAGGCGCATATTCCATCCAAAAGCCAGGAAACCTCAAAACTTAGCGCATCTCCGTTAGAAAAAAAGCTATTTTCTGCTATACTATCTCATAGGAATGTACTTGCCCCAGAAGATGAAGTACTCTTGGGGTTACTGCTCGATACACCGTTAAAAAAGGTCTTTGATGCTTGGAATGCTTCAAAAAGTAATGAAGGTACCGATCTTATCGCACTGTTTGAACGACTTGATGAACCGGAAAAGTCATTTATCAGTCAATGTATTACCCAAGAAGAACCGGGCGATAAAGAACTCCTTGAACCTGCCCAGCTTACTCAGATTTATAAGAAACAGTGGAAAAAGAAAGTCCATGATGTCAAACTAAGAATTGAAGAGGCGGAAAAGCAGGGAGAGCGAACACAGGTAGCTCAGTTACTCAATGACCTTAATGCGCTTAAAACTAAAATGCTTGTAAGGGGTATAACATGACGAAGAAAAAAACAGTAGAGCCAACAAAGACTACAAAGTCAAAAGTTACGCCAAAAGTTGCACCTAAAGCAGCTCCAAAAGCTCAGTCTAAGACCGCACCTAAGGCAGCTCAAAAGGCTACTCCTAAACCTACGCCTAAAGTTACACCAAAAACAGCTCCTATAGCTGTTCAAAAAGCTCCTACCCCAAAAGTTACTCCCCAAAATGTCATTGAGGTTAAAAAGCCAGTTGCCCCTGTTGAATCTGTACGACGGACTCACCTAAAACCAAAGCCTAAAAATGTCGCCGCACCTAAAAAAGAGATCGAAGCAGGTGAAACACAAGAACTCATCGATGAACTTATCGAGCGTGGAAAACAGTCTGCGGCTTTGAGCTATGAAGAGATCATGGAGTTCAGTGAGAATAATCATCTGAGTGAGATCGAAACGGCTGACCTCTTAAAAGCTCTTGAGAAATCTAACGTGACTCTTGTTATGCAAGAGGAGATCGATAAAGAAGAAGCTCTTCAAGACTTTGAAAAAGAAGAATCGAAGAAAGAACATTTAACCTCTCACTTAAAATCATCGATCGACTATGTGGGCGACGAAGAAGATGTTGATGAAGATGAGGAAGATGAAGAGGATGGACGCTCAACCGTTCGAGTCGTGGGCGAAGCTGCTCATATTGCTGATGGTGTTAAGTGCTATTTACGAGATATCGGCAAGATTCCTCTGTTAAATAAAAAAACAGAATCTATCATCGCGAATAAAATAACGCAGGGCAAACGAGAATCTATTGAAGCAATCTCCCGATTTCCTTTTATTCATAAAGAGATTATTTCACTGGGAGAACGGCTTGAAAAGAACTCAGTGCCCGTAAAAGATATCATCCAATTTACTGAATTTGATGAAGAGAATGCTCCCAAAGTCGAAGAAGAAAAGAAGCTCCTTCTTAAGACCATCGCTAAAATAAAAGAGCTTGTGGACAATGAATCTAAGATTTATCGAAGCTATCGAGATAAGCTTAATTCTTCTGAGATGAAAAAAGAGATGCTTGCAGCCGTCCAAGCCAACAAAAATGATATAGCTGAGACCATACAGTCGATAAAGCTCTCTAATAAGTTCATTCGCAAACTTTCAAAGCGCCTTGAAAAGATCATCAACAAGATCAAAGAGCGCACAGAAGCAAGTCAGTACTATGAAACTGACTATTCTTCCCTAGAGGCAAAGAAGAATCGTACTGAAGAAGAGCAGCAACGCATGGAAGAGGTTCATCGGCTTATGCGAGGTGCTTTGAAAGCGATCAAAAAGTCTGAGCAAGAAGCAGGACTTCCCCAAGAAGATATCTTCAGATACTATACTATGCTCAAAACAGGGCAGGTCATAGATAAGCGAGCAAAAGATGATCTTGCACGGGCAAACTTACGCCTTGTAGTCAATATCGCTAAAAAATATGTAAACCGTGGTCTTCATTTTCTTGATCTGATCCAAGAAGGAAACATCGGTCTGATGAAAGCGGTAGAAAAGTTCGAATTTGAACGGGGCTTTAAGTTCTCAACCTATGCAACCTGGTGGATCCGACAGGCCATTACCCGTGCAATTGCAGATCAGTCACGAACTATTCGTGTACCTGTTCATATGGTTGAAACGCTCAATAAGATCAATAAGATTAAGCGAACCTTCATCCAAGAGCATGGCCGTGAACCAACACATACTGAATTAGCAAAAGAGCTCAACATCGATGAGAAGAAGATAAAGAATATTATCAAGATCTCTAAAGAGCCTATTTCTCTTGAAACACCTGTTGGTGATAGTGAAGATGCTTTCATTAAAGATTTTATTGAAAGCGAAAATGAGTTTTCACCCGCAGATACGGTTGCTAACAGTGACTTAAAAGATCGTGTCCGTGAAGTGCTTAAAACACTTACTCCACGTGAAGAAAAAGTACTTAAAATGCGCTTTGGTATCGATGTCGCTTCTGAGCATACTCTTGAAGAGGTCGGTAAAGACTTCTCGGTAACTCGTGAACGTATTCGCCAAATCGAAGTAAAAGCGCTCCGCAAACTCCGCCATCCTTCACGAAGCAAGAAGCTGCAGACCTTCTTTGATAAGGAGTTCAATATCTCCGCAGAAGAAACCCTCAATGATGAGGATGACGACGAATAAGAAACAGATTATCTGGAACGAAACTCCCAAGAGCCAATCTTGGGAGTTTTTTCTACCGTCTACATGGTAACCATTTGGATGTTTATGAGTACTATTCAGAGTCATCATCCCTTTTAGTACTATCGAAAACACCCAACGGGCCCTTACTGAGAAGCTCAAAGATTACGAGAAGGATCTTATATGGGGTATTTTTGAGTCAAGCGCAGAAAATAATTTGTTTTTTTGTAATAATTTCTGGCCAGACAAAAAAAATCATGCTACCCTTAAGCTAAGACTTTTTGAAAAGTCTTGTAGTATTAAACGAAAAAGAGCGCATCAGGCTCTGGTAAAAGGCTCCAAAAGAAGGGGTTACACGTCTAAAGAGGCTTCAATTATAAGATGTTTCTTGTGATAACCAAGAGAAGGACCGACATGAATAAAAACATACTTGTACACATTGTAGGAACACTAGTATTCAGCATAGCTTCTCTTAGAGGGATGCAGCAAGCAGTTGTTGAAAATGCTCTTTCAGACATTGAGCTCGCCTGTACTAATAATGAGATTAATGAGGTAAAAAGGCTCTTATCCCGGGGAGTCAAGGTTAATGCGGTGAATCACCAGGGCGTTACACTCTTATACATTGCAAGTCAATTAGGCCACAAGACAATAACCCAACTCTTATTAAATTACGGAGCAGAGGTAAATGCTCAATCACCTGATGGTGGGACGGCATTACATGCAGCAAGTATGAATAATCATTCAGATCTATGCAAAATACTCATAGATCGTGGAGCAACCGTCGATATACAAACACGTAGTGGGGCAACAGCTCTTTTTACCGCAGTTTTACGTAATAGCTATGAGGCCGCCTCTGTCTTGCTCAATAATGGTGCTAATCCAAATATACCTACCATAAAAAATAAAAAAACTCCGATTCATAGAGCAATTGAGGATAATAATATAAGGATGGTGGAGCTTCTGGTCGCTCATAGTGCAGATCTCTCATGTAAAGATAAGCAGGAGAACACACCGCTCTTATTGGCAGCTATAGCATCGAATGAAGCTATAGGTCAAAAACTTATAGAGTTTCATGCGAACTGCAAGGGTTCTGGATTTTACTTCAGTAAGAAGAATAAACTCTTAAGAAAATTTCTCGCTACTCTTAATGCAAGTCAGAGTGAATTAGCTGAGGATGGCGCAGCTCCCGGCATAGTTTCTCCGTACATCAGTATTAAATATGTAAGTACCAACAACGAAAATGACAATGACGGAGCTGTAAATAATCAGCCCTACCAAAGTATACTGACTAAGGCAAAGAATAATTATGAGAACTTTTCTGCCCCTCTTGATGGAAAATCTGAAAAAGCTCAAGTCTCAGTAAATGGCCATTATGATGAAGCACGTCTTCGGCAGCAGGATAACTATGAGGCAGTTTTTTATCTCGAAGCTGAGACGACACCAAATGATCATTATTGTTCAGTCGTTCCTCGGCAACCAGAAAACTCTAACGACATATTTGCATCGCTCCATAAGGCAGCATCCGAAGGATCTTGTGAAGAAATTGAGATCTTGCTCAGTTTTGGAGTTCCAATCGATTTGCGTGATGATGACGGATATACCCCTCTTCAAAGGGGAGTAATGGCCGGCAAAGAAAACACTTGTAGACTACTCTTAGCACGTGAAGCTGATAGGAGCCTCAAGACTCCTCATGGTAAAACAGCGTTAGAGCTCGCAAAAGAGTTACAGTTTGCTAAACTCGTTGCTCTCCTTGAAAGTTCTTCAGTCATCAACTCTCCAGGGTATGGAAGTATACCAATGGCACCCTCTGGATATGCAGCAATGCCTGAATCGGCATTTAAATCGTCGGGTAGTTATGGACAATTACCCTTACGACTTGCCGGGTACATTAAGTCTTCAGCACAATCTAAGGCTGACGAAAAAAGATACGTTTCGATCCCTCTCATTCATAAAGCCTCTCAGGAGGGGATCTGTGAGATTATAGAAATGCACTTAAACTTGAAAGTTCCTGTCGATTTGCCCGATGCCGAAGGCTATACACCACTTCATAAGGCAGCAATGGCCAACCAAGAAGCTGCGTGTAGGCTACTACTCAGCAGAGGTGCTAATCGAAGCGTAAGAACTAAGGCAGGTAAAACTGCACAGATGATTGCTCAAGAACAAGGATTCAAAAGACTGGCAGCCCTTCTTGGAAATGCTACACAATCTAAGTAGTAAAAAATAGGCTGTCGTACTCTTCATTATTCTTAGATGAAGCAACTAGGTGCGAGCCTGGAAAGCAGAAAGTCTGAGTCCGTCCATACCTTCAGAATCTCTGAGAAGGGCACTATTCTATGAGTGGCGCTCCAAAAGAGTCGCTACACGCAGGTCAAAGACGTTACCCTTTCTCCACCCTTCTGCATACTGTCATTACGAACAAAACTTTCATTATACTCCATTTATTCAAGCCTTTTGAAGAGCGCCTGCACACCTGCTATACTAAACAAATAATGACCTATATAGAATTATATAATCACAGTGAGAAGAATTCATGCAAAAAGCATTTCTATTGCGCTCGTTTCTTCCAAGAATCTTGTGCATCACTCTTATGAGTACCCTCATCCTAAGTGTACAACCTGCCGACAAAGCAAAAACATTGGCTATTGCCCTGTCTAATGGATTTTTTACCTACCATACCCTAAACAGTTTGCGCTCTCAACCAAGCAAAACAAAGTACGGTCTTGCGGCACTCGGTTGTGCTCTTGGCTATATAGGTGGTGACTCTACACCTGAGCTTGCTCATGGATCCGTTGGCCATGGAGTTGGCATTACTGCCCATATTCTTGGTTCCCTCGCAGGCATGTTTCCCACACGTGCTCCCGGATCAATCCTTGATAATATAGGAATTTCTTTGCTTGATAACATAGGGGTCTTTTTAGGAGGAGTTCATGCAGGGGTATCATGTGCCGCACTCACCAAGAAACAGGTAAGTCTCCGAGTATATGATACGGTAACCCCGGGAGAATCGTCAGAACAAACTCCGCAGAAACCCTATACCTTTGCCAATCTGGCCGGTACCATTCCTCAAGATATCCGTGAAGTAACTGACTTCATCGCCCAAAGTGACAAATATCGTGCCGTAGGGGCCCATATGCCAAAAGGCATCCTTCTTGTCGGCCCTCCAGGAACAGGTAAAACTTCTATTGCCCGTGCTATAGCTGGTGAGGTCAATGCAAAATTCATCGCCACAACGGCCAATCGTTTTATTGGTAAATATGCTGGGCAAGGACCTCAGAGCATACAAGAGCTATTTGACGAAGCTCGTGCTGCTATTAAAGATAGCGCTTATCAAAAAGCGATTATTTTTATTGATGAATTCGACGCAATTGGATGTAAACGCAGTAGCAACGTTGAAAGTGGTTATGCGATGGAATACCGTGCTACGATAAATGAACTCCTTAATCAGCTAGATGGATTTAAACAAGACGATGATATCTTCGTCATTGCCGCAACAAATCGCCACCAGGATTTAGATCCTGCGCTGATTCGTGCAGGCAGATTCGATCGAATAGTAACGGTACCACTTCCTGATGAACAAAGCCGAGAAGCTATCCTGCGTCTCCATGCTGCAAAAATCAAAACTGATGGAAATCTTAATTTCGGAATCCTTGCCCAAAAAACTCGGGGACTCACCTGTGCTGATCTTGCAAACATTATCAATGAAGCAGCTATTCATGCAGTTCGTGAAGATAAGACGCTGGTTACTCAGACGCATTTTGAAAAGGTTTTTCAATCAAGTGAAAAATATCGCAGTAGATTGGGTTCTTGAAGAAGAATGCTGTAGATGTCCAGGAAGTGAGAAAATTACTCATGTACCCGCGACTTGACAATTTCTGCCTAATTCAGGAAGATCTAAGCTAGTAGCACTGAGTTACAAGAAAATTGAGGGGAAAATGTCAACTTGGCTGAAACAATGGTGCACACTGGGATTGGTGTTTTCAGTGATGACAACCTCTGTCACATCACTATCAACAGCTTCTATTGTACTTCCTCGTAGCCTTGAAAACGAGTCTTTTCTCGATTCACCTATAACGAGAGACCTGCTTGATGAGGATATGGTTCTAGATGCTCTTTCTTATGGACCTAAAGCGATACAAGCGATTATTGAGGGCTTCCAGTCAGGATCTAAATTAGTAGGCAAGCATTGGTTAAAAACTGTGACGCTACTTCTTCTTGCACTTCAAAATCAAGGTAGCTTAATCACCATATCTGGAGCAACAGCATTATCCGTAACCAATAGCAATCAAGTTTTAACAGGCAATGGCTCAGCTGTGGCCCTTCTACCGATGAGCATTAGTGGGAATGCTATAGGAGATCGCGGTTCTAATAGCAATGCAACATTGGTGCTCAGAGATAAAAATTCCGGTAATATTAGCAGCAGCTGCGATGCGGGACAGACCCAAACATTTTCCAATGGTGTTTGGAATTCTTTCGGAATTACTGTTCTTGTTAACAACTTACTAGGATGTATTACCGTCACCCCAGCTCCCGGTTATCTTGACACTACTATGTATATCGACTCTACCTTCATTGATTATATAGATTATTACCCAACGGAAAGCGTAGAGGGCACAATCGAGATTAATCCACCTATGACTAGCATTCCTAGTAACCCTATACAAACTCCACCTTCAACGAAAATAGTTTCTTCAACAGTAACTTCTGAAAATTCTGGCGTATCTTTAACTACCCAAGCTGTATCACCAACAAATTCAGAGAATAGCTCAAGTAATGCGAACGCCTCTCTAACAACTCAATCTCCATCTAATGTAAGTCATACCGTAGCAACATTACTTTCTAATTCCAATCAAAATACTACCAATGGCACCAATGATTCAAATAATGATACTATAGCGACCCCGAGTATAGTTCATGGGACAACAACTAGCACACATGGGTCAACAGACACTTCATCATTTCCTCTCATACTATCTACCAGCAAACCTCCATATGCTATTATTGGGGGTACAGTGGGTGGCGGACTGCTTTTATGTAGTCTTATAGCTGGGATTGCAGCATTCGTGCATGGCTGGTGCGGCATGCACAAGGAATCCTCCCCTGCCGAAGTGCATGACCATGAATTACAAACCCAACATTGTGTTCCAGATGAAGGTAGATCAAACTACGCTCTAATTGTAGTAGCTCAACCCCAAAAACCCATTAAATCTGATTACACGGGCCTGCCAGAAGCTTCGATCAGATCTCAATATGATCTGACTCCTCAGGCAAATCTTGGTTCGAAGGTTTGCCTGCAGCTGCAATGAGAGCCTGACCAACCCCTCACATAATACCTATCAGTATGAACCTCTGATATTATAGGAAACCGCAGATGGATTTATTCTAGTTTGTGGCATTTATGCAGAGGTGGCATAAGCAAGAAATCATCCTTCTATTCAAGCGCATGATCATAAGTTCGGTATCCTCCATGAGTATTCTAAGTGCGCCTTGGCCAGGCTTACAGTCCTCCCTATTCTGAGTACGAAGGGCTAGGGGTAGGGCAGAATTCCTTGCAATTCGCAATGAGAAGGATGCTAGTCTTGCAGCTGTATTGAAAAACATTTCGATCAAACGATAAATTCCTCAATAAATCGAGCTATTGAAGAATGCTGTTGGCGAAAAACCCCAACCAGTGATAGAATTGCTCTTAAGGAAATGACAAGGGCTTGACAATTTCTGAAAAATAAATATTATAGAATATAGTTAGTAGAAAATTGAGGAAAAAAATGACAAATTGGTTGAAAGAATGGTACGTGGTAGGGATGATGTTTATTGTGATGGCAACCTCTGTCACATCAACATCAGCAGCTTCTATTGAGCTTCCTCGCAACCTTGAAAGTGAGTCTTATCAGGCAAAGTCACAAGCTACTCCAAAAATTGTAGCTAAAAAGATGGCCTCGCAAAAAGCTTCAACCCGCAAAGTTGCACCAAAAAAAGTAAAAAACCCTAAACATCAACCTACAAGCAATGATTTGATGGAGGATACTATCTCTCCAGATACTCTTTCTTATGGAGCCAAAACTCTACAATCCCTTTTGGTACTCTACAAGTCTGGGTTAAAAATAGTGAAACCAGTATTAAAATTTGTGCGAAAGCACCCGGGAAAAGCGCTAACAATTGCTCTTGCATTGCAAAGTAAGGAATCCTCAAACAGAGCACCTGGTGCAACAGCGTTATCAGTAACAAATATTAATCAAAACATAACATCCAATAGTACAGTTGTGCCCCTTTTACCTATGACTATTAGTGGAACTGTTAATCCTACCACTGGTCTTCCAACCTGTAATGCAACAATAAGACTTGGTGATATAAATTCTGGTAATATTACCAGCGCTGGAACTGGACTTCCCCAAACATTTTTTGATGGGGTATGGGATTCTTATGGATATACACCTGTGTTAAGCACCATATTAGAAAGTATTTTAGTCACACGAGCTATTCGTTATCTTAATACGACAATTTATGCCTATCTTACTGTAATCGATTTAGGCGCTACGCCAAATACTATGGTACAAGGAATTATCCAAATTAATCCATCCATATTAACATACCAAGCATCTCAGTAACGAATCAACCTTCATCGGCAATAAACACAGGAACAAGTATTTACTATATGCCAGATACTGCACCCACTATTATCGACACCACTCCAGCAGCTCTAGCAATTCTCCAACAACCCAATCTTCATCAGTCGTCAGCAGCCCAGTACCAACCCCACTTCCAAATACCAATCAGAGCTTAACCGGCTCTGTAAATAGTACGGACGCTACCGCTATACCCACATCAAATACTCAAGGAACAACAACATCAAACATGTCCGATACTTCATCAATCCCTTTTATAAGTCCCTACCAGCAAACCCCCCTATGCTATTATTGGGGGTGCAGTAGGTGGCGGATTGGCTTTATGTAGCATTATAGCTGGGGTTGTGGCATTTGTGCGTGGATGGTGCGGCATGCACAACCAGGCCTCATCAGCTGACGAGGAAGATCAAGAATCAGGTGTCCAACGTTCTTCAGATGAAGTTAGATCAGCTGACTATGCCCTAATTATAGTAGCTCCGTCTCAAAAACCCAAAGAATCTGGGTACCAAGACTTGCCAGAAGCTACAACAAAACCTCAGTTCTACGAATCGGTTAACCAACCTCTCGCATAATTCCGTCAGCACGACCTCCCAAAACTCTCCGGAAAGTCATCTAAAGTAGCTCATGCATCCTTACTGCGATGCTGATACATGGTGAAAATAGATGAATGTGCAGTGTCACTTAAGATATAATCGGTCAAGGTTCGGAACGGCAACAAAAGAAAGCCTCTTCTTTTAAATTAATACAGATCTATACAATCTTTTCACTCTTGAGAAAGTCTTGTATCTATTGTGCCGTAACCTTGATTATCAAAACTATTGCATTCGAAATTTTCTTTAGAGTATCCTAAAAAGTAACTGGGGAGTAAGCCCAGAAAAACAAAACTTTGCAAGGGGGAAATCCTATGAAGTTCGTATCTAAATGCCTTGTGTTATTCGCAACCCTTATACTTCTCGCACCCGTGTTAGCAAAATCTGACAAGCACTGTCATGAAGAAGTCGTAAAATTTGTCCAAGCCACTGCCTCACCAAACGGTAACGGTTCTAAAAAACATCCCTTTGCAACACTTGCGGCTGCAGCCCTTGCCACATGGGATGTACTCATTGTGCTTCCTTCAACAAAGGCACTCGAGGGCGGTTTAACTCTCAAGCCAGGACAAAAAATCATAGGGTCTTGTGATCCAACAGATATCTCTTTATCTCCAGCACAACCTATCATTACGACATCAAGCACAAGCCCAAACAATGGTGTCGGCATTACAGCTACTGGTGATAATGTCATTAAGAATCTCTATTTTCAAAACACCTGGTCTTCTGCTATCAATTACGATAACGCAACGAACCTGACCATACAGGATTGCCTTATTACCGGTCATAACCAAGGAAGCACCGTCATTACAACAGGTTTTTTTACAGGTGCTCTCGTAGGTGGAATACAAGGCCAATGCTCACAATCTGGAGAAACCCGTATTGAGCATGTAATTATTCGTAACAATCATGCAGGACCTGGAATTCAAGATTTGCCAGTAAACCCTGCTCATCGTGAGTTAACAGTATGTAAGTGCGAGCTTGCTCAACTTAATACAACTGGCATCTTATCTGATCCTGTAGGTAGCACCACTACAGTCTTTTCTTCGGTTGTTGTTAAGGATTCATATTTGCATGATTTCATTGGAAATACCGGAATTGGATTCTTATGTTTCCCCCATAATGGAAGTGTTCAGACAGTTCTCATAAAAGATTCAGCCTTTTCTAATATTAATGATTCTAATATCGAAGCCGGTCCAGCTTTTTTTACCACCAACGCAGGGCCTTCACCAGAGCTAAAAATAGAAATTGATGGATGCTCATTTGAAAGCAGCACCAGTGTTGCTATAACAATATTCAATAACAACTCTTCACAAAGCGAAGCAATTGTAACAAACTCCACAAGTAATGTGAGTACTTTTTTCCTGTCACAAGTATTCGATAATGGCATACAACAAAACAGGCTCTGTGGTAACACCGTTACCGGTGTTACTTTCTACGAAGCACAAGCATCGCATTCTGTAGTAGCTCTGCCAATGCCGGTAGAAATTACTGAAATCATCGGTAACTGCTTTACTGGAAATATTGGCATCGAACTCTTGCCACTCATAAAGTGGACCCTCCTTGATATTACTGCAGAATGTAATTGTTTCTACGGCTCTGGCACTAACAGTATTTTGTTTGATACCATAACTTCAACCCCTACGCCAGGGGCGTTTAATGGTCTCATTAATGCTCACGACAATACCTTCTCTGGTTTCACAACTGATATTAAAGACAATGGAAGCAATGTCAGTTACCTGGTAAGCAGAAACTTCTGGGGTACACCTACGACAACTTGCTCAACCACAAGTTCTTGTCTACCATTCCAAACCTGTGACCATGGTTCTTGTCTCGGCCCAATAGTTGTTGCTCCAGCCCCTCCCTTCACGGGCTTTATTGATGCAAGTCACCCACTTGCAGTTTCTATTAAATGTCCACGCAACTGCTGCTTTTCAACATCTGGCAAGCTAACAACACCTCCTCTTCCGCAAGCAATGCTCTCTACTGAAGAGAAGCTCCAAAAACTTGCAAGAATAAGCGAAAGCATCGAAAACAGATCTCATCAGCCAACAGCTGTAGCAGTGGCTTCTTAAAGCAATCAAGTTCCTACCTATGGTACAGTATGTATCATAGGTAGGAACATTGGCCAACTATTCAAGACCACCAAGCCTCCCAGCCTCCATTAAAAATAATTAGCATGACGTACCATCCACCTCTCTTGTGCTCACAGCACAAACTATTGCTTTCGGAATTTTCTTTAGAGTACCCTAAGAGTAACTGGGTAGTGAACCCAGAAATAAAACTTTACAAAGGGGGAAATCCTATGAAGTTCGTATCTCAATCTCTGCTGTTACTCGTAACCCTTGCGCTTCTTGCACCTACGTTAGCACAAGCTGACGAGCGCTGTCCTAAGGAAATCGTAAAATATGTCAAAGCTAACGCCTCCCCCTATGGTGATGGTACCAAAAAAAATCCTTTCACAACACTCGCTGCTGCAGCGCTTGCTACGTGGGATGTACTCATTGTGCTTCCTTCAATAACAGCACTGGATGGAGGTATAACCCTCAAACCAGGACAACAAATTATAGGGTCTTGTGATCCAACAGATTTCACGGGATCTACCACACAATCAATCATTACAAACTCTTCTTTAGCAACTAATAATGGAGTCGGTGTTACTGCTAATGGTGATAATGTCATTAAGAACATCTATTTTAAAGATACCTTCTCTTCTGCTATCAATTATGATAGCTCAACTAACCTGATCGTACAGGATTGCCTCATTACCGGTCATAACAAAGGAAATGTCAAAATTCCCTCAGGTGGTCCTTTTGTAGGTTTACTCGTAGGAGGAATTCAGGGGCAATGCTCACAATCTGGCGAAGCTCTTATAGAACATGTTATTATTCGCAACAATAATGCGGGTCCTGGGATTCAAGATTTTCCAGTAAACCCTGCTCATCGGGAATTAATAGTATGCAAGTGCGAGTTTGCTCAACTTAATGCTAATGGTATCGCGTCTGACCCTGTAGGTGGTACTACCACTGCCTTTTCTTCCGTTGTTGTTAGAGATTCATATTTTCATGATTTTGTTGGAGTTGCCGGATTCGGATTCGTTTGTGCACCCCAGAATGGAAGCGTACAGACAGTTCTAATAAAGAATTCCTCCTTTTACAATATTGCTAGTTATAATATTGCGGGCAATCCTATATATGACATTACCAAGCCAGGGCCTTCACCAGAGCTAAAAATGGACATTGATTCCTGCTCATTTGAAATTGGTACCGCTGCAGCTATTGGAATATTCAATAACAACTCAACAAAAAGCAAAGTAACTGTAACAAACTCAATCAGCAACAATGTTGCCACTTTTTTCCTATCACTAATAGATGATAACGCCATACAACGAAATAAGTTATGTGGCAACACGGTTACCGATGGTACTTTCTACCTTGCAGAAGCCTTTCATCTTAATACCTCTGCCGCCAAGCCTGTAGAAATCACTGAAATCATAGGTAACTGCTTTACTGGATCTATAGGTATCGAGCTCAATGCATCCCTTATTAATTCCATACCTTGGACTTTCCTTGATATTACTGCAGAAGGTAATTGTTTCTTCGGCTCTGGCTCTAACAGTATTTTGTTTGAGACCATAACTTCAACCCCCACCCCAGGGGCGTTTAATGGTCTCATCAATGCCCATGACAATACCTTCTCCGGTTTCACAACTGATATTAAAGACAATGGAAGCAATGTCAGTTACCTGGTAGGCAAAAACTTCTGGGGTACACCTACGAAGGCTTGCACAAGCACAAGTATGTGTGGTCAATACCAAATCTGTCAAAATGGAATGTGTTTTGGACCAACAGTATCTCTCCCTACAACACCTCCTCTGTTCATCGGCTATATAGATGCAAGCCATCCACTTACAGAGTCTATTGCATGTCCCTGCAACTGTCGCTTTCCAGCATCTGGCACGCCCTAAGGAGTAACGGTAAAAGCTGTAGCTTCGTAAAAACAATGCAGTCCTGCCTATGATACATACTGTATCATAGGCAGGACTGCATTGGCCATAGAGACCTACCCAGCATCACCAAACCTCTTTTCCTGCGCTTAAGATACTCAGCGTGGCGTTCATTACCTTCTCTTGAACTATCAGCACTAACTATTGCTTTGGGAATTTTCTTTGGAGTACCCTAAGTATAACTGGGGAGTGAAACCAGAAAAATAAAACTTTACAAAGGGGGAAATCCTATGAAGTTCGTATCTTATTCTTTCGTGTTACTCACAAGTCTCACGATTTTCGCACCTGCGTTAGCAAAATCTGTTAAGCATGGTCATGAAGAAGTTGTAAAATTTGTTCAAGCCACTGCCGCGCCAAAAGGTAATGGTTCCGAAAAACACCCTTTTGCATCACTCGCTGCTGCAGCACTTGCTCCATGGGATATACTCATAGTGCTTCCTTCAACAATGGCGCTTGATGGCGGAATAACTCTCAAGTCAGGACAGAAAATCATCGGAGCTTGTGATCCAACAGATATCTCTGTTTCTCCAGCACAACCGATCATTACAAACTTGAATGGTACTCTAAATAATGGGGTCGGTGTTATTGCTACAGGCAATAATGTCATTAAGAACATCTATTTTCAAAACACCTATTCTTCTTCTATTAACTACGATAACGCAACGAACCTGACCATACAGGATTGCCTCATCACCGGCCATAATCAAGGAAATGTCACCCTTACACATGGTCATTTTGCCGGAAACTTGGTAGGGGGGATACAAGGTCAATGCTCACAATCGGGAGAAACTCTTATAGATCATGTCATTATTCGGAGCAATACTGCAGGACCTGGAATTCAAGACTTGCCAGTAAGTCCTGCTCATAGGCAATTAACCGTATGCAATTGCGAGCTTGCTCAACTTAATGATCGTGGTATCATCTCTGCTCCGCTAGGTAGCAGCACTAGTACTGCCGTTTCTGACGTGGTTGTTAAAGATTCCCATCTGCATGATTTTATATCGAGTACTACGGGAGTTGGATTCGGTTGTAACCCCCTTAATGGAAGCCTTCAGACAGTTCTGATAAAGAATTCAGTTTTTAACAACATTTCTTTTTTTAATATTGAAGGCGTACCATTTCATGATATCAGCATCTCAGGACCCTCACCAGAGCTAAAAATAGAAATTGATTCCTGCTTATTTGAAAACAGTACCAGTATTGCTATACAAATAATCAATGACAATGTAGCAAAAAGCGAAGCTCTTGCAACAAACTCAACCAGCAACAATGTTGCTGCCTTTTTTGGGTCATTAATACTTGATAACGGAGTGCAAAGAAATAGACTCTGTGGCAACACGGTGACTGGAGGAGTTTTCTATTTAGCAGAAACAGACACTAACCAAGAGCAACCTTCGCAAGCAATGCCTGTGGAAATAACCGAACTCATAGGTAATTGCTTTTCTGGATCATTCGGCATCGTACTCGACCCAAAAATACCTTGGACTCCTCTCCTTGATATTACTGCTGAATGTAATTGTTTCTACGGTACTGGTACTTCAAGCATTTGTTTTGCTACAGATACTCTAAACTTGCAAGCTAGTGCTAGTCCGCTTAATGGGTTCATTAATGCCCATGAAAATACCTTTTCCGGTTTCACCGCTGACATTGAAGACAGCGGAAGCAGCATCAGCTACTTGCTAAGCAAAAACTTTTGGGGTCAACCTACGACCTCTTGCGCAGCAACGAGTCCCTGCCTTCCTTACCAAACCTGTGAAAAAGGTGCATGCCTCGGACCAATAGTAATTCTCCCTACAACTCCTCCGTTGTTTGCTGGGTACATTGATGCAAGTCACCCACTTGCAGCTTCTATCGCATGTCCTCGCAACTGCTGCTTTTCAACATCTGGTACCTCAAACCCATCGCCTACCCTACAAGCAAGACTCTCTCCTGAAGGTAGGCATCAGAAGCTTGAAAGAATACAAAAAAGCATCCGGAGCATATCTCCTGAGCCAACTGAAGCAGCTGTAGTTTCATAAAAGCAAGTAAGTCCTACCTATGATACCTATCGTATCATAGGTAGGAGCATTGGTGCCATGGACAAGGAAAGCTCAAGAGCTCTTATAACTCGCCCGTCTGAAAATCCCTAGGTGTGTGTTCTGCATCATTACCGCCATCTTAGGGAAGCGACAAAATTTCTCCCCCAAATCTAGACTTTAACAAAGACTCTGTGTCACGCTCTATCTAGGAGCAGCGTCGGGAAAAAGAGTCGCTGCTAAAATACCGAGTCGAATGATGAAAAAGATACTTTGCTTACTCGTATCTACAACCACCTTGATGCTCTCTCTTGGCATTTCATTGCAGGGGGGCACTATGTCCGCAGCACCTACCAAAGAAAGATATAGAGAACAATCTGACTACCCAAACTATGCCTGGAAGAGTTCGAACATACGGATTTCCCCAAAGCCCTCAAATACGGGTAAAGAAATCGGTATTGTCGAAACTCCCAGCATAAAGCCTCTAGGGTTCACCAAAAATGGAGACGTGAAAGTATTTCGGTTGACGGCACAACCGGTTGAGCAGACCTTAACCGATGGAGCAGCTACGCACCATCAATTACTGCACGCCATGAAAACTATTCTTGGCATAAAAGCGTTACCCTCCAAAAAGAAACTAAACGCCTGGGGCTATAATGGCAGTACACCAGGACCTACCATTGAGCTCACGGTGGGGGATAAGGTACGTGTCATCTTTAGAAACGAATTACCAGAACCGACGCTCATTCATTGGCACGGCCTTGAATATCCTCATGCCCTTGATAAATCTTCTGAAAGGAATCCCGTACTACCTGGAGAGACCCATGTGTATGAGTTTACGGCCTATCAAGAAGGAACCTATCTGTACCACTCAGGCTGCTCTATTGCAAAGCAAAATAGATATGGACTCGTTGGTATGGTTATCGTTCACCCAAAGCAGTATGAAGAACCTGTCGATAGACACATAGCTCTTCTTGTACAAGAATGGGCACTAAATTCACAGACACTCACCCCAAATACCGCGACAAATCAATTTAATTGGTTCACTTTGAACGGCCATGCTGCACCGAGCATTCCCCTTATCACCTTAAACCAAGGAGAGCGGGTGCGCCTCCATGTAGGATCTATGGCGCTCAATACCTATCCACTCTTTTTGCATGGCTACACCTGGACCCTCGTAGGAACGGAAGGTGGCCCCATTTCTAAGTCTGCTCAAATAAAAGGAGCAACGCTCCATCTTCTTCCTGGAACAACTCGAACGATTGAATTTACTGCATGGAACCCAGGAACCTGGCCTTTGTATGCTTTAACACGCCATCAAAGCCTGAGCCATATGACCGATATCCCCTTAGAAGTAACACCTAACGGGGGAATATTTACTCTTTTGAAAGTAGAACCTACTGATCCCGATGCTCCATGGACACATCATTCAGAAGCTACAAGTGAAGAAGGCCGCGAATTTCCTCGCGACCTTCTAAGCTAACTAGGTTATGCGACTATTTGCAGGAACCTGAACGGCAAGATTTGCTGCTTTGTCCACAATCGCAGTCTCTTGTGCATGTGCTACTGCTACATTTTTTACCACATTTAGCTGAAAGCATAAAAGTTCCAACTCCACTGCAGAGTAATGCAACAATGCATAAGGTAGAGATAATATTTTTCATCTGGACTCCTTTATTGTAGAGAGTTACGCTGCACCCATATGCAGACCATCCTAAAGTACCAATAAAACATCTCAAGCTCAAGTGGGTCTAAGAAAGCCGTGTCTATCAAATGAGACACAGCTTTCTAGATCGTTACGTTATGCGTCTGTAAGTATTTTCTTCATCGCAGCAATTGAACCGCCAAGTCCAGCCGCTTCATATGGTACTACGATAAGCTTATTATCTTTACCTTCCATAAGGGACGGTATCGTCTTAATATACTGTATCGCCGCTAAGTAGCTCAGCGGATCTTGACCTGGAGCCGCATTCTTCACTAAATCGATCGCTTTTGCTTCAGCCTCGATAACCTGAAGACGTGCTTCTGCTTCACCACGAGCTTCAATCACCTTCGACTCAGCGACACCGCGAGCTTTCAGAATCGCAGATTCTCGTTGCCCTTCAGCCGTCAGAATTGCCGCCTGCTTAAGTCCTTCAGACTCTAAAATTACCGCACGACGATCCCGTTCTGCACGCATCTGCTTTTCCATCGCAATGCGAATATCCTGAGGCGGATTCACTTCCTGAAGCTCAACACGAGTAATCTTTACGCCCCATTTGTCGGTTGCAGCATCAAGATTGAGCCGCAATTTTTCGTTGATAGCATCTCGAGAGACTAAACTTTCATCAAGATCTAATGACCCGATAACGTTACGCAACGTTGTTTGCGTGAGCTTTTCGATCGCCTCTGGCACGTTGACCACTTCGTAAATCGCTCTCTTAGGATCAGTAATATGATAGTAAAGGAGCGCATTCACTTCCATCATCACGTTATCTCTTGTGATAACATTTTGCTTTGGAAAATCGTACACGCGTTCTCGTAAATCGATCTGATAAAAAGTTTTGACAAAACGATGGTATTTACGATCCGAGCCTGCAAGCAAATAGCTCCAGGTAACATAATGTGGCCTCTCCATGAAAGGCACCAAAAAATGTATCCCCGCCGTAAGTGTACGATCATAGCGTCCTAAACGTTCAACGATAATGGCCTCTGCCTGTGGTACTAAATACACAGAGCGCACCATAAGAAGCGCTGCAAGCAGCACTATAACAGCTAATACAATCATGAGTATCATAGGACACCTCTTAAGTTATGCATTGTTTTCTAATTTCTTTACCGTAAGATGGGTACCGGCACTACCTATAACTTTTACTACCGCACCTTTCTTAATGGGAGTATCATCATAGGGTAACGCTGCCCATGGTTCACCATCTACGAGTACCCAGCCTCGTGATAGCGGGCTTATATCTTCAGTCACTACACCCTTTTTACCATGCAGTGCATCAACGTTCGTCTTTATAGCCCCTTTTTGCTCAATACGTTTAACATACCGTCGTAGAAGAGCAAAGGTAAGAGCTGAGATACCCAAAAATATCCCTCCTTGCACCATAGGTGCAACATCGTACCATGCAGCAAAGCCTGCAGCTAACGATCCTATCGAAAACGAGAGGAAAAAGAAGTATCCGGGTGAACTTAACTCTAAGAGAAGGCAGAGCGCAAAAAAAAGGCCCCACCAAGCGAAAATCTCCATGACAAAGCCCTTTCTTGGTAAAAACATGCGAAATGTAACGTATCAATGTACTAATAGTATACCACATATACCAATAAATGCTAGTGAAAAATAATATCATTCACTTGCCGCCCATAGAGCACTTTCTAAAAGCATATTGAGGCCACGCAACTTCTATACACTCTTTAATATGCACTTTTGGGCAATGAACATTGTAGGTTTTAATGGGGTTTAGACAACGCTGCTTGAACAGGAATGATAGTTTATTGCGCATGTCATCCAAGCTGGTATACATGCCACAATCTGAGAAAAAGCCATCTGCACTTATTTTCGTTAGATTAAATTCAAGATCAGTTTTTCATTGGAGCAAGCGATAAACTGGCGTATCCAGAATTGCTATCGGGCTGAGAATGCAAGTCAGTTTGAGATCTGCTTGAAACTGCAGATATGTCATCATACTCAGATGGTTTAAGGTTTTGAGAATGCGCAACGACAATTAGGCCATAATCTGCTGATCTCGGATATCCACTACCTGAATCTTGATTCTGCTCTTGAGAAGGCGAGGATTCCTGCTGCCTGGCATACCATGTTCTCACATATGCAACAATACCAGCCATAATACTACATAAAACCAGTCCGCCACTTACAGCACCCCCAATAATCGCATAGGGAGGACTGCTTGCAGGAACTGCAAGGGTTGATGCAGTATCGGTTGTACTTGTAGTTATCCCATAAGTTATATTCGATGTTGGAGTAGTAGCAACAATTGAATTATTATTGATAGGCTGAGTGAAAGTTGCGGTCGGGGGTACACTACTTATTGTTGATAAAGATTGAGTTATTGGGGAGTTAGAGCTAGGAATATTGGAAGCTCTAGTTGAGGTATCTGTTGTCGATGGTGATTGATTTGTTAAGGTTGTGCTGGGTATGTAAGCAGTAGGCCAATTAATTTGAATCAAGCCTTGTGCCTTATGCCCTGAAATATCGTCAAACGTAGAATTAATATAAATTGTGTTAAAATAGCCTAGAGCTCGCGTTACGAAAGCGCAATGTAATATATGGTTTAATTCGTCCTGAAACCCGCCAGTAACCCAGCCAGGAGAATCGGCACAGGTCATATTGCTAAATGTAAATGGCACTGTTGGGACCAGTCCTCCTAGAGGGCAACTGGATGAAATATTGCCGGAATTCGTATCCCTAAACACAAATGTTACACACGCCGTAACATCATTACCCACGGTGGTAATCATAGGTAAAAGGGGCACCATGGTATCATTTGAGGTGATATTCTGATAAAGATTCGTTACTGATAGAGCTGTTGCGCCAGGTATCTTGATTAGGGAGATCTTATTTTGCAGTGCCAAAAAACTTGCCAGCGTCTTTCCTGGATGCTTCCGCACAAATTGTAAAAATGACTTTGCAATTTTTAATCCCGCCTTGCTGAATACATAAAGAGATCGTAGAGCTTTCGCCCTATAAGTAAGAATCTCTGGAGATATAGCATCCTCCCCAGTATCACTTTTTGACTTTGTATGATATGACTCATTCTCAAGGCAACGAGAACGCTCAATAGAAGCTGCTGATAGTGATGTGAAAGAGGTTGCTATCACTGTAAACATCAGTGCTCGTGCGGACCATTCTTTCAACCAAATTGACATGTTCTTCCTCAATTTTATCACTACTCGCTCAGAGTTTCCTAAATTCGGCAGAGATTGTCAAACTTAGACCCTTACTTCGCGAGCAATAGTCTTACTAGTTGGGCTTTTACATCATGATGCTATTATTGGCCACTGCATCCTATTAGTAAAAATATTATTTCAAGTCACTATGTGCTTCTACAAAGCCTAAACTATTCACCTCCTTGCATAGCTCAGGTTGACTTGTCAGTAATTATAATAATTGGAGCGTATCCATTAATAAGTAGTCCTCTTGTAGAACATATCCTAAAAGTCGATTCATGCATTGTGAGAACCCACTAAATTGATATACTCAAAGCCATACATCAAGGAAACTCGAAAGTTTACGCTATGGAACGTATCCCGGTCACCTTATTTATTCATGGCACTCTTCCCCTAGAACCGATTCTTCATCTACCTCCGGTCTACCGTTTTTTTCGCTGTCCTCAAGGCATTACCAAACTATCTGACCTTCCAGAAAGCCATACAACAGATTTTCTGACGATGCTGAGCGCCAAGTATCCTCAGGATTTTCCTAGGGATCACTGTTACGCCTTTGGGTGGTCAGGTGATCTTAATCATACGGTACGAAAAGAGTCTGCCTATGAGCTTTACAAAGATCTGATCAAACTTAAAAAAGAATATGCTCAAACGAATAATGATATCTTCTTACGCATACTCACGCATAGCCATGGGGGCAATGTTGCCTTGTGCCTCAAGCATGCCGCAGATACCTACGCAACTCCGATCCACCTTACCATCGATGAACTTATACTCCTTGCCTGCCCTGTGCAAGTAGAAACGGCCGATTATGCAAAAGATACATTGTTTCAAAAGGTATACTCTATTCATTCGCACCATGATATTTTACAGGTGATCGATCCACAAGGATTGCATGCGTTTCTGGAGTATCTTAAAAACTTTGGCCTTGAATTTACTCTTTCAAATCTCAAAGAGCTCGGCCCCCTGTTTTCTGAACGCCATTTTCCAAAGTATTGTCCTGTCGTAGAACTGAATGTTAAATATACGCACCGAGAACTCTTGCACATCGAGTTCCTTTTGCCAAAGTTTCTGGAATCTCTTCCTCAACTCATAGAGCGCATGAAAGAGCATACGGGATCTGATGAGTTAACCCATATATGTACCGAAGTGCAGAATGTACCTTGAGATGAGGTCTACTCATTCAAATAAATCATCGGAGCATCACTTTAAATCACTCTTTAAGAATGCAATTGACCGACAGCTATAAAAGCTGCTAGTATAGCTAGCTTCGGAAGAACTTTACAAGCTCATCCAGAATAAGATTCTAATCCATCGTTAAAAAACTTCGGGAGCAAAGTACCAATAAGGCACTCTGCTCCCGAACACATATAAAGAGTCTATGAGAGACTTAGAACCATTGACCTAATCTTCCAAAGAATGAAGATTCTTCAGATGGCACTCTGTCATACTGACGTCGAGCAACTTCTTGCTCTTCAGGTGCTGCTTCTTCTTCATCAACTTCTGAAGCATTGTCATCTTCTACAACAGGTGCTGGTACAGGACGAGCAATCGTTCGTGGATTTCTTCCTGCATTTGCTGCACGAGGAGCTGGTTTTACTGTCATAGGAACCGGTTTAGTTACTGCTGGCTTTCCACCTTTAGGAGCTTGTTTGCCTTTAGCTGCTGGCTTGTCACCTTTAGCTGTTGGTTTACCACCTTTAACTACTGGCTTTAGACCCTTACTAGGTTTTGCTGCATGTCTAGCACACGGTTTTCCTTTACATCTTTGATTTGCAAGAGCTGCTCTTGCCATACCAACGATTTGAGCATTATTTTGAGCTCTACCTGCAAAATTACATACGCCATTTTTGCATCCGGTATTCTTATTTACACCAGCGGTATGGGTATGAACGTTATTACCTGCAAAAGCTTTGCCTCTTCTTAGATTGCGAGCTTGTGCAAACTTAACGATTACGGCACCTCTTGAACACTTATTACGTTGAATATTTTGAGCTTTAACAACCTTAACAGCTTTTCTACTGCAATGGCCGTTGCGGCACGTTCCGAAAGCATTACCTAAGGGTAATACTACGACTAATGATAAAAGTATGTGTTTCATATAATTCATAAAATCTCCAAATTTAGAGTTTATTATTGTTGTTATTTTACTAATATGAATTATACCTGAAAAAAAACTTTTTGCAAGTGCTTGGGAAAAAGAGTGTGTGACAGGGACAGAATACCTTAATTATAGGACTATAACCGAATAAACAGCCTCAAGAATGGCAGTATGGTCAATTCTATGGAACGCCAAAAGCTCATCGGGCTTTCCTGATCGAGATATTTCATTGACAGCCAATATTTCTATATGTACTCCTTCATTACGCAAAGCATAGCAGATGGCTTCACCAAGACCACCCTGCCTGAAATGATCTTCTACGGTAATAACCTTATTGTGGGCCTTACGAGCCATGCGAAGAACCGTTTCTTTATCGAGTGGTTTTACACTATAGAGATCAATAAGGGAGACCTTAATGTTCCTTGCCTTGAGCTCTTCGTATGCCTTAAGAGCCTCAAATACCGTAATTCCCGCGGCAATAATACAAACCTGGTCTTCATCACTTTCCTTAAGAACGTTACAACCTCCTATCCTAAAAGGCTGGTTCGGCCCATAGAGTATCGGGGTATCCATTCTTGTGAGGCGTAGATAACTTATACCTTCTTCATAGGCAACTATTTTTTGAAGAAGAGCATAGGTACTCACCGCATCAGCCGGATACAGAATAATACTGTCAGGCAGTGACCGGATAAGAGCTATATCTTCAAGACCCATTTGGGAAGGGCCATCTGATCCTATAGATACTCCAGCATGAGAACCAACCAATCTCAAGGCTGCTCTGTCGATGGCTGCCATTCGTATCTGATCATGAGCGCGTGTAATAAAGGAGGCAAACGTAGAACAGATGGGAATGTATCCCCGTGCATAGAAGCCGATACCCATGCCGATCATATTCTGCTCAGCGACGAAGCTCTGTATAAATCGCTGAGGAAACTTATGTTCAAACATTTCTGCAAAGGTAGAATTTTTGACCTCGGCATCAAGAGAAATAATTCTTTCTTCAAAGGCTCCCGCTACTGCTAAAGCATCTCCAAAGGCTTTCCTCGTTGCCCGCTTCATCTCTTTAGTATAGGGTGCTGGAGGCATAGAGAGGGAAATTGATCGTCGTGCTTCACGATGATAAGGCTTTACATGTGGTGGAATAAAGGTTATCTGAGATTCCTCCTTAAAACGGTCTGCCATTTTTGCAAGGAGGTCGGGAAGCTGCTCTTTTGAAAAGGCATGTCCGTGATAACCATTTTTCCCTTCGATGCCCTCAAGCCCATATCCCTTAATAGTCTTTGCGACAATAACAGTTGGCTTATCTGAAGTGCGTGCTTGTTCTAAGGCAGCAAGGATCTCCTCCATAGCATGGCCATCAATACAGATCGTCTTCCACCCAAATGCTGCCCAACGGCCTGCGTGTTTCTCCGCATTACGATCATCGATCGTTTCAGTTGTTTGACCAAGACCATTAAGATCGACAAGAGCTATGAGATTAGTAACCTTATAATAGGCAGCAAGCTCTATTGCTTCCCACACAGACCCTTCGGTCATTTCACTGTCACCAAGAAGAACATACGTATAAAAGGGTATCTCTTTTTGACGGCTACTGAGTGCCATACCAAGACCAACAGAAAGCCCACACCCTAAGGACCCTGTAGCCGCTTCATTGTAAACAAATCGTGGCGTAGGATGGCCTTCGAGTACTGAGGTGAATTTTCGTAGGGTCATAAGTTCCGCATAAGGAATAACCCCCACCTGCTCCCAGGCTGCATAGAGTACCGGAGCTGCATGCCCTTTTGATAAGATAAAGCGATCATTTGAAGGTTTTGTAGGATCTGCTGGATCAAACTTCATCGCTGAAAAAAATAAGGCCGCTACCATATCAGCTGCTGATAAACAGGACGTTGGATGACCAGAGCCGGCTTGAGTGGTGGCCTCTAAAGACAACACGCGTAACCGGTATGCATAGCTTTTTAAACGGAGTAACTGATCATCCATAAAACCCCTTTGAGTAAGCCAAAGCTAAGTCAGCCTAGGCACTTCTACGTTCTCCTACTATACTAAAGTGGTCCTCACCATGCTAGGGTTTGAGGAACTTTCCTATGTCTATTTTTATAGCAATCTACCGCAAGCTCAGCTATCTACGCTCCCGCTTCCTTATCTATCTTGATATACAACTCTTTCTAAGTCTCTGCGCCTGGCCCTTACTTGCTGCTTGGGGGCTCCCTTTTTCTCCCGCAAATATTCTGGGCAATCTTCTGTTTACGCCTTTTCTAAGCCTCTTTCTCTTTATTTCCTCACTTATTTTTTTCTGCGAGCTTTTTTCCCTTCCTCACGGAATAGTGATAGGAATCTTAGAAGGTATCACCTATGCATGGAGCATCCTTCTTACATTGGGAAGTCGTTCTTGGCTCTTCATCGGAGCTCATCCTCCTTTGTATCTTACACTCCTTTTACCTCCCCTTGGCTGCAGCATCATGCTCTTTCGTCCCTTTTCTCACAAGCATCGTATCCTCATGTTTACCCTAATCTATCTCCTATGCGGATTCCTTATTCCCCGTTACCGACATGAGAGAACCTTACTGCTCCCCTATGAAACACAGCAGCTCACCATTATACAATCTCAAGGGAAAACGGTACTCATCGATCCTGGAGTGTTAGGACGGCGGATCTCTAGCCCACAAAAGATACAGCACACCTTGATTCCCTATCTTATCTCAAAGGGTATTCGGTGCATCGATATCCTTGTCGTACCAAAGCCATCTCTCATGGTCTTTAAAGCACTCGGCGTACTTGTTGATACATTTCCTGTAACCGATATCTACCTTCCTTCCTGGCAAGGATACACCTTGCAGAATGCGGGCTGGTCAGCCTGGGAAACCTTAGCAAGAAAGGCACAAGATCACAGGACCACCGTTAGCCTTATAGATGAACCGACAACCCTCGCCTGTGGATCAACACATATGGTGCTTACTCCCGCTCCTAAGTATGCTAAACGAAATAAGCTGGTATATCATGAACTCATTCCTAAACTGAACCAAACTTATGCTTGAACCAGTACGGTAAGAGCTGGTAGACTAGGCATACGTTTAAGAAAAGGAAGAAGTGAACAGATGCAGAAAAAAAAGATTGTCTTACTCATAGCCCATGATCAGTACCAGCCAATAGAATATGGGGTTACCAAAGCGATACTCGCCAAAGAACCTACCTTTACCATTATCACCGCAAGCACGAAACCTGGGATAGCAAAGGCAACCGACTCTTCCACTACCGAAGTTGATATGACTCTTAACCAACTTGATGTAGCTGCGATTGATGGACTCTTTCTCATTGGAGGATCAGGAGCTCTTGATGACCTGGATATCCCTGCTGTACATACGCTGCTTCAAGAGATGATGGATCTTCATAAGCCCTTTGGGGCAATATGCATATCATCTCGTATCTTAGCTAAAGCGGGCGTTCTTGGTGGCAAAAGAGCAACAGGCTGGGACGATGATCACAAGCTCGAAGATATCTTCCGGAAACATGCGGTGATCTACACAAAAGAACCAGTAACGGTAGATGGAAACATTGTGACTGCAACTGGACCTCAAGCTGCTGACGAGTTTGCCTGGAAGATCACCAAGGTGATGCTTGAGGATTGCTAAACTAAATGGTAAAAAAACCTCGGAATTATTCGTCTTTCAAAACTAGTAGAACCAATCATGGGACCATTCTAGATCGATGCTTTCATAGCTTCCTTAATTTTTTGTATTTCTCGATACTTGGCGGGACAAATCGAAAAAATTGTATGATTCCGGCATACTTCAAAGTACTCGTATCTACGAATTTTCTTGCTAGACTCCACCTCAGGCATGGTAGCAAGTTTGATGTTGATAGATATCCAAAAAGCACTGTTCTTGATGAGGACGATTACCTTAACCCTTGAGAATCTCCCGAGTTTCCTGTTTATAAAGCTCCACCGCAGGTTGATCAAAAGGATTAATATCGAGCAGCTTAGCAAGAAGCATCGTCTCTACCATCTTTTGGATGAGAAACGCTCCCATGCTTTCTTCCGTTTGCTCAAGCCCTTGCACCACTGAAGGTCTTTTCTGCTTCTTAAAGGCAGCTATGGTACCCTGAACGATAGCCGATTTAACTGCTGTCAGAGGGCGCTTAGAAAGACCTGGCACGAGGGCGCTTAAGGAATTTGAAGGGATGGTAAGATCCATCGGCTCATCTTCAAAAAAAAGGAAACTCGTAAATATACTACGAGGCCCAGCAAGATAGAGCTGCGCAACTGAATGGAGGTCTGTCGTACCTAAGGAAACAACTGGGGTAAATCCTACTTCAACAAGCTTACCTTCGGTAGAATCCTGCTTCCCTAGACTCTCCCCAATTAACTGTTTATACCAGTGGCCAAGAAGAACTAAATAGGGAGAAAAGACAAAAAGATTATGGATCGTATATCCCGCCCTATAATGGAGATATAAGGCACGCGCAGTCTGTGCCGTTTCATTCACTTCATTTGCTATTAGCGCTGTTCTAAGGGCGCGAGCAGCACCCTTACACAAGCTTCGTACATCTATCCCAAGCATCATTAAGGGAAACAGGCCTACGGGGGTAAAAACAGAATACCTGCCACCTACCTGCTTGGGAATCTCAAGGAGCGCATATCTTTCCTGTTCTGCCAGCACATATAAAGGAGAATCTTTGTCGGTGATAACTACCACATACTGGTGGTAGTCCTTAGGAAAGAACTCTTTAAGAACCTCTAAAAAGAGTGCTCCGTTGATGATACTCTCAGGAGTTGTACCGGACTTGGTAACGATACAAAGAATGGCCCGCTGCCCACTCTCTAAGTTTCTCCGAAACTGAGCAATAAGCGTGCTTGTATACCGTTCATCGATCGTATCAGCACAGGCAAACTCAAGATCATTTTTCTTCCCAAGGGCATGCATAACCCCCAGAGTTCCCATGTTAGACCCACCAATACCCACGAGCATAAGTAATGAGGGATGCAATGCCTGCATCTTTTTTACCAGCTCATGAACCGGCTCGAGGGGCTTTGGGTCAACAACGGTGTGTAAGGCACCATAGGGAGTTTCATACCCATTTTCAAGAGCATGCTGTATTTTGATAAGTTCATCAAAGAGTATCTTCATGGTAGCAGTATCATGGGTAGCCACTACCGGATTAAGTTCTATCATAGAGTTCCTTCCCTACGTAAACGGGCTGCAACAAGTGCGCCATACAGACTTACATTATAATCTGCGATCAACACAACGGGTACCTTAAAAAGCTGTTGGTGCTGTTTGCCGCAATGAGCAAACTCAGCCATAAATTGAGGATCATAAAAGAGTTGCCTATTTTTAGCGGCGATGCCACCAGCTATATATATGCCATTCAAGGCAAGTGACTCAAGGACAAAATTTTTACAGGCGCGGGCGTAGAACGTTCGATAGAGATCAAAGGTATCTTTGCACCGCTGATCCCGTTCTGCAAAGAAGGAGATCCGATCTGGAGGGAAATCAGAAGCAGCAATTTCACGTGAATAGTCAGTTTCTGGGTAGGCTCTAAGTGTCCCAAGAAAACGATAGATGCGTTGAATCCCAGCACCTGAAAGAAGCATCTCCCACGATACGGGACATTTGACATATTCATCATGAATAAAAGTACTCAACGCAAGCTCCTCTTGGGTATAAAATACCGCATCTGCATGTCCACCTTCTGAGGCAACTGGTAGGTACCGCTTTTCGTCTCTATGCCATAATAACATGCTTTTCCCTAATCCTGTCCCTGCTCCAATAAAAGCAATATTTCCCTGTTGATGGTGCACTCCTTCTTTATTTATTGAAAGAAGAGACTCTGCAGGTAACATCTGAATACCTAAGGCAACTGCTTCAAAATCGTTAATAAGAAAGAGATCCTTAATAGTGGTCACTTTCGCAATAGCATGGGCATTAATTTCAAGGGACAAGTTCGTCGGCCGCGCAGAGACCCTATGAGGATAGACAATCCCCGCTGCACCAAGACAGGCACTGACAAACGTAATATCATAGTATGCCTTTACATAGTCGATGAGTTCACCCATGAACTGCGTAAAATCAGAAATATTCTGGCTTTTGTAATGAAGCGAAAGAACAAGAATAGGATGCTCAGGATAGAGTGAGAAAATACCAAAATTACTATTGGTACCTCCTATATCTCCTGCTAAAAAAAAGGGAAACCGGCGATCAATTTGATCGACATACATAACTTCACGCGGTTCCATACTGCTCCTTTCAGATCTTTGATACCTACAAGACTACGTATCCTGTGCTAAATTTGCAAGAGTCGCTATACCCTGAAATGGGCCACTTGTTGAGTTAGCAAATTGAGCTATACTACTGGTGAGTCGTAAGAAAAAACTACACAACGATGCAAAGGAAAAAAGTATGTACCTGAAACAACTCGCAATCCTCCCATTATTAGGCCTACTCTACTCATCACTTGAGGCCACACGCGTGACAAGCTTCAGCGACCTCGTCCGTGGCGGAAAGACAGCGATGTCAGCTTTCCAAGACACTATCAATGCCCATAAATTCGTCGTTCTCAAGTGCTCTATGAAAAACTGTGCTCCGTGCAAAAAAATTGCTCCACAGTTTGAAGCACTCGCTACAAAATATAGCCAATCTGCTGAATTCATCGAAGTTGACATCCATCTCTTTGATGACGTCATACGCCCCTATACTATTAAAAAGGCACCCTCTTTTATAATCTTTTATAAAGGACGTCATCTTCTGACACTTCGCGGCTCTGAATCGATCAATCAAATTGCCAAAGCCCTTGATACTCAGCTGCACCTAGAAAACGCTGCTGCAGCATAATTACCTGTAAAAAGACCTAGAGCAGGGCCTGCGCCCTGCTTTTCTTATGAAGAATGAATACATCTAGAAACTTTTTAAAAAATATTAAAAACCATTGAATTAACTCCTTTCAATATGATACTATTATATTAGTAACACAAAAAAAGGAGCACTCCACATGAAAATTACTCATCTTACGCTACTGACTGCTCTTATCGGCTCTTCAGCATATGGTATAGAACGAACTTCAGTAATTGCAGCAAAAATGCATTATCCTCAATTGATCATCAGATTGCGCAACCAAACGGATACTTTTCTTGCCCACGTTCGTATTCAAATGAGAATCGATGTACAAAATTTAAGATCAAAAAATCTTGAACTACGAGCGGATGAAATGGCTATTCTTTCAAAAGATGCCTATTTTGAGCTTGAAAAGAAAATTGATGCAACATTTGAAGAGCTCAGTCGCATCTTTATCACAGGTGCACAAAAGCTTGATTATGATGATGCACCGCTTAAAGCGAAGCAAGCATTCGTCAGCACAATGAAAAAGCTAGCTCAAGAAAAAGTTACTAAATTACTCGTCAAGAAAGCAAACCACGCTCACAACAATCCACTAAATGTTGACATTTAGACTCAATAATTTCTATTATTAATAGTGAGCAGAATAAATGCTCACGCAGATTAAAAAAAAGGAATTGACATATATGCAAAAAGCTTCTGCACAAGCTAGTTATGTTGAATAAGCGTACCTATGTACGATGTAGAAATAAAAAGAGTTGCTCATGAAAATCGAAAAACAACACATATAAAAAAAATAGGAATATACCATGGCACATAAATCAAAAGACAATAAAGAGCATTTTAGCTCACAGGCAAAATATACAAGTACACCAAAGCGCAAACGGCCAAGTCGTGAGCGTGGACCATACGGCGAAAATACCGGTACGGTTCAAAAAAGAAACCAAAAAACCAAGATCGACAAGGGAGGGAGCTCAACCGAAACCACGTAATAAAGAACAAAAAAAGATGATACCTCTCAATGAAGCGAGGACCATCTTTACACTATACCGGTAGATCTAAACGACACAGAAGGATGTCGTAAAAGGAATAGTGAAGTATATACACATGTTTAACAGAAAAAAGGGGAAAAAAACATGGCAAAGAAAACAACAAGTTCACAAGGTTCTGTGTCAAAAAGACACGTTAAAGCCGGAAAAATTGGTGGTTTAGCTCCTCACGTATGTCGTGGTAGCGAATGCACAAAGATCCGCAAAGCGGCTGCTGAGCTTAAAAAAGCTCGCGGATATACAGCTGATGAATTGCTCGAATTCCTCGGTGTAGCTGCATTGCCTAAAGGGCATGGCGGTGCTAGTGAAATCTCAAAAGCAAAAGCTCCTGCAAAAAAGAAAGCCGCTAAAAGAAAACCGGCTAAGAAAAAAGCTGCTCCTAAGCGTAAAGCTGCTGCTAAAAAGGCTGCTCCTAAACGTAAAGCCGCTAAAAAAGCCGCTCCAAGAAAAGCCGCTGCTAAAAAAGCTGCTCCAAAACGTAAAGTTGCTGCTAAGAAGGCCGCTCCTAAACGTAAAGCTGCCGCTAAAAAGGCTGCTCCAAGAAAAGCCGCTGCCAAAAAAGCTGCTCCAAAAAGAGCCGTTGCTAAAAAGGCCGCTCCTAAACGTAAAGCCGCTAAAAAAGCCGCTCCAAGAAAAGGTGCTATGAAAAAAGCTGCATAAGCTTTTAGCAAGCAACTCGCACTCTTACAAAAAGGGGGATTTTCAAAAGAAATCTCCCTTTTTTCTTAAAACTCTTGAATTTTGTAAATACATTTTGGCATAGTAGAGGTACGAATTAACAATATACCTGTTTCCAAACAAAGGAGAATCTTTATGAAACACGTACTATTAGGCCTTGCCTTACTTTCTACAGGCGCAGCTTTCAGCATGCATCAAGAAGTTCATCACATGACTGGTGAAGTTCAAGGCATGAAAGAAGAACGCGACTCTTGCCATGAGCAAGTAAAAAAACTTCATAAGAGAGTAGAAGAGCTCAATGAAAAGATTTCTCGAGCTGAATCTGCTTTACATTCTAAAAAGGAAGAAGCGCACCGCGCAAACACTCCTGCTCCTGCACATCCTGCTGGACATGTAGCGTAATCTCTTTTAGAAAGACTTAAAGAAGGGCCTTTTCAATGAGAAGGTCCTTCTTACATACAAGGGGAACTATCACAATGTTTAGATTATATTATGTACTCATTCTGTTATCCATATCGGCAACTCAGATACTCTTAGGCACAGCCATCGAAATCAAGACAATGGCTGACTATAAAGCCTTATGTGCCCAAGATAAGCCTGTTGTTCTCATGTTCTATGCACCCTGGTGCGGTGCCTGTACAAGTATGAAAGAGCCTTATAATGAGGTATCTACTGGTTCTAAGGACGTTATCCTCGCTAAGGTCAGTATCGATAATGCTGAAACAAAAAGCCTTAAAGACGCTTTTTGTGTAACCGCAGTTCCCACCTTTATCACCCGTCAAACGGGCACCATGAGCAAAGAGGCTCTCTCAAATATGGTCAAAGGACATAGCAGACAACCTCTCACCCCAAAGGCTCCTGCAAAGGAAGTTCCTTCAAATCCAAGTGCTAAAAAATAACCCAGAGGCCCTGTAAATGGGGCCTTTTGGCATGCATTCCTCCTGCTGGTAGACTGATATGTGTCTATGAAATTGTACTACTATGAGGAACATCTATGAAAAAGATAGCACTCCCTTTACTCTTTGCATGCGCATTATTGCTGTCAAACAGGGCAGAATCACGCTTGGTCACCGTCAACTCGGTTGAGGAATATTACCAACATTATAATGGCAATACTCCTATGATTACTTTGTATGCTGCAGAATGGTGCCCACCCTGCAAACAGACAAAGCCCCATTTCTATGCAGCAGCCAAAGCGGCTGATGATATTACCTTTTGTGTGATCGATATCGATGCAGACGCATTTGCCCCTATTCTTTCTCAGATATCTGGTATCCCTACGATTATCTATAGCCATAAAGGAAAGCCGGTCACGCGCACCGTGGGGGGCAAGAACCGCCAAAATTTAGATACTGCAATTCAGAGCTTCCGAAGTATGGTGCGCTAAGCATCAAAGCGACGAGCTTATAGGCACTACCTCATGGCGAGAAGGTCCTACTTCCTCCCACGTAGAAATGTCCCAACAAGGTCCTTTAGGGCAAACTTATAGGACATTTCTACGTGGGAAATCTCCATGCATGGGCAACAAGCGAAACTATCCTTTCAAACGTAGTTATCGTATACCCTATGAATTCAAAAGCACCGTAATGGGAAGTTTCATGAGAAAAATGGGACAAAGCATCCATAAGGCCAAATAAATAAGCCCTTTTGGCAGATGCTCCTTCTCCTGATAGACTGGTATCTGTCTATGAAAACTGTACTACCGTCAGAGGAATATCTATGAAAATGACCTTACTGCCTGCATTACTTCTTGGATGGGCACTACTCCTGTCAAACCATGCAGAGGCACGCATGATAACCGTCAGTTCATCTGATGAATATACCAAGTATTATCAAGGTGATACGCCTCTGATAACCATGTACTCTGCAGAATGGTGCGGCCCCTGTAAACAGATGAAGCCACATTTTTATGCAGCAGCAGAAGCGGCAAGCGATATTATCTTTTGTGTCATCGATACCGAAGCAAAAGCTTTTTCCAAAATTCTTTCAGACATACGAAGTATCCCCACTACTATCTTGAGCCACAAAGGAAAACAGATTAATCGCACCAGTGGAGGTCTAACGCGTACACAGATCGATACGTCAATTAATGAGTTGCGCAGTAAGACTCGACAAGAACAGCCCAAGGCAACTCAACCGATAGCTCCTCAAAAAAAGTAGGAAAGTATTGACTGCACTCGCTCAACAAAGCTAGAGTAGTAACAGTCAATGATACACCACAACCCACAAAGGAGAACCCTATGTATAGAATGTATAGAAGTTTATATATCACAGCGATTCTGTTTTTTACCGCAGGACTGTCTGCAAAAGGTCTAGCTCAAGACATAAAAGACGTAGCAGCCTATAGAGAGGTCGTTAAAAAGCAGGGTCCTAAAGTGATTGTGTTCAGCTCTGTTACCTGCACAGCCTGCGACTCTCATATGCAAGCTCTTGATGAAGTTGCAAGAAAGTATCCTCAAGTCGGTTTCTATAGCTTTGATGTCGGCGATCTGTCAGATCTTCGCAAAGAATTAGGCATCAAATACTATCCAACAACGCACTTCCTACCAAACGGTAAAAAGTTTGATAGAAGTATGGGAGCTGCCGAGCTTGACGAAACAGTATATGAACTGGTACATGGTAAAAAGAAAGCTGAAGTTGCACCTGCACAACCAGTAGCGCCAGTAAAACGGACTACTCGCAAACAGCCTACGACTGCAGCCGCGTAGAGTAGTTCGTTAATCAACGATAATCAATTAATAAACCCCAGTGTTTTCACTGGGGTTTGTTGTTCTCTGCACTAATGGCTCATCGTATAAACTTCTATCCCATTGAAGCCAATAAGAGGGCAACAACGGACATCAACTTAATAAGAATATTAAGTGATGGTCCAGATGTATCTTTAAAGGGGTCCCCTACCGTGTCGCCAACAACGGCAGCTTTATGAGCATCAGAGCCTTTGCCACCCAAGTGACCGGCCTCAATATATTTCTTAGCATTATCCCAGGCACCACCACCGTTTGCCATCATAAGCGCAAGCAATACACCAACGACCGTTGCTCCTACGAGGACGCCACCCAAACCATATTTACCAAGGGCACTATGGTACACCACAATAGGCACCGCTACGGCAAGGAATCCTGGAAGAATCATTTCATGAAGTGCTGCTTTGGTACTGATGGCAACGCAGCGTGCATAGTCCGCCTCTGCTTTTCCTTCCATAAGTCCCGGTATCTCCCTAAATTGGCGTCGTACCTCTAAGACCATCAAGAGAGCAGCATCTCCAACAGAGCGCATGGTAAGTGACGATATTACGAAAGGTAATACCGAGCCAATAAAGATGCCTACCAATACTTCGACCTGTAACAAATCAAGTGTTGCTAACTCTGCCTGTTCACAATATGCTGCAAACATACCGAGCGCCGCTAAAAGAGCTGATCCTATAGCAAAGCCTTTTCCTATGGCAGCAGTGGTATTGCCGAGTGCATCAAGCTTATCGGTAATTTTGCGCACAGATGGTCCAAAGCCTGCCATTTCACTGATGCCACCGCTATTATCAGCAATAGGACCATACCCATCAACCGTCATGGTGATCCCTACTGTTGCTAACATAGAAACTGCAGCAATAGACACCCCAAATCCATATCCTCCAAATACATAGGCACCCCATACACCAAAGGCAAGAATAACGACGGGTAGCGCTACTGATTCCATACCTACCGAGAGGCCATAGATAATATTTGTTGCCGCTCCTGAGCGTGAACTTTCTGCAAGTTTTATAACCGGAGTTCCAGCTGTATAATATTCGGTAATAAGCCCAATCGCTATTCCAGCGACACAGCCTATAATCACTGACCAGATAAGATCGCCAGACTCAAAGAAGCCACCGATCCCCATATATCTCATATAGATAAAAGCAAAAACCGCAAATGAGACAATTGCTATATTCGTTGCATTGCGAAGCATAGCCGCAGGAGACGCCCTTAAGATAGTATTAGCAAGCAGGCCAAGAAACGAACCGGCTAGGCCAAGGACTGAAAGCACTACAGGCAAGGTAATATAGAGCTCTGTATGCACTTTTTTTGTGGTTGCTAACGCAATAGCGCCGATCATAGCGCCCACATATGATTCAAAAATATCGGCTCCCATGCCTGCAGTATCGCCGACACAGTCACCTACGTTATCTGCAATCACCGCGGGATTACGTGGATCATCTTCAGGGATTCCCGCCTCGAGTTTACCTACAAGATCTGCTCCCACATCTGCTGACTTTGTGTAAATGCCGCCACCTACACGTGCAAAAAAGGCAACGAGTGATGCTCCAAAACCGAAGCTTGATAAATACATCACGAAATCTGGGGTTTCTTGAAGAAAATAAAGCAGTAAGCCCAATCCAAGAATACCAAAGCTTGCAACGGCAAAGCCCATAACGCCACCACCAAGGAAGGCTATGAGAAATGCAGCGTGCTCACCCTTATCTTTTGCAGCTATAGCAGTACGCACATTAGCTTTGGTAGCTGCGTCCATACCTATAAGGCCACAGGTTAGAGAAAAAACCGATCCTGCTAAAAAGCAAAACGCTGAATAGATACCTCCAAAGTAACCGAGCAGCATAATAACTGGAACGACCACAAAGGCGATCACCCGATATTCTTCTCTCAAAAAGGTCATAGCACCGAGCCTAATTGCGTTCGCTATCTTAGCAGCACGCTCATCGGTAACTTTTTGCTTAGATATTTGTTGCATCAAAAAGACAATCAATGCAAATCCAGCGATAGAAGCACCCAGTATTGTCACTAACAAATAAGAGACTATCATATGCGCTCATCTCCATGCTAAAAAAATTAATATAAAATTACCAAACTAGTATCTCATCCTTTTTTCAAGAGTGCAAGGTGCGCAAAATACCCACTTCGCTAAAAGGAATCTTTGTATCTTTAATATGCTGATATTCAACGGGGCCCTTACCAAGAAGTACCAGCAGGCTCCCTGGTTGCGTATGGGCATAGGCTCTTCGAATCGCACTCTCACGATCAAGATCTACAAGCACCTTATGGCGCTCCTCCTGAGGAATACCTTCCAAGATTGCTTTCACGATATCTTCTGCCTCCTCTGAGCGTGGATTATCGGTCGTTAAAATAATCTCATCAGCATACTGGGCTGCTACGGCACCCATTAAAGGTCTTTTCAGAGCATCACGGTCACCCCCTGCACCAAAGATAGCAATTAGATGCGAGCTTAACGGGCGCACTGCAGAAAAAAAAGCTTCAAACGATGAGGGAGTATGCGCATTGTCGATAACTGCAATTGCGCCGTTAGGCAACGCATACCTGCATATTCTGCCAGGCACTCCTTGAAAAAGATCGAGTGCCTTTTGAATCACTTCGTGCTGTATACCATAGCGTTGAACTACTGCTACCGATGCTAACAGATTATAGGCACTAAATTCACCAAGTAATGCCGCGCATGAAAGCTTAAAGGTCCCTTGTGGAGTCTCAAGGTTCATGCAAAGCCCTGAAAGGTTACTCGCAAGAAGCCTTCCGTTATAAGAGCCATTACCCTGCATACTGATAGTTTCTTTTGCTATTATAGTAGGTACATTCTTTCTTACCCTTTCATCATCAGTATTTACGACAACCAATCCACTTGATTGTACAAGCTCATAGAGCTTATACTTCGCAGCAAAATAGTGATCGATACTCTCATAAAATTCTGAATGTTCTAAGCTAAAGTTCGTAAAAATCGCCGCATCAAAGAGCACATCATCAAGGCGATGAACACTGAGCGCCTGAGCAGCCGCCTCCATAACCACAATTTCAACACCCTTCTTTTTACATTCTGCAAAAAAAGCATGTAAATAATCGGGCTGCGGAGTAGTAAGCGGTGCTTCATACTCTTGATCAATAATCGAATATTTAACGGTACCAAGAAGAGCAGTCTTATGTCCTGCAGTCTTCAGAATATGCTCGAGTAAGAAGGCGGTAGTCGTCTTACCTTTGGTACCAGTAATACCGATTACCTTGAGACTATGTGCAGGATATCCATACGCTTCTGCAGCCAACGCGCTGAGCGCCTTCCTTGCTGAAGGAACCCGCATGAGCTGTGCATTATGCTGGGTGATAGCCTGAGTGATTACTACAGGAAGTTCGGTGCCTTCTTCGACGACAATTTTAGTAGCTCCCTTCTTGAGAGCGTCAAGAATATAGGAGCTTCCTTCTTCTTTAAACCCTTTGATGGCAACAAAGGTACTTCCCGGACCCACATGATCCGTATGGCTGGTGACAAGAAAATGTTTCGGCACTAGTTTCATGGTCGTTCATAGTTAGAAAAATGTTCCTTATCTACCACCAGTAAGCATGCTTGCAGATCTACCGCGACCAATGCTGTATGAGAAAGTAGGAACTGTATTATACCTCTATATCAGGCTCTTCTTGAAATTCATGGGCAAACACCAGCACCTGTAAAATACGCTTTGGCGTAGCCTGTTGAATCTTAAAGTGAAAGTTCTTATATTCAAGCCGATCACCTGACTGGGGAACTCGCTCAAGCTGTTCGATCATGAACCCACCGAGAGTAAGCGCATCCTCAGCTTCAAACTCAATTCCCAAGAGTTCACCCAACTGCTCAAGCTCGATGCTCGCATCGATCAGATAGCCGCCTGATTTGAGTAAGGTAACCTTATCAGGTACTGCTTCGTACTCATCACTAATCTCACCAACGATCTCTTCAATGACATCTTCAAGGGTTACAAGGCCGGTAATGCCACCAAACTCATTGAGTACCATTGCAATATGCATCCTCTGCTCTCTAAAGTCCTGCATAGCACGAAGCACTTTTGCACTTTCAGGGAAAAAGATAATAGGTCGGACAATCTCCTTCAGTGGACGATCTTCTCCTTTTGAGAGCAATAGGAAGAAATCTTTTTGATGAAGCATACCGATAATATTGTCAGCAGTATCTTCATACACGGGAAGTCTTGTATATTGGTACTTTGAAAAGAGCTCAAGAGCCTCTTTTTGTGGACTGGCTACGTTTACCGTAATGATCGAGGTCGCGGGGACCATCACATCCTTAATAGGAGTCGTACCCAACTCGAAGATACTCTTCAACATAGCTATCTTATGGCGCTCCATGAGACCTTTCTCATTAATATAGCTCAGCAAGAATTGAATCTCTTTCTCAGACCCGATTGCATCAGCCGTATCTTTAACACTACTGCCTGCAATCCAATGAGTTACCGAATCGGCAATCATCGACAAGAAGCTTACCGGATACTGAAAAACCCAATAGATAACATTGGTAATCCATAAAGTAGAATGAAAAAGCCTTTCTCCATGGATTGCGGCGATATTTTTGGGGATAAGATCGGTAAGCAAAATCGTGGTTGAAGTAACAAGTATACCGATTGCAAAACCCAATCTCTCAGAAATATTCAGCGCTTTACTTATAGATGCCATAACTTCATTACTAAAGACAGCAGCAAGAACATTCGATAAATTGTAAGCAATTAAGACGCCAATCAAAATTCGATTTGGACTATGCTCAAATACATGAAACAATCCCCTGTATTTACTCGTACCCTGAGCAATCTCCTTTAATTTGAAGAGGCGAATAGCAGTTATTGATGTTTCGATAAACGAAAAGAGTGCACAACACGCAAGTGACAATATAAAAAAGAGTAGATTTGTTTGAAAAAAGCCATCAAGGGGAGGTTCCATCAGCTTTTCCATCCTTTTTGTTGAAGGTTATACGGTTTGCTCATACTATCGTAGTCATATTCCCAATTTTTTCCACAGCCCTCAGATACCTTCCTAAAGGGTCTCCTGAGGCTCCTCATGGAGAATGATCACTCACCCTCTCAAGGTATTAAACTTCCTAACGTACCTATCGAGCCGGGCACCTTTGCATAGGTTGAACTTTTAAGATCTTCTCATAAAAGTTCGTTATATAGCTGCCTCCGAAGTACATATCGGCATACTCTAGAGCGCATCTTATCCTACTAATGAATGCATCAGCATTTACAGTTTCAATGAATTCAAAAAATATCGCTGCTTCGATGTCTTTAAGTATATTTTTAATCTTTTTTCACGTCAATATTCTCTCATTCTGCTAAGGGGCAAGAGAGCTCTAACGTATGGTATGAAGAAACCCACCTCCACTGGCTCACCAGCCTTCCTTGACATTTTTCAGAAGATTCCGTACTCTTATTACCATAAGAAAGAATTGGAATAATAATGGAGAAAAATCATGACAAGTTTAAATGTATCTAAAGCCCTCATTTCCCTACTTACATTCGCATGCTTCAACAGCCAAGCAATGGATCTGGCAAAACCCAGTGAAGTGTACCTTTCCTTAGACGCCTCCAGTTCAGTACAAGATGATTGGAAGTCAAAAGGACTTGCCGTGGTAGGAGCTGGTGCCGGGCTTACGCTTCTTTGGTATTGCGGGAAAACACTTGGCACGTATTTTGAAAAGTATGTACACAAACCTCATCTTGAAATGGTAGCAGATCTCGAGGCTATGCCACAAGAACCTCGCTTTGAGATGATGGTGCAGAAATCTGAACACCAGGTAGACAAGACTGCCAGCAAACTTAAGGTTGATGAAGCAACGAGGTACCGATTAAATCTTACTGTACAGACTAATGCGAGGATAAAAGAATCGATTACAAGCGGCAATACCTTTGCCAAGTTTAGAAATGTCCTTCTTTGGGGCCCCGCTGGTTCTCCTAAGCGCATGATCGCTCAAGAATTGGCGCGACTTGTTCACCTGGATTACTACGAAATATCGATCTCATTGCTTCAAAACATCAAGAAAGCTGATATTTCCAATGTCATACAGGTATTCTTCGACCAGAAATTTCCAAAGTCTTCAGGTCCCGCCCTTATCTATATTGATGATGCAGAGTTGCTTTTCACTTCTATGTCTGAAATCAATGATACTCATTCGATCCTGATTCGAAATGCTCTGACAGACATCTTCAAATCTCGCAAATCACAGCTCTTAGTTGTCTTTGGCTCAACAAAATCGCCTGCATTTACTGACGATACTGGATTACTCCTAGATGAAATGATCGGGATACCTACATCTAAGTAGGTTGGACGTCCTTAGGTGCTCGACAAGAATCTCATTAAAAGTGCTTTAGCATAGATTCTCATATTCAATCGGGAATCGTTGGGGACGATACCCCAATCACCTGTGATTTTGAATCATGAGCTCATTTATAAGGCGTTAAGTTCGTGCGCTTTTGTAAGCAAGGTATCTAATGAAACTCCCAGTTCTTGCTTGCCATCAGCATAGCGGATACTGACAGTACCTGCTTCAACCTCTTTATTGCCCACCACAAGCATCCAAGGAATCTTAGCCAGCTGGGCCGATTTAACTTTGGAGGTAATCTTATCGGAGCTCAGATCAACCTCAACACGCATACCCTCTTTCTTAAGTCGCGAATAGAGATCTTGTGCGTAGGCATCTTGTCCTTCAGTGATCGTTAAGATCCTGATTTGCACCGGTGCAAGCCAGAAAGGCAAATGCCCTTTATAATGCTCAAGAAGAATAGCAAAGAATCGTTCAAGTGATCCATAAATAGCCTGATGAATAATGACCGGTCGTTCTTGCTTTCCTTCAGCAGAAACATACGTCAGATCAAAGTTCTGAGCTTGGAAGAAATCAACTTGAATAGTACCCGTCTGCCATGCTCTCCCCATCGCATCTTTAATAACAATCTCAATCTTAGGTCCATAAAATGCCCCTTCTCCTTCTTGAATGGCAAAGGGCTGACCAAATTTTGTGAGAGCATCTTCAAGAGCTTTAGTCGCCAGCTTCCATTCAGCATCAGAGCCCATAGACTTTGCAGGACGTGTCGATACCGCTAAATTAATCGAGGTAAAGTCACACTTCTTAAGAACCCGAAAAGCGATCTCAAGAATCTTAAGAATCTCCTGTTCTACTTGCTCAAGCGTACAAAAGATATGCGTATCATCAATAGTAAATGCACGCACCCGTAAGAGACCATGCAGTACTCCAGACAGTTCAAATCGATGTACATGGCCAAATTCTGCAAGCTTTAACGGCAATTCACGATAGGATCGCGGATGGTGTCCAAAAATAAGAAATGCGCCTGGACAGTTCATCGGCTTGATCGCATATTGCGTGCCATCAATCTCTGAAAAATACATATTTTCTTTATAGTGATGATAGTGGCCTGAGCGTCTCCAGAGGTCAGCATTTAATACGGTCGGAGTCGCAATCTCTTTATAATCATATTCCTTATGCAGTTGCCTCATATAGGCCATTAGGGTCATAATAATTTGCTGGCCCTTAGGATGAAAAAAAGGAAACCCCGCTGCATCATCATGCAATGAAAAGTAATCAAGCTGTTTTCCAAGGCGTCTATGATCATACTGCAATAAATCTTCTTGATGTTTTTCAAAGGCACTCAGCTCTTCAGCCGTGAAAAATGCCGTACCATGGATACGCTGTAAAGCCTGCTTACTCTTATCTGCTCTCCAATAGGACCCTGATATACCTAGGAGCTTAAAATATTTAATATCACCAGTCGAAGCAACGTGCCCTCCGCGGCACAGATCTTTAAAATCACCTTGTTCAGATAGGCCAACCATATCTGATGGTATTTCGTCGATCATTTCAAGCTTAAACGGATTATTCTTAAACAAGGCTCGCGCTTCATCCTTAGGTATCTCTCTATGCTTTAAAGGAAAATTTTTCTTTGAGAGTTCATGCATGCGCTCTTCAATAGCATGGAGATCTTCCTCTTTGAGATTCCTAGGAGGAAGAAAGTCATAAAAGAACCCCTCTTCAGTAGCAGGCCCAATCGTTAGCAGGGTACCCGGATAAAGTTCTAAAATTGCCTGTGCCGCTAAATGAGCTGCTGAATGTCGTAAAATGCTAAGGTCGTTCTGTGCCATTGTTCTATCCTCGTAAGTATGCGCTCAGTGTACTTGATAGAGGGAAAATCGTCAAAGAGAGTTCTTGAGGTGCATGATAGTTGAGAAATGAATATCTATTTGACCAAGAACATATGAAATCTCTCACCTGGGATAGCGGGCATACTTCATACAGCTTCCGCTCACTAATCTGTCAAGGACCCAGCAAGTAGAATGACCTAAGCATAGTCACCCAAAACCCCGTTCTATACTATAGTATCGCCACATTTGAGGAGCTCAAGATCCTAGATTTTTAAAGTACTTGAAAAAAAATATCTCAAAACTCTTCCCTTTCGTAACTTACTTAGTGTATGCTACACTATGACCAGTGGTAAACCAATGAGATAGAAGACTATGAGCAAGATTATGGCTTTGGACTTGGGAGATGCCTGGATAGGCATTGCGGTAACCGACATAACCGGTATGTTTGCACGTCCTGTGACGACGGTAGCTACTAAGGACATTGACTCAGTTCTTGCTAAATTAGTTAGAGATGAAAAGATTAAAACGGTCATCGTTGGATATCCACGTACCATGAAGGGAGGAGAAAGCGACCAAACAAGAAAAATTATCGCCCAGAAGGAACGCCTCGCTCAAACATTTCCCGAACAAGAATTTATCTTATGGGATGAACGCTTAAGTAGTCAGCGAGCTCAAGCGCTCGCTCCGAAAAAGAAATCACCCGAGGAAAAACTTAAAGAGCATGCACGAGCTGCAGCCTTTATTCTTGATTCATATACTACTTTTTTACGAGCAAGAAAAGACCAAGAAGCGAAAGAAGTTGACAAGTTATAATTATATGAGATAGACTAGTAGGAATATATCTTATTCACTAAGCTACTTTTTTTGAAGGGAGAAAAGAAGCATGAAGTGTACAAAGTGTTCAGGACTGATGGTTTTGCAGTCCTTCTTTGACCATTTTCTTAATTTCGAAGGCTGGAAATGCCTAAATTGTGGTAAAGTCATCGCTAAGAAAGAGAAAGCATTAGAATTTGATGCTTTCGGCACTTTCTATCAACAACAAAAAGCTAGTAATAGGAGCTAACTAAAAAGGTATGGCCTTATTTCTAACCGTACATGCCCGTTACCATGATGTACAGTGGGGACTGTTTAATGGCAGTCAACGAATCGTCAGTACGGCCAATGAGAGTAAAAAAATTAGTAAGCACTTTATCGAAACTCTCGATAGAATGCTTAAAAAAAGCAATCTTTCATTGTCTGATCTGTCATTCATAGCTGTACATCAAGGCCCGGCGCCATTCACAACTCTCCGTGTCTGTTTATCGACCGTCAATGGTATCAGCTACGCTTCTGGATTACCACTTGTAGGGGTAAACGGCCTTGAAGCACTACTTGATGAGCAGATAGTACCTGGTGACCAGCGTATTACCGTAGCTCTTTTAAACGCATTTTCTCAGGATGTTTATTATGCCCTGTATGATCCTAAGAGCTGCATTCGCTCATTAGGCTATGCCCATGCAGAAAAATTTCTCATGCTTCTTAAGGAGCAATATCAAGAACCTCTTACGTTTCTTGGCAATGCCTGTCCTCTCTATGAAAAATCGATAGAATCATTATTCGGTCCACAAGCCATCCTGAAATCGGTCGATATGGTATCTCTTGAACAAATAGCTCAATCTGCTCTTGCAAAATGGGAAAATCAGGAGATTAGCAATCAGATTATGCCGATCTATTTGAAAGACTACTCACCACCCTTGCATCCCCAAATTATTGGCCCACACTAGTTGGTAAGTATTTTCGCAAGCGATAGTCTATCGAAGACTTGCGTATCCACGAGAGTGCATATAATGTTGGCTGCAGAAATAATATTTTTTTCCACGGTTCATGATTCTTATTGTATTCAGTTACGCTTCATCAGATTACTTTGAAAACAGAGCTTTCATCGGAAGGGTTTATAATCAAACTCATTTAACATAGTATTGCACTTCTAGCTTTAGTTCGTTTAGGATGATAATAACTGGGTAACGAGCTCAAAAACAAAAACCTACTAAAGGGGAGAAATCATATGAAGTTGGTATCTGTTACTAAAATACTTGGGTTAGTCATAACCCTTACTTTGCTGGCGCCTACGTTAGCAAAATCTGACAAACATCATAACTGTGAAGTCGTAAAGTTTGTCAAAGGTGGCGCTCCAGCAGGGGGTGATGGTTCTAGGAAACATCCCTACAATTTGCTGCAAACGGCGCAAGCTGATGCCTCCTGGGACGTTCTTGTTGTGCTCTCTTCATCAGTTGCTTTGACCGATGGTATTATTCTATCAGGACGAAATCTTATTGGCGAAGACAATCCTACCTGTATAACACTATCTGCGAAGCAACCGACACTTTCAACTCATGGAGTTACCGTCGTAGGTAACGCGATTATAGAAAACATCTCTTTTCAAAATATGACCGGTTCTGCTATCAATTTTGATAAAGCAGAGAACCTTACGGTCAAAAATGTCCGCATTAACAACTTTAATACAGCAAAAAGCACCAGCTCCTCTGCATCAGGAATAACGGCTACCAGCATAAATCCAGGGAAAACTCGTCTTGAGCATGTAATTATAAGTACCAGTAATAGCACCTCAACACCTGGGGTCTATGAACTAGCCAAAGCAAATCGAGAACTAGACGTAGAAGAATGCGAGCTTTTTGCACTGAGCAGTACAGGCATCCATACTCAGCCAACAGGAAGCTCTATACGCTACTCATTATCAGTTGTTGATTGTTATCTTCACGATTTTATTGGTAGTCCACTTGGCATCCTATGCTCTCCCGATCAGGCTATACAAACTGCTTTTGTGAAAAATTCAGTATTTAATAATATTGGAGCTGGTACTACTATTTCATACCAGCCAACGGATACAGCATCATTTGTATTAAAAGTTGATACGTGCAGATTTGAGGAAACCACAGCAAACACTGGCACTGCAATAGAGATTATCAGTATAAATTCATTAAGTGAGCTGAGTGTAGAAAACTCAACATGCACAAACATGGCAACTTTCTTCAAGGGAATACTAGATGATACCAACAACGAACCATCAAGCATCCAGAAAAATATACTCTGCGGTAATAAAGTTTCAGCTGGCACCTTCTACCAAACCACCAATACTTCGACGAGCACGAGCAATCCGCGGGTAGCTATAACTCAGATAAAAGAGAATACCTTTACTGGACTGACTGGTGTGCTCATAACACAGACTGGGACATTGTACAAGCTACTTGATATTATTTTTGAGCATAACTGTTTCACCGGCACTGGTCCGGGGAGTTTTGGTTTTCATACCACCTCAAACTTCAATGTCGGTAACGCAGTCATTAAGGCTCACTGTAACTCGATCTCTAATTTCGCGACAGATATTAACGATGCTGGAAGCAATGTCAACTACCTTGTGAGCAGAAACTTTTGGGGACAGCCTACTGCTTCTTGCTCAAGCTCAACGCCATGCCCAGGCAAATACCAAATCTGTCAAAATAATTTGTGCCTTGGACCAACAACTTCTCTTGGTACCTCGGGTCACCCATTCACCGGCTTCGTAGATGCGAATGATCCACTTGCACAATCTATCAAATGTCCCGAAGGGTGTTGCTAATCTAGGGATGCACGGGATTTAAGCCGTAGAGGGAAGCATTTCAAGTTCATTCAGTAAGCGGGACCCTACACGTGTAGGGTCCCGCTTACTCGATACAGTACTAGATTTTTCCCTATTCAATCTTTCAGCCAGCAACGTTCTGAACTGGGAACTCTATTTTATGAGCACCGTTCACCAAGAATCTGTTTTCTTCCTGCATTGATTCACTAAGTATTGAAATTGCGCTTTTCTTTAGAGTATGATGAAAGTAATTGGGTAAAGGGCCCAAAAAACAAAAACCTACTAAAGGGGAGAAATCATATGAAATTCGTATCTAAAATACTTGGGTTAGTCATAACCCTTACTTTGCTAGCACCTGCATTAGCAAAATCTGACAAGCATCATGACAAACATACTAAAGATGAAGTCGTAAAATATGTCCAAGGTGGCGCTCCAGCAGGGGGTAATGGTTCTAGAAAACATCCCTACAATTTGCTGCAAACAGCGCAAGCTGATGCCTCCTGGGACGTTCTTGTTGTGCTTTCCTCACCAGTTGCACTGACAGATGGTATCACCCTATCAAACCGCAATCTTATTGGCGAAGAAAATCCTACCTGTATAACCCTATCAGCGACGCAACCTACACTTTCAACTCTTGGAGTTACCGCCATTGGTAATGTGACTATTGAAAACATCTATTTCCTAAATTCTACCACGAATGCTATCAATTATGATCAAGCAGAAAATCTTACGGTCAAGGATGTTCTCATCTCAGGCTTTAACGCAGGTGGAGATCAGTCTTCAGCAATAACTGGCACCTGTCCTAACTCAGGTACTACACTTCTTGAACACGTGATTATTCGCAATAATTTCAACCCATCTCATAAAAATAGTATCGCTGGCGTCTTCAATATCCCAACAAATGGTGCGCAACGCAAACTAGTAGCATGCAACTGCGAGTTTAATGGACTCACTAACCTTGGAATAGCTACTCAGCCTACAGGAGCTAACACCACATCTTCAGTTGTGGTTAAAGATTGTTATTTTCATGATTTTATTACCCTGCAAGGCGTTGGCATCCAATGTAGAACCATGACCGGTGCTACTGAAACTATTTCGGTAAAAGATTCAACTTTTTTAAATATTGTGGGTACGAACACTAATGGGGGCTTTCACATTTTCCTCAATCCAACAGCGTCACCAAGCCTGAAAGTTCATGTTGAGAAATGCACATTTGAAGAAACCACGCCAAACTTCACACTACATAATGTTGTCGTAAATATAGACAATCATTCCTCATCAATTGAAACCGTAACAGAAAACTCTGTCGCTACTAACTTAACGTATTTCTACGATTCAAATATAGCAGCTACGGGTAGCACCAACCACAACAGGCTCTGTGGCAACACGGTTACCGGACAAATTTTCTACAGAGTTCAAAGCGCAAGATCGATTACTTCAGCAATAGAAATAGCCGACATCACCGAGAATATCTTTAATGGCTCACAAGCCATCGTAATTCAACCATCATCTGCCTATGTTCTACTTGATATAAATGCAGAACATAATTGTTTCACGAGCAATGTTACGGGCAGTACAAGTATTGGTATTAATACGACCGCAACGGGCAATATTGGTAATGCGATCGTTAATGCCCACTGCAACTCAATTTCTAATTTCACCACCGATATTAACGACGCTGGAAGCAATGTCAACTACCTTGCGAGCAGAAACTTTTGGGGACAGCCTACTACTACTGCTTGCTCAAGTTCAACGCCATGTCCAGGCAAGTACCAGATCTGTGAAAACAATGTATGCGTAGGGCCTCATAATGTCGTAATTGGCGCCACTTACACCGGATTCCTCGATGTAAGCCATCCACTTGCACAATCAATACAATGCCCCAAAGGTTGCTGCAATTCAAAATAATGGAGCTCAATGGCTTTAAAAAAAGAACGTTAAAGCCAAAGATTGAAGCACATCAAGCTCCTTAATGTAAACAAGGTCCTATTGTAGAGTAGGACCTTGTCTCATAAGAAAACCTAAAAAAGTTCACGTGCCAGATTTTTTTTACCATACGCTACGTGGTAATTCAATCATAGTCCATCCATCCAACTTAACCGCATACATTTTATGAAGCTGAGCGAAAGTAGGAACGCAAAACCCCTATCCCCAAGGCAATTGCTTGCTTTGAGCGCAATACCGTTGGAGTTAACGCACAAAAGACAAACCCCAAATTTTTAAGATGTTGTTTCTCCTCCTGAGTGAGATCTCCCTCAGGACCGACACATCCTATAAATGAACCTGGATTGCCAAGCTGTGTAAGAACTTCCTTGAGATCCATACCCTCAGCATCGAAGAAGATTCGCACAGAATTACCAGTCGATGTCAGCTCCTTGATATCTTTTACCGGATAGATGGTGGGCACAACGAACTGCTTAGATTGCTCAGCAGCTGCTCTCATGACTGCCCGAGCACGGATATATTCTTTTTCTGAGCCCCATGACCGCGCTGTCTTTGAAGTATAAAGAGGCTGAATACCCGTAGCACCCATTTCGGTGAGGCTATAGAGTGCTTCTTCAAACGCTTCGCGCTTAAGAAGTGGCAACAGCCATTCAATGGGAGGATGTACTGGTTTATGAGGAGCTTTAGATCCAAGCTCAAGTATGACGCGCTTCGATGAAATCTCTTTAATGGTACAAAGGATATGATACTGGTCATCAAAAAGAATACAGCGATCCCCAGCTTTAAGTCGAAGGATAGTCTGCATTCGATGAAGTAACGAATGGTCGGTAACAACTTTACCCGAACTCTCAATGGCCTCTAGAGAAGGTACAGATAGGGCAAAGCAATGATGCTCACTCATAGGCTCAGGTTTGCTCATGATCAGAGGTAGTATCGGACGGCTTTTTTTGACAATCGCCAAAAACCTTTTGAGAGACCCAGTTTTTCGCATCATTCAGTGCATAGAAAAGAGCGATACCCCATTTGGTGGCCCATACCTTTAAACCTGATGGCGGCTTCACTTCTGGGGTTGGTATGTCGCAGTCTTTACATAACTCTAATACTTCCCCGACATATTCAGTCTCACAAATACCCTCTACGTTAATGTAGCATTTAAGTGTCTGATCATATTCACCCGGAGCTTTTTCAGAAACATATCCTTCAGGAGCATCTGCTCGCAGAGAACATAAGGTAAGGAAGCTTATAAGAAGAACGTGTCTTACATTACAAAATAGTTGGTTCATATTTTTTCCACTTAGGTGCGGCAGATTACTTAATGCGTTCAGTATAACCAAGTATACCCCGTAATTCATAAAGTACAAAAAGGCCCTCCATCCTCATGGAGGCATCTCAAAGCAGACTATGACATGAGCGTCCTAGTTCAGCAAAAAGATGCTCACCCATCGTATGTATAAAAACCTCAAACTCCTTGCAATCAGTCCGAAAATACACCCATCAAACTCTGGTGAGTTGCTTCAGGCTTGTGCTAGACTCTCTAAAACTATCATAGGAAGATTATGCTAAAGGCACCACACGTACTTATCATACTCGACGGATTTGGGTACCGGGCCGCAACCGATGATAACGCCATTGCACAAGCTCACCCAGTCAACATTAATGAATGGATGCAAACGTACCCCTATACTACCCTTTCCGCGTCAGGCATTTTTGTGGGGCTCCTTCCCCATATGATCGGCAATTCAGAGGTGGGGCATCTCGCCATCGGAAGTGGCAGACGTGTCATGCAGCCGGTCGCTGAGATTACTCACCAAATCGATACCGGCACCTTCTTCACCGATAAAGTTCTTGATAAATGTTTTAATGAACTGGTCGGAACGCCAAAGAGACTGCATATCATGGGACTCCTCTCAGATGCAGGGGTGCACAGTCATATTTACCATCTTAAAGCGCTTATTAAGCTCGCTCATGAAAAGAACATCGAACAGCTTATTATCCATCCTTTTCTTGATGGGCGGGACGTCCCTCCAAAAACCGCTGCTACGTATCTTACGCAACTTGAAGAAGCGCTTTCCTCAGACGGAATTATAGGAACCCTGCACGGAAGATTCTATGCAATGGATAGGGACAATAACTGGGACCGCACAAAAGAAAGCTACCGAGTCCTTACTCAGTCACAGAAACCACAGGCTACCCATTGGCGCGAAGCTCTTGAGAAGTCTTATGAAGCAGGTATAACTGACGAGTTTTTCAAACCGATCGCACTTCATGAGTCAGCAGAAATCAGGCGCCAAGATGCGGTCGTCTTTTTTAATTTTCGAGCAGATAGAGCTCGACAGCTTACGCGAGCACTCATAAAGTATGACTTCTCAGCATTCCATAGCTGGCCCCTTGATCTTTCTTGGATGCTTACCTTTACCTCCTATCAGGAAGACTTTCCGGTTGACGTGCTTCTTCGAAAAAAAATGGTACAGAATACCTTGTTTGATGTTCTTGAAAAGAACCAATTTCCTCTTTTTAGCATCGCTGAAACGGAAAAGTATGCGCATATTACCTACTTTTTTAATGGAGGACGTGAAGTTATTCGGCAGCATGAAACAAGGATCCTCATACCATCAAAGCGGCACCATGAGACCTATGCCTCAGTACCTTGCATGTCAGCTCCTGAAATCACCGATACCGTACTCGCAGCTCTTAAGCAAAACAATCACAAATTCTACCTGATAAACTTTGCAAATGCTGATATGGTAGGCCATAGCGGTGATTTTGACGCAACGGTCAAAGCCATCCAATGCCTCGACATCGAGTTGGAACGCCTCTATAACAAGATAGTTAAAGAACTTAAAGGAACGTTATATATCACTGCAGATCACGGAAAAGCTGAAGAAATGTGGGATTCAGAAGTCGGGCAACCAAGGACTGCTCATACGACCAATCCAGTACCCTTTATCTATATTACTCCTGAGAATAAGGGATTAGATACCCCCTTGCCCCTTACTGAGCTTGCAGATATTGCACCCTTTCTCCTTAGAAACCTCGGTCTTGCGGTCCCTTCAGAGATGGAACACGCAAAGAGTGTTATCAAGGAATGATTTCATAGATAAGAAATGCCCCATCAGTCCAGATCTCCTTAAATCCAAGGCTCTCATAGAGCTTGCGAGCTTTTGTATTATCAACACGTGTAAACATGCGGATAACAAGCATTCCCTGCGATTTTAAAGACTGGATATCAAACTTCATGAGTTGCCGAGCGTACCCTTTACCCCGATAGTGATCATCTACGCAAAGAAATAGAATCCGGCCTACTTTGAGGGGATCTTGGAAAAAGGCGGTGAACCCAGCGGGCTTACCCTCAACCACATAGGTATAGATCTGCAATTTACCAGCGTTACTCATATCCTTTGGATTGGGAACTTTGGAATCAAGCATTGTCTCAACATCAAAATGAGGGTCAGCAAATAACATGTAGTTATTCTTCTTGCAAAGATCGATTATGAATGCCCTATCTCGGGCTGCATTATAGGGCAAAATAGGGGAACTTGTTTTCGTATAATACCAATAGGCCCCTCCAGCCACAAGGACCATGGCTGCAATTATAAAAAGAGCGCGTATACGGGTCACCATACTATACCTCCACGTAAAAATTCTATCTTAGATGAGATTACCCCTTTAATCAAATATTGTCAAATGGAATTATTTAGGAAAGGGGATTGGTTGCTTATGTGCAACTCTAGGCGGCTGCAGTCTTGGGAGTACCGTTGGCATCATCTTTTTGTGGTGCCCTGCTTTTCAGCCAAAGTGCAAGGCCACAGACAGAAATACCCACAACAAACGGCATAAAATACCGATCATTATTCTTCTTAACGTCCGTCACCAAAGGGGCTACAGGAGGAGTTGGTTTATTCATAGACTTTGCCTCACATTTTGCAGTAAATGCCGTGAAATTTTTCGGCCATACAAGATCCTGATACTCCGTCTGTTTTCTCACAAAGAAATCACGCAGATCTTTAGGCAGAGCGCTCACATCTACAAGTACGCTGACTGCATCTATCTTTTTACACAGCTGGTCCTTTTGGCCATCTCCTGCAATAAGATAGGCTTTTACCAGCTCTTCAAGCAGCAATCCTTTTGAAACAAGCGGACTTGTGATTACCGCATTAAAAGTTTTTATATCAGGCGCTTCAAGAGCACGCCCAAGATGCACTCCCCGCTCAATTACATCATCAATATAGCTCACCAATAGTGCAACATCATCTTGTGGTGCTAAAGGAGCATTTGAAGAATTTAAGAGATACATGGTAACGCGTCCGGGCTGCACTTTTAGGACCGATAGAAGCACCCAATGGGCTCCACCAACATTATAAACGATATGAACTTTATCGAGCAATGCAATTTTTTTCTCAAGCTCACCATTGCGCTCTTTATGCGTTCCCTTCTTAAGCTGCTTGTGCAAATCCTCCACCGCACGCTTATCAAGGTATTCAATGTTCCCCTCATCCTCAAAATTTAGTCGAGTCGATGCCCTAGCAAGTCTTTCTTGGCCTGCATTAAGTATATTTCCTGTAAGTTCTTCCATCACTGGTCTCACTATCTCAATGTTTGCTTCAGCCAATCTTCGAGTTTCAGCAAAGGTTATCTGCCGTCCAGTAGCCATCTGAGTTTCAAGCGCCTTGGCATTGGCAAGTGCCGCAAATCCACAAATATTCTCTATCTGATTAAATGAAAGAAGATGAACAAAAGGATTCTTAAGGGGTAATGAACTCATCAAAGAGCCGTTATTAAGGCGGCAATACATAGGTCCCAGTAGAGGATCCGCATTCATTAAATTAAGATCATGAGGATTCTTAATAGCTCGATAATACCAGAAGTCATCTCCCCTATAGTAAAAAGAGGATGCTCTACTTTGTAGTAGCTGCACATACTCCGCCTCGGTCTGACTTTTTCTCTCAACAAAGGTTACAGGATCTCTTCCGCATAACTGGTTTCCAGTTATGCTGGTGTTTAATCGATCAACTATTTTTTTAACTTCAACAAATTCCCGATATGCAGGACTGTTTCGATCAACGAAGTTTTCGATCGCAAGAGGTACCGAAGATGCTTGACTCGGCTGCGCCCAAGCACCTAGCAATAGTATGCAGGCGATTCCTCGAGCAAGTGAAAGATATGATATGTTCAATAAGTTCTTCATACCTCTATTCTACCAGATCAAGTAAGGATATACAAAAGCTTCGAGGCCTCGGCATTCCCAGCCACCTTATGCGCTTGGGGCAGCAATATCATGGTACTTGCTATATTTTGGATCCCAATAATAGGTTTTAAATGCCCAGGCACCAAGTCCCACTATTCCCGTCAATGCAAGCACTTTCCCAATCTGCAATCCATCTTTGTGCTTCAGAATTTGTGGGTTCTGACCTGAAGGTAGCGGGCCATTCTGGTTTCCAGTTGATGCTGGTTTGGTGGGAGAATTAACTCCACTACCTTGGGTTCCACCGGTAGCTCCTGAAGTCGGTAATGCAGGACTTACTGAGTTATCTATAGGAACTGGATCATCTACAGGTGCTTTCGGTACTGGTGGTCGAGAAGATGAACCAGCATTTTTATCTTTCAACGGCGGAGCTTTCGGCTGAGCGGCACCCTTACCCGGTTGCTTTTGCTGCGGTTGCTGAGGAGCTCGAGCTTCTGTGTTCGTTACATTGGTCGCTCCAGATGCTTGAGGAGCTGCCCCTACTGCTTGTTCTTTTAGAGCATTTCTTTCTTTAATTTCTCTTGTAATAGCCTCCATAGGAGTATCTTGAGAAGGAGCCTTTTCAGACAACTTTCTATTTCCAGCGGGACGCAAATTTGCACCTGCTCCTTCCTTAATTGCTTTTGTAATAGCATCTGTAGGAGATCCTTGAGAAACATTTTCATTATGAGGAACCTTTTCAGCTAGCTTTCTATCTTTTGCAGAACGCAAGGCTGCACCTGCCTGAATGGAAGCTAGTAGCTGAGAGCGATCTTCTGGAGATGCTTGTGCGGCAGGCTTCACTACAGGTCTTGAAGGTTGTGGTGGGGGTGGGGGTGCATTCTGGACAACTGGTGCGGCTGCATTCGTGTTTTGCTGAGGTTGGCTATCATCACCATCGTCATCATCCTCATTTGCAGAAATAGGCCGGGCACCTTGACTCGGTGTTGCAGTTGTTCGTGAATTTCCCAATGGGCGACCCGTATTTGATACAGCTCTACCAGTATCTTGAGGACTCGTTGGCGGGGCAGCATTTCTTTGCTCACCTTGACCAACCAAATTTTTGATACGACCAAATAGTGCGCCAAGCATACTTGATTCACTCAGTGCATCAGCCCCATTCGACACTCTTGGCTCTTGTGTTCCTGCTTGTCGTTCTCCGGTAGGACGCAAAGTTCTCCCATTTCTAACCTCAGAGAGCAAGTTCGAAGTAGCAGGTTTTGGAACGGCTATTTGTTCTTGTGGCGTCGAGGTCGTACTAGAAGTTGTATGAACAGAATCTGGCTGAACCACACATTTGTTTAAAAGAACGACCAAGGAACAATAACCCTCAGCTTCACAATCTTTGAACTCAAGCTTATTAGCAGTAGTTCTATCCACTGCTGGATGAGGATTCGCTGAAAATTTTTCATGTATGAAAGCACAGACCAGGCCGATTTTTTTCAGTGCTTCATGTAGGTTATGGTATCCTTTGTTTCTCTCTAACTCTTCTACTAATCGCAATAAGTATCGAGGTAGATCCATAACCGCAATCGTTTTTAATTTAGCTGTAAGATCTTCCCGAGAAAGATCCAATTGCATCACTGCATTGCTACCAGACATAGCTTTATTTATTGCTGCCAATTCTTTCTTAAGATGCTCATTATTTTCTTGTGAACTGCTAGCACCATACAGTGGACATCCTATTGCCAGGATGACTATTCCAAGATTCAGTGTATACACAAATTTCATGGTAAATCCTCCGCAAGGAGCTTATATATTCGTTACTATAGGATTTAGTGTAGCAGATGGGTACCAAAAATCTACCGCCCCGCTTCTATAGAACTTATCTTAGAGAAGACTAATCATTGATCCCTCACAATGAGGTTTTTTATCACATAACCGCAATACACAATCGTCAAACAAATGATCTCATGAGTATATACGACTATATTCTAAAGGTTCGCAAATTCTTAAAAAAAAAGATGAAAATGAGGCAAAGATATCGGTTCTACTTCCCTTTTTCATGGTACCTAATACTATGAAGCAGAAGACCTTTTGCCGGCGCAACAAAAAGGGTATGACAAGGATCTTTACCCTCAAGAGTCTGAGAAAGACAAGCTAAAGCTTCTTCCTTTGATCTACGAGAAGATGACACTTCAAAACATGCCCCTACAATGCGTCGTATCATATGGCGAAGAAAAGAAGGACCTTGTATACGTATCTGGTAGACGCCATAACGCTTGTAGAAATGAAGCTCAAGAGAGTTGATTGTACGTTCAGTCGTTCTTCCCTGGTCGCCGGTACAAAATGAACGGAAGTCATGTTTCCCTTTAAAGACTTGTAAGCATTCTTCTAAGAGCCTAAGGTCAAGATGCTTTACGACTAAGCCATACGAGCTCAAAAAAGGCACTGGCTGCTGAACAAAAAAGTGATAGTAATAGGTCTTCTCTTGTACGCCAACCCGTGGATGAAATTCTTCTTGAACTTCCTCAACCGACCGGATCATAATCTCGGGAGGCAATATTCTATTGACGATCACCTTGAAACGCTCTGCTGATATATCAAGAACAAGCTGACAACGTGCTACTTGTCCAAGCGCATGAACACCCACATCCGTACGAGAAGCCCCTGTGAAAGGCACTTCCATCTTAAAGAGTTTTGTAAGACGTTTTTTTAAAAGACCTTCAATGGTTGGTAACCCAGGCTGCTCTTGCCATCCATAATAGCCTCTACCATCATAGGCTAGCGTTACTTTAAAGGTCTTCATAAAGTATAGTAGTTGAGGTTGCTTTCGGACTATTTGCGCATAGATGCCCGTAGGACTTTCTTCCGAAGACGAATATGTAGAGGAGTTATCTCAATGAGCTCATCAGGCTGGATCCATTCCATGCAAGTTTCTAGATCCATAGCACGCGGTGGCTCAAGACGAATCGCATCGTCACTTCCTGATGCACGCATATTGGTTAGCTTCTTGCCTTTTGTCGGATTCACATCAAGATCGTTTGATCGACTATGTTCACCAATTATCATACCTTCATATACCTTTTCACCGGGACCAACAAACAGGATACCACGTGGCTGTAAGGCATCAAGCGCGTACCCGGTCGTTGCACCCGTTTCCATTGAAACCAAGGCACCCTTCGTGCGAGTGATTATATCACCTTTATAGGGCTGATAGCCATGGAAGCTAAAGGTTGCAATTCCCATACCACGCGTATCGGTTAAAAACTGGCTTCTAAATCCAAGGAGTCCACGTGAAGGTACTTCAAACTCTATTCGAACACGTTCACCATAGTGGACCATATTCTTCATCTCAGCTTTCTTTTTACCAAGATGCTCCATAACGATACCTTGCATATCGGTAGGAACATCAACTACCAGATATTCAATCGGCTCATACTTCGCACCATCAATTTTCTTGTAGATGACCTCAGGAGCAGATACTTGCACCTCAAATCCTTCACGACGCATCGTCTCAAGGAGAATTCCTAAGTGTAACTGTCCTCTTCCTGAGACCTTAAATACATCAGCTGATTCAGTCGGTTCAACGCGAAGCGCTACGTTAGTTTTTAATTCTTTTTCAAGACGATCTTTTATTTGTCGGGAAGTAAGCAACTTACCATCCTGACCATTAAAGGGCGAGTCATTCACCGAAATATACATCGATAAAGTAGGTTCATCAACCGTTATATAGGGAAGTGGCTCAGGATGATTAAGCTCACAGAGAGTCGTTCCAATCGTAAGTGGTTCAGTGAATCCCGTCAGGGCAATAATATCACCAAACTTAGCCTCATTCGCTTCTATTCGCTCGAGACCCCTAAACATATAAATTTTTGTTATCTTGGTTGGCTTACTGACCAGGTCATCTTTACACGGAATAACCTGTTGCCCGACCTTAATTTCTCCGGAGAACACCCTGCCAATAGCTATAGGTCCAAGAAAATCAGAATGATCAAGACTAGTCGTTAAAAATTGCAGATGATCACTCTTAGATACTGGTGCAGGAATTGAGTTAATAATGGCATCGAAAAGTGGCTTCATCGTGATATCATGAGGACCTGTAGGACTTGTGCTTATAAAACCTTGCTTACCAGATCCATAGAGCATCGGAAATACAAGCTGGTCTGAATGTTGTGCAAGATCTAGAAAGAGATCACTAATTAAGCCTTCAGTACGTTCAATATCAGCATCGGGGCGATCAATTTTATTGATAAGGACGATAGGACGCAAGTTCAGAGCAAGTGCTTTCATTAACACAAAACGCGTACCAGGCAAAACCCCTTCTGCTGCATCAACAAGAAGAAGAAACCCTTCAACCATTTGAAGCGTTCGTTCGACCTCTCCCCCAAAATCACTGTGACCAGGCGTATCCACGATATTAATCTCATACTCACCGTAAGTTACGCCGGTATTTTTAGCAAGAATCGTAATACCACGCTCTTTTTCAAGGGCATTACTGTCCATGACACGAGCACCCTGGGCAACGTCCAACGTTCCTGCAAAGCGCAACATTTTATCGACCAAGGTTGTTTTTCCATGGTCAACGTGAGCAATAATAGCTAAGTTTCGCACATTCGTGCGTTTTTCATTTTTCATATCGCATATTGAATCTTAAAGGATTATAAAACAGTATTTAGAATATTCTCATTGTAACCAAATATTAGAGAAAAGTCTACTCCAGAAGGAGAAACTACAGAACTTTCATCCCATTTGCGCATAGCTTCTGAGAACCCTCACCTAGGAGCATGATTCTCGCCTCGGGGTTGATTGTCGACCAAAAATCATTCAAGGACGGTTTGAATTTTGGCCCTGAAAGGGCTCATGATCGGGTTAAAAGATCCTTTTATTGTAAGAAGTTTGAGCGAGGAAACTTCTCTTTAAATGCGCCTGTTGCTATTGATTGAAGGCCGTACGCAGTAATTTTATCACTGAGAGGATAGATATCCTCTCCTGGGTATATGACCGCCAAATGATCAAGAGAAAGATCTTTAAGAGCATTATGCATAGATTTCGTTGTCTTCGGATTGTCTCCATATTTAAATTCAAAACCTAGACGTTTACCTCTTTTAACAAGAAGGAGGTCAAGCTCTCCATCTCCAGAAGTACCCCAGTAATAGCACTCTTCGGGCGCCGCCTGAAAGGTTCGGATAATCTCTTCTAAAGCAAATCCTTCCCAAAAAGCACCAAGCCGGGGATCAAGAAGAAGCTGCTTCTTCTGTTCAATACCTATGAGAGCGTGCAGAAGCCCACTGTCTTTAAAATAGATTTTTGGAGTTTTGAGCTGTCGTTTACTGATATTCTCGTGCCAAGGAGTGAGAATGCGTATCATGTAGGTTCCCGAAAGAATATCAAGGTAGCGGCGTACCGTGTTATCTGAAAGTCCCAGAGAGTACCCTATGGCACTTGCATTGAATGTTTGCCCATGATAGAAGGCAAGCATGTTCCAAAAACGGCGTAACTGCGCTGGTGGAATTGAAAATCCTAGATTGGGTATATCTTGCTCCAAAAACGTTCTCAAATAATCTTCACGCCAACGGAAGCTTTGGTCGTCATTGTCAGCGAGATAGGAACGAGGAAATCCACCTCGAACCCAGAGCTTTGAAATATCAGGCACTTCCCATAAAGAAAGGGGATAGAGCTCAATTGAACCTATTCTTCCTGTTAATGCCTCAGAAGATTTTTTGAGCATGGTAGGAGAGGCGCTCCCTAAAATCAAAAATGATCGCTTCTTTTCTTGCTCATCGGCAAGTACTCGTAATGCTTGAAATAGTTCAGGCTTTCTCTGAATTTCATCGATAACAATGAGCTTTTCGGTAGTTTCCGAAATAGTAATGAAAGGATCTTGAAGCCGCTGTTCATCACGGGGCCTCTCTAAATCAAAAAAAACAGCGTCTCCCTTAAAGTATCTCTCTGCGTATTGTTTTGCTAGCGTGGTTTTTCCCACCTGACGAGGCCCAACAAGCCCGCAGATGGGGTGTATGGTTAACTGGTCATGAATAAGGTCCAAAAATCTTTGACGGATCATACTTTTTCCTTGCAAATTCGAAGCTTGATGTCGAATTTACAAGGAAAAAGTGAAAATGTCCAGATATTTTGATCAATATTCTCTGTAAATTCGAAGCTCGATGTCGAATTTGCATAGAATATTGGGGGTGTGACTGAGTTAGTCTTCATTTTTTATGTTGTTTTGAGACAACCTTGCGCGAAGTGCAGACACACTTTACACTTGGTTGCACTATTTGTTAAATAAAGCTACACTTGGAGGAAAATATGGGAGTTGAATTACATGATACAGAGAGATTTTTGGATTAATAAGATAGAAGAGGCCTGGGAAAGACGATCTATCGTTTGGTTGGGAGGAGTGCGAAGGGTTGGGAAGACTTCCTTATGCAAGAGTCTTGATAATGTAGAATATTATAACTGTGAGAGTTCCAGGGTAGAAGAGCTTGTTGCCAACCCCGAGGAATTTTACAGGGATAAACAAGGCAAGCGTATTGTACTTGACGAAGTGCAGGTTTTAAAAGACCCATCCAGACTGCTTAAAATTGGTGCGGATGAGTTTCCTACCACGAAAATTATTGCTACAGGTTCTTCTACTCTTGGTATTTCAAAAAAATTTAGTGATACATTAACAGGCAGAAAGACCGATCTGCACCTTACTCCAATCCTCTATCAAGAAAGACAACTATTTGGTAATGATTCTATTGATCATAGATTTCTTTTTGGTGGATTGCCTCCATTTTTTCTTAATACTGAGGCTTATCCACCACAAGGGGATTTCGCAGAGTGGCTTTCTTCGTATTTCGCAAGGGATATACAAGAACTGTATTCTATAGAAAATCGTGCTGCTTTTTTAAAGTTTATGAGATTAGTATTGGCCGAAAGCGGCGGAATTTTTGAAGCAACTCGTTTTGCCAACATGTGTGATGTCAGCAGACCTACGATTGGAAAATATGTGGACGCTGCAGAACAAACGCTTACAGCTCGGTTGATATCGCCCTTTAGTTCACATGCATCATATGAAATAACAAGAGCTCCAAAAATCTACTGTTTTGATACAGGTTTTCTATGCTTTGCTAAAGGCTGGAACATTCTGCGTTCAGTTGATTACGATGTTCTTTGGGAACATCTTGTGTTAAATGACCTTATCGGCAGGCTACAGCACTTTCCCATAAAATATTGGCGTGATAAATCTGGCCATGAGATAGATTTCATTATAGGGGATTATGGCACAAGCGAACCGGTAGTAATCGAATGCAAATGGAACTCTGCTCACTTTGAGGCAAAAAATATCCAAGCATTTCGAAAACGATATCCTCATGGCAAGAATTTTGTTGTTGCCCGTACTATTGGAGAATCATTCACAAGAAAATTTGATACGTTGGATATCACTTTCGTCTCTCTTGAGGAATTACCAAAACTAATAAGGTCATAGACCGTGGAAATTGGGCCTTGCTTGCCCTCAAGATCATTAGATGTACAAGCAAAGTTTCGTATAGTCGTACAACCGCCTAATCCAATAAAACCTTCTGTACCTGCATATACGTTTGTACCTGATGCTGCTTCCAAAGCCTCATGACTTCGGTACGTGATAAGTCACTGCGCTGCCCTACAAAATTCAAAAAAGCCCATTCTTTCTTCAAAGGACGCTGCAATTGCCCTTCTGTCTGCCACCATACCGCAAATTCACCATACGTTGGAGGTTTACCCTGAGCCCACCGCTCATGCATCCAATCGTTCCCTGCAGCAGTAAAATGGAACCTATCGCCAACCAGCTTCTTCATAAAAAGACGTGTCTTAAGATCATTCTTATAACGGCCAAAAAGAATAAGAGCATCACGGCTCAATTCAGCCTTTTCACCCTTCTGAGCACAGGAGCCGGCAGGAAAAGCCTGGGGTTGTAACTCAACGCCCGTCAGCAGGTACTGCTTCAAACTTTCAATAAGAAAAACTTTTTTTCCCGTATCGATAAGCCCAAAGTACTTACATACAGTACGTAGCTGACCCATCGTCAAGACATAGAACGACTCAAAGAGTGCATCACGCTCCTGTGAAGAAAGATGCTTAATCTGAGGATGTATCATATCTTTCTCTCTATGAAAGAAGCGAACCGATCATCTCAGTTCGCTTCTGTATACATCTGCTGCTAACTCTTACTGGGCCGTATAAGGCAAAAGTGCCATAATACGAGAATTCTTTATCTCGCTAGCTAACTGACGCTGATGACCAGCACAGTTTCCGGAAATGCGAGATGCGAGTATCTTACCACGTTCTGTAATAAAGCTTCGTAATAAGTAGGAGTTTTTGTAATCAAGTGATGACGCATTGGCATCATTGGCGCAAAAACGACAGTGTTTTTTGCCTTGGAACCCACTACGACGACGTTTTTTCTTCTGTAGCGTTTTGCTACTAATTCTCATTTTCATACAAACCCCGCTTAATCTAAATTATCATCTTGAAACATATCAGCACCACCACGATCACGTCGAAGAATATTTTTAGATTCTTTCATAATCGTATCGATATCTTTAGAAGGAGCTTCCTCTAAAGATTCAGGACGCTTGTATTCGAGTGAATGCTTAGCAGGTAGACTCTTGAGCACGCTCCTCATTATGAGTTCGCCGTATTTAACACCATACAGCTTTTTAAGCTCTGCCAATACTTCATCTTTACGATCATCCCCTACCTCAAATCGCATGAGATAGTAGACACCATAGTCGTTGCGACGAATTGGATAAGCGAGCTGGTATTTACCCCAGCGCTCAAACGAGATAATTGACCCTTTGGATTCGGTTACCGCCTTTGACAGTGTCTTTTCAAGACTACCCGCCTCATCGGTGGTAATCTCAGGGACGGTAATAAAGAGAGATTCATATCGAAGCATTTAAGCCCTTTCTACTAACTGGAAGTTCTGCCTTGCGGCACACTAGAGGGCAACGTACATCGTTGCCCTCTTTAGTAGTGTTGTATTCATGTAATAAGTATAGAGATACTTACTGATTAATCAAGTCTTTGGTGACGACCAACGACGCGTCCAATGATTCTGAAATGATCTTTACCACGGACTAATGCAATCGGACGAGTTTTATGGTTAACTGCTTCGAGAACCACAAAATCTTCCGTATAGGTAACTTGCATGATCGCCTTAATAGGTGTCTCATTACCATACTCTACCGCTGCAATATCGCCTGAGCGAGTCCACACATCGGGAGAGATAATGAGCAAATCGCTCTTTTCAAACGTAGGAGCCAATTGGTTACTACCTAATGAAAGAGCGAACATAGATCCATCACTTGAATTTAAAGTAGGTACAAAGACATCTTTAAACCCAGTTGTAAGCTGCATAAGCTGATTATTATAGGGCGAAGGATTTGAAGGAATATCTCCAACAACCGGCACTATATGTACTTTCAATTGTATATCTGATTTCTCAGGCATACTTACATTATTATCGATATCATCAGTACGTTTTCGGCGCTGTGCAAAAAGATCCAATGGGCTAATCTCAAAAGCATTAGCCAATTTTCTGAGCGAATCTTCGTTCCAACGACGCGTACCATTCTTGATATGCGTTAGATAGCTTTCAGACATCCCGGTTTTTTCTGCTAAAACCTTGGTTGTCCAGCCCTTTTCGCGAAGCAACTCTTTTACACGGAGTGCTGTTGAAGACATAATAACTCCTTCCCTTACATGGAATATGGTTGTTTTGGTGTTAACACTGCTTACTTAACAGTGTAACTTACGATTTATACCTGTCAAATGGAAACTAACTTCTTTTCAAAAATAGTATTCCACACTACCCTTTCTACAAACTGCCTCAAGGTTCCCATCATAATAATGACGTGAACTCTGCTATTAGCAGCATCTACAAGAACATCTGTACGAGTCAAAGGGTCTTAGAGCCTATCGATTCTAGGTAACCCATGTATCATTTCATCACAAAGATTAAGGGTTCTTTGACATTTATAAACAATTCTACCAGTAAAAAAATCATTTGACAATAAGAAAAGATAGTTCTGCAGAAACTCTCTTCAATACCTTGAAATAGGCGCATTCTCAACGATAAAAGGCCACCCCTATAGGGATGGCACCAGCAATGCTGTTTGCACCAAACACCTTGCCGATGCTTAAAAAACTGGTAGTCTTATAGCATACTTTACTGAAAGGATTTTTGGTGAATGCCTCACAATTAAAAGATCTCCATTCTACTGGTCCCTCAACTCCCTTTGCAGAAATTATCGAAAGCTCACTACACACCTGGCGAGCTCAATGCTGGGACGGGGAAATAATCCCTGCTCACGGGTCTATTCTTACGGCCACCTCAGGCTCACGAACAATCTTTGGCATTGTACATGCAAGCAGTATAGGCTCACTCGATCAACAGAGAACCGTCTACGCTTATAAAAAAAGTGAAGCGCAGCTCAAGCAGGACCATCCTCATATATTTGAGTTTCTCACCTCCACCTTTGAATGTCTTACCCTTGGTTATGTAGAAGGCACGTCGATGCGCTACCAACTAGCTCCTACGCCACCGAAAATTCATGCATTTGTCAGCGCCCCTGACCAACAGAGTCTTAAGCTCTTTTTTGCACAGGATCACTATTTACACACCCTTTTTTCCCATGAAAACCAGATCTTTGCCTTAGATGACCTTATATTAGCACTCATCGAACAGCTTGCGCACTCAAATACTCTTACTCCAGATCGCTTGAGAAGGTTTATGCAAACCTTTTCTCTCTTAACTGCCAATGATTACCGACGGCTTAAACTCTTTTTACAAAGGGCCCAACCGCTTTTAGCAGCTCAGGAGTAACCAAGTGCTGAGTCGTATAAAAAAAGCATTTTCTACGATCTATGAACAGATAACGGGCAAGCTACGTACTCTTTTTCATCGTTCCCATATTGATGAACAAACGCTTACCGAGCTTGAGCGCATTTTAATTGAAGCTGACACGGGGATCCATACGACTAGGACCATCCTCAATGAACTGCGCAAGGAAGCCTCTCAGGGTACCCTACAAGATGGCGCTGATCTTGAAAACGCACTCCAGGTTCACCTTGCAAGCATCCTTGCTCAGCGTTCCTATGACGATCAGGCCGATGTCTATCTTCTTGTCGGCATTAATGGGAGCGGCAAAACAACATTCGCCTCTAAGCTCGCTAACCAGCTTCAAAGCAGTGGCAAAAAGGTGCTCCTTGTTGCGGCAGATACCTTCCGCGCAGCGGCCACTGAGCAACTTCAAACCTGGGGCAGTCAACTAGGCATAGACCTCATCACCGGCAAAGCAGAACAAGATCCAGCCTCCGTCGTGTTTGCAGGATGTGAGGCCTTTAAGCAAGGCGATTACCAAGTGCTCATTATAGACACTGCCGGGCGCTTACAAACGAAAATCAATCTTATGAAAGAGCTTGAGAAGATCCGCAAAATCATCTCAAAGCAGCTTCCGCAGGCAAAAGTCGCCACACTCCTTACAATCGACTCGATGCTTGGCCAAAATTCATTCGACCAGGCAAAACTTTTTAAAGAAAGCACCGATGTAAACGGTATTGTGCTTACCAAAATGGATGGTACGGGTAAAGGCGGCATCGTATTTTCTATTGTGCAGCAGCTTGAGATACCGATCGCCTACATCTCCTTTGGAGAAAAGGTTGACCAAATAGCACTCTTTGATCGAGATGCATACCTTAAAGAGCTACTTGGCTCGTAGTTAGCAAAAAAAAAACAATCCACAACATTCAAGAACGTTTAAATTTGTCGAACCAATTCCATATAAGCATCTTTCAATAGTATAATTTCTTCATATACCCCATCTATCTAAACATCATACCATCAAGCAGGTCCAGAATTTCCTTTTATACCTGCAACCTATCCCTTTGACAAGAGGAGGATTTTTCACTAAACTTACAAATAGAGTTAATATAAGTGAAAAATACTATTTTAAATACTCCGCTGCAGCCTCGACGTTCGTGAAATGAATCCAGAGGTACAGTATGAAAGGAATCATTATGAAACGATATATACTCGCCCTCATGGTATTGGGCACGCTTTCATCAGTTGCGGCATCGCAGAGAGCAGTACCTGCTAAAAAACCGATTCGAAAAGCGAATGGCCACAAAGAGCCTGTTAGACCGAACTTTTTTGAAAAGTACATTGATATGGGCGACCTTATCATCAGTATGGGCCGCTTATACAAAAATAAGAAAAGAGACACTGCATCTATATCGATAGCATGCCTTGAGGCATTAAGCATCGAAGAACTGCCTATAACCCTTAAATCAGGTAGGGAAACGATAATCGGTGAATTTTTTGATGGAGATAAGCTCAAAGAAGGTCTCAAGTTTTTCCTCACCAAATGGTTTGCTGGAGCTTTGAAAAGAAGGCACATAGCAGAAACACTCGAAAGCATCCAAGCCAGCTTAAAACTAGAAGCTGTTCAGAGTGAATTGGATGAAGACTGGATCAATGTTGATGAAAGCCTTAAGACACTCATTGCCTATTTTGATGGAGATGAAGGTGGCAGCATTGAAGATGCTATTGATCTTGAAGAGATACCTTTCTTTGGTGCCATAATAAGAGATTATATTCTTACCGATAAGTTAATCGAGGCACTCGATAAAGCTCTTAAAGGTGAAAAGCTTACTAAAAGCGTACTCCTTGATTGCCTTGATATAGAACAGATCGCTGAGCGAAATGGCTATGAAGAAGTTCCCAACGCTAATGGTATACGAGAAGCTATCGAACTCTTCTTCTCAATGATGGAAGATGATAAAGATGCTATGTACAAGGTGTTTGATATCCTTGGTAACTATCGTGAAACTAAGCAAACTGAAGAAGAAGATGATGATCGCCCTGCCCGACGCAGGCTTCCTTCAAATGGTCGTCCACGTGTAATAGCTGATCAAGAAGATGCAGATGCTGCCTATGCACGAAGCTTAGCCGACGAAGATGATGAAAGACCTGCACGAGTACGTCCTGGGGCATCAACTCAAAGACGTGTGCCAGCGGCATCTTCATCAACAGCCCGACAACGTCCTGTAGCACCGCAGGCAAGACCTGCTGCATCAGCGACAAGACGAGTGCCAGCAACACCGGCAAGGCCAGCAGCTCCAGTAAGACAGCAAGGTTCATCTCGAGCTGTTATCGCACGTCAGGAAGCTGCGGATGCTGCGCTTGCACGAAGACTGCAAGAAGAGTGGAACAGCGAAGAAGAGAACTAACTTTTCCACAAGCAGGACTCACTCATGAAACATATGTATCTCGTAGTAAGTGTACTTTGTGCACTTACTACAGGTGCGAGCAGCACACTGCTCGCCGCTCAACAAGCATCATCTTCGGAAAACTCGTGTGTCGAGATCAAAGATCTTGTCTTTGAACTAGGTGCTATCCTCTATAAAGGAAAGCTTGATAAGAAAGGGCTTGAACACCTTGTAGCTTGCTTTCACAAAGATAAGATAGCTGAGCTTTTTTCACTCTCACCCGATGCGTTTGAGCGACTCATAGATACCAAGAGCCTCCTTGAGTATTGTAACCTCGTGCTTGAAAAATCATATACTCATCAAGCACGTGAAAAAAAAGCACTCGCTCTAAAAAGATCTTTTCATCTAGAGGCCTGGGAAGAGGAGCTCGAATGTGAGAACCTACGACCTTTTTTTAATAACCTCACGAAGCTGATCTACTTTTCAGGAACTCAGCACGAGAAAGAAGATCTTATAAGAAAGCTTAGACGTGCAGTAACCGACCTACAATCTCAAAATGAAGATGATGATGAACCAAGAAAGATAGACAAGTACTTTGATCTACAAGCACTCAAAAGCATTTTTGATGACCTGCTGCGAAAAAAAGAAGTCTCAGAAGATCGTATCGTTTCAGTACTTAACGTAGAGACGGTACTTGAAAACATTTCCGATGGAGATGAATCCGTCTTTAAGTACGTACACCTTAAGAACTTCTTAACGTTTATTGTTACGCTTATTGCAGCAGATCTCGCTGAAGAAGATCCTCCGTTAGCTCCACTGCTTTCCTGTATGCGCTGGGATACTCTATTTATACAGTTACCTGAGCTCCTAGGTAATAGTCCTCGAGCTTTGCAATCATTATTTTCGATTCCTCATCTCAAACGGCAGATTGCTCTTTTACAAGAGGGCGCCGTCACTGCGGATGGCCTGAGAACCATATTTAAGAGAAACTTCGTGCTTACCCAAGAGCGCTTAGAGCTGCTTATTAATTTTGATAAGCTCGCAGATGGGCTTAATGCCTTACGTCACGGAGAACAAGCTCATGAGCTGAAGGATATAATTAATTTCCCTTTATTAGAGGAGATAGCTGGCATAGACCTACGATCAGCATTTAATACAGAGCTGCCTGAGTCGGTGCACCACAAAAAATTGTCTGAACTTATCGACCATTTCAAGAACCCCAAATATCTCTCTGTTGTCGCTTCTGCATTACCTATTCTCTGGCTTGCCGGACATACCTTCTGTCATAATCTCATGGAAACATTAGAGCCACAGCAGTGGTGGACAGCGGGCCCCCTGCTCGTGGGAGCCATTATGCTCGTCTACCAGGCAACAGTGCACTTTGAAGAGAAACAACGTTTGGGCGCAATAGTCTTAAAAACAGGTATGGTAAAAGCACATCGAGCACTTGCAAAACTCTTGCCCCAGAAATCTCGAGAAAAAGAGGAGCTCTTAGCACTTGCTCCAAGCGACCCACAGAAGGAACCTCTTTATATCGCCTTTATAGACCTTCTTACAGAAGAACACTTACAGACGCTTGAAAAACCTCTGGAGATCACCAACCTGTTTGCTAAACCCCGTATGTTTGTCGCAAAACATCCTGAGTTCATTGCAAGCATCTGTACCCATGATAAAGAGCATGCTCAAGAACGAATTGAGATCATCTCCACACTCTTAGAAGGGGTCGTTCCTTTTGCTCGATTGCAGCATAGTGAAGCCATCGAAACCTTTTTTGACCTGCTTAAGCCAGCTGTATTTCGTACCTTGCCGCATACCGGTTTTGCACAACTAGTCAGGTACTGCCCCCATATAGTACTTGACCTTAATCATAAAGAGTACCCCTTCCTGCAAGAAGCTTCGAAGTTCACCTTAGGTGAAAAGTCCGTCATTTCGTACTTATACGACGCGCTTGCCCAAGCTCAAGATATTCATGAGATCGATCTCGCTCAATAAGGCTCCCCGCTAGATGGATCTCACAAGCAGCATACTTCCTCACGTGCCAAAAAAGCGCTGCCTACGCGATTTTCATCTGATTTTTCCACAAAATAATTGACAGTTTGTTAAAATTGTATACACTAAGTCGTATATACTTTGACCCAAATTGAAATAATTTTTTTGTTATAGGAGCAATCTCATGAAAAAACAGCTACTTCTGCTAAGCGGCCTACTCATTGGTTCGCCCAGCTTGTGCGCTATGACGTCACAAAAACCGCGTACTCAACAGGAAGAATATCTCATAAATCGTCAACTTGTCGAAGCTGCAACTGCGGGTGATACTGACCGTATAAAAGCACTCCTAAAAGAAGGTGCTCTTAGAGATACACAAGAACATGGAATCTTTCATTATTACACGATACAAGCCCCTCATGAGGTAGCCATGAGTGTTCTTGAACTCTTTGAAGATTATTTCAGCTTAAAAGAAGATACACAGGAAACCGCCCAAAGTAGTAATAATACCGATAGAAGTGAAAGACTAGCGAAGCTCAAGAAGTCCCTAGCAGGTTTCCGTTATTTTCTAGAACAGAGGCGAGTAGAGAGACAACTTATTAGAGCAGCAAAAGAAGGTAATGCACGTTTAGCAAAAGAGCTCATAAAAAAAGGTGCATCAGTAATAGCTTGCGATCAATCTGGACTTACACCATTTGAATGGGCAGCTATACAGGGACATACTGAAATCTTGAATATTATTCTTGATGCATTTGAAAATACTATCGAATTACGTGACAATAATGACCCACAATGGGGCCCGTATCTAGGGCTAAGCGAAGTGAATGAAGCTCGTCAGTTCATCGTTCCCCTCTTTCAAAGAAATGTCAGAGATCTAGATGAGCAGATGAGATGTATTGAAAAGATTCGACGCTATTGCAAGAGTTCTTCTTTAGAACGTGCTAAATCATTGCTTGGAGAGATTCTCAAAAACTTACAAATGGGCCTCTCTCGAGACATTATCTTTACCTTTTTCTCAGCACACAATAACTCTCTCCGGCTTTCACTTCAGGCTATCGGAGCACAACAGCTTACTCATGCTCCTCATGCAATACGTCTTGATAAGCAAGAGCACCTTGACAGACTTTTGCTATTTGCAGCTGAAACGGATGATGAGCTGGTGAAGGCTCTTATAGATGAAGGTGCTGATGTTACTACAGTCGACAACAAACGGCGCACACCACTTCATATTGCTGCATATCATGAAAATATCCGCGCGGCACGCATATTGCTTCGTGCAGGGGCCCCTATCGATGCTAAAGATGGACATGGGGTAACACCTCTGTATGTCAATGGCCTCATAATTGGCCCTGGAGTTGCAAAGCTCCTTCTTGAATCGGGGGCTACGGTAGAAGACAACGATAGAAGTATCACACCTGATGAGGCAAGATCACAGGAGGCAATTACCACTCATTTAGAGGCTAGCGTAAGAAGATACGGGCCCACGCAAACAGAGGCAAAATGGGCTCTTCAAAATTTTGCATTCCTGATCTATGTCTTTGGTATTAAACTTAATCTTCCCTTTTATGTCATCCATGAAATCATTTGCTTCGCAATAGGTGAACAAGATACCCCAGGACAATTCAATAATTTGGTTAGAATCTGCGAAAACTTATGGTCTGAGAGATTACGAAATCAACTTGGAAATCTCTATCTTTACAAATGCAATGGCAATAAGCTTCGTTCCTTATGGGAACAAACCGTTAGGCGTGTAGCAAAAGATCCAGATGAACAGTTGAGGCTCATTTCAAGGTTAGGTGGTTATTTAGAGCCATTTCTAGCAAACGACGTTAAGAAATTTGTATGTCTACGTATGATGAATGCAGTTGCTGCAGACAAAAGAATCCTGGGGAACAAATTTAATACAGACGAAATCCTTATCGATAACTTTAAACTCTATTACGACCATTTAGACAAGTATTTGCAGATGAGTGACTTTGATGAAGAATAGAACTGAAAAAGGCCATATATAATTTTTGAGGGTAAAGGAAAGTCTCATGAAAAAACAGCTACTTCTGCTAAGCGGCCTACTCATTGGTTCGCCCAGTCTTAGTGCCGCTATGACGGTACAAAAACCGCGTACTCAATGGGAACAATATCTCGTAAATCGTCAACTTGTCGAAGCTGCAACTGCGGGTGATACTGACCGTATAAAAGCACTTCTAAAAGAAGGTGTTCTCAGAGATACGCAAGAATATGAAAGCTTTCCGTTTGAAGCGATCCGCGCCCCTTATGAGATAGCTACGAGTGTTCTTGAACTACTTGAAGATTATTTCACCCTAAAAGAAGATACACAGGCAACCGGTCAAAGTAATAATACTGATAAGAAAGACCAAGCAAAGCTCAAGAAGTCCCTAGCAAGTTTCCATCGATTCCTAGAACAGAAGAGACTGAACCAGCAACTGATCAAAGCAGCAAAAGAGGGTAACGCACCTTTCGCAAAAGAACTCATAAAAAAGGGTGCTTCAATTACGTTTCGCGACCAGAAGGCTTGGCTTTCACCATTTGAGTGGGGAGCTATACAAGGACATACTGAAATCTTGAACATTCTCCTTGATGCACTTGAAGATACTATCGCACGTGACTACCAGGACTCTCTGTACATTGAAGTCGCCTTTCAAGATTTCAGGGAAGCGAATGAAGCCCGTCAGTTCATCGTTCCCCTCTTTCAAAGAGATGTCAGAGATCTAGACGAGCAGATGAACTGTCTTGAAAAGATTCAACACTATTGTGAGAGTTCTTCTTTAAAACATGCTAAGTCTTTAATTGAAGGGATTGCAGAGAATATAAAAGTGAACCTATCACGCGATATCATCTTTACCTTTTTCTCGGCACATAATAACTCCCTCCGGCTTTCGCTTCAGGCTATCGGAGCACAACAGCTTACTCACGCTCCTCATACAAGACGTCTTGATAAGCAAGAGCACCTTGACAGACTTTTGCTGTTTGCAGCTAAAACTGATGATGAGCTGGTGAAGGCTCTTATAGATGAAGGCGCTGATGTTACTACAGTCGATAGCATGGAACGTACACCTCTGCATATTGCTTCTTATCATGAAAATATGCGCACAGCAAGCATATTGATTCGTGAAGGGGCCCCTATCGATGCTAAAAATGGACATGGAGTAACACCTCTGTATGTCAATGGTCGGCCAATTGGCCCTGGAGTTGCAAAACTCCTACTTGAAGCGGGGGCTACGCTAGAAGACAACGATAGAAGTATGTCATATAATGATACGAGGTCACGGGAGGCAATTACCACTCATTTAGAGGCTGGCATACGAAGATTTGCGCCCACGCAAAGAGAAGCAAGAATTGCTCTTCAAAATGTTGCATTCCTGATCTATTTCTTTGGAATTAAACTTAATCTTCCCTCTTATGTCATATATGAAATCATTTGCTTCGCAATAGGTGAACAAGATACCCCAGGACAATTCAATAATTTGGTTAGAATCCGCGAGAGCTTATGGTCTGGGAGATTACAAAATCAACTTGGAAATCTCTATCTTTACAAAATCAATGGCAATAAGCTTCGTTCCTTATGGGAACAAACCGTTAGGTGTGTAGCAAAAGATCCAGATGAACAATTGAGGCTCATTTCAAGGTTAGGTGGTTATTTAGAGCCATTTCTAGCAAACGACGTTAAGAGATTTGTATGCCTACGTATGATGAATAATGTTGCTGAAGGTAAAAAAATCTTGGGGAACAAATTCAATGCAGACGAAATCCTTGTCGATAACTTTAAGCTCTATTACGACCATTTAGACAAGTATTTGCAGATGAGTGGCTTTGATGAAGAATAGAACTGAAAAAGACCAAATATAATTTTTGAGGGTAAAGGAAAGTCTCATGAAAGTTCGTCTATTTGGGCTCACCTGCCTACTCACTATATCTATGAGCCTTAATTCGGTTAACCCGGTACAAAAAAAGCGTACCAACGAAGAACAGCTTTTTATCGATGCTGCAACCACGGGCGATACATTCGTTATGAGAAACCTCCTTGACAAAGGCGCTCTCAGAGGCACACAAGATTATACTGACTTGCTTTGGAATATCTATACTTCTGAAGGCGGAATATATGCCCCTTATGAAGTAGTAATGAATGTTTTTGAGCTGCTTGAAAAGTATTTCAAGCTAACAGAGGAAGATACAGATCAAGTAATTGCTCAAAGTCATAATGATATCGATAGGGGAAAGCTCAAGAAGTCGATTGCAATCCTCCGTCAAACTCTAGAACAGAGAAGAATGAACCAACAATTAATCAAAGCAGCAAAAGAGGGTAAAGCGCATCTGGTAAAGGAGCTCCTAAAAAAGGGTGCCGAAATAATTACCTATAGATGGGATGAGCCTGAGTCACTTGGATGGGCAGCAATACAGGGACATACTGAAATCATGGACATTCTGCTTGATGATCTTCAATACATCAGCCACAAGGGATATTCAGGATTAAGTGAAGTAGGCGCAGATCGTCAACGCTTCGTTCCTCTCTTTCAAAGGAATGTCACAAGTCTAGAAGAGCAGATGAAATGTATTGAAAGGGTTCGTCTCTACCGTAAAAGCTCTTCCAATGCTACGTCGTTTCTTCGAGTGATCGAAGCATATTTAAAGACATGCCTTTCGCGTGACATTATATTTACCTTTTTCTCATCACATAATACTGCCCTACGGCTCGCGCTTAAAGCTATTGGAGCACAAGAGCTCACTCATGCTCCCCATGCACTACTTCCTGATAGGCAAGAACACCTTAATAGACTCTTGCTCTTTGCAGCTCAAGTAGATGATGAGCTCGTGAAGGCTCTCATTGATGAAGGCGCGGAGGTTGCTACGGTCAATGAATTTGAACCGAACCGCACACCACTTCATGTTGCCGCATATTTTGAAAATATGCGTGCTGCACGAATATTACTTCGTGCAGGGGCACCTATCGATGCTACAGATAGATATGGAGCAACACCTCTCTATGTCAATGGTCGAATAATTCGCCGCGGAGTTGCTAAACTCCTTCTTGAATCGGGGGCCACTCTAGAAGATAATACTATGCAAATGAACGATACTACTTTGTCACAGGAGACTATTACAACTGTTTTAGAAGCAAGTGTAAGAAGATTTGGGCCCCCCCACACACAGGCAAAAAGAGCCCTTCAAAATGTTGCATTCCTGATCTATATTTTGGGCATTAAACTTAATCTTCCGTATTATGTCATCCATGAAATCATTTGTTTCGCAACCTCTGAACAGGATGCACCGGGACGATGTACTCATGAATATGGCCGAATCGGCAGTAGATTGTGGTCCGCCATATTGAAAAATCATCTTGAAGACCTCTATCTCTACCAATGTAACGGCAATCAGCTTCTTCACTTATGGGAACAAACCATTAGGTGTATTGCTAAAGATCCACAGGACCAGCTTAAACTTACTTCAAGGCTAGGCAAATATTTAGAGCCATTCCGAGCAAATGACGTGAAGAGATTTGTGTGCTTGCGAATTATGCATGAAGTTGCTGCAGGCAAAAAAATCGTGGGGGACAAAGAGAAAGAGAATACAGACGAAATCCTTGTCGATAACTTTAAGCTCTATTTCGATCATTTAGATAGGTATTTGCAGATGAGTGGCTTCGATGAAGAATAGACCAAGCCTGACCTGAAAGGCCATCTCAATAATTTTTTAGTAAGGAAAATTCTCATGAAAAAACAGATACTTGTGCTGGCCAGTCTACTCATGATATCAATGAGCCTTAGTGCCGCTATAACGGTACAAAAAAAAGCCACGATTACCACGGAAGAACAAAATCATTTGAATCATCTATTTGCTACCGCTGCAACTGCCGGTGATCTGATGGGTATGAGAGACCTCCTTGACAAAGGCGCTCTCAGAGGCGTTCAAGATTATAATAAATTTCTTGATATCTGTACTACTTCTGAGAAAGATTTTCATAGCCCATATGGTGTAATAATGAGTGTTTTTGGACTACTTGAAGATTATTTCATGCTAAATGAAGATGCCGTTCAGACACTTGCTCAAGGTCATGACGATGTCGATCGGGTAAACCTTAAGACATCTATTACAAGATTCCGTCAATTTCTAAAGCCCTATATGTTGAACCAAGGGCTACTCAGAGCAGTAAAAGATGGCAACGCACATCTGGTTAAAGAGCTCATAAAAGAAGGTGCCTTTATAGACTATTACGATCACTCTTGGATTACATCATTTGAATGGGCAGCGATAAAGGGGCATACTGAAATCATGAACATTCTTCTTGGTGCACTTGAAGATACGATCGCACGTGAAAAAGCCCAAGATGCCCCAAGGATGGTTGACATCAGATATCAAAACCTAATAGAGGTACAATCAGACAGCGCGCACATTGTTCCATTATTTCAAAGAGATGTCAGAAGTCTAGAAGAGCAGATGAAGTGCGTTGAGAAGATTGATCTTTATTGCAAGAGTTCTTCTTTAGACGAGGCTAAATCTTGTCTTAGAAAAATTCAAGAACTGATTAAGATACATCTTTCACGCGACATCATCTTTACCTTTTTTTCATCACATAATAATTCCCTACATCTTTCACTTAAAGCTATCGGAGCACAACAGCTTGCTCACGGTTCTCATGCAATACGTTTTGACGCATTTTCTTTTTTGACAGGATTGTATCGTTGGGCCACAACTAGGGTTTGGACAAGTTATTCCAAGCAAGAGCACCTTGATAGACTCTTGCTATTTGCAGCTCAAATGGATGATGAGTTAGTGAAGGCTCTTATAGACGAAGGGGCAGATGTTAATACGGTCGCAGCAGATATTAGGATGGTCTATGGTATGAGACGTACTCCACTTCATATTGCCGCATATTTTCAAAATATCCGCGCAGCCCGCATATTACTTCGTGCAGGGGCATCTATCGATGCTCAAGATCGAAATGGGACAACACCTCTGTATGTCAATGGTAGCACAATTGTACCTGGAGTTGCAAAACTCCTTCTTGAATGGGGGGCTACTCTCAAAGATAATTATAAAGCTACTTCTGATGATACTAGTTTCCAGGCGGCTGTTAAAACTGTTTTAGAAGCTGGCGTGAGAAGATTCATGCCAACGCGAACAGAAGCAAAAATTGCTCTTCAAAATATTGCGTTCCTGATCTATATCTTAGGCATTAAACTTCGTCTTCCGCCTTACGTCATCCCTGAGATCATCTGTTTCGCAACTACTAATCCAAGGGCAGAAATATTTATATCAGAATGGACGCAGCAATTAAAAAGAGATCTTGTTGTGCTCTATCTTTACAAGTGTAATGGCAATAAGCTCTTTCCCCTCTGGGCACAAACCGTGAGGTGTTTCGCTAAAGATCCACAAGAACTGGCTAGTCTCATGTCAAAGGTAGGTAGCTATTTAGAGCCTTTCCTCGCAAATGACACAAAGAGATTTGCATGCCTAGCTATTATGAACGAAGTTGCTAAAGACAACCAAATACTCGGAAACAAAACTAATAACAGGGAAATTCTCGTCGATAACCGTAAGCTCTATTTCGACCATTTAGATCAATATTTGCAGGTGAGTGATTTTGATGAAGAATAGAACCTAGCTTGAATAGTCAGGCACCCACTCATACTTATATGATGCACTCGCAGGATCAAGACATTCATGACACTGATCGCACTCATTAATGCCCTTAGCTAGACACCTGCCATCCACTCTTATGTACCAAAGGCGTAATAAGGGCGACCTGGGTACGGCTTTCTCTGCAAAATAATTGACAATTTGTTAAAATTCTATACACTAAATCGTATATACTTTGACTTAATTTGAATTAATTTTTTTCTATAGGAAAAAGTCTCATGAAAAAACAGATACTTGTGCTGAGTGGTTTACTGATCGGCTCCCAGAGCCTTAGTGGTGCTATGACAACACAAAAACAAGTTACCCGTACCCAAGAAGAACACTATCAGCTCAATCGTCAATTTGTCGAGGCAACCAATGCGGGTGATACTGACCGTATAAAAGCGCTCCTTAAAGAAGGCGCTCTCAGAGATACGCACACATATAGGATCTTTCCTTTTTACGCGATACGCGCCCCTCATGAGGTAGCCATGAGTGTTCTTGAACAACTTGAAGAGTATTTCAACCTACAAGAAGATATCCAGGCAACAGTTCAAGGTAATACTACTACCGATAGTAGTACAGGACAAACGAACCGCTTCCTCGAATCTTTCCGTGATTACCTAGAGCATCAGAGAATAGACCAGCAACTGACCAGATCAGCTAAAGAGGGTAACGCACCTTTAACAAAAGAGCTCATGAAAAAGCTTGCTTTAAGATGTTATGGGCTTACACCATTTATATGCGCAGCCCTACAGGGACATACTGAAATCTTGGATAGTATTCTTGATGCATTTGAAAATGATCCACCATTGATGGAAAGAATCGCATATCGAAGGCTAAGCGAAGTGAATGCAGACCGTGAATCCATCGTCCGCCTCTTTCAAAGAGATGTCAGGAATCTAGATGATCAGATGGGATGTCTTGAAAAAATTCGTCACTATTGTGAGAGTTCTTCTTTAGAACATGCTAAGTTCCTTATTGGGATTATTGCGGAGAGTATAAAAGTGAACCTATCACGCGATATCATCTTTACCTTTTTCTCAGCACATAATGATTCCCTACGGCTCTCTCTTAAAGCTATCGGAGCTCAACAGCTTACTCATTCTCCTGCATTACGTGTTAACACGATTAGTAAGCAAGAGCATCTTAATAGACTCTTGCTGTTTGCAGTGAGAGAAGATGATGAGCTGATGAAGGCTCTTATAGATGAAGGAGCTGATGTTAGTACGGTCGATGACATGAAACGTACACCTCTGCATCTTGCTTCATATCATGAAAATATCCGCGCCGCACAGATACTACTGCGTGCAGGGGCACCTATCGATGCTCTAGATAGCTTTGGAGTAACCCCTCTGTATATCAGTGGTCGAATAATTCGCCCTGGAGTTCCAAAACTTCTTCTTGAATCGGGAGCTACGCTAGAAGACAACGATAGAAATATCTCGTTTAATGATGCTCAAGAGACTATTAAAACTATTTTAGAAGCTAGCGTAAGAAGATGTGTGCCCACGCAAACAGAGGCAAAAGTTGCTCTTCAAAATGTTGCATTCCTCTTCTATTTCTTGGGCACTAAATGCAGTCTTCCCTTCTATGTCATCCATGAAATCATTTGTTTCGCAACCGGTGCACAAAACGTGGAAGGACGACTCATTGCACCTGAATGGACTCAGAGATTAAAAAGAGATCTTGAAGTACTCTATCTCTACAAATGTAATGGCAATAGACTTCTTCCCCTGTGGGTACAAACTATTACCTGTATAGCTAAAGATCCACAAGAACAATCACAGCTCATTTCAAGGTTAGGTGGCTATGTAGAGCCTTTCCTCGCAAATGACACGAAGAGATTAGTATGCCTACGTATTATGAATAAAGTTGCTGCAGGCAAAAGAATCCTGGTGAACAAATTAAATACAGACGAAATTCTTGTCGATAACTTTAAGCTCTATTTCGAACATTTAGACAAGTATTTGCAGATGAGTGGCTTCGATGAAGAATAAACCAAATCTAAATAGGCCATGTAAATAAATTTTTTATTAAAGGAAAAATCTCATGAAAAAACAGATATTTGGACTCAGCAGTCTACTCATGATATCGATGAACATTTGTGGTGCTACGTCGGCACTATGCCCAGTAGAAGTTGCACTTCCAACAGTAGAGAACGTGCAACAGCAGCTCAGCAGCGCTGCAAAAACTGGTGATGCCGATCGCATAAGAGCTTTGCTTGCTCAAGGTGCTTTACTATGCCAGAAAGATAGATTTGGCTATACTCCCTTTGATTGGGCTGCTATACATGGGCATGTTGCATGCTTACAGATTTTCCTTGATGCACTGGAAAATAATACCCCACCAGATCGCCAAGACGCTTACTATAGAACCTTACTAGGCATAAAGATGCAGCACCTCGATTTGGACATATTCCAAAGAGATCCGCAAAGCACGAATCTGACTGAGTTAGCCACGCTCCTTTTCTATATATATTTCAGTAGTAGAGGAAATTGGGGTGATGAAATCCCTGGTTTGTTCGAGTTACTTACAAATATTTACTTCAGACTAGGAGACCAGCTTTCACTTAACATTGTACTGAGCTGCTTTTCATCAAGTGTCCTAGAGCAAGCATTAGTATCTGCAGGAGGACTGCGTGCAGATGATGCTGAGAATCTATTTGGATCTTTACGAGATTGTAACTCTATATATTTTCGGCAGGCATGGCTCTGTGCTGGGGGAGATCCGGTTACGTATACCAACCTAAGAATACCCTCCACACAGGAAATCAGACAGTATCATCTTAATAGGCTCATGCGTTTTGCCATCCGTGAGGAACATGAAGATCTTTTACGTGCTCTTATAGCCGAAGGAGCAAGCGTTACTACTGGTACTAGATCAACAGCCCCATTCAGTGACATGCCACCTCTTCACGTTGCAGCATGGTTTGGCAAGACAAGAATGGCAAAACTATTACTTGACGCAGGCGCACCCGTCGACCGAAAACACGGTTCAGATACCGCTTTTCGTTACGCCTATGAAAGCAAATCAGATGATGTAGCCCAGCTCCTTTTTGAATCGGGTGCATCTATTACCTATGAGTACACCCGTGAACTAGGCATACAATACTTTGGTAAACATCCCTATTTTAAAATGCTTCTCCAGGGAAGTAAACGAAGATATGCCCCCACCAAGAACGATGCGAAAATTGCTATGCAAAATGTTGCACGTCTCATATATGCCTTGAACCACTTACCAGCTTACGTTATCTATGAGATCATCTTATTTGCGGCAGGAGAACAGAATAATGACCAAGGACAACTTATTGCACCAGAATGGACTAAGACTTTAAGAAATTCTCTCGCGGTGCTCTATCTCTACAAATGTAATGGAAATAAACTGTATCCACTATGGGAACAAACCATACGGTGTATAATAAAAGATCCTGAACAGCAAACCCTATTCATCTCAAAACTTGAAAACTTTTTACGTCCGTTTCTTGGCAATGATGTCATAAGGTTAGCATGTTCACACCTTATGCAAAAAATTGCTGCCGATGCCTGTGATGTGCAACGAAGTATCTATGAAAATGATCTTTTTGGTGAAGATTTTGGGCTCTATTGCAAACATTTAAAAGAGTCAGGGCATCTAGCTATTAATGGATATGATGTACCTTAAGGAAAATAATTAGATCGTAAGGAAAATCTCATGAACATTCTTACATGTATACTAAGCAGTCTCTTGGTAGTTTCATATAGCGCTAGCGTTATTGCCGCACAGCGTTCAGAAGAAATTGCACTTCCCGCAGTAGAGAACATGCAAAAACAGCTCATCAGTGCTGCAAAAGCTGGTGATGCTAATCGTATAAGAATTCTTCTTGCACAAGGTGCTCTACTATGCCAGAAAGATAGTTCTGGCCGTACACCTTTTGATTGGGCAGCTATATATGGGCATGTTGCATGCTTACAGATTTTCCTGGATGAACTTGAAAACAATACACCACTTGATCGCCGAGATGAGTACTATGAGACTCTAAAAGGCATAAAGATGCACCACGTTGATTTGGGTATATTCCAAAGAGATCCACAGAGTACTGAGATTAGATGCCTGGCTCCTTTCCTTTTGAGGATGTATGATCATTTAGGCGACTGGGGTCATGAAATCCCTGGCTGCCAAAATTTACTTATAACGATTTACTACAGAATACGAGACCAGCTTTCACTTAACATTGTACTGAACTATTTTTCGTCTGGTGACAACGTTCTGCAGCAAGCCCTACTAGCCGCAGGAGCACATCGTGAAACAGGAAATCTTGATCACCTATTCAACCCTTTACAAGGCCCTCGCTCTATACTTAGGCTAGCACTACTCTGTGCTGGAGAAGAACCTGATACTAACCGTACAACTCCACCTCCTTCAAAAGAAAAAATCAGAGAGTATCATCTTAGTAGCCTCATGCGATTTGCCATCCGTGAAGAGCATCTAGACCTTTTAAGTGCTCTTATAGCTGTAGAATCGAGTTATATTGCCGTTATTAATGAAGTGGGTCCATTCAACGGAATGCCACCGCTTCACTGGGCAGCATGGTATGACAGGACAAGCATGCGATTTGCCATCCGTGAAGTGCATCTAGACCTTTTAAGTGCTCTTATAGCTGTAGAATCGAGTTATATTGCCGTTATTAATGCAGTGGGTCCATTCAACGGAATGCCACCGCTTCACTGGGCAGCATGGTATAACAGGACAAGAATAGCAAGATTATTACTTGATGCAGGTGCACCCGTCGATCGACAACACGGTTCAGATACTGCGTTTCGTTTCGCCTATGAACGTAAATCAAATGATGTAGCACAGGTCCTTTTTGAATCGGGGGCATCTATTAAAGATGAAATCACCCGCCAGCTAGGCATACGACACTTAGGTAAACACCCCTATTTTAAAATGCTTCTGCAGGGTAGCAAACTAAGATATGCCCCCACTAAGAACGATGCGAAAATTGCAATGCAAAATGTTGCCTCCCTCATCTATATCTTGGGCATTAAATGTAATCTTCCACCTTACGTTATCTATGAGATCATCTTGTTTGCAACAGGGGAAAAGAAAAATGACCAAGGACAACCGATTGCACCGGAGTGGACTCGATCGTTAAAAAAATCTCTCGCAGTGCTGTATCTCTACAAATGTAACGGCAATAAGCTTTTTCCTTTATGGGAACAAACCATTAAGTGCCTAGCAAAAGATCCACAACAGCAAGCACTGGTCATTTCAAAACTTGAGAATTTTATTCGACCGTTTCTCGGCAATGATGTCTTAAGACTAGCATGTATGCACTTTATGCAGAAAATTGCTAACGATGCTCACCCACTACAGCAAAGTACCTATGAAAATGACTTTTTTGGCGAAGATTTTGAGCTCTATTACAAACATTTAAAAGGGTCAGGGTATCTAGCAATTAACGGAGCTGATGCACCTTAAAATCTAGAAATAAGTTATGACAAGGAAAATCTCATGAACATTCGTACATGCACACTAAGCAGTTTACTCATAATCCTATGGGGCCTTTGTGCTATGGCTGCACAAAATTCCGCAGAGATTGTACTTCCAGCAGTAGAGAGCGTACAACTACAGCTCATCGATGCTGCAAAAATCGGTGATGCTAACCGTATAAGAACTCTTCTTGCTCAAGGCGCTCTACTATGCCAGAAAGATAGATTTGACTATACACCCTTTGATTGGGCTGCTATACATGGCCATGTTGCATGCTTACAGATTTTCCTGGATGAATTGGAAAACAATACACCACTTGATCGCCGAGACGCTTACTATACAACCTTACAAGGAATAAAGACACAGCATATCGATTTGGGCATTTTCCAAAGAGATGCGCAGAATGCTGAGTTGGGCGAGCTATCTACGTTCCTTTTGAAAATATATGACAACTTAGGGGATTGGGGTTACGGAATCTCTGGTGGCAGAGACTTACTTACAGAAATTTACAACAGAATAGGCGACCAGCTTTCACTTAATATCGTTCTGAACTGCTTTTCATCAAGCATTCTAGATCAAGCATTAATATCTGCAGGAGCACAGCCTGCAACAGATGACCCTGATTTTCTGTTCAAATCTTTACGAAATTCCAACTCTAGATATTATCGACAAGCATTACTCTTTGCTGGAGAAGACCCTCAGACTTTTAACAACCTAAGCATGCCCACTGAACAGCAAATTAGAGAATACCATCTTAACAGGCTCATGCGTTTTGCCATCCGAGAAGAGCATGAAGATCTTTTACGTGCTCTTATAGATGAAGGAACGACGAAAGTCACAACCTTTACTAATGAAGTAGCCCCATTCAGCAATTGGCCACCCCTTGACGTTGCAGCTTGGTTTGACAAGGTAAAAATGGCAAAAGTATTACTTGATGCAGGAGCACCCATCGAGGAGGGACTCAGCGGTGGTATTCATACCCCTTTTCATTCGGCATGTGAACGTAACTCCTGGGATGTCGGACAGCTTCTTTTTGAATCTGGGGCATCTATTAAATCTACCTACATCATTGAACTAGGCGTACGAAATTTAGGTAAACAACCCTTTTATAAAATGCTTCTCCAGGGGAGCAAAGTAAGATATGCTCCCACAAAGAACGATGCAAAAATTGCTATGCAAACCATTGCACGTCTCATATATGCCTTGAACCACTTACCAGCTTACGTTATCTATGAGATCATCTTATTTGCGGCAGGAGAACAGAATGATGACCAAGGACAACGTATTGCACCAGAATGGACTAAGACTTTAAGAAATTCTCTCGCGGTACTCTATCTCTACAAATGCAATGGTAATAAACTGTATCACCTATGGGAACAAACCATGCGGTGTATAATAAAAGATCCTGAACAGCAAACCCTATTCATCTCAAAACTTGAAAACTTTTTACGGCCGTTTCTTGGCAATGAAGTCATAAGATTAGCATGCTCGCACCTTATGCAGAAAATTGCTGATGATGCCTGTCAGGAGCAACAAAGTATCTATGAAAATGATTTATTTGGTGAAGATTTTGGGCGCTATTACAACCATATGGCACAAGGGCCACTGAAAATAGATGGATCTGATACTCCCTAAGTTATAGAAATATGTATATGAAAAGGAAAATCTCATGAAAATTCGTACATTATCGCTACGCAATCTACTCCTAATTCTATGGCCCCTTTGTGTTATGGCCGCACAGCGTTCAGAAGAAATTGCACTTCCCGCAGTAGAAAACATGCAACAACAACTCATCAGTGCTGCAAAAGCTGGTGATGCCAATCGTATAAGAATTCTTCTTGCTCAAGGTGCTCTACTTTGCCAGGAAGATAGTTCTGGCCGTACACCTTTTGACTGGGCAGCTATTTATGGGCATGTTGCGTGCTTACATATTTTCCTTGGTGAACTTGAAAACAATACACCACTTGATCGCCGAAATGAGTATTATGAAACTCTAAAAGGCATAAAGATGCACCACGTTGATTTGGATATATTTCAAAGAGATCCCCAGAATACTGAGATTAGAGGCGTAGCTTCTTTCCTTTTGAGGATGTTTGACCATTTAGAGGACTGGGGTCATGAAGTCCCTGGCTGCCCACGTTTACTTAGTACCATTTACTACAGAATACAAGACCAGCTTTCACTTAACATTGTACTGAACTGTTTTTCATCTGGTGACGACGTTTTGCAGCAAGCCTTACTAGCCGCAGGAGCACATCGTGAAACAGGAAATCTTGATCACCTATTCAACCCTTTTCAAGGCCCTCGCTCTATACTCAGACTAGCACTACTCTGTGCTGGCGAAGAACCTGATGCTAACCGTACAATTCCACATCCGTCAAAAGAAAAAATCAGAGAGCGTCATCTTAGCAGCCTCATGAAATTTGCTATCCGTGAAGAGCATGAAGACCTTTTACATGCTCTTATAGCTGTAGAATCAAGTTTTATTGCCGTTATTAATGCAGGGGGCCCATTTAACGGAGAGCCTCCTCTTCACGAGGCAGCATGGTATAACAGGACAAGAATGGCAAGATTATTACTGAATGCGGGCGCGCCTATCGACCGGCGAAACGGTTCAGATACTGCATTTCGTTACGCTTATGAACGTAAATCACATGATGTAGCACAGCTCCTTTTTGAATCTGGGGCATCTATTAAAGATAAACCCACCCATCAACTATGCATACGGCATTTGGGTAAACAGCCCTTTTATAAAATGCTTCTGCAGGGTAGCAAAGTAAGATATGCCCCCACTAAGAACGATGCGAAAATTGCAATGCAAAATGTTGCATCCCTCATCTATATCTTGGGCATTAAATGTAATCTTCCAGCTTACGTCATCTATGAACTAATTCTATTTGCTGCAGGCGAAAAGAATGATGAGCAAGGAAATCCAATTGCACAGGAATGGACTAGATCATTAAGAAATTCTCTCGCGCTGCTCTATCTCTACAAATGTAACGGCAATACGCTTTTTCCTTTATGGGAACAAACCATTAAGTGCCTAGAGAAAGATCCACAACAGCAAGCACTGGTCATTTCAAAACTGGAGAATTTCATTCGACCGTTTCTCGGCAATGAAGTCATAAGACTAGCATGCTCGCACCTTATGCAGAAAATTGCTGAAGATGCTGAACCAGAAAAGCGAAGTAAATATGAAAATGATTTATTTGGCGAAGATTTTGAGCTCTATTACAAACACTTAAAAGGGTCAGGGTATCTAACAATTAACGGAGCTGATGCACCTTAATGAAAATAATTATATAGTAAGGAAAATCTCATGAAAATTCGTACATTTGCATTACGCAATCTGCTCATGATTCTATGGCCCCTTTGTGTTATGGCCGCACAGCGTTCAGAAGAAGTTGCACTTCCGGCAGTTGAGAACGTCCAACAGCAGCTCATCAGTGCTGCAAAAGCTGGCGATGCCAATCGTATAAGAACCTTTCTTGCACAAGGTGCTCTACTTTGCCAGCAAGATAGTTCTGGCCGGACACCTTTTGACTGGGCAGCTATCTATGGGCATGTGGCTTGCTTACATATTTTTCTTGATGAACTTGAAAACAATACACCACTTGATCGCCGAAATGAGTACTATGAAACTCTAAAAGGCATAAAGATGCACCACGTAGATTTGGGTATATTCCAAAGAGATCCACAGAATACTCAGATTAGAGACCTAGCTCCTTTCCTTTTGAGGATGTATGACCATTTAGACGACTGGGGTCATGAAATCCCTGGCTGCAAACGGTTACTTATAGAGATTTACTATAGAGTAGCAGACCTGCTTTCACTTAACATTGTACTGAACTGTTTTTCATCTAGTGACAACGTTCTGCAGCAAGCCTTACTAGCCGCAGGGGCACACCGTGAAACAGGAAATCTTGATCACCTATTCAACCCTTTACAGCGCCCTCGCTCTATACTCAGGCTAGCACTACTCTGTGCTGGAGAAGCACCTGATGCTAACGCTACAACTCCACCTCTTATAAAAGAAGAAATCAGAGAGAATAATCTTAGACGCCTCATGCAATTTGCCATCCGTGAAGAGCATGAAGACCTTTTACGCGCCCTTATAGCTATAGAATCGAGTTTTATTGCCGTTATTAATGCAGGAGGCACATTCATTGGTGTACCGCCTCTTCACTGGGCAGCATGGTATAACAGGGCAAGAATGGCAAGATTATTGCTTGATGCGGGTGCGCCCGTCAACCGAGAACATGGTTCAGATGCCGCTTTTCGCTTCGCCTATGAACGTAAATCATATGATGTAGCACAGCTCCTATTTGAATCGGGTGCATCTATTACCTATGAGTACACCCGTGAACTAGGCATAGAACACTTTGGTAAGCATCCCTATTTTAAAATACTCCTCCAGGGAAGTAAAAAAAGATATGCCCCCACAAAGAATGATGCGAAAATTGCAATGCAAAATGTTGCACAGCTCATCTATATCTTTGGGATTACATGTAATCTTCCACCTTACGTTGTTTATGAGCTATTTCTATTTGCAACAGGTGAACAGAATGATGAGCAAGGAAATCCAATTGCACAGGAATGGACTCAGGCATTAAGAAAATCTCTCGCGGTGCTCTATCTCTACAAATGTAATGGCAATAAGCTGTATCCCCTGTGGGAACAAACCATACGGTGTATAATAAAAGACCCTGAACAGCAAGCCCGATTCATCTCAAAACTTGAAAACTTTTTACGTCCGTTTCTTGGCAATGAAGTCATAAGATTAGCATGCTCGCACCTTATGCAGAAAATTGCTGCCGATGCCTGTCATGAGCAACGAAGTATCTATGAAAATGATTTATTTGGTGAAGATTTTGAGCTCTATAACAACCATATGGCACAAGGGCCGCTCAAAATAGATGGATCTGATAACCCTTAGTTATAGAAATATGTATATGAAAAGGAAAACCTCATGAAAATTCGTACATTTGCATTACGCAATCTGCTCATGATTCTATGGCCCCTTTGTGTTATGGCCGCACAGCGTTCAGAAGAAGTTGCACTTCCGGCAATAGAAAACGTCCAACAGCAGCTCATCAGTGCTTCAAAAGCTGGCGATGCTGATCGTATAAGAACTCTTCTTACTCAAGGTGCGTTGCTATGCCAGAAAGATAGATCTGGCTATACACCCTTTGAGTGGGCAGCTATCTATGGGCATGTGGCTTGCTTACATATTTTCCTTGGTGAACTTGAAAACAATACACCTTCCGATTGCAGAGGTCCTTATTACGTAACCTTAAAAGCCATCAAGAGGTTCAACGTTAACTTGGATATATTCCAAAGGGATGCCCAGAGCACAGAACTGACTGAGCTTGCCAGATGCATTTTGAAAATATATGACGAGGGGTTTTGCGATGACATGGGCTTCAAATGGGACAAAGATATCGTCGGTTGTGGAGAAATACGTTCGAAGGTTTACGAGAGATTACAAGTCCAACTTTCACTTAATATCGTTCTGAACTGTTTTTCATCGGGTGACAACGTTCTGCAGCAAGCTCTACTATCTGCTGGGGCAGACCGTACAACTGATGATCCACATAAAGTGATCCTATCATTTTTAAAAGACCGTCACTTTTATTACCATTCTAGAGAATATCGGCAGGCATTACTGTATGCTGGAGCTCGCCCCGATGGTTCTAACTGCCCAGGAGGGTATTATGAAGAGAGGATTAGAGAATATCATTTTAATACGCTCATGCGTTTTGCCATCCATGAGGAGCGCGAAGATCTTCTATGTGCTCTTATAGCTACAAAAACAAGTCTTACTAAAACGTACGACTGGGAAAACCCACGCCGAGACAGCGGTAAGACGCTTCTTCACATTGCAGGAGAGCTTGACAGGGCAAGAATGGTTAAACTATTAATTGATGCAGGCGCCCCGATCGAGCAAGAAGGGAGATTCACAGAGGGTACTGCCTTTGATGTAGCCTGTAAACAGAAATCATTGAATGCTGCACAGGTCCTTTTTGAATCGGGTGCATCTATTAAAGCTACGTACACCCATGAACTAGTCATACGACATTTAGGTAAACAGCCCTTTTATAAAATGCTCCTGCAGGGAGGCAAAGTAAGATATGTCCCCACAAGGAATGATGCAAAGATTGCAATGCAGACCATTGCACGTCTCATATATACCTTGAACCACTTGCCAGCTTACGTTATCTATGAGATCATCTTATTTGCGGCAGGAGAACAGAATGATGAGCAAGGACTTCTGGTTACACCTAAATGGACCAGATCATTAAGAAATTCCCTCGCGGTGTTGTATCTCTACAAATGTAACGGCAATAAGCTTTTTCCTATCTGGGAACAAACCATTAAGTGCTTAGTAAAAGATCCACAACAGCAAGCTCTGGTCATTTCAAAACTCGAGAATTTTTTTCGACCATTTCTAGGCAATGACGTCATAAAGATCGCCTGTTCGCACCTGATGCAGAAAATTGCTAAAGATGCAGAGCAAAGTAAATATGAAAATGATCTATTTGGTGAAGATTTTGAGCCCTATTACAAACATATGGCACAAGGGCCACTGAAAATAGATGGATCTGATACCCCTTAGTTATAGAAATATGTATATGGAAAGGAAAATCTCATGAAAATTCGTACATTTGCACTACGCAATCTACTCCTGATTCTATGGCCCCTTGGTGTTATGGCCGCACAACGTGCAGAAGAAATTGCACTTCCCGCAGTAGAGAACATGCAACAACAACTCATCAGTGCTGCAAAAGCTGGCGATGCCAATCGTATAAGAACTCTTCTTGCTCAAGGTGCTCTACTTTGCCAGGAAGATAGTTCTGGCCGTACACCTTTTGACTGGGCAGCTATTTATGGGCATGTTGCATGCTTACATATTTTCCTTGGTGAACTTGAAAACAATACACCACTTGATCGCCGTAATGAGTATTATGAAACTCTAAAAGGCATAAAAATGCACCACTTAGATTTGGATATATTCCAAAGAGATCCACAGAGTACTGAGATTAGATGCCTGGCTCCTTTCCTTTTAAGGATGTATGATCATTTATGGATATATGATCATTTAGGCGGCTTGGGTCATGAAATCCCTGGCTGCCAACGTTTACTTAGAGAGATTTACTACAGAATACGAGACCAGCTTTCACTTAACATTGTACTGAACTGTTTTTCGTCTGGTGACGACGTTCTGCAGCAAGCCCTACTAGCCGCAGGGGCACAGCGTGAAACAGGAAATCTTGATCACCTATTCAACCCTTTACAAGGCCCTCGCTCTATACTCAGACTAAAACTACTCAGACTAAAACTACTTTGTGAAGGAGAAATACCTGATGCTAACTGTACAACTCCACCTCCTTCAAAAGAAAAAATCAGAGAAAATCATCTTACAAGGCTCATGCATTTTGCCATCCGTGAAGAGCATGAAGCCCTTTTGCTCGCTTTTATAGCTGTAGAATCGAGTTTTATTGCCGCTATTAATGCAGGAGGCCAATTTAACGGAGTGCCACCGCTTCACCGGGCAGCATGGTATAACAGAACAAGAATGGCAAGATTATTACTTGATGCGGGTGCACCCGTCGACCGGCGAAATGGTTCAGATACTGCGTTTCGTTACGCCTATGAACGTAAATCACACGATGTCGCCCAGGTCCTTTTTGAATCAGGCGCTTCTATTAAAGATAGATATACCCGTGAACTATGCATCCAACATTTAGGTAAACAGCCCTTTTATAAAATGCTTCTGCAGGGTAGCAAAGTAAGATATGCTCCCACAAAGAACGATGCAAAAATTGCCATGCAAAATGTTGCATCCCTCATCTATCTCCTTGGCGTTCGTCTTGCTTTACCACCATATATCATCTATGAACTCATTCTATTTGCTGCAGGCAAAAAGAATGATGAGCAAGGAAATCCAATTGCACAAGAATGGACTAGATCATTAAGAAATTCCCTCGCGGTGCTCTATCTCTACAAATGTAACGGCAATACGCTTTTTCCTTTATGGGAACAAACCATTAAGTGCCTAGCAAAAGATCCACAACAGCAAGCACTGGTTATTTCAAAACTTGAAAATTTCATTCGGCCATTTCTCGGCAATGATGTCATAAAGACCGCCTGTTCGCACCTGATGCAGAAAATTGCTGAAGATGCTAGCCTAGAAGAGCAAAGTACCTATTATGAAGACTTATTTGGAGAAGATTTTAAGCTCTATTACAAACATTTAAAAGAGTCAGGGTATCTAACAATTAACGGAACTGAAGCCCCTTAAGTTCTGGAAATAAGTATATAGTAAGGAATAATGTGATGAGCTTTCGTATATTTGGACTAAGTAGTCTACTCATTATATCAATGAACCTTGGTGGTGCTATGACTACACAACGCATAGATGTTGCACTTCCAGCAGTAGAGAATGTGCAACAACAGCTCATTAGTGCTGCAAAAGCTGGCGATGCCGATCGTATAAGAACTCTTCTTGCTCAAGGTGCTTTACTATGCCAGAAAGATAGCTGTTGGTATACACCCTTTGACTGGGCAGCTATTTATGGGCATGTTACATGCTTACATATTTTCCTTGATGAACTTGAAAACAATACACCAATAGATTGCCGAGATGAGTACTATGAAACTCTAAAAGGCATAAAGATGCACCACGTTGATTTGGGTATATTCCAAAGAGATCCCCAGAGTATTGAGATTAAATGCCTGGCTCCTTTCCTTCTGAGGATGTATGACCATTTCGGCGACTGGGGTCATGAAATCCGTGGCAGCCCAAATTTACTGAGAGAGATTTACGACAGAATACGAGACCAGCTTTCACTTAACATTGTACTGAACTATTTTTCGTCTGGTGACAACGTTCTGCAGCAAGCCCTACTAGCCTCAGGAGCACATCGTGAAATAGGAAATCTTGATCACCTATTCAACCCTTTACAAGGCCCTCGCTCTATACTCAGACTAGCACTACTCTGTGCTGGAGAAGCACCTGACATTAACCATACAACTGCACCTCCTTCAAAAGAAAAAATCAGAGAGCATCATCTTACAAGGCTCATGCGTTTTGCCATCCGTGAAGAGCATGAAGCCCTTTTGCGGGCTCTTATAGATGAAGGAATAAGCGTTAGAACTGCCACTGTATCAAGCGACTGGCCAAATCTTCACGTTGCAGCATGGTATGGCAAGGTAGGAATGGCAAGAATATTACTTGATGCAGGCGCGCCTATCGACCAGCGACGCGGTTCAGATACTGCTTTTTGTTTCGCCTGTGAACGTAAATCATACGATGTAGCACAACTCCTTTTTGAATCAGGCACTTCCATTGAAGATAGCTATACCCGTCGACTATGCATACGACATTTAGGTAAACAGCCCTTTTATAAAATGCTTCTCACGGGAAGTAAAAAAAGATATGCCCCCACAAAGAATGATGCGAAAATTGCCATGCAAAATATTGCATTCCTCATCTACATCTTTGGCACTACATGTAATCTTCCACCTTACGTTATCTATGAGCTACTTCTATTTGCAACAGGCGAACAGAAAGATGAGCAGGGAGATCCGATTGCACCTGAATGGACTCGATCAATAAAAAAATCCCTCTCAGTGTTGTATCTCTACAAATGTAATGGCAATAGACTTTTTCCCCTGTGGGAACAAACTATTAAGTGCCTTGTAAAAGATCCACAACAGCAAGCACTGGTCATTTCAAACCTTGAGAATTTCATTCGACCGGTTCTCGGCAATGATGTCGTGAAATTAGCTTGCATATTTCTTATGCAGAAAATTGCTGCAGATGCTGGCCCACAACAGCAACTTGCATATGAAAATGCCCTTTTTGGCAAAGATTTTGAGCTGTATTGCAAATATTTAAAAGGGTCAGGGTATCTAGCAATTGATGGAAACGGAAAGGAAGCACCTTAAGTTCTGGAAATAATCGCCTGTTTGTACCTTTTGGAGAAAGTTACGGAAGAAGTGGCCCTCAATAGCAAAGTGCCTATGAAAATGCCCTTTTTTGGCAAAGATTGCGAGCTCTATTACAAGCCTTTGGCAGGGTATCTGCAGCCCATACATTGACTTGACACACCTTAAGTTTAGAATGCTCAACAAATTGTCTCTTGTGACAAATGAGGAAAAAAATCATCTGTAAAATTGTAAAAATAAGGAACAATCGTATGAAAAAACTACTTGGGCTCACTAGTCTACTCATTATCTCATGGAGTCTTTGCGCTTTGGCTGCACAATGCGCAGAAGTTACTCTTCCAGCAGTAGAGGATGTGCAACAACAGCTCATCAATGCTGCAAAAGCTGGTGATGCTGCTCATATAAAAGCTCTCCTCACTCAGGGTGCTTTAATCGTTGAGCCTGATAGTTCAGGGATGGATAAGCTTACAGCATTTGAGTGGGCAGCAATAAGGGGACATATTGAATGTTGTAATGTGTTACTTGATGAGCTTGAAAGCAATACTCCATCGGCAGTTAAAGTAGTACAAACTGGCCATTACGATTATCAAAAGCTAATATATATAAAACTGCACCGCAATCTTATTATACCTTTATTTCAAAGAGATCTTAAAAGCACCTCATTAGCTGAACTCAGCAAGTGTATTGAAGAGATTCGTCAACAGATGCGTAAACACCCTTCCATTTGTATCACACTTAAAGACATCGCAGATAAATTAGATGATCAACTTTCCCTTAACACTGTGCTCAGCTTTTTTTCATCAGATGATCGTGCTCTAAGGCTCGCACTAGTATCTGCTGGAGCAGAGTATGCAACCGATGCACATACAGTACGTGATAACGACAAACAAGATGATCTTGAAAGACTTTTGAAGTTTGCCGTTGTAGAGAAAAATAAACAATTATTGGAAGCTCTTATAAGATCAAGCAATAGCACTTATTCTCTTAACGAGACTCTTATCCTTGCAACAGAGAGGAACGTAGTACCGATGGCAAAAATATTACTTGATGCAGGTGCATCGATCGAATATCAAAATGGGGCTCCTATTCGTGCTGCCTTTCACAATAGGGCGCTAGATATGGCACAGTTCCTTTTTGAGTCAGGTGCTTCTCTACGCGCCTCTATTGCTCAAAGATTCAATGAACTTGTTGAATCTCACAGGTCTCAACAATATGCGTCTAAACTATTGGTAACCCTTACACTCCCGGAGCCTTATTTTAAAACTCTACTGCGGGGAAGCGTGCGAAGATATGTTCCCACAAAGATCGAGGCGAAAGTTGCAATGCAAAACATTGCGCGTCTGATATATGCATTAGGTAGGCACTTTCCAGCTTACGTTGTGTTTGAGGTACTGTTATTTGCGACAGATGATCAGCGTGATGCACAAAAACAATTGGTTGCACCGGAATGGACCAGATCGTTAAAAAGTTCACTCGCAGTGCTCTATCTCTACAAATGTAACGGCAATAAGCTTTTTCCTCTTTGGGAAAAAACCATTAAGTGCTTAGTAAAAGATCCACAACAGCAAGCTCTGGTCATTTCAAAACTTGAGAATTTCATTCGACCGTTTCTAGGCAATGATGTCATAGAGATCGCCTGCTTGTATCTTATGGAAAAAGTCGCTGAAGAAGGTGGCCCACATCAGCAAAAACAATACGAAACCCGACTTTTCGGTAGAGATTTTGAGCTCTATTACAACCACTTGAAAGAGTCGGCGCAACTGAAAATAAATGGATTTGAAGCTCCTTAAATTCTGGAAATAATTATATAGTAAGGAAAATCTCATGAACATTAGCATACTTGCACTAAGTGGTCTACTCCTGATCTCACATAACCTGGGCGGCATGATCGAACACCAAGAGCAAACTGTAGTAAGTACCAAAGATGAACAAAACTTATTAAATTACCAACTTATCAGTGCCACAAAAGCTGGTGATGCCTTGCGTATTAAAGAGCTTCTTAAAAAAGGAGCCTTAATAGTTGATGAAGACGACCCATTTCGCTATTTGTCTATTCATTGGGCTGCAATAAGGGGACATCTTGAATGCTTAGACATCCTTCTTGATGCGCTTGAAAGCAATATTCCTCTAGCTTTACAAGGTGAAGACATTTTTCAGACACTACAAACAGTACGGGCATATCGTCATAAACTTGTGCCACTCTTTCAAAGGGATCCAAGGAGCCTTGCTGAGCTCACCAAATGTATTGAGAAAATAGATCAATATAAAATGAACGAAGTTGATGTCGGTTATGAGCTACATTGGACACTTAATCAGATTTTAGACAAGTTAGAATATCAACTCTCACTGAACGTCGTCTTCAATTGTTTTCATTCTCATGAAAACCTACGTTCCATACTAGTACGTGCAGGAGCAGTGCTTGCTACCGATGCCCACGCGGTAAGTACTGCCGAAAAGCAGAAACATCTTGATAAGCTTTTGCTGTTTGCAGCACGAGAAGATGATGAACTTGTTAAAGCTCTTATAGACTGCGGAGCAAATGTGCATACAGTTGAAAAGCCGAATAATCGAACACCCCTGCACACTGCAGCAAGGTATGATCATCTGCGCACCGTTAAACTATTACTAAATGCAGGCGCGTCCCTTGAGTCCGAAGATAAAAATGGGTTAACACCATTGCATGAAGCTCGAGACATCAGAGCATTTGGCACGATGCAGATCCTTCTTGAATCAGGTGCTAACATTCGTCGAAACGGGTTTAAATACAGGTTAAAAGATGATCTCATAGCATCTCTCAAAACACTCCTCCAGGCGAGTGTTCGAAGATATGCTCCTACCAAGACCGAGGCTAAAATTGCCATGCAAAATATTGCATTCCTCATCTATATCTTGGGCATTACCTGTAATCTTCCACCTTACGTTATTTATGAGATCATCTTATTTGCGGCAGGAGAGAAAAATGAGCAAGGACACCTTATTGCACCAGAATGGACAAACGCATTAAAACGAGATATTGCCGTGATCCATCTCTATATGTGTAACGGCAATAAGCTTCGTCCTCTATGGGAACAAACTGTTAGGTGTATAGTAAAAGATCCACAACAGCAGACTCTTCTCATTTCAAAACTTGAGAATTTTATACAGCCATTTTTAGGAAGCGACGTCAGAAAAATCGTCTGCCACAGACTTATGAATCAAGTTGCCGCTGAACCTCTGCTCACTGCCGGGGTCGATGGCAGATTTGAAGGTACAAATAGAGATGATATTTTTGGCGAAGATGCCCAGCTCTATTTGGATCACTTGCAAGAATATCTTCACGTAGATGGGCTTTTTGAATAGGGTGTATATCTAAGGCTAAAAAATGGAATGCCATTAATGAAATAGTACGAATTGTCGGAAAGTTTGGTAAAGGAAATACAGACTATCAAATTATTTTAATGCGTCAGCCCCTGCCTACAGTTGCTGAAAAAGATTTCGAGCTATATCATAACCATTTAAAAGAGTCAGGTTATCTTGATCGACCTTAAGTCCTGAAAATAAGTATAGGTAAACCTCCATGAGCATTCGAATATTTACCGTAATTGGTCTACTCATCTTGTGGAGCTTTTGTACTATGGCTGCAGAACGTGCAGAAGAAGTTGCACTTCCAGCAGTAGCAGATCTTCAACAACAGCTCATCGGTGCTTCAAAAGTCGGTGATGCTGCCCGCATAAAAGCTCTTCTTGCTCAAGGTGCTTTAATAGTTGAGTCTGATAGTCCAAGGTTATCTGATCTCACAGCGTTTGAGTGGGCAGCACTAAAGGGACACCCTGAATGCTGTAATTTGTTGCTTGATGAACTTGAAAATAATACTCCCCTGGATGCCAAAGGAAAGGGATATACCAACCGCCATCAAAATTACCGCACCCTGCAAAATGTAAAACAGCACCGAGATCTTTTTGTACCTCTCTTTCAAAAAGATCTTCGAGGCACATCCCTGGCTAAACTCAGGCTGTGTATACAGACTCTCAAGTTGTGGAGTTACCTTGCCCAGCTTTATAGGCTCATAGATAAGTTAGAAGATCAGTATTCCCTTAACACCGTTCTCAGCTATTTTTCATCTGATGATACGCCGTTAAGACTCGCACTCCTATCTGCGGAAGCAAAGTATGTAACAGATGCTCATTATAGCGACAAACAAGAGCATCTTGACAGACTCTTAAGGCTTGCTGTTGCACAGGAAAATAAAGAGCTACTAGAAGCTCTCATACACGCAAATGCAAGCATCGATTCTCTGAGCAATGCCTTATGCCTTGCAGCTGCAAGAGATACGGTGCCCATGGCAAAAATCTTGCTTCATGCAGGTGCATCGATCGATTACAAGCCTAAAAGAGCATCCACCCCTTATTTTGAAGCCTTCAACAATAATGCGCTACGTATGGGACATTTCCTTTTTGAGTCAGGCGCTTCTATACAACACCACCTTCTATCACCTAGCTATTACCTTGATAGGCGCTATTTTGAAACACTTATGCGAGGAAGTGTACGAAGATATGCTCCCACAAAAAAAGAAGCCAAAAACGCAATGCAGAACATTGCACGTCTCATATATGCCTTGAACCACTTACCAGCTTACGTTATCTATGAGATCATCTTATTTGCGGCAGGAGAACAGAATGATGACCAAGGACAACCGATTGCACCAGAATGGACTATGGCATTAAAAAATTCCCTCGCGGTATTGTATCTCTACAAATGTAACGGCAATAAGCTTTTTCCCCTTTGGGAACAAACCATGAGGTGTATAGTAAAAGATCCACAACAGCAGGCTCTGCTTATTTCAAAACTTGAGAACTTTATTCGACCGTTTCTCGCTAATGATGTCATAAAGATCACCTGTTTATATCTTATGGAAAAGGTTGCTGAAGATGCTGGTCCCCAACACAAAGGTGAATATACCAATGCACTTTGTGATGATTTTGAGTTCTATTACAACCATTTGAAAGACGGACCACTAAACATAGGTGGATTTGATACCCCTTGAGTTAGAAGGAAAAAACAAATGAAACAAATTCCACAAACCCCCCATTCTGCGGCTTGGAACCACTTGCTCCTTCTTCAAAGAATATACTGTTTAGGAACAGTCTTTATAACAGCTACCTTACTAGCTTGATTAGATGCTCTATGAGTATAGGCTGGCTAAACTCATTACCTGTCGGTTGACATGGCAACCGCGGTAAAGAAAAGAATTATTGGGAAAATAATTGTATCGGAAACATCTCATGAACATTCGTATACTAAGTGGTCTCCTCGTGATTTCACAGAGTCTGGGAGCTATGATTGTGCACCAAGAACAAGCCGTTGTACGTACCAAGGAAGAACAAAACATACTGAATTACCAGCTGATCAGCGCTACAAAAGCTGGTGATGCTTCGCGTATTAAAGAGCTCCTTAAAAAAGGAGCCTTGATAGTTGATGAAGACCCTTTCCACTATATATCTATTCATTGGGCTGCAATAAGGGGACATATTAACTGCTTGAACATCCTTCTTGATGCGCTTGAAAACAACACCCCCTTAGCTCTACAACGTGCAGGTGCGTATCTGGAACTGCAAACAGTACGGGAAAACCGCCATCTTATTGTACGACTCTTTCAAAGAGATCCAAAGAGTCTAGCTGAGCTCACCACGTGTATTGAGAAATGTAACTATAAGAAGAATGATCCTGAATTCGGTGTGCGCTGGACACTTAATAGGATTTTAATCAAGTTAAAAGAGCAACTTTCACTGAATGTTGTTTTTAATTGTTTTTATTCTGTTGAAAAATTACGTTCCATGCTTTTACTTGCCGGCGCAGAGCTTGCTACCGATGCGCATACGGTAAGTAATGCCAAAAGGCAAAAGCACCTCGATAGGCTTTTGCTGTTTGCAGCGAGAGAAGATGATGAGCTTGTTAAAGCTCTTATAGAATCTGGTGCAAACATCCATACTGTCTCGCGCAATAGTCTAACACCACTGCATATTGCAGCAATGCTGGATAATCTGCGCACCGTTAAAATTTTACTCGATGCGGGCGCATCTATCGAGTCTGAAGATAAAAATGGGCTAACACCATTGCATCATGCCCGCGGTACAAGGTCATTTGGCTCATTGCAGATCCTTCTTGAATCGGGTGCTAACATTCGCCGAAAAGGAGATTGCTTAAGGATCAAAGATGATCTCATAGCGTCTCTTAAAATACTCCTACAAGCAAGCATACGAAGATATGCACCCACAAGGATTGAAACAAAAATTGCTCTTCAAATTATTGCACGTCTCGTGTATGTCTTAAGTATGCATTTTCCAGCTTACGTCATCTATGAGATTCTTTTATTTGCCGCAGGAAAACAGAAAAATGAGCACGGATACCCTAATGCACCAGAATGGACAAACGCATTAAAACGAAATCTTGCCGTGATCTATCTCTATACATGTAACGGCAATAAGCTTCGTCCTCTGTGGGAGCAAACCATAAGATGCATTGTAAAGGATCCACGACAGCAGACTCTTCTCATTTCAAAACTCGAGAATTATATACAGCCGTTTCTCGGAAACGAAGTCAGAAAAATCGTCTGTCTAAGGCTTATGAATCAAGCTGCCAATGAACCTCTGCTCACCGCATTGGTTAATGGCACATTTGAAGGTACGAATAGAGCCGATATTTTTGGCGAAAATTACAAGCTCTATTTGGATCACTTGCAAGAATATCTTCATATAGATGGACTTTTTGAAGGGTGAGTGTATCCTCAGGAATAAGTAGGAGCACCTTCGTAAACATCTTATAGGTGTACTATAATTCTATAGCCTTGGGATCGCCCTGCACTCAATTTTGAGATTATCATGCCATTTTAAAGGCGGTCTCACTTTACAATTCATGCACCCTTGAGTAGTATACCTATCAAGCTCTCCTCATTAGACAAGACAATATGACCATTATAGAAGCACGTTCGTGGATTACCCAAGAACTCTCGCACAAGTATTCACCAAGCGAATCGCAGGTACTTGCCCAACAGCTATTAAGCTGGGCACTATCACAATCCTTTGCTCACCTTCTTGCCAATCCACGGCAACCAGTCTCAACAAAAAGTCTTTCTGTACTATCACGCATACTGAGTGAGCATCTAGAAGAGCACAAACCACTTCAGTACTGTTTAGGAACAGTTCCTTTTATAACAGCTATCCTGAAGGTACACCCTCCCATCTTAATCCCACGCCCTGAAACAGAATGGTGGGTCGCCCTTATGATCGGTCTTCTGAAAAAGGTTTCTCATCCAAAACTCACGCTACTTGATATGTGTACCGGTTCTGGCTGCATCGCTATAGCTCTTGCACAAGCCTTTCCTGAAGCAACTATTTATGCGGTGGATATTGAAGTAGAAGCCCTTAAGCTTGCCCAAGAAAACGGCACCCTTAACGGATGCACAAATATTATTTTTATCCACTCAGATCTTTTTAAGGACATACCTCAAGAGCTCGCATTTGATTGTATAGTAAGCAACCCGCCCTATATCTCACCTTCTGAATATGAGCACCTTGATCCGGATGTAAAACTTTGGGAAGATGCAAAAGCACTCCGAGCTGAAGATGAAGGGCTTTCGATACTTACTCAAGTTATTGAAGAATCACCCTCCTGGCTTACCCAAAATCCTCTCTTTACCGAACAGCACGTGCCGCAGCTCGCCGTAGAAATTGGTGAACATCAAGCTGAGAGGGTAAGTACTCAGATGCGTAAATCAGGCTTTGTCCCCACCGTATACCGCGATCTTGCAGGCAAAGATCGTATGGTAGCTGGTGAGGTACTTGATGAGTAATGTACTAAACCTAAGCGAGCAGGTAAAAAGATACCAAGAAAAAAGGCTTCGACGTTGGACTTTCTTTCTCATCGTAAGTATAAGCCTACTTACCTTCTTTGTAGGTACGATTTCGAGTATAGCCTGGTATCGTGTTACCAAAGCTCGTACACAAAACGAACAGCTGCTTGCTGAACACAAAGAGCTTGCCCATAGGTGGAGCCACCTACAAAAGTCCGCTAAAGAGCTCAAAGCGCTAATCAAAGAACAAACGTTACTTGAACGCAACAAGCTTGCACACTACCTAAAATCAGTGTCGGAAAGTATCCCGGTGCATACCTTACTGACCTTGCTTGAATTCAAGGCACCACAAACTCTTACTCTACAAGGGTATGCAGAGTCCTTAGAAGAGCTTGGGCTCTTTATGCACCAGCTTGCTAAAAGTGATATTCAGATGCATCTCAAGCAGGCCTATGCTCTGCACCCGGTGATTTTTTTTAAGATGAGCACTGAGATACCATCAGAAAGTACAGCAAGAAAAAGAGCTCCTCGTAACCAAAAAGCTCCCAAACTACGTACGCAAAACTCACCATAGCACCCATAAAGATAGAAATCTTGCACCTGCAATACACAAGGCACCATATCAGAGTGCCCTGTGTCATACTAAGAAATTCACCCCGCTCCCCAAAAGTTCCATCCTCCTTTCAAGCGCATGCTCTCTGATCGATTGCGGAAACCTCCCACATCAATCCTTGCTTAAGCAAGCAGGACTGAGCACTAGACTCACCCTCTCTAAGCATTCAGTTGAGAGCACTGCATACTATTTGAAAGAAAATCACGTAACCATTGCATATGATCAGCCCTTTTAGGTAGTCTTAAATAAGAAGCAATGATCAAGGCCCACTGAAGGATGGTAGAATGCGATGATCATACGGTATATATTAGCTATGTTAGTCGTTTTACCAGGCTATTCCTGGGCCGTTACCCTTTATTCTCCCTTCTGCTCAAGCCCCTGTCAAACAACCAAAGGGCCTGGCAGTTATGGAAAGTCTCCTTCAGATGTCCGCTACCGCGATGCATGGCAATGGAACCAAGTTCCATGTAATACTCCCTGTAAAAATTCACGCACACCACGATGCCCAGCAAAAAGTTCTGCTCTGCGCTAAAGATACCAACCGATATCTTTTTGTTTATCCAGCATTTTAATGGTATTCTAGAAAATAAATACTGACTACAAAGAGCTCCTTAGTTAAGCACCGATACGTTTTACTATACTAAGGCACAATAGTACCCTTTCTCATTGAATAAGAGGTCAATCACATGGCTAAGATACATCGCCTGGCTCCCGAGGAAGCCCAAAAAATTGCAGCCGGTGAAGTCGCTGAGCGTCCTGCTAACGTCGTAAAAGAGCTTCTTGAAAATTCCCTTGATGCAGGTGCTACTGATATAACCATATATATTGAAGAAGGCGGCAAGAAACTCATACGCATTACCGACAATGGCTGCGGTATGAGCAGAGAAGATGCCTATCTCTGTATTGAGCATCATGCAACCAGTAAAATTACCTCAGTAAACGACCTTGCTTCCATAGCTACCTTTGGGTTTCGTGGAGAAGCACTTTCAAGTATCGCTGCAGTAAGTCAGATGACTCTTATCACTAAAGAGGCATCCGCGGATGCAGGGATCTCTTTGTTCATCACATCAGGATCTCCTCCGCAAGAAACAATCGTTGCAACTAATACTGGTACCGATATTTCCGTGAAGGACCTTTTTTACAATGTTCCTGCTCGACAAAAATTCTTAAAATCATCAGAAACGGAATGGCGCGCCATTGTACAACTGTTCCAAGCAATGTGTCTTGCTCATAAGCATGTTTCCTTTAAACTTTTTCATAATGATAGAGCTCTTTACACCGTGCCTAAAGCAGAAACTCTTGAAGATCGGATTTGCCAAGTGTTTGAGCCTGCATTAAAGAATAAGCTTATCGTGTCTGAATCCCATGAAGAGCGCATGGGACTCTCAATCAAAGCAGCAGTAAGCAAACCGGACTATACTCGCTTTGACCGAAGTCAGATATTTTATTTTGTGAATAATCGTTGGGTTAAGAACTATAAACTTGGTCAAGCTTTGATTAAAGGATACCAAGGAATGTTGCAGCCACAGCGGTACCCTGCAGGTGTGCTCTTTATTACACTCGACGCCCCTTACGTAGATATTAATATTCATCCACGCAAGGAGGAAGTACAGTTCTTGCACCCTCGTATAGTTACCGATCTCATCGAACAAACGGTGAACGAGTCGTTGCAGCATGCTCAAGAAAATCTCTTTCGTCCAGCACAATCGTTACCACAGGCAAGCACTCGTGAGTTTACCGAGCCGCTCCCTAAAACTTTTTGCCCATCGCCTACACGAGAACCTTATCGCGAAGGGCACGCAAAAGTGGCTCACCAAACGCCCCCATCGGTTGAAAACCAAGATGCCTTTATAAAAGCAGTTACCGCCTATTTTACGCATGAGGAGGGACCACAAGTTCCTAAGGAAACAAACCTTACTATTGTTTCTGATTTACAGTATCGTCTCATTGGCCAAATCATGAATACGTATATTCTCATCGAGATAGAAGAGAGCTTAGTCTATGTTGATCAACATGCCGCTCATGAGCGTGTTATGTATGAACGTCTACGCTCTCAGTTTGATGAGATAGCACGTGTTCGCTTACTATTCCCTCAAGTGGTACATCTGACAACAAGTGATCTTGATCTGATTGAACCTCACCTTGAACTTCTTCAAAGCTTTGGTATTGAAGCACAGCGCATGGCCAAAACAGAACTGGTTATTAATGCGACACCTCTCTTTGTCAAAAACCAGTCTCTTGATGACTGCATTAAGCAAGCGATCGCCGTACTTCACGAACATCAGTATCTTGATGAAGCTGATTTAAGAAAGATAATTCAAGAGCGCATTCATGCTCTCCTAAGCTGCAAAGCTGCCGTAAAAGCTGGTGACGAGCTTTCAGACGAATCCATGCATACAATCATCTCAGAGCTCTATAGCTGTGACAATAAATTAACCTGTCCGCATGGACGCCCTACCGTGTGGGAACTCAAGACAAGCGACCTTGAAAAGAAATTTAAGCGGGACTATCGCTCATAACTTCTTTCGCTACCCGCTCTTTTTCAAGAGCCTTATAGGCATCCCAGAGCTTCTTATGTAATCCCGTATGCCCACCATCACAGCCGGTAACAAGCTGCGTAGTGCCCTTATTAACCGCCTTGAGCTTGCCGTAAAAAAGTGCATCATCACGATTAGAGAGCACATCATCCGGCTCCTCAAAATAGACCAAGCATGAAAGGGTAAGACCTTTAAGGCGCTCAATGCAATCTATTGCCTGAAACCCATTGGTAACGTAGCGTGAAGCAAGAACTTTAAGCATTTCTTCATGAGGACGGGAAGCAAGCAGTTCAGTAATTGATTTTAAGGGAGCATCCAATATAACTATTCCACGCGAAACTGCAGCAAGGATAGCACGTGCATCTTCTTGAGCAATTCCTATACGTTGTAACGTATCTTTATATGAAGGCGTATTGAGAATAGACAATGCAGCAATCACTGCTCCACCACCCGCTGAAAACCCATAGAGATGTATCGTGGACACACCCTTACCGACAAGCTCTTTTAGGAGATACAGTAATGGCAAATACTCATCGATGGTGCCAAATGAGGTTGTATGAATATCATCTTCACTGCTCACATCATGATCAGGGAAATTAAACGTGATAATCGGCAGCGTAACCTGTTTCGCTACAAATTGTCCGATATCCTTGTTTGCTCCATATCCGTGACACGTAACCATGACTTCAGATACGCGGTATATAAGTTCTATAGAAGGATTATAGGTAAAAAGCAGTTCAGCTTTCTCATTAAGTTGGGTTGCATACAGCGAAGAAGGATTCCCTACATTGTACGAACAACTACATACAAAGATCCATAATAGTACTTGCTTGAATAACATATTTTCGCCTCGCATATCATTTCACCTATCACGAATTCTGTCTTCTATCGTACGCAAAAAGCTGTACGTCTGCTATCATAATGGGAAGCTCATGTCGCTTGTTATTGATTGGCTCTACCAAAAGAGTCCATCATCCATCTCTATCTTTTGTGTAACGTATAACGATGATCTCGATCTTTCAATAGTAGGTATGCTGCAGAATCTCTAGAAGAGCAGACATAGGCACGATACCCTTCCAGGCCTGGCCTACGGTTTGCTATCATTTCTTCTTTCGTCTTCTCGTCTACGTGACGTGCCCTAATCCAATCCCATCCCAATATATCGTCATCATCAGCATCGACAAAAATCCCGAATTGAGAGTAGCGCCTGAAGTCGTATGGTTCATCATCAGAGAGCGTAAATTCACCCTCAAACAAAATCAGATCAATTCCCTGTACTGAAAAATCTACTTCTATCTTAAGAGGAGGCCTAGGCCCTGGATTCCAGACTGGCTTCCGAACAGATTTTTCACCATCTAAAATTTTTTGTAGCGTAGCATGGACTCTCGTAAACTCGAAACGCCGATGAAAATGTTCGAGATCAAACTGCTCTGGATTATGGAAATCATCCCCTCTTAATATCGCAACTTTGATGCCCTCACGCTCAAGCAATTCAGCTAATTCTTCTGCAAAGAAACTTTTCCCCACAGCAGAACAACCTGCTATTGCAATCATATTAGGCACCCCGCCTTTACCCTTTTCTTTGACGAGTAATTTTGCATGTTCTATAACTGGCTTTAATTCATCTGCATTCTGCTGCTTTATATCGTCCACTTCTGTCTTTGCGATCATTTCATCCGCTTCAATGCGTAATAATACCAATGAGCTGGAGAAAATTTCAGACGAAGAAAAAGCAAGCATACAGAAAAGAACTCTTTTATACATTGCGATACTCCTACAACACTAGAACTATAGGTAATTTTAGCTAGTATGCACAGATTTGCTCAGTCTGCCAACTACGCAAATTTAGGATAAGTCCGAGAATAGGGGATACTTTTCTTTCCTTAAACATCGCGCCCGTGCTATTTTTTGTACATGTTAAAGTAGTAACAGCACAAAATAGTCATTTGTAGGCAAAGTTACACCTTTGGATGCTTTTTATCAATTTTTGTTGTATACTATAGCGTGATTTCAGAAATTGTTAATTAAGCAATAAGGAGTAATTATGGCATCAACAGTAAAGCTTTCAAAAGAGTTCATTGAGGAGGCTCGTATATTATCAAGAGCGTTTAATAGATCGCTTTCTGGCCAAATCGAGCACTGGGCAAAGATAGGAAAACTAGCCGAAGAGAATCCCGATTTAACCTATGATTTTATCAAAGATATTTTAATTAGTATGAGTGAGGATGAGGCAGGAATGAGAGAGCCCTTTGAATTCGGGAGTTGATCATGCCAATATATGCTACACCGAACTTCAGAAGACAAGCCAAGAAATTGCGTGAAAATCAATTAATTGATTTGAAGAATGCCATAGATGTTGTCGCTAAAACTCCTGAAAAAGGCATCCAAAAAAAAGGGATATTAGTAGATATTTATGTTTATAAGTTTCGCATGAATAAGCAATTAACCTTGCTTGCCTATAAAGTGGAAAGTGAGGTAATTATTCTTTACTCGATAGGATCTCACGAAAATTTTTACCGTAACCTTGAACAACACCTTCATTAAGGCAAAATGTAATTATCTCGGAAGCGCTGAGCAACTTACCAAGCGAGTTTTGTAATCGATCCCTCAAATATTACCTTTTATGCAAGGTATAACGATGATCCCGGTCTTTCAGCAATAGGTATGCTGCAGAATCTCTAGAAGAGCGAACATATGCACGATACCTTTCCTGGTATGGCTTACGATTAACCATCATCTCTTCTTTCGTCTTCTCCACCCTGCGGCGTGGCCTAATCCAATCCCATCCCAAAATATCATCACCATCAGCATCTATAAAAATCCCGAATTCAGAATAGCGCCTAAAATCATAGGGTACGTCGTCACACAGCGTAAACTCACCTTCAAACAAAATAAGATTAATTCCCTGTACAGAAAAGTCCTCTTCTATTATAAAAGGAGGCTTTCGCTCTGGGTTCCAAGCAGGCTTGCGTACAGTTTTTTCACCATCTAGAATTCTTTGCACTGTAGAATGGGCTTTCGCATAGTCAAATCGGGGATGGAAACGTTCGCGATCACACTGGTCTGGATTAATAAAATCATCAGCTCTTAATATAACCACCTTTATGCCCTCAGACCTGAGCAATTCAGCTAATTCGTTTGAAAAGAAGCTTTTTCCCACAGCAGAACAACCTGCTATTGCTAGTATCTTAGGAACTCCATCCGTACCTTTTTCTTTAATGAGTAATTTCGCCTGCTCTATAACTGGCTTTAAGGCTTCAGCATTCTGCCGCTTTATATCGTCCACTTCTGTCTTTGCGATCATTTCATCCGCTTCAACGCGTAGTAACACCAATGCGCTGGAGAAAATTTCAGATGAAGAGAAAGAGAGCAAACAAAGAAGAACTCTTTTATACATAAGATACTCCTATAACACTGGAACTATAAGTATTTTTAGTATGCACAGAATTGCTCAGTCTGCCAACTACGCAATTCGGGATTATGTTCGAGAATAGGGGAATACTTCGATTTCTTTAAACTTCTTGCTCAAGCTATTGCTTGCACATGTTAAGTAATGAATGTGCTCTAGGCAGTTGCCTACCAAACGAGCCCTATAATCGAACTCTTTGCTATAGGCCCAAAAACGCGACTATCATCATGCTGAGCAGAAAGATTATCTGACAGTACAAAGACATGCCCTTGTGGAATCTCCAACGGTGTATCGATTGCATAGGAGCCTTGCTTCCAGCCGGTCCAATTTCTCTTGATTTTGGTATCTTCAAGTGCAGCACCGTTCACTACGACACTACCTTCATGAATCTGCAGAGTATTTGTCGCTAGGGCTACAATGCGGGATATCCACACTTTCCCCTCATGCGTAAATAAGACAATATCGCCAATCTGATAATGTCTCAGATATGGAGCTAGTCGATTCAAAAAGGTGTACTGTCCATCCTTAACTGCGGGCTCCATACAATCGCCCGAAACGCGCCAAGGCCAGGCGCATACCCACGCCACAATGATCATGGCAATAAGGGTTACCAATATATGCTTAAATGTGAATTTAATCATAGTCTCAACTCTTCCTGGCACAAGCAAAAAGTGCGTGCATATGGACAAACTGGCGTCCCTAAGGGGATTTGAACCCCTGTCTCCGCCGTGAAAGGGCGACGTCCTAGACCAGGCTAGACGATAGGGACAGCGATGCTTTGGTGAGCCGTGATGGACTCGAACCATCGACCCACAGATTAAAAGTCTGTTGCTCTACCAACTGAGCTAACGGCTCGCTTTCTACAGATATACCTTTAAAAGTACTTATTTAAGGGTATTTTGTCAAGGCAGTGAGGAGGAATTTCAAGCCCTCACTAGCATATCAAATAGTCGATTTCATGCAACTTTTCTCTTATTCGTATCAAAGAAGCTCTCCAGGCGCCTATTGGCTTACTTGGGGCTTAAGAATAACTGCCCTACCTGGCAGTAGATAAATAACCCGAGGATATCCATAATCGTTGCAAGAAATGGTCCTGCAGAGTAGGCAGGGTCGAGATTTAAGCGGCGAAGTACGATGGGAATCAAACTTCCCAGAAGGTTAGATACCAATACTACTATTCCTAGGGCAACACTAATAGCTAACGCAGCCATAAAACTTCCTGGCGTGAAAATATAGATTCGAACAAATGAGACAACCCCAAGAATAAGTGCTATGATGGCCGCCATCAGCATTTCTCGCCGCAGAAAACGATGTATATTTAAGCTGGTAAATTCACCTGATGATATTCCCTGGATAGCAAAAGCTGAGGACTGGCTACTGCTATTCCCTCCGGTACTCTGAATCATAGTCATGAATAAGAAAAGAAACCCTGTCAGCAGTGTTTCGTAGTACTTAATAATCACCGAAGAGAAGATCTGTGTGAGCAGGAGCAGAATAAGTATAGAGCTTCGTTGAAAGAGCAAGGTTCTAAAGGGAGTCTCAAAATACGTATGCTTAATAGGCCCCACCGCAGAAATTCGGTACACGTCCTCTGCAGCCTCTTGCTCAAGAACATTGACCAACGCCTCACTGGGAATGATTCCCAGAAAGACATTATTGTCTCCCACGACAGGCACGATCATTTCACTATAACGAACCATCTGGTTAGCAATCTTTTCTTGATCTTCATTGACCCCAATAACCAGAGCATTCTGTCGGAGTATTGAAGAAAGTCTTGTTTGCGGCGGCTTTAAAACAAGGTCTTGAAGTATAATGTGCCCCACCAGCTCATTTTCTTGGTTGGTCACATAAATATGTAGATGCAGCTCTATGCTCGGTTGCAGGCGCTGCAAGATCTGAATACTTTTTTCGATCGTAAAGTCTTGCATAAGCGTAATAACATCGGTATGCATGATACCGCCAGCAGTATCAGGATCAAATCGTCGTAACGATACAACCTTTTCACGATCCCGCTTGTGAAGCAGTTTAAGGTAGACTTTGAGATCTTTATCAGAGAGTTCATCGAACAAATCGGTCAACTCATCAAGAGGCAAACTGCTCAGCAGATCACTCCTATCCTGGTCCTCAAGAAAAGAGAGGCAGTTAAGCATCATAGGAGATGAAAAATAAGAGAATACCGCCGCTCGTTGCTGATGCGTAAGCATGGTAAAGAGCCTTTGAGCATCATCTTTTCCACAATCGGATAAAAATTGGGCAATATCGGCAGGATGGAGCTTTATAAATTCTTGCCATAAGATAACCCCCAATGGAGAGTCCTGCTTCTCCACTGTTTCCATATTATCAGCTATCTGGTCGAGTATCTTCTGTTTATCCATTATTCTCAGGGCTACACAGTCCTACGCTTCACTCATAGCGTAATCCATCTTAGTCTTCCTGTCTACGAGCTGTGCAGGTCCGGTACCTATCATACCCTAAAGAGCATGTTGTGAGATGTCACTATACTGTTCCTTAGGAATCAAGTATTTTAATGTTTGGGGAGGCCTTACTATATAAAAAGCTTAATGAGCTCTCAATATAACTATGCATGCGATCTTCAATGATACATCGTCGCGAAATAATTACTCATTCTATCCTTTCATCGCATCTGATACAAACTGAGGCGTCATCGCACCATTAGGATGATACCGTACGTAGCTCGTGGGGAAAATCGGTTTGATAGAGTCGATGGACAGTATCCTCAGCAGATCTGACAGCTTGCTCATGCCATGAACCTCCGCCACCTCCATTGTCATCCAGTAACATTGAGGGGTCCTCAAATTCACATCCGGGCACATCCATATTGAAAAAAACATCGATAACGCTCTCAGCATCGCTCAACTGAGTTGCTTGCTGATAGGCGGTGGAGTTCGAGTTGTCCAGAATCTCAGGGTTGATGTTATGCATGATGAGAAGCTCACAAAGTTCAGCATCTCGGCAGAATACTGCTACATGAAGCGCGCTTCTGCCATGATTATCAACAAAGTTAATGTCAAAATAGTTATGAGCGCCCTCGAGCTGCAATAGCCGTTTTATTTTTGGCAGGTCTCCATTCCAACAGGCTGCATGAAAATCTGCCATGTTCTGTTCGAAGTTACCAATGATCCTTGCCTCAAAAAAAAGATCAAGCATAGAAGAATTGTCTTCGAAAGCTTGAAGAGCGGCTAGGCTCAAAGCAGTTTCTTGGTCATTGTTTACAAGGATATTGAGTTGTAGATAATTTTCCAATAGGAACTTACATAAGGTACCATTACCGCTCAGGACGGCCAAGTGAAGACCTGTGTTTCCTCGTTCATCGCGACAGAGGAAATTTATTGCATCGGCGACTAGTATAAAATTCTCTCTCACCTGTTCGAAATTACCCATGCAACAGACTTCAAGAAACCGTTCGTCAGTGTCTATCACGGTATGTACAGCGGCCATCGCCGCCGTTACTCTTGGTGCAAATACCAAAATGATTGCTAGATTAAAAAATAATGCTGTTCGATTGGCGACAATACAAGCCATAGCAACTCCTTAAATAACTCTAACAATATACACAATTATTTCGATTCATAAATTTTTATGTGATTGACCTACTCGACCAGGAATAAATTCAGGGGATTCTGGGATCAGACAGCGATAGCCAACAATCTTGGTCTTACATCAACCCAAGAGAGGCCTTTCGTATTTTAAAGCGCTACCCAAACAGCCTCATACATTTGACTTGCTTCGCGATACAACCTATACTAGAAGCACAATTAATAGTATCAAATAGAAATTACCATCTGGAGATAGGTGTTATGGAAACCTTCACGTATAGGGTAGAGAGCGATGTGGTGGGAAGCCGCTTGGATCGCTTATTAACCCAAAAGCTCCAGGATCGATCTCGCACCTATATCCAAGAACTTATTGAGGCTGACTGCGTTACCGTGAATGGTACCTATGCCAACAAACCAAGCTTAGCAGTGAAGCTGGGCGATACGATTCACGTGAGTATCCCCGCAGTTGTACCTCGTGGTGCCTTAGCCTTACCTTCGCAAGATATGGGCGTTCGTATCCTCTTTGAGCATGAAGAGTTTCTCATCGTCTATAAGCCAGCAGGGCTCGTAGTGCATGCTCCTCATGCACAGAGCACTGAAGTCTCCTTAGTTGATTGGCTCGTTCACTCTTTCAAGGATCTCAAAACAGTAGGGCCCGAAGATCGGCCAGGAATCGTACACAGGCTTGATAAAGATACCTCAGGAATACTTATAATACCGCGCACTAATCAGGCTCATGCTGCATTTACTGCTCTTTTTCAAGAGCGATCTATTGAAAAAACCTATCTTGCTGTAGTCAAAGGACACCCTAAGAAAGAAGGGCTGATCGATCTTGCTCTTGGACGTCATCCTGTGCATCGCCATAAAATAGCAGTTTTGCCTCATGGCAGAGAATCATCTACGAACTATGAAGTCGTATCATACTTACAAGAAAGCGCCTTACTCAAGGTCCGGCCTCACACGGGGCGAACTCATCAGATTCGAGTCCATTGCGCCGCACTTGGACATCCCGTGCTTGGCGACGCTACCTACGGGACAACGCATACGTTGATAGCACGACATGCTTTACATGCCTATCAGCTTGCGTTTACGTATAAAGATCATTGGTACAGTTTTTCGTATGATATGCCTCAAGATATGAAAGCACTAATCATAGAGCTCCAGACTCAGCTCTGAGGCGCTGGCGCTGCTGACGCAGCTCCTCAAGAGGATCTCCTCCCCATGAACGATTCCACCACCAATAGGTTGCCCCAGTTAGCACTATTCCTGTCATAAAGTGTTTAAGGGTCTGTTTCCAGTTCTCAAAGAATGATTTTCGCCCTTTTTGGTTTGCTTTTTGCTGAGCAAGTTCCTTATCATCTTGCCCTTGGGCTTCTTGATTTCCCGCTCCTTTACCGCCTGAAACAATCGGTTTTTCAGGCATCTTCTCTTGGAGCCATTCACCCTCTTCCCCCTCAAAACGAGCAGTTAAGCCAGAATTAAACTCATCAAGGCGCTTCTTAAAGTGGGCTGCCGTTTGCGAATCTATGGTGGAGAGATAATGCTCAGAAGTACCAAGTCTTTGATAAGGATGGTCAGGTGAGACATACTGGCTCACATCTTTCGTATAATCAGCAAGTACTTCCTCTACCGATGGAGCTTCAACATCGCTTATTACGGTGCGGTAGCCGAAGGTACCCTGAACTCGTGCACTCCTTCGTACCTGATGCCTTTTTTTAAAGTCTGCCCCATTAAGAAGAAGGAACGAAAAAAAGCGTCCGAGCATTTTTTTCCTAGTTTCGGTCATGAAATCATAATTGCAATATTCACGCAATACCACATACAGGACTGAAAGACCCGAAGGTTCGTAAGCATTAGCCAAGGCTGGCCGTTCTTTAATTATCTCAAAAGCATTAGACAACTGGTCATCATCATTTGAATATTCTAGAAGTGAATTGAAAAGATCTGCAGCCGCATAGGCGGAAACTTTTTGATCATTCGGTTGCACAGCAGGGGCAGGATTACCCCCAGCAGCTCCTTCTTCACTGGATTCTTGTTGATTTCTCTGAACTTTGTAGGCAGCAAATTTTCCAGGAAAGTAAGTGGTATCAAAAATTTCAATAAGCGGCTCACAGTCTTCCTCATTTTGAAGGAAGCAGTCCATCAGATCATCGAGTTGGCGCACAAACTGCGCATCGTTTCTGCCATTATTGAGGATGGCAATAAAGGCATCTGTAAGCATTCTACAATTATATTTCTCCACATACCAGTAGTCACTATGGGTTATGAGACTACCTCTTCCAAAAAAGCTCCTGTGGTATAACCTGACTATACCCTTACGATCATCTTCCGTCTTTGGGCAATCAAGAAGCCATCGCTCCACAACGTAGCGAATGAGTGTCTTACCATGCGGATCTTTCTCGCAGTAGTCAGCCACTGTAAGCCCGTCTGTATTTAAGTGGAGATGAGAGCTCCTACTTAAGTGATATCGATAACTTTTAAATCGCAATGCAGCAAGAGCACTATCATTTGATGGGCGAACATAGGTAAAAGCTTTTTCAGCCTCCTCAGCATTCTCTTCTGGTATCTCATTTTCTGGTTCAGCAGGCTCTGGGAAAATATCAGGAAATGCATCGCAAAGAATCGTAATACAAGCTCCATAGTTCTCTCCATTGTTTTCAAACTCTTTCATGAGATCTTTCAAAGTCTTTTCAAAAGGCTCATGGCCCTTGCCAGTGTTAACCAATGCAGCAAAAACCTCATATAATGACTCTTGCTGAGCCCTTGTTTCCCTAAGCTCGCCTTCTAGTCGTTCATTCGAAGCCGCCTCCAAGCTCCTTTCAAGCCTCTCTCGCTTTTGGGTCGCATCAGCATAGAGCTTTCCAATATGGCCCAAAAGGCTCTTCCCTTGATAGCTATGCACGAGAACCTCTTTATGCTTTCCGATTAAGAGAAGAGACTCTTTCGTAGGCTGGTTTCGGTGTATATCAGAGAGAAGCCCTTTACAGAGACTATCCATTTTTTCGACACTGAGAACAGAGTGTGCGCCAAAACAGTTCATAGCTACCATCAAGGTTATTACGAGTATCCTTTGTATCATAGCTATCCTCGTTCCTATTGCAGCTGTTGCAGTTGGGCAACGTTATTTGGTTGTGCTTGAAGCCCCTTATCACTACCTGAGCGCATAAGATACAACAAAACACCTATCAATCCTATGCCACCGGCTAGATACATTCTGTAGGGGCGAATTTTTTGATAGGCAGGATTTAGGAACTTCTTTGCCCGGGCTGTAAGTTCACGAACACTAGGCAATGATTTTTTTTGTAAACCAGCTTTTTCATTTTTATAGAGCTCTGAAGCATTATGAATACCTTTATTCATAATACGTGCCACTGATTCTCCTTTGGCGTCCGGCATATCAACGTCAGCGCCTTTTCGAATAAGATGGGCAAACATCTGCACTGATTTAGCATCATTGGCAACGAACTGCTCTGCTGCAGCATGAAGTAATGTTTTACCCTCAAAAGGACAGTACATTTCAACGAGCATTGAATAGGGAATATCGTTCGTGTTCCCCGTAGGCTTCAAAAGTTCATCTAGAGCATGAATATCTTTATCACGGACTGCTTTAAATGCTAACGGAAGTTGCTTGCGGAGAGTTTCGTAGGTAAGTCCAATGGCTTTAAGATCAGGAACTTCCACAAGATCATCAACATTCAATCGACTCTCACTATCTGCTACAAAATCTGCACCACATTTAAGGAGAATCTCCCAGAGCTTTTTAAAGCGCTCTCTTTTGTCTAGGTCTGCCTTATCAAGTCGTGCACCCAGATACACGAGAATCTCCAAAGGATAATAACCATCTGCATCCTGCAACGAATAATACCGAAAGTTCTTCTTAACGGCCCAGGCGCAGTAAGCATAGTTGTCCTCTGTGAGGTCATTAAGACCGTTTATAAACCTTTGCTCACTAAGATCACTATCTTCAAAGCTATAGATTTTGGGATTACTCGCAGCATTACTGAGAGATATACCTAAAAAGCTGAAGGCTAAGCCTAAGATTTTATAGTTCATACTGTTCCTTTGCATAGCTAAGCATATCTTTGCGCCTGCTCACTTCCCTTAGTTTGGGACACATTGTCATTACTTGTGGAAAGATACCAATAAATAGTATAACCCACGAGAGCACCTAAACCAAGAAGTAGTCGAGACCATCGTTTCTGCTTGTTAGCATGTTGCTCTTCTTCTTTCTTCAGCTGATCACTGATTTGTTGTAAACGATCGCTGACATTGTGTAAACGAATGCTCATGTTGGACTCGCCTCTTAAACGGCTACAAAGATCCTCCCATGTCTGCCCAATATTTCTATTATGGGCCATATACACATCCTGCAAATCTTCAATATCGCAATCAGCGAAAGATAGAGGGGCTGGGTGCTCTAAGCCATAGGTCGACCCAGTACCAACATCAAGAAGATAAGCAAGTATATTCCTATGCTGCTCTTTTTCATCTTCTGTGCCCTTTGGATAGGCAATAATAAGTGTGGCTATAGGGGAAAGACCTGTCGCTGGATCGATCGCATAGCGCATTTCCTGATCTTCAAAAATCGCGTGCTTAATAAAATCGAGAGATTCTTCAGAGGGATCCTTAAGCTCTGCAAAGAACCGTTTACTCATTCCTAGCTTATTTTTTCGAACTTTCTCAATACAATCGAGAGGCTCTTCAGAAGGATGCTTAAGCTCATCAAAAAGTTGCTTATTCATTCCCGTCCTATTCTTGCCTGCATACCACGTGCGGAAACTCTTCATTATCGCAGAAGGGCCCCAAGAGGTCGTTGGCTTATCAAACCACGCCTCAGCCTCTTGTTCTGTCATTAAGCGACCACTCTCAAAATATCCGGGCCTCATCCCAGCTTTTAAGAGCTCCTCTTTCGTCAAGATGTTTGGCGACTCAGAAGCGTAGGCATATCCTGTTATCAACAGGAACACCATACAGCTCTTACGTATGAGTGGCATGCGTATCATCATGACAGTAATCCTTAATTAGGCAGCAGCTACTTTTCCACCGGGACGTTCAGGAGTAGCTAAGGCACCATTTTTACTATAATAATAAAAATAATAGATCCCAGCTACGGCTGTTAATGCTCCCACAATGGCACTAGCTTTATTAAATTTGTGTGCTTTTCTATCCGCTATAAGCTTTTCTTGGGCTTTGCGTTCGCTTTCTTTACGATCTCGAATGTCATTAAGAGCATTAAGACGATCCCTACTTAACGTTGGCCGTAGTAAGGCCTTGAGCTCATTAAGGCGGTCTTGTTTAGCTCCATCTTGAGGATAAGAAGCTTCAAACAAAAGCCATTCATCAAATGGTATGCTCGATAGACCTGCCTTTATAAGGAACTTTGATTCAATTCGGGGATCTTTTACCAGCGCCTCAAACCCATCAATCGGAGGGATAACGCCTTCAATCTCACCATGTATGTAGCCAAATGCAGCATTTGAAAGAGCCCTATTATCCCCATCAGGAACATCCAATAAATGTGCGTATGCATCATTACGTAAGAAAGTTTGAATGACTTGCAGACGGCCTTGGTAACAAGCAGCACTCCAATCCTGCAGAGTAAACCCATCTTTCAGCTGAGGATCTCCAGAGAGAGGGAATGATTTCCTCTTCCAAATTGCCTGTTCAATAAAACCTAGAACCTGTCCCACCATTCCATCATTACCATGCTTTTTTCGAAATGCTTGAAACTGTCGAAACCCCCAACCTGCTTTATCGGTTATAAAATCAAGGACCTCTTGCTTGACTGAATCGAGTAATTTTTTCGTATCTTCTGGCTTAGCCGCTGCAGACGCTGTAAAATCACTAAACCATTGTATGGCTGTCTCTTTTAACTGACCCAATGTTTCTGGATCTGAAATAACTCCCCGTACCATGCCAGCAGCATTATTAATGAGAATATCCCCAAACACCGCTCTTAATTGAGGGTTCTGGGCATTGGCAAGAATTGCATTCCCAATGAGCGCCTGGAATTCGGGACTATCAGCATTTTGATTAATCGCATTGCGAATAAAGGCTTGCATAGCAGGATCTTGAGCGCCACCACCGCGGTTCATTGCTTGAATCGATTCAAAGCTTGAGACAATGAGTGTTGCAATTAAGAATCGCTTTAATAGCATAGTGTTCCTTCACGCCCATAGAGATACATAGTTTCAACTGTTACGTCCAGTAATACCACAATACCATAAAATAAGTCTATCTTCAAAGGCCCGAGTACTTTGCTGCCTCCAGCAAGGCCTGGGGGAATGCCAAGTATGCCTTTTAGGTAAGCCCCTAGAATGGAGAAGAGCCTGTGCCTATACTAGAGTACAGGCTCTCATTATGATTCTTAGTTACGCTGCGGCAGGCAGGGCCTGCGGCTTCTCAGAAACGTTCTTCTTAGGATCTTTATAGATCATATAATAGTACAAGAGACCTGCACCAGCAGCGAGGGCGCCAAGTCCTACCGCCTTAGACCAATTAGCCTTTTTACCATCATGAGCATTGGTTGTCGTAGACTTAAAGAGATCTGATAAGTCATTCCTCTTAAGAGCATCAATTCTTTGGGCAAGCGTTATTTTCTTATCAAAATCATAGTAGATTTTATGAGCATCTACTTTAACGAAGTCTTGCCATTCCTTCAGATCTGCAAATACCTTTTGATCTTGTTCATAGGCTTTAAATAAAGTCAGTACTATCGATTCCTGGTTCCGACGAGCACCTTGAAAAAGTTTAGCTACAGCTAGTGCCTCTTTCCTATGAGCATCAGTGATTAAACGCTCCGTTATGCGATCTCCGATCGTATCTTTAAGCAGGCGATAGTATACCTTATCTATGTCTACAGGAAATTGATTAAGCCAGCTTTTAAGGTCATCATATACCCCATTATCATGTTCATAGGCTTTATATAAAACCCGAACTACTTCTTTCTCGAATGAGCGATCCCGCTGTACAACTGCAGCAGCGGCTAGCGCTTTTTGCCTTGTCGTGGGAGAATTGAGAAGCTCCGTAATGCGCTCTCCAATCTTCTTGCCTGGATTGGCTGGATCATAGTCAACTTCATCTACATCTTCTCTTCCTTCGAGCCCATCAACCCATTTTTTCAGATCCTCAAGTACCTCTAGGTCGCTTTCATATGCCCTATAGAGGGTTTGCATTACTATATCATTTTTTGATCGCTTCTCCTCAACAATCATGGCAACTGCCAATGCAGCTTTCCTCGTTGCCTTCTCTTGTAAGCCATCTGTAATATGATCACCAATCTTCTTGCCTGGACTTGCTGGATCATAGTCAATCCTATCGATATCTTCTTCGAACTCATCAATCCACGTTTTCAGATCTTCTAGTGCCCTTGGATCGCTTTCACAAACTTTACACAAAGTCTGCAATACTGATTCTTTCTTCGAACGAGTATCTTGCACAATCTTAGCAATTGCTAATGCATCTTTTCGAATGCTGGCTTCTAAAAGTGTGGCGATGTCCTCACCAATCGTGCATTGTATGTGCTGTACAAGGCAACTGCCCCTTTCAATATCAATCTTAATAGCATCTACATCTTCCTCGAAATGATAGAGCCAATCTTGCATATCAGCCAATACCTTTTGATCATTTTCGTAAGCTTCATACAGTGTCTTGAAAGTTTCCTTCTTATTTGAGCGACTATTTTGTACAAGCTTAGCAATGGCTAATGCTCCTCTCCTATGTACTGTCCTCAAACCGTAAGTAATGAGCTGGCCTACAGTCATGCCTGGCTCAATTAAAAGTTTATCAACATCACATACATTTCTTTTGAAGCGCTCTTCAAAGGCCCTATAGGCAGCTTTATCTACAAGAGCCGTTTCAAGAAGTGCTATGAAAGTAGGATCAGCCATCGCTTGAATCGATCCAAAACTTGAGACTATGAGGGTCACCATTACCAGTCGTTTTGATAGCATCATGTTCCTTTAGCCTCATAGAGACGTATAATCTGCATTTTTGTGGTCCAGTTCAGTACTACTACGATATCATAAAATACAACTCTCTTCAAAGACCAGAGCTTTCCTCATATCTGAAAGCATTGAAGGGCTTCGCCTTTTCCGCCTAATCTCCGTAGAAATTTCCAACACATACGAAAGAGCCTGTACCCATTATAGGCACAGGCTCTCGTATTAATTCTTAGTTACGCTGCAGCAATCAGGGTCTGAGGTTTCTCAGAAATAGTATTTTTAGGATCTTTGTAGTTCATATAATAGTACAGGAGCCCTGCACCAGCAATGAGCGCTCCAACTATTCCAGCCTTCTTGCTCATTGACCATTTGGCCTTTTTAGCATCATCAGCATTAGCTTTTGGTTTTGCATTGGCATCAGAAGGAGCTGACTTGGAGAGCTTAAAGATATTTGTTACATCATCTCTTTTGAGACCTGCAACCCTTTGAGCAATCGTTATCTTCTTGGCAGAATCATAATAGATTTTACTACTATCTGCTTGAACAAATTCTTGCCATTCCCTCAAGTCTGCAAATACCTTTGAATCTTTTTCATAAGCTTTAAATAAGGTCACGAGTACAGAGTTCTTTCTTGAGCGAACTCCCTGTGCAAGCTTAGCAAATGCTAATGCCTCTTTCCTGTGTTCGTTCGTACTTAAGCGCTCTGTAACACGTTCACCAATCGTCTTGCCTGGACGTGCTGGATCAAAGTCTATAGCATCTATATCTTCTCCGCCCTCTAAGAAAAGATCGAACCAATAGTGTAGATCCTCAAGAGCTGTTAAATCGTTTTCATAGGCTTTATAGAGGGTTTGCAGTACTGATTGGTAATTGGAACGATCAACGTATAGAATATCTGCAACTTTTATTGCTTCTCTTCTCGTCGCTTTCTCTTGTAAACGCTTTGTTAGGTGTTCACCTATAGTCATATCACGCTTAGCAGGATCATAGTATAGTTTATCAACGTCTGGGCGAGCATACTCAACCCAATCTTCTAGCTCATCCAGTACTACTAACCCGCTTTCATGACCCTTATATAAGGTCCGGGTAACTGATGGCTTATCACTTCGTTTAACATACACAAGCTTAGCCACAGCCAAAGCTTCTTTCGTAAGGCTAAATACTACTTTATGCCTCCGAACAACCTTGTCGAGTCTCTCATTAACCAAACCCTCATTAATGAACTGGCCTACTGTCTTCCCTGGCTCAATAAGACGGTCATCAACATCAAAAGTGTCTCTTCTATAATAATCTTGAAAGGCTTTATAGGCAGTATGATCAACAAGAGCCCTTTCAAGTAGCTCTTTAAAAGTAGGATCAACCATATCCATAGCTTGCATCGATCCAAAGCCTGAGACACCGAGAACTATAATTAAAAGACGTTTTAATACCATACTATTCCTTCATGCTCATAGAGGTGTATCGTTTTCAACTTTTACGAACTGCTTATTACACTAGCAAGAAATAGCTCTCTTTTCAAAGACCTTAGTTTTGCAGAACTCAGAAAACAAAAAAAACATTATATAGTTGGAGCGAACCTTTAGAATGAGAAGCTCTAACTAGAGGACCGAAGTAGATCATCAGATTACCTAATGCGGATCGCTGCCATCTGCAAAAAAAATAAAATCTCGCTTCTCTATACAATCTGATTATCTACATTGGAAAGAGCCTGCACTCCATCGTAGGCAGGCTCTCGAAATGATTCTTATGCTGCAGCAGGCAGAGTCTGCGGCTTTTGAGAAATAGTATTCTTAGAATCCTTGGCATTCATAAAATAGTACACGAGTCCTGCACCAGCAATGAGTGCTCCAACTACTCCAGCCTTCTTACCCATTGACCATTTACCATCATGAGTTATTTTTCTATCTACTTTATAGACTTTTTTATCTATATTTGGGGTTGCAGGAGAAAGCTTAAAGAGATTCGATACATCATCCCTCTTGAGAGTTTCAATTCTTTGAGCAAGCGTTACCTTCTTATCAGAATCATAATAGATTTTACTACTATCTGCTTTGACAAAGTCTTGCCATTCTTTTAGATCAGCAAATACCGTCGTATCTTTTTCATAGGCCTTAAACAAGGTCACCAGTACTGAGTGCTTATTTGAGCGGGTTCTCTGTGCAAGCTTAGCAAATGCTAATGCCTCTTTCCTGTGCTCATTTGCACTAAGCTCTGTAAATCGTTGACTATCTTTACTTACAGGAGCACCGACCGCGCCAGCCCCCTTTTTTTTGGAGAAAAAGGCCCCAAACGGATTGCCTAGAGAACTAAACACTGAAGGTGCAGTCTCTTTTACTGAAGTATCCTTGCTTTGTGCATTCATGTTTAAACGCTCCGCAAGACGATCCCCAATGGTCTTACCAGGCTTAGCAGGATCATAGTCTATAGTATCTATATTGTCTGCCTCCTCCTCGAACTCATTAAGCCAATTTTCCAGATCTTCGAGTGTTGTCGGATCGCTTTCATAGGCTTGGTAGAGGGTTTGCATTACTGAACGCCTATTTGAGCGCTGCGTATCTACAATTATAGCAATCTCTAATGCTTCTTTTCTTGTCTCTTTTGCGCGTAAGAGCTCCGTAATGCGCTCTCCCATAGTTTGCTTACTCTTACCATTATAGTAGAACTGATCTACGTCTAGAGGGAACTTCTTAATCCAACTTTTTAGATCGTCCAACACGTCTTGACCACTTTCATACGCCCGATAGAGGGTATGAAAAACTGAACATTCCAAAGAGCGATAAGGCTGAAAAAGCTCAGCAACTGCTAAGGTTGCTTCTCTCGTCTCATCAACATCTAAACGCTCAGTAATCCGATCAGCAATGGTCTTATCACTCTTCTTCGCAGGATCCTGGTAATGGTACCGATCTATGTCAGGTTGAGCGTACGGAACCCACCATGCTATAGCATCTAATACCGCATAACCATTCTCATAAGCTTTGTATAAAGTTCTAATAACCGATCGCTTATCGGTTCGCCTACAATGCACAATTCGAGCAACTAAAACCGCTGTGTTCGTATGAGTAACCAAAGCTTCAGAAATGCGTTGACCTACAGTCTTACCTGGCTCAATAAAAAGTTCATCAACATTACACATATCGCCGTTGAAATGATTTCTGAAGTCTTCATTAGCAGCCCGATCAATGAGGGCCCTTTCAAGAAGCTCTTTAAAAGTAGGATCAACCATATCCATAGCTTGCATCGATCCAAAGCCTGAGACCACGAGGATTATAATTAAAAATCTTTTTAATGGCATAGTATTCCTTTATGCTCGTAGAGGTATATCTTTTTCGACTTCATGTTCAGTACTACATACCATAGCATGAAATACGTATCTCTTCAAAGGCCTTAGTTTTTGCCGCAATACGTAATATCGTGGCAAATTCTCATTATATCTTGTGAGTGATCTCAAGAAAATCGCATTAAAAAAGAGCCTGCACTCCATTATAGGCACAGGCTCTCGTATAATTCTTAGTTACGCCGCAGCAGGCAACTGAGGTTGCTCTGATAGTTTATTTTTAGAATCTTTATTGTTCATAAGATAGTACAAGAGACCTGCACCAGCAGCAAGCGCTGTAACAACTCCAACCTTCTTGCCCATTGACCATTTGGCCTTTTTACCATCAACTGGTTGCGTTATCGTAGAGTGCTTAAAGAGATTTGAGACATCATCCCTGTTGAGAGCTGCAACTTTTTGAGCAATCGTTATCTTCTTAGCAGAATCATAGTAGATTTTGCTAACATCTGCTTTAACAAATTCTTGCCATTCCTTCAGATCACTAAATACCGTTGGATCTTTTTCACAGGCTTTAAATAAGGTCAGCAATACTGAATTCTTCAGTGAACGGGCACCTTGCACAAGCTTAGCAACAGCTAATGCTTCTTTCCTATGGGTATTCGTCCTTAGATGTTTTGCGAGGCGATCCCCAATAGTCTCAATACGCTTAGCACGATCATAAAATACCATATCTATATCTAGAGGAAACTTCAGAAACCAACCTTCGAGTTCAGCATATACTGCATTATCGCATAGGTAGTCCTTAAATAATTCCCGGAATATTACCTTCTTGCACGAGCGAGCCTCCTGTACAACGGCGGCAACGGCAAGTGCTTCTTTCTTATCCCTCTGAGTTCTTAAACGTTCTGTAATGCGATCACCAATAGTCTTGCCCGGATCTTGCGGATTGTAGTCTATTTCATCCACATCATCTGCACCTTCGAATGCAACAATCCATTTTTTTATGTCTTCAAGTACTGTATGATCTTTTTCATAGGCCGCATACAGTGTTTGCATTACTATATCCCTATTTGCACGGTACTCGTCTACAAGAATGGCAACATCTAATGCTGCTTTTCGGGTATCTTTTGTCTTTAAGCGATCTACGATGTGCTCACCAATGGTTCCGCCATCCTCATTGGCAGGATCATAATAGATATCATCTACATCTAGGTAGAGATCGTCGGGAAAATCCTCAATCCAATGTTCTAGATCAGCTAATACTGTCTGATCCTCTTCATGAAGTTTATATAATTCCCGAAAAACTGATGACTTGTCCGAGCTTTCATTAAGAACAAGCCGAGCAACAGTGAGAGCTGCAGCTCGATGTTGGGTGCCCAAAAATGTATTGATGTGCTGACTAACGGTCACACCTAATGTGTACATCAGTTCATCAACATCAAATGGGTTAGCTCTGAAATGTTCTTCAAAGGCTTCAAAGTGCTTTTGATCCTGAACAGCCCTATCAAGAAGCTCCTCGGTGACCTGATCAATCACTGCTTGCACCGATCCAAAACCTGAGATTACAAGGCCTACAATTATAAATCGTTTTAATGACATAGCATTCCTTTACGCTCATGGAAGATAGCTTCAGCTTTTTACGTACCTTAAGCCACAATACCATAAAATAGGTCTCTCTTCAAAGGCCTTATGTGCTTCTGGCGATGACATATTTCATTATATCTCATGAGATACCAAAACATCGAAAGCTTTCACCTGAGACATAGAAGCCCTCATTCACTTCACATGCAATGAGAAGAGCCTGCACCCTATTATAGGAGTACAGGCTCTCGTAATGATTCTTAGTTACGCTGCTGCAGGCAACTGAGGTTGCTCTGATAGTTTATTTTTATCCTTACTATTCATGTAGTAGTACAAGAGACCTGCACCAGCAGCTAGTACTACAACTCCAACCTTCTTACCCATCGACAATTGCATCTTTTTACCATCATTGTTTGTCTTAGGGAGATTAAAGAGTTTCAACAGATCATCCCTATTAAGAGCTTGAATTCTTTCAGCAATCGTTTCAGAACATGCAGGATCAAAGCGAATCACCTTAACATCTACTTTCACAAATTCTTGCCATTCCTTCAGATCCCCAAATACCGATTGATCTATTTCATAAGCTTTGTACAAAGTCCGCAGTACTGATTCTTTCTCCGTACGAGCACCCTGAACAAGCTTAGCAACAGCTAATGCACCTTTCCGAGCACTATGCAATCTTAAGCGCTGAGCAATGCATTCACCAAAGGTCTTGCCTGGATGGACTGGATCATGAACCACCGTATCTACATCTAGAGGGAACTGGTCAAACCAATATTTTAGGTCCTTCAGTGCTGTTGGATCGATCACCTGAGCTTTATATAACTGCCTGAAAACGTCTGACTTATTCGAGCGACGGTTTTGTATAAGCTTAGCAACAGCTAGTACCCCTTCTCTCTGTTTATAGTACAAACGATGAGAAATAAGCTGACCTATAGTGACACCATCTCTGCTCATAATGGTATCAACATCAACTCGATTTTTATTGAAGTACTCTTCAAAGGCTTTATAGCCAGCTTGGTCCCGAAGAGCCCCCTTAAGAAGGTTTTTGAAAGTCTTAAGATCAAACGTAGCTTGAATCGATCCAAAGAATGAGACTATAAGGGTTACCATCAGGAGTCGTTTTACGTACATAGTGTTCCTTTATGGAGATGTATAAGCTTCAACTTTTTCCTACTGTGTACAACAATAGCATAAAATCCCTCTCTCTTCAAAGGTAGTACATTGCATAAGAGAAAAGTGCTGTACATTTCTTACTCATGAACCGTTCTTTCCCTCAGGCATTTGCTCCAGCCAATGCCTTCACGAACCCCACTACATGCAAAAGAGCCTGGACTATGATAAGTCCAGGCTCTCGTACTCATGTAATTTACGCAGCTAGGGTCTGGTGCTCATTTTTAGAATCTTTAGAGTTCATATAATAATAGTAGCACAAGACACCTGCACCAGCAGCAAGTGTTGTAAGTCCTAGCGTCTTACCGATTGACCATTTAGCCTTTTTATCATCGGGAGTCTTGGCCTTTGGTTGCGCTGTAGCAGTTATCTTAAAGAGATTTGTTAGGTCATCTCTCTTAAGAGCTTCAATTCTTTGAGCAATCGTCTCAGGAAGAGCAGGATCAAAACGAATCGCTGTAATATCTGCGTTAACAAATTCTTGCCATTCTTTTAGATCTGCAAATACGGTTTGATCCTTTTCATACGCTGTATACAAAGTTCGCAATACCGATTCTTTATCAGAACGGTCACCCTGTACAAGCTTGGCAACCGCCAATGCATCTTTTCTTGTCTTGTCCTTACTTAAACGCGCTGCAATGCGCTCACCAATGGTTTTACCAGCTTTAGCTGGATTATACTGTATCTTATCCACATCATCACCCTCGTACTCATCAAACCAACTTTGCAGTTCTTTCAGTGCTGTTGGATCACTTTCATAGGCTTTATACAAGGTTTGAAAAACTATATCCTCGTTAGAACGATAATCCTGTACAATCATAGCAATAGCTAATGCATCTTTTCTCGTCGTCTTGTCTTTTAAAAGCTCGGTAATGCGCTCACCAATAGTCTTGCCTGGATGTGCTAGGTCAGCAGTTTTATCGACATCTTTCTCGAAATCTTTGACCCAACTTTCAAGGTCTTCAAGCGCTGTTTTATCCTTTTCATAGACTGTATACAAGGTTTGAAATACTACATCCTTGTTCGAACGATGGCTCTGTACAAGCCTAGCAACAGCCAATGCTTCTTTTCTCAAAACCCGGTTAGCTAAAAGCTCTGTGATGCCCTCACCAATGGTTTTGCCTGGATGTGCTCCATCAGCAGTCTTGTCTACATCTTCCTTGAACTCTTCGATCCAATTTTCAAGTTCCGCAAGTGCTGTTTGATCCAATTTACAGAGAGTGTACAAGGTTTGAAATACTTCAACCTTGTTCGAACGATCGCCCTGTACAAGCTTAGCAACTGCTAATTCCTGTTTTCTCGTCGCTTGGTAAGTTAAACGTTCTTTAATGCGCGCACCAATAGTCTTCCCTGGCGCATAGTTCATAGCATCTACATCTTCCTCAAAACCATCAAGCCAACTTTTAAGTTCCTCAAGCGCCGTTGGATCGCTTTCATAGATTGTATACAAGGTTTGAAATACTATATCCTCGTTGGTACGAGCACCCTGAACAAGCTTAGCAACTGCCAATGCTGGTTTTCTAAATTCTTTCTTTTGCAACCGAGCAGTAATGATCCCACCTACAGCATTTTTGTTGAAAGTAACTCTATCAACATCATAGGTAACTTTTTTGTACTGTTCTTCAAAGGCTTTATAGTGCTTTAGATCCTCAAGGGCATTTTTAAGACGTTCTTTGGAAGTCTCATCGAGGCTAGCCATGGCTTGAACCGATCCAAAGCCTGAAACCAAGAGGAGTGTTATAGTTACAATTCGTTTAAATAGCATAGTTTTCCTTTACTGAGGTGTGAGCTTCAATCTTTTACGTACTACTCTAACATAGCACAAAATGCGCTACTCTTCAAAAGCCTTATTTTTATTGCTATTCCCAAAACGATTCCCTGGTATCTGCAGAATGACACTTTTTTACCATGAAACGCTACCTAGGATTTTTGGTTAAGGAGTAGTTACTATATTCATCACCATACATAGATCCACTCATGAGAGAGCCTGTACGAGGTACAGGCTCTCGTATAATACTTAGTTACGCTGCCGTAGGAAGAGCTTGCGGCTGGTCAGCACTATTCTTTTTAAGATTTTTGTTGATCATATAATAATACACGAAACCTGCGCCAGCAACCACCGCTGCAACCCCAAGAGTTTTGCCCATTGACCAACTGGATTGCTTAGGAGCATTAGGTTTGGCATTTGGCACCGGATTTGCCTGGGCTGTAGCAGTTATCTTAAAGAGATTTGATAGGTCATCTCTGCCGAGAGCTTCGATCCTTTGGGCGATCGTCTCAGGAAGAGCAGGATCAAATCTAATCGTTGTAACATCAGCATCGACCTTACGTTGCCACTCCTTCAGATCATCAAACACTGATTGGTCCTTCTCATAGGCCGCATAGAGGGTTCGCAATACCGATTCTTTATCAGAACGGTCCATCTGAACAATCTCAGCAACAGCTAATGCATCTTTTCTCGTCGCTGCTGCACTTAAACGCTCAGCAATACGACCACCAATAGTCATACCTGGATTTGTAGGATCATAGTCCGTCGTATCTACGTCCTCTTCGAATCCATTGACCCAATTTTCCAGGTCTTTAAACACTGCTGTATCGTTTTCATAGGCTGTATAGAGGGTCTGAAGTACTATATTCTTATTCGAGCGATGATCCCAAACAAGTCTAGCAAGGTCCAATGCATCTTTTCGTGTCGCCTTCACACGTAGCTTCTCGGTGATGCACTCACCAATAGTCTTGTTGGGACCTGCTTGATCAGCGACCTTATCTACATCTTCCTTAAACGTATCAAGCCACCCTTCCAGGTCATCGAGTGCTGCCGAATCGCTCTCGTAAACTTTAAATAAGGTTTGCAATACTACATGCTGATTTGTACGATCATGCTGAACAATTCTAGCAACAGCTAATGCTTCTTTCCTCGTCGCGGCCACGCTTAACCGTTCTGTAAGGCGGTCTCCGATGGTCTTGCCTTCATGTGCTGGATCAGCAATCTGGTCTACATCGGGTTCAAACTCATCAACCCAAGTTTTCAGGTCTTCTACTGCAGTTGCGTCACTTTCACAGGCTTTACACAAGGTTTGGAACACTCTCAGTTGGTTCGAACGATCCTCCTGTACTATCAGAGCAATAGCCAATGCACGTTTTCTCGTCCTGGCCGATCGCAACCCTTCTGTGATGCGTCTCCCAATGGTTTCTCCAGGTTTAGATGCATCATAATCGGTTGTATCTACATCTTCCTTATATACTTTGACCCATGATTCCAGATCCCCTAGTGCCGTCGGATCATTTTCACAAGCTGCACACAAGGCCTGGAATACTACATCCTTCTTCGAACGATCGTCCTGTACAAGCAGAGCAACAGCCAATGCGTCTGTTCTCGTCCCGTTTGTGCTTAAACGTTCGGTAATACGATCACCAATGGTCTTATCTCGTTTAGCCGAATTATAGCTCAGCTTATCTGCATTAGGATGGAACTGTTTAACCCAGCTTTTTAAATCACTTAATACAGCAGGGTCCTTTTCATACGCTCTATAGAGAGTTCTGAACACTACGCTCTTATCTGAACGATGCCGCTGTACAAGCTCAGCAACGGCTAAGGCCTCTGCTCTGTGTGTAGAGTTCAAGCCATCGGTAATAAGCTGTCCTAACGTCTTGTCCGGATCATGTAAAAGGACGTCAACATCATAGGTACAAGTACTACATAGTTCTTCAAAAGCTTCATAGGCCGCTTGATCAACAAGAGCCCTCTTAAGAAGCTCACCGAAAGTATTAGCATGAGTTCTGTAGCTCTCAATAGCGGGCAAATCCAAAATATCCTCTGGACCGACATTATCAATAGATCGTGCTATTGATAAGTTTGAATCGGACTTCATCTTAATAAGATCTATATTCACTCTCTTATCTTTAATAAACTCCTTGAGTGCATCAATTTTGGTCGCATCTATACGGGCAGCTCTCACACGTTTACGTAATTCATGTGCTTCAGGTGGATTTGAGCGGAAAGGCTGTAGTGCCGTTCGTAAGGTACTCAGCACACCTTCATGATGATCTGGATTATCAAGATACCCACCAATAGTACCGTCTGAAAACTTAACCGTATCGATATCTAATGAGTTATCAACAACATGCTGGACAAAAGCGGTAACTCGACTATCAACCTGATCTGGTTCAGCAACCAAAGTTTTTCTGAATAGATCACGAACAACCTGGCCATTAAGCATCGCCATAACGTTGTCTTTGTACATAACATCACGACCACTCAGAGTGTTTACATAGTCAGCAAATGAATCATAATCATCGTAAGCAAAACTTGCAAGCGTAATAGGATTCTCTTGGAATAACAAAAGATGCTCCAGCTCCTGATGACGAGCCTCATCGCGCAAGCAATGGAGAAGTAAGTTTGTTTTGGCTGAATCACGAGTATTGTGCATCACCCAAAATCTCTTCAAATGAGCACTACCATTATCTTCTAAAGGATGGAGTGTATGAAATGTTTTGAGTTCAGCACAGACAACTTTTGTGCGTGCTCTAGTAGCAGGATCACCAAGTTTCGACTTAAGATAGTCGTCAAGCGGCATTCCTGTGTACCTTTCAAAAAATGCATCCCAAGAGCTTACGGGAAGATATGCATAGTCGGCAAGGAATGACTTTAGAAGTTTAAGAGGTACTTTGTCCTCTGTATACTCACAACAGCCAACCACTAAATAGGTGAAAGCCTTCTGTGCATATGAAGGCTGCTCTTCAAATCTCCAATTCTTTACTGAAGCAGGGCTTACCCCCTGCAACAGATAGGGCGCACAATGAGCAAGAGTTATTTTTGCATCATCATGGGTAGTTCTTGGATCAAGATCGGTAGCTCCCTGATCTTCTAACAATCCGATAACCGATCCACCATCGGAATAGTTCAGGGTATCTATAGCAAGTTTTGTATCGGGGTACTGCGCAAAAAAGCTGGTAACATCTTCCGCAGAAATCTTAGCGTTTACCCATTTATCAAATCTTCTGAGAAAAATTGTCTCATCAAAAAGGGCTACGACATCTTTTAGATTTTTTTCCTTGGCAATGGCTCGGGGAGTCTTTCCATTAACACCCGCCTCTGGATCAGCGTCATAGGTATCAAGAAGACATCTCATTACCTCCTGCGATTGAAGGTCACCACAACAAGCAAATTTACCAAGCAGTGTTGTTTGATTCGCATCGCCACTATGATATGCTCCCAAATCTTCTGGCGTTCTAAAGGTTTTCGCCCACGTATCGAGCTGCGCAATAACACCTGCGGTTCCTCTTTTTTCCTTAAGTAGCTGAGTTGCACTACCATCCCTAAGGAACTGTAGCAAATCATTCTGAGGACCGCTACTTGCATACATTGAAGATGCGGATAGACACACTAAACTGGCTATGAACATTTTTGTCATATCTCTCCCAAAAAAAATAGTACGATAGATTGTTTATACATCGCTAGGTAGTATAGCAGAAATAGGCTATAAATAAAGTCTTACAAGGAGCTTTTGCCCAACACTAGCAACCTTTAGCTTTGGTAAAAGCTCCAAGAGTTTTTCTAAAGCCGCTCACCAAGAACCTGAGTCATCATCCTCGAGCTTTGGGCACCTATTCCAATCACTGAGTTTGAGAACTGCACATGGAGAGCATGAGCCTTGGTACCTCAAAAGGCGATACTACTATACTTGCACTCGATCACGAATCGTCGTAAAACATCTATTGAAGGTTGAGTAGACAATGAATTGGTCGTAACAATACGAGGAAAGGTCTATCTTGGTTTAGGGCTCTTTTGAAGTAGGCCCCGCCACAATAATGCTCACAGAACGTAAAGAAAAGCGCCTATCAATCGATAGGCGCCCTTACTTATAACCCTAAATCAGGTGCTTTTTTAAGCAGCAGCTGTTTTAACGGGTTGAGATTTCTGGTTACTTGTATAGACATAGTAAAGTGTGGCAACTACCGCACCCGCACCTAGGCCTATAAGAAGATTCTTACCTCTACTGTTTACTACAGGTGGTTTTGCATCCGTAGGGGATCCAGCACCAGTTTTATCCGGTTTACCACCAGTTGGATTAGATGGATCAGCAGGAGTTCCCTCAGATCCATCACCTGTACCAGGAGCAGGTTTTTCTCTCAGATTTAGATCAACACCAATTAGCGCTTTCAAGCGCGCTAGTACTTCCGCTGAATCTTCACCTGTAAAGCATTTTGCTTCAAGGATGTCGGCAAAGGTTTGATTCTTACTATTCACAAGGTTTGGAACCTTTAGATCATTGACAAGATACTCAAAGGTATCAATATTCTGGGTTAACGATCCCCTTAAAGCAAGGATATGTAAAACAGTATTTCCATTTGCATCCACGGCAGATGCATTAACACCTTGTGCTACACACCATTGAATAATATCACGATCAAAAACTTGACCTTTTTGGGATGGCGCTGCAAGAATATGTAGTGCTGTCTTTCCTGAACGAGTTAACGCTGCTGGATTCGCTCCAAGATTAACAAGTCCAGTAACTTTTCCGCCTAGATCTTCCTTAGTGATATCATTTAGTTGTAAAAGCAGAAGCAATGGAGTATTGCCAGCTTTGTTTGTAACGTTGACGTTAACACCAAGATCAACTAAACATTTGACTAGTTCTAAATCTACATTCAAACCTTGCTCTCTAACAAGCAAATGAAGACGGGTTTCTTCTCCACCAACATTATATGCGTTGAGCAAATCACTCTTGAGGTAGGTCTCATTTACAAAAGTTCCAGCATCTTGTTGTTTTTTAACAAAATCTTTAAATGCATCGCACGTTGCTTCACATTTAAACCATTCTTCGACAGCCAGATTTCGAGCATCAGCTGTTGAGCTGTTGTACCAATAAGACCAGGCCTTTGGGCTCACCCAACTACCAGCCTGTATGCTTCCCTGAATAAGGGTCACACTCAAAAGACAACCTAAAAATTTCTTCATAGACGTTTCCTCGTTAACATTGTTAAAAATGTCAGTTTTGTTAATACCTAATTCCCATTTTAGAAGAACTCTTTCCAAAATGCAAATGCCTCATAAAATATCAAACTCAAGTATATTACTTAAAAAAACATTTTAGCAAGAGTTTCTTTTTTTTCAAACAAAATTTTATGAACTTAAGCTTACCTCCATACTACCAGATTCTTTAGTGGATGTCTCTAGCTCCTAGAAATAGTATCACCTTGGATTATCCATTAGGCTTTTTAAGCTACTTGGGCTTTAGGCATTCTATAGAATATGGTCATGTTCCCTATGTTCACACAAGTAAGCGGATACCTGCCGGTTGTACCTAAAAACATACTTAACTTGCCTGAACAGTAGTAGTTCCACCAGGGCTAGATTTTTGGCTTTTGGTATATACATAGTAGATTAAGCTAGCAATAGCCCCTATACCGAAAGCTAGGGGCGCATTCCGATGTATAAATCCAGATCTTATCGATGGCTTCTGAGTTACCGGACCTTGCATATTCCTGGCTTTACTAACTGAAGGCTTCTCTCCTTTTCCGGAAACTTGTGGAGAAGCAAGTGGGTCGGTTGGAATCGTTTGAGAAATAGTACCCGATCCCTTTTTAGAGCGACTCTTTGGTGGATTTGAGCCTAGACTTTCCTTGCCCACTTCCTCACCTTTTTGAGTAACAGGGGTAGTTATCTTCAAACTCTTAACTCCATCATTCTTAGAAATTGCTTTTGAATGAGCAGCTTTGCCGCTTTTTCCCGTTACTGGCAAATAAGCAAGAGGACTTGCATCAGAAACTATTCCGCTACCAGGAGCCGGGGAATTACCACCTGAAATGCTTTTCACATCATGCTTAGCAGGTGAGTTTGAATCCAGACAATCATTCTCAACAACTTCCTTTGCACATAAACTGGGATTAAGCGTTTTCCACCAGGAAACCATTTCTGTCGTAAACTTACCCCGCTGAGTCAAAATACTGATATAATAATCCCCATTCTCGTTTTGTGCCGCCATATTGACACCAAGATCTTGCAATTTTTTGAGCATATCAAATGATGCTTCTTCCAAATCTACCTCTGCAAGTATGTGCAAAAAACAATTACCTTCTGTATCTGTCAGATTTGGGTCAACTTTTAGCTCCTTAATAAGATAGGCATACAAATCAATATAGGTAGCGAGCGATCCTCGTAAGGCAAGAATATGCAAAATACTATAGCCATATATATCTTGTAAACATGGATTAACCCCTAACTTAATCCACCAATCAACCATTTCACGATCGAAGATCTGCTCTTCGCCACTCAATGATGGACTTGCAAGACTATGCAAGATAGTCTCATTGGATCCATTTAACAGCTTCGGATCTGCCCCAAGGGAAATGAGCTTCTGAATTTCTCTCAAATCGCTCTTACGTATAAAACGATTTTCAACACGAAACTGGAAGGGAGTAGTCCCTTCTATGTCCCGTTTATTAATATCTACACCAAGATCAAGTAAACATTCCACTACATCAAAGTCTAGAGGAATACCCTCCTCTATAATTTCTTCAAAATAGGCATGAAGGCGCGTTTTCCCTTCACTATTCAAACCATTAACCACGTCACTCTTGATCTGTCCCTCCCTAAAAATTCCAGATTTTCTTTGATCCATAACAAAGCCCTCTAATGCATCGCGGGTTGATTCACAGGCAAACCATTCCTCAACAATAGAAGCTCGGCGATTTTTTGTGGGGGTCACAAAGGAGAGCACGGTACGAACAAATTTCGTAACAGAAGATGGGGCAGTTCCCCCTTGACTACTTTTTCTAGGGGTAAGCACCGGTGAGAAAGCGCCATTGGCTTGTGCGGGGACAGACTGAGGTGTAAGTCTCAACCTTCTATCACTCATATCAGAAGTTGGAGTATGCACTCGAAACCTTTTTGTACGTGCGGGCCCGCTTGCAATGGTACGCCCTTCGGCTCCAAGACGCCGCAAAAAAGGTGTAACCCCAGCATGTAGGACTCTAGGAGTGGGAGCTTTTGAAGTGGCTCGAATATCTGGTGTAAATTTCTGCGTAGCTGGTGTCGCACTTCCATCAGTTGATGATTCCTCATCTTGATATGCAGAGCTCTCACTTGGAGTAGACTCATGAGAAGCATCACTTAGCCCGCTAGCTCGGTCAAAAGGAGTTCCTTCAATCCATTCTATATTCCCTTGATCTGCACTCATACCTGAAGCAAGCTTACTACCCCCATCTCTTTGCGGAGTTTGAGTGGGCGTACAAGTTTGGCTAAGCTGCCTTTTTGCTAGCTGCGTTTTCGCCAATTGACGTGCTAAAGCTTCTACGCTTCCTTGAACAAGCACAACACTCAAGAAACAACCTAATAATCTCTTCATAAACGAGGGACCCCAAACAAGACTTGCTATGACAATGATTCTCTTTGAAAGCATTGTAAAATAACTCTTAGCAAAAGGCAAATTGCTCATATAATATCCATTACACATATACTTAATCTTTAAAAACCCTTGACAAAAGGGCTCGGATTGCAGATAGAATTGACCACCCTGGGCATTCCCACCAAAACTTGCCAATGCACAGCCGAAAAAAAATTTCTAAACATTTCATAATGTTATCATAACTTTGTATAAGTAGGGTTATATTTGTCACAGAAATGAACCGGGCTTTATAAAACAGGAGTCTTAAAAAATGGTAAAAAGCCCTAACAGAAATCTTTAAAGGGGCAAGCCGAACTTTTTATAATAAAGATGCAAATAATACTTGATTTCTTCAAGAAAGGTCTTTAACCTTAAGAGTAGCTAAGAAGGAATTGTAGTAATGAAGCTTGCTATTTTAGTTCCCGCTAGTCGAGGATCCTCTCTTTACAATCAGATAAATTTGTAGTTAACACCGTCCACTGAGTTGGAGTGAACGCTTTTTGAGCCTTTCAAAAGATTTTGTATAGGCTTCAAAAAGGGCTTCATTTTCGATAATCACCACATTTTCCTGATTCTTTTCATTAGCCCTCATCGTAAAATTATACGATCCGGTCCAGACAAGCGCTTTGCCCTCTATGGTTTGAGTAAAAAGCATAAATTTATTATGCATAAGCCCTGCTTCAGATTCATTGGAAGAGGTTTGAAATACCCAGAGTGGAATCTGAGCATTAGCGAGCGTACATACCTTGCTGTGGTAGCCCTGGCCATATGACCTATCCACAACTCCTTCAACTAATACTCCTCTATGAGCCGCCCGTATAAGTGCTTGTGTTATGGCCTTATCAGTAAGAGTATATATGGCAAAGGAAATACGTTTTTTTTCAGCATCGATAAGCCCAATAAGTATCGAGCGAAGATCGTCATCAGGAGAAAAAAATGATTGCACGACAAAGCCCTGATGAGTCGAGAGGGCACGTGAAAGTTTACGTTCATCACGTAGTGAAAGCCAGTAGGAGGCAATACCAAAGCAGCCAAGTACTATAAGAAAGGCAAGGAGCGCGACAAGTTTGCGTACAAAGCTTTTCATTTCTATTCCTTCTTAAAATTTCCAGCGCATCTCTACTTCACCACCCAAACTTCCCTCTTGGTCTCGCACCGCTTTTACCGTGACATCATCTGATACGGTATATTCAAGCTCAAGTTGCGTATCGCCCGATAACGTAAGATCGTTCTGAGCTTTTGCACGTAAACGGTCATTAATATCGACCTCAAGTACCGCCTGAAGATCATCTTGTGTCGCTCCCTTTTTAACCAGTCTCACATTTTTAAGCGGTGTTAAGAGATTCTTTAAGAACTGCTGCGCTGCGCTCAGCTTTTCTTCAGAACCAAAGATCACATCTCCTATCTGCTGCATAAGCACCCGAGGCATTGCTGCAGATAATGAACCATGATCTGAACCTGCTAAGAGAAGCGTTATAATCCCCTCTTCAGAAAGCTGCGGTGATGCTTCAAAGCGCACCTGAGGTTGCTCGAGGGTACCCGTTACGCTCATCGTGACCGTATAGGCTCTTATTTTGTTTTTCGCTGTTAGATTAATGACCGGCCCTTCAGGCTGATGCGGAGCGAGGATAAGTTTCCCTTGGGTCACAAAAAGTGGCTTGTAAGGGAAATCAAAAGAGCCATGGGCAAGTTCAATAACACCCTCCATCTCAGGGCTGGTTGCTTTTCCGGTAATCTTCATATCAATATGTGCATCAGCTTTTAAAAATGAGGTCTGCACTTTTAGCGGGTTTCTACTTTGCACGCGCAGATCAATATCAATATCACGTCCTTCCTTAGAAAAGGCGGTCGCTTGCATCAAATCTTTTTGCACCTGAGAAGATAAAAGGTTACTTCTTAAATGTGCATTCTCGATCATAAGTATTCCAGAGCAGCGCCACGCACCTTCAGCATAGAAAGCCGTGATACCACCTGAGATAGTTCCAAAGAGCTCTTTTTGTTTACTAATAAGAAGATCTTTACACTGCAGAGGAACATGTGCTGATGACAACTCACCTGATTCATTCAAGTAAAAGGTTGCACAAGAGGACCAAGCAAACCCTTTATGCATCGCAATCATAAGATCATGAATCTTCACACAGCGCCGTGCCATATCGATCTCAAGAAGCCCTGATATCTCTTTAATAACCGTATAGGTTCCAGGTATTTTTAATGAGCCATCTTTCACCAAAAACTCAATACGCTGAACCTCTTTTTCACGTGAAGATCGCACCTGCGCCTCAATAGAACCGCTCAGTTGATAACCCGTAAGCGCCTGTATAAGTTTTTTAAGAACGAGACCATCAATCATCCCCTTAAGAGCTTGAGCGTCTGACCCATCCTGATGCAATGCGATACGCTTCTGATGAAGCGTATCACTCACGGTAAACTTCTTAACCGTAAATGGATTCAATTCAAACTCAAGATGTACCGGGTTACCCCCCGCAGTACCAACTACTTTGGTATGTTTAAAGTCAGTTGTCACTGAGCCACGCAAGGGTAACTTTGAGGTATCAAAGAGCGTGCTATCCGCCTTAAATTCAGACTTAAGGATTCCATCCTTATAATAAATCGTTGACCGGCCTTTCTCGAAAGTACAGCGGGGAATACCTTCATAGGGATGAGAAAACGACAACGATCCAGAAACTTCTTTTGATGCAAAGCGACCTATAAGAGATCCCTTAAGCCCTATTCCCGACGATTCTGCATCTGAAATAGTTGCTTTAACTTCACGCTCATCACCCTCAAGCTTGACATGAGCAGATGATAAGGTCACCCCTCTATACTGAGCATCCGCAAGCTCAGCGTTACCAGAGTACGCATATCCTGTAGGTACAGCAGAGATAGTGCCGACAAAGCGCACAGTGCCCGCGGCTTCATATGCACGTGCATCATCGATGATACATGATACAAGCTCACCAAGACTACCTTGTAAAGTTACATCACCCGCCATTCCTTCATCGATAGCTTTTGTACGACCTTCAAAAGAAAGCGAGCCATCTTCAGAACGACAATGGCAGACCCCGACTCCTTGAGCATAGGTACCATAAAGATTATACCCCATATCACCCTTACTTGATGGCCTCATACCGGTACATTTTAATGTACATGAGTAAGGTGCTTCACTTGGAGCCTCAATAGTGAGTCGCCCCTGTAGATGTTCAGCAAGGAGCCTGCTTCCATGACGTACGGAGCCATTATGTGCTAACAGATGAGTTACCACATTGCGTGGTTCAATCGATGTGATCGTCGCACCATGCACCATGAGCTCTCCTGACTCACTAGCTATCGTACCTACTGAGCCCTGGGTGCGATACTGGACAAAGTTCAGAGGAACGGTAATTGGTGCGTTCATCAAGGCAAAAAATGGCTTTGCTATAGCTAATGATCCTTGTGCGTACTTAGTAAAGAGAACAGGATTCTCAAAGGTGACTGATGCATCAAAGGCGTTGGCACCCTTGAACCAAGAAAGCCAAGAGACCTGTAACCGTACTACCGGGCAGGTAAAAGACCATGTTTTATCAGGGGAAGATGAGGAAAGATTATGCATGACAATCTCACCATGAAAGAGATCGATCTCATCAACCGAAAGATCGAATGATTCTCCGATAATTGTAGCCATGGAAGAGACGATACGTCTTTCAAGAGCTCCCTTTAACCGAGGATCATTTTGCAGAATGCCAACTGCAACAGCACAACCCAGGAGAAGTGCGGCTGGAAGTTTGACGAAAAGAAAAGCAACATTCTTCAAGCTCATGTCTCACTGGTAGGGCTTACTTTATCTGAGCTTAGTGTACACCAATCCACACAGGCGGCCAAGTCCCTTAGCTTGTCAAAGGCTTCTGAGCTCAAACCCCTATCTCACAACCTATGCGGGCAAAGACAATGCATGACGGACAAGAGTGATTATCTTGAGAAGTCAAGAAAAGTTGATAGCGCGCCTTCAAGCATGCCCTTTCTTGCCTAGTATATTGAAATATTGGGCTGAGTAGCAGATGCACTGAACGAAAAGCATTGTATTTTCAACCTATTCGAGAGGATCCCATACCTGAGATGAAAAGATATAGCGATAGCGACGCAACCCTGTAATTGCAGATGCATCAGTTGTGAGTGCATACAAGCATGATCGAGCTTCATCAGCAAGATAGAGAGTCCCTGCACTAAGCGTACCATCTTGATATGCCTCTAAGGTACTCTTTTTAAAGGTGATAGCGTGTGTAATCACCTTCGTTGGATTGCCAGGAGGTCCTTTTACTTTTTGTGGTAGTGCAAAGAGAACCTGGGGAGCAAGGTACTGCGTAGAATCAACTGTAAACGATCGTTCTCCTTCATCAAAGGTAATGCGCTGGGTACGACCCTCAAGAAGAGCCTTTCTTCGCACATAGACAAGTGCTGCATAGAGCCGGTTAAGTTCAGTACGTACAAGAAATGGATGATACACTGCATAGTTCCCCACCATCAAACAAGTGATAAGTCCTAGAAGCATAATGGCACAACAGATCTCTATAAGAGTAGTTCCGGGAGAGCTATGTAGTAATACCTTCTTGAGATGTCGCAACAGAGAGAACCTCTTCAATCGTGGTGAGGCCTTCTTTAATTTTGCGCACGCCGTCATCAACGAGTAAGGTCATGCCATCTTTGACCGCCTGCTCTTGTATAACTGCCGTATCTGAACGCTCAAGCGTTAACCGCGCTATAGGCTGGGTCATGACCATAATCTCAAAGAGGGCTATTCGTCCACGATACCCTGTTTGGAGACATTCGTCACAACCAACAGGCTCATAAAACACCACCTTCTCGATCTCCTTCTTTGTCAAAGGAAGCCTTTTCAGAACTGCTTCTGACGGGCGATATTCACGCTTACATACTTCACAGAGTTTTCTGACAAGACGCTGGGCTACAATGGCAACAATCGTAGACGCTATCAAGAATGGTTCGATACCCATATCAATAAGACGGGTTATCGATGCCGCAGCACTATTGGTATGCAAGGTGCTTAATACTAAGTGACCAGTCAATGCTGCTTGAATCGCAATTTGCGAAGTCTCTTGGTCGCGCAACTCACCAATCATCACAATATCAGGATCTTGACGCAATATCGATCTTAAAGCTGCTGCAAACGTGAGACCTATCTTTTCTTTTACTTGTACTTGGCCGATCCCAGCAAGTTGGTACTCAACCGGATCTTCTACGGTAATAATATTTACTTCAGGCGAGTTAAGGGTCGTTAATATTGAGTAGAGCGTAGACGTCTTACCAGACCCTGTTGGACCGGTGATGAGCAGGATACCATTTGGTTGGGTAATACTCTGCTGAATCACCTCATAATCTCGCTGACTAAACCCAAGAGCATTGAGCGCTTGAGCAGTTCGGGTCTTATCTAAGATACGCATCACAATACGCTCCCCAAAAGAAACCGGTAATGTCGAAACACGAATATCTATCGGCTTATCTGCTATCTTAATTTGGATACGACCATCTTGAGGTATCCGCTTTTCAGCAATATTCATCCCTGCCATGATTTTAATACGGGAGGTTAAAGCTGCTTGCGCACGCTTTGGAGGCAGAAATACGGTATACATAACACCATCGATACGGTACCGTACACGGAGCTCTTTTTCAAACGGTTCAAGATGAATATCAGAAGCCTCACGTTTAACCGCTTGGTACAAGATATGGTTCACTAACTTAATAATAGGAGCTTCACTTGCCATACCAAGGATATCTTCCTCTTCAATGGCACCGAAGTCCACCCCCTCTATTTGGGTTTCTTCTTCAAGTTCCTCGATCATCTCTTTGGTACCCTCAAGTGGGTAGTACCTATTGATCGCATCAATAATGAGCGAGCGCGTCGCGACAGCAATCTTTGTGTTACCACCAAGAAGAATATTAAGTTCATCTAAGGGTTGAAAGTCAGATGGCTGAGAGGTTACTAAGAAGATCGTATTATCTTGACTTATCGGGATGACCAGTTGATCACGTAAAAACTTAAGAGGAATACGGGCAAGCAGATCTGGATCGGCCATCTTTTCAGAGATCGACTCAATGACTGGCACGTTAAAGAGCTCAGCATAACAAGAAACCAGCTCTTTTTCCTCTACAAGACCATTAGTGCGAAGATAGTCTGCAAGGGGAAGATGGGCCTCCTTGCTTGCCGCTTGATATTCTTCAAGCTGAGACTGCGTAAGAAGGTTTCGCTGAACTAACAGATCTGCAAGAGTTTTTCGTGTCGCCATGCTACCTGTGGGGTAAAGAATTTGTATCCGTCGGTATGAGCATACCAAAAAGCGTAAAATATTCATACTCTTGCGAAATTTAGCCACTCTGGTAGGGTTAATTAAGATAGGATCTTACATTAAAGGAACATCCATGAAATTCGTCCTCCCTACTTGTCTAACTATTCCACTGCTTTGTAGTATCATAAATATTTCTGTTCCTCTCTATGCAAAGCGCCATAGCCTTATCAATAAAACTGAACGCTATGAAAAGCGTGCCAAAGCAGCAGCACAAGCACACAGCCCCCTTGCTTCAGCATTGAGTAAGCAGACTAAGCATATGTCATATGAAGAAGCAATCATTGCCCAAGACTATTATCGTACTGCTAAGGAGCCTGACATGGTCATGAAAACGGGCGAGCGCATACTAGCAGTTGGGGGAAACCAGACCATTCAAGGTGTTCAAGAAGTTTTAAGGAAAACTCGTCTTGAACTTGCTGAGCTTTCCTTAGATAAAAAGAAATATGCCGATGCTGAACGGCATGCTCAAGATTACTTAACCTTTTATCCAGGTTCTGCTGAAAGCAAAAAAGCTTCTTTCATTTCTCTCAGTGCAGCGCATCGTTCTCAACTACATTCGCATCGCGACCAACAAAAAACAGTAACTACAATCGAACAAGCTACTGCATTTCTCGAAAAATATCCTCAGGACGCTGAGTTTCGTCCTAATGTAGAGCAGATGCTCCATCAAAGTTATCTGAAGCTCATTCGTAGTGAGCTTAATATTATCGAAACTGAGCTTATGTTATGGAGATGCAATAACACTCCCGCCATCCTTCAGGCAGCAGATAAACGGCTCCTAGATATCAAAGAAAAATTTCTTTCTCATGCACCCGAAGCTCGCAAACGGGTACTTGAAAAAGAAATACTCATCTCAGAAGCACTTGGTAATACTGAGCGGATGCAGACAGCTCAGAAAGAGTTAGCATCACTCCCTCCACAAACGACTCCAGCTCAGACAAACACCAGTTCATGGCAGACGGTAAAAAACTATTTTAATGAAGATATTAGTGCTTATTTTGCTTAATCGGTGAGGAAGAAGTACAGAGTGGGTGAGCTATTTTTTAAGCTTACACAGAATAAGATCTTTCAAGCTCATCTCGTTTTCCATGGCTTCAGAGGCAAGTTGAGCATGTAGATCGCTGCCCATTTTGAGCTTCAACTTTCCTGAATAACTTCTTTGCGGTTCTTTGTTACCAAGCTCGCAATTCCACTCAAGGTAATTATCAACAGAATCTCTGAATGCTTGATTAAGTTCATCAACTGACGCCCCTTGAAACGATATGACATCTTTAATGCCGATAACAGTCCCAAAGAATAGCCTGTCTGAAGGGTAGTAGGTTACCTTGCCAACATATCCTTTATAATGCATAGTGCCTCCATTTTGTTAAAATCGGTTTTCTCAAACTCATCCACTCCTTTTCTTATAGTGCCTGTAATATATAGCATTCAATACAACTGATGTAATAACATGAGAGCATACTACCACAGAGCAGTACTATGCGTCAAATAATCTTGCTTGATCCATGAATAGATAAAGCATCACACAACAAGTTTTAGTGATTCTTAATAGACAGTGCACAGATAAGCCAATTTTTCCAGTCTGCAGAGCTCTCTTCAAGAGACCAACATGCAGCAAGTACTGCCTGTGAAAAACTTACTCTCACCAGAAATTCCCTATCAGATGCAAGAAGATCGGCAAACTGATCAAATCGACGTCCTATCAAAGTGGATCTATTTGGATTGTTAATAATGTTCAAAAGAGGATTGCGCATATAGGCGCCAACATCAAAGCCAAATGGGGCCAGCACACCTTTTGGATCGATAGCAACCCATCCACGCTCACTCGCTAACACATTTCCTTGATGCAGATCACCATGCGCTAAGAAGCAGGGTTGCGCTTCCTCAATGAGTTCACGCACCCAACGTCGTGCCAGCATAAGATATTCTTGTGGAATCTCAGGGTGATCTATATAGAGGGCACGAAACCATTCTTTCATATCCGGAAATTCACAATTTTCAGAGGTGACCTTAAACTTCTTTATCAGTTCGGCAACAATCGCTGTTGCTTCTTCATCATCGACAGCAAGAACAGTCCCTGGCTCTAGGCGCTCAAGCAGTAACGCTCCTTGGTCACTATCATACTCATATACCCGAACAGCGCCATTGCCAGCATAGGCACTCAAGGCAAGCCATTCTCTATGAAGGCTCAACTCATCACAACTCAGTTTTAGTACTACAGGACCATGTGGACTCTTAGCATGAGCAACGAAGGCATAGGAAAGATCAGGGAAAAGCACAATATCGGTCAGTTGCCATCGCAAAGTCAACAAAGCTATACGCACATCCAAGCTCTTTAACCAGTCAATACCTGACGCACCCCATGTGCGCTGTATAGTAGTAACAAAAGACTCTGGCAGATTCATTTCATAACTCTATTAGGCCTAGAACACCATTAGGATGCACCCAGCTAGGCACGACCATCAAAAACTCTTATGACTTCTCCTGCAGGCATAAGATGATCGTTTCACAATTGTCTTTGATAGCTTCTTCATATTCAGCCTTATCCTCATCAGATATGTTCATTGACTCAATCAATTCTTTGAAAAGTGCTAGATAAGTTTCTGCATGAAGACCTTCGATACATTTTTGGGCAACATCTTGATGGACAGAACAAATACGGGCAGCCTGAACAAGTTTTGTCCAGTTATTGGTAAAGCGATATACCGTAATAATATTTTGCTCTTCGTCCTCTTCTGGACATAAAATACACTCAATGCGAAGATGCACTCGCTTTTCAAGGAGAGAATATATCAAAGCTCCTGCCTCCTCTGAAACGCTTTTTTTCAGTCCCAATTCTCTCAGTCGCTCGCCCGAGTGAGGATGGGTAGAAAGAGGACTTTTCAGATCAGGCTCAAAGCCTTCTACCGTTTTAAAAAAATCGGCAGCAGCTTCCCGGATTTCATCTGCCCCATAGAGAGGTGCAAGTCTTTCAAGGGCAATCGCATCAGCCTCAAACTCTTGTGATCTCGAGAGCTTGCTCGCAAGAAGAGCCCCTAACCTATAACAAGCACTCACAATGTTTGAGTAGATAAAAAAATCGCATCCAACTTCTCTATACGATTTAGAGATCCAGGGTGTGTGCTCTTCTAAGGAAGCGTATGCCTTCTCTGAAAGTTTATAATGCTTATCAAGCTTTCTAAAAAGATACCACCCAATAAGAGGAATCCCAAATTGAAACATAACGCGTGGAAGAACATGAGCTTTTTCAACGTGAGCAAGCTCATGAGCGATCACAAACTTTTGTGAAAGAGGAGCTTTTTTATACGTATTGAACCAATCATCACTAAAATATAGGTTGTTGCCCAAACAGTGAGGTCCTAGATATGCGCGCAAGGGATGATATGCATATACATCTACACCTTCTATATTCATTTCCTTAGCAACAGATCTAACAAACTCTTCATGAGCTGAGCTAAGTGTACCACTTTGTTGGTTAGCAAGTTTGAAAAGGCCTTCCACGAGGTTTCCCAAAATGCCATTGCAGAGCCTACGGGCACTAAAACTGGCGTTAGCTGAACAGAGAAAAAAGCTCATCGAAACAAGAATCGTTCTTGCTAGAATATGGTTCATCAAATTTCCTTATACTATAAGATACATAGGTCTGTAGAGAGAATTAGTAGCTGAAATAGTAGCTACTGTTAAGTATATAGTACCAGCAAGAAACCTCAACTCAACTAATCCCGCTCCTTGCCACACCTCCCACTCGATCAACACTGTCCCCTTACCTATTGACGAACACCCCGAGAGATACAACCTGCTAAACTGGTATGCACCGCTCGTCCATGATACCTCTAAGCCTCAACAGTCTTTATTCTATGTAGTAGAAAATCATGCGCTCAAGAATCATCTGAAGTTCGCTATTCCTCTGATTCTTTGTATACTCTAGAAAGACCCTGCAACCGCAACGCACAATACGATGAGAGAACTCTATATACGACTCATTACCGGATTCACCTTAGGGATTTTTGCACTAGGGCTATTCTTTCTTCCGGCCTGGGCATTTGGGCTCCTGTGCCTTGGTCTCCTAATTCGAATACTCGTGAGGGAATGGCCCCGCCTTATAAAGCCTCAGGATCCCTTATTCTGGGCACTTATGCCTTTCTATCCGATTCTTCCTGTAGTCATGATTGTCTATCTTCAATGCACGGGATACGACCTGCTTAATCTTATGCTCATTACGCTGGTAGCCGCACAGGATACAGGCGCTTACTTTATAGGAAAACATTTGGGTAAGCACCCTATTAGTCCTGCTATTAGTCCGAAGAAATCTTGGGAAGGATTTGTTGGAGGAACGGTATTCTCTTTTTTGTGCTCACTCGTATTTTTTGGAAACAATGCAGTAGCACTTATCATTGGATCTGTAGTACCTTTTGTCTTGAGTATCAATTTCGCTGCACTAGCAGGGGATCTTTTTGAATCTTTCTTAAAAAGACGCGCCGGTTTAAAAGATGCAGGCACGATGCTTCCAGGACATGGTGGCATACTCGACCGTATAGATGGTCTTCTCTTTGCGGCAGTGATTGTATTTCTCACCAGAAATTGGCTTATTCTCTTACTTGGTTAGGAAGCTTAGCAGGTCTTTTTGATGAACTTCTTGAGATTCACTGGTAACCATATTCTTAACGGTAACTACCTTTTTTGCTTGCTCGTCTGGTCCAATAATAAGCGCATACTTAGCACCCAACTTATTAGCCTGGCGCATCGAGCTTTTAATTGAATCACCCTCAACCAGCACTTCAGTGCAGAGATTGCGTGCCTGAAGCTCATCTGCTATGAGCAATGCTAACGTATATTGCTCAGGGCTGAGTGGCACAAGAGCATATAAAACTTTCTTACTTGGAAGGGGCAATTGGTCCTTAATCCTCTCAAGCATAAGAAGAATTCGCTCAATACCTAAAGACGCTCCTAACGAAGGCACATGATTTTTTGATCCAATCTCTTCAGCAAGAGAATCATAGCGCCCTCCACCACAAAAAGCATTCTGCGCACCAAGCTCAGTACTCACAAATTCAAACACGGTCTTATTATAGTAATCAAGACCCCGAACTAGATTAGGCTTATACGAGTACGAAACTGAAAGCTGTTCAAGGGTATCTTTTAAAGTCTGCCATTCTGCACTACAGGCAGAACATAGATGATCTGCAATAAACGGTGCCTTTTTATAAATCTCTTGGCATGTTTCAACTTTACAATCAAAGATACGCATAATGTTACGCTCTTTGCGTACCTTGCAGTTCTCACACAGGGCAGTTTCATGCTTGTTTAAAAAGACATGGAGCTTTTTTTTATACTCATCTCGGTCTGCCTTGCAGCCAAGAAAATTAATGAGAAGTCCGTAAGTATCAAGATGGAGCGTCTCATGAAAAAACCTATCGAGCATTTTAATAAGCTGAGCATCCTGATAAATAGAGACAGAACCAATAATTTCAATGGTCATTTGATGAAACTCTCTATAGCGTCCTTTTTGAGGCCGTTCATGACGGAACATAGGTCCCCACATAATAACCTTCCACGGAGTGAGCAGATTCCCCTCATTGAGAAATGCACGAACACAAGAAGCTGTCGCCTCTGGACGCAAACAAATAGTAGGATCAGCGACAAGCGTATACATCTCCTTAGAGACAACATCAGTTTCAAGACCGAGTGACCTTTGAAATAACTCTACTGGCTCTAAAACAGGCGTCGATATCTCAATAAAATTATAGCACTCAAAATGTGCCTTCGCTTTATCGATCAGAAAGTTGAATAACGTAAGATCAAGAAAATCTTGCGTTCCCTTAACACGCTGAAACATAGTCATCGCTCATCAAATACCGGGTGAATACTAGGTTAACCTGCTCTTACTCTACTCTCTTTGATGAAGAATGCAACTCTAGTCCTATTCTTTATTTCTAGAAGATGCGTCCTGCTGGGTCATTTCATCTCACGTCACTACTACCGTGCGAGCACCTTTAAACTTTTCAGGGAGAACTCAAAACGGGCTCACATTTTCGTTAGACACACTAGACCTGTTGCCATAAATCTTTGATTAGGTGCTTCTGATATACGTTTCAACATTTCTATAATTCTCCCAGGGCCCCTTTCCCCTTCTGCTCAAAAGGCATAAAATTGAGACTTGAGCAGTTTGCTTTGACATAATTAACTGCTCATGATATAATTATCTTCAACTTGAGCAGGGAGCGTGTATGTCACATTCTATTTTTATCGGTCGAAAACACGAACTAGAGCGATTAAAAGAGCTCCATAGTAAACGAGGCCCCAGTTTGGTGGTCATCAAGGGCAGAAGAAGGATAGGAAAAAGCCGCCTTGTCGCTGAATTTGCCGCTTCTTATACAGAAAATAACTTCTGGAGTTTTGCAGGCCTTGCACCACAGGATGGCGTTACGGCTCAAGAACAAAGAGATCATTTTGCACGGCAACTGGCTTTATTCCTGAAAATACCCCCTTTGACCTTCTCCGATTGGAGCGATGCCTTTGAGCACCTATCACTCCATATTAAGAGTGGAGATATTATTCTTTTTGATGAAATTTCGTGGATGGGTTCGAAGGACTCAAGCTTTGTTCCTAAATTAAAAGCCTGGTGGGACAAGCAGAGGGCTCATCTTATGCTCGTCATTTGTGGTTCTGTATCAACGTGGATTGATGACAATATCCTAAAAAGCACCGCCTTATTTGGTCGCATTAATTTGAGTATGACACTTGAACCTTTATCTATCCCTGAAAGCGCTGAGCTTTTGAAAAAAAAAGCGTTCAAGGGCTCCTATTATGATGTCTATAAGCTTTTAAGCATACTCGGTGGCATTCCATGGTATTTAGAGCAGGTCAATCCTGCTCTCACCGCAGATGAGAACATCAAGCAGCTCGCATTTGAGAAGAACGGTTTACTAGTACATGAATTTGATCGAATTTTTAATGATCTCTTTGACCGTAAGGGCACTACCTATAAGAAGATATTGGAGTCATTAAAAGATGGTGCAAAAACACTTAAAGAAGTGCGTCAGATGCTTGATTTCGCCCATAGCGGTACCCTCAGTGCCATGATGGGGCATTTGGTTACCGCAGGTTTTGTTCACAAGAATCTGCTATGGTCCTTCAAAACAACACATTCGCTCAAGCAGAGTCTCTATCGCATAAGTGATCCTTACATGAGATTCTATTTTAAGGTTATAGAGCCTAACTTACAAAAAATAGCTTCAGGAGGGTTTCAGGGAGTCAGTGTGTCTTCGATACCAGGCTTTGATGCTCATCTAGGTCTACAGCTTGAGTATTTATTGCTTCAAAATAGAACTCTGCTCATAAAAGCTATCGGTGTTGAACCATCAGATATTGTGCATGATGGGCCCTATCGACAAACCGCTACCACAACACACAAGGGTTGTCAGATAGACTACCTCATACAAACAGCTAGCAAGAATCTCTTTATCTGTGAGTTTAAATTGAGCAGACGTGAGCTTGGCGCTGATGTAATGAGCGCAATGCAAGATAAAATCGATGCGCTGAAAGTTCCGAAGGGATTTGCGCCAGTTCCGGCACTATTTCACTTAAGTGGCGTGTCTCATGCGGTCTCAACAGCTTCCTATTTTTACCGTATCGTTGACATTGCGAGCTTTTTAGAAGAATGAGATTGAGATGAAGACGCCAGCAACGCGCGCTTCACCATATGTCATTTTTTGGTAAATGAGGTAGATATTTTTAGAAGAGCAAAGTTTTGCGTAGAAATTTTCGTAATCACGTGGTATATTGCCCTCTAAAGAATTAGTACGTAGCAGAAAAATGCTACGCTTGTGGTACGTACCTTATTCGTTGAAGCAATACAAAGAGCAGTAATTCGCGACAAAAAAGGGACCTCTCGTGAAAATAAGCACACGCATAATCGTCATCTCTAGCATTCTGAGTTTCCCTCTGAATGCAGGCAATACTCATAGTCATAGCTTTTACTCATTACGCCCAAACTTCCAATCGGCGATGCCTGAGCGCATATCCCTGTTCAGGAATGATCTTCTTGAAGAATGCCAAGGCTTTGGCGGCGCTCTAGAGCTTGTTCCTTATGGAGGAGTAACAACCCAAGATGGCCGCAATAAACTAGCTCGCTATTTCCTGCCACCAGGTTGCACAACAACCTTCCTCTTTGTAAAAGAATACAATACGGAGCGTGAAAAAAATATTGCGAATACCGATGATGGTAACCCCCTTAAAAACTTAGAAGCTCGTAATTTTAATATTCGGACGCAACAAGAAACGTTTGCCAGTACGATCAGCATATTTCCTGAACAAGCGGTATTTGGGTTTGGTATCTGCTACAAACAAACGCTCACCGCAAAATGCGATGGAACTCCCGGGTTTTGGTTTGAAATTTCTTTGCCTATTGAACGGGTAAGAAACCGCATGAACCTTAAAGAAGTAGTAGAAAATGATGGCGGCGGACCTATAGAAGGTCCTGGTCTTGATAATGCCCCCATAGTGGGCAATATGATTGAAGCACTGAAGCAATGCTCCTGGCATTATGGAAGAATCCTAAAAAAAGATCTTACTGAAACGGGTATCGCCGACGTCGAACTCAAGTTTGGGTACAACTCATGGGCCTGTGATACCTACACCATTGCTACCTATGCTACCATCGTCATACCGACCGGTACTCGCGTCAGAAGCAGAACCCTCTTTGAACCTATTGTCGGAAATAATAGACACTTTGGGTTCAGCTTAGGGAGCAGTTATGCCTATGAAGTATGGTGTCGTGGATCCTATACGATTCAGATGTTCCTTGACAACAATACCCGCTATCTCTTTAGTAACTACCAGGTACGCTCCTTCGACCCTATTGGAAAGCCTTGGGGTCGTTACTTGTCGACATATCGTGGTTCTGAAGAGGCCTTCCAAGCTCTCCAAACAAACAATCAAAATAGCGGTACGAGTGGTATTAACATCTTTACCCAATGTGTTCGAGTAAGCCCTTACCTTGCTGGTTCGTTTAATACTGCATTTCTCTTAACGAGACACTGCGATTGCACGTCATTTGAGTTTGAAGGCGGATACAACCTCTTTATTCGTCAGGCTGAAAATATCGACCTTGAAAGCTCAACACGAATAAGTGATGCCGCAATAAAGGGAATAAACGGGATGGGCTTCACTACCATTGCCCGAAATATAGCTGATAACTTCCAGGCAAGCCAGTTTGCCCTCAAAGAGCGCTATGCAACGCTCTCAAACTGCGACATCGATATAGAATCCGGTGCACACCCCGCTACTATTTCAAACACCATTTACGGTACATTAGGCTATCGTTGGGAACAAGAGTGTCCATACCTCGTCGCAATCGGCGGATCCTATGAATTTACAACTCTTGAGGTAAATGCAGCACCTGATAGGTGGTTGATTTGGGGGAAATTTGCTGTAACCTTTTAAATAGAACATTTCTATAAGAGAGGTTATGCATATGAATAAAGTACTACTATCCTTATTGGGAATATTTCTGCTTTCAGCAGAGATCATTAACTGCATGGATACCGATAGATTCCACCGTCTCATTGGCCAATACAATAAGAGAGAAATTACCAGCCAAAAGCTGATCGACGCCTATGATGAAATAGATTCAAAGGAAGTTCGACAAGATGCGCTTGCAATGCTAGACGCTCAAGAGACACCGATTGCTGAGCTCAGGGAAACAGCAGCCTATGAAGCTGAACTATTCGCCCAAACTTTCGATACGCTCATTGGCATGTATAAAGCAGGAGAGCTTTCACGTGCACAGCTCATCCAAGCCTACGAGCTTTTCGAGACCGATGACGATAAGATCATAGGAGAGCAACTATTACAAGTCTCACTATCAAAGTCTATCGATGAGCTCAAACAAGAAGAAGCTCATCAGAGCTCAAGATTTTCACACGGTCGCCAGAGAGGGTCGATAAGAGCGCACTCTAGGCAAACAGTTGTACCACAAGGAGCGTACCGCGTTGATCTGAATCGACCGGTACCAAATGTTCCTGCTGTAACAATAGCTAAAAAGCAACCTGGTCGTATGCAGAGACAACTTGGTAGAATCAGGGCACGTAATAAGCGTCAATACTTACCACAACAAAATCCTCCGGCAATGTCCGATCAAAAGAAACCTTTACCAAAAGGCTCTTCAAAGCCTGAGGTGTCAAAACAACCTGTGAAAACAAAAGTTCCGAGACCTACCTTGCCCCAACGGACTGCAAAAGACGCAATCAGCACCAGGCATGAACAGACTGATATAGTCAATATTTTAAACCAAAATCTTGACCAGCATGACGAGCAAGAAAGACTGCGACAGGAGCTCATAGCTGAGGCTCATGATGGAGTGCAATCTCAAGATTCAGATGATGATATAAGTGACTCTGAAGCAGAAGATGAACAATCAAATCTCCAAGAAAGCCCTCGAGCTAACCCACTTGGAGGATATGCTTGCACAAGCACAATCAGAACGTAATGCTAAGCAAGTGCAAACTCCCGATGAGCTTAAAAAGAAATCTCAGAAAAAACAAAAGAATGTGCGCTTTAACCTACCTCCTGTAAACGCAGAGCAAACTCACAAAGAACACATAGAAGCGCTACGCAAGCAGGGGCAAGAATCACATCGTCAAACAGCAGCCCCTTTAGAACGAGCGCCTGAAAGTCGCCTCTCAGAAGAGGTCACTGTGCATCTTACCCTGAGCAACCGCACTCCGGTATTTACCAAAGGTGCACAAGTTCTCAATCCAGTTATGAGCGATCTATTTAATACATCTATTACTGCGATTGATAGAGAAACGGTTAGCCAGTGGGGTCAGCAGCTTGCCACATTAGCAAGAACTGATGAAGATAGACAACGGGTGCTCAGACCAATTCTCACAGCTCTCAGTCAACCTCAGGCCCCTAAAAATCAGATTCGATTGCTTATCCAGGCTACCGTCGATGAGTTTGTAGATCGCCGTAAGTACCAAGAGCTTGCAGGATAAACTAAGACAAAACGAGTAGTTAACCATAAGCCCTTACAGCAAGACTGTAGGGGCTTATTTTTTTGCGAGGACACTCATTTGGAAAAGCTGGGATCCTTACGCAGAGCTTTACTGCGCTCAGGGAAGAATACTCCCGTTTTCTAAGTTCTTCTCGAATTCTGAGAAGAGCCCCCTATTAGAAAAAGAAAAAACACACAACACTATTTGCAAAAGCATCTCTACAGCGCTCATAGTAAGTTTCTAAGAGTTATATACAGAACCTTCCGGCTCATTTGGCTCATCTTCGACTCATTAACCCAAAGATGAGTCGAGTGAGTTGCATTTTAACTTTTTCAGCTCACCCGACTCATGCAACTCACAAATTTGAGTCAAAGAAATTGTATTGAAATTTCTTCAATAATAAAGCTCCAAAGTCTTATGCAAATAAAACAGGACCCTTCCAACTCATCTTCAACTCATTTGACCTCAAAAATGAGTCGAGTGAGTTTGAATCTAATGTTTTCGACTCACTTGACTCATTTTTGCCACGATGTTAGAATTATCTCAACCAATATGAGGAGTAATGGAAATGCACTATCCCGAAAAAGAATCTTCAACGGTTGAATTTAAGGAATCGCTACCTCAAAACAATCAGATTGTAAAAACAGTTATAGGTTTCTGCAATCAAAAAGGTGGTAAGATTATCATTGGGGTCGACGATGATGGCACAATTAAGGGATTATCAAGTAAGGAAATAGAGTTTGCCCTACAGCACCTTGATCAAAAGATTTTTGAGGCAACATCGCCCACTATTATTCCACGCATTTATACGCAAGCAATAAATGATAAAACGGTTCTCGTCGTGGAAGTTTCTCCGGGTATGAACAAGCCCTACTTCTTAAAAAAAGAAGGCGTCGAGCAGGGAACCTATATCCGCTTAGGTCGCAGTACCATGCGAGCATCACCAGACACCATCAAAGAGCTCCAATGGTCAGCTCAAGGTAAATCATATGATTCAATGCCTGTTTACACCGCCACATTAGAAGACTTAGATTCTGAAAAGATACGCAAGTTTCTCGATACGAGAAAAGGTGCGAAAGATACACCTGTAACATTTAATGATGCCCTTAAAGCATATAATTTAGCAATAGAAGAGCATTCAAGCATCTATCCTACAGTAGCTGGTATTTTGCTTTTTGGAAAAGACCCAGAGCGATTTTTTTCTGAGGCTTTTATCATCTGTACTGTATTTAAGGGTATAGAAGGACGAGATGTTATTGCCACAAGAGATTGCTGGGGAACCCTATTCGATCAGTTAAAACGAGCAGAAGGCTTTATCCTCAGTCAACTTAATCGCTCTTATGCTTTTGATGGATTGCAACGCAAGGAGCTATATGAGATTCCTGAAATCGCAATCCGAGAAGCTCTTGTCAATGCAATAGTCCATAGAAATTATCATATTAACGGGCCTACTAAAATCGCCATCTATGACAATCGCTTAGAAATTTTTAGTCCAGGTGGGTTTCCTGGAGAACTACATGAACATAACTTGCTCATGGGACTTACCTATATTAGAAACAGAGTCATAGCAAAAGTATTTAGGGAATCTGGGTATAGCGAAAAACTAGGCACCGGCTTTAGAATTATTTTTTCAAGCTACAAAGAATACAACCTACGACCACCAAGCATTATAGAAGGTGAAAACTTCGTCAAATGTATATTACCTCGACAAAAGCTTGAGTCAATACCTATCCAAACGGACACCGTAGCAGGTTTAATACTCAATCTATTTGAAACTGCCCAATCGTTATCAAGCAGCGAGATAACTAACCTGTTAGACTTACCAAGAGCTACCATTGGTCGCAAACTAACTATGTTGGTCAAAAATGGCACTCTTGAAAAGACAAGATCTGGAAATGCTACACGCTACATCCGAAAATCGTAAGCAAACTGCGACTGGAAAAATAGGTTTCTCAGAAAAGATAGCAAGAAGTAGGCTTTACCATAGTACTCAAACAGTACTTAGGAACCTTTTCCACAGCACTTTTTGTATTTTTTCCCCGAGCCGCAAGGACAATCTTCATTGCGTCCTATTTTTTGCGAGACTGCTTGGCTCACCCCAATATCTCCTTCAGGATCATCAGGTCCAAGCATACTTATTTCATCAAGCTCACGTTGACGTTTACGCTCAAGCTCATGACTATTAAAGTGCTCTACATTAAGATGGAAGATCAGGTTAACTATCTCAGTTTGCACCTGACGCATCATGTCTTCAAACATATTAAAAGCTTCACGCTTATATTCAATAAGAGGATTCTTTTGGCCCCAACTACGTAAACTAATACCTTCTTTTAGATGATCTAAGTTCAACATGTGTTGCTTCCAAGCCTGATCAATCGTTTCCATCATGATCCATTTATGAGCATCCTTGAACATGTGCTGCTTATCTGCATCCACCGCCTTGAGCTTATTCATTAGACTCATATGCAGAAAATCAATGAGTGCTATTCTGAGCGCTTCACTGTTGGGAACCTTTTGCAATCCTTCCTTTTCAAACTCAGCAGGCTTGATAGACGTAAGTTGAGATAATCGACTAATAACCTCGGCGATGCCTTCCTGAGTTACCGATCTTGATGGAATCGTTGTCGATACCACAAGAGCAACCACACGTGCAGCCATTTCTCGCACGATATCGAAAATGTTTTCTTCACCTTCAAGAATCTCGCGACGCACCTCATATACTACCGTACGTTGCTGATTAAGAACGTCATCGTATTCAAGTAAGTTTCGGCGAATATCGAAGTTATGCTTTTCAACTTTTTCTTGAGAACGTTCAATAGTTTTTGAGATAAAGGAAGATTCGATAGTTTCAGTCTCGGTCATGCCAACTCGTTGCATATTATTCTTAATACTGTCACCCGCAAATATACGAATCAGGTCATCTTCAAGAGATATGTAAAAACGGGACTCACCAGGATCACCCTGACGACCAGATCGACCACGCAGCTGATTATCAATACGACGGCTTTCATGTCGTTCTGTACCTAATATATAGAGACCCCCAGCTTGTACCGATTCAGGCGTGAGTTTAATATCAGTACCACGGCCTGCCATATTTGTGGCAATGGTCACATGACCAGGCTCACCCGCATGCACAACAATTTCAGCTTCGCGAGCATGATTCTTTGCGTTAAGCACATCATGGGGTATACCATACGTTGCTAATACCTCACTGAGCATCTCTGACGTTTCAATAGCGATGGTACCGATAAGAACTGGCTGCCCATTTGCATGCCGATCCTTTACGTCTTCAACAATAGCCTTGTATTTAGCATTTTTGCTTAAGAATATCAGATCAGGCATATCTTTCCTGACCATAGGTTTGTTCGTTGGAACACTTATCACATCAAGCTTATAAATCTTATGGAATTCTTCTGCCTCGGTTAATGCCGTACCGGTCATACCAGCGAGTTTCGTGTACAACCTAAAAAGATTTTGAAGGGTGATAGATGCTAACGTCTGAGATTCGCGTTCAATCTTTACGCCCTCTTTTGCTTCAATTGCTTGGTGAAGACCATCGCTATAGCGCCTTCCTGGCAAAATACGTCCGGTAAATTCATCAACTATAAGTACTTCGTCATCTTTTACCACATATTCAACATCGCGCTTAAAAAGAACATGAGCTCTTAAAGCTTGATTCACATGGTGTAGGAGTTTCACATTCGCAAGATCATAGAGGTTATCTACGCTAAAGAAGCGCTCAATCTTATCGTTACCTACTTCAGTCAACAGAACTGTCTTATTCTTCTCGTCAACTTCGTAATCTTCATCTTTTTTCAAAGTCCCCATTGCACGATCTGCATCGACATATAGGCGACTACTTTCATCAGATGATCCAGAAATAATTAAGGGAGTTCGTGCTTCATCGATCAAAATCGAGTCAACTTCGTCAACAATCCCAAAGTTAAGTTCACGCTGCACATAATCTTTCAGACGGAACTTCATATTGTCGCGTAGAAAGTCAAAGCCAAATTCATTATTGGTTGCATAAACTATATCTGAAGCATAGACTTCTTTTCGCATTTCATCAGAAAGCGAGTTTTGTAGGATGCCAACACTTAATCCCAAATGATTAAATACGGGCATCATCCATTCTGCATCACGACGTGCAAGATAGTCGTTGACAGTAACTAGATGGGAACCTTTTCCAGATAGTGCATTTAAATAGAGAGGTAAGGTTGCCGTAAGCGTTTTACCTTCACCTGTTTTCATTTCTGCAATCTTACCTTGGTGCAGAACCATGCCACCAATCAACTGTACATCAAAATGGCGCTGCCCTAGTTTTCTGCGAGCAGTTTCACGAACTACCGCAAATGCTTCTGGCAATAGCTCATCAAGCGTTTGCCCTTGGGCAAGACGCTCTTTAAAGTGAGGAGTCTTCGCCGCGAGTTCATCATCTGATAACTCGAGCATACCCTGCTCTAATGAGTTAATGTAAGTAACTATCGGCTGCATGCGGCTCAGTTGCCGGGCATTATTTGTTCCAAAAAACCTTGCAAGTATCGATGCTATCATATAAATCCTTTTTACTGTGTACAATACACCGTATTATACACGAATTTTTCAATTTCCTAAAGGTTAGGCTACGCTATTTCTTGAGATTTTTTCAATACTTTTCAGAATTCTCTTCAAATCTTCCGATTGAGCACAGCTACGGTAATTTGCCGATTCATAGATTCCCGGTTTCGCCTATTTGAGCAAAAGCCATCTACACAGATAGTGCAGGTATTATGGGAAAAGTCACATTGCTCAGGCTTCACCCCACACTCGAGGAGCTGCAGCTTATTGCACAAAGGAATATCAAAATACAACTTCCCAGCCCGCTCTTGGAGGACCCTCTCTTGAAAAGAGAAATCCTTAAGATGCCCTCTAAAATCCTCTTGTACTTCATAGCAGCAGGACTGAGCAGAGGGCCCAAAAAGAATCTGAATCTGCTCAAGATCAGTACCATATTCCTTTTGCATCCGTTGCAGCATATGTACTACCACTTTATGAACTGTTCCCATCCATCCAGCATGACACATGCCCATAACATTATGAGCCTTATCATACACTACTATAGGCAGACAGTCAGCAGTATATACCCCTAACCCCGTTTGTGCCCTCTTTGTTATCAGAAAGTCACCTTCAGGTTTATGGTGCATAAGAGTTGAAAGAGTCTCATCAGAAACAACTTCTCCAAGAGTACTGTGGATTTGCTTTAAAAAGATCAGGTCCTCAAGTTGCAGCTGCAACTTGATAGCACCTAAGGACTTCTCTTGCCAGAGCTCTTCCTTACGACATGGGGTCATCAAAAAATCTCTTGGAAGGCTCGATTGAGCATCTCCAAAATAGACGGAAAAAAAAGATGTCTTGTGTATGATCATAGGACCTTCCATGAATTCATTAGCTCTATTTTAAAACAATCTATGGACAAATCAATGGCCGTGTCTCTTCCACTGAGTTGCCAAAAATCTCTCATCGCGGTACTATGAGTATCAGTATATCCTGAAACCATTAAGGAGCACACCATGAAAAAGAAATTCATCTTTCTTAGAACTATAGTCCTTATATCATGTATTCTGCTCAATGGAGGAGCAGTCGGCTGTGTTATGTTCACCGGGGACAAAGCCGAGACCCCAATCCAGCTCCAAAAAATAGTACAAGGCGGAAAGCTTTCCTCTACTCTTCTTGAGATTCTTCAGATAACTAATATTAAGCATGATGGAACGCTTGCTTCTATCGTAGAAGCGACCCAAAAAGACTGGCTTCGAAAAGCTGGTACTGAGCGTTGGGAAATGGATAATGCCCGTGAAGAACTTAAGCCTGCACTTGAGCCACTCTTTAAAAAATTAGGCATTATCGACGAAGTAGCCCCAACGGCAAAACAGTACACCTATGGGCTCATCCTTGGTGCTACTATTACCTCGATGCGCGAAAGATTCGCATATGCTCTTGATCTCTGGAAAAAAGGTGTAGTGTTTACGCATCTTGTATTTCTTGTAGGGGAGCGACCACTTGATCCTGTGAAAGAATCAGAAGCTATCCTCTATGATGCCCAGAATGTGTATCTCCCTTTTAGACCAGATTGGAAAAACCAGAATGTACAACCTAAGACAGAAACCGATGCAGCAAAGCTTCTTTTTGATCAAGCAAATCTCCCTAAAGAGTTTAAAGATTCGGTAAAGGTAACTTTCATAGATACTCCTATGCAAAAGCTTCCCGATGGCACCTTCAGAAGGCCAAATACAGGAGATACAGTGAATCTCTTTAAGCCGATGCTTGAAAAGACTCCGGGCACGATTCTTGCTATATCCAACCAGCCGTATGTAGGATATCAAGATGCGGTTACAAGAACCCTGCTCGCTGGATACTCTGTAGAAACGGTAGGTGCAAAAGCTAAAGGCAGTCTTCATATCGGTGTTACACTCGACAACCTTGCACGTTGGATCTATCAAGAACACCACTATCAACAATCACTCGCAAAAAAATAAACATGTACCAGCTCTGACACCCTAAGATGGTGTCAGAGCTTACCATTTGTCATACTTGGATACCATTCCAGGCTATATTGATCATAGGAAGATCCTGCTTTGCTGATATGATCCTTATAGAAAGCCTTCTTCACAAAGCCCATTTTTTCATAAAGTCTTATAGATATCTCTTGGGTAACTGTAACAAAGAGAAACAGCTTTTCCATGCTATTATTTCGTGCATATTCTTGGACCTGATAAACTAATGCCCTTCCAATCCCCTTTCCGCGGTATGATGGCTCTACCCAAAAAGAAATGAGCTGGCCGTTCGAGGAATTAATATCTTTGATTAACCCTATCATTCCTATAATGCGATCATCTATTAAAGCGAACCACATATTACGTATAAAGTCACGCCATTGAGCCTCGTCAAAATGTAGCTCGTCTTCATAGTTGCCACCAAATGCAAGAGGATCTTCAAGCAAGCCCTTAAGCCTAATAGTTTTGAATCTCAGCCAAGATTCTTGAGAAAGTTGCAAGATCTTAACGTTCAAGGTATTCCTCTCAAAGCAATTTTAGAGTGGAAATGTCTCTTTTTTTGATACTCAGGATACTCATTTTGAGCAAAATATACATTTTGGCGATTATGGCCCTGTCAATAACGCTTTACAGCGTTCAACGTGAAATCGACTTTTTTCATTTTGACGTCGAGGCAGGATTCTTCCATGCTTACAATGTGAGACTTCCATCTCAGCATTGCCTGACTTGATGATGCGAAAGCGCGTACCGATATTCTTAATCATTCTACTCGTCATACGATTCAATATTTAAATAATTGCAATAAATCATTCAACGGGCATAATTTCTTGTCAATCCACGAAAAAGGTCTCTAACCTGGCCAATAGGCCACCATTCAACATGTTCTTTCTCTTCTGGTATACTCCTAGTATATGATTAACCATACTACCAGAATATGACTATGACCGCGCACAATAGATTTTTCACATTACTAGTATCTGTTCTCACTATACTGCCTCTTGTAGCTCTTAATGGCCAATCAGAAGGACCACGTGGGTGGCATCTGGTTAATACTACCGCAACACCAGTGGGTATTGCCTGGTATACCACTAAGACAGAGAGACACAGCATCCAGCCCTCAGGTGAAGCAGTACAAAACTCCGAACCGATAATTATAGAGCAAGGGGAGTCCGAATTTATTAAAGCTCCTACCCATGATTCAGAGAATTTTCTTCAACTTGCTGTAACACAGAGCCCTGCATTGCTTAAACCGAACTTATCTTCCTCTACTAGTGGTATTGATGATAGGTTGGGAATTTTTATGTTTGATAAAAAGACCCTTAAACTACTTAAAAAGCCCCTGCTCCAGTACCTTCCTTCAAACCCTAAGCTCTATATCACTCAGCCAGTGGGCTCAACGCAACTAATACTCATTCCTAGCCCAAAGCCACTATCCCCTGAAAAACTCTGTGCAGAAGGCTGGTTACTGCGTAATGCAGCAAACCGACCATTGTATGCGGGATGGTACGTTTCCACATGGGATTCCAAGCAACACCTCTATAGGGAGCCTGCTCTTGGAACAGATCAAACTATTTTTATGCTAGAACCTGGAGAAAACGCACCAATGTGCCACCCTCGTGAAGTAAGAAATCAGAAGTGGCAACTGTTGATGTCTTTTGACAATGATTCTTTAACTAAAACGGTTGTCTACGATGCTGCAAAAAATCTTCCTCAGCGGATTGTGAGCAGAGTAAAGGTTGATTTAGGTCCTTATACAACTCGATGGGACATCTATGATCAGAAGGGATCCCCTTCTTTAGTTCCACATACGCATCTTTTGCAATTCGTTAATACAACAAATAACCCACTCTACTGCGCTATGTATTATGTAGATTCATCAGGCGCTACCAAATATGGGCCACGTGATTATGTAACAGAGATTCTACCACAGTTGAGTTGCGAAGTACCCTATCCCCCTCGCCTCTGGTGGCACACCACTAAGCTTTTGATTGCAAGAGAGGACCAAAAACATTTGCTCAATGAACCCTTTTTAACGCCAAACCAACTTACGAGCCTCCATATAAAAGATTTTCAGAAGAGTAGCTTCACCAATTGGTACATCGAAGCAGCTTTTGCTATCGAGCCACACAGATTTAACCCTGATTTGCTTCATGTAAGCTCTATCGGAGGCAGTCTTATTCAACGTCTTGCCCGACTTGCTGTTGATATGGACTCCTTTAAAGGGTCGCGTATTAAGAAATATGAAGAAGCCTTTCTACGCCAAGATCCCCGCTATATGCCTGATCCGGAGATCATCGCGGCAATGGGACGCCCTTCAGTACTTACCGATCCTTCGCAAAGGACTATGGAAGAAGAGTTTGTTGTAAGGCGTAGTGAAATAGTACGCAATGCACTGAATAACCTTTTTGGTGAAGAAGTTATCCCTCAAGGAGCTTATGTTCCCAAAATTGCTATCGTATTTACCGGCGGCGGCTATCGAGCTATGATCGAAACTATTGGGTTTATAGAAGGTGCGGCCAGTGAACGGGGCGGTAATATTTTTGATTGCTGTACCTATGTAGCTGGACTATCAGGTTCTACCTGGGCCATTAATGGGCTTGTCGCGTCAGGACTTTCTCCGAGCGGTTTTGCGAAACACCAAAAACACAAAGTTGGTGAAGGCGGCCTGCTGCCACTTAAAACACTTATTAGCAACCTTATTGAACAGAGTGCTACCTATCCTGAACAGCGCTTCATTGAAAGCAGATATAATAAATTTCATGGACCTATCGGATTATATGGTCATGCCTTAACCCATGCTCTTTTGCAAGGATTTGAAATCGAAGGACGAGATGCTCATACGATGAAACTATCAGATCTTCGTACCAATTTAGCCAATGCAAAATATCCACTGCCTTTGAGTGTCGCGGTTGATCCAGGAAACTCTGATAAAGAAAGAGTCTGGTATGAGTTCAGCCCCTATTATTGTGGAACTTTACAAGAGCAAGGAAGCTGGATCGACACAAAGCTGCTCGGCTGCAGCTTCTATAAGGGCCGCCCTGTTCACATTGTTCCTGAGTATCCTCTTGCTCAGCACTTTGGGATTTGGGGTTCTGGCTTTGCACTCTCTCCTGAAGATATTGAAAAAGCTTCATCTTTTGGAGGATTTCTTACTCGTTCAATTTCCAATATAAGCAAAGGATTCTCAAAAGCCTATGCGTTACTTTTCTCTGAACCTTCAGATGACTCGCTGGCTCCTGGAAGAGTAACTGCAGGTACGATACCTAATTATAATTACCAAAGACCAGATGCTCTTGAAGGAATCGCTTCAAAGCCACTGCTCCACTTCATTGATGCAGGGATAACTATGGAAGGACAAGAGCGGCATAATTTTGGAACGATACCCGCTCTATGGCGCAATGTAGATATGCTCATTATGTGCGATTGTACAGGTTTCCCTAACGGCAATATGCACTCAGAATACCTATTTGCTGCAGATGAAGAAGCTAAACGACAACGATTACCGTTCCCTAACCTTACACGAAGCACACGACATGTGGCTACCCTTAAGAATGTAGACAAAGAGATCACTTCAGTATTTGTTGAAGAGAATGCACCCATCGTTGTGTATATGCAAGCCAAGAAGAACAGACGGTACAATGGCTATTTAGCAGGAAGACCTGGTCCTTTCATGAATGGTTTTGATCCAGATTCCACCGTTACTGAATTTACCTCATATGCTAACTTCAGCTATACGCCGGAGCAGTATGAGGTTCTTCGCGGTCTGACCAAATCTATCTTCATTCAAAGCAAAGAGGCGATAAAATCGGCCATCGCAAAAGCAGTAGAACGATCGATAAACTAGGATCTTGAACCGAAAAGACCTAGTAACCGGACGTAAGAAACTACCCAAAGCCTTGTAGAAGAAACCTTTTTATAGTATGTTGAAGCTGCATAAAAAGAAAAAAAGGTTCTCTACAGCGCTATGAAGTACTTCATAAAAATTTTTAGTCTATTGCTCTTATCACATGCCCTGCTCAATGCAGAAAGCTGCGTAAAGTGCTGCCCTCCTTTGCCCCCCGAAGACTGGACCTGTCGAGATAGAGCCATCTGGGAACAACCAGTATGTCCCCCCCCTTCTGGAAGACCTATCAGCTATAATCGCTTCCTTGAAGGAGCGGTAGTCAAGGTAAAGCCCTATGGCTATGTAAAATGGGAATCCTATTGGGATACTCGACAGATAGCAGGATTCAGAGATGGCCAAGTGCTCCTGTTTCCACTTCCCGTTCTGCTTGATCCTTTGCGCATAGATATTAATGACCATGGCTTCTGGCAAATGACAGCGATTGAAACCCGAGTAGGCCTCGCTCTCTATGGCCCTGAATGGCACTGCATGAAAGTTACCGGTCTTATTGAAGCTGATTTTCGGGGAATTACCGATGTAACCATTGGGGAGTTTAGATTACGACATGCTCTTGGCTGTATTGCATGGGAAAGTGGTTCCTTCCTTTTTGGGCAATGGTGGCACCCTTTATACATTCTTGAATGTTTTCCACATACGATTTCATATAACATCGGTGCCCCTATGGATCCTCAGGCCCGAGAACCTCAACTCAAGCTTACTCAACGATGGAAGTGGTTTGAGCTTATTTTAGCTATAGCTGCCCAAAGAGATTATGCCAGTAACGGCCCCATTGGTATTTCGACAACCTATATCAGTAACTCAGCAACTCCAAATCTCCATCTGCAAATGCGAGCTTATGGCAATGACAACAATAATGTCATAGGAGCGGCCGTAGATTATTTGAGGCTCTGTCCACGCATTGAAAGCCTTACGGGATATAGCGTAGATGAATATATTGGAAGTGTTACCGTCGAAGCATTTGCTGCCTGTAGATACGCTCCTTGGTCATTACGATCAAAAGTCTTCTGGTCTGAAAATGGTAACGATCAGCTATTAATAAGTGGCTTTGGTGTACGAAGTGTTGAACCTATTACCGACAAGCGTACCTATAGCAATACCGCAGCAGTCGGCGCCTGGCTCGATTTTTCGTATCTATTTGGCTGCGATGATATAGAGCTCGGATTCTTTACTGGTTGGACCAAAAATCTAGGATCTCGACATCGTCTCTATATTGATCCCACAACCAAACAGCCGATCATTTATGCGCTTACTGCGTTTGGTCCGAGCCTTGAGTATGTTGCTCGGGTATCTCCTCGTTTTATTATTAAGAAAGATCCTATTCGCTTTGGCGCAGAGTTTGAGGTAACCCGCGCCGCCTTTGGCACCCTTAACTCCTGCGGTAAAGTAACTCATGGTATTCCTGTAACGGGGTATCGTGTGCTGCTAGCAATCTATTATATGTTCTGAAATTTTCTTACATTCGATCTCTTTTTTTACTGTTGCTCCATACCACATAGGACAGCGCAAAACTATGTTATATCTCTTTAGATTGGGTTTTCCCCTATTTTTCCAGACAATTTCACACCTACAAAAAATTTGTCTTATCTCTTGAAATAAAGAAGAGTTTTTTTATATGATGCCTATCGACGGAATTAATTTCTTGTTGATTACAACGTGGAGGTGTATCGATTATAACGCAAAGGCTCTTTGTATCTCTAGAGATACCTGTTATTAAAATATCTTAAAAAAAGGGCGGCAACCTTTCAATAATGAAAGACATTCTGCCAAAAAAAAGGAACAACTATGAACATGTTTTCTAAAGTAATGTCACTTGGGTTACTCGTAAGTCTCTTGGTATCTGTGCCTGCTTTTGCAGGAAAACACGATGAGCGCGATCGTGATGAAAAATGTTGCTATAATAAACACAAGCATGACGAAAAATGCTGCAATGATAGACACGACCGTGATGAAAAATGTAGCCTTACAGGTGCTTATACTGCTCAAATGACCAAATCTGGCACTCAAGATGATTTTGCTGTTGTTCAATTCAATGACGATGGCACACTGGTAATATCTGATACATTAGGCACCACAAGCCTGGGAGGTACTAATCTCTTTTCTACCATATACACAGGAACTTGGAAATGTGTTGGCAATCGTTGCTTCACATTTTGCGCTACAAGCATATTAGTCATGCCGGCAACACCAAAGAATATCGCATACCGTACTAAAGTCTCTGGTACGATTTGCTTCGATCCAACATGCCAAATGGGTACAAGTACCGGTGATTTTACCCTTACTTTTTATGCTATTACGGATCTTACATTGAAAAACCCACTTACAACCCCACCTCAATTAGATTTGGGTACTCTTGTTATACAGCGCCTAGCCTGTTAACTAAGTAAAGCATGTCGACAGCCAAGAGATTTTTCTTGGCTGTCGGTACGTGTCAGAAGAATTACCATTAACTTATACTCTTAACTTGATATCCACTCGTTACAATTCTTGGGTGTATCTAGAGCAACCCAACAACAGTTGGTGATTTTTCATACCGTTCTGCTGCAATGCTAGGGAAGTTGGCTTCTTTACAAATCTGACAAAAAGCCTCAGATCTCGACATCATCATATAAGGCTTTTCCTTAAGCTCACCAGGCACCCCAAAACTATTGACTTAATGATGCGAAAAAGAGCACCCTAGGTCCATGACGAAATACCGAGTGGGCCAGTATGAAACAAACTTTATTCTTATGCATTTTTACCGCCATACCCCTCGTAGGTGTGAAGGGCATTCATGTTGCTCAACCTATATCTCTTAATAACGTTGCTCATTTTGAGAGTAAGCGTTGTAAGCAACTGCTTCAAGAAGTAGTTCAGCAGCGCGAAAACAGTGGCTATGCAGGCCGTTTTGTTATGAAGCTCACTCCCTACCCGGAAACTACCTTTGTGGTTTGGGGACCTTTAAAAGGATCCTATTCTTCCCTGATGCGCACGCTTAGCTCTATCCAAACGCTTGGTATTATTGATCAATATCTAAAGATTGTGCACAAAGATACCTATCTTGTATTCAATGGGGATGCTATCAGCGACTCAGAGACTTCACTTGAAACTCTCATGCTCATCCTAACCTTAATGAAACTTAATCCTACTCAAGTACTCTATATCAAGGGGGAAGCAGAGCAGGAGCTCCAGTGGCAAAATGATGGCCTTAAAAAGGCGCTCCAGCAAAAATCATTGTCCTTTCCCGGTCAAAAGTCTTCTATAACTAAACTTATCTCCCGTTTTTTTAATACGTTGCCGCTTGCACTCTATATTACCGGAATAAATCCTCTTGATGGAGCTCTTCGTATTTCTTACTTTCCACGAACATCACGTGAAATCGATGAAACCCACTGTGGGAAAACTCTTACAAATGCCCTACTTAATGTTCCTCAGATCTGCTCCTTATCATCTTCAGAAAAAGCTCCTGTACCTATCAAGGCAACAATTACCAGTGAGCAGCGGCTCATGAGCTATCAACAGCATCCGGGACTTACTCTGGTAGAACCGGATAAAGGATCGGTTACCTGGAGCATTTTTTCAGGACCTACCCCACATTATCAACGAGAGTACCAATTTTTCAGGGACGCTTTTGCACTCATTAAAACGGGCAAAACGATCGATGAAGCACTGATCGAGCTCTACAGCGCAGATCTTCGTACAGGAGAAAATATTCATCTGGTAGGTTCATATGATATTATGACCGGCATCGAAAGAAATCCACGACAACTATCTAAAAAACCAGCTCTCAACATAGACAAGAATATTATGTCGTTGTATACCCAGCTTGAGTCACTGATAGCACAGGCTACCCAGCTTACTGAGATGCTTATAGAGAGGGGAGCTACATGAAAATGTTCATTGCCATGACCCTTTTGATGAGCCTCGGTATGAGCAAGAGCATAGCGGGATTTATCAATCTAGATGAGCAACAGCGCTACGCAGCATCGGTGCCTGAGTTTCCTCAGGAATCTCCCGAATCGGGCTACCAGAAACTCTACGCCTCACTGACCCCAAGCTGGTTACATAGGACACTTTCACAGATCGGTTTGAGAAAAAAGCCCGCATGGAAACCCTCAGATGCAAACTTGATCATATCAAGTACCTATGAACTTCTTACTAAAACTTCCTCCAACCCGAAGGTAACACTCACGCTCTTACCAGATTCTGAATGTATCGTTTTTGGTGGCGTTCGAGGTGCCTTTCATTCGCTTACTCGCGCATTACATGATCTTCAAAAACGAGGAATAATTGACACTACCTATAGGCTCAAACCGGGTGTGTATATGGTATTTCTTGGCGATACACTCGACTATTCTGCGTATGCTCTTGAAACGCTAAGCCTTATCCTTACTCTGCAGAAAGCAAATACTCGGCAAGTTGTTTTCCTGGCTGGGCACGTAGAATCAAATCAAACATGGCACAGCTCTGGCTTACACAAAGAGCTTATCTTGAGACTTCCTAACCAAATCGCTGAACTTACTAAAAAGATCGATACCATCTTTTCAAAGCTCCCAAGAGAACTCCTCGTTCGTCTCGAAGGCACCTCAGACTCTCTTCTCTTTTCCGCTTTTACAAAAGAGCACGAACAAGGAGTATCTGCCATTATAACGAGCGATGAAAAAGCTCCTTCTTACCATGAAGGCCAAGGTCTCTATAAGAAGGTTCCTCAAGAAGGGCCTATTACCTGGCAAGTGGTCTCCTCCCCCATCAGAGAGTATCGTATGAAGCATAGATTTTTCTATGATGCCTATGCGCTTATACAGCTCTCAACAACTCTTAAGGAAAGTATCATTTCACTGTATGCAAGCAAGGGAACTGTTCCTTTCACACTCAGTGCTACCTACAATCTGCTTACCGGAACAGTTCTTACTCGTGGTCGTGCATTCCCCACCATGCATCATACTCCAAATCCCCTTTCAGCTCAGGAGCGTGCATTACATATTTCTACACTCAAAGAACTGACTGATAACCTGCAAAATGAACTAGCATCGCTTACTATACAGATAGACCTACCCCAAAGTGATAGTGCTGCACCGACTATCGAGTTACCACCGCTTATTAAGAAACTGGCTGAGGGTGCTTCCCTCACTCCTCAGGAAATGGATGAGGCACTTTCAGACATTGAATTTCTATACAATACCCTCAGCACCGAGATGATACATCTCCGTTCCTTAGCGCAAAAAAATGGGCTCAAGCTTGCATCACCTACCTCCTCAGACTCCAAGACTACGATCACCCTTGGATCGTCTCTTGATCTTTCAAAGAGCGCTAAAGGGCTGGGAATTCCCTTCAAAACGGGCATGTCGTTAAAAGTCCATGAGCAAAATCGTGCAGGTGGAATCCATGGTAAGCGAGCACATATTATTTTCCTTGATGACGCTTATCGTCCCGCACTTGCCGAGAAAAATATTGAAACGTTCCTCTCTGTTGATCATACTCCTTTTATTCTTGCACCAGTAGGCAGCCCAACCCTTGCAGCATCACTTGATCTTATTGAACAGAAAAAAATACTTGTCCTGTTTCCACAAAGTGGTTCTCTTCTTTTTAGAAAACCTTTGCTTACCCATGTGATTAACTTCAGAGCCTCGTTTCATGATGAAGGGCGTCTACTTACCGAGTTTGTCATCGAAAAATATCGATCTAAAAAGTTTGTCTTCTTCTACCAAGATGATGAGTTTGGCACAGGAGTTCTAGAAGGGGCAAAAGATGCACTCAAAACTATGAAGAATACTCAAGCAACAGAAGTCGGCTACCAAGCAAATACCACGAGCTTCGAATCATTAGCAACTAAAATAAAAGAAGCAAATCCCGATGCTATAGGTCTCTTTGCCACAGGTCCTGCCGTGTTACAACTTATTCGGGACCTTGGCGTTGAGTTTCTCGCCAACAAGATTCTCTTTGCCGTCTCCTCAGTTGGAGATGCAGTAACCAAAAAAGTCTTACAAGAGCGGGGCATCTCTCTTATTATGGGCCAAGTGGTTCCCGACCTAACGACAAGCACCCTACCTATCGTTGTGGAGTATCGCAAGGAACTTGCAGCCCAGGGACTTAAGGAAGATGTATTTGGTCTTGAGGCATATATCAACACAAGTCTGACCTTCAATGCGATGAACTCGGTAAGCGAACCGATAACGATGAGTAAGCTGATCGAACATTTTGAGCAGATGAAACAGTATGAGTATAAAGGGTTAACCCTTACGTTTGATCCCAAGTCCCGTTCATTAGGACAGAATATGTGGATTATTAATAAAAATGGAACTGCGCACGAAATGAAGATAGGAGGTTCTCATGAAAAAGGTACTCCCTAGTTCTAATGGAGTCTCGCTCCATTTTCAGGTGGCGAGTCTTTTCCTGACCTTAGTCATGATCATTTCACTCGTACTTCTTCAGATAAAGAAGTTCTGCGCCGCAGATACTGCTCCACATATCTCACCGGTAACGCCAAAAAGCTTGCAGCATGGTGCTGTTGCAACACCCACCAAAGTAACCGTTGGATTAACGATTACCGATTTTCCTTCATTTGATGTTGCGCGCAACGACTTTGAATTCTCGGGAATAATTTGGTTCTCATTCGATCCTGCATTGGTAAACTTAAAAACAATTGAAAAATTCAGTTTTGTAAAGGGGGAGATTAAGTACATTTCAGAACCGAGTACTCAGCTTGAAGATGATAGACTCACCGTTCGATACCGTATACGAGTCTCCTTTAAAACCAATCTCTACTATGGCTACTTCCCATTTGAAGATCATACGCTCTATCTCATGCTCTCAAATGCCTCAGTAAACCCTGATGAGGTCATCTTTGAGTCAACCTATGCAAATGTCATTATGGACAACCCATATGTCAATGGATGGGACTACAAGGATCATCAGGTAACAACTGGGTTTAGTACGGTACCGCTAGGCATCGGTCAAAAAGGAAAAGAAGTTGTCTACCCATCAGTTCTCTTTACCTTCGAGTTTTATCACCATAGTATACGCTATCTTATGAGCATACTTTTACCCCTGCTAATCATTTTCCTCATAGATCTTTTTTCGCTCTGCTTTGATCAGCGAAAAGAACGGGACATTTTGGTTACGATGACTACGGCAAATATTGCAGCATTGGTCGCCTATCGATTTGTACTTGAATCACTCACACCAAAAGTAGGATATCCTACGATTGCCGATTATTTCTTTTTCCTCTTTCTGAGCAACACCTTTATGATATTTATGATAAATTGCGTCGGCCCTTACTTAACCCGTCGCCAAAAGAAGATCATCAGTATCGTTGTTCAGGTATTCGTTGTGCTCACTATCGCTTTCCTACTGAGAACGTGGCTCCCTTGCTAACAAGTCCTAGGTTGCTGTCACCATCTCAGCTCGCGATTGAGTCAGACCATATTTCAGAGACGTTACTACTCAGTCACTCGTTGACTGAGTAAGCCTACAGCTCAGTGAGCTTACTGCTTTTGACCCAACGTGCAAATATCCTTATACTGTAGCTAACTATACATGTTGAACCTATAGGCCTAAACAGCTCTGAGAACCGCGATGATTAACTTAGCATTTGCAGAATTCTTATTTGCGCTCATATTGCTCGTTGTTGCCTATTTTATTTCGCAAACGATCAATGGGTTTCTCCAAGCCACCATCATTAATGCATTGGGCGACTCAACAGCAAAAGACGAAGGCTACCAGTCTCTCAATCCTCTTGATCACATTGATACCTTTGGCTTTCTTGCACTTATCATCCTAGGTATAGGATGGCTCCAAACCGTGCCTATTGATCCCTACTCCTTTACCGGCTCATATCGGTATTTGAGGCTCCTTATTGCCTTTTCGGTCGAAGCTATTGTTAGTCTTTGCCTTGCTACCGTTTCGTTATTTACGGCAGTGTACTTGTATGGATATCCTCTTACGATTAAACTTGTGCTGAAGTTGTTTACCTATTACAGCAAGTTCTTCTTGCTGTTTCTTTCTTCAACGTCAACACTCAACATCGCATCCGTATTCTCCGAGAATCCATCAACAACCGCTATTGTTTTCGCTTTTTTATTGGTATCGATGGTGTATCTTAATATCTTGGTTGCGACCATTAGCTTTATTTTTAATGGGTTTCGTTATCTCCTTGTGCTCGGATTTGAGCAAGGGTACTCCTATATGGACTATGCAGATTATCTTGCGATTCTTGGACCCTTTCTCGTCGTGTATGTATTTGGTGACCAGCTGGTATACTTCTTATTGAGACTCACTGAATGGGGAGCTTGTCATATCGCGTGTCTTTTTGGTGTTTAATGAGGATAAGATGGATCAATTTACTGCCTTAAAAGCAGGAACCGCTCAGATCATTCCTGAGGAAGAGTTTAAGAAGAAGCTTGCCTCGGGCAAAAGGTTACGCATTAAACTAGGTGCTGATCCTACAGCGCCAGATCTCCATCTTGGTCATGCCGTAGCCCTTTCTAAATTACGTCAATTTCAAGATCTTGGTCATGAAGTAATTTTCCTTATTGGAGATTTCACCGCACGGATTGGCGACCCTTCAGGCCGTTCAAAGACTCGCCCACCGCTTACTGATGAGCAGATCATGGCTAATACCCAAACCTATTTTGCTCAGGTCAGCAAAATCTTAGATCCAGCAAAGACGGTTGTCCGCTATAATTCTGAGTGGAGCGATAAACTTTCCGCGCGCGACTTTGTGGCGCTCTGCAGCAAGACTACTCTTGCACGGCTCATTGAACGTGAAGACTTTGCTAACCGTATGGCAGCACATCAACCTATCGGGTTTCATGAGCTTTTGTACCCCCTTCTTCAAGGATACGATTCAGTAGCTCTCGAAGCTGACGTTGAACTAGGAGGAACTGACCAAACATTTAACTTACTTATGGGGCGCTTTCTTCAAGAACAGTGGGGACAAAATCCGCAAGCAGTTATGACACTTCCTCTTCTTGAAGGGCTCGATGGCGTACAGAAGATGTCAAAGTCGTATGGTAACGCAATCGGTCTTGCAGAGCCAGCTGACCAGGCCTATGGCAAGCTTATGTCACTTTCTGATGATCTTATGTGGCGCTACTACGAAGTGCTCCTGCATGCTACTGAGCAGGATATTAAGAAGATGAAGGAATCAATTGCGATGCAAGGGATCAACCCGATGGATCTTAAAAAGAAGATGGCTCATCAGGTGATAGCTCGCTTTTGGAGTCCTCAAGAGGCTCAGCAAGCGCAAGAAATGTTTGAAGAGCTCTTTCAAAAGAAAGACTATTCTCATGCTCAAGAAATATCCTGCGAACCCTTCCTTGGTAAGGAGGCCTGGATCGTAGATATATTGAAGTTTCTAAAAGCGGTAGAAAGTACTAGTGATGCACGTCGTCTCATCGAGGCGGGTGCGGTCGCACTGGATGACAAGAAAGTAACCGACTTTAAGATGCAGTTAGCGCTTGCACCTGGCATGCTTATTAAGGTAGGTAAGCATAGATTTTATAAGGTAGTGTAAGAAACCTCTTGCAGGAATTTGGTTCCAAGGAGCACCAATATTTGGCGCTTCCCCTCGGATGGTCTCATTTCCCTTTTGGAAATCATACCAATAGTTTATTCATGGCCGCAAGATACAATGGCAAATCTCGCTTTGTTTTTGTTCAATCCTCTTGGGAGGCTCTTTCTCCAAAGCTCGCTCACGCAACATCCCCAGGCTTAACAAGCCGGCTAACAAGCCATGCAGTTTTCTGGCTATGGTAGTAAAGGGCTTAGAGTAAAAGCACAGTGTTCAACATCGCTGGTGGACACGATAATAAGTTGGTATATGAGGACGGAAAAACTGTCATTCACCATTGACAAGCTAACTCCTTTACCCTACCTTGCTAGTTAAACTTATGAAAAAGATACTGATGGTCAGCACAGTTCATTCATCAAAAAAAAGGGATCTCCTAATGAATAAGATGAGAGTCGTTATACTTGCGTTTCTTGGTTTAACTTCTTTTGACTTACTTTCTATAAAGAAGGCCCTTATCACTGGCATAACAGGGCAAGACGGCGCCTATCTCGCCGAATTCTTACTTGGTAAAGGATATGAAGTTCATGGGGTTATAAGACGTTCCTCTTTAATCAACACCCATAGGATCGACCATCTTTATAAAGATAGACATGAGGCAGACCATGCGCTTTTTATCCTTCATTACGGAGATCTTACTGATTCAACAAACCTAATCCGGATTATTAAGGAAGTAGAACCGGATGAGATATATAACCTTGCAGCACAGAGTCATGTAAAAGTGTCTTTTGAGACCCCCGAATATACGGCAAATGCTGATGGGATTGGAACTTTACGTTTATTGGAAGCTATTCGATTACTCAATTTGACACACAAAACAAAGTTTTATCAAGCTTCTACTAGTGAAATGTATGGCTTAGTACAAGAGATTCCTCAAACTGAAAAAACCCCTTTTTATCCAAGGTCACCCTACGGTGTGGCAAAACTGTTTAGCTATTGGATTACCGTAAATTACCGAGAAGCATATACTATGTTTGCTTGCAATGGCATCTTATTTAATCATGAGTCAGAACAACGGGGAGAAACCTTCGTTACCCGGAAAATTACTATGGCTATTGCACGGATTGCCAATAACTTACAAGAAACACTTTATCTTGGAAATCTAGACTCGAAGAGAGACTGGGGTTATGCAAGAGATTATGTAGAAGCAATGTGGCTTATGTTACAACAGGATAAGCCTGAAGATTTTGTTATTGCTACAGGAGAGACGCATTCTGTCCGAGAATTTGTAGAGCGTGCGTTTAAAGAGGTAAACATCGAAATTGAATGGCAAGGCACAGGGGTAAGGGAGATTGGAGTTGATAAAAAAACTCAAAAAACGCTTGTAAAAATTGATCCTCGATATTTTAGGCCAACTGAAGTTGATTTATTAATTGGAGATGCCTCAAAAGCCTTCAATAAGTTAGGCTGGAAACCAAAAACGTCCTTCGCTCAACTTGTTAAATTAATGATGGCTCATGACATAACTGTAGTGAAAAATGATCCAAAAAAATTAGGCCTGCATCTTCAATCTCCTAAAAAGTAGGACAAAGGCTGGAACATTTTTTTTGAAGGCGGCACCATCATCAAGTAAGCTGTACCCGTGCACTAGTTCAAAAAGTATTTCCTATAGCCTGAGTAAAGTTCTTTATTTGCTGAGCAGGTTTCCAATTCTTCAGACCAGTAGAATTTAAGAAGAGCATTTCCTCATTTGACTCAAGAGTATTTCTGACAAGAAAAGTTTTGCATACTCTTCGCCGCCCATATAATGCTATAAATTCAGGCCTAGGCGAATGATACGCACGCAATAATTCTTTTTGTTCTTTTCCCCTGCCAATAACTACTTTCATAGATTTCTCCCAACTCCTAGCCTCTTTTGGCACTCTTTGTATATGAAGCCGGATAAAGCAAAAAAATGTGTTATCCGGCTTCATATAGTTTCAGCATGTGGAGCATAATAACACAAAAAAATGTTCCAACGGGCTATGGATCGTACAACTGGAGATAATTTTAGCCGCGAGAAATCGATGGAGTTTTGCCAGGCTTCCGTCTTCCCAACTGAACAAATGAGGCAACCTCTTCTGCAAGTACTGCAAATTGCTCAGGATCTGTCTCAAACTCTTTATCGCAGTCTAAGATAAGAACGGGTACATTTACAAGTTCGGCGAGCAGCCCCTTTTTATGCACCAGAAAGTCTTCATGACATTCATGGATCTGCTGAACATAGGTAAGACTAATTACTTTTTCTGCAGACCTATCTCGAGCTTTAATGCGCTCATAAGCAACTTCAGGTGCAGTTCTCAAATAGATAAACCCTTGAGGAGGCATACATTTACCGGTAACTAAAAAGTTAAACCATTGTAGATAGACCTGCCATTCAAGTTCCGACAAAAATCCATTTTGGTAGCCATTGATTGCAAAGACATAATGACCAGAATAGATTGAGCGCTCCATCAAACGAAACGGATTAGGATTTTCTTGCTCTATAAGATGCTCTTTTACACGACAGGCCATGGCTAAAGTCTCCATCGTATAGGCCCATCGATGAGGATCTTTATAGAAATTTGCAAGTATAGACTGCCCATAAACCTTACTAAACCAGCTATTCATAGGCTCATATACTACTGCAATCTCTGGGAGCCTTTCTTGAATCAACTTGAGAAATGTGGTTTTCCCAGCACCAATATTACCTTCAACAATATACATGACCTATCCTTTGGCCTAATACTATATAACCTCTCTCTTAAATAAGAGTACCACAGAACAGAAAAAGGTTCTATGCAAAAAGAATAGAAAGTACCTTCAAGTGGCGTATAGATACCTTTAGACAGAGGTCTATGAATGAAAGATCATGCATCTTTAGCTAAGAAGAGATTCTACATACTACGTGTACTTAATTTTCACATAATAAAGCAAAGATCGAACTGCTCACCGCTCAAAGATGAGTAGTAACATTGGGAAAGATACCTCTCTACAAAGATCGTTGCATTACTTAGAGGAGGCTCCCCAGAGAGGCTTTGATGGCTTGAGCAGCATAAGGGACGCATGACCCTCAACGACAGTTCGCTCAATGGCGCCATTAATACAGGTCATTAAAACATTCGTTATTTGGCCTGCTTCACGAGCTACCTCATACGGCTGCACCTGAGGGGCATTCCCGATAAGGATAAGCTCATCTCCCACCTTTACGTCCGGAACATCTGACACATCAAAGGCTGCCAAATTCATACTGACGATGCCTGCAACAGGAACAATGTGGCCCTGAATAAGCGCTTTGCCTTTATTTGAAAGAGCATGAGGATACCCATCCCAATAACCGATAGGCACCATGGCAATAGTGCTTGGCTTCGTGGTCGTAAAGGCAAGTTGATAGCCAACATTTGAGCCGGTTGGTAGCTGCTTTACTTGTATAATACGTGTTCGCCACTCAAGTATAGGAGACAGCGAAAAAGAAGGATCAACCTCTTTGACAAGTGCAATCTGCGAAGGATTTTTCCAGAGGCCATAGGCAGCAGCACCCACTCGCATAAATGAATACGTACGTTTTGGCTTAAGATGTAAGCTACTTGATGAAAGCGCATGGGTACAAGGAATCGCAATGCCTGCCGCTTCAAGATCATCCAGTACATCATCAAATTGTGCAAGTTGCCTATAACTATAATCATGATCTGCGTGACCTGTATTGGAAAGATGCGTAAAGACCCCATACACTTTTAAAGAGGGCAGCTTCGCCATCTCATTAACAATTCTTACTGCCTGACTGGCAAGAATGCCTAGGCGTCCCATACCTGTATCGATTTTTACGTGAATAAAGGCCGTCTTACCCACCTTTTGTGCAGCAGCGGTAACGGCCTGTGCATCTTCCCATGAGCAAACTGCAAGATGAAGCCCCTCTATAACCGCCTCTTCGAGATTCCCCTCAAGATAAGAAAGAACCACAATAGGCTTGGTTATCCCCTGAGTTCGTAGAAAAAGAGCTTCCTGTACCCCAGCAGTACAGAGCCAGCCAACTTCTGGGTGAGCTTGCGCAAGAGATGCTATTGGTAAGATCCCATGACCATAGGCATTGCTCTTAACGACAATGGCAAGAGATGAATAGCCGCTAAGGTTAGCGATATGCGAAACATTTGAATTAAAAGCGGCTCGGCTCAGGGTCAGGGTCGTTCGTGTCATAGTTGGTTTGGCAGCCAAGGCTCATGCTTGGCTGCCTTATACTCGTTATGAAAGTGGTAAAACTTCTTCTTTTTGCTTTTGAACAGTCAACTTAAACTCGGTTGGTTGTACTTCACCTTTGAGGGTACTCACCTCAACTGCAGTACTAAATACCTCGGCAAGTGTTGCTGATTGAGAAGTATAGAAGGTTCGGTCCTGCTGTTTAGCATCTTGGACCTTCTTATCAGCTTTCTCTTCTTTCTTAAGCTCTATACGGGATGTTAGTTGAAACTCCACTGGGCTTATAAAAAACTCAATACGCCCATCTTTTAGCGTAATTGTTCCAAGCCAACCAGTATCTTTTTTTACGACTTTTACCTCATCTTTTGATAACCCGGTAAACCCTTTAAAGGTAATCGCTACTGACGAATCATCCTCTTTAATCTCATGGGTAATCTTCGAAAGGTCTTCACGAGCTTTTTTAAAGGCCTCATTTACTTCTTTTGATGGCCCAAATGACTCAAAACGACTTGCAAAGCCATCCATCATCCTTTGATGAGAAGCCATAATAGAATCTATCCATGATCCACTAAAGGGATCATCTATCAAGATATATCGTGCCTGTATCGGAACAGAAAGACATGATGTTACAGCAAATAATACTATAAGGGATTGTTTGTTCATAATGAACTCCTTTATGTAATAGATGGTTGTACAAATCACTTCGGTACTTAAAACCAGTATACACCCAAGTGAATGGTAAATGCAAGAGCATAGTATGAGCATAGATGCTCCTTAAAAACAGTTCACCCCTTGAGCCACGCTCCCAAGTAGTTTATACTCAAGGAGTTAAAGAACTTTGATAACCACGGATCGGCAATGAAAAAACTACTCCTCAGTTCCCTGGTACTTATCTCCTTGGTTTTCATTGGAGGTGGCTTCAGCGTAGCCCAGGCAGCAGCCGTCGCTCCTAAACCTACGTTGCTCACAAAAGAGCTTCTTGGATATATTGAACCCCAAGAATACTTGCGCACTCCGCGCACAGCAAATCCATCACAGGCCGCAAGCAGCCCAGGAAACACACACCAAACTTCCCTTATCCAGCTTCCCGTGCTTGACCAAAATAAAGAACCTGAGAAGAAGGGTAGCACAAAGAATAGTTCCGCTTACCATGCTTTGCGCAATGGAGTTATTCTCCTAAAGGCTCTGATAGATCCTTTAGATTATCGTAGCGTCGAAGGACTTGTAAAACTGTATGATAAAGAAGACCTATATAAAAAACTTTCCTATGAAGGTTCATGGCGAAATACCATTCGAAGCAAGCGTCATGGAAACTTTACCGATAGCCTCAGTCTTAAAGAGCTCGAAGTCCTCATAGCTGAAGAAAATAAGACTGGAGACCTTGCAGGAACAAATCTCCCTTGTGCCTATTTTGAGTATGCAAATACGGATGAACCTACTGAAAGAGACTTTGAAGTGTTTAATGTAAGTGAAAACCTCAAAAAGATTAAAGCAAAACTTACTGCTGATGAAGATTTTGCTGCTCTTATACTGGTGTATGTCGATACACACACGGCAAATAATCCCATCTTTGAAAAAAAACCTGTGAAGTGCACAGTAGAAGGTCCAGACTGCACAGGGAGAGCGTTAAAAAAAACTCCCTGCTGTGGAAATTCGCTCTGTAATCCATGTTGGGGCACATCTCTTGCAGATAATCTGAGCGCCTGCCCCATGTGCAAATCTAGAAACCCAGGACCGCTCGAAGAAGAGATCACAAAGTTAGCAACAAATAAGCCACTAACTGGACAATTCGTTGCTCTTGTACTTGCCAAAGTACAGGACAAAAGGCAGTACTTTCTAATGGATTCAGCAAATGAAAAGCATCGTTTTACTACAAATAAGCCGATCAAAAAACTTCTTCAATACCTTGAAGATCCCAATGACCCCCAGGAAACAGATGCAGGCCTCTTGGAGCTTCCTCGCTTTATTCCTGATCCAAGGCGTGTAAAAGACGCCCGCATAGACGATCTCGTGGAAGCCTTTAAAGACTATAAAGACTCTTATAACCCAGTACCCCAAAAAGCTCCTGCAGCCCTTCAAAACCAGACCGATACATCATATTCCAAAGCAAAAGGCTTCATTGGTGGCGTCCTTGGAATTTGTGCCCTCTATGCCTGCCTTACGTATTACCAACGCTCTCAAAAACCAAACTCGCCGCAAGCAACCACTCCAACGGTACAGTGAAATTGTTAATGGGGTGAAGACTTTGATAAATTACTCGATCCTCTGTATGCTACATAAAACTATGAGCACACACATCACTACTATAGTAAAGAAATGGCACAAAAAAATAATTCCAATAAAAAAGACAAAGGTCTTGAATTAGTTTATGGGGTTCACCCTATCGTTGAGCTACTCAAAGCAAAACGGAGGACTCTTGTCACGATCTATACGACTAAGCCGGTCCCCAAAGCCTGGGCACTCATTGAACCATTGCTTACTTCAAACACACAACTTCAGTACGTTTCACGTGATGTGCTCACTCGTTTGGTAATGACCAGTGATCATCAGTCTGTCGTGGGCCTTGCCACTCCATTTGTAAAACGAAGCAAATTCTTTGATCCTCAGAAAAGCCCTTTTCTCATTCTTCTTGATAGCATCCATGATCCACGCAATCTTGGCGCAATACTCAGGTCAGCCTACTGTACTGGAGTTACCGGTGTAATCATGTGTGGAAATAATAGCGCTCCTTTACAAGCAACCGCTCTCAAATCTTCAGCTGGCCTTGCTGAGCATCTTGAGATTTATGAGACTCCAGCGGCACTTGGTGCCATCCAAGAACTTAAGCGGGTTAACTATGCACTCTACCTTGCAACGCTTTCAGGGGAAAATGCCACCACAATTAAGTATAAAAAGCCACTCTGTTTAGTCATCGGTAATGAAGCCACGGGAATTGCTAAAAACCTGCTCTCCTATGGGACTCAGGTGAGACTCGCCCAACGAAGCTCTGATATATCCTACAATGCATCAGTAGCTGCTGGGATACTTCTCTTTCTTATGGCTGATCAGCTTAAGATCATTTAGAATGTCTCCAGGACTCTTTCTAGGCAGTATATTCAAACTTCCTCAACAAACAGCTATCGCTTCAATAACGCAACCATTTGTCAGACTTTCTATGCATGGCAGTAGGATCACATCGTAATAATTTTTTTTGCAATTACAGTTTTCTGTTATACTAAACAGTAAATTTTCTGGGCTCTTCCTTTAGGGATGTAAGCAGATGAATATGGTACGTTTCATAGGTAACAAAAAAGTTCTCATCGCCATTGGAGGAATCAGCCTCTTTCTGGTCGGGATGCAACGCGCCTTTACTCCGCAATCACTTACCATATCATGTGATCCACGATGGACCTCAGAGTATCAGCACGCCATTAAAAAACAGCTTGAAAATATCTCGATACGGACTATTGGTGCCTATCGCCTCCGAAATCAGCTCCAGCCTGAATTCCCCTTTATAAAAGATATCAGCATCTCATACGAAAGTGCTTACCGAGCACAGATAAACATCATAGGCTGGATCCCCAAAGTTCTCATGCAGTCTTCTTTACCTGGCAATAAAGACTATGCGCTCTGCACAACCGGGCAGGTTCTTGAAAAGCATTATTTTTCTCAAGAGGCTCTACAGGGACTCCCTACAATGATTCTTGAAGGAGTAGATTTTGAGACAAAGCGGCTTGCTCAAGAGTTTATTGATACCGCTTTGCGGTTATCAAATAAGCACTTTGAAGTTTATACCATAGTGTGGCACTCAAAAACTGAGATTCTCCTACACGATAAAGAGAAAAAGATCCGTATCATTTCCGATATGAACTCCATACATGATCCGGATCGCTTTACCTACCTAGAACAGATTTATGCACAAGAAGAAAGCTATAAAAACGGCATGAAAGCAGACATACGCCTAAAAGATTCTATTGTCTGTGCTCCCATAACCAACTATACTAGAACTTATGAAGAATCAAACACTCTATAACGACCTCCTCGTTGCACTTGATGTGGGCACCACAAAAATAAGCGTGCTCATTGCCCAAAAAATTGCCGATGATGGTCTCTCGATAATCGGCATCGGAGAAGCTCCTGCTTACGGAGTCTCTCGTGGTGTAGTCGTTGATATTGCTCAGGCAGTAGATTCGATTAAACTTGCTGTTAAAGAAGCAGAACTGATGGCCGGTCATAAAGTAGAAACTGCCGTGGTAGGAACTACCGGCGCTCATATTCAGTCGCTCACCTCAACGGGCATGATCCCCATTAAAAATGGTCAGATTCGCCCCCATGATATTACAGCAGTCTTAGCAGCTGCCCGTGCTATAGTACTTCCAGAAGGACAACAAATATTGCATGTACTGCCCCAGTATTATACGATCGATTCAAGCCATCGGGTAACAGATCCTGAAGGTATGTTCGGGGTACGCTTAGAAGCACAAGTGTATATCATCACCGGGGCAAGTGCCTCAACACAAAACTTAGTGCGCTGCTGCCAGACGGCTGGTGTAGCAGTTAGCGATCTCGTACTTCAACCCCTTGCCTCAGCAGATGCTGTGCTCAGTCGCGATGAGCGAGAGTTGGGAATCGGCGTTCTTGATATTGGAGGTGGCAGTTCAGACTTTGCTATCTATCAGCAGGGAACAATTCGGCACACTAAGATATTCCCGATAGCAGGAAACTATATTACTCATGATATTGCCCTCTGTTTGCGCACAACGCTAAAAGATGCAGAGCGCGTAAAAAGAACCTATGGTTCCACCCTACGAAAATACTTTACTGAAGATGAGCAGATAGAAGTTGAAATGGTGCATGGCGAAGAACTCACGACCGTAACTCCTGATGAAATAACCCGTATTATCGAACCTCGCGTTGCCGAGCTTCTAGCAATGGTTCAAAAAGATATTAAGACAAATCATCTAGAACATCTTATGCCAGCAGGTATTGTGTTAACAGGTGGAGGATCCCTCCTTCATGGCATACAAGAAAGTGCAGAGTTTACTTTAAAAGTTCCTGCACGTGTGGGAGTACCCCATGTTCCACCTATGTATAAAGAAGCATTAGCAAATCCCACCTATGCAACATGCTATGGCTTACTCTTACACGCTCTTAAGAAGAGTAAGGGTAGCACCGCCTATTCCCTCTCGGGACCGGCCGTCAGTCAGATAATGAATCGCATGAAATCTTGGGTAGCAGACTTTTTTTAAGAAGGTACGAACATGATAGAATTTGAACGAGAAAGTAATAATCGCATCGCTGTAGCCCGCATTAAAGTGTTGGGTGTAGGTGGCGGTGGCAGCAATATGGTTAATAGCATGGTTGAGTCATCTGGCTACGACATGATAGATTTCATTGTCGCAAATACCGATGCCCAGGCCCTTAAAATCTCAAATGCTCCCCACAAGATCCAGCTTGGTATTAAATCAACTAAAGGACTTGGTGCCGGTGCTAACCCTGAGGTGGGTAGGCGTGCGGCAGAAGAAGACCTTGATACGATTATTAGACAGGTAAAAGATGCCGATGTCGTCTTTTTTACGGCAGGCCTTGGGGGCGGTACTGGTTCAGGAGCGTTACCTATCATTGCTCAGGCACTGAAAGAAAAAGATATTCTGAGCATAGCTGTTGTCACCAAACCATTCATGTTTGAAGGAAGGCGTCGTGCCCGCGTTGCAGAAGAGGCTCTTCATAAGCTCGAAGGTGTTGTTGATACGCTTATTGTTATTCCTAACCAAAAGCTCCTTGATGTTGTTGATCAGAAAGTTTCTCTGTTAAATGCCTTTGATCTTATTAACAGCGTTCTCAATCAATTTATTAAATCTATTGCCGATATTATTGCAAAGCCAGGTCATATTAATGTCGACTTTGCCGACATTAAAACGATTATGAAACAACGTGGCTACGCTGTTATCGGAACTGGCAGGGGATCGGGACCTGACCGTGCGGTGAAAGCAGCACGTGAGGCTATCGTATCTCCACTTCTTGATAATACCAATATCAAAGGTGCCCAAGGGGTTCTTCTGAATATCTCAGGAAGCTCCAGCTTGAGTCTTCATGAAGTGGGAGCCGCTTCTCATATCATCTATGAAGAAGCACATGAAGATGCGTCAATTATCGTCGGATCGGTTATTGATGAGTCGTTGGGAGACGAAGTTATCGTAACGATTATTGCCACAGGATTTGAATCTGATAGGTCCCTCTCAGTACAACCTGCGGTGAAGCATTCTTTTGAACAGGAATCTTCCGTCCAAGAAAAAATACCTACTCAAGAATCACCTATAGGAGCTACACCCCTAGAATCTAAGCCTGGAGAGGGGGAGCCTGGTGAGCATAAGCTGGAATCCAAGACTGAGCCTAAGAAAGAAGAGGTCGACGTAAATGACTTTGAAATTCCTGCAATTATGCGGCAGATGCTTAAGAAAAACCAAGAGTAATCTTGGCTGCCTACCAATCAATTGAGAACATGCATGCAAGCTTTCAAAATATGTGCTTATCCAAAGTGGTTCAACTGCTCAAAAGTGGCGGCAGTAAAACAATAAGAAAAGAGTTTCTCTGGAGTGATAGTTTTTGTGGGCATATAAATATTTTGCCGAAATATCCAAGGAAACTAGATCTTAAAGCTGTTGAAAGCTATATAAAAAATCAGTAAAGCTTATTTGGGAGTCGGAGAAGCCCCGGCTTTTAAGCCGGGGTCCAGATCACTCCAAGAATTCTTTGTAAGGTCAAATTATGCACTAGTAACGCGCTTACCTATAACGCTATTTGGACTCAAAATACCAAAAAGGACCGTCTAAGTGCAGCGTTACATTGAGTTGCAACGCAGCTCTTTGAATAGCTGCTAAAACCGTTAGCCTGCCGGTATGATCTCTCCAGTCCGCATCATCTCCGCACATTGTGCCACCTTCATTTAATTTTGGATACCAATTCATTACATCATTATAAACAGATTCCTCATCGTGTGATGCATCAACATAAATGAGATCAGCCTTAACGTTGAGACCCCTCGCAGCTTCGGTAGTATCCATTCTAACAGGAATTATCTTATGACCCATCTTCTTGTGAATTACATTTGATAAAAACTGTTGGTAGAGTGTTGGGATTCTTTTTTTAGTTCAGGATCAATAACGCTTAATAAGGCAATGTCTGTTTGTACCATCCAATTATCGACAGCATACAATTTACCGTTCTCTCTCAAAAGCTCTGCCATATATATTGTGGAATTTCCTAACCAAGAACCAAGTTCCACAATAATAAGCGGTTGATACTTCTCAATTAATCGCTTTAATTGAAGCCTGTTTTCTCCTTGAAACCAATTATGATTAAAATTATCCATTGGCAATTGCTGAATGGATGAATAGGGCTCCGGTAAAGGTAATTCAGCTACCACAATAAAACAAAAAGAAGTACACGACAGTAAAAGCTTCATTAAAAAATTCATTGTTTATCCCCTCATATAAAATTAATAAATAACGATTCACTTATTTTCAAACTAACATAAAGAAAATTATTAAGTCAAGAACATTCTTCTTCTTTTTGTCGGTACGCAATAGATATGTCCTCTTTTACTTCCCTCGTCTATGAGCACGGGATTATTTCTGGGGATTTCTGAACTTTTATGTTCCATTAATTTTGGTTTGTAAGTTCTTGGCTATAAGGTGCTTTCTCCTCAAAAAACTACCCCGTCCCTTAGTAGACAAATCAGGCCCAAGCTATCTCTTGATAGCTAAACTAATAATATGACAGAATCAAATTTAATGATCCTCAGGAAAATCAAAAGACGCAACTAAACCTTAAGTGAGATAGCGGTAGTTTTTTCGTGTTTTTTACACAAGTGAACCACAATGCCAATAATTTCGCAGTTACCTTATTTCATTTTTTGTAGTTATCCGGCATTTTTTGTAGTTATTCGGTGCGATCCATTATATCGCGTTATCTAAAAAAGTTCAAAGTAAGGACCATAGAAGCAGGGTATAGCTCCTTCCAATCGACGCAAGGGTCTTCTAGTTGAGAAAAATGCTCTAAAAAAATGAAACTCCGTTGAATTCTATATCCTGTGCCATTGCTACTCCTTTCAGGTTTCTGAAAGTTTGACAAAGGAAGTGCATAATATCAAATTATTATAATGCGTTAGCCCTGACCATAGAAGGCCCCCATAGGTTTTTTGGGCAAACTATGCTACGCTTATTCTGGTACCAAGAAGCTATGAGGGCATTAGAATGACATCGTTAGATCTGCGTAAGAAATTTTTCGAATATTTTGAACAACATAAGCACACCTATGTGCAAAGCTCCTCGTTAATACCCGCACAGGACCCTACCCTTTTATTTACCAATGCTGGTATGAATCAGTTCAAAGATCTGTTCTTAGGCAAAGAAGAACGGAGCTATAAACGTGCCGTTTCCATCCAAAAATGCATCCGGGCAGGTGGTAAGCATAATGACCTTGAAAATGTTGGCTTCACCAAAAGGCATCTGACTTTCTTTGAAATGATGGGCAACTTCTCTTTTGGAGACTATTTTAAGAAAGAAGCAATAGAATTTGCCTGGGAATTTCTTACTAAGGTCGTCAAGCTTGATAAGGAAAAGCTCATCGTTACGGTGCATCATAAGGATGAAGAGGCCTATGTTATCTGGAAAGATCTCATAGGAGTGCCTGCATCACGAATCTTCAAACTCGGCGATAAAGATAACTTCTGGCAAATGGGCGATACTGGTCCCTGCGGGCCATGTACTGAAATCTATGTCGATCGAGGGGTAACCTTCGGCTGTGGTTCAAAGGATTGCAACCCTGAAGATGGCTGTGAACGGTTCTTAGAAATATGGAACCTGGTATTTATGCAATACGATCGACTCCCCGATGGCACTGACAAACCACTTAAGCAAACGGGTGTCGATACCGGTATGGGTCTTGAGCGCTTATGCTCTATCGTCCAAGATAAAGACTCGGTATTTGAAATTGATCTCTTTGCACCGCTTATTAAACGGATTGAAGAGCTTACCAACATTACCTATGACACAGCAAACCCAGAGATTCAAGCAGCATTTCGAGTGTTAGCTGATCATATCCGCTCATCCTGCCTTGCTATAGCTGATGGGGGAACCCCTTCCAATGAAGGCCGTGGGTATGTCATTAGAAAAATCATTCGCCGTGCAACGCTCTTTGCTCAAAAGCTTGGACGGGAAACGATCTTTCCTGAAATCGCTCCAGCGCTTATAGAGTTCATGAGTCCTATCTATCCTGAGCTCAAAACGCAAGAGAAGCAGATCATCTCTCTTCTTAATGCAGAAGTAGAAAAGTTCCATAAGACGTTCCTTCATGGGCAGCAGATGTTAGAAAAATACTTTGCACAGGCAGGGACAGACAAGCTAATCACCGGTATCCAAGCTTTCAAATTGTACGATACCTATGGATTTCCTCTGGAGCTTACCAAAGTAATGGCCTTTGAAAAAGGCTTTACGGTAGACACAGAAGGCTTTGAAAAAGAGATGGAACTCCAACGAGAAAGGTCGGGTAAAAAGGGGCTCGGAGAAGAATGTGATCTTGATGTTACCATTACCACAACCTTTACCGGCTACGAAGTGCATTACAATGCAGCAAAGGTTCTTGGGCTTATTCAAGACTTCAAAGAAGTTTCAAAGGTTTCTGCAGGTGCCCATGTCTATGTTATTACGGACGTATCACCCTTCTTTGTTGAATGTGGTGGCCAAATAAGTGACCAAGGGTGGATCCGTGTCGGAGACAAAAAAGCTCCCTTGCGCGGCCTTAAAAAATTCGGAGCTGCCATTGGGTCTTTCATTGAAACTCCCGTTGAGCTCAAAGTAGGAGATACAGTACATCTCGAGGTTGACTCCCCTACTCGTATAAATACCATGAAAAATCATACAGCAACCCATCTGTTACAGGCTGCGCTCATTGAATTGCTTGGCAAACAGGTGAGACAATCAGGATCGGTGGTAACTCCTGACTATCTCAGATTCGATTTTACGTACCATGAAAACCTTACCCCCGAACAGATTAAGATCGTTGAAGATCGCGTAAATGCAAAGATCCAAGAAAATATTCCTGTAGAGGTAAGCTCTATGACTCTCAAAGAAGCTACCAATAGAGGGGTCATTGCTATTTTTGGTGAGAAATATCAACCTGAAAAAGTACGCGTTGTCGATGTTCCCGGCTTCTCAGCTGAACTCTGCGGAGGTACCCATGTCCCCGCTATTGGCGATATTGGTCCTTTTAAAATTACTGAAGTGTCCGCCCTTTCGGCAGGAAACCGGCGTATCGTAGCAGTCACCGGCCCTAAGGCGGTAGAGCTCTTTCAAGATACCTTCAATGCCCTCAAAACCTTAGGAACTGAATTTAAAGTACCTATCGACCAGGTTGGACAAGCGGTTATCAAGCAAAAAGAGCAGCTTAAAACAGCCCTCGCTACGATAAGAGAGCTCAAACGAGCACATCTTACCTCCCAGATCGACACCTGGGCCACTCGCATAGAATCTGTGGGAACACTGCCATTCCTGTATCTCTCGCTTGACGATGTTCAGGCTGATGAACTAAGGGACCTTGGTACCCTTCTTACTAAGAAGCATCCAGCTCTCTATTTCCTGCTGGCCAAAGGCCCTGAAAGATCCTCCTTCTTTATCACCCTTGCCCCCTCACTAAGTCATCTAATCGATCTTAAAAAGCTCGCAGGATGGCTCAAGGAGCAAGGAATCCAAGGGGGTGGTAGCGGAGCTACCCTTCAGGGTGGCATGCCGGCCACGGTTCCTCATCTTGAAGAGAACCTCAAGAAATGGCTTAAAAGCACCGTCAGCTAACCTATTCTAATGCATTCCTTTTCTCAAGGTTCCAAACGGCGGCCTTAAAACTTGTATGAATTTTCATAAATTCTTGCGTTTTTCTATTCTATTTGTGTAGTATAAATAGGAGAAGATGCCTCTATCTGAATCAATGAGGCAATAACGTAAAAAAAGGAGCTTTGAATGGATAGTATGATATGCAAACGATTGAATTCGTTTCTCTTAATGGGATTTTTCCTCATAATCTTAGGCTCGATAGCCTTAACATCAGTTTTCTGGAGCACAATGGCGAGTGTCGTACTCTTTGGTGCATTACTCGTTGCTGCAGGTAGTGCCATGGTTTTAAATGCCTTTTGGTCAGCCGGATGGAAAGGTTTTTTTGGAGAGCTGGTTGGAGGGATACTTGCGGCAGTAGTTGGATGGTTCATCATAACAAATCCAATACTCGGTGCAGCATCGCTCACCCTGCTTCTTGCACTGTATTTTTCAGTGTCTGGGCTCTTTAAAATTGCCAGTGCGATCATCTATCATCTTGAACATTGGGGCTGGCTCCTATTTAATGGGGTAGTAAGTCTTGCACTTGGTCTCCTCATATTAGCTCAATGGCCAGTAGCTTCGCTATGGGTATTAGGCATGTTCCTGGCAATAGATTTAATGGTAAGTGGTTGGACCTCGGTCATGCTTTCACTTGCCCTACGCAAAACCTGTAAACTTGCAGGTAAAGAAACAGCATAAAAGATCACCAAAGCAGACAAAAGAGGTAGCCCCATTGCGAGCTGCCTCTTTTTTTATAGCTACTAGGTACTGCTTAGAATGAGATCAATTAGGTATAAAGTTGCTCGATCATCTGAACTGCTTCATCGATACACGTCTCAACGAGATCGGGATTTTCAAAGCGCTCCAACACATAGTGAGGAACTTGTTCTCTTACTTCTGGACGACCTATGCCAAATCTCAGCCGGGCAAATTCTGAAGTGCCCCACCGTTCAATGAGGGATTTAAGGCCGTTGTGGCCTCGCGCACTTCCACCCATCCTAACAGCAAGTTTTCCAAGAGGCTTCTCAAGCTCATCGTGAATGACTAAGATATCCTGCGGCCCTATCCCCTTTTTCTTTAAAAAGGAAACTACGTCGCCAGAATTATTCATATAGGTAAGGGGCTTAATCAGAAGAACCGAATGCCCTTTAATCTGTATGGTGGCAACCTGCTTATCTGAAAAAGATTGCCAATGGCCGCCAAAGACGGCGGCCACTGCATCTACAACTTTGAACCCAGCATTATGCCGAGTATCTGAATATTTCGCGTCGGGGTTACCAAGTCCAATGAGAACTTTTGGTACCTGAATCTCAGTCATCGTATTATTTTGATGCTGGCGTCTTTTTATCTTTACGGTAGGCCGCATTTACTACAGTCACAACATCTTCGGTAATATTGAACCGTGAACCGCTTGATACGGTAGATGCAACTGAATCACGTGGAACCGCAAAATCCCAGCCTTGCGTCTTACAAACTTCATCAATCCCTGCGATAATTTTTGGAACAACGATCTGCTGAATTCTTCCCAGTTCATTGTTAGCTAATTGCTGAGCTTCATATGATTGTATTTGAAGCTGTTTTTCTATAGGCGCAAGTTCATCTTGAGCACGTTTAGCAATTGTTTCGGGTGTGGCCATTTTACTTCTTTGAAGAGCTTCAAGTTCTTTGACCTTCGTTTGATAGTCATTTTGTAACTTGGAAATTTCTTCATTTATCGGACGCAAGGTATCTTGGAACTTGGTGTAAAGATCACGCCATTCTGCACAAACAGAAGCTTCATCTTTTAAAAGCTGTGGATCTTGTGCCAACATGCGACGGACGTCAACTATGGCAATCTTTGCTGAAACACCTGTTCTTGTCATCTTTGTGTCCTTTGGTTTTGGAGTGTCAGCTAATACAGGTAACCCAACAAGGGAGATACCCGACATTAACACAACATACGATATGATTTTGGTTTTCATAGAAGATCCTTTTGTAAAGGGTAAACCTATCTGATACTATACATCAGTATACAGCAACGGCCATTTTTTAAAAGATAGACAATGAACCAATACAGTGCATCCCTAGATCAATCTCAGTTAGCATTTGTTATTGTTTGCTAAAAATATCTACGCCCATATTAGCATTAAGCGGCTGCCGTTCTTATAATTGCAAGAAAAGTATTGTGAATTACATTTAACAAAATTGTTGGAACAATTTTGTTTTTTACTGATGATTTTTGAAAGCCTGCTGATCGCAAATTCTCTACAGCAAATCGCTTATTATTAGGTGAGCGCTATTTTGTAACCGTTTCTCCGTTTCTGGCTTGAACAGCCAGCAGTCTCTACTGTCGGTTAATGACCGTACCTATTTCCAACGACCGCAATTGCACAAACTTTAAAATAATAATCTGAAAACATTTTCAATGCTGTGTAATGCAATTAGAAAATAATGTTTTGATAAAAAAATATTGATTTTCAAAGCTTAATTATGCTAATGTGTAATTAATGAGTAAAACTAATAAATATTCAATTGGGGAGAATATATGAAAAAAATACACCTCATTTTCTTTACATGGCTTGTAGCTTCTTATTGCACCATTTATGGCCACGTATTTTGCCCAATCTGCAAAAAACAGTCCGAAGTTTTTCTATGCACTGGTGTTGTTTCTCGAAACAATGCATCTTGTCCACATTGCCATTCTCTTGAGCGGCATCGTCATTTGTGGCTATTTTTGCAAGAAAAAAAGAATGAGCTTTTTGAGAGAAACCTTACCTTACTTCATTGGGCTCCAGAATCATGCCTTTTTAAGACATTAGAAAACATGTCGAATATTCGTTATATACCGGCTGATCTTAATCCAAATTGTTCTGATGTGCGTAAGCTTGATATTACCCAGATTGAGCTGGATTCTAATAGCATTGATGTCATTTTATGCAGCCATGTACTTGAACATGTTCCAGATGACAACAAGGCAATGGCAGAACTCTTTAGAGTATTAAGGCCTGGTGGGTATGCCATCATTATGGTTCCGCTCTACACAAGCCTTGATAAAACCTATGAGGATTTTTCCATAGTTCATCCAGAAGCTAGAGAGTTGCATTTTGATCAAGATGACCATGTAAGAAAATATGGTCATGATATTTTGGAAAGGTTAAAAGCTGCCGGGTTTGAGGTTGAAAAATTTCCGCTCCATCGCTTGTCTAATGTTATGCGTGAACAATATGGTATGGCAGGCTTTGATGGTGAAGAACGAGTTAATGCTGCCCGAGGAGCTGATATATTTCTTTGTACAAAATTATTGTAAGATTAGAAAGCAAAATCATGTTTAAATCAAAATCGTTACTGCTCATTATTTTAATAAATTATCTAGAAATGGGTTGTGTGAATCAGCCTGCAGTTCCCCAAAAAGAAGAAGTTCGGTTTGTGATAGTAATTCCATCTTATAATAATGAGCTATGGGCATTGGATAACTTGAGATCTGCCTGTACTCAAAAGTCTTCTCAGCCCTACCAAGTAATCTGTGTCAACGATTGTTCCACTGATAGAACAGGTGAAATCATGGACGAATATGTTAAAGAAAATCATCTCGAATCAATGGTTACGGTAATTCACAATAACGCACGACTTGGTCATATGGCTAATTGGTATAACACTATTCATAAGTACATCCCTGATCATAACGTGGTAGTTAATCTCGATGGTGATGATATTCTTGCCCATGATAATGTTCTCCTAACCTTAGAGAAATATTATGTGAACCCTAACTGCTGGCTTACCTATGGTTCGGCAGTTGCATACCCATCAGGAAATAGCCTCCCTCGCATGTCACAAGGTATTCCTGATAGAGTGTTTCATGAAAAGGAAATAAGAAAATATGAATTTGTAGCTCAACATTTGAGGACCTTCAAAGCTGGGCTATTTAAGAAAATTAATAAAGATGATCTTTCTATAGATGGAGAATTTGTACAAGCAGCAGTAGATATGGCATTCATGTTACCTATGTTGGAAATGTGCTCACCCAAAGGAGAAACAAATGTTAATCATTCAGCATTTATTCCAGAACTCTTATATTTGTATCGCACCAATAATCCGATCAGTATTTTTAGAACTAGGCGCGCTTATCAACAAGCGATTGATCTGTTTATCAGATCTAAAAAACCATATGAGTCCTTGGATTCCTTATAATTAAGCTGGGAGTCCAGCTAGGTAAATCCATAGGTTATCTATAGATGTATGCGACAAACTTCTAGCGACTGAATTTTTCAAACAAAAACTGATTAATGCGCTTTTTAAGAGCCACTTCTAAAAAGGGAGGTTCTTCAAAATGATATTTTGTCTTTACCGCTTGCAGATTCTGTATAAACCGTCGGGTTATCACTTCCCCCGCTAATGTAAGAAGATGCAACTGCTCAATATCATTGAGATTATTATAGAATTTGCCGCCCACAGTTTCCCGCCTTAAAATGGACAAAGCAACAAACTGGGATTCTGAGGTTAGAAAGCTCAAAGCCCAATCCTTCAAAGTTGTGCCTACACCAGTTGAATACAGCGAAAGAGTTTGAAGAAGTTCGTTATAGTACTTATCAAGAGGATCAAAAGTCTCTTCTGGATTTATTTGAAACTCGTATCTAGGAATGATGATCTCTTTTATAAGCTTCTGCAATTCACTCTTATGCATCTTTGGCGCTGTAGACGGAAGGTAGCGCTTCTCAAATTCTTTCCTTACCTGCTTAACTTTTTGTTCAAGCTGCTCTTTATTCAAGTACTCAGTAAAAGGCAGTTGGGACTCATTCACCAGGAAGTCACGTGCAATTGGGGTCAATATCTTTCCAAGATCTTCTGATAAGTAAGATCCTGGAGTATCAACCACCCAATCAATAAAAGCTTTATCTGCCTGCTTATTTTTGTCTTCCAAAGAAATATAAGGTGCTTTTTTTGCCCCTTCTAGAGGAAGCAAAAGACAGGTTAAGACAAGATATAAGAACCTTTTCATAAGACAATCTCCAGAGATCAAAAAAAGAAGGAGGCGCATGAATTAAAACTCATTTTTCTCTCCGCCTCATACTCGTCCTACACATATAGTCTTTGTCATCAAAAGAATGTCCTGCAAAGACTCATCTGACATTCTTAGGTTTAGCAATTTCATCAGCATATCTACTCACTAAACAGAGTGATAGGCATTCCCTCGTTACCTTTATGAGCATACAGATCAAGGGAATATCTTAGAGCTCATAAGTACAGCGAATCAGTTCGATCCGATGCTCGTGAAGTCCAGCTTCACGCATAACTTGACCCTCATATTACGAGCGCAGGGGTCATCTTACTCGATGTGCACGAAAATGGTGCGAAAACAAACACGACATAACGTCGTTATCGCCTCCGGCATATTTTGTAGGTGTCAATCATTCCTACTTTTAGGCTAACAGTTCAGAGATCTGATTGTCAATAATATTAGTATTTTTTTAATAGTGATGACAATGAATGCATAGCGCATTAAGCACCATACATATCTCGGGGGGACAAAAGATCTGAATTTATGAAGATTGGGGGAAAAATCTGGTGGAGGCGATGGGAGTCGAACCCATGTCCGCAAAACACTCAACGAAAAGCGCTACATGCTTAGTCTTTATTAATTCATATAATGGCTTGCAAAGACACATCACACTATATGCCTGGTTGGTTCATCATTCAAGGCTACTTACCAAGTAAACCTACCTTGACGTCCTATTATTTTTGTTATACGAGTATAGAGAAACTATAGGCAGTTTCTTTATACAAGGCGCTTATGCCCTTAGGCGCAAGCAACGTGGGCGTTAAGCCCTGGCATTTCTGCACTTATTGTTCGACCATTTGGTTTACGAGCACACAGTCAAAGCTCGGCATGCTCAGATCGCATCATATCATACGTCGAAGCCAGTACGCCCCCGAAAATTTCAATTGTTAGTCTTAGTGTACTGTAATAGTTACACATTGTCAAGAGCTGCCAGGAATTCTATTCTGGGTGTATTTTGAGCAATTCGACCTTAAAGCGCAAAGTCGCCTGAGGAGGTATTGCTGCTCCTGCTCCACGCGTTCCATATGCCAATTGAGGGGGAAGAATAATGTAGCGAACTTCTCCTTCATGCATCTCAAGAAGTGTTTCATCCCACCCCTTAATAACCTGACCTACGCCAACCACAAAGGAAAAAGGACGGCTCCGATCATGGCTACTGTCAAACTTTTTACCCTGCTCACCTGCATTATCAAGCCATCCCGTATAATGAACATCTACGACATCCCCAGGAGTAGGGGTATGGTCTCCTGAGCCCTCTTTTTCAATATGATATTGAAGCCCATCAGGGCGTATGATAAATTCCGTGATTCTCCGCTGGTAATGAAACAGGGCGCCAAACTATATGCCCTGCCTGTATGTTCCTTATTTAACTTTGAGAAGTTCAACCCTAAACCGAAGTGTTGAATTTGGTGGAATTTTAGCAACTGACATCGATCCATAGGCAAGTTTAGGCGGAAGAATAATGTAGCGAGTTTCACCCTCTTTCATATCCGCTTGGTCGGCAGGATGGAAAGGTTTTTTTGGAGAGCTAGTTGTAGGGATACTCGCAGCGGTAGTTGGCTGGTTCATCATAACGAACCCAATTCTCGGTGCAGCATCACTCACCCTCCTTCTTGCACTGTACTTCTGTGTATCAGGGCTCTTTAAAATTGCAGGAGCACTTATATATCATCTTGAGCATTGGGGTTGGCTCTTGTTTAATGGTATTGTAAGTCTTTTTAATTTTGGCTCAATGGCCAGCAGCTGCTCTGTGGGTTTTAGGTATGTTCCTAGCGATAGACTTAATCGTCAGTGGCTGGACATCAGTCATGCTTTCTCTTGCTCTACGCAAAACATGTAAACTTGCCGGTCAAGAAACAGCATAAAAATTCACCAAAACAAACTGATGGAGGGGAACATTAGTTCCCCTCCATCAGTGCGCACGGTTTCGTATACAGCTCTTCACTGAAGTCTGATTTGTAGAAAATACGGTCATGGTAATAAGATAAAATAGTACGTAGTATGCTATGTTTTGCTTTGCTAATGATGATATCGAAGCAATAAAGCTTACTTTTATTGCGCACAAATGGCTTGTTGTTGGAAAAAAGAAGAGCTAAAGGAATTGGTCAACAAGATTTCATTGAAAGTCCTTCAGTTAAAGAGTCTTGTATAAGAAAAAAATGGGCAGAGCTCCTAAGAAAACGATTGATATCTTTCTGCCTTCAAAGCCTGCTTTTTCAGAAGCATGAACCATCTGCCTTTATGTCGAATAGTTCGATCTCCGATTGTTTTTTAATACAAAAGATTGAGTTAAGATTACATCCCTCAATCGAACGATGAAGGTAGCATCTTTCAATGGCTCTACATTAAATTTTTCATTATAGTGCTTGGTGTACTAGCTTTGTAGGAAGTAATTAGCTTCTTCAATTGTAGTAAAAGAAAAGGGGTCTTTGTTCATAGTCAGGGAGGACATTTCTTTTGCGTTCCGACAATTATTTTTGCAACCATTGCTTTTTCTTTAAAATTATAAGTAAGATGAGGGTAAGAGGTCGAGCAAGCTTTTCAAGATCGAAAGGCATCAAAAATCACTAGGAGGGAAATTTATGAAAAACAAAATAGTTTTATATTCTAAGCATTTAACAAAGATACTAGCCAGTTCTTTATTGCTACTTCTAGTATGCACCGTCCAACTGACATTTAGTTCAATCGTTGACAGTAAAGCAGCTGATGAAAAATTACGAGAAATTCATTCAAAATTAAGTATAAAGCATGGGGACTTTTCCTTGGAATATGACGAACAAAAGATGAACGTCATGTTTCTCCCAAAGGATGCGAAAGTTTTAGAAATAGGAGGAAATATTGGCAGAGTCAGTTGTGTCACTGCCTCCATTCTAACTCACCAAGATAACTTGGTTACTTTGGAATCCCATCCGGTGTACGCGAAACAATTGCAAGAAAATAGGGATCTTAACGGATTAAACTTCCATATTGAAGCATCTGCGCTATCAAAAGTGCCTTTAATCCAAGCGGGTTGGAATTCAATGCCAAGCGAAGTTTTATTGCCGGGCTACATTTGGGTCAAAACAATATCATTTGCTGAGCTGCAAAAGAAATACAACATCGAATTTGATACATTGGTGGCTGATTGTGAAGGTGCACTATATTACATTCTTCGAGATGATCCAGATATCCTTAAAAATATTAAATTAATCCTTATCGAAAACGACTTCCTAGAGCAAGAACATTTAGATTTTGTTCATAATCTATTCAGACAAAATGGATTTGAGGCTGTATATAGCCAGAGGTGTGAATGGTGTCGTATGTTCCCTAGTTTTGAATATTTCTTTCAAGTATGGAAGAGATAAGCATTAACACCCGCTCTCTATAAGATTTTGTAAAGGCTTTGCGGTCAGGCATTCAACTTTGTCGATTAGCACGAGGTAGCTCACAATGGGCTACCTCTTTTTATTGGAATTTAGAAAGAATCAATTAGGAAAAAGCTGCTCTATCATCTGAACTGCCTCGCTGGTCAAATTCTCAACAAGAGCAGGGTTCTCAAAGCGCTCCAGGACATAGTGTAAAACCTGTTCTCTGGCAACCGGCCGACCAATGCCAAACCTCAGCCGAGCAAATTCAGAAGTACCCCATCGCTCAATAAGGGACTTAAGGCCATTGTGACCTCGTGCACTCCCTCCCGTCTTAATAGAAAGCTTTCCAAGAGGTTTTTCAAGCTCATCATGAATAACAAGAATATTCTGTGGCCCAATCCCCTTTTTCTTTAAAAAAGGCACGACATCGCCAGAGTTATTCATATACGTAAGGGGCTTTACAAGGAGTACCGGATGACCTTGAATCTGTATGGTAGCAATCTGCGTATCGGGGAAAGATTGCCAGTGGCCGCCAAATGAAGCGGCCACTGAATCTATAACTTTGAAGCCAGCATTGTGTCGGGTTTCAGCATATTTCGCATCGGGATTACCAAGTCCAATAAGAACTTTTGGCACCTGAATTTCAGTCATCTTCTTATTTTGAAGCTGGCCTTTTTTATCTTTACGGTACGTAGTTAGAGTTCGGCGATGTCAATAATGAAATGCAACACATAGGATTTTCACATAGAAAAGATGCATTTTGAAGGCTCCAATATATTCATTCATGCATCATCTCCTTAAAAGCCTCTGAAGCCATTTTATAATTTAGGATTGCTCTTGGCATATTGTTAAGCTTTTGAGCAGCCTCTTCAATATCTTTCTCGTTGATCTGATCATGTCTACCTTTAAGGGAAAGAAATGTCTGATAAGGCCATTGACGTTCTCTATGCTACCCTTTTGCCATGGCGCTCCTGAGTCACAGAAATAAGTTGCTATGCCCAGTTCATTCAATAGCTCATGATCAGCAAATTCGCTACCATTGTCAAAGGTTAAACTTTTAACAGGAAGATCTGATTCTTTAATTGTATGAATCAGCCCCCATATAACAACATTAGTTGTTTTATTTGGATTCTTGGAGTTTTATCAGCTTTCCTCCTCAGACCTCTTTTTTTATGAGATCTGAGCAAGAATTTATTTAAATTGAGTCCTTTCCCTTCACTACTATAGATCCATTGATAAATAGCTTCTGCCGATATTCTTAGCCCAGAACTCTTATTATTCCGTGCTCCAGATATTGTTTGAGAAGACCAACCAATTTTAAGATGTTCAACAATATAAGCTTTCAATGCAGGATCCTTCTTAACTTTTGGCATGTTCTTATGCTTGCGCTTAGCGGTTCTTTCTTGAGCTTCACCAGAGTATAAATAGCCTATGTGATCACTGTTTCTAGCTATCTCTCTTGAGATTGTAGATGGTGCTCGACCAAGTTCAACAGCTATTTGCCGTATCGGCTTTTGTCTACAGAGGGCTCTATAAATATGACATCTTTCATAGTACGATAGCTGAGTAAAGTTTTCCATAATTTGCAACACTCTTTCGGTATAGAATATGACGCAAATATCATTCTATCTGAAAAGTGTTGCATTTCATATTAGACTAGGCCTTCACATCAAAGATTCCAGAGCCTCATTACTTGTTACAGCTTTTAATATCAAATAAAAGCCCCTTCACATATTCGGGGTCTAGAATAATTATTTTTGCTTCTTTATCTTCTATCCCGACACCTATTAATAAATTTTCACCAGAATGATCGAAGGTCATTGACGTACAAAATTCAACACCGACGTGGGTAAAAGTAAAGGGAAGGGAAATTTTTGTTATGCGAAATTCTGCGTCCAGATACAAGAATCTGTGGGTATAGCTATAATTTTGAACACGCTCATGAACCACCATTAGGTATCCATTATCAAAGTCTATGGGCGCCGCAGACCCACGAGAATAAGAAAAGTCTAATTTAGGCGAATAGCTAAGAACTGTCTTGAATGTTCCATTTTCCATGTTTGGCTCTATGAGTATAAAGGGATCATATGAGTAAATAAACCTGAGCTTTTCCTGCCTAACAATGGGCATCCAATTCTTTTCGTGGCGTCTTTCTTCTGGTCCATGAAAAAGTGCTAATGTTTCAATCGTTGGTCGGGGAAAATGATCAAAAGAATTAAGTTCGCAACTAAGCCTACATACCGCTACTTTTTGTAACCAATTAGAGGATTTGATGGCTGAGCATCCCACTAACCAGTGGGAATTATCCCAATAGAATATTCTGCCATCTTCCACTTGGTAAGCTTCGTTTATATTTTTTGTAAGATGAGATGGTATCGTTATTTCTTGCTCAGATAGGAGGTTAAAATCTTTATCATACCTGAGAAAAAAGTTCCTGATTTTCGGGGTATCTCCACTTACTATTGTACGATAATCAGGAATCTTAAGATTTGTAACTTTGCACATAATATCATAGCCATTTGCCGTTTTTATGATCGATGGATTAAGTGGTACATAAGTTTCACTATGGCCTTCCTTAATTAGTGGCAAGGTAAAAGTAACATCTATAATCTCTTTAGATTCTAGGTTCCTTAGTAAAGCTAGCATAGGTTGAATATATTTTTCTTTATCAGCTTTCGAAATGCTTTTGCTTAATATAAGTTGATCAAGTTCCCTTAGAGATTCTTTTTGAGAGAATATTAAAGAACTACATAATAACTGTATGAGCATCAATAGATACAACATGACCTCTCCCTTTTTATATTTTCCGCCCATATGCTTATTATAAAATACTTAGATAGATATTTGCAATAATTTTCTAATGAAGATAAAAGCTCACATTGAGCACTAACATTTATTCATCTAAATTATAGACTTATCGATATTAAATTTAGTAATTTTAAAATATATGACTACTATCACTAATTTTTCAAGAAGGAGGGGTTCAATGTTTTCACTATCAAAATCTTATCGATTTCTTTATCTGAGTATGGCCATATTGAGTTCGCTTTCACAGGCTGAAGAAAGTCAATTGAATATGACCGTAACTCACCCTATCGAATTTGTAATTTTGATCGCATCATACAATAATGAGCAATTTGCTGTTGAGAATCTGCGATCTGCTTGTTTCCAAAAATCATCAAGACCTTACGAGGTTATCTATGTGAATGATTGTTCTACTGATAATACTCATGCAGTCGTAGAAGCCTACGTTAAAGAACATGGACTTGAAAACCGAGTAACCATTATTAATAACGAAATAAATGTTGGCCAAGTTGGAAACTATTACAATATCATACATAGCTTCATACCTGACCATAAAATTGTTGTTTTACTTGATGGTGATGATAAATTAGCCCATGATGAGGTATTGTCTGTTCTTGAAAAACACTATTCAAACCCAAATACATGGATGACCCATGGATCACGCATAATATTTCCTGAACAAGGTATGGATAATGTTCCTGAGTCCCAACCATATCCAAGTGATGTAATTTTGGAGAGATTATTTAGAAAAAGTGAATGGGTAAAAGGAGCTCATTTAATATCTTTCAAAGCTTGTTTATACAAAAAGATTCGAAAAGAAGATCTCATGTATCAAGGGAAATTCTTAAAAGTGGCGGGCGATGTGGCATTTCTAATGCCTATATTTGAAATGTGCTCGCCCTACAAAGGCAATAAAAAAAGCCACATTCAATTTATTCCAGAGGTTCTCTATCTCTATCGAGTAAATAATCCCATAAGTGACTTTAGAATATATAAAGGTGCACAGAGTGAAATGAACGGGTATATAAGAGGCTTGCAACCCTATGAAAGCCTAGAATCACTGTAAATGGCAATTCGTCAGCTACTGCACGTTGTGGCAATTTTTTTGAAAAAAAATAAAAAAAATTGCCACAACGTGCACTGCCAAAAATCGTTTACTTTTTTCTAAAAGACCGAAAAGCCTATTTAAGTGAGTAGTTGGGTTGTAATTTAGAGACAAGGCATTTTGGAAATAGACTAAATGCACATTAATTAGAGGTAAGTGCACGCTCTTTTCAGTAAAAGTTGCTCATTGGGGTCTGAGTCTAAAGTAGCCTAAAAATTTGCTCTAACAATATTAAACTCTTGAAATTTAATCATTGTTTTTGCTAACATGAAGTTAGAAGCTTTTTTATTATATAAAACAGGGAGAACAATTATGATTTATATCTACTTATTACTGAGCTGTTTTTTGGGAAATCTCACTGGACAGATTTTTTGCGAACGGGGAAAGCTTGAAACTAATGATAGTAAGATGGAAGAGATTTTTACCGAAGTTTACGAAAAAAATACATGGTGGAGCTCTGAATCAAGATCTGGTACGGGATCAACTTTAGCAAATACCGTATTTCTTAGAGAAGAGCTTGTGCAGCTTCTTTCTACCTTTCAAGTTTCGTCAATGCTTGATATTCCCTGTGGTGATTTCAATTGGATGAAAGCTGTAGACTTAAAAAGTTTGAAGTATATCGGTGCTGACCTGGTAAAACAAATAGTTATCGAAAACAATATAAGATTCCAGACAGATACAATAAAGTTTATGCACTTGAATGCATGTAAGGATACTCTACCAAGAGTTGATCTTATTTTTTGTAGAGACATGCTGCAGCATATGTCTTTAAAAGATATAAAGCTTGCACTTGCCAATTTTAAGAAGAGTGGTTCAAAATATTTATTAACCTCAACTTTTCCGCATGTAGACCTCTGGTATGATCTTGAAACTGGGTTCGATTGCAGAGAAATAAATTTCCGAAATTCTCCATTCAATTTTCCAGCACCTCTTTACCTTATAGTTGAGAATAGCATTGATGTTCGCGGAAAATGTATGGGACTCTGGTTGCTGAAAGACATTCCTGATGAAGCTTTGTCGTGAAACTTCAAGGTCCCTTGTAGCTTTATCTATCAGCTCCTTTGCTTAAGAAATACAAGCATGCTTTTTTCAGACTTACATCAACCCATCATTTAAGACGGCAGAACTATTACAGAAAAAGTTTCTGAATGATATGGGCATTAAGAAATATACGGCAGCTCATCATAAAGCGGGTTTTAACCTGTTAGATTTGGAAGGCATTAACATCGATGTTATTCTGCTTTCTCAATTTCACCCGGAACAAGAGTTTACGAACCAAATGCCCTCACTGCTAAACCATGAGAATTGTAGACATCTTGAATCAGTTCTTCAGCTTGAGTAATCTCGTTTGTTTGGCCAGAACTTGCAGTGGTTTTCCAACAGCATATAATATGCTGCATGTGTTTTCGTTGAATACCCACACTAAATACAACATTTTTCTACTAGCAATCCAATCTACATTATGATAACTATGCACAATAATCTCTTCTGCACGTATTTCAAGAGACACATTGAAATGTTTATTACTTTTACTTAACCCCCGTAAAGCTCAAAGCTATTCTATAAACATAACGTTTTGGCAACAGACTAAATGCACACTCATTAGTGTGGGCATATACTCTTTTCAGTAAGAACTGCTCACTTGGGCCTGATTCTAAAGTGAGAGCTCAGATAGCCTTACCTTTTTGCATCTTAATTTAAAACAAAGTCTTGCTTGGATTGCTTGTACAATTTGCAAATTGGTTCTATTTCACAATATCACAATATTTATCGTAGAGCTCTTTTGAATTCGTCATCAGATAGTTCTCACCAATAATATTCTCAGGCCCGAGAATAACTTTTTTAGGAATCACCAACATGTGAAACTTATTTTTCAAGTCCTTCCACAGATATCTTTTTACCCATTCTCTTCCCTGCTCCGCACTTTTCTTATACTCAGAATAATTAGAGTAGACTTTCCTTAGTTCTTTGCGGACATCCTCAATACTACAGTGAAAATTGTAACCGCAATCTCCAAAATCAAGACTCCCATACGTAGCTTTGTTTGGTATATTAGAGCAAACGCCAGACACATAACCACTATTGCAAATAGTAGCATGTGCAGTATTATTACTAATGATTGTAGGGATACCAAGAGCCAGGGCTTCGCGTGGAGTAATTGAAAATCCTTCACCCTTTGAGACAAGAACATAGCAATCAAAGCTTTTCATTAATTCTATGTACTTTTCATGCGAAAGTGACTTATTGCTAAGTATTATTGAAGGTATCGAATTAGGTTCAACCTTACTCTTTACTGCTTCAAAATAGTAGCCCCCGTTGCCATGGAGAACCAACTCCACACTATCATCCCCAGCAAATTCAGCAAGAAAAGCATCTATTAATAAATGATGGTTCTTTCTATCTATAAATGTGCTACAGCATCCAAATCTAAATGGTTTATTTGGGGCTTTTTTGATCGGTTGTTGGAGAAAATCTTCGAGATAAATTCCGTGTGGTAAAACAAAAATCGGTATTGTAACGCCACTCATTACATAAGTCTCAACGAGCCATTCATCAGGTACGATCACTGCATCAAAGTTCTCATTAAAATTGGCAACCCATTTTTTTGGTATTCGTGTGCTCTCTAACATTGAGTAAGCAAGTTTAATATGGCTTTTTATAGCATTTACTTCATCATAGCTGCTCCAGGCAAGGTACCAATACAAAAGTGCTACATTACCAGCTGTTATATCATCATTTTGTCTCCCAAGGTCAAAATGATTGATTTTAAGATCATTTTTTAAGATATCTGCAATCCCAATGCCTATGCTTCCTAGTCCAGTATCAGATTGTGCTACCCCTATTAACGATAGATCAATAGGTGACGGCGTAAATGATTTAACTTGGCCAAGTTCACGTTTATTGTTTGGCACCATGAATTTCTGCCCTTTTCTATCACCTTCCTCACAAGATATTTCGTGGGTAGATACCAGCAATAAACAACCAATTAGCATTCTGCAAAACAGCATGATTAATCCTTCCTTTCTTAAGAGTCTTGGTTAAGACTTCATTTTTCAAACCTAAAAATAGCTCTAAACCTCATGTCCCATAGATGCAATGTTGCAATATTTATTATAAAGCTCTCTAGAATTAGTCATCAAAAAATCTTCTCCAATAATATTTTCGTTTCCAAGGATAACCTCTTTAGGTTTCACCAACATGAGAAACTTGTTTTTCATGTTTTCCCAAGTATATTGTTTTACCCACTCTCTTCCCTCTACCGCAATTTTTTTGTGCTCAGCGTAATTAGAATAGACTTTCCTCAGTTCTTTACGAACGGCAGCAATATTACAATTAAAGTTGTCACCGCAATCTCCGAGATTATACGAGGAGGGATACTCAGCTTTATTCCGTATATTTGAGGGAACTCCAAATACATATCCACTATTACAAATTGTAATGTGTCCAGTATTATTACTAAGGATCGTAGGAGTTCCTAGTGCGAGCTCCTGACGAGGCGTAATTGAATACCCTTCCCCCTTTGAGAGAAGGACATAACAATCAATACTTTTCATAAACTCTATATACTCCTTACGTGTTAGCGTATTATGATTACTAATTTTTATTGATGGCACCGAAGATGCCTTAACCTTTCGTAGGGTCTCTTCAAGGTATTTTCCACCACCATCGCCATGAAGCACTAACTCAACGTTATGGTCTCCGGCAAATTCAGCTTGGAATGCATCAATTAATAGATGCTGATTCTTTCTATCGCAAAATGTAGCACATGAACCAAATCTAAATGGCTTTGCATGAGTCGCCCTAATAGGCTCATTTAGAAAATCTTCGAGATAAATTCCATGGGGTAGTACAAAAATCGGTACAGTTACTCCACATGTTAAATATACATCCTTAAGCCACTCATCAGGTATGATCACAGCATCAAAGTTCTTATTGAAATTATTTACCCACATTTCAGGTATTTTTGTACTCTCTAACATAGAATAAGCAAGTCTAACATAACTTTTTACAGAGTTTACCCTATTGCATTCTTCGACGTTGTATATTGGAAAATAAAGCAAAGCTACATTACCTGGGGTTTTATCAGTATTTTGTAATATTTCTACTATATTTGATGGGATATTGTCATAAATAAAAATTCGGCCTATGTGCGAATAGTAATTGATTTTTATATCATCTTTCAATACATCTATAATCCCTACCCCTATGCTTCCTAACCCAGTATTAGACTCCGCCAGTCCAATCAATGTTAAATCAATAGGAGAAGGTACAAACGCATGTATTGGAAATGATAGGATAATAAAATAGTGCACCTTATTAATGCCCCGAAGGAACCGGTGGAATAACATTCACTCTCCCATGAATATTGGTTGCTGCCGTATTTAGACCCAGTTATATACAATTAAGGACTCCGACAATAAACTACTATCTATTTGTCTTTCTAAATACTAATAATAATAAGATTATAAATGCAAGAGTTTCATACATCTCTGTCGGAACGCAATTAGAATGTCCTCTTTTTTTAAGTTTGTATTCTGGTTTCTCTATTTCTACGTAGTTAAGTCATTGGTTGCCTACCTCAAGTGATATTGTCCCATCGAATGCTATGCTTATCGAGATAGAAGATCCCTTCTGTAGCTCTTTTTTCATAAGCAAGAACCATGTGCCCATATAGCGAATAGTTCGACTTCCGTTTATTTTACGTTTTCTTTAATACGAAAGATGGAGTTAAGATTAATTCCTTCAATGGAGCGATGAGGGTTAACATTTTCAATGGCACTACAGTGAATTTTTCATTATAAGGCCTTATTACCTGTTAATTGAAGAGGTTAACTTTCCGCTCCCTTATAGAGAAGAAACTCAATAACAGGAAGCTGAGCTGCCGTAACTGACCTTTTTAAAAGGGTATCTCCAAATTTATCTTGAAAATTTATCGGTACACCCTTTAAGATAAACTCTTGCCCCTAGGCAAGTCTCCAAATTGAACTGCACTGAGAAGATCAGTGCTGGACCCGCAACAAGGTAAAGTCTATGCCTTTTTATTATTCGTAAAGCAACAGTTACACATCGTCAAGTTCTGCCGGAAATTTTATTCTGGGTGTATTTTGAGCAATTCGACCTTAAAGCGCAAAGTCGCCTGAGGAGGTATTGCTGCTCCTGCTCCACGTGCTCCATAGGCCAACTGTGGGGGAAGAATAATGTACCGAATTTCTCCTTCATGCATCTCAAGAAGTGTTTCATCCCACCCCTTAATAACCTGGCCTACTCCAACTACAAAAGAAAAGGGACGGCCCCGATCATGGCTACTGTCAAACTTTTTACCCTGCTCCCCTGCATTATCAAGCCATCCCGTATAATGAACGTCTACGACGTCGCCAGGAGTAGGAGTATGGTCTCCTGAGCCCTCTTTTTCAATATGATACTGAAGCCCATCAGGGCGAGTGATAAATTCCATGGTTCTCCGCTGGTAATGCAAACAGGGCATCATAGTTTGATGCCCTGTATACGTGCTCTTTATTTAACTTTGAGAAGTTCAACTCTAAACCGAAGTGTTGAATTTGGTGGAATTTTAGCAACTGACATCGATCCATAGGCAAGTTGAGGAGGAAGAATAATGTAGCGAACTTCACCCTCTTTCATTTCGGCCACGGTTATATCCCACCCAGGAATAACGGTACCGGTACCTACCTTAAACGAAAATGGTTGACCCCTATCGACGCTACTGTCAAACTTGGTTCCCTCTAGCCCATTAACATCAAGCCATCCGGTATAGTGCACGTCTACTTGACCACCTTTGACAGGTTTACGCCCTTCACCATGTTTCTCAATGCGATACTTGATTCCTTCAGGACTTGTTATAAAGTCCTCGGCCGTGGCAGGTTCAGCAACTTTTTCCGAAGTAGGCTCATTCTTTTTAGTAATGGCCCAAAGCGTCAGTCCAACGCCACCAAGTAAGGCTACTCCCAGAAGAACTAAAGTATTTCTTTTCATAAAATCCTCCTATGAAAATGATGCATGGTTAAAATACTACAATGCGTATAACTCTATCACTAATTAAAACCAAGATCTAGACCCTTTTTACCCATTGGGCAAGAAACGTTCCCAGCTCTTGGGTAGGTATCATATGACTTTCAGGTTGGAATCGCAACTTGCCTTCAATAACCTCTTTTTCAGCCGTTTTATCGCTCATAACCAATCGGAGCGGTATTCCAATAAGGTCCGAATCGGCAAACTTTTGTCCTGGGCGTGCGTCACGATCATCATACAATACTTCATAGCCTTTGCTTTGAAGCTCAAGATACAATGCGTGAGCTTTCTCCTGAATAAGAGAATTATTCGATAGAGAAAGAAGATGAATATCAAAGGGCGCTACGGAAGCTGGCCAAATAATGCCCTGGGCATCATGCAAGGCTTCTACTATGGTTCCCATAAGTCTTGTCGTACCTAACCCATAACAACCCATAGGAACAGGATGCTGGGCATCTTCGCTATCTCTATACACCAGATTAAACGGTTGTGAAAATCGATACATGAGTTTAAAGATGTTTCCTACTTCAATGGACTTATGCTCAATAAGATCTTTTGAGCCACATTTAGGGCAGCTTGATTGCTCTGCGATAATTTCATGATTGATACCTATTTTGCATGAGGTACAGACATAGATCGTATCCTCCCCATAGGGAGTCACGGTCTGAAACTCATGTGAATATTTACTAAACGTACCTCCAGCTGCATAGGTAAAGTAGGTTATATCCCCAAGGCCACAGCGTTCAAATATCCGAGTGTATGCATCGGTGACACGATCATAATAAAGATTGAGATCTTCTTCAGTCTTATGAAATGAGTACAGATCTTTCATACGAAACTCCCGGCCACGCAACAGCCCAGATTTAGGACGAGCTTCATTGCGAAATTTCGTTTGTATCTGGTACACGGCACGAGGCAGATCTTTATAGGAAGTAATAAATGAAGTCACTAACGGGGTCACGACCTCCTCGTGCGTAGGCCCTAAACAGAGATCACGGTCACCCGCCTTGAGCTTATATAACACATCAACCGTGTCCCACCTGCCCGTAATTTCCCAGGGCTCCTTTGGCTGCAATGAGGGCATTAAAATCTCCTGAGCGCCGAGCTCATTCATCGTATCCCGGACAATGGTTTCAATCTTAGTAAGCACACGATATCCAAGAGGGAGATAGGTAAATACCCCAGCCATAAGCTTAGAAATATAGCCAGCACGCTCAAGAAGCTGTGCATTAATACTATGTTCCTGTTGCGATATCTCTTTTCGTGTTTTAGTGAGCAACTGCGACTGTCTCATGCATCTCCTCAATAGGTAATTTTTCCTTTTAATTCACGGCGCGTCTCCCGTTGTATATCGCGCTCTTTAATCGCCTCTTTAATGCCATGTGCTTTCTTATGCTTAGCAAGGCCAATCTCTACTTTGACAAGCCCTTTGCCGGTGATATAGACCTTCAAGGGAACTGCCGTAACTCCTTTGCGAGCTATCTCGCTCATAAGCTTCCTCAGCTCTCTTTTAGTGAGTAAAAGCTTTCGAGAACGCTTTGCTAACTCTTCTGCTTTTGCGTAAGCATGAGAATAGGGAGATATATTGGCATTGAGAAGATAGAGTTCATTATTATGAACGGTAGCATAGGCTCCTACGAGGGATATATGGCCAGCACGGATAGACTTAACCTCATCTCCCGTAAGCACGATACCAGCTTCCCATCGATCCAAAATATCATACTCATGGAATGCTTTTTTATTCTGAGCAATGACTTTCATAGTCTATACTTTTTGTTTCTCAAGCTGTATGGCAATGCGCGATAAAATTCGCGTTAGCAGAGGATATAAGGGAAGGCATATCATAGTCGCTAACAGAAAACCACCACCTAATAAGTACCATAAACACAGCTCTGCACCTATATATTGTTTCAAATCAACATACTTAGATAAAAAGGTATTAAACCGTTCTACCCACCAGGGATTATACTGTATTAAATCGATTCCGACTACCTTGGTAAAAAACCATGCACCAAGAGCATAGCCCGAAACATAGATGGGGATTAAGGTTATGGGGTTATTCACAATATATAAAGTTGCCACGGCAACGCCAACATTAAGGCCTAAAAGCCAACCAAGCACCATAACTAACGGTGTTTGCAGTGGAATTGTAGGAGTTAATGCGATAAAAGTTCCTAAACATAAAGAGGCAGAAACCTTTTGCACACTGCGTTCCTTAAGTAAGAGGTTCTCAAACCACTTACGCAACCTTTTTGCCATTGTCTACCTTTTTAATAGCCAGCATTTTCAAGCTTTGCTAGCAGTATACCTGTTTTTAAGGCCCTAAGAAAAGGGTTCGCCCATTTTGGTAGGGCTCAAAATAATACTCAAGCGTTGAAATATTAAGATCAGGTGTCTGCTTATGATGTGTATGTGCAGAATAGACAAACTCGTAGCCATTACCCTGTTACCTATTCCTCCCTCATGATTTAGCGGGTATACTAAGTAGAAAGCTTTACAGAAAGGTCTCATGGAATCATTGATATTTGGTATAGAAACCTCATGTGATGAGATTGCCGCAGCAGTCTACTCAAACACGAGAGGAGTCCTCTCCAATGAGCTCTACTCCCAGATAGAACTCCATGCTCTCTATGGAGGAGTAGTCCCCGAGATAGCTTCTCGTTCACATCTTGAAAAAATAAGACCCATCTGTGAAGCAGCATTGGCCAAAGCTGGCGTCACTCTGTCAGATATCTCAACGATTGCAGTCACCTCTAAACCTGGATTGCCGGGCTCATTGCTTGTCGGGTTAAGCTTTGCAAAAGCGATTGCCTGGGCATCGGGCAAAAACCTCATAGGGATAAACCACCTAGAAGGACATATTTTCTCGGCCTGCATTGAGCAAGACATCCCCTTTCCCTTTCTTTGCTTAACTGCTTCAGGTGGACATACTGCTCTTTATATGGTCCATGATTATGGAACCTTTACCTTATTGGGGCAAACTCTTGATGATGCAGCTGGAGAAGCCTTTGATAAAATAGCAAAGTTTATGAATTTGCCCTATCCAGGTGGCCCCATCATTGAAACACTCGCCGCTGAGGCGTCTTTTCAAGACTTCTTCCACTATCCACAACCTATGAAGCATAGCTTAGATTTTAGCTTTTCTGGCCTCAAGACTGCAGTGCTCTATAACCTGGTTTCTCAAGGTGCCTACGATCTTAAAGAAAAGCGCTTCCTAAAAAATGACGACCTTGAGTTGAAGCAAAAAGTGGCAAGCTCATTTTTGGTATGCATAGGAGATATCTTTGAGCATAGGCTCACCATGGTCCTAAAAGAACATACACCGAAAGCAATCGCCTTTGTAGGAGGAGTTGCCTGTAATAGGTACCTGGGTGACAGATTACGTACCTTTGGCAACAAAAATGGATTGACCGTCTATACCCCTTCAAGGCAGTACTGCACCGACAATGGTGCTATGATAGCATTCGTTGGTAATTATAAAGCACAGCAAGGTGCCTTCTCGTCGCTTACCTTGGACTTGTTTGAGTAACGCAGATCAATCTTCTGCAGTATGCAAGATCTTATGACGAAGATGAAGAAGTTGGTGTTGTTGTTGCAGTCTTTTTCATCGAATCGATAAACTCATCGTTCGTCTTAAACTTCTTAATCTTATCGATCAGAAACTCCATACCTTCTACCGTGTTCATACCACTCAGGAACTTACGAAGAATCCAGATCTTATTAAGCTGATCTTCATCCATAAGAAGATCTTCGCGACGGGTTCCTGATTGCAAGAGATCAAAGGCAGGAAATGTACGTCGGTTAGAAAGCTTACGACTCAGATGCATCTCCATATTACCAGTTCCCTTAAACTCTTCATAAATAACCTCGTCCATACGTGAACCGGTTTCTACAAGAGCAGTACCTATGATCGTTAACGACCCAGCTTCTTCAGTCTTACGAGCAGCACCAAAGAAACGTTTAGGATGTTGTAAGGCTGTCGCATCAATACCACCGGTAAGCACCTTCCCTGAAGCAGGGGCTACGGTATTATAGGCACGAGCAAGCCTCGTAATCGAATCAAGAAGAACGACAACATCATACCCCACCTCAACCAAGCGCCGTGCTTTTTCTATGACAATTTCGGCAACTTGCACATGGCGCTCTGCAGGTTCATCGAACGTTGAGCTAATAACCTGAGCATGGTTCATGCCAACCACCGCATATTTCATCTCGGTGACCTCTTCAGGACGCTCATCGACAAGCAGCACAATGATATATGTCTCAGGATTATTTGCAGCTATTGCCTGGGTAAGCTCCTTTAGAAGAACCGTTTTACCGGTCTTTGGTGGTGCAACGATTAAACCACGTTGCCCTTTACCTATAGGGGTAAACAGATCCATAATTCTTGTTGATATCGCGGTCGGATTGTGTTCAAGAGTAAATTTCTGAGTAGGATGATGAGGAGTTAAGCGCTCAAAGAAAGCTCTATCTATAAGAACTGAAGGATCCTTATAGTTCACTAAATCAACTTTAAGCAATGCAAAATACTTTTCACCCTCTTTTGGCTTTCTGATGACTCCTGAAATAGTATCCCCTGTTCTGAGCCCAAAACGTCTAATCTGAGAAGGTGATACGTAGATGTCATCAGGACCTGACACGTAGTCGAACTTCGCTGAACGTAAGAAACCAAAACCATCGGGTAATTTTTCAAGAACCCCTTCAACCGGTATTTCTTTATCTGGATTTTCTTTAAGGTCGATAATATTTTTTATAAGATCTGGCTTCGACATGAGGGAAGAACCCACTACGCCAACTTTACGAGCTTGGATCAATAGCTCAGCTAATGGTAGCTTTTTTAATTCTTGATCTTTCATAGAACCTGTAACTCCTTTCCCATCCGGGATAAGTAACTCTATAAGAGTAATTGTGATTTTTTTAGAAAATAGATACGTATTTCGTTAGTAGTAATTGGGGAGCAAACTAGGAAAAGTCTGCAATCTTTTTAGTATTAAGCCTCACAGCCTACAAGGGTAGAAGCAAAATAACTGTTTGTTGTGCTTTCAAGTACCAGTAATTATGCACTCTTTTTAGGGTATAACATATAAAGAACCGGCGTTGCAATAAATATTGTAGAATAAATTCCAAATATTATACCGATAAAGAGTGCAAGGGACAGATCTCGCAGCGTTTCACCGCCAAAAACTAAAAGCGAGACAACCACTAAAAGGGTTGCAAATGTCGTAAGCAACGTACGGCTTAAGGTCTCAGTAATACTTATATTAATGACATCATAGATTGATCGATTTGCCAAGAGCTTAACATTTTCACGAACACGAGCAAAAATCACAATCGTGTCATTCACCGAATAGCCAAGCACCGCTAAAATCGCACCGATAACGTTCATAGAGATCTCTTTATCAAAAATAAGGAAAAAGGCTAATATCGCAATCGCATCATGGAATAATGAAACAATAGCTCCCATGGCATAGGCAAAAGACCAGAACCTTATGGCAATATAGAGAAGCATAAGAATCAAACTCACTAAAATTGCATAGATAGAGTTAGTACGCATCATCGATCCAGTTGCCATCCCAACGCTGTCAGTTTGCTCAATGGTAACGGTATACTCAGATCCAAGACCTTTTTGCACCGCTTCACGAATAAGCTCAGCTTCCTTAGAAACATCCTTTGCTTCTTTTTTTACGCGCACTAAATGCTCCGTAGCAGAGAACTCGCGCGTCACACTACCGGGCCATCCAGCTTTTTCTAAGATCGCCACTACCTTTTCACTTTCTACAGGCTTATTAAAGGCAAGCAACGTTTGAATACCCCCCGTAAAATCGACACTGTAATTAAAAGTATGACCATCTGGGTTCGTAAAGCGCTTATACAGATAAGTTCCAAAGAAAGATGCTAATAAAAGACCTGATACAATAGCAGAAACATACTGAAGTTTAAGGAAATCTATCGGATTATTAATAGCCTCAGATTTATGGTAACGGAAAAAATTAAACATAAGTACTCTACCCTTGCCAAAATGCGCTCAAAACCTATATAACTCGATCACTATAACTAAATTCTTAGGAAGCTGCAAGCACAGAAACGTACTTACGACCTTTTGGACCATAATGAAACTTTACTTTACCTGATCCAATAGCATAAATAGTGTGATCGGTTCCCAATCCTACGTTATTACCAGGATGAATACGTGTGCCGCGCTGGCGAATAATGATCTCGCCGCCCGAAACAACTTCGCCGTCAAACAATTTAACGCCTAGCCTTCTGCCTCTACTATCTCTACCATTGGAGGTCGATCCACCCGACTTACTGGTTGCCATCGTAATCCTTTACTCAGTGATATCATTCAATTGTTTTTTACCTTGGAAGATAGCCCTAGAATTAGGGCATTTTTGTCTATGGGATTGAGTATGCCTTTTTTTTAGCCTTCTGTCAAAACTTTATAAAACAAAGAACGATAAATTATTGCAAAAATGAATTGGGGTGGTTTATTATTAAAGCAAGAACAACAAGTTGAACTAGGTGGGACATATGTTTTTTTTATTATTATTGATACAACTATTATGTAGCTCAATGATGTTCGCTCATCAACAATCATTGGAGGAGCTGGACCAACTTTTATTGAGCAAAAGTATCCCTCAAGCTGATAAGACAAAATATATTGAACCTATGCTATCTTTCGTAAAAAGCCTTGAACATAAAGATGCTATAGATATTACCTTTACCTTACCACTAATAAGGGAAGGGCATAGCGACACTTTTCTGCCCCTTAATCCATCTATCATAAAAACTGATGGCGGCTATGATATTATTTGTAAGACTACAAATCTTAAGTGTCCTGGTTATCAGCCAATTATACCTGGAGAAACTCCTAGTATCAGGAATTTTTTCCTCAGGTATGATAAAAATTTTAACCTCTTAAATGAGCAAAAAATGCACATCCCATCTCATCTTACAGTAAATATAAACGATGCTTGGCAAGTAGAAGATTGCAGAACATTCCATTGGAATGAATCCTACTGGCTCATAGGATGCGCACTTATTAAACCTCGTTTGCCCAAAGTAGCTATGCAAATAGTATATCAACCTACTAAACATAGAGCATTTGGCGAAAAAACAAACGCTTGATGGCTGTTATTTCTTTTTTGGAATTAATTTAAACAACTAAACCAAAAAGAGGGGGAACGAATCATGCTGTTAAGATCAGTTTCATGGACATTGCTCGCAATGGGCAGTTTATTTACTATGATGGAAACCGAGGCTAATCCGACTAAATTCGTAATACTTATAACATCATACAACAATGAAAAATTTGCAGAAGATAACTTACGGTCAGCCTGCTTTCAAAAGTCTACATATCCCTACAGGATCATATATGTCAATGATGCTTCTACTGATAGAACCAAGGAAATTGTAGAAAACTTTAGAACCGAACAGAATCTTTCACACGTGCTTACTGTAATAAACAATGCTACAAATATGAGTGGGATAATGAACTACTATAATGTCATTCATGGGTATATTGATGACGAAGAGATAGTCGTAAATCTCGACGGAGATGATATTTTAGAAGACAATGTCTTATTAACCTTAGAAAGGTATTATAGTAATCCAGATGTATGGCTAACATATGGATCAGCGCGCTTCTATCCTGGAGGAGAATTGATACGCAACATGTCCTCCGAATATCCTGAGCATATAATAAAAGAAATGAAATTTAGAGAATACGACTTTTTTGCCCAGCACTTAAGAACATTTAAAGCCTGGCTATTCAAGAGGTTAAATAAAGACGACTTTTATTATAATGGTCTTCCCATAACTGGAGCACCTGATATGGCCTTTATGATCCCTATGCTGGAGATGTGCTGTCCTTATGGTGAAGGAGGGATTAATCATTCAACATTTGTTCCAGAAGTCCTATATAATTATCGAACAACAAACCCTTTAAGCCAACATATACTTAATCTTCAACGACAAAAAAATGAAGATGATTTCATCCGGTCAAAGAAGCCATATCAACCAATATGTCGATAGCATTTAGATGACTAAATAAATGAAAATATCATCGTACCCGCAATATATATCATAAAATGTTGCCCGGGCACGAATGATATTTTTTGGGTTTTGATTCCAGTGGTCTTTATTGAGGGTGAGGTTTAGGTTTTCTGGGCTTAGGGGGGTAAGCCTTTCATATACTGTAAACAATTAAGTTTTGGAAAAGGCATAAATAAATAATAAGGCCACATCTCAAATAAAGCATACCTTCCTATATGCAGGTATAGTCTGAGCAACAGAACCCAAGAATTTCAGAAAACGCTATCTCATACTACAAGCAGAAGTAGACCAATTAAAGCAACTTTTGTAATACTTATGCAGAAATCCACGAGATACTTGGTACATGATTTGAAAAGCAGAAACATAAAAATAGATTAAATCTTCAGCTAACTCAGAATACAATGATCTCTAACGGCCTGACATTCTTTCGGCATACTATTGGTTTTGTTTAAATTTAAATACTACCTTAAAATTAAATTACACTTGTCGATGACCGGCTCTGAAGAAGATCCATAACATGGGAGTCCTTATATGATACCAAAAATAGCCTTTCTGTTCCTTACAGTTGGGAATGTTTTCCATGAAGGTCAAGCCTATGGACACTATCGTAATTCTTTTGGTGTTCCAAAATTAAACCTCCATTCGCACTCTTTTATGTACAAATAAAATTGCTTTTGTGGTACACCATAAAACGTCTTAAATGCCTTTTGGCTTAGTTCCAAAAATTTTCGATTCCATTGATGTGGTTCTCTTACAAACCCAAAAAAATGCTGCGCTTTCTGGCATTCAAATTACCAAATTACGGCAAGTTATCATGTACTCCATAAGCTTGGTCAATTACTTGTAATCAAAACTTTAAATTTAGTTATATCCGCACTACTATGACGTATCTCACCAATTCGTTCAGGCCCAAACGTAAGCACACTAGTAGAATAGGGAAATTGTACCCTAAGATTATCGAGAAGTTCTAGTAAGCTCAAACTTCTACCTGTTGCAATGTTAAATACTTCTCCTCGTACTCTTGCGCGGTCATGCATCCCCATCAGCAAATTAGCCTCCGCTACTTGTTCTACATGGACAAAATCCCGGGTTTGTAAGCCATCTCCGAAAATGGTAATCGGTTTATTTTCTCTTAATTGAGCAGTAAAACGAGCAACAACCGCTGCATAATCCCCTCGGGGACTTTGACGCGGCCCATACACATTAAAATACCTCAATATAACAGTATCAATACCATAGTTTAAGGCATATTGCTTACACAAATATTCACCTATCAGTTTTGAAAATCCATACGGAGAAATAGGATTCGTGGGGGTGTGTTCAGAGCAACATCCCTCAGTAAGACCGTACACTGCAGCGGAAGAGGAAAAAATGAATCGGGGCACAGCATTAATTCTTGCAGCCTCAAGGAGATTCGAGAGACCATCAATATTCACTTGGAAGCACTGCATAGGTTGTTCAATAGATTGCGGTACAGAAATAAAAGCCGCTAGATGAAAAACAATATGCTGACCATGTGTCGCCTCCAAACAAGCATCCATATTACAAATATCTGCAGTAAGTAAGCGCACTCGCCCTTTACACGTTTGGATGTTTTCAATAGAACCAGTCGCAAGATTATCAAGAATGGTTATATTAGCTCCTAAGTCAAGAAGTTTTTCACAAATATGCGACCCTATAAAACCACACCCGCCAGTCACCAAAACATTCTTATCGTGATAAAACTCTTGCACCTCTTTCTTAAGAGATCCAGGCAACTCAAGACGAGGCTGAATAGCCCCTTCAAGAGATATAACAAATAGACATATGCATGAAATTGCAGAGAAATGTTGCTTCATGAATACTCTTCTCTCTTTTGGCACAGGCAATTAGGTAAAAAGTGTTAGCACTATTAAAATTTTATTAATAATAGCACTAAAAAGTCAAGGTTAATCCTTCGAACCTCTGCACACACTAGAAATAGCGTTATAGAACGCAACTCCCATTGAAGCATTTCTTGAAAACAAGCTTGCTCATACTATCACCTTATTATGCAACATGAGCGCTCGCTGATTGATAATATTAAAGCTTTTTCAAGATCATTCTGTTTAACTGAAGGAAGCGAAATACGAGTCACATTAACAAATTTATAACAAACTCTTGTATTTTCAAAAATCTGCATGCTAGTATTGTGGCGATCTAAAAAAAGTATCGTACAAAAAAGGGAGATCCAAATGAAATTACGTGCTTGTATCAGCCTTCTCATACTTACAATCAGTTCATCACTACTTGCAACTACCCAACCCATGCTCGTGGTGCTTATTATGGCTAAAGATGAACATCAGGTTATTATTCCTACCCTTGATACCTACCTTTCTGCAGATATAAAAGTAGGTAAACCTGACTCTGGAGAAGTTGCTTATATACTCTATGATACAGGTTCAACTGATGGCACTGACCTCCTTGCTCAAAAGTTTTTTAAAGAAAAAAAAATCACTCACTATCGCATAGAAAAGGAGCCCTTCATTAACTTTGCAGAATCTCGCAATAGGGCACTTTCGATTGCTAGACAAGCATATCCACAGTCAACCTTCATCCTCTTTCCCGACGCAGAATGGTACATGCATGGGTTTGATGAGCTGCTTACCTTTTGTAGACAAAAAATTGCAGAATATGAGACCGGAGTGATCCCCCCTCCCTATTATAATCTCCGTATGGAGAGACCAGATTGTTATGTCTCACTCACTTCGCGTCTCTTTTTAACCGATGACTCTGTGGAATTTGAAGGGAGAGTCCATGAGTGCCCTACCAAAAGTTCCAATATTCAGGTACCTCCAGAGATGTATTTCGAAATTGGATCGAGCAAATTCGGCAATGACAAGAGTAAGAACCGCTGGTACCGCGATCGAAACCTCCTATTGCAAGATCTTCAAGAAAATCCTAACAACTCTCGTTCAACACTTTATTTAGGACTCACCGAGAAATGGCTCGGACATAACGAAATTGCCTACATTTATTTAAAAAAGCGTATCCTTTTGCCGGCATTTCCTGAGGAAGACTATTACGTGCTTTTTAACCTTGCAGAAGTAACAAAACTGCTTAGCGAAAACGATCCGGAGAACTATACTTGGGAAGAAGCTCTTGGCTATTATATACAGGCCTATGAAATGCGCCCCCATCGAGCAGAACCTCTTATAAGACTTGCAGAACATTATTTATACAAAGGAAACTACGCCGTTAGTTATCTTTTTATTAAAAGAGCAACTGAGCTTCCCCTACCCGTAATTGAACAAGAAATGTTACCCTTCGATGTTGAGGAGTATACCTATTACCGTTGGCAACTCTTAAGCCAAGTCGCCTGGTATGTAGGTGAATTTCAAATAGGAGAAGCTGCCGTGAAAAAAGCAATCGAAGAACGACCAAACCTCCCATTCTTATATAGTGACCTTGCATGTTACTGGGAACGTACTCGATAACAAAAAAGGACCTTTTCATGAATCGATTTTTTGCGAGCATTGTTCTAACAGGATTTGCAACGGCTGCCTATGGGATACCTCGTATGCCCCAAAGATCAGAAGCACCAGAGTTTGTCGTACTGGTTACCTCTTATAATAATGAAAAATATATAGAAAAGAACCTTGACTCAATCTTCTGTCAACGTTCCTCAAAGCCATTTCTGACGATATATGTGAATGATGGCTCAAAAGATGGCACGGAAGCTAAACTTGATGAGTACGCACAGAAGCATCATCTTGATGAATCACAGTTCCTCATAATTAATAACAAGGTACAGCTTGGATCGGGCATTGCCAACATTTATACTACGGTACATAACCTCATAGAAGATCATAAAGTGGTCGTTTGTGTCGACGGTGATGATTACTTGTCCTTCTCGGGAGTATTAGAGCGACTTGAAAAGGAATACGCTAACCCTGACGTCTGGATGACCTATGGGAGATTTGTGGTATACCCTGCAGGAGAATTCTGGTCACTCACCTGGGGCTATGATGATGAGGTGATACGTAATCGAAGCTTTAGACAGCATGAAAATGTTCCCTCTCATTTAAAAACCTTCAGGGCAAAGCTGTTTAAACAGATTAAGAAAGAGGACCTTACTGACGAAGAGACGGGTACCTTCTATACAAAAACCTGGGATATGGCGATGTTCTTTCCTATGCTTGAAATGTGTGCGCCAAAAGACCCAGATGGTATAAATCACAGCCGCTTTATTGAAGATACGGTACTGTACATCTATAACTTTGCTAACCCGATCGGTGATGCACAGAATAACGGACGAGAAGAACAGATTCGTCTTGATAGAATTATTCGCGCAAAACCTTCTTATGAATCACTTGAGACATTATTTGACGAGCAAGAGGATCCCTTATGAAAAGACTTTTAATCTGTTTAGCGCTCACTTTTACACTCCTGGGAAAACAAAGTTCTCTTGAATTTGTCTTTGTTATTCCTTCTTATAATAATGCAAAGTATGCGCGATGGAATCTTGAATCCCTGATTAACCAACGAACCACCAATAGCACCTACTCAATTATTGTCGTTAATGATTGTTCCCGTGATACTACCGGACAAATCTTAGAGGACTTTAAAAAGGAACATGGGCTTAGTGATTCATTCTTAAAAATTATCCATAATCCAGTACGTATAGGTGCCCTAGCGAACATCTATACTACAATTCACAACCACTGCAAGGATCATCAGATAGTTGTGCTCGTTGATGGTGATGATGCCCTGCCTCATAACAATATTATTAATCGTCTTGAAAAAGAGTATGCTCAGGACATTTGGATGACCTATGGCCAGTTTATTTTCTTTCCCTGTTGGCCAACAGGGCGCCAATGGGGCACTACCTACGAGATAGACCATGAGGATCAGGTAAACAAAAACATCCGCTCATTGGTATATGTTGCACAGCACTTGAGAACTTTTAAGGTATCCCTCTTTAAAAAAATTAAGAAAGAGGATCTTATGCTTAATGGATCATTTTATCAGATGAACGCAGATATGGCGATCATGCTACCGATGCTTGAAATGGCTGCTCCACTCACCCCTCATGCAAAAAGCCGAAGTCTCTTCATCCCAGATATTATGTATATCTATAACTGCAGCAATCCAATTAATGACCATAAAGTTGATGAATCATTACAGATCTCTCTTGAAGAGGTAATTCGCGCAATCCCGCCCTATGATCCTCTTAAAGCTCTTGAGTAAAAGGAAAGATAATGAAGTACTTACTCTTTTTTTTATTACTGTTTTTTCCAAGTCTCTATGCAAGAACCAATGAGGGTAATAAAGGCGCTCATCAGGAAGTTAATCTAATTGATGGGCTCACGGTGTCTAAAAACCGTATTGATATACAGATTAATGAAGGCTTTAAGAAAAAGTTTCTTAAAAAGGACTTTTTTGCAGTCTATGATGAGGATCTTGATCTATCACAGCTTGATTCATCATTGCTCGTACTACCTTTTGTCTCAAACGTAATCTCTATTATCTGGATTTCAGGGAGAACCTTCTATATCGACTTCTTAGATCAAGATTTTTATGAATCTCTTACAAAAGTTAAAGAAGTCTTTAAAAGAATGTACCCTCACACAAAATGGAATGGGCAACTTATTCCCCGAAAACTCGTAAAAAACAATTTCCGCTTTCTCTCAAAACCTGGCGAAAATGAACGAACCGCGTTATTGTTTAGCGGCGGTCTAGATTCTATTACTTCATCGCTGTACCACAGAGAGAAAAAACAGCTCCTTATAACTGTTAACGGTCACTGGGACCTTCCTCTATGGGATAAGCATCTACTTCAAGAGCGTAAAAAAGATCTGATGGCGTGGGGCACACAGTATGGCCATGAGAATTCGTTTATCAATTCTAATTATTATGATTTTCTTAACAGAGATGTCCTCGATTGGTACTCCCATGAGATTACCTCATGGCGTATTTTTTGCGTAGAAGGTATCGGCTGGGCAGGGCTTGCAGCCCCTATAATGGCGCTTAAGGGGTATCCTAGCTTACTGCATGGATCCACGATCACCTGGGATTTTAATTTCCCAGCATGCGCAAATCCATTTGTAGATAACAATATTAGGTTTGGTGGCATGCGACTTAAGCATGATCTTTTTGATATGAATAGACTCGGAAAATGTGAATTCATTGCCAGTCTTAGAAAAGCAGGACTCATTACGACGCCTACTATCAGAGTCTGTGAAGAAAAATCGGTCGACAACTGTGGTACCTGTCAAAAGTGCATCCGCACCATCATTGAGCTGGTAGTCGCTGGGGAAGACCCAAGGCCTTATGGTTTTGCTTGCGATGTCGAAAAAGTATTACGCAATTCTGAGAGATTCATGAAAAGCCATGGTACCGGAGCAACCACCGTCTGGCATTTTATGCATATTCAAAAACGGCTGCAAGAAAAGGCCGCACATAAGGAAAAAATCCCCGAATCTCTAACCTGGCTCCTTAAGGTTAACCTTAAAAAGAAGCTTACCACCGAAATAGAGAATCAGCATAAACTAGATTGGCGAGATTTTGTTGATCTATTGCCAGACATTGAGGTTCCTGAAACTGTTGATCTAGCATTTTAAGGAAAACTATGAATAGATTGCTCACGGCGATGATACTCTTAAATTGCTCACTCGATGCAAAAGACCTTATCACTGAGATCTCGGTTACTAAGAACCGTCTTTCGATACGAGTAAACAAGGAGTTTAAAAAAAAGTATCTTACCGGAGACTTTTTTGTTGAATATGAGCCTGATATAAGCCTCGAGAAGTTTGATTACTCGATCCTCAGTATGCCCTTTCTTATGAATGTAGTTTCTATTGTCTGGATCTCAGGCGAAACCTACTATCTGGATGAGATGGATGCCGAACTCTATGAATCACTCAAACGGGTAAAGAAAGTCTTTGAGGTTATGTATCCAAAAACTTCGTGGCATGGTGAACTCAAAGCTCGCAAGCTGGTGCCACATCAAAGACCCTTTTCTGAAGATCCCACGACAACGGCTGTCCTTTTTAGTGGAGGTGTCGATTCTGTTTCTGCAGCACTAGGACTTCGAAATAAGAAACTGCTCCTTATCACCGCATGGGGTCATTGGGATCTTCCGCTTTCAAATAAGGACCTTTGGAAAACTCGTTCCCGAAAAATTCAGGAACTTGGAGAGAGTTTCGGTAATAGAACAACATCCCTACGTTCAAATTATACTTCTATGCTGAACTACCAGTATCTCTCACAACTTTCTCCTGAGATACCTAAGTGGCGCCTCGGCGCTGTTGAAGGGCTTGGCTGGGCAGGCTTAACTGCTCCTATTCTTTTATCTAAAGGGATTACCACCCTCCACATTGCTTCTTCACATACCTGGTGCTATCCCTATCCATCTGCAGCAAGCCCCTTCATAGATAACAATCTGAGATTTTGTGGACTAAGAGTACTACATGATCAATTCAACCTCACCAGACTTCAAAAAGTAGCCTATATCGATGCGGTATATAATAAGCTTGACTTAGAAAAGCCCTTTTTAAAAATATGTAGCTATGAAAAGTCTCAGGATGGCAACTGCCAGGAATGCCGGAAGTGCTTAACCACAATTCTCTGCTTTGAAGCGCTTGGCATCGATCCTTGCCAGTACGGGCTTCCAAACAGCGCTGGCATCTCACAGAAGATTCTTGCCTTGTTTAAAGAACCTAAGCTTAATTACTACACGATCGTACTTGGTAAAGAAATTCAAGAGACTATATATAAATGCAAGGCTCAAGGAGTTTCTCTTGATCTCTATCTTGAAAAGTTTCTGACTATTAATTTTGATACCAAAGTTGCTTTCGATATAGCACCACAAGCCAAACTGGATTGGTCAACTATGATCTCTCTTCTTCCTCAAGATCATGGCCTTGAAATACCTCAGATGACCTGCTCATGAAGAACAATCGAAGAGGTATCCTAATCATACCTATTCTCATTGCGTTCCCATCTTTGCATGCTCACAAGCCAATACCGCTCATTGACAAGCTCACGGTTCATAAGAACCGAATCGACGTAACCGTCAATGAAAGCTTTAAAAAGAAGTATTTAAAAAGTGATTTTTTTGTTGAGTATGACGAAGATATTAATCTTGAACAGTTTGATTACTCAATTGTCAGCCTACCCTTCCTTATGAATGTGCTCTCGCTTATATGGATCTCAGGGGAAGACTATCTCATTGAAGAAATGGACAGGGAAGTATATGAGTCTCTTGAGCGACTTCATCCTGTGTTTGAGATTATGTTCCCTAAAACCTCTTGGAAAGGACATCTTATTCCCCAAAAGCTCGTTTCCCATGAACCTGTCAAAGAAAAAGTTCCCGGAAAAATAGCATTACTTTTTAGTGGTGGTGTAGATTCGACAACTTCTTCATTCTATCATCGCAAGACTCCACAGCTCTTAATTACCGCATGGGGCCAAAGCGAGCTTCCTCTTAACGAGCAAACACTTTGGACGAGGAAAAAGCACCAGATGATCGATTTTGCAGAACTCTATGGCCATGAAAATGCTTTCCTCAAGTCGAATTACTATTACTTTCTTGATTTAACCAAACTGAAACACCTTTCGCCTGAGATACTCACTTGGCGGATGGATACTATTGAAGATATAGGTTGGGCTGGTCTTATTGCTCCAATACTTCTATCACACGGGATCAGAACGCTTCGAATAGCCTCGTCGGAGCATTGGAGTCTAAGAAACCCTTCCGCTTCCCACCCGTACATTGATGGCAATATACGCTTTGCAGGACTTGAGTTCCAGCATGACCTCTTCTCAATGACTCGCTTTGAAAAAATTAAGTATATAGTCGATCTCTGTAACCAAGGCCTCGTACAAAAGCCCAAGCTCATTATCTGCCAGAAGCCAGGTAATATTATAACCTGTGGTTCATGCGAAAAGTGTTGTCTTACCCTTGCATTACTCCTCAGTACTGGAGCTAATCCGCAAGAATATGGATTCTCTCTTTCTCCCGAGAGAGCTGCTGACCGCGTACAAAAATACCTTGCCAAGCACACCTCTTTTCTCGCTCCAAACCTTTGGGACTACAAAGATCTTCAAAAAAGAATCTTACCAAACTCGAATGAGCATCTTTCCTGGCTCAAAAATATCGATTTCTCAAAGAAGGTAGTTTTTGCAAAGGACTCATCTCCCATAAACTGGGATACATTAAGTGTCTTATTTCCTCATATATGAGAAGATTTAAGATACTGGGTTATCTGGCTGTAGTGTTGCCTGTCTTCGTATATGTACCAAAGTAATTTGTCCTCTAATATTCGGGTTTAGGCACCTTTGCTATCTCCCCTTAAGGGAATGTGCGCGAGGCTTCCTAGCTTCCAGTTTCTGGCGGTGCCGCTCGTATTCTTTTCAGCATGCTTTGCTTGGGTCTGGATAAGCTGCCATTATTGCTTTTTACTAAATAATCCTATTGATAAATCACAATTTTATAAAACTCTTGTTTGCGAATAAAACTATCAGCTATAATGATAGCATCATAACCACAACAGTGGAAAGAGGTTAGACATGCTCAAAGCTAAGCACGGGAGAAGTTTATGTTGCGACAATTAATTACATTAATGATCTGTTTTTCATGGTTTGTTTCTGCATTTGGAGAAACTCTAGATAGCATCGAATTTGTCTTTGTTATTCCATCATTCAATAATGAAAAATATTATGAGAAAAATCTCGATTCAATTTGTTATCAAGCTTCAACCCGACCATACCAGGTAATATACGTCAATGATTGCTCATCAGACAGGACTGGAGAGTTAGTTGATGCATATGTTAAGCAACGTAATTTGGAAGATAAAGTACAAGTGATTCATAATAAAGAACGCCTTGGAAGTGGAGTCGCCAATATATATAATGCGATACATTCCTATGTAGAGGATCATATAATTGTTGTGTTAGTAGATGGAGACGATACATTACCCCATAATAATATACTTACAATTCTTGAAAGTTATTACAAAAATCCTGATGTTTGGGTGACGCATAGTAAAATTAAGAAAATCCCCACAGGTGACATTCTAGGTGAACCTGTACCTCAATGGATGTATGAGAGTGGTCAGCTTCGAGAGGAAATTCGCTGGCACCACCTGACTGGATTAAGAGCTTTTAGAGCCGCCTTATTCAAAAAGGTTTTCAAAGAAGATCTTTTTTACAAAGGTAAATTTATGACGGTAAATTGGGATTATGGCTTTTACCTTCCGATGATTGAAATGAGTGGCCCAAATCATTATTTCTTCATAAATGAAATTCTCTATCTCTATCAAGTTGATACGGGCATAAATGACTTTACAGTAAGAAGATATCTACAGGATGAGGTAGATTCTTATATAAGACAACTTAAGAAATATACTCAAATTTCAAAATTATTTTAGATATTAAAGAACCTGGATTTTTTACAAGAAAGGACAAGAAGTGAAGAGTTTTTTTATTCTGATGTTTATTACTATGCTACCAAATTTATTATTCGGTAGAGATGACGAACGAAGTCTATGTGAATTTGTCCTGATAATACCTTCATTCAATAATGAAAAATATTATAAAGAAAATCTAGACTCAGCTTGTTGGCAATGTTCTACAAATCCCTACCATATATATTACATTAATGATGCTTCGACAGATGCAACCGGACGACTTGTTGCAGAGTATATTAAAGAAAATGGACTAGAAGACAAAATTACTTTGGTAAATAATGAGCAAAATATAGGTGGAGCAGCTAATATCTACAACACTATCTATAAGTATATCGAGGATAACAAAATAGTAGTCTTGCTTGATGGGGATGATCTATTTCCTCATGACAATGTGCTTCTTACACTTGAAAAGTACTATCGCGATCCTGACATATGGCTGACACATGGCGTTTATGAAACTATCCCCGGAAAGGACAAACTTGGATATAAGATATCAGATGAAATTTGTAAAAATAATCAAATAAGAGAAAAGGCATGGGCCACTCATCTCAAAACTTTTAAAGCTGGTCTTTTTAAGAAAATTAGAACGGAAGATTTCTATTATGAAGGCGAGCTCGCGAGGGTCGCTTGGGATCTTGCAATGATGTTGCCTATGCTTGAGATGTGCAATTCTCCCAAGAAAAAACACTGGGCCTTCACTTGGGAAGTATTATATCTTTATCGTACCAACAATCCCATCAGTGAATTTAGAATTAGACCTAAATTAGAGCTCGATGCAGCATACTATATTAGGAGCTTGCCTCCTTACGAACCTCTTGACGTGCTTAATTAAAGCACAGACGCCATCGTGCTATTGGTAGTATTGTGCAATTGGTATTGATGATATAGATTATTGATTACTGCTCAATAACTTGTAGGAATTCTTTTCTAATTGGCTGAATAATATTTTGGGCCTACACATTGAGCATTCTTTAGTTTGAATAAGTATGGAATTCTATTAGTTTGATTTTAAGTAAACAGTAGCTTAGACTTTCCAGCTAACTTTCATCTTTCTCTGAGAGCATCAGCTATATGTTTTGTTTCCGTAATATTTTTTGCTGCTGGCATATTTAAGCAAATTTATTTAGGCTTTAACCATACAAAGAAAGTCACGCCTTAAAAAGAGTCAACTTTTCAAAACTTGTGGAACATTTCGTAGCTGGATCAACAATACAACGGCTGATCTGATAGGCATAAACAGATATACCGCTACTAATTATCCTTTTCGGGAAATTATAGCCTTGAAAATTGAAGATGAATCTCCTGTTAAAGTTGGTAAAACTCCTTATGCAATATCACTTCTAGCAAGAAATTAGCCGATTGGGATTGCTAAAAAAACTCCGGAAAAAAGATTTAGAAAAGCTGGCTAGTAAAGCAGAGGAATATAGGGATGTAAGCGCGCGAGATTACATGATTTTGAAAATTTCCGCGCATATAATACTTTTTCATCGATGGCTTTTAAAATTTTGATGAAATAAGGGTCTGTATCAAGGTCTTTAAAAAAGTGCGGGTGAAAAGCTCCCTTTTTCTCCCATATAACAAGAGTTGCACTATTGTTTACTACCTCATGGAGTACATTATTATGAGCCAAGAGCGTTGCAGGGTAATGCTCCTGGTCATGTGGGTAATGCTCAAAGAGCCTAATATATTTTTCATCGTTAACCATTAAAGTAGCATGGTTTCTGTTGAGGACAATCCATTGCGAGTTTTTATATATATCTGACAGGGGGCCAAATCTTCTGTTACCGTGAGGATTTTTTCTGTAGGTAAACTCACTATAAGGATGCCTTAAAAGTTTTACATAGGCTTCTTCGAAGGTCGAGAGTGGTATGGTAGATTCGGACAAAAATACAAATTTTTCATTATGAGTGTCTTTGAGAGCTGCCTTAAGTAGAGCTATCTGGGCTTTCATGGTATTTGCCCACGTCGTCTGAACCCTTTCTTGGATAATTGTAGGAGTAAAAAAAGAGTTGGCATCTAATCCGCTAGCAGTATGCACATATAACGAATAGTATTCTTGATAACCTTCAAAATATTTAATCCATGCAGCCTCGTGAAAGATATTTCCTACCGTCAGAAAAAGGAATGCGATTTTCGGTACCATGAGTAAGCTCCTGATGATGGTTGAGGAATTGTCACAGAACAACTATCAATATAGTGATGCTTTAAGCCTTAAATTGCGATGTACAACTACCTGCACAATTGATAAGGCTCAAAAATCCACATCGCGTCTTTTGAGTTATCCTTTAGATAGCACTTTCAGGAAGATAACTTTTAAGGAATGCCTCTCTAACACCCTCAATTTTTGTTTTCCAGTAAGCTACATAAAGCCTTTCAATATTATACGTTTTTGAGGAGATCTCTTCGTACTTCTGTAATAAAAATTGAGGAGTTATACTTTCCCATTCATCAATAATAAGAATGGGTAAATCTTCATAGAGGGTATCAAGTTGGCTTCCCTTAGGCGAAGAAAGTGTCGATTTCTGTCCAGGATCAGCCATGTCATCATCCCCCACTATCAATGCATCAAATTGACAACGTTTTACTACAGGTATTGTGCCTACAAGAAGCGCTTCCCACGTTCTATAACAATCTGGGCCCCACCCGCGAGGAGACAGGGCAAACTTGTAGTGGGCCATCTCCTCAAGATAATCTTTAAAAGGAATAAAAGCTTGTCGTATAGTAAAGTCGCAACATTCCTTAAAAAGCTTTTCCACAAAATGGCGTTCAGGATTTTGTTCGCTTGACCAATTTAGATACGCTAGCTCCTTCTTAGGAATAGCACGACACTTTTTAATACAGTCATGAAGATCTGGTTCCTTATATTCCTTTTGAGAAATACCTATCGGAAGAGGAAAAAATTTCTTATGACCTTGCTTGGGAGGATGGATACTAAACCATGCAATAATTTTACTATCTTCAAGAAACGTCAAGTGATATTCCATGCATGTATCACGGAACTCACCATGAGTTATTATGATATAGGGCACCATTATTTTAGGATGCATTTCCTCAAAAAACTTTTCAAGATCCCGCACAAAAATAATATCACCAGTCTTTACATCAGGAGGATTGAAGCTAACTCCGCCTGGCTCTAAACTTGTTGGATGAGCCCAGGATATCGTCCTAGGATCATAGACATGGTTACATATTTTTTGAAACCCCCATCGAATGATAAAATCATCGCCATCATAAGGGGTATAGGTAATACAAAAACTCATAAAAGATACAGAAACTGCAACATACGTAATTGCAAAAATTCTTCTAAAAATCGGTACCATTTTCTCTCCCTGCTTCCACAAGCATGTTTTTTCAAGTATTAGTTTTCATAATTTTCATTTCACACTTCCCGTATATGGGTAATCTGACAAGACCACATAAGCGTCGTTACATACTCCTTGTAAGACGTTAATTTTTTCGATATGTTCTATGTCCTGTTCATACCCTTCCTTTTTAAGTAACCAAAATCCCGCTTGAGACCCTGCTAGAGCGCCCACAAGAGTAGCATATAACTCATTATCTCCACCTGCATGAACACTATCCATAAGCGATCCCCCAAAATTTCGGTCGTATCTCATTAAACAATATATTATACCCCCAAGTACTTCAGCTGACTTATATCCTTGCCAACTTCCAGATAAAGTTTTATAGCCTATCCTTGTACCAAGGACTTCTTTGGGCTTGGCACCACTTTCGGCTTTCTTAAGAGCATTGCGAATATATTCGCTTGGACGACTTTCAAGACGTTTTAGTTTAAACATGGTCTCATATTTTTCTGCAGTCGAAGTCATAATGCTGATAACCTTTTCAATTGAATCTCCTCGTGTTGAACATGCTAATCCTACCGCAAGAACAATCCCTGTTATTCTCGTTAAAGGATTATTGTCAGTAAGCTGAATTTGCAAATCAGCTATTCTCTCTACATACTCTAAATTATCAAGGAATACTATTCCTACAGGAAGCGCTCTTACCAGTGCGCGTGCATTTACTTTCGCGTCAACTTCTCCTTTATTTTTGGGCGTGAAGTGGCGAGAATTATAAAAACAGTCAGATGACGCAGCACTAAGCAACTTAGTAAGCGATTTTGAGCATAGATCTGAGATGCGCTTCGGGCTATAGTTTAGACGTCGACCTTCTATGAGACTTTCAAGTTGATTCATAAGAATAAGAGTATTTTCTGTTCCAATTCCTATGCCAACTTTTTTTGAATCATAGACCCAATCTTCTATACTGAAATCTTTAAAAGACGTTATAGGCTTGAGAAGGTCCACCAGATTCGAGCGATTAGTAGCCACTCGGGCATATGCATCACCTAATGCGGCTCCCATAAGTGCTCCTTTGATGTGAGATTGAACTAACACATCGATAGCATTACAATTATTAAAAGATAGCAATATCACCTGTATGCTAATCAATAAGCAAATGCTGGTCCTCATTGAAAACTCCTTCAAAGTTGTTTACTCATTACTGTGGGAATATTAAATGTCTTTGGTACAAGGTCTTTATAATTTTGCCAATAAAGTAGGTTCTTTTCCTTGATATACTCATTTTTAATCAGCTTCTTAAAATCAAGTTCCATAAACCAATCCAGATTTACACCAATTGATTCTTTTTGTAAAAGCTTGTCTTTTAATGACCGAAGCTCCCAAAGAGTCCAATAGAGCTGTTTATTCTTTAAATAATGTTGAGCTTCCTCAATAATCTGATTTTGTGAGATATTAAATCCATATAAGCTCGGATCAGCGCCTAATGCGAACAACATGAATGCGGTTGGAATGCACTTAGAGCAATTCTGATGTAAACAATTTGCAGCATTTTTACTATCGCATGCTTTTAATTTCGGTGCAGAATCAATAACCCCATCTGCAACCAAATTAAGCAGAAACTCTATTTTATCAGCGCGTGAATACTCAAATTGATCATGTTCAAGTCTGAAATGACTCGCAATGCGAAGGCTATTATCTATAACTGGATTTGCTGATGAAGGCCAAGGATACTCCCAGGTATATGAAGCGGCAATCCGTGCTAATGAATAACCCTTACTAAATAAAAGAGGCATTGCGAGACCAAAGATTCCCATTCCTTCACAAGTATCTAAGCGCCAGGAAGTAATTTCTTCGCTTAGGCTCTCAAGCCGATCCCAATTAAGGAACTCAAAAAAGTTTGACTCAATAAAGGCATTAGTAAATCCATATTTTTCAGCAAAAGCTCGTATATCTTTTTCTCTTTCCTCCCAAAGAACAGCATTCCCTAAAGGAACATCCCACTGGCCTCGGACTGTTATTAGAAGTAGCTTCTTATCAAGATTTGAAAGAGCAGAGGTTGTTGAATCAAGACCTCCACTAAAAAAAAGGGCCAATTCCTTTTCCCGATCTTTTAAATGTTCCTGAGAAATATTCTTTACTAATGCTCTTGGAATTAGTCGACCATTCCATGAGGTATCTGGATACATGCGGGATAGCACTTTTTTTATCCTGATAAGAGAATAATGGAGATCTTCATCCATGGTATCTATATAATAGTCTTCCCCCGAAATCCAGATTATGGAAATAATATTAAGTATGAAAGGTATGGTAACAATTGATTGGTTAAACAGGGTCAGATCCATTTCGGGCTCATTATAGGTAACAAAGAAGTTATCCTTGAGATATTCTTTTTTAAACCCTTCCTCAACCTCTATAGATACCTTATTTTTCTCTACAATCATCTTGGAAATAATATTTTTTCCATCTTGCATTATATAAGCAAGTACTTGAGAGCCCCCAAGGGAGCTCATAATAAGCGTGCTATAAAATAATTTTGTTAGCTTCAACTTTTCTCCCTTTTATCCCACGCTGAGTTCATTAAAAATAGCTATAAGTAATTCTTAATGCCATAATAAACAAGTTCATAATATTGATTAGAATTAACATATCATGGGCAGTGACACGATTGCAATACCTTTGTAAATAATTTTGAAATGCAATAAAATGCCCACATGAAGCAATGAAAAATTACCCGTTTTAAGATATTTCTATAACAGGTACATCTGGAATTACCAGCCCTGCAGGTGCAAGGTCTTTAAATTCTTGCCAATTAACCAGATGCCTTTCTTTGCAAGGTGCTATTGAAGCAGTCAAATCTGCTTCCATAAACCAGTTAAATTTGCTATCGTATCCCCGCTTTTTCATCTTATTCCTTAAATCTTGCAACTCCCACATAGTACTATAAAGATGAGGCCGCTCAAGATAACTTTTAGCTCTATTTATCATTTCATCAATATCCAAGGTAAACCCATACAAATGAGGATCCTCACCTAATGCTAACAACATTAAAGATGTTGGAACGCATTTAGAGCAATCATCATCATAACAATGTTCACTCTGCCTACCATCGCATATTTTTAGCTGAGGCCTCTCTATGAGACCTTTTTTGACCAGATCAATGATAAGCTCTATCTTATCTGCCCTTGATAAATCAAATTGATCATGGTCGAATCTAAAATTATTAGCAAATAGAATATTATTGTCAATGAGAGGATTAGCTGAGGATGGCCATGGATATGTCCATGTATAAGATGATGCAATACGGAGAACTGAATAACCTTTTAAGTAGAGAAGAGGAACAACAAGACCAAATAACCCTATTCCTTCTGCTGTATCAAAGCGCCAGGTCTCAATTTCAGGACTTAAGCTTTCTAAAAAATCCCAATTCAGGAATTCCGAAAAATTAGAACTAACAAAGGTACTTGAATGACCATAATGCTTTGCCAAGCTCTGGGTAGCCTTTTTTTGCCTTTCCCAGATTCCACCATCATCAAGAGGAATATTCCAGTGGCCACGTAGCGTAATAAGCAAAATTTTGCTATCTATGCTCGATAAAGCTGAGGTCGTAGAATCAAGTCCTCCACTAAACAGCAAAGCGAATTCTTTGTTAGGGTCCTTTAAAGGCACCCTTGGCATATTTTTTACAAGTCGACCTGGGATTAAGTTCCCTTCCCACTTTGTCTTTGGATAGAGCCGTTGTAAAATTTGTTTTACTTTAACCAGGGAATAATATAAATCGATATCCAGCGAATCAATGTAATAATTTTTACCAGAAATCAAGATAATTGAATAGACATTCATGATGAAGGGTATAATAAGCAAAGAACTATCAAGCGAAGAAAGATCAATATCTTGCGCATAGGATACAAAAAAATCGTCTACGAGATAGTCATTTTTAAATCCATCTGCCACTTCCACCTTAATGCTGTTTTTTGTTACCAAAACATTTTTTACGAGATTAATTGCTCGCGGAAAAGCAACCCCACAGTCTTCGTATATAGAAGCTATGCATTCCCTTTTTTTTTCAATCACAGAACAAAAAACTGGTAGGCTAAGTAATGATAAAATAATAGAAAAATAGCATTGCTTCATCTGCTTTCCTTCATACGTAGAAATTGTCCCCCTTCATCTTTCATAATAATATCATGATCGCATTATAAATTGCAACGGTTTATAGGAAAATTCTAAAATGGAAATAATATTCATTGATGGGCTTTTGAAAACTTCCTTTGATGGATATGCATAGATTAGTTTAGGCAGATCTCAAAGGATTGACCAAGTTGATAGGATATTGTTTTTTTAAAATTTAAATATTTTATTTTGATTTGAAGATTTCTGCTATCTGATATTTGCGCTAAAGAAAAGTATCATAAATGGGATCGAAATTGTATGAACCTAAAAAAAAGGTTTTAAGCACTTTCGTTTATCTCAAACAAGAGGACGCATGGGGTTTAAATTTTGGGCCTCAAGAAAGCTCTTTAAAATACCCTTTCAATGGCAACCCAAGAAATAACCTCAGTGATACCGCCCCCCCCGATAATAGTTATGTTCTTCATATTTATATTTAGGATTTTTTGAAGCAAAGAAAATCGGCTTATTATTTTGCGCTATCCCGGCTTTAGGTGGCCTAAAAAAATAGGGCACACTCATCTGAAAATTGGCTCAAATGATCATTGTGCCCTATCATTTCACATTGTATGGACAAATGCTATCTTTATGCTAAAGAAGCCTCAATACTGGAAATCTCAATTAACATTTTTTTCACCTGTTCTAAATCTACAATCGCGATTTTCGCTTCCACATCCTCAATACCAAAGGGTATGACTAATTTCTTACCCGAATGGTCTATGGTCATCGCAAGACACATTTCGACTCCAACGTGAGTAAAGGTAAAGGGTAGCGACAATTTTGTTATAACAAAATTCTTGTCCATAAACACAAGCCTATGCGTATAGGAGCGATACACATGAGTTTCATGAACCATTGCAAGATAACCATCCTCAAACTCTACAGGAGCCGCCGAACCATGAAAATAAGTAAAATCTAATGTTGGGTCATAGGTAAAAACAGTTTGGGTTTCACCACTTTGGATGTTTGCCTCTATAATAACAAAAGGGTCGTAGATATAAATAAATCTAAGTTTATCTCCCGGAATATGCAGCCAATTTTTTTCCCACCGTTTTTCTTTTGGTCCAGTAAAAAAGGTAAAACTTTCTATCTTGGTTGGAAGAACATCCTGTGATCTAAAAAAGGTAAAACTTTCTATCTTGGTTGGAAGAACATCCCGTGATCCGTCTAACTTGCATGCTGAAAACTTCTGTATTCTCTCCTTACCCTTAAGATAAAACCAACTCGAGAACCAGCTAGCGCCCTTCCAATTAAATAGTCTATGATCAATAAAAAGGAGATCTGGAGTTACAACATCTGCTATTAGATCAGTTGGTATCATAATTTCTTGCTCTCCCAAAAGGTTGAAAGATTTGTCATATCTCAGAAAGAATCCTCTATTTTTCCTAGCTTCTCCACCAGTTCCTTCCCAATTATCCTTTGTTAAATTACTAGTCCTACAAATCATGTCATAACCTAGATCTGTCTTGATGATGGAAGGATTATAGGCTGCGTATGTACCGCTACCATCCTTTAAAGGTGGCAATTTAAAAGAAATATCGATTATCTTTTCACATTCAAGATTTTTGACAACATTTGCTAATTCATATCTATAATCAGCTTTAGGCCCTCCTCTACGTAGTAGAAGTCTATTCAGATCCTCCAGGGTCCATCTTTCTCCATCACCGCATACTACGGGAGCCCATAATAATTGGGCAATAAGCCCCATATAAAATACAATGTTCATTAACATAACTTTCTCCCCTATGTATCATAATAGAAACCAGTTCCATATATATGTTGCTACTTAAATCGATAGAGCTTTAGCCAAAGCTACTTTTTTGATCTTAGGGCATTCATTACAGAGTGAATTTACCGTTTCATATACCACTTCACTTCGTTTTAAACATCCTTCTTAAATTTCATCATATTATAATTACATTATAGATATCAATATTTAATAACGAATCTGCTATCGAATGATCTTGCTAACAGGAGATCTCAATCGGAGCTAAGGTTCTCATGCAATTTAATATTTTTCGAAAAAACAAAAAAAGAATCTTTTGGTCGACCAATTCAGGCATGAAATCTATAATTTATGATTAGGTTTGATCTAATGAAGAAAATACCAAAAAAAGGCTGCCAACATCTGACCCCATGGTCTATGATCCCAAATTGTGCCTAATTGCTCAAGCAAGTCTAAATAACTATCACCAATAGTTTTACGAAAAAAGCTTGCATTTGATTTTTTGTTAGTGCTAGTATGAACATGAATTATGGGCCATCATGCCATACACTAAATTTCCTTTAGCTGGAATTCCTTATGAGCACGATGCAAATTGCATTAAAAAATGATACATGGGCAAGCAAGCCTTCTACAAAGGATGCTGATGAAACAACTTAGTTTACCATTATTTCTTTTTATATTTATTTCATCCAACTTGATATCTGCAGGCTGTGGTATAAGTTATACAGATGAGCATGTGGGTCGCTTTGGTGATTGTTTAAAAACATATTGTGAAGCTCGTTGGCTAGCCTTTAAGAATAATTGGGAATTTTATTACCATCCTTTCAGTTATACTGATAAATTGGCTATGCATACCCTATTCAAGCATAGGAAAAATCACCACTTCCCCCATGAAGTATCCATTCGCGATGTTCGGCAGATACCTGACGGATCTACCGATACTCTGTATATTGTCGATGGCTTTTTAGCAAACAATGATGTTAACTTGGAGAATCACAAATTCATGGCGCTTGTCCAAGCTGAAGTCAGCCCAGTCGTTGCCATAGAAGAAATAGCGATTCCCCAAGATCACTATGCTATCGCACTTCATGTGAGACGTGGCGGTGGCTATGATTATGCACTATATCAATCTGATACTCTTGTACATACGCAGACTAATGATGTTCAAGCTACGACGGATGCCCAACAGAAGACCTATGATGATCAACGCTTTCCAACAAGGTTTCCTCCAGATACCTTCTTCATTGACCAACTTAAGTTCGTGGTCGAACAAGTGGATCCTAAAAAAAAGATCTACGTTCATCTTTTTACAGATGACCCTTTACCATCAGCAATCGTGGAGAAATATAGGCGGGCAATTAATGAACCAAGGGTTGTTTTTGGGTACCGCATAACTGGAAATCGCCTACATGAAAACGTGCTGGAAGACTTCTTCAACATAATGCGATTTGACTGCCTCATTCGTTCGGCATCTCATTTTTCAGAGATGGCTGGCGCTATAGGCCGGATAAAGCTAGAAATCAAGCCGGAACAAATTAGATGGGAAGGTAGAAAGCTTATAGTGACAACAGTGAAGGTGATAGAGCGCGATAGCAAAAATACCATGATCCAATACATTGTCACAGATAACAAGGATTGACGCATTGAATATCATGATCCTGAACTAGGGCATGCAATCTTTGCCAGATCTCACAGAAAATGATTCAAAAAATTTGGAGGCAAATATGTTTTTTTTACTAAAATGGGCTATAAGAAAAATGGGCCATATGTTATCTATTAATAATCCTACCAAAAGGATGATAGTAGCCTGGTTAATATTGGTAAGCTTTTTTATGAGAGCTAACGCGCCAACAATACACGCTAACTTATACAAGAACTCCAGCAACACTCCAGACATTGTTATCAGATGGCAATACCAATATTTTTGCGATCATGTATATGATTCACAAGATAGTCATTATTGGCCGACCCCTGAACATAAATTAGTGAAATTCAATCCAAAAAAGGTAAAGCCTGGTGATACCATTTTTATTCGTAAGATTTCTCGCTTCTTCAAAGAAATGCACCCCAAAATTGAACATCCCTATATCGTGGTATCAGCTGGGGATAGCCAAGACCAAATTATAGATGATTATGAGGGATACCTTAATGAAGACAAGGTTATTGCATGGTTTGGAGTGCATCCAAATAAAATGGCCATGAAACATCCCAAGTTTCATCCCTTACCTCTTGGCATTATGCAAGATCATGACTTCTACGATGAGCAAGAAGACCTAAATAATGAATTTAGAGAGTTGCGCGAAGAGGCCGAGAAAAAATATCTTATATATATGAATTTTAGCCCAGGATATGCTGATCGTAAACAGGTCAGAGAATTATTCCTAAACAAACCTTATTGCAAAACAACAGACGAAGCTTTAGGTTATTCAAGCTATTTAGAAGAAATGGCTGAATGTTACTTTGCCCTTTCACCAGAAGGCACAGGGCCCGATTGCTATAGAACATATGAAGCTCTTCTGGTAGGCTCTATTCCGATAGTAAAAAGTTCACAGCTTGATACATTATTTGAAGATCTTCCAGTACTCATTATTGATACTTGGGAACAGGCAGCAAATGAGAAGTTCTTAAAAGAGGCATATAAAAAAATAACTTCAAAGAAATATAATATCGAAAAATTATATACCCATTATTGGACAAGCCAAATTCAAAAATTACAGCAAGAATTTCGCAAAAATACTGCGAAGTGACATGAAGGTAGGACAAAAAGGTATTTAAACCTTTCAATTAGAAAAAGTTGGAAATAGACCAAAACCCTAAATATTTTTTCGCTCTAACTCACATCCCAGATTGAGAGAGCTGAAAATACCACTTCACTTGAACCAGTACTTATAACGTTAATAGACTATTGCATTCTGAAACCTTTTCTTGCTAACCTGAAACTAAGGCGTTAAAACGAACGAACAAATTATTTAATTTTGATAATGAGCTATAAAAAGGGTATCATAATGAAACAACCTACTTCGAAATATGCACTTATTGGCATTCTTACTATATCTATATTTTCAAGCATTTTCTGCACTTCAAACCGTAGTGCTGGTATCACCTACTCTTTTGGCGGGGGACGATTAGGGGATAATCTTTATACCTACGCGGAAGCTCGATGGCTTGCTTACTCTAAGGGACTAGAATTTTATTATAGACCTTTTGAGCATTCTTCCTTTCTCAATATGCACAGAGCGCACAAGAACTATAGGGATCATAACCATTTGAGGATAAAATCAACCACTGACATTAGCATACTAGATAGCGAACAAGTCGATAACTTATACGTCATTTCCCCTTTCATATCCAATAATCATATTAATTGGGATGATCCGGTTTTTTATAACATGATAGAGACAGAAATTAGTCCTATAAATGATATTCCCCATTTAGAGGTACCCGCTGAACATCTTTGCATAGGCTTACATGTTCGTCGTGGCGGCGGTTGGGATAATCCATTGAAACAGAAATCTGCTTTGATTAATTCTAAACTTGAAGATGAAGATGACAATGATACCTATGCTGATGTTCAGTACCCTAATAGGTTTCCACCAGATAGCTTTTTTATAGACCAATTAAACTATATTTTGGATCGCTTCTCTGATAGAAAGTTCTATGTTCATATTTTTTCCGATGATCCACGCCCAGACCTTATCGCTGAAAAATATCGTAAAATGCTGCCTAGCTCTAGAATTAAGTACGGTTATCGTAAAGATGAGAATAAGCACAACGCAAATGTTTTAACCGATTTTTTTATGATTTCTCAATGTGACGTAGTTATCAGAGCTGATTCATTTTTTTCTGAAATGGCCTGTCATGTAGGTCGCGTTAAGCTTGAATTATGGCCTAATAAGTCTAGGTGGGAGAAAGATATTCTTTTGGTAACACAGATCGGAATCAAAGAAAGAGATCAAAAAAAATGGGGCACAAAAACCTATTACCTGGCAAACCCAGATGCTTAGCGGTACAAAAATAGGTGAGAGCTCAAGATCTTTGTGGAAACTGAATACCTGCCATGAAGTTTTCAGAAGCATCACCTCTCTTCAAGCAACCCGGGGGGGTTGGCCATTCCAAAAGATCTAGTTGCATATGAGCTTCTTCACTCATATAGTTCACCTTATCCAGCCACGCAGAATTTGTTGGATTCAGCACATAGTTAGATAAAAAGATGACTCATTCTAATTGTGTTTCGTTATTTTCAGCGACCTTCTATTGATTACTTATTCCTATTACGGTTAAAATAAAATTAGCGATTAGGAAATAATTTATTTTGGGAGAGGGGATCATGAAGTTTTCACGATATTACACTATTGAACTTTTATTTGGAACGTTGCTATATCTACCAATCCTATTTTCGAACGGGAAGCTTGGATTGCCATTAAATGAGACACCTAAAAGAGAAGCTATCTTGAGATATATCCCAGACACCAAAAAGCCAATATTTAACAGCCTTTCTTCTAAAAAAAGCATGTGGACCTCTGGTAAGGAAGTATCTGTATCAAAATTTGGGGTGCCAAAAATAATTCATCAAATATGGATTGGAAAAAGTCTGCCATCAATCTTAGGTAAATATATGTCAACATTTAGCATGATGAATGGATATTACTATAAACTATGGGATAATGCAGATCTTCATGAAATAAACTTTCCCAAAACATGGAAATATATCGAACCATTATTGCTAGATTCAAAAATTGTCTATGCTAAAATTGCTGACTTGATGAGATTAGAAATTTTGTATCATCATGGTGGAATATACGTTGATGCTACCATGCAGGCTTTGCAAAGCATGGATGTAATATTAGAGAGTATCGATACTCCCTTTATGATAAGTCAGGAGGATTACTGTGGATTAGACTGCGTAGGTCAAGAAGATAAACCCTATATTTCAAGTGGATTTATTGTGAGCATTCCGGGCTACAAAGTTCTTGAAAGATTGCTTTCAGAAGAATATCTATCACAAATCGATTTTTCTGAAAAAGCAAATCTTGCCACAGGACCCTATTATGTAAGAACAGGAATTAAAGAAGCTTCTGAGGTTACTGTGTTGCCCACAGATATGATTTATCCGATTCCTTTTGCAGATCGGAACGTTGATGAATTGTATTCTGACTGGTTTTCATTTAAAGCACGCCAAGGATTTGAGCAGTATAATTATTTTGACACTCCATGCTATATAAAAATTCCCTGCCAGGCTTTTCCTCATGCAGTTACACTCAGAAACTGGAAGCTTGGTGGAAGTTGGTTGAAATAATGACCCTTTTGAGCCCCCTAGATTTTTCCAAGCGCAAGCCCTGTTTATAGAGAAAAAGGACATTTACACAAAAATTTCTTACAAACCCTGTGACTGCAAAGCGAAAATGTCCCCTATTCTGCAAAGTAGAAATGTCCTCCCAACTATTGAAAACAGGCCCCCTCTTTGGGCAGATTCTGGTATCAACTTAACAAGTCCAGAATTGCAAGAAGGGGCAAAATGGAGAAACTATTTACTATGAAGCAGATATACATGTGATCGAAATTATTAAGCAAGTGGCATTGGGAGCTCTAACACGAAAGAAGGCTGCTCAATTGTCAGGCTATGGCTTGCGTCAGATAAGCCGTAACACAGAAGAAGGCCCTAAGAGACTTATACGCGGCAACGCTGACAAGCCCAGTAACAATAAAACATCGGGCGAAGTAGAAGAAAGTATTGTTGAGATTATGTCAACTAAACTGGAAGGCTTTGATCCGACTCATGCGACTGAGATGCTTAAGCGGGAATATAACATTACTGCAAATAGAGAAACGTAAGGCAAATTATGATCCGGCATCAACTGTCCAGTTGTATACGGGTTGCGAAGTAACCGTCTGTGCTTTGATGGAACTCTATGGCTAACTTATAGTAAAAAAAGACTGTATTGTAAAGAGATAACTGAACCTAAAAAAACAGTCCGAAAGGAGCAAGTCAAAGTGGTGAGCAACATAATGTACAGGCCGCCTAAAAACCACTCCTGGCGAGAACCGGGTGTACTGAAATAAATGGGACATTTCTACTTTGCTTTAACAAATTTCTTACAAACCCTTGAAGTATGAGAAAATATTATGCTAACTTAACATTAAATACAAAACGGAATCTCAAAAAGGGAGAGAGTCGATGAATTGTTCAAAAAAATTCTTGTTGGGAATACAACTAATTCTTCTAGGTAGTATTATCGAGAGTAATGAAATTAAGAGCAATTGCGAATTTGCAATTCTGATTCCATCATACAATAATGCAAAATTTTATGAAGAAAACCTACTTTCTGCATGTTGGCAAAAATCTACAAATCCTTACCATATATATTATATCAATGACTGCTCGACTGACGATACGGGCAAGCTTGTCGAAGGATTTGTTAAAAAACACCAGCTAGAAAACATTGTTACAATTATACATAACCCAGAAAATATGGGTGCTGGTGCTAATACTTACAATACGATTCATAATTATATCTCAAACCATAAAATAGTCGTAATACTTGATGGAGATGATAAATTTGCGCACAATAATGTTCTTTTAACATTAGAGAAGTACTATAAAGATCCAGACCTTTGGCTAACTCATGGTAGAAGTACAGCATTCGGGAACGGTTATGATTATACCCTTGGCAGTGCGATTCCAAAGGATCTTCTTCAAACACATCTCATTCGGAAACATGTCATGCCACAAATGACAGAACATCTCAGAACATTTAAAGCAGGACTATTTAAAAAGATAAATAAGGAATACTTCTATTATAATGGCAAGTTTATGAGGACTACAGCTGATACCGCTTTTATGCTTGCCATGTTGGAAATGTGTTGTCCTAAAGATGGTGCTATTGGTAAAAATCACGTTGCGTTCATAGATGAAGTTCTTTACTACTATCGCCGTAATAATCCAATAAGTGTTTACATGATTAAACCAGCTCTACAGATGGAAATTGACGCCTATCTTAGAACATTAGAGCCTTTTCAGCCACTTGAACAGCTCGATTGATTTCCGCCCTTATGGCGAAGCGAAGATTGTATCAAAGATTATCCATAAAAACTGGAATCGTTTGAGAGTCAAATAGAAAAAGCGGATTCCCGCCTTCTGTGAGTCAAGCTTTTTCTGATTTTATCGAGTTAGTGGCCATTGCTTGCATTTCTGGTTGTTTATCAGATTCCTCACCTTTTCATCTTGTTCCTCAAATCCTGCAACTCCCAAATCGTGCTATCAAGCTGAGGGCGCGCAAGATATGTTCTAGCTATATTAATAATTTCATCATAATCTAAGTTTAATCCATACAAATAAGGATCATCGCCGTAGTGAAGGCATTACCCCGTTCTAGAATTACGTATGGATATACATAAAGAAGGGAATTAGCATAATGCGAATGTTTTAAACGATTTTTTCATGATTTCCCAATGTGACGCAGTTATCCGGGCTGATTCATTTTTTTCTGAAATGGCTTGTAATGTGGGTCGGGTTAGGCTCGAATTATGGCCTGATAAATCTAAATGGGAGAATGATACCCTTTTAATAACACAGATCGGCATAAAAGAACGAGATCAAAAAGATATTACAGCTGTTCTTAGAGCAAAAAAAACAAGTAATAGCTCAAGATCTGATCTTTTTGAGAGCTTCACACTCCTATCGCGTCAGTCATGAATTTTGGATTTAACATTAGATTAAGCCAAGTATGTGCTGCTTAAAAAGGGAGCTTAAGACAGCACTCACAATTAACCCGTGGTCTCGGTATAAAATTTCCTGTAATAAATTTACTCTGTTGAGCATCTTTGCAATTTCTGATGAGTACAGTTTGGAGTCAGCCACAAAATGCCGTTCTTACTATTTTTTAGCCCCTCCAAGAGAACAATTCTAGTGCCCCCTCGCCATATGTAACGCTGTACTTTCTTTATCTAAGTCTCTCCATGAGACTCCTAAACTGTCCAGCTTCTTGTGGCCAGTATTCTTTACGAACTGCATCAATGATATTGATCCAATGTTCCATGCCGAGAAGCTTTGGTGAATAGGTCCGAGTGGTCATTTCTTCATAGTGCTCCTCAAGAAACTCCTTGGTAATATCTTCCCATCTGTCTATGAATAAGACCGGAAGCCCTTCATACATGAAATCAAAGTATGAATGTTGTACTAGGGGAATGGAACCAAGAAGCACACTTTCCCACACACGATAACAATCAGGCCCAAGTCCCGGCGGCGAAAGAACGAACTTATGCTCCGAAAGTTCTTCTATAAAAGTACCAAACTCACATCGCTCTACATACGTCACAAACGGTTTGTCCTCAAAGAGTTTACGTATACGCGTCCTTTCTGGCATACACCATTCGGTAAAATTCATATAGAGGAGTTTGTCTTTTTTCTTGTTACGAAGCATTGCAAATCGCTTATGCATTTCTCTTTTATTATCAAAAAGCTCTTTGTATTGTACAATTCCTAAGGGAAGAGGAATAATCCGCTCATGCTTAATATCACAAGGATGAATCGTAAACCATGCAAGAATTTTGCCATCCTTAAGGTACTTTACATATTTTTCTTGGAACTTATCAAGAAACTCTCCATGAGTAAGCACAAAATAGGGCACGTTGATTTTTTTGTGTTTATGATCAAAGTAATACTCAAAGTCCCTCACAAAGACCATATCTCCCGGTTTTACGTCTTTCGGATCAAAACTTACGGGCCTATCATCTTTTGAAGGAGTTGGCCATACATGTCTTGGATCAAAATGATGGTCACAGAGCGCTTGAAAGGCCCATCTTATAACAAAGTTTTTTGAAATAGGCTCATCGTAGTGTATTCGCGATTCACACGATACAACATAGAAAAGAGCCAACAACCCGAAAAACATTCTCTTCATGATCTTCCTTCACGAAATTGGCGCTGCCTCTCTTTAATTTGGTCAGTCCAATGGCCAGCATAGAGTCTCTTAATATCATATTTTTTTGAGGCAACTTTTATATAGGCTTCTTGTAAGAACTCTTGTGTTACATCATCCCATGAATCAACAATAAGTACAGGAAGTCCCTCATAAAGGGGATCAAGTTGTGACCGCTTGACCACAGGGATTGAACCAACAAGAAGCGCTTCCCAGGTTCGATAGCAATCTGGCCCAAGCCCTTCAGGCGAAAGCGTAAAACATGATTGTGCCATCTCTCTTAAATAGTCTTTAAATTCTTGCCGCTCACCATGCTTGCAATAGGGCTCATTCAAAAAGCGCTTTCTGAGCTTTTTACGTTCTGGTTTTCCATCATACGCAAAATTCATGTATACAAGATATTCTTTCTTAGTTGTGGTACGGAACCGCTTAAAATCTTTATTAAGCCTGTCTCTATGCTTATAGAAGTACGGATCCTGAAGAATACCGATAGGAATTGGATGAAACTTGGGATGGTTCATCGCCATTTGATTAGCATGGATACCAAACCAGGCAATGACCTTCTTTTCATCAAGATAGCGCTTATAGTCATCAATCATTTTATCTAAGCATTCACCAGCGGAGACTACAATATAGGGATGCTTAATCTTAGGATGCATTTCCTTAAAGAACTCAGGAAACATACGAACAAAAATCGTATCCCCCGGCTTTACATCATTTGGATTAAACGTTACCCCATGCTCCTCATCTGTCGGCCAGCGCCAAATGTCGACCCTTGGATCATATACATGATCACAAAAATATTGATATTGCCATCTCATCACAAAATTAGGGGTATCACATGCGCCATAATATAACGGGTCAATGCCAGAACATTCTTCCTTGTCTTGTCGGCCTGTTAATCCAAAATGGATCCCTACGAGTATAAGTAGTGCGATCTTTCCTTTCATCCGAGCTCCTGTGTAGCCTTACGTAAGAACTCATCCCTAAGTTTGAAGATTTTTAGACTCCAATACTCTATAAAGAGCTTATCTATAGACCATTTTTTTTGAGTAATTTCGGCATATTTTCTTTCAAGGTACTCTTCCGTAATAGTATCCCATCGATCTATAATCAAAATAGGCAAATCTGCATACAAACTATCTAATTGTGAGGTGTGGACTATAGGGATAGACCCTACCAATAAAGCTTCCCAGGTTCGGTAGGTGTCGGGGCCATATCCTCGAGGTGAGAGAGAAAATTTGAACTCAGACATCTGTTGCATATATTCAAGAAAGGGAAGTCTGTTGGTAACTTTAAAGCAATAGTCTTTATCAGCAAAATAGTCGACGACCTCAGCCCGTTCAGGCTTCATACCTCGTAAATCACCAAAGTTACTGTAGAGAAGCTTAGTTTTTGGGGCGGCACGCAACTTTGCAAAGTGTTGAGTAAGTTCTTTTCGGGGCTCATAGAATTTTTTATCTTGATAAATCCCTAAAGGGAGCTGATGGAACTTAGGATGTGTTTCATAGCAGTCTTGATGTACAGCAAACCAAGCAATAATCTTTTCATCATCAAGATACTTTAGATGCGCGGGAGTGACCTGGTCGCGGAATTCACCTGCGGTTATCATAATATAAGGTTCCTTAATCTTTGGGTGAAGCTTTTTCATAAACCGAAGTACATCTCGTACAAAGATAAGATCCCCCCTTTTTACCTCTTGAGGATTAAAAGTAACACCCTCAGGATCTGATGGCCAGGCATATATATTTGTATGAGGATCATAAACGTGATGGCACAAATTCTGAAAGTGCCAACGCATAATATAATTTTCTGAATAGGTTCCCTCAAATAAAGTAGATTGTTCAGTAACCTTTGCCGCTACAGAATATACAAGTGCTACGAGCAGAAACCCCATTAGCCTGGAACCCAATATCATAATACCTCCTTTTTTAATCAAGTAATCCAGCAATAATCTATACTTTTTCAAAAATAGTTAGCAAGAGTTTAGAGAAATTTTTTTTGGGCGACTGCTGATGAAAGCAAGAATCCAAGAGCTCTTATTTATATTTCCATTGTTTTTTAGCGTGCATACATGCTAAAATCCCTTTAAATACCATAAGTTCGTAAAAAAAGGTCTTTCATCATGACAGATAAAAGAATTATCCTTATTATTTTATCACTCGTAAAATACGAAGCATCCGGAAGCATTATAGGTCATTCTGAACTCAGCTCAAGAGAACACTTTGAGTATATGGAATCTTGTTTAGAGAAAGAGGCTATTGTTGATATCTCTCCTTTTGTAAAAGCTGAAGGAATACGGCCTACCCACAAAATCAAGTTAATCACCTTAGAAAGCGGTCTCAAAGCTCTCTTTAAGACTGGAGAGTATCATTATGCGGAAGTAGCCGGATATCGGCTGAGCAAGCTCCTTAATATATTCTTAGTTCCACCAACAATATTCAGAACCATTGCAGGGACCCAAGGAAGTCTGCAGCTATACATACATGCACCAAATCTCGCTTCCCTAGCAAATCCTTCAAAAGTTCTTGAAAAAATCGATAAGAAAGCAATCAGCGATATGCAGCTTTTTTATTATCTAGCGGGTCAATGGGATACCCATTATGGCAATCAACTCATTGTAAAAAAAGACAACGTTTATCGATTATGGTTAATTGATAATTCTAGCATATATCATCGCTCCTATAGCAAGTACAAATCGATAACCTACATTGAGAAAGGTACAAACACAGATATTACATCATATTCATCAAAAGCATTCCCTTTTGAGAATGCACGCACAATCACCGGTGACCAAGTACACACACTATTTAGTCCCTATATATCTTCAAAGATGCACCTTAGAAGCCTTTCAAAACAGCCAAAGCTTACTTATATCATATGGAATTCGACACTTTGGCTAGCCTACAATACAAAAGGCCCCTCTCATATTAGCCGCCACACCACCGCTTATTTCTCTTCTACCCTCAGTGCCTGTATGAACCTAACGCAAGAAAATCTCTCACAAGTCTGGGATGAAGTACTTCTCGTTGAACCTTCCTCTACAAAGGAACTCATTGAGTTAATGCTAATTAGACGAAATGAACTTCTCAAGGACTCATTGTTAAGGAGCATAATCGAAGACTGAAAATCAAAAATCACTGATGTTCTTTAAATAACCAGCTCTATGAAACGCAACGCGCGTTAATCACCATACACATTCACAATTAATAAAAATCCCTTCTGGTAACATTATTGGAAAGAATTGTCTTGAGCTCAAAAATTAGGCAAAAAATCAGGACAAGTTTACATCTCACATCCGAATGCTTAATTTGGAAATTATTTTAGAAAATTTTGACTTTATGTAATAATTAGGTGCTAACGTAGTGTAAAACCAAGAAAAGTATTGCGTTTGGAAATTAAAACCTGCTAACTTGAATATATATAGTTTAGAGGTTTAAAAAAAACAAAATTAAATTACATTACCAATTATAACATTTACATGAAAAATAATAAAAGGGGTATGATGATGAATGCAGGATTTAGGCTTATGGGTGTAGCAGTCATCCTCATGGGCGTTGTAAACGAGACTAGTTCTCATTTAAAAAGCATTCCGAATGCTAAAACGGTAATACTTTTTGCCCCCCATCCTGATGATGATGTGCTTGGTTGCGGTGGAACCCTGATACAGCATATTAATGACAAATCACGAATCATCCTCATCTACCTGACCTCTGGCGAAGCCGCATACCACACAAATGGACGCCAAGAACTCGCGCAGATTCGTGAAGAAGAAGCAAAAAAAGCCGCTGGCATGCTCGGCATACATGAGCTCATATTTCTGAAAGAGCCCGATGGTCAGCTAAAAAATTCTCCTGATACCGCCAAAAAAATCGCTGATCTAATAATGCAATTTGAGCCTGACCTCATTTACGTACCTCATGAAGGAGATCAGCATAGAGATCATATAGCAACTAATCATCTGGTAATAGATGCCATAAAAACAATAAAAGAATCTCTTCCAATGCTGCCTTTAATTCTTGGCTACGAAGTATGGACACCTATACAACATTTTACTCACGTGTCCAATATCTCTCATGACATAGATCAAAAAATAAAAGCTCTCAATGCCCATATAAGTCAAATCAAGGTTATGAATTTTTCCGAGGCTGTAAAGGCTCTCAATAAGTATCGAGGCATCATGCATGGACATGGAAAACCTATGTATGCCTATGCCGAATGCTTTCAGGAAATACATATTGCTTAAAAAGATCTAAAGTCGTTCTTACAAATTTGTTAAACGTATGAAACTCCATTATTATGCTATAATTTTATAAATACTGATTATTTACCTATCCATTTAGCCCGCTTGAGTTCGTAAATAAAAGAAATCAATTGGCAGGACACTTATCTATATGCTAAAAAAATCATATTGACATACTCACCCAAGAATAAATTCCGGGGATTCTGGGATCAGACAGCGATAGCCAACAAAGTTGGTCCTGCATCACCTAACCCAAGGGTTGATGCCCCAACTCGTTCGATGTTTTTCGCAGTATTATAGTCTCTATCATGAGTGGTTCTACACCGATAAATCACTCAATACAAAGGCGAAGCTACTCTGGCACTATTTTGATTATTAAAAACCGCCATAGTTCACATGTGATATTGCCAGCAAATGAGATACATGCAAGAGTTCTTAGAAGATATTAACTCGATGAAGATGAAATCGAGATCATATCTTGTGCTTCTCCTTCCCAGCACAGAGGGTAAAAGTTCAATTACTATTCCCTAAAGAGCAACTCTCTACAAAACTAGATTATTTTTCGTAGATTCTCATGCTTGGATAAACTAACTAGAATTTGTTAGGCCAATAAACTTCACCCATTTAACTGCTTATTCTAGCGCTTTCTCTTAGGAGATTATATTCCTTGATTTAAAATCTTGCGTGCGACATATATTCCTGCTATCTCACATCCTATCAATTCGGAACTTTCCCAATACATGCTACTCTTTTACAAAGATAGGTAGAAGGACCGATCAGGGCATAACCCCGTCGGTCCTTCGTAATATCCTACTCTTTATTTAAAGTCACAACTCTTTGTATATCTGAATGATGCACCCATAAGGTATACATCATGACAATATTCTTTGTCTCCGCAATCGAGTGGTTTATTGTCATCACAGCTATCTCGGTCGATCACAAAGATTGCAAGATCTTGAGGACATATGTGCTTCGATTTAAGAGGTACTGTCACACGATAATGCCGAAGTTTTTGACACTTCTCACTCAAACATGGCTCCTCAATCTCGATGCTTTCAGTCTCACAATCATCAAAGAAACAACCAATATTTTGTGCATTTCCCTTATAATCAGAACGTACACGTATCTTGACCTTCTTCTTATCACATTCAGTAAATGTATTATCCGTATTAGCGACAACAATATGCAGATCTAATTCTGTCTTACAATGATTGTCTAGATCCTTTGGAACCTCAAAATAGAGGCTAATAGGATTTTGTTTCTCAGAGCTCGGCTTCATTGGCCATCCACGTAGCGCTATCGCTGGATGAGTATCATAGACCATGAAGAAGCTACTTATAGAATCATCCGGTGTAGTCATATCAAATGGAGTGAACGATAATTCACCAACTTTACCACAACCTTTTCCAGAAGGCCCTGTAGCCCCAGTGCTACCGCGAAGACCAGTATCTCCTTTCGGACCTTGCTGACCCCTAAAACCAGTTGCTCCAGTATCACCTTTTGGACCACGATCTCCCTTAGGACCCGTTGCACCAACATCACCTTTTGGTCCTCCTTTACCTGTTGCACCTTTATCACCTTTAGGACCACGATCACCTATAGGACCCGTTATACCTGGATATCCTTTTTGACCACGATCACCTCTTGGACCCGTTGCACCTGCAGTACCTTTAGGACCGCAAGGACCTGTATTACCTTGAGGACCAATTAATCCGGTAGCTCCAGTAGTACCTTGAGGACCGCGAGGACCTGTAGCACCTGTATAACCGCGAGGACCTCTTGAACCTATAGGTCCTCTTTCCCCAATATCACCTTTTTCACCAGGTTTTCCAGCAAAGCCTCGGGGACCAGTCGCACCTGTGAAGCCACGTGGACCTCTATTACCCTTTGGACCTGTTACTCCACGGGGTCCCGTTGCTCCAGTTCTTCCTCTTGGACCGGTAGTACCAATTTCTCCTTCTGGACCACGCGCTCCGGTAACACCTTGAGGACCTCTAGGACCAGTTGAACCCGTGTGACCACGAGGACCTTTTGATCCTTTAGCACCGGTTACACCAGGGCAACCATTTTGTCCAGTGACGCCAGTATCTCCTTTTGGACCAGTCGCACCGGTAGCTCCAGTAGCACCGCGCTCACCCTCTATACCACGTTTTCCTTCACCCTTTGGACCGGTAGCACCTTTATCACCTTTAGGACCTGTTGCTCCAGTGACACCTTTTTCACCGTCTCTGCCACGCTTTCCAGTATCACCTCTTGGACCAGTAGCACCTCTTTGTCCTGTATTTCCAGTTGCTCCTCTTAAACCAGTAGGTCCCGTGGCTCCCTTAGGACCGGTGGCTCCAGTTGCACCCTTAGGACCTTTAATTCCAGTTGCCCCACGAGGACCTGTTAAACCTGTTGCACCTTTGGGGCACTTAAATCCTGTTACGCCCGTAAGACCTGTAGATCCTGTAACACCCGTAAGACCTGTGCATCCTGTTACCCCGGTAACGCCAGTACACCCGGTAACACCCGTAAGGCCTGTGCATCCTGTCAAACCAGTAAGACCAGAACACCCGGTAGCACCGGTATGCCCTCTTCGTTCATAAGAACGACCACTTCTTCCAGCAGACCCTTTTGGACCGTTATTTCTTGATTGGCCAGACCCAGGAGTATCTTTATAGTGCATTTCGGTATGACGCAAAACAGATTTAAGTTCCTCAATAGATGTAGGCAAACTTTTTTCTTTGTTTTCTAATAAAGCACTGGTACCAACTACAGTCTCCACTTCTTGAGAAGCTGCTTTCAGAGTTTCGCTTGTCGCCTTATTGGTCGATACAGCTTTTATAGGAGTAACAACAGCTGTTTTACTATCAGCGCTCGCAGTCCTTCTCTGGATAGATTTTTTTATTGGGCTCTCGGCAGAGAGTGAAATCGAAGTACTCAGTAACAAGAGCACTGAGATCTTCCATAGTTCCCTTAAAGTTTGCTTCATTCTTTCTCCTTGTAGGTGTTGGTATATTTTGGTTTTCCACATCTAAGAGCACTATCCACAATCTTGAGATAGTCTACTCACTTTCTTTCACCCAAAAATAACAAATTCGAATAAGCAAAAACAAGAGTCTTAGTAAATTCTTTTTTAGTACTTAAAAGTATTGCCCTCTTTACTATTTTAGGAGTACGATTTTTAAAGTACGGAAGCAAAACATCTTAAAGGAGTTAGCAATGAGTACAAAGAAACTTACCTCGTATAAGAAGAAAAGAGATTTTTCGCACACACCAGAGCCGCATAATTCAGAAAGCTCAAAGTTGGCACATCCTATTTTTGTAGTGCAGAAGCATGCTTCCCGAAGCACTCATTATGATTTCCGCCTTGAAGATGAAGGCGTCTTGAAATCTTGGGCCGTTCCCAAAGGACCATCTACCGATCCACATGAAAAACAGTTAGCACTTGAAACAGAAGATCACCCCATTGAGTATGCTCAATTTGAAGGCATTATTCCGCCAGGTAACTATGGTGCAGGAAAGGTGATTATCTGGGATCGAGGTACTTTCAAAAATCTTAAAGACATACCTCTTTCAGTAGCTCTTAAAAAGGGGGAAGCTGTAGTAGAGCTGCACGGAGAAAAACTCAAAGGTGATTATGCTCTCATTCGTACAAATTACCATGACAAAAAAGCCTGGTTGCTTATTAAGATGAAAGACTCATATGCACGACCAGAATATTCGATTACTCATGAGCAGCCTAAGTCAATCATCTCTCATAAAACTATCGAAGAACTTAACGAACCAGAAAAGACCTCATGAAGCTCGAATTTGGAAACTATACGGTCATTCTCAGCAATATAGATAAGCCCTTATTGGGTTCATATACTAAGGGAGATATCATCGACTACTATGCTGCAATGGCACCAAGGATGATTCCCTATCTTAAGAATCATCCTCTCATGATGCAACGCTTTCCTGAGGGCCTTACAGGACAGTCCTTTTACCAAAAGGATATTTCGCAGTATTTTCCCGAATGGATAAAAAAAGTGCGCATCGAAAAAACGGGCGGTTTCTATAACGCTGTACTTTGCCAAAATCAAGCAACTCTTGTGTATCTTGCTAATCAAGCATGCATCACACCACATCTCTGGCTCTCACGATATGATAAACTCTCAGTACCTGATCGTATCATTTTTGATCTTGATCCATCAGGTCACGATTTTTCACATGTGCGCAAAGTTGCTCTCTCTTTAAAAGAACTCTTCGATATCTTAGGGTTGCACTCTTTTGTTATGACAAGTGGTTCAAAGGGACTTCACCTTTACCTTCCCTTAAAAAGATCCGTCACTTTTGATACCAGCAAAGAATTTGCACAGCGCTGTGCACAGATCATCGTCAAGAAACACCCTGACTTTAGTACCCTTGAAGTACGCAAACTCAAGAGAGGTCATAAAGTATTTATTGATATTCTTCGTAATCAACAAGGTGCAACAGCCGTCGCTCCTTATGCTCTACGAGCGTATCCAAATGCTCCCATAGCAATACCACTTTTTTGGAAAGAACTAGAAGATGAATCTCTTACGTCACAAAAGTATACTCTAGCCAACATAAGAGAAAGACTTATGAGTCAGGAAGATCCTTGGGAAGACTTTTTTACACAAAGCCAATCGATTGCGAAAGCACTTAAAAAGCTAAGGGGCCCTTACGGACCCCAAGAAGACCTCCAAGTCCCCTGATATAAGTCTTGTAGACGTCTATGTACTACTATAGAGGAAAATCTACGAACAATATCAGCGGAAAAGATCTCATCTATTATAATAGCATATTTTTACATTATGGCAAATTTTTTATCAATATTTATTGCAAATAGGGATCATGGCGTTTCAAAAAATGCCCGTGTTCCAGAGGTTAAGAAACTTTGAAAATAACGAGTGTGTCGTGAAACGGGGTACGTGAAGACTTAGTGGTTTGAGTTCTCAATCAAAGCAAAGGTCCTAGATGATTAAATACGCCAAGAGAGCACTTTTAAACATCCATAGGTTCTGAGAATAGCCGTATATCATAGTCCTAAAGACAAGACCATCAAAGACTACTATTTTGTAACTTCCTGCCAGTTCTTCCCTGAGCGTGTAGTAACAACAAGAGGTACGCTCCACTCAGCAACAGATTCTAGAACCTTTTTCACCAGCTCTTCGGTCCTGTGCAGCTTATCATGAGGCACTTCTAAAAGAAGCTCATCATGAATCTGCAAGAGAATATGGGCATCTAAGCCTTCCTGGCGAAAAGCTGCTGCAAGATTAACCATGCCCTTTTTCATCAGTTCAGAAGCAGTGCCCTGAGGAACCGTATTAATAGTTACCCGACGAGCCAAATCATAGAGGGTACGATTGCGCTCATAAATACCCGGCATATACCGACGTCGCCCAAAAACTGTCTCGACATAGCCCTTTTTGGTAGTCTGCTCGATAACTGATTGCATCCAGGCAACTACACCTGGATACTGTGCCATAAAGGTATCAATATACGTTTTTGCCACACTATGGCTGATCCCCAGATCTTTTGAAAGGCCATGTGCAGTAAGCCCATACAAAATACTAAAGTTTATACGTTTCCCTATCTGCCGTTGCTCTGAGGTTACTAGTTCTTGCGCAACTGAAAAAAGCCCTGCAGCTGTTAAGGCATGAATATCCTTATTGTCCTTAAATGCCTTGAGCAACGTGGCATCTTGAGATACATGTGCAAGTACGCGTAACTCAATCTGAGAGTAGTCTGCAGAAAGAAAGACATATCCCTCACGTGGTATAAATGCTGAGCGTATTGCAAACCGATCGACCGGAATATTTTGAAGGTTCGGTTCAGAGCTTGCCAATCTACCTGTAGCTGCTGCCGACTGGCTATAGGTCGTATGAATTGCCTTTGTTTGAGGATGAACGTACGTCGTAAGAGCATCTAAGTAGGTATTTTTAATCTTAGTTAACTCGCGGTATTTAATGATGCAGGCGGGTACTGGATGGTACTGTGCTAACTGCTCTAAAACTTCTTGGTCAGTAGAATAACCAGTTTTTCCAGCCGTTTTTTTCATGACTGGTAACTTAAGATGCTCAAATAAGAGAGTACCAAGTTGCTTTGGCGAGTTCAAATTAATATCAGCAAACTCAGCACCGATGTGGCCAAGCAATTGAGCTTTTAAGGTGGCAATATCATGGGTTACCACAGTATTTATTTCATCGATCACCTGGGTATCAAGAAGGATACCTCTTCGTTCCATATCGGTAAGAACCTGTAATACTCCCATTTCAAGGTTACATAGCGAAGAAGCCAACTTTTGCTCTTCAAGGAGCTTCTTAAAGAAAGGCACCAAACGCATCGTTTGATGTGCATCTGCCGCTGCATATTCAGTTGCAGGCACTAAAGGTACGAAAGAAAAGTCTGGATACTTCTTCCTTGCAAGAACCTCTTTAAAGGAGAACATCGGTTCATCTAAATATTTTTCTGAAAGAGATTTTAATCCGATACTCTCCGTATCTCCTAGAGCAAGGCTAGCGGCTAAGATTGTATCAAAGGTCACCCCTACAAGCTTAATCCCATCAGTTGAAAGCATTAAGGCATCGAACTTTGCATGATGAAGATACTTCTCAATCTTAGGATCTTCTAAAAGTGGTTTTAATACCTCGACCACCCGTGCACGAGTAAGCTGAGGTTCCTCGGTCTTATGCCCAAAAGGAATATAATAGGATACCCCTTCTTCCACACAGATCGACATACCCACCATCTCACTTTGAAGCGGATTAAGTCCGGTTCCTTCGGTATCCAAGGCCAACTGCCCTGCCTGAGTAATCTTCTGCGCAAGAGTTTGTAATGCTTCTTCAGTAGTAACGCATTCAAAACGGTATTTTGTATGAAGCGTTACCTCTTTTTTAGAAGTAGGAACATCGGTAAGGAATGACTTGAAGCCATACTTCTCAAATAACGGATATGCCTGAGCCCACCCCTCCATTGAAAATCTAAATGTTTCCTTATCAGATGGTGTTTCATAACGCTGCAAGATAAAAAGTTGTTCACTTAAAAAAGCATTTTCTTTTGATTCAGTGAGCAGAGTACGGATTCGCTCAGAGGAAATAGTATCAAGCTTTGCATAGAGGTCCTGTAAGGACTCAAACTTCTGTACGAGCTGCGTCGCACCTTTTGGACCAATACCTGCTACACCGGGAATATTATCTGATGCATCTCCTACTAGAGCAAAGTAAAACGGCAACTTGGTTAGCGGGAATCCTAACTTTTTCTCAAGAGATTCCTTAGTAACCAGCTCCTCCTTAAAAGGATCTAATATGGTTACTTTCTCGCTCAATACCTGACCCAAGTCCTTATCTGAGGACAATACCACAGATTCATGGCCCTGCTCTTCTAACCGTTTGGCCACCGAAAACATAAGATCATCAGCCTCAATTGCTGGCATAGCAAGTTGCTGAAGTCCAATACACGCTGCAAACTCCTGAATTAACTCTTTTTGATGCATAAGATCACTCGGTGTAGCCTGGCGAGTCTCTTTATAGGCTGAAAACATCTCATGTCGCACCGTCTTACCCTTACTATCCCATACAAGAAGCACATAGGAAGGATTATGAGTATCCATGAGCTTCCGAATCATCCTACAAAAGCCATATACTGCATTTATAGGAACCCCTTCCTTCGTCGTTAAGGGCCGAATGCTATAATAAGCTCGATAGAGAAAAGAGGAGCCATCTATAATATAGACGGGAGATTTTGGGCTATCCACAGATACCATCCTTTGCAAAGAATATTCATATTTTCAGTATACAAAAATCACGAAATAAATCAATGGGAAAGACTTCTGGTTAGCTAATCCTGCTAAAGGTTTTTATTGCCTGCTCAGCGTACCGTTAAAAACCGAATTGACGATTCGAGACTTTTTGTGTATAATCTATATATAATTTATCAAAAATTTGCCAATTAATCAAAAAAATTCTTATGGTTGTATTAAATATGACAAAAAACATCCGGCATTCAATCATCAATAGACTATTCCTTGCTCTACTGTTCAGCATTACACTATTCCAATACATATTTTCTGCAGACTGCACTAAAGCCTTCACAGATACGCGCAAACATCTCACCCTCGAGCTCATAGCAGCAGTGAAAAGGGGAGATCACCTTGAAATAAAGTCTCTCGTCAGAAGAGGTGCTCTTATTGCCGATGATGATGGGGTTGGTGGCAATAGAGGCATCAATGCCCTTGAATGGGCAGCTATTAAGGGTGATGAAAAGTGTATAAATGCGCTTCTAGATGCCTTAGAAAACAATTCCCTTCCCCAAAATTCTCTATCTTGTGAAAGCAGCTACATCAATCCGAATGACACATTAGAGGAAATCAAGCAATTTCGTGAGGGTATTATCCTTTCTTTCTGCAGACTCGATGGAGAAAACCGGCTAAATCTTCTTAGAGGCATCATGCGCCATGAACTCCCACCAAAAGCAAAGGAGTTTTTTGCGAATGTCATTGAAGACGCTGGGCATCAGCTCACAAGAGATAAGCTCTTTGCTTTTGCTAAGTCTAGATATTATCGAGAGGTGGCAGAAGCTCTCTTGGCTACTGGATATATCTATTCATCACATCCTTTAAGAGACTGGCCAGACTTTCAAGATCTTGATAGGCTCTATCAGGCAGCGGTTAGACGTTGCGATTACCGACTCATGAAGGCAATGGAAGGACTTGCTATCTCTACTTTCAAGTTTATTACGACACCCTGCATGACTCAGGAAGATAAAGAGGCAAAAAAACTTTATTTTGAAGTCTTCATTCGAGCTAGCATACTAAGGTATATGCCAACAAGGCAAAAAGCTAAGAAAGCTCTTTTTAGCTTGTGGCGCAAGATAGAGTTGCTCAACAAAGTTACCGTACTACCTCCCTATGTTCTTCTTGACATTCTCTCCTACCCTGGAGTATCCGATAAAGATTTGCTTACCCTTTCGGTGTATGAGGTGGCGCACTCTCTTGACGATATTGAGGCTCTGTTCATTACGATACCCATGAGAACCACTAGGACGGCACCTGAAATCAGGCAGCAGTTTAATCACTACTTCTGGCCATTATTGAAAGCAACAAGACAGCGTATGATTAAGCAACTTCACAAAATTTCAAAAGCTGAGGAATGCTATAACCGACTCTTCCCGAACGTTGACTCATTTGAAAAGGACTATGAAAATGCGCTTAAGTCAGTTGCCCTGAAATCTGACGGCTCAGCCACAACAATTTCTTCTGCAAATCTTACTCAAATACTCCCTCCTATTGCTATAAAAGATGAGTCTCATAGAGATGCACCTAAGCCAGTTACCCTGGAATCTGAGGACTCAGCTACAACAAGCTCTTCCGCAAATTCAACTCAAATGCTCCCCCCTATTGCCACAGAAAAAGAATGCGCAAGCCATGAAACGGTGAGAAGTAATAGCTGGGCCTGGAAGCTCTTGGAGGTATTTTGGGGTCAAAGTGGGTAAAACCTATTCTTTACCAAGGATGAAAGCATAACTATTAGATCAATTTTTTGAAAGTAGCACGAATAGTTCAATTTTTCAAAATTTTAGAAGATTGAGCTCCTTCGACTCATAGGCTAGGTGAATTCATTCAAGCATGCTACACTACTTCTTATACAGCAACTACCTGCGCTCAAGGAGCTCCTATGAATGACTCAACTACCACTATAGATTCCCTCAAAAAGAACGTACGCTCCTTTATCGAGGAGCGAGATTGGCAGAAATTTCAGACTCCCAAGAATGTCACCATGGCTCTTTCGGTGGAAGTCGCTGAACTCATGGAGTTTTTTATGTGGGATACTTCTCAAGGGTCAGTTCAAAAGCTTGATGAAAAGCGAGAAGCAGTAGAAATGGAAGTTGCTGACATAGCATCATATCTTTTAACACTCTGCACCTATTACAATATTGACCTGACAAAGGCAATGGAGCGCAAGGCCAAGCTTAACGCAGACAAATACACTCTTGAAAAGAGTAAGGAAATCTCAGGCACCATATACTAATTGGGTAGCTGCATAGTTGTAATTGTTCAAACTCTACCCGATTTAGGCGAATTTACTCAGACATGCTACACTACTTCTTACTAGCACCCTATAGAGCAACTCTATACGCTTCAAGGAGTACCTATGAACGACTCAACTACTACCATAGATTCCCTCAAAAAGAGCGTACGTTCCTTTGTCGATGAACGAGACTGGCAACAATTTCGTACTCCTAAGAATGTTACTATGGCCCTCTCAGTAGAAGCTGCTGAGCTCATGGAGTTTTTTATGTGGGATACTCCTCAAGGGTCCGTGCAAAAGCTTGAAGAAAAGCGAGAATCTGTAGAAATGGAAGTTGCTGATGTAGCAGCCTATCTTTTCTATCTCTGCTCAAACTATAATATCGACCTTACACAAGCAATGGAACGTAAGACTAAGCTCAATGCGGCTAAATACCCGATTGAAAAAAGCAAGGGCATCTCCGCAAAATATAATGATCTGTAAGCATGTACATCACCGTCAAACTCCTTAACGGGTTTAAAGAATCACTTACCTATAAAGTTCCCCACGGATGGTCCTCAAAAGAACTAGAGGGAACCCTTATCAAAGTACCTCTTCAAAAGAGGTATGAATTCGCATTCGTTGAAAAGTGCTTTACCCATCTTGATAGCAGAGCTACCTACGTCATTAGAGAAGCAGCCGCCACCGACCTTATCCCTACTGATCCCCATTACATGTCGTTCTTAACCAAGTTAAGTGCATACTATGCTCTTGATAAGTTCACCTTTATACGGCGGTTAAAGCATTTTTTTGAGGAAAAGAAGCAAACGCACGAGATTATCTTATCTGATTCATTTGAACCAAAGAGCACGACGCTCACTCAGGAACAACAGACTATTGTTACTACCTTGTCTCAAAAAATTACTGAAGGGGTATACTACCCTTCCTTGCTCCATGGAGTTACTGGATCAGGAAAAACTGAAGTCTATAAAGCGCTTATCCAACATGCTTGGCAAGAGGGGAAAGGAGCCTTACTGCTTTTACCCGAGGTATCGCTTGCAGCTCAATTCTCCCGCCTTTTGAAAAAGCAGCTGCCGAGCTCTATTTCTCTGTTTAGCTTTCACTCAGCTACCAGTGCATCAGAAAAACGTGCCCTCTGGGCACATCTTATGGAAAATAGGCCTGCCGTTATTCTCGGTGTACATCTACCTATGTTGCTGCCTCTTCCGCAACTTGGTCTTATTATTATCGATGAAGAGCATGACCCTGGTTACCAAGAAAAGCGTCATCCTAAAGTAAATATGAAAGAAGCAGCACTCTTACGAGCCCAATGTTCCTCTATCCCGGTCATTGCCGGCTCTGCCACACCCTCTATAACTTCGCTTTATAATGTAGAACATAGAGGCTGGCATCTCTTTACGTTAAAAAAACGTTTTGCCGGTTCATTTCCCAATGTTCGGGTAGTTAAACTTACGCATAAGAGTCCGCGAAAACATTTCTTTATCAGTACTGAACTTGAAGAAGCTCTCAAAAAGCAGCTTGAGAAAAAAGAGCAGACCATCATATTTCTCAATAGACGAGGGTACTGCTTCTTTATTCAATGCAAATCGTGTGGTACGGTCCCTCACTGCGTAAACTGCGACGTGAGCCTCACCCTTCATAAAAATGATACATTACGCTGCCACTATTGCTCCTATGCTATCGCGCTCCCTTCTGAATGTAGCTCATGTAAAAAAACGGTCTTCCTCAAAAAGGGAATCGGCACGCAACAAGTCGTCACTATTCTTGAGAAACTATTTCCTCACGCTCGCATAGCTCGAGCTGATCTTGACACTACCATCGATAAGAAAAAATGGACTGAGACCATGAAGGCATTCGAGGCAGGAGAAACCGATATTCTTGTCGGCACTCAAACGATTACCAAAGGGTACCATTTCCCTAAAGTTACCTTAGTGGGGATCCTCTGGGCAGATATTAACTTAAGTATTCCGATGTACAATGCAGCAGAAGTTACTCTGCAGCAGCTCATTCAGGTAGCAGGACGAGCAGGACGACAATCACCTGACAGTCAAGTCATCGTACAGACCCTGATTGATCATCCTATATTTCAGTACTTGAATGAGCAGGATTATACAAACTATTACGCCCATGAAATTGAAAAAAGAAAGGAGGTTATCTATCCTCCTTGTATCCGATTTGCTGAAATAGAGTGTAAGCACGAAAATGAATCGATCGTTGAGCAAGAAGCCAAGCGTTTAGCACAGATACTTAAAAAGTCTGCACTGCAGGACAGAAAAAAGATCACGATACTCGGGCCAAGCACACCACCCGTATCAAAAATTAAAAAGGTTTATTCTCGGAAGATATATATAAAGGCTGAGTCGATAGATACTATTATAGGCACCTATCGTGCAATAGATCGCAGCTCATTCAAATGCGCGCTCTACTTTACCCCAAATCCCCTTTCATAAAGCAGCGACCGCTGAACTTTTGAACAGTCGAAGAAGCTAGAAAACTACTTTCGACGAAAGGCGAGCCTATCAAGGAAGAATTCTTGTTTGATATCACCGGTATAAAGATCTTTATTAATCCCTATAAGACGTACTTTTAATGCGGCGACCTCTTTCTTATTGGTAGCTACAGAAGCTATTAGATCAGAAAGCTCATGCCTTCCTTTCTCATTGCGATAGGTCTCAGATGTGTGCTTCATGGCTGTAAGGGTATACTCTTGCTTATCCACTTCAAAGGTTTTCAGAAGAAGCTTTCTTTCAACATCTACCTTATCACCTGCCAAAAATGCTTTTTTCATGATCAGGTCAAACACTGGTTTGCTCACCGGCTGTCCCCCGTTAAGTACAGCAATATCCTTTTCCATTGAGGCAGCAAGAAGTCCTAACTCATCGATATAGGTTGGATACAGGAGCTGCTTCAGCTTCTCATGGTACTGTTGATAGGAAGGAACCTGACCCTGAACCGGAACTGACAGGTTCTGCTTCTCTTTAAAAGAATCTGCCAGTTCTTTCTTCAAATCTTGAATCGCTTGCTTAACGGCCAGTTGCTTGTTTTGAACGATAAAAAGCCCCTCAATTACAGCCCCCTTTGTAACCGCATCTGATTCAGCAGCACCTTTGGAAACGGAATGTACCTGAGCTTTTCCCTGGGCGCTACATATTCCCAGAACAAAAATGACACTATATTTTTTCATGATCTATCCCTTTTTATTTAAGCGTACACAAACAAAAGAATCACTGTAAAGAGTGCTTTATAACTTATTTTTATACTGCATAGAACGCTCATCATAAAAGAAAAGTGCGACGCCCATAAAGGTAACAGCGCATGCTATGAAGAAAAGCGTTGAGAGTGGTTCGCCAAGCAACGTCCAACCAATAAGTTGAACAAAGATTGGAATCAAAAATCCAGCAAGGGCCACAAATGTTGCACTGTGCCTTTTAAGAGCATATCCATACAGCGTGTACCCAAGCACATTTCCAATAAGCGTCGTATACAGAAGAAAAACACTCAGCTGAGCCATGGATGAAAGCGATATAAATGGCTGCATGCTTAAAAGAGGTATATCAGCAAACGATAAGGGAGTCACGGTATAGGTTCCTCGCATTAAAACCATAGCAAGACAGAGAATGCCACTCACTCCCATAGTAAAAACATTAAACTGAAGCGGTGTTATATGCTCCTTCTTCAAGAGCTGCTGCCCCTGAATCCAACCCAGTCTACTTATGATAACTGCGGCTAAAGCGGCTAATTCAGGGTAAGATAGGATAGCAAATGCTTTAAGCTGCTCTTCCATGGGAGACAAGCTTGATAATAGGATGAGCATCCCACAAAACCCAATCGCTATGCCTAGCCATTGTCGCCAACTCAAGCGCTCATGAAACCAAAAATATGAATAGAGCGCTGCCACAAAGGGATCAAGTGTGCCAAAATATGCCATCTTATAAGAAGGCATATTGGCTAAGGCATAGGCTTTTAAGTTTGAAGGAAAAAACGTTGTACACAAGGCGATAATGATCAGCCCTGCAAAAAACTGCTTAAGTACCTGCCATCGTAAGATATACCCCTCACGAGCGTAGACATACCCAGCAAGCAAAACAGATGCTGCCGCCATACGTATCCCTACAAGGAACTCAGGACTTAATGCAAACAAAATCACTTTATTGGCTGAGATGCCACTTGCTAAGAAAACATATGCTAGGAATAGGAGCATCATACCTTATTCTCACAAAAGAAAAAAGTGCGATAATGCTTCAGCTCTTCAATCGACTGCATAATATCCTCCATCGCCCGGTGGTTCTCTACCTTTACAAAAAACGTATGCTCATTTGTAGGGTACCAACGCTTAATAGCCTCTTTTATTGAACTCACATCGATAATACGATAGTTCAAAAATCGGTCTAGACGAGGCATCTGCTTGCGCAAGAAATGGCGATCTTGCCATACTGAGTTTCCACACAAGGGAGAAAGCCCTCGATGTGCAAATTCCTCAAGGAATATAAGGGTGGCTTCCTCAGCCTCTTCAAGAGAAATGGTAGACTTGACCACTTTATCGATAAGTCCAGATTTGCCATGATGAGTTTTATTCCAATCATCCATGCTTTCTAGATATGACTCATCGCAGTGTATAACCAGAGAAGGGCCCTCGGCAACCAGGTCGAGATTGTTCGACGTTACCACGGTGGCAATCTCAATAATAGTCTCCCGATCGGGATCCAAGCCGGTCATTTCTAAATCAATCCAAACGAGGTTACTCTGATAACGGTCCATACTATTTTCTTAATCGGTTAAACGTATTTAGCCTAGTATACGACCTTCATAGTAAATTACCAAGAGTGCGAGGGGCATTAAGAGGCAAAGCGATAAACTTATCGACAGATTTGATGCCACAGACTTGCAATCTCGCGGGAACTGCTCACATTTTTTATAAATTTCGGGCGCAAACTGGAATTTGGTTAATTCCGTTTTATGCTGATCTGTAAACTGTGTTTCCATATCTTTGAGTATCTCCTTCACAATACCTCGAATCGGAAATGAATCAGCTTCTTGAACATTCTCCCAAGCTAATATGAGTTCAAGTAAAGCCGGGAAAATCTTTGTCCATTTTTGCTTTTCTTGCATTTGCATAAAACCGTACAGAAAACTAGGCAACACAATCTGATACCATTGTCTAGCCTTGAAGCTATCCATAAAACCTGGATAGGACCTCTCTAAAAGATTGGGCGAAACAATAAACAAATAACCTAAATCGCTGCCAATATTATCTGCTTTTGCAAGCGTCTGTGCGATAAATTCATTATCTATTAAACTGATAAGACCATTGCTCTCATAGAAAATATTGCCATGATGGAAGTCTTTGTGGCTAATCGTTTGATTAATGGTGCCAAGGCTGCTATAGAATTTTGCCATAGCATTACCAAGATCATAATAGGCTTTAGAAGCAAAACTAATTAAGTTTTGATCATCAGGGTTACGTTCAAAATCTTCCATTATTGACTGGAATCTCACTCCTTGTGCCTTTGGCATGAGTGACATGATATGCTGTCTACCACCGTAGTTATACATTAAGTAGCGGCTAGGAAGTATCAACTGCAGATTATCCCGCTTATTGGGGTAGATATAGGGCTGCAGTCTTTGAGCGCTACGTACCTGTTCTAGCCTATCAATTTCTTCAAATTCCCTATCTTTTTTTATCTTTTTAAGTACGTGTGAGTTACCATTCATACATTCGATTAACCACAATTGATCTGAGCCATAGGATTCTTTAAGCTCTTTTGAAAGGAGTTCTACCTTCTTTACTTCGTGAAAATCGCTTGGAATTGCTCCTTCTTGAGCCGCCTGTTTCAAAAAAAATACAAGATCTGTATCATCTTTAAAGTTTCCATAGCTATCAAATTGAATATGACTTTGAGGGATGATGTCGGCTGGTTCAAGCAAATTGGCTCTCGCTGCGCCCATAAGAGCACCTGCAGCTACTAAAAAAGACATTGCTCGTAGTTTTTTCATCGAATTTTACTTTCTTTGTACATTTCTAAACTAATTATAGAAAAAAATATTAAAAACAGTCAATAATTATCAACATATTAAGCCGACTAATAGCACACCTGGAAGCATAGCAATGAAGCAATCCAAAATTGCAGGATTGAGAAAACCTCTGGACAAATAATTTCACCCATCTAACCCTCTTTTAAAAACTTGAGAAGTTTGCATCAAGATCGTTCCCAAAGCATCTAAGCATTTGATAGCGCACATGCGAGTATCTCAAGTTTTTTTGACGCATTCTCTCAGTATGATAAGCTTAAGCAAGATGGGTCCATAACTATTCATAAGATGCAGGGGTTTATCATGAGTGCATTACGAGTCGGTGTATTGATGGGAGGCCGAGGAAGTGAGCGCGAAGTATCACTCAATTCAGGGCGTACCATTTGTGATCATTTAGATACGTTTCGCTACATGATTATTCCTCTCTTTCAACGACCTGATGGCTCCCTGTATATTTTACCATGGCGCTTTCTTCATAGAGGTAAAACCACCGACTTTGAGCACCGTCTTGAAAAAGAGGCGGAAAGAATCACTTGGGATTCGCTAAAAGAACGTATCGACTTTATGTATACAGCTATGCATGGACGATATGCAGAAGATGGAACCCTACAAGGATTTTTGGAAGTGCTTGGTATCCCCTATCTTGGATCAAAGGTATTTGCAAGCGCCCTCGGCATGGACAAGATCATGCAGAAAAAGTTCCTCAGAGCAGCCGGCATAACTGTTCCTCAAGACATCATCGTAAAACCACATGAGATACCAATGTACCTGCAAGATCCTTCATCGCTCTATAAGAAGATTGATCACATTGGCTATCCTTGCATCGCGAAGCCTCATAAAGAAGGATCAAGTATGGGAATTAGCGTTGTCCATACTCAAGAAGAGCTTCTTCCTGCGATTACAAAAGCCTCTCAAGCCGATGCCTATAAGGATCAAGCGGTGCTTGTAGAAGAATATATCGAAGGTATGGAGTTTTCATGTATTACCATCACCGACCAAAAAGGTATAATCAGACCACTCCCTCCAACCGAAATCGTCTGTGACCCTTCAACTACTTTCTTTGATTATGAGCAGAAGTATATGCCAGGTAAATCAACAAAGTTCACACCTGCACGCTGCTCAGCGGAGCTCCTTAAAAAAGTTCAAGATACAGCTATTGCGGTAACTCAAGCCCTTCATTTTAGGACAATTTCTCGTATTGATGGGTTTGTTACGAAAGATGGCCGCATCGTTATTACGGACCCTAACTCGTTAGCGGGCATGGCTCCTTCAAGCTTTGTCTTTCGACAAGCAGCAGAATGCAATTTAAGCCATACAGACTTTATTAATTATCTCATTGAAACTGAGCTCTCTCAGTACGGCATGCTTTCAGAACTCTTACAACACGAGCATACACAGCGAGCATCTATGAAACAGCTAGAAAAAAAAGAGTCGGAGTCCTCTTAGGTGGACGTAATCATGAGAGAGAGGTCTCTTTAGACTCAGGACGTAATATCTTTTACAAACTTTCTCCTGTCAAATATGAGCCTATAGCTTTATTCGTTTCAAAAGATCTCGAGCTCTTTAAAATCGACCAAAATCTCCTCGTGCGTAATTCAACCAAAGAAATTGCGCTCGCCCTTACTCCCGATATGAAAATTGCCTGGAATGATCTTTCTGCACTCGTCGATTTTGTGTTCATTGGACTGCATGGCGATGCAGGAGAAAATGGAAGTGTTCAGGGCACCCTTGAAATGCTTGGGGTGCCTTATAATGGTTCTTCAGTACTTGCAAGCGCTCTCTGTATAGACAAATATGCAACGGGACAATTTCTTAAAAGTGAAGGCTTTGATGTTCCTGTACAATATCTTATAGAAAGAAAACAGTGGGAAACCTCTCAAGACGAGGTCCTTCAAACCCTTGATGCTCTCTATAAGAACAAGTCATTAATTATTAAGCCTTATGATGATGGCTGCAGTGTTATGGTAGCGCAAGCTCGCACCAGGGAAGAAAAAATACAGGCGATCAGTACAATCTTTAATGATGGCAAGTCACATGCCCTTGTAGAAGACCTTATTCAAGGAATGGAATTAACTGTTGGAGTCATAGGAAATGCAATTCCACGAGCATTACCGCCAAGCCAAGCTATATCAGCACATGCTGTCCTCTCTATGGAAGAAAAGTTCCTCCCTGGAGCCGGCGAAAACCAAACTCCCGCCCCTATACCCCAGCACGCTCAAACCTTTGTTAAAAAGATCCTAGAAGAAGCGTATGCAGCACTTGACTGCAAAGGATATGTTCGTATCGACTGCTTTTACCAAGCAGCTCAAGAAAGCCCCACGGGCTCTGAAAGGCTCGTTATCCTCGAAGTCAATACACTCCCCGCACTTACCCCCGCAACCTGTATCTTCCACCAAGCTGCCGAAATCGGCTTGAATCCTATGGAATTTATTGACCTGATTGTCGAGTTCGGGTTTGACGAGCATAGCCGGCGGGGAATTGTAGTGGCTACTGACACATCCATGCATAGCCGCTCAACTAGTATGGCTATGAACCCGCCGGCCCTCGAGACTCTCTAGAAGTAACTCTTGGCATAGGATAGGCGCTTTTTCTTATATCAGTTTCGTTGATAGCACCCATCTTTTTGCTCATTGCCATTTCTCCAACTACTGCCAAGCAGAGAAAGATGCCCTGTATTGCTAAATATGCCTGGCTAGCAACTGGCAATAAAACTAGGGTGGCAACATTCGGCTTCACGATGCTCCCACCCAGTTTTAGAAGGGAAAGAATCTCACAGTTCTTATTGATTTTCCGATTGGTTAGCACATTTTTTCTATCCATCAAAGTACCCTCATCGCTTTCTGCCTGAGAAGTTAATAGATTTTTTTATCCATGTCTAGCAGAATCTTTAACCTCTCAAAGAAGATTTAGACCCTCTCAAAAAGAATAATGGAAAAATAAGCCCTTTTTGATAAAGCTTACAATGTGAATTATAATTGAAAAAAACCACCCTATGCCCGCGTGGGGCCTTGAAGAAATACAGGATTGATACAGTCCAAAAACCTGCTTTCATGATTGATACGCCAATTACCTATAAATCCCTTCTTGGATCTCCTCTGGTAATGGGAGCAAATCGGCATTTCGGCCATGCTTGGCCTCTCTTTGGTACGATTATATATGAGGCTATTGAACAATGCATAGAAGATTTAGTATACTCTTATATGTGAATGAATAAGAAAAGAAATATTAGGGAGAATGTTTCATGATGAATCGTTTAACACTCATCCTCTGGGGACTCGTACTCAGTATGACCTCTGCTGCTTGCAGCATGGAGAGAAATAGCCGATTTTCTTACTCATATGACCATATCAACTCATGGTCTTTCTTAGAAGAGCTTGTAGTCAGCCAGCCACAGCGCTCGGTTAATGCTTGGTTTGGCCGAGGTGGTATTTCAGTTCTTGCTTCTCTTGGCGCAGGCTATCTCACCTATCTTGGCTCAAAGCAACTTTTTGACCATGCTAGTAAAGTGGGCAAAGTAGCTTCAGTTGGTGCTGGTCTTGGTGTTGGTTTCATGAGCTACTCTGCACTCCAAACATATCTTCTTAACCGAGCAGAACGAAACCAGATCCTCATGATCATGAAGTTATGGAATCAACTACGAGATAGAATTCCCTACGAAGTATGGCCTATGCTCGATATTCTCTACAATAGTTATCTGAACGATAAGACATTATTCGAAAGCCAAATTGATGAAACACTGAGCTATCTCAAAGCTGAAGTGTATGGCAAATTCCCCAGTCGCTATAAAACTACCAGTGAATCATTCTTCACCAGCAGAAACTTAAGCGTCCAAATACGCGTAAATCTGTATAAGTTCCTAACAAAGGGCTTTGTGCTTCTTAAAGAACTTTTAAATTAGCGAGCCTGCTTAAACTTCAGTATATGTGGATAGGTAAAGGCCAGATATAAAAGGCCGAGAAGATTTGGTACTGCAACCAATACTAAAATAACGTCCATAAGATTCCAAATGAGAGGCACAGCTACTAAAGCCCCACTAAATGCAATCATCGAAGCACCAATATAATACGCACGAACATATCTATAATTGGTAAATGCGGCGAAACTCTGGCTTCCATTATAAGTATTACCAATAAGTGCAGTAATAACAAAAAGAAGTATGCTAACCATCAGAGCATATTGGGCACCAGGAAGCGCATGCATTTTAAAGGCCTCAAAAATAAGCGTATTATTGAGCCTATCTTTCAGGAGCCAAACTCCAGTCACTAACGTCAATAATCCCGAAAGGGTACATAAAAGAATATCAGCGATACCTGAATAAAGAGCTAAAATACCCTGATCAGTTGGATGTTCAACATTAGCAAGGGCATGGGGTATAGATGAAGTACCTAGCCCAGCTTCCGTAATAAAAATACTTTTATAAATACCTTCCCTCATTGCAGCAAATACCGTTAAACCAAGCGCTCCTCCAGCTAGTGCTGGTTCTGAGAAAGCATGAGCAAACACGGAACCAAGAGCAGGTAGGACGGCAGCATAATTCTTAATAAGAATGATCAAAGCAAAGCCTACATAGAGAAAAAATTTAATTGGCACGGCCCGACTTGCAAAATAGCCGATCCGATCAACCCCGCCAAGAACTACTACAAGCAGAATGAACACGGCAAGAAGACCGGTCACCCAATGAGGTATTCCTTCCTGTGCCCATATACACGAGAGTGTATTAACCTGAACGCTTGACCAGCAGGTAAAAAGCAAAATAGTGAGCCCCGCATACCATCGACCCAAGGAAGGCGTTATGAGAGCTAAGTATTGCGATGGGCCACCAATAATATCCCCTTTTAACGAGGTAGTGCGCGAATAAACTGCATAGCATACTTCCGTATATTTAGTTACTGCCCCCACACAAATATACAGCACCATCCAGAAGAGAGCTCCCGGCCCACCTATACTAATAGCCATTGAGGGACCAACTATATTACCCATACCAAGTGTAGTTGCCATGGCACTAAATAAGGCGCGAATTGGACTAATCGTATGAGCACCTGTATGGCCCTTTTGAATACCACTCTTGAGTAAATAGAGAAAGCGAGGGAAAGCACGAATTTGAATAAAACCGGTTTTAATGGTGAGGATAATTCCCGTCGCAAGGAAAAGAGCGATCGTGGGTATCGCTAAATAGGCATTAATAGTAGAGAGAACAGAATAGCATGTAGTTTGAATATCGATCACAACTTTCCTTTTCTCTGTTTATAACCGCTTTGCAAGTACCGATAGGGCCTGCTTAAGAAGCTCATCAAATGAGCTTGACTCAAGGTTTGCATGTTTGTTTATAAAATCAAGGGCTTGAGAGACCTCTGAGTGCTTATAATGCAGTGCAGTAAGAGCTGCCGATATCTGTTTAACTTTATGAAGGCCGGCATGTTGTGCTGGCTGAAATTCTTCAGGGGCTATCTTAGCCACTTTATCCTTGAGTTGCATGATGATGAGCTCTGCTTTCTTCGGGCCAATACCATGCACTTGGCTTAAGGCTTGCGCATCACCCGTCACCACAATCTGCAGAAATTGATAGGGTGGCATAGCGCTCAGAACGGCTAATCCAATTTTAGGACCACAACCGGTACAGCTCACAATGTTCTGGAATACCATTTTAGCACTTAAGGAATCAAACCCATACAACTGGGGTCCATTATCCTGGCTCCAATGAGTATACACCTGTAAGATAACCTGCTGATCTTTCTTGTACAGTCGATCATCGCATACCGCAATTGCATACCCGATACCGTGAACGTCAACAGTAATGAGCTGATGAGCTTTATCTATAATGGTACCTCGAACATACGCTATCATACTGTTTTTCCTCTATGGAAAGTATCTTTCACCGTTGCTAGATCACTATGCCTTTTAAGAATACTGTTTTTTCAATATCTCTCAATAGAAAAGCTACTCTTTCGTTCCAAAGATCCTATTGCTCATCAATCATAAGGCCCAAGATCCTGGCATATGAAGCTATTAAGAACCAGCACCTTCTCTATAAGCTCGCAATAATCGCACTATTCCACTCATTGACCAATCTGTTTCATTGTGATACTGTGATAGGTATGCGCGGGAATAGCTCAGCTGGTAGAGCGTTGCCTTGCCAAGGCAAAGGTCGCGGGTTCGAATCCCGTTTCCCGCTCCAGTATCATAGACACTGTGCCCCCTCATTACATGTTACCATCAAAGGGACCTATGAAATCACTCATGGAAGAAGCTTCATCGATCAGCAAAGCTATCGAAAAAGGCTGGACAAATGCAGGCAAACCTAAAGAATTTACGATTAAGGTGTATGAAGAGCCACAGAGAAACTTTATCGGAATGACCATCCGTCCTGCTAAAATTGGCATATTTTTTACCGAACCAATTAAGCAGGCCATCGATACTCGGCGAATCAAACCAAAGGCTCCTGCACCTGCACAGCAGCCAAGAGTCATTGAACGAATAAAAGAAGAACCAAGAAGAGAAACTAAACCTCTTGAAGAAAGACCGCCCAAAAAACTGGAAGACTTAGGACCTATATGGAGCGACGAGATGGTCAGCTCAGGAAAAGAATGGGTCACCGAACTACTCAAATACATGGGGTTTGGCCATATATCATTTACGATAGAGCCGGTACGTTTCCATCTGAGAATCAACTTTCAACAGGGCCTTATTGAAGATAAAGAAAAACAAAAACATCTCTTTGCAGTTCTTTCAGGACTGCTTTTAACCATGCTTAAGCGCCAATGTAAACGACCTCTTCGCGGTTATAAAGTTGTGCTTACAGAGGAGTCCTAACGGTGATCATATGCTATCGCATGACGATGAGTGCATAGTTGCGCAGTGCACTCCCCAAGGAACAGGTGCTCTTGCGTTACTCAGGATTAGCGGTACTTCTGTACGTACACTTGTCAATGACATCGTACATCTTGCTTCTCAAAAATATATTACTGAGGTTCCTACCCATACCATTCATTACGGTTCTATCATCGATGATGCCGGATCTCTTATTGATCAGGTTATGGTTATCGTTATGGATGCGCCACGAACCTTTACTGGTCAAGACGTTATAGAGATTACCTGCCATAACAACCCTTTTTTAATTGAATCGATCATTAACCAGATCATCAAACGGGGCGCGCGACTTGCCGAGGTAGGCGAATTTACTCGTCGAGCATTTCAAGCTGGTAAACTGGATCTTGTTCAAGCTGAAGCGATACATGAGCTCATAGGAGCTCAAACCCAACATGCACTTAAAGCATCCTTAGCGCAGCTTGAAGGAAGCTTATCAAACTGGATTCATGCACTTGAGAAAGAGCTTTTACAGGCAATTGCCTGGTGTGAAGCAAGCTTTGAATTCTTAGATGAAGAGGTGGAGTTTGGCGTCCGTATACAGCAACGGCTTGAAAGCCTACTTACTAGAATTAAAACCTTAAGGCGTACCTTCAATACTCAGCAGCAGATTCGTCAAGGAATTAGGATTGCTCTCATAGGCTCAGTTAACACCGGTAAATCTTCCCTTTTTAATATGCTACTTCATCAGAAGCGAGCTATTGTTACCGACATTGCCGGCACCACTCGTGATTCGATCGAGGCCGGTCTTACTATCCAGGGCAACCATTGGACCCTGGTAGATACTGCAGGGCTGAGAAGTACCAAGGACATCATAGAGCAAGAAGGAATAAAGCGCTCTCATGAAGAAGCAAAGAAGGCGGACATCATTCTCTTAGTAGTTGATGGAAGTCGCCCTCTTACCGACCAGGAATATGCTGCCTACGTAGATTTACAGAAAACCTATGCCTCAAAGTGTATCCTGGTCCATAATAAAGCAGATTGTCTTTCGTCTGAAAGCAACCAACTTTTACTACATTGTCCGATTAAAGTTTCTGCGATGAGAGATACAGACCGAGAGCTCCTTGAAAATGCTATCCAGAAAAAGATAGTTGAGTTATTTACAGAACTAGATTCACCCTACTTACTCAATGCAAGGCAACATAAGCTCCTTGTAGATCTTGAAGCCAAGCTTACACATATTCATGATCACATGTTTCAGAGTCCACAGTACGAACTTATTTCATATCACTTACAAGACGCCCTCACCACTCTGAGTGAACTCACAGGCAAGGCAATCAGTGAAGCTGCTCTCGACACCGTCTTTAAAGAATTCTGCGTCGGTAAATAGCATAAACTTCACGTAGACCTAGAAGTATCACCATATTAGCGGATGAGCATGATTAGGGCCATTGCAGCCATTAAAAGGTCTTCAAAGAGGGTCACATACGTCATAGGAATCTTAAACACCGTTCCCAAGCAAGCACACATTATCGTTCTTTTTTGTGCTAGTTCCTGAGCAACTCCAATACTGCTCACAAGCATGAGCACTAGGGTAACCCAATTAGTGATGATCGGATAGAGATGTCCGATATAGGCAATACCCAAACCGATCTCAATAAAAGGGTAACTGTAAGCATAGAGCGTACTTCGTTGTGCAAGGATGTCATAGGTAGCATACGCTTCAGCAAATTCCTTGAGCTTGAGAAGTTTAAAACTCCCAAAAATAAGAAAAAAGCTCCCCATGAAATCATTCATTGCTTCATGGAGATCCCACCCAAAAATCCACCGCCGAAGTAAGCTAAAACAGAGAATTATGCAGAAAATACTTATGAGAGGCAAAAAGTCTTTTAATCTATAGGTACCTTGCTTCATCGCTCACCCTCCTTATATAATTCTCAAGGAGCCAGAGGATACCAGCGCAGATGCCACGGCTCATAGACATACTCAGTACCACCCTTAGGATAGCTTATCTTAAAGTTAAACTTGGGAGCATTCTTCTCAAGCCAGCCTACATATTTAAGCTTCGGATCAAGAGTAAAGGTAAAATTATTTTCGGAAGAAAGAACATCTACTACGGTACCCAACTGATGCTCAGAATGGCCAGGACGTGCAGAATACGTATTTGCCAACTCTTCGGCCTGTGCTCGAGTTAGCTTGGTATTTTTTGTGCGTTCTTGATCTACCCAACGAGTAAACACAGTCTTCTGGTAGTCATAACCACGATACCCTGATACTACTTTGAGTGTTAATCCATCTTTCTTCGCAGCATCTAAGAGTCGTTGAAGATCTTGAACAATCCGCTTTGATACTTGTACACCATTAAAGGTTACCAGGTCATGAGGTGCATAGTCACCAAGTGAAATCGTTTTAGATACCTTTTTTAAAGCAGGATCAGCCGCCTCAGTATAACCAAGGACAGCTGATACTACAATCACTGTAAAAAGAATCTTAGTAAGCACTAGTTGTTACCCTTGAGCTCTCATAAGATCCGCATATATTTCTACTCGACGATTAGGTGCTTGTTGTTGTCTGTCACCAGAAGGCACTATAAGATGCTCACATCCTCGACCGACGACGTGAATTTCTCCGCGAATTCCCTCGTTTGCAAGAGCATCTTTTACCGCTTGCGCGCGTTTCTCTGACAACATCATATTATAATCAGTAGAACCTGCAGAATCACAGGCATGCCCTTCAAGAGTAATACGGTACCCTTTATCAAGAAGTGATTTTATTACCTGAATGTCATGAGCAAGAACCGATCTTTGATCAGGAGGAAGATCGCTCATTTCATACTTATTAAATTCAAAGTAAAGTGTTTTCAACCCGTATTGAGCACTATCAGCTCGTAGATCTGCAGCCTTTAATTCAGAGCGCGTAGCTTTGAGTTCCTCTTCTTGTTCCATGTTGGCTGCAACAGCTGCGCTGAATGAGTTCTCATCATCTCTTACGACAAATGCACCCAGTTCATCATCAAATTCCGTACGACTGACAGTTGGCTGTTGAGACCCCGTCGTCATCTTGCGTGGGGTATAGCGAGAATTTCTCCTGCATGCAGGAACGAGTAATAGAAGACCTGACAGTATGATTATTTTTTTAGTCATTAAACGTTCCTCCAAAAAATATAGTGATAGTTTGTCGCTATCACTATATCATATGGTAAGAAAATTTCTAGCTAGAAGAAATTACGCGGCTTCTGTCGTTGTCGGTTCAGTTGCCGCAGGCTCTGTCGCTGAAGCTCTTTCGCCCACTGAGAATAACTCATAAGGAGCTGCACCTTCAACTGTTGAAACAGAGTACACAAATGGTTGGCCCCATGCATCAACTAAATCTGCTTCTACAGCAAGAGCTTCTGTCCAGTTTTTGCGAAGAGACTCATCTTTAGGTCCTTCAACCAACTCTTTAAGATCTCCTGGAAGAACGCCAACTTTTTCTTTATAGGCAGCAATTTGAGTATCGAGCTTTTGGAGCTTTTCTCGCGTTGCTACAGCATTATCTTGTTGTGTTTCCGCAGATTTTTCTTGTGTAGTCTCGCTACTGAACCAGTTACATCCTGGTACCATTAAGAGAAAAAGGGAAAGAACAAGCACTTTTTTCATAAAATAACTCCTTAAAATATGTGGGTTTAAGGGGTAGTATACTCCCATATTAGAAAAATACTAGATATCCGTTCTATTTATCCAAAAAGTTATGGTATACTAAGCCTATTAAAAAATTTATCGTTGGCTCGTTACCTCACTTAGTTAGGCCACATGAAAAAGATTCTCATTAATGTCACCCCTTGGCAGACACGTGTTGCAATTACACGCGGGGATAATCTGCAGAATATTTATTTCTCGTCCCATGCTACTGAGCGCTTGGAGCGTTCCTACTTTTTGGGCGTTGTTACCAAAGTGCTTCCTGGCATACAAACGGCATTTGTCGAAATTGGTAAGGAACGTGCAGGATTTCTGCATATCTCTGAGATAGATCGTTCCCTTGCTCTCAACAAAATGTCCGATGTCTTTGAGGATGATGAAGAGATACCAAAACAAAGGCCTACACAAAAGCCAGACATCTCAAAGATTGTTAGAGAGGGTGAAACACTTCTCGTTCAAGTAAGCAAGGAGCCGGTTAATGAAAAAGGTGCCAAGCTTACCACGTGCTTTACCTTACCTGGCCGGTTTATTGTACTTATGCCCAATATCCCTCGGATTGGTATATCTAAAAAAATCGAATCTCGTGAAGAGCGTGTCCGCTTAAAAGAGCTCCTGCTTTCGAACTTGCCTGCTGGCATGGGAGCAATTATTCGTACAACTTCTGAAGATCAGAATGCTCAAGACATTTTACAAGATCTTCAGTACCTTGTTTCTACGTGGCGCACGATAGAAGCGCGCGCTAAAGACGCAAAAGCTAAAGAAAAAATCTATGAAGACATAGATCTGAGCCTACAAGCAGTTAGAGACCATCTTGATACCGATGTTGAACTTGTTATCAGTGATGATCCTGAAAATCAGAAAGAGATCCATAAATTCGTAAAGAACACTGCTCCAGAGCATGCTCATAAGGTAAAGCTCTACAGTGGACCTCCTGCCTTATTTGATCGCTATAATATTGAGACCCAGATTGAGCAAAGCCTTAAAAGTAAGGTCTTCTTAAAATCTGGGGGCTCCATCGTTATCGAGTCAACCGAAGCTATGACCGTCGTCGATGTCAATACGGGCAGATTCATAGGCAAAACAAATCTTGAAGACACCATCTTAAAAACTAATATGGAAGCAGCTGAAGAAGTCGTGAGACAATTACGCCTGCGTAATATTGGTGGCCTTATCGTTATCGACTTCATAGATATGGCAAGTGGTGCACATCGTCAAAAACTGTTCCGCTTCTTTGAGAAAACTCTTAAGGAACATGACAAATTCCAGTCAGTCGTTCTTAAAGTATCTGAGTTTGGCCTTGTCCAGATGACGCGTAAGCGCTCTGGCAAGACACTTATGCATGAACTCATGCAACCCTGTGACGAATGCCGTGGGCTTGGCTTTGTAAAATCAACCTCAAACCAGTCCTATACCGTATTACGGGCACTGACGGAAGAGCTTTCACATAAGAAAAAGGAGTGTAAGTCTGTTACTCTCAGCCTGCACCCAGCTATATTTAATTTCATTACAACGCTTGAATACAATGCTATTCTCGATCTTGAAAAAAAATATGGTATCAAAATTATGCTCATAAGTAGTGACCACATAGAGATTCACAGCTATAAATTTCAGATGAACTAATTGAGATATATTAGAAATATCAGTGATTCAATCTTGGTGAGGGGATCCCTTTTTCAGGAACAGACATTTGAAAAAGTATTCTCAGATTATCCACCATCAATAGGCATGTCTTGGTGAATTTGCCAAGTATCGATTTAGCGAATCTCTTAAGCCATCAAATTTAGCGGAAAGGCTTTCCTGTTGCCAAAGAACTCTTTCTGTATTTTCTAATAGAGTTCAGGTAAATAATCATGCAACCTTGAAAGATTACATGATTTCGAAAACTTCCGCGCGAATAGATATGATTTGTCATTTATGGCTTTTACCAACAATGTAAAGTAGTGCCCATCATTAAGATTTTCAAAAAAGTACGGGCTGCTGATGCAATCTGGGCACCAGAACTCTAAGGTCAAGTACTCATTTACAATCTCATGTAACAACCCATTGAAAGCAAGGATAGATGATGGAAAATGCTCCTCATCAAAACGAGCACTCGCAAAGATATCAATATAGGTAGTATCGTCAACCATTAATTGAGCATGCTTTCTATTAAGGACTATCCAGGTACAATTTTTATAGATATCTTTTAAATTGCCAAATTTACGATCATTCCGACTGTAAGGCGAATGCCAAAATTCACTATAAGGATGACGCATCAAGTGCATATAGGCATGCTCAAAAGAAGTAATCGGTATAGCTGTCTCAGAAAGAAACACAAACTTTGAGTTATTCTGATCTTTTAATGCTTCCCTCAGTAACGCAATTTGTGCTTTCATCGTATTTGCCCACGTCGTAGGAACTATCTCACCGATGACAGAAGGTGCAAAAAATGATCTAGAATCCACTCCGTTCTTCGAATGCATATATATCGAACAATATTTTTCGTGGCCTGAAAAATATTTAATCCAGTTGGGTGTATGATAAACATCTCCCACTGTAAGAAAAAGAAACGCTATTTTTGGTATCATAATCCAAACCTCAGTTGGGCGACAAAGTGCTATTACTACAAACTCTATTATTAATAGTACTCAAAAGTCAAGGTTTGTTTGGACTTCTAGAATGATGCTATAGAAATGTCTTGATAGAACGCTAACTCCCACTATAGAACTATTTCTGAGAACAAGAACTTGCTCGAACCGTAACTTATGATACGAGCAAGCTTACATGCTAAAAGGATAACCAATATGCGATATTATACTGAGCTTTAGTTCACCGGACGTCCACCGCGAAGCCTATGCTGTTTTCTTTGGGGGAATGGAGTCCCTCTTTCCTTTTCTAAAGTCTCTATCGCAAGTGCAAATGCTTCCTCCGCAAACCCTGCTACGGTAAGTCCCGGCTCCCAATACACGGCATTTTTCACTCGATCAACAAGTTCTGTGGATATATGAAGGGTAATACGTTGCTTGGTTGCACGCGGCAACTTCTCTTCAGGAATTCGTGTTCCTTTAATAGCAAGTTGTCCTTGCACATCAACTTCTACCGCTTCACCAAACTCAACAGGTACATGCGCGGCCTGCATAGGAACTTCTGGAGCCTTAGGTTGGGGAGGCTCAGCATCCTTCTGTGATACCTTGGGTTTTTCGTTCATCTTGCTCGACACCTTCGTTGAACTCTTGGGCGTCGAGAGATACTCTTCTAATGGATTAAGACCTATAGTTTTTTTGCTCATACATCCTGACCTTACTTTTATTGTGCATTTTCTTGACGGATTACTTCTTTAGCAAGATCTTGATAATCGATAGCTCCATTGCTGGAAGCATCATATTCTGTAATCGGCTTTTGAAAAGAAGGTGCCTCTGATAGGCGAATATTTTCGCGAATAGCAGTTTCATAAACTAAACCACTAAAATTCTTACGTAGCTCTTCTACTACTTCTCTGGCATGACGCGTGCGACTATCCACCCTACAAGGAAGAATGCCAGAAATTTTCAGGACATTATTCAGGCGGTGTCTCACCACATCTACCGTTTGCAGCAATTGTACAAGACCAGCTACGGCCATAATGCGCGCTTCAACAGGAACAATAACTTCCTCACAAGCAGTAAGCGCATTTATGGTTAGTATCCCAAGCGTAGGTGAGCAATCTATAAGGATATAATCCCACTTAGCTTGATCTAATTCTTGTATTTTTTGCTTTAATAAAGTTTCAGCACCCACTTCATTGGCTAACGTTTTCTCCAGGCCATACAGCCATGAAGAAGAAGGGATAACGTCGACACCAAGAGTGGTTGTACTGGTAATAACAGACGTAAGTGGGGTGTTTTCAGTAAAGACACTTAAAAGGCCTTTCTCAACCGTCGTTCTACCAAACCACTGTGAAGTGGATGCTTGAGGATCCAAATCTATAACTAAAACTTTTCGTTTCTTTTGCGCAAGAGCGGCGGCTAAATTTACCGTCGTGGTTGTTTTGCCACTACCACCCTTTTGGTTAATTATCGCAATCTTCCTCATGTATTCCTCAACTCTCTCATTAGAGACCCAAGTCTAACAAGCACAAAAATTATTAACAACTTTTATGCTATTTTAACCATTATCATTATTTGCTTCCAATAATGTTAATACTCTCCAATGAAATAATAAGCATGAAATACATAAATATGATAATTACCGCTAAAGAAACCTTATCATCATATATGTCAATAGATACATTATAAGTATTTTATGCAACGTAACCATATCATGCAATTATCGTCTTTGCAAGTTTTTTATGAAATCAAGCCAATACCCAAAATACCTACCTTGTTTACATTTTAATACTTACATTAAATACACTCAACACTTTCATTTATCGCATTTACATAAATATATTAAATGCAATAAACACATCACTACTAACCATTTCCCCCATTTAATTAAACTGCGCCCATGTCAACATTGACACCATATGATTCATTTATTCCATTTGTCGCTATACACAAAATACATCCAATGATTGCGTTTGTGACATTTTATGAAAAACACACAACACATTTAATGCTGCCATTTACTACATTTACACCTATGCAAATTATACGTACATTGCCTTCATTTAGTGTATTTGCTCCAATATACTAAATGAAGGCAATGCATACATTGGGGGCGATTTATTATTTTACAGCTTTTAATACAACGCCGCCTTAACACCCATTTATGCCATTTAATAAAAACCATAAATAGCCTCATGGTAATAAAAGCACTCATTTAAGATGTGTAATAAATGCTTTCTTTTCATGTGTATGCGGTATATGCATAATTTAATGAATTGCGTTCTTTGGATGGATTGTATGTATTTGCTTATTTTGATGAAAGGAATGAAATGTAATAATTGCTGCTATTTGTGGTATTTTATATATTGTGGGTATTTGTTGTGTTTTAAAGATAAGACATCTACCAATTTATAGCTGGGCTCAGTAGAAATGTCTTATCTTAATGAATCATATACCTCAACAAGGTACACAAAAACCATTCCCTGAACAATTGCTTCCAGGACAACAATCACCATCACTGTCACATTTACCATCCCCTTGCTCCCAATTACATATACCAAGGGAACCTGGTCGAGACATCATAGTTTCTTCACCATAGCACTCGGCATTGAGGGATTGGACTGAAGTAGCGATAGGAAGACTCAAAAGTGCGAGAATAATAGCTATATGTGCTGCTTTCATAGATACTCCTTTTATTATATTTCAACAATAAGTATATCTTTTACTTTACCAAATTTTCATATAAGATTTCAATGGTTCTTAAAAATATTTTTTCCATTCACATTGGAGGGATTACAAGAAGGTTCTATGTTTCGGTATGCTTCAGGCTTTCCATCTCATAAGTTCTTTCTTCCGCCCCTCAAATAGTTCATATTACCGCTCATTTTCTATTAGCCACCTCACTCATCATGTTACTCCCCAGCATACTAACGCTACCGATGAAGCCACATAGATGAACCCTCTCTTTTTTGATATACTTGCTCACAATACATTACTTGATACTCCATAAGGACCACCAGTGAAAGAAAACCCCTCTATCTTAGATAAATATCCTGATTATGAAGTAACAATCGGTATGGAAGTGCATATTCAGCTCATCACGAACAGCAAGCTCTTCTGCAATAGTTCTAATGCAATTACCGATACGCCTAATGTTCATATCTGCCAGATCTGTACAGGGCAACCTGGGGTACTTCCCGTATTAAATAAGCAGGTAGTTGTAGCTGCCGTGAAAGCCGGACTTGCGCTCAATTGTGATATTCAGCAGCGCTCCATATTTGCACGGAAGCACTATTTTTATCCAGATCTTCCAAAAGACTACCAGATTACTCAAAATGACTTTCCTATCTGCCTCAATGGGCATTTAGCTATAAAACTTCAAGATGGGTCTACCAAAAAAATACGTCTTACTCGTATTCATATCGAGGAAGATGCAGGAAAAAATATACATAGCTCCCTAGGCCATGAAAGCTTCGTTGATTTTAATCGAGCGGGAACACCCCTATTAGAAGTAGTAAGCCTTCCCGATCTCTCTAGCGCCTACGAAACGCGAGAATATCTGAAGAACCTCCGTCTTATTGTGCAATACCTACAGATCGGCACTGGCAATATGGAAGAAGGAGCATTTAGAGCTGATACTAACATATCAGTCCGCAAAAAAGGTGCTAAAGAATTTGGTACCCGATGCGAGCTTAAGAATATAAACTCATTTAAGTACATTTCAGATGCCATTGAATATGAAATTGAGCGGCACATTACAACCTTGGAAGCGGGGAAAAAACTCTTTCAAGAAACAAGGCTTTGGGACACTAAAGAGGGTGTTACCAAAGTTATGCGCTCAAAAGAAGAAGCGGTAGATTATCGATATCTTACAGATCCTGACCTTCCCTCAATTGATCTTGATCCAGAATTTATTGCCCAAATTAAAACTCAGATGCCGGAGCTTCCTTTTGAGAGGCTGACCCGCTACACCAATGATGGTCTTTCTGAATACGAAGCCGATATCCTTATTACTGATCTCTCAATAGCTCAGTTTTATGAAAAAGCCCGCACATACACGAAAAGCAAACATCTTATCAACTGGGTTCTTCGAGATTTTCTTGGGCTACTTAAACAAGAAAAGCTGGAACCTTCAACCTGCAAAATCACTCCCGAAATGCTCGCCAAGTTAGTCGAAATGGTTGACAGCGGGGCCATTAACAATCGTGCTGCCCAAGAAATCTTTTCAGACATGGCTACTACTGGACAAGATCCACATACCATTATGGAGAAAAAGGGTCTGCAGCAGATGGGGGACACCAAAGAGCTTGAGCTCATGGTCCAAAACCTTATCAAAGAATATCCTGATAAAGCTGCCGAGCTTAAAGAAGGCCGAGACCGACTGCGCGGATTCTTCGTTGGTGAGGTTATGAAAAAGACTCAAGGTAAAGGAAACCCTCAACTCATCAACCAAATTCTTGATTCTCTACTGAAGAAGTAGTCTTTTTTACGTAAGTCTGGCGGACTCATGATTGAGTTCCCTTCCATCAATTAGGTAAAGCCCTTGTGGCAGCTCATCTAAGAGTATTTTCACCCACCCCAAACAATTCTTATAGAAACTATTGCAATTCAATACTAGTTTTAAATATACTATAAGTAACAATGTGAAAATATCTCATTAAAAGGAGTCATCATGAAATGTATTGTAGCTTTACTAGCACTATGTGCACTTGGTATAGCGTTCCAAGCGAGTGCTGAAGAAAAGACCAAGTATATCTGTTCGTTTGGCGGACTTACGACTGTTGAATTTGATACGAAGGAAGAGTGCTTTAAAGCATGTCTACAACCCGGTATAGCTGCCGTGTGTCAAAAAGCAAGCATCGAAACTGATATCGAAGACTCGGAAGAAGATATCTACTAAGATTTTTCCTCAAAAAAATCTAGAGGGGGTGAGTTAAGTCTCATCCCCTTACTAACTTTAAATTGTAACTACATCATGGAGAAAAACATGAACTTTCAAAACCTATTCTTCTTTGTATTATGCCTATTAGGGGCAGGGGTAACGATAAACGCTATGGGACCTCAAGGAAATTATACTTCTAAAGAGGCATGTGAAAAAAGCTGCGGCAAAAACATGTGTTATTATCATTCGCAATCAGCACCGGCACCTGAACGACAAAAAAATATTGATCCTTTAGCAATCGATATCGGTGTACGTTATTCTGTAGCATTTATGCCAGTTGGATGGTATTGCAATCAAATCCTTAATTAAAAGTATACTCGCAATCGGTACCGCTACTGAGAAGATTCCCGAGGAATGATACTTGCAGATGTAACTAAACTAGAGAGACACTCATCCCGACTGCAACGTAGAAAACAGTCGTATTTAAAAAAATGGAGAAAAAAACATGAAACTTCAAAATCTATTCTTCTTTGTAGTATGCCTATTAGGAGGAGTATCACATACAAAAGCTATGTCAACTAAGGAAGAATGTGAAAAAACTTGTAAAAGAAAATGCATTCCTAATCCAGTGCCTACTGGGTGGTATGTTTGCCAAGAAGGCGGATACTATTCCCGAAAATATACTCATTCTGAAGAGGGGTGCCAAAAAAACTGTAAAACCAAATGTTTTCCTGAGCCAAAACCGACTGGGTGGTCTGATTGGATCTGCGAACCAGATCCTAAATCCCCGCTCAATTAAAAGGAAATGCATTGACTGCAGTTTTCAAGGTTGTGATTTTGCCTTTGCTTCCTTAGTTACTTAATATAAACAAAAAAAAGGTGCCTACAGATAACGCGCCTAACATGGAGAAATCAACATGAAAATTCAAAAACTATTATTCTTTGTATCCTGCCTATTCGGGGTAATAAATGCAGAGCCTATGTATATGAAGACGTATCCTACTAAGGAGGCGTGTGAAACCAACTGCGGCAAAGAAAATATATGTTCTTATATTACTCAAGCGGCACGAGCAAAAGAAAGAGAGTCCCTTAGGCATACTGGAATAGGGATATTCGTACCTCAGCTGCCTGACGGATGGTATTGCGAAGCGGTCCTAAATTAAAAGTATACTCACAATCGGTACCGCCGCTGAGAGGATCCCGAAGAATGATACTTTCAGACGTAACGAAACTATCCCTACTGTAACTTGGAAAAAAGTGAAACAAAAACATGGAGAAAAAAATGAAACTTCAAAAACTATTCTTCCTCGTATCATGCGTATTTGGAACCATAAATGTACAAGCTGTGAAACTAGAGAATGTACGAATCTCTCTTTGGAGTGGAGGTTATCCTACGAAGGAGGCCTGTGAAAAAAGCTGCAGCAAAAACCCCTGTATGAGAATGGAAGGGGGAATGGATATTCACTCTGGATGGGTCTGTCTTAATTAATAAGCGAACTTGAGATAACTCTAAGGTATTTTCACGAGGCAATTGATGCTTACTTTGATGTCAAATGCCAAGTAACAATAATATAACTAATATACACACCATGCAGAAAAAGGAAAAAAATGAAACTTCAAAAACTATTCTTCCTCGTATCATGCGTATTTGGAACCATAAATGTACAAGCTGTGAAACCAGATGTGAACGTAAAAATTGATATGACGGGCGGAGGTTATCTTACGAAGGAGGCCTGTGAAAAAAACTGCGGTAAAAACTCTTGTAAGATAATGGAAGGGATCCCCGCATATGGATGGGTCTGTTTTAATTTTACGAATTGATGACTCTAGATGCCACTAAAGTATTTTCACGAGGTAATTGATGCTTACTTTGATGTCAATGCCAAGTAACAATAATATAACTAATATACACACCATGCAGAAAAAGGAAAAAAAATGAAACTTCAAAAACTATTCATTTCCTTATCATTCCTATTAGGAACAATGAATCTAAATGCAATTGAAGGACCTTATGGTTCTAAGGAACAATGTGAAGGTGCAAAACAAAGTGATTGTCAATGTTTTTATCATTCCCAACCGCCAGCACGGAGCGGTATTGACATCAGAGGCGGAATCCCTGATCGAATGCAGGGGATGCGCAATGGATGGTATTGCAGCCAACAACAAGTTCTTAATTAAAAAGAGAACTAATGGGTTGCAGTAGAAATGTTTTGTCCCTCGCATGCTGTTATCCGCATCTTTAGCGCAGGCGAACAAAAACAGCACTAAATTTGCTCAAATGCAAATTCGAAGACATTTGCCTTATCTAGTTATATTTCGAGGCTTATGAGCCCGCTTCCTTCTTCACAACCCTAAGGCCATACTCCTCTAGCTTCTTCGGAGCGACTGGAGTCGGAGCCTGCATAAGAGGGTCATATCCACTTTGTGTCTTTGGAAAGGCTATCACATCCCTAATTGACTTACAGTGAGCAAGAAGCATAACGAACCGGTCGATACCCAAGGCAATTCCTCCATGAGGAGGAAAACCAAGTTCTTGCGCTTCAAGCAAGAATGAAAAATGGGATTCCATATCATCTTTGTTTAACCCAAGGAAATCAAATACTTTGCGCTGCACTTCTGGGTTGTGAATTCGAATGGAACCTCCACCAAGTTCAATCCCATTAAATACAATATCATAGGCACGAGCCTTCATTTCACCTGGTTGCAACTTTTCCCAACCTTCTTGAGGTGAGGTAAAGGGATGATGCACAGAGCTCCATTGTCCACGGGCGTCATCATACTCAAGTAAAGGGAAATCGGTCACCCACAAAAGATTTACTTCTTTGTGGTCTATAAGACCAAGTGACTCACCAAGCTGTACGCGCAAACGACCCAATTGTGTCCAAGCATCCTGATATTTGCCGGCGACGAGGAAAAGAGTATCACCTTCCCCTAAAGAGGGAATTAAGACCTTTACCTGTTTAAAAAAATCTGCTGGAAGGAATTTGGCAATAGGAGCCTCAAACTCTCCATTCTCTTTAAAGCGTATCCAAACGAGCCCCTTTGCTCCATTAGTTAAAGCCTTGCTTACCCATCCTTCAAGCTCAGAACGAGTAAAGGCATGCTTAGCTATATGGAGGGCACCAATTCTACCACCTTTATCAAGCACTGCTTTTAGAAAGGCTAGCGATGTTCCCTGAAAAAGAGACGTCAACTCAGTAATAGGCAAATCAAATCTTAGATCAGGCTTATCAGAACCATAGGAACTCATTGCCTTGTCATAGGTCATCCGAGGCAAAGGAAGAGAAATCTGATGGTTCATTATCGTACCAAAAATATGTGCTAACAGTCCTTCAATGCACAACTGAATATCAGCTTCAGAAATAAATGACATCTCGACGTCAAGCTGAGTAAACTCTGGCTGCCTATCAGCACGAAGATCTTCATCTCTAAAGCACCGTGCAATTTGCATATAGCGCTCAAGTCCGCCTGCCATGAGAAGTTGCTTATAAATCTGTGGTGATTGAGGAAGTGCATAGAATGAACCATGATATTGACGAGAGGGCACAAGAAATTCCCGTGCACCTTCAGCAGTATTTTTTGTAAGAATAGGAGTCTCAATCTCATAGAAATTTTGCTCATTAAAATACTGCCGCATAGCATAGATAATCTTATGGCGCATTGCTAGATGGTGCTGCATTTCAGGAGTTCGCAAATCAAGATACCGATATTTTAAACGAATCTCTTCATCCACGTGAGCTGCTTCATCAAGTTGGAAAGGAAGTGCTTTTGCTTTGTTTAAAAGCACCACCTCATGCACCTGTAATTCATATTTACCTGTTGGAATCTCAAGGTTAATCGTTCCAGCAGCGCGGTGAACTACCGTTCCTTTTACAGAAATAACATACTCAGAACGCAATTGATCGGCTAATGCATGAGCCGTTGCCGAATAATCCGGACTAAAAACGAGCTGCATAAGACCTGTACGATCACGCAGATCCACAAAAATAATAGTCCCGTGATCGCGCCGTTTGTTAACCCATCCTGAAAGTGAAATCGTTTTCCCTACAAGATCCCCGTGTACCTGGCCGCAGCCAACGGTACGTTCATAATAATTCATGGTTCTTAACTTTCTTATGCACCAAACTCTCGATCAATAGATATTTCCGTTATCTATTCTAAACAAATTACCCAAAGCATGCAACTTTACTCTGAGCAGCAAATAACCCAGCAAGATGCGTACCTTGCTGGGTTATAGATATTCTTTTCTGAGTAGTAGCTAAGCAATAGCCTCTTCAAAACGGTGCTCAGCTCTTGCAATCAGCTGAGATACTAAACTCGGCGTCAGGCCTTCTGAAGTAGGAAGCGTTGCTTCAATTTTTAGGGTGCTCATAAATGAGGCAAGCTCAGAAGCAGAAGCTTTATCTAATCGTTTTGCTATGTTTTCAAGTGTCTGATCATCTAACATGCGCTGAACTGCTTGTTGTGTTTCTTCAGATATGTTAGGTGTCATAAAGTAAAGATCTCTATACGTTTTAAGAAGCCGTTTTCTTTCAGCAACTTTAGGTAATGACACTTCTATGATATCATCAATCATCAAAGCTGTATCCTGAGCAAGAACTGGCTTACCCGTCATACCAAAGATAACTGAGAACCTAGAACTGCGCCCCTCAATATTTTCAATGAGAGCACTTTTAATCAAAGCATAGGGTGACGGAGTCCCGCCCGTTGCAAGCATAGGCGTAAAGAGCATCTGTGCATTATCAATATAGATAACTGCACCATTTGGAGACATTACTTCACGCTTGAAGAATTCCTCAATAGCGCGGCATGCATCAGCTTCCTTAAATTTCTGGAAAGAAGACCATGGTATCTCATAGTAATCCATACCTGCGAAATGTGCCATTTCTTGGGCAAACATACGCTTACCACATCCAGAAGGTCCCCAAAGAAGCGCTGTTCTAAATCGAGCATCTTCATTGCCACTAATAATTGATTGTTTCACCTTAAAATTCGTATGCAGGAAAAGATTGAATCTGATGCGGGTCGGTTCATCGACAACGATTTGTCTGGTAAGGGTACCCAACATTCCTTGAGAAGAAGCCTTTTTTATTATCACATCAAGTCGAGGCTTATTTATATGCTTTTCAAAATAGTTATTTAGAATTTTTGCGCCATACCAAAGACCAATAAGTCCAGCACCAACTCCTAAAACAGTAAATGCTATCGGCTTAAAGTTTTCATCCATCCAGTTTTTTATTTGCTTACCCGTTGGATCAACCAAGTTTTCTTTCATACCCTCGCCTATCCCTGCAGCAGCTGCCTTGCCACCTGCTTTCCAAAGACCGTTCAATCCATCGTTTTCAGCTATAGAATTCGCATCAGTCCATAGCCTTCTTATACCTTTGCTCTCACGTATCTTCTCAAGAAGTTTTATCCCTAATGTAACAGCTGCACCTGCAGTTACGTAGGGGACGGCTGCAGAAGGAACACAATAAAGAGATAGACTAGTCCCTGCACCAGCAGCAAGAGCTACCCCATTATTCACAAGGTATTCCTGCCACCCAGATTTTTCTTTTTTATTTTCTTTTTGCTTAACTTCTTCTTTTTTATCTTCTGTTGGTACTACTGCGGCAGCATAAAGATTCGTCGAAGAAGCTCCCGCTCCGCCCAGTAAAAGAGCTAGAAATACATAGTTTGTATAGTGTTTCATTGCCATTAGTCCTACGTTATAGCGCTTCTTTTATCTTATACTCGTACCAGTATAGCGTACCTAAGAAATTTTGCCACAGCCTCCAAGAGTATAGATTCTTTTAAAACCACCTCACCTTAGCATAGCAGAGCCTTCTTTGGAAAGAGTTTCATGAGGTAGATCGAATAATCTGCCTTCCCAACTTATCCTGAATATGGATATTGAGCTATTGTTCTTTGGCTGAAGACCATAGGCTAACACAACTCATTATGGTATGGAGGGCATACTGATCTAGCAAAGTTTCTATTACCCCGCTGCACCATTGCCTAATGCACCACCCAGCCCCAGCGCTACGTGTTGAGCAACGCCATGGAGTCCATTCCCGGCAGCTACATGATTCATATCATGGAATAATCTTCTCATACCAGCGGATGGCCGAAATGATGGACATAACATGAATCCAGCAATTCCAATAGCTAAGGCAATGATAATAACTTTATTAGAAAATACCTGTGATGCTGCGAGAATCCCAGCACCAGCAGATTCTAATCGCCATCTAGATAGAAATTCCGCAATTGACCTGGTAGACGGTAATGTTACTGCAGCAGCATGAAGGCTCTGACAAGAACCTGCTCCGCCCAGTAAAAGGGCAAGAAGTACATAGTTTGTATAGTGCTTCATATCATCCCCCAGTATAGAGACCTTTTTTCTTATACTAGTACCACTATAGCATTCCTATGAAAATTCGCCATAGGGGCCTCACGAGAGTACTAGATCTTTCGCATAGCAATGCCTACCTTAAGAAGAGTTGATTAGGACGAATGATTAAAACCTTGCTCAAACGCAGCATATTTTTGCATAGCAAAATCTACTGCAACGACAATAAGCTCAGGAGTGATAAGACCATCTTCACGAATAGAGGCATCTGATATAAGGCCATTGATAATACCTTCGAGCTCACCCCCTGAAAGTCCATCCGTCTTGTAGGCAAGATCCGAAAGGACCGTATCTGACAAGTTCTTTTGAACAGATTCAATGAATTCAGGGCTATTCTCACTAGGATCGAGCATCAGTTTATCTCGATATAAGGCAAGGATACCTAAACGTTCACGCTCCGCAGGAAGGGGAATTTCTATAGAATCATCAATACGTCTTTTCATTGCCTCATCAAGTACTTCTGGATGGTTCGTTCCAAACACCAACATAACCTTATTACTACGCTCACCGGTAAGATTAAGAAAGTTAGTAAGCAGCTGATACGATTCTGAAGAAATATCCGCACCCGACCTTCCTCCTAAGAATGCTTCGGCCTCATCAATAAAAAGTATAAGCCCACCTGTAGGAGCATGTTGTGCCCATTCAAAAAGCTTGTTCATATGACTAATCCCTTCTCCCCGACCCCGATATTGCGAAAAGGAAGCGCCTGACATAATCACATAGTCCATGTCCGAATGCTCTGCTAAAATACGGGCAAACATAGTTTTACCTGTGCCGGGAGGACCCCACAGAAGAAGATTTCTGTAGCGAATATTTTTTTGGCCAGCAATGATTTTTTCATGTATCGTCCGCGCTGCAAGAGCAATAGAATCTAAGCGCTCAGTAAGATCAGGTGCGCATATCATCCGAGGTTTTTCTTTTTTAGTGCTGCCCAAAAGATAGCACAAGAAGCGCTGCAGATAATTTTTATGCGAGGTTTCAAGTACTAAAGCGGGTGTCCTTAAATTTCTATCAATATGCCTCCAAAGAAACCATGAACTTATAAGGAGCACTCCACCTATTAGCACATTTCTCACAACCTTTTGGGAGGCATCATCAAGAGCATCGCCAACCTCTTCCACGCCGCCACGCACATTCTGTGCGGCTGCTCTCACAGCTCTATGAGCTGCTCCGCCATCCAGATTTAATGCTTCAAAGTGTTCAAAAAGTATACGTACCTCATCAACAGCAAGGTTTCGCATGTCTTCAATCAGTGCTTTCATCACACCATCTTCATTAATATAATCCTTGAGGGTATTAATTATTTTTCTCAGGGCTTCACGTCCTTCACCATCGGGATTATATAAGTCGCCTATCGCAATTGCACCATTTTTAAATAAATTTTTCATGAACTGTGCGCCTGCTGCTTCTTTATCTTTAGAATCGGTTGCCGCATTCAGCGCTTTAAAAAAGGTGTTAACTATCTCTTTCATCTGAGCGTCCTGGCTCTTAACCTCAGGATTTACCAACCCACCTGGAATTACCTGTTGCCTCGGTTGCAATCGCTGTTGAATATTTTCCAACGCTCCGTCAACGGTAGCTGAGCCCATGGCTCTAAATGGATATTTAAGGACATCAGTAATACCTGTATAAATGCCAGATAACGCACGAACAAAAATATTTGACTGCGGTTGCTCTGACTGAACCACCGCCTGCAAAGAAAGGCTATAGAAAATACATAAGAACCCTAAACTTACCAGCTTACAATGCATGAACCCCCCTTAGTTCTAACATAGCAATCTGGAGCCTATGAAATCAAGGATTGATGCATTAATTGAAATGAAAAACGTGATGATAAGAAGGTTAAAGAGAGTGTACTAGGTGTATAATCTAAAATACACCTAGTACTGAAGTCCTAGAAACTATACTGTAAGCCGATATTAAAGAAGTATGAAGTATCATCACCTAGCAAGGGGACCCTATCATTTACGATACCGGTCTTGCCAATGTTTTCGATAAAGTCTTTTTGAGCTCGATTCAGTGGTCGCCCTTTAATATCTTTATAATGGCTGCCTGGAAAGAACAGTGCACTGACCGAATACAATTTTAGGTCTGGAAGCAGTTCAGCGTCTATAAATATATTGAGCTCAACACCAAGGAAGGTACGGGCGAACCGACTTACCGATTGTTGATGCGTTTTTAGGTCATGAAATGGTGTTGCAAAATCATTCCAGAACCACAAAACATTGGGGTTAAAGCTCCATTTACGGGTTGACCAACATGGTCGATACATGCAACCGGTACCCACAAACACTAGATTAGTAAATCGAGAAACAACTGTTGCAAATTGGTTGCGCACATCTTCAGAGGGGAAAGCGAGCGGTCGAGGAATACGTCCCTGGCCACTCAACAAGTAGGCGCTTTTTACACGCGTTCCTGAATAGACTTCTTGAAGGCCAATAAACCCTTCATAGACTTCATCTCGAATATGGTCACCACGCTTGATATGATCTTTATTAGGGTTTGGACCACCGCTTGCATACCCAAGGCCAGCACAGACCTTAAGATCTGGCTTACATACAAGATAGCCCATATCAAACACAAACATAGAGCCATGGAACTTGTTAGTATACCCGTCACTAAACCGATCTCTATCGTTAATAAGTATACCCAGACTGTTTACCCCAATCACTTTCCCATTTTCAAGCTGGGTCTCAGGAGATACATCAATAATATCTTGGTTTTCTGGAACATTTAAAGCAAGAGGCGACTTCAGCGTCGGTTCCTCCCCAGGGGGCGCCTGGCGAACTCTGCTGTTCACAATAACTGCAGTTCCCGCTCTATTTTCAGGTCTAATAACGTTACGATCCCACCCACAAACTCTCTGGTGACCAAAGTTATGTGCTGTATCAAAACCCCAATCAAATCGGCCCCAATCACTTTCAGCAGCGATACCTATAGTAATAAGATCACTTCTAGCGTCACCGCGGAACTCAATTTTTTGCTCAGGATTATGATTATACAATATATAAGGTTCAATACGGCTCGCAGCATTATTGCGCCACATCGTGTGTATTTTGAGCCGAGCAGCCAGAAGATAATTAATCACACCAAAACCACGAGCCTGATCATTTCTATGAAAATATTGTTGACACCGTATCTTTGCATTGGTCTGAGAAAAGGATGCCCCTTTATTATCTAAAATAGCACCATATAAATCGTAAAATAATATCCCTTTACAAAGCTCACCAGAAAGCTTGCCTCCAAATGCATATTGATCAACAGCATATTCAGAAATGAATCCTAAATCAGACGCATCAAGAGCATACGCAACTCCTAATGCAATCCCTCGCCCAAGTTCAAACGGGAAAGCACCGAAGGTTAAACTATGAGGACTTGAAAAGGGAAGACACATAAGATCATTTAACGAAAACTGAATCCACAACTCTCGAATCCAGAGAAAGTGAAGCGGAATTCCATGGCCATGCTCCCCAAAGGAGGTCCCGAACTCATTAACTGCAGCAGACGTTGTTGAAGCAATAGACTCAGGATCACCCCAAACCCCTTTGTTACGAATAGTCATCTTAGCATAGACAATGTCGTACGGCACCTTGGGCTGCCCATACCGAAATTGCGTAATGCAATCTACCGTATGACGAAAATAAATCACCCGATCAGTAGGATTATCGTTATTCAAAAGCCTCAGATTCTTCCCATAAAAGAACTCAGGGAGGCGTAGACGCACTTCAAACTTAAGTTCGCTATCACCTGGATGAAACACCATGCTTCCTTTTTTAGGAGGCCCAGACGTCTCATCCTTTTTTTCTACGGCTTCTAGTTCATTGGTTGTAGGATTTTGTGCTTCTTCACCTGTATTGGTCTTCGCCTCCTCATGAACTTCTTGCTTTGCTGGACTACCTGTTGAAGAAGTTTGCTGGACCTGTTGAATCTTCTGAACAGGAGTTTCATGACCTGCTGCAGCGCCTTTCTTTATTGAAGGTTTATAGCTATGAGAAGATATGCTATCTTGAGCTTTTACGTAAGCATTTGAGCAGATGACCCCAAGCCCCATTACTACCTCCAGGCAAAGACGCCGATTCATAAAAACTCCTCTGTGCGAGAACAAGAAACAATGAACACCAACGCTTGCATTACCCGAAGCTTACAGAACACTCTGAAAATCCACTGAAAAATAGACTTTTTTAGTGTGACAATCTCTCTAAGTTTATGTTAATATTTACGCGAGATCAACTTGATTTCATGTCCTACTCACTTTCCTACAAGAAGTAAAAAGGGAAATATTTCCCCATACTCTAAACTTACCAAGCAGGCAAAAATATGACCCAAAAACATCCTATCATTCTTGGAGCGCACATGTCCATCGCAGGAGGCATCGAAAATGCCTATTTGAGCGGCGCTTCAATAGACTGTACGGCAATTCAACTATTTACACATAGCAATCGGCAATGGGCAATCAAAGAGCTATCGGCTGACACCATAGAAAAGGTACAAACAGCTCAACAACAGACAGGCATTACCCACGCGGTAGTGCATGCAAGTTATCTTATCAATGTTGCCTCTACCGATGCCGAAACCAGAAGAAAATCGAAAAATATGCTTCATATGGAGCTCAATCATTGCGCAGCCTTGGGCATTAACTTCCTTGTGCTGCACCCAGGATCAAACCCTTCAATTGAAGAGGGAAGCAAGCTCATCAGCGAAGCAATCAATGAAACCTTTGAAAAGAACAGCTCAAAGGTCACCATTCTCCTTGAAAACATGGCTGGCCAAGGCAGTCAAATTGGCTACCGTCTTGAGCAGCTTGCTACACTCAGACAAGAGATCTCTGCAAAAAAACGCATTGGCTTCTGTATCGATACGTGCCATCTATGGGCAGCAGGGTATGACTTTTCAGACCATACAGGATATCAGAAGGTCTTAAAAGAGGTGGATACTATCCTTGGAATTGAGCATATACATGCGATTCATCTTAATGATTCTAAACAAAAGCTCAATTCACAAGTAGATCGTCATGCAAATATCGGAGCGGGAACCATTGGCCTTGAAGCATTCAGGCTTATTATGAATGATCCTACGCTTAAAAATATCCCAAAAATTCTCGAGACCCCTGGCAAAGAGCTTCACGAGTATGCACATAACATGAAAATACTGTTGGATCTTGTAAAGAGCTGAATTTAATAAGAACGTGTAGTTAAAGACCCGTATAATAGCTAAGAAGGAATTGTAGTATATATTACGAGTCCTTAACTAACACTTTCTTACAAGCAGTGCCTCACCATATAGGAAGTCTAATAACTATTGAAGGGAGAGAAAGATAGTTATTAAAGCTACACTAACTAGGAAGCAATTCTAAGTTTCTACGAATTTTGCCTAAAAAACAACAGTTTATCTTTCGCAACATTATAAAACAACACAAAAACTGCTATTTCCAGGCGACTATTTCCAAAATAACGTATTTTTATTGTAAAAGCAACCACAAAGCAACAAGATTTACCTCGTGCGCTTTCTCATCATTGAAACAATATACAACCAACATCTCCGCCAAAGTTTTCTACCTGAACGACTACAGGGTGTCTAGCTGTTTTTAACATCACTTGGGTATACCAGTTTTAGGGTTCCCCTATATCAAAAGAGGATGATTGCTTGGCCTTAAGAAATCTCACCTGAAGGCATTTTTTCTAAGGCAACTTTGGAAATAGGATGGGATTATGGGGCGAGAAAGAGATGGTACTAAGATCGTGATAGTTAAAGACCCGCAAATAGCAGCTAAGAAGGAATTGTAGTATACATTACGAGTCCTTAACTAACACTTTCTTACAAGCAGTGCCTCACTATATAGAAAGTCTAATAACTATTGAAGGGAGAGAAAGATAGTTATTAAAGCTACACTAACTAGGAAGCAATTCTAAGTTTCTACGAATTTTGCCTAAAAAACAACAGTTTAGTTCCTGCATCGTCAAGCAACAACATAAAAAGGTGGGTACCTACGAGCATTTTTGTCCTTTGGAGTATTTTTTTGCACAAAACAACCTCTTAACAACGCTATGTTGCTGCAGAAAAAGCTCCATGATTCTTCTTAAGACAGAGAAACACGGATCAAAAGTTCCCCAACGATGCCTTGTTGTACATCTAGGATATTAAGAAACACCTATTACATAAACAATCAAGATCCAGAAAAGTTGAAGGATGAGACTTCAAAATGAACAGCATCTGACAATTTCATCATAGCTTTCTATAAGAGCTTATGTGATTGCACAAGTCTGCCTGTTTTTCTATGCCTTTTTAATGAGGCCTTGTATCGTCCACAAGGTTGTACAGATCTTTCATGTAGAAAGATATAGATTGTAAAAGGGCAATACCTCAATAGAAACGGGTCTAGAGATGCACAACATGTACATAAAAAAATTTCATCGGTTACACAAGCCGATATAAACAAGAGCAATATGTCATTAGGTGGAAAATTCAGTGAGGTGGCTGATACTTTAAGATCGTGTAGTTAAAGACCCGTTAAATAGCTAAGAAGGAATTGTAGAATAATTTTAACGTACGAGTCTTTAACTAACACTCTCTTACAAGCAGCTTCTTTAGAGGAAGTTTAATAACTATTGAAGGGAGAGAAAGATAGTTATTAAAGCTACACGCTATCAAAGCAATTCTAAGTTTCTAGTAATAGTGCACAAAAAACAACAGTTGGTTTTAGAGCACACACCGCAACAACAAAAAGGAGCCTTAGTTTTCGTTGTTTTTTAAATAGTTGGTCTTTTTCTTGTAAAAACAACCACTGCGCAACAAAAATACCTTTTGCGCACCACTAGCCGCACTTTCTTTCGAATGTGCTCATTTGTAGAATGTATTCGTAAACCTGTTTGGAACTCAAACAAGAGGGGTCGTGGACAAATCTTGTTGTGTATCACACACTACTATTTTGTTACGGGAACTTCTTCATAGCATTCTACACGATCATCGGGCTCAAAATCACTAAACCCTTCTATCATGAAACCACATTCAAATCCCGAGTGAACTTCTTTCACTGCTTTCTTTTCACGTTGGAGACTCTTAATAGGGCCTTCACCAATCTTTTCCTTACCGCGGTACACCTTTACCTTACCATTACGTGTAAAGCGCCCTTCACGTACAATAGAACCCGCAATAACACCAAGATTCTTAATATCAAATACCTTGAGTACTGTTGCTTCACCAATTTTCTTGGTAACCATTTCAACAGGTTTGCCTGATTCTAAGAGCGCCTCAACTTCTTCTATCAGCTTATAGATGATATCGAAGGTTTTAATGACGACACCTTTTTTGTGCACAAGATCCATGGCATTAGGTTGCACTTTTACTCCGAACCCATAAATATAGGCTCCTGTATCGGCTGCAAGCATAACATCACTTTCAGTAATATCCCCTACGCCAGACTGAATAATTGAAATAGCACCATGTTTAGAAGTTAGACGGGAAAGAGATGCTGCAACTGCCTCGCGCGATGACACATTATCAGTTTTGAGAATAATATCGATATCTGCTTCTCGAGAAGCACCAGCTTTGCGCAGCAGTAAGTCAGCTCGCTGCTGAGCAGCAGGGATGCCTTTTTTAATAACTTTTGACGTATGTACCTCAAAAAGATCCCCCGAATGAGGAAGCTCTGAAAATCCTGCAACTTGCACAGGCACCGAAGGTCCTACTTTTTGTACCCTTTTACCATCAGAAGTAACGAGAGAACTTACACGCCCCGTTGCTTCACCAGCAATAAAATAATCGCCAACCTTAAGAACACCATGCTGACAAATAACTGTGGCTACTGGGCCTCGACCCTTTTCAAATTTTGATTCTAAGATGTACCCGCGAGCTGGAACCGTAACATTCGCCTTAAGATCCATAACTTGAGACTGGAGCACCAGCACATCAAGAAGATCATCTACACCTTGTCCCGTTTTTGCTGAAATCGGCATGACAATAGTCTGTCCGCCCCATTCTTCGGGAACCAAGTTATGACGCGCAAGTTGACTTTTAACCGCTTCTATTTGAGCAGGAGATGCTTTATCTATCTTGTTAATCGCTACAACCATAGGAATGCCAGCAGCTTTAGCTGCATTAATCGCTTCTTCTGTTTGAGGCATGATACCGTCATCTGCAGCTACAATGAGAATTGCAATGTCGGCCACTTTAATTCCACGTACACGTATTAACGAGAAAGCTTCATGGCCGGGTGTATCGAGGAAGATAACCCCGCCCTGTTTCGTCTTAACATCATACGCGCCTACATGTTGCGTTATGCCCCCTTTTTCACGAGAGGCTACACGTGTCTTACGGATAAAGTCTAGCAGAGTAGTTTTACCATGGTCCACATGTCCTATCACAACTACTATAGGCAATCTTTCTTTCCATTCTCCAGCAGCCTCTTGAGAAACTAAGGGCATCTCTTTTGATTGCCGTGCTGTCTCTTTTTTTACCAAAGTAAGACCATGCACAGTAGCAAGGTCTCTAATTGTTGTTTCAGGTAAAAGCTGAGTCACCGGTGCTGCAATACCTTTCTTCAGGAGAGCAATAATAATTTCGCTTACAGGAACTCCCGCTGCTGCAGCAAAATCTCCTACCGTCATCGGCGCATCATATGCTGTTCCGGGCTCCAATCCAGGCTTCTTAGTTTCAGGTTGCTCAACAACCTTCTTTTGAATTACAGGAGTTGCAGCTTTCTGGACTGTCGGTTTAGCCTGTATGGTCGGTTGGCTGGGTTTTTGTGGAGCTTTTTTTTCTGGAGAAACTTTTTGAACTGGTTCCTGAGCGGCTTCTACTTTTTTAACTGGAGCTTTTTTAGCTTGTTCTTTTGGCTGTTCCTTAGATTCAGTCTTAGGAGATTCGATCTTAGGTTGTTCTTTTTGAGAAGCAGGTTCTTTGCTCACCGGTTTTTGGACCTTAGAACTTCCTTTGGTCATCAGCTTTTCTACGAGAGCCTGCGCTTCTGGCGGTACCAAGGCAATACTTGCCAAAGAATAGCCATGCTCCTTCAAAAGATCTATAAGCTCTTTATTGGTAAGGCCTAACTTCTTTGACAATTCATATACGCGTATCGCCATATTTTTTTTCCTTAAGTCATGCAACCAAAGATCTATTCAGTTTCTTCCTGAGAAGACTCTTCATGCTGAACATCCTCGTCACTATCTTCAAAAAGCTCTTCCGCCGTGGTAGCTTCATTTTTAACCAGATTGAGCTGCATCCCGGTAAGCTGGGAAGCAAGAGCAATATTTTTGCCCATCTTACCAATAGCTACCGAGCGCTGATCCTCATCAACCCACACATTTGCCGTTTTGTCATCAAGAATCTCAACACGATTAACCTCGGCAGGCTTCAGTGATTTTCTAATAAGCTCTTCTTTCGAAGTTGTAGCCTCAATGATATCGATCTTCTCAGCGCCAAGCTCACGCAAGATAGGCTTAATACGGGCTCCACCTACACCTACACAGGTCCCTACGGGGTCAATATTAGGATCATTTGAAGCAACCACAATCTTGGATTTGTAGCCTGGAGCTCGAACAATCCGCTTAATTTCCACAAGTCCTTCAAAGATCTCGGGAACTTCAAGCTCAAAGAGCTTCATAAGAAACTCGGCTGAAGAACGATCGAGAATGAGCTGATTTTCATTACGAGGTTCCGTAAGCACCTCTTTCAATAAGGCACGAATCGAGTAGCCAACCACATACTTTTCTTCCGGGATCTGAAGAGATCTTGGTAAAAAGGCTAAAGCATCCTCAATTTTAACGGTGACCCCATGTCGGTCAGCCTTATGCACAACACCATGCACAATAGTGCCTTCTTTGGGCTTAAACTCATTATAGATGGCTTCGTACTCAATTGAGCGAATCTTTTGAGCAATTATTTGCTTTGCTTTTAAGATTTCTATACGACCGATTGGCCCTTCAAAAGGCAGGGGCATCATGTCATCAAGATCTATATCTTTCTTAACAGCCCGCGCTTTTCGAAGACTTATTTCTGCCAAATCGTCTTCAACGTTTTGAACGACCTTTTTATCAACCGTAACCTCTAACTCATCAGAGTTCTTATTGTAGGCAACGTTTAAAGGAAGGTCTGGATACCTTTTTTTGTAAGCAACAAGAAGACCTTCGCAAATGATAGCGCTTAACACTGATCGGTCAAGACCTCTTTCTTCAACGAGCTCTTCGATAACTTGGGAAAGTTTCACGTATTATGTTCCTTGTAAACAACTAAGAATACTTGAGCATTGGTCTAAGTGTACCAGATTTTTCTAAAAACAGAACTCAGTTCTTTACCTTGGGTGGCAAGATTTCTTCTTAATGAGACTCACTAACTATAATATATGTATAATAATAGTATATATAAATATAGTTATAGTAGGGGGAAGAATCTTGGTGGATAGGTCATGGGTTTTGTTCGAAATAATATCGATTGAATCTATATATTCGTGCCATTTGGGAGTGGTGGTTATCTGGTGGGGACTAGGTGAATCTGTGGTGGACAACTCGGGGGCTTACTTTGTTATACACCACCTATCCCCATTTCATTCACCAGTTATTCACCTTAGAAATCTTCTAAGGTTTTTCTTTTCCCGCCAAAGAGAAACTATCTCGATTGCACGCTTAAAAGGGCATTTTTGAGTGTCTTGAAATCTTCAAGCCAGCTGAGAGCTTGGCTTTGGTTTCTCAATATATATGCCGGGTGGTAGGTCGGTATAATGGTGAATCCTTCCCACTCTAAGCTGGTTCCACGAAGCTTTGTGATCGAGCAAGGCTTACCAAGAAGATTATTGAGCGCAATCGAACCGAGTGGGCAGATAATCTTAGGCCGAATGATCTTAATTTGGTTATATAAGAAGAGGCCCATACAGGTAGCAGCCTCTTGGGGACTCGGAGCTCTATTATTAGGGGGCCTGCATTTGACGATATTGGTGATAAACACCTCAGATCGCTCAATGCCAACTTGTGCAAGAACGCGATTGAGCAGCTGGCCTGAGCGGCCAACAAATGGGCGACCTTGCTCATCTTCATCTCTTCCGGGTCCTTCTCCTATGAATAGGAGTTCGGCGTCAGCATTTCCTTCACCAAAGACGACATTTTTTCTTCCGGTAAATCCTAGGTGACACTCTTTACAGTTCTTATAGGGAGCATAGAGTGCTTTTAAAAGCTCTTCTTTGTATTCGCGTGGGTTCATTGTGGCTACGTTTTGTGTGAGGAATATATCCTTTTCCTCTTATCATAGCAGAAAGCAAGCATGAGGACTAGCGGTCTTTTGGTTATTGGGAGTTTACAAATTCTTGAAGAAATGTGAGCCAATGGGTACGTTGTGCAAAGCTATTTGTTTTATACGATTTATGAATCAAAAATTCAGGGAAGTAAATCGATATACCTGAGGCATGTTCATGTTTATTGCCTACCTCATTTGCTTTAACCGCTTTTTTAATGATGGTTAGCCCCTCGTGAAGAATAGCAGTAAGTTCCTGCTTAAATACATCTGAATTCTCTCCTTTTAAGGTACATATATCGACGTTGATTAGAAGATTTGCATACAGGCTACCTAGGTCAAGGTACGTTGGTTCATTAAAGCGAATGCAGTTTTTTTTATGTCTGCTTAATCGTATTGCTTCTTTGACTGATCTTTGTTTTTGATGGGTAAGTCCGTAGCTTAAACAGCGTGCCAGGCTATCAATATTGGTCTCGAGGGCTTGAGCATGGGAGAGATCGATCGCCGCATGGGTATAAAAGTCGATTTTAGGGCTATAGTACTCCCTGTATGCCTGCACAAAATGGCGAGCAAGTTCCTCTCCGCAGCAGATCTGATTACGTACAAGAGGCTCTACAATATGGTCATATTGATATCCTAGTCCTAGTTCAACTTCCTGTGAAGCGACAAAAAAGTTTGCAAAGGGATGAAGTCCAGTAAAGATTTCGATTCCTGACATTAAGCAAGCATCGCAGGCAATGATGCTAAACTTCTTATGTATTACCTGTTGTGAAATATACTCGATTGCATCAGTTAAATCTTTGGTGGTAAGGTAGTGACCTGTAGAATCATCGAAACATATTCCTTTAGGTTCATTATAGGAACCTTCACCTGGAGAAAAACGGTCAATGTAACCTATTGACTGGTCAAGATCGATTTTGCCTGATCGCTCATCGACATGCCATAATTCCCATTGACGTATGTATGGTGCAACCATAGGTTCTAATGTACCCGTACCATGATTCGATAAGACAAGTACTACTTCATCTGCAGGGAACTGCTCATATGCCATAGAAGCGGCATTAATGAGTGTTTCTTTTTTTCCACTATCCATGGGGCTATCACTGCCTACGGGTAGAAGTTTGTCTTTTTCAACGAAAAAATTCTTGGTAACAAGGGGCTCATCGCTCTTTTGTAAGTCTAAGTGCACAAAAAGTTTTACTCGGTCAGATGCGCCTAAATTAAGCAGCTGACGTATATGAGCTTCAGCATACAATGAAAGATCATTGCGAGCTGCCATGTAGATAATTACCAAGACCGACTTTGTAGGAGGCTTCCTATATAAGCGATATTCGTCATGAGCAAAGATTCGAGTGCCTTCTGGGCATGCCGTTATCCAAAGAATTATCAAAATGAGTTTATTTGCTTTCATCATATTCTCCCTTATTGCTTTCAGTATATTAAATATATATTTGAAATATCAATGATAATTATTTTTTTATTTTTAAATTAATTATGAAATTGATTATAGGTCTGAAGCGCGGGAAACAGTCCATTTAGAGAAGTTTTCTCAAAGTTTCACCTTAAGTTCTATCATGATGCTAATGGAAATAATATGGATGTTAAAATTTAATTAACGTGCCTTCTTCGGTGGGTTAGATATGTTGGAAATCCTTAGCAGATGAATGGTGAAATCATGGCGAATCAAGCAGATCGCTTGCTCAACCGAGAAATATTGATCATTCGTGAGTGATTGGTTTATTGAGTGCACCTATCGCTATAGAGCACTTATGCTGATAATATGCCTCCTGCCACCAGGCAAGAGCACAGGTTAATCCAAAGCTCAATTGAAAATCGAGAAAAAAAAGCTGATAAGGGTTGTTAAGCAACACAATCAGGGTTGTCAGGGCGAGTATATGGAGTATTCTTGGTGTTCGTCCTATGTATATAAAACATTGATAACAAAGCCATGCTATACATGCTCGTATGAATGAGATGCTTGACCATGAAAGGAGGTAATAAAAGCCCAGGATAAGTAGTAGAATGATCTGGCTTAGTATCCAAGGAATGCAAAGGTAGACTAAAAAGGTTCTCCAGACTCCCATAAGGACCATAACGTGGAGGCCTGACCGTGCAAGGAAGTGGACAATGCCCCAGTAAGAAAAGATGCGACGTAGTTCCTGGTGATGGGTTGGTGCCTTACCCCCCATAAAAAGGGTAGAAAAAAGAGCACCTGCTTTTGGTGACATCTTATGCAGAAGATGTTTCATCATCCTTTCTCTCTTTTGTACGCACCATCTTCTTGGACTGAGCAAGGGGCGTGCCACACGTCTATATATAAATCTATCGGAATAGATCGCAGTTACAATTCCTTCTTTAAAAAGGTACTTTTCATATGATGAATTGGTCATTCTTTTGCATGTAAGACCGTTGAATTGAATCTCATCGCCAGGCATTAGGGAGGGTTTTTTAAGGAGGTACAGCGTGATAACCCTACGTTCAGGAGCCTCCTTAAGCTTGTTGAAAGAAAGAATCCTGATGGTCAAACAGTTAGGATATCTTTTACCATGCTGAATTTCTTGATCTATGACAAGTGCCATTCCTGAAAGCGCTTGATGAGCATGATCCCGGAAAAATTGAGCGCTTGCCTGAAATGAAGCATTATAGCTGGTGAAACGATATGCTCCAGCTATAAAAAAGCTCAGAAGTATAAGGCAATGGGACCTTCTTTTGAGCCATAAAAAGCTTATAGTGGTTATGAAGATACCTCCAAGAATGGTATAGTTGATTGAAAGGATCGATGCACATAAGATGCCACCAATGCATGCCCAAGCACTTAAGAAGCTGAGCGCAATGGGCACAACTATTAAGCGCTGAGTGAAGTATTCTCTCATATGTAAGATGCTTAACTGGCACATGAAGATGGGTGGGGAGGAGGGGTATGGTACTAGAGTAGTTACGTGAGAAAAAACGTCAAGCAAGGATAGATAGAGATCTGAGGGAGGGGAAATATCTTGTAGGAGAAGCTGTTGGAGAAGTTAGAGATCGGTTATTCTCAGCTTTTTTGAAAATTTTTTTACAGAACAGCCGTCTGTTTTGGATGATTATTGGTTAAAACAGACGGCTGTTTTATGGGAAAACCCTCAGAACAGCCGTCTGTTCTTGAAATTTTGAGAATTTCAGATACACTTTACCCTTGAATTTATAAAGTATTCAGCCATTGCATGGGGAGCAAGATGTATAGAACGAGCCTGCCTTTCTTGAAAAATTGGCTTTCACACCCTGATCGCAAGCCTCTGGTGATTCGCGGTGCACGTCAAGTTGGAAAAACCTGGCTTGTTAGGAAACTGGCTGAAGCTGAGGGAAAGAAACTTATTGAAATTAACTTTGAAACTCATCCATCACGTATAAGCCTTTTTGAACCTGAAGATGTGAGTCGTATATTTTTTAATATTGAAGCAGCCTTTAAAGAGTCATTTGATTCGCATAAAAGCATCTTGTTTATCGACGAAATTCAAGCAGCTCCTCATGTTTTTGCAAAATTACGAAGCTTTGCAGAAGAAATGGTGCAATTGCCCGTCATTGCAGCAGGCTCTCTTCTTGAGTTTATGCTTGAGGATCATGAGTTTAGTATGCCCGTTGGTCGCATTGAATATATGTATCTTGAACCATTTTCTTTTGAGGAATTCTTACTTGCGCGCAATGCGGGAAAGCTTGTTGAGTATCTCAAGCAGTATAGCTGGCATGAGGAGATACCACTTTTCATTCACAATGAGCTTATGACCTACATTAAAGAATATATGATTGTAGGGGGCTTACCTGCAGCAGTTAAGAGTTGGCAATCGCATCAGTCCCTTCAACTTGTGAATCAAGTGCATCACAATCTCATTGGCACCTATAGAGATGATTTTCCGAAATATAGTAGAAAAATATCCGCAGCCCAGCTTAATGATGTTATGATGGCGGTGCCAAGACACTTGGGGCATAAAATTATGTACAGCAAAATCAATCCGGACATACCGGGCGCTATAGTTAAACAAGCGCTAACACTATTATGTGGCGCTAAACTCTGTTATAAAGTAAGAGGATGTCATGCTAATGGGATCCCTCTAGGCAGTGAGCTGCAGGAGGCATATCGCAAGGTGATCCTTGTCGATGTTGGCTTGTGCTCAACGACATTAGGGCTCTCTTTAGAGTACATGGCTTCAGTTAACGAGATAGATCTTTTTAACAAAGGAGGTATAGCAGAGCAGCTTGCAGGACAGATTCTAAGAACCGTTAATCCGTATTATATTGAACCGGCACTATATTACTGGCATCGCGAGGAGTCTGGATCAAGTGCTGAAATAGATTATGTTGTGCAACATGGTAACAAAGTAGTTCCTATCGAAGTTAAGGCCGGTACCACAGGAACACTCAAATCTCTCCATGTTTTTATGGAGCTTAAAAAATCTAAGCTAGCAGTTCGTGTAAATTCTGGCGTACCAACGAAAACTGAAATATCGGTAAAAGGGTTACGGGGTACACCGGTGCAGTATACACTTCTTTCAGTTCCCTTTTATCTCTTTGGCGAGGTACATCGATTGATTAAGAGCGCCGATGTACTTTAAGATATCTCTTTTGTGAGTTTCCAGATGACAAAGCTGATGAGTTTCAAGATGAAAAAGATCATACAATTTGTTACCTCCGTTCATTTCTTATTCTTAACTTATTTGCTCAGGTTTGAATTAAAGGTAATAGTGCGCTATTCTTGGTAGACAATCATTATTATTTAGTGAGCGCACAGCATGCGCGTAGGATGCATATGAAACCACATGTCATTAAGAAAGTTTTATCAAATGGGCTCACCGTATTACTTAAGCCCTCATCGGTAGTGCCAAAGGTATCTGTTCAGCTGTGGTATAATGTTGGCTCTAAAGATGAAAAGACGAGCGAAAAGGGAATAGCACACCTTATTGAGCATATGATATTTAAAGGCACGAAAAAGCTTTCTGAATGTGATATCAATCTTATTACACATAAGCTTTCAGGCTATACGAACGCTTTTACCTCCTATGATTATACCGGTTATTTATTTGATTTTCCGTCGCAACAATGGGAACCTGCCTTAAGTATACTTGCAGACTGTATGCACAATGCCACTTTTAAAGAAGAGCATTTAAATTCTGAATTGAAAGCGGTTATTCAAGAGCTCAAGATGTACAAAGATAGCTATACGTCAAGTGTTGTAGAAGATCTTGTTGGGATGATGTTTCCCGATCACCCTTACCATTATCCAATTATTGGGTATAAGCAAGATTTATGGAGTCTAAAGCGCGAATCCTTGGTGAATTTTTATAAGAAGCATTATATACCCAATAATGCAACGCTGGTAATCGTCGGAGACATAGATCCTGATAAAACTATTGAGCTTGTTAAGAAAGAGTTTGGCCATCTTACGCCGAATTTTGAGTATAAAAAAGAAGTTTTTTATCACGGCAGTGATCTTCAAAGTAAGTCGGTAACTATCTACCGTGATGTGCAACTACCAAGTTACATTCTTGCATGGGAAATCCCCGGTGCAATTCATAAAGTCGACTATCTTGTAGATATCATTCTCTGGATTCTCGCCGATGGTAAGGGGTCTCGACTCTATAGGAAGTTGGTCGATGAGCGTGAGCTGGTCACCGACCTAGATGTATTTACCTATGACCTATTTGATGCGGGGATACTCTTTTTCTATTTTCAACCTCGTGAGGGCGTCTCTTTTGATCAAATCATCGAAGTAGTACAGCAAGAACTTGCTGACATTGTTACCAATGGGGTTACCCATAATGAGCTTGTGCGCGCGATTAAGCAGGTAGAAGTTGATCAGCTATCACTTCTTGAAAATCTTTCAAAGCAGGCCTATGAACTTGGAAAGTTTTATCTTGCAACGGGAGATGAAAACTATCTTTACACAAGGACTCAACAGTCAAAAGATGAACTTGCCGTTGATGTGCAAAGTTTTGTAAGAAACTATTTGCGACCGGCACTTACGCAACGAGGTTTGGTCGAACCGATCTCGGAACAGGAGAAACAGCATTGGCTCCTTTTACAGGAGCTTTCTGATGAGGAAGATGCTCGAATACTTTCAGGCAGAAGTAGAGAAGAGGCGGTAGAGGAAGGTTGCCACGTAAAAGAGATCAAGGTAGTTCCTCCAAAGCCATTTGCTTTTCCTCGAGCAAAAGTTTTTGGGCTAGACAATGGACTTAAGGTGCTCTCTCATGCATCTTCACATCTTCCCAAGATAGATTTTCTTGTCGATTTTGTTGCAGATCATTTATATGATCCCAAAGGAAAAGAAGGCATTAACGCCTTTGTTGCTGCAATGTTATTAGAAGGGACAAAAGATTATTCTGCTCAAGAGTTTGCCGATACTGCGGAGTCTTTAGGTATGAGTATCTCAAGTTCTCCAGGTCAAATTAAGATGAGCGTACTTTCTGAAGATCTCCCTAAAGCCCTAGAGTTGCTTCAACAAATGCTTGTGCATGCTACGATGAACAATGATGCAATTGAGCGTGTTCGTGCACGTATGCTTGCTGGATTAAAAGAATATTGGGATGCCCCAGAGCAGTTTGCTGGGCAACTTGTACGACAAGATATTTATAAAGATCATCCCTATAGTAAAAATGCCATGGGCACCCCTGAAGGGGTACAGGCAATTACGAGAGATGATATTATTGCTCATTATAAGAAATACTTTAGCCCTTGTGGAGCTCGTATGGCTATCGTGGGAGATATGAAAAATTATGCACTCCAGCAGGTGCTTTCAGAGGCACTTTCTTCATGGAAAGGGGCAGCTGTAGAACCACTTGTCTTTCCTGAAATTAAGCCGGTGAAGTGGCATGAAGTAAATTATCCTATAATGAGAGATCAGACAGTTCTTTATTATGGAGCACTTTCTGTTTCTCGCTTAGATAAAGACTATGATAAGCTTCTCTTATTTGATCAGATATTTACAGGCGGTGTACTTGGTTCAATGGCATCTCGGCTATTTGATTTACGTGAGCAGTCAGGACTTTTCTATACTATTGGAGGCTCGTTGCTTTCTCGTGTAGATAAAGATAAAGGCCTTATTGTCATCCGTACGATTGTCTCAAATGATCGCCTTAAAGAGGCGGAAGTTGCTATAGAACAGCTTATTAATTCAGCCATCAACGAAGTTTCTGATGATGAGTTTACTGAAGCGCAACAAGCTATTATTAATAGTTTGGTAAGTGCTTTTGAATCGAACATTTCAACGGCCGCAACACTTCTTGCTCTTGATAAATTTGGGTTACCAAATGATTACTTTGATACTCGAGCAGCTCATCTTGCACAAACCAGTAAGCAGGAAATGCAGTATGTTGTTAAAAAGTATCTCACAACGGAGCGGTTTGTCTTAGTTCGTGCAGGGCGTATGGGTTCCTAGGACTAGAGTTATGGATGGTTCATTTTGTTGCAACTGTTTGTTCTTCAATAGCTTAAAATGCTTAATGTAAAGACATCAGGGATATTGGATACGAATTGGAGTCTCACCATGCCAAGGGTACAAACATTATCTGAACAGGAAGTAAACCTATTTAAGAACCTGATCTACGGTTACTATGAAAGCAACAAGCGAATATTTTCTTGGCGGAATGTCGACAATGCTTACCATATAGTGGTATCCGAGATTATGTTGCAACAAACTCAAACTGACCGTGTTGCAAAAAAATATGAGGAATTTCTTGGAATGTTTCCCACCATTCAATCATTAGCTCATGCTTCGCTTGATAGAGTTATAGCTACTTGGCAGGGGCTTGGGTATAATCGGCGTGCCATAGCGCTTAAACAGTTTGCTGAGAGAGTTGTTGCAGAACATGGAGGGGCTGTTCCCAAGGATCCGGAGATTCTCGTAACCTTTAAAGGGATTGGACCCAATACGGCAGCCTCGATCTGTGCCTTTGCTTTTAATAAACCGACAATCTTTATCGAAACAAACATTCGGTCTGTATATATTCACGAGTTTTTTAAAGATGAGACGGAAGTGCATGACCGGGATCTTATGCCGCTCATTGAGCAAACTCTTGATAAGAACAATCCGCGCACCTGGTATTATGCCTTGATGGACTATGGAGTGATGCTCAAAAAAACACTCAAGAACCCTAGCAGGAAGAGTAAGCATCATACAAAACAGTCTCGGTTTGAAGGCTCTGATCGGCAAGTACGTGGAGCAATCTTGAAAATGCTTGTGATTGGGTCAACCCTCAGTGAAGAGTCTTTCGTTGAGACAATCGCACGGCCAGCAGAGAAAGTGAAACAGATATTGAATGATCTTGAAACTGAGGGTTTTATCAGGTATAAAAAAGGATATTATGTACTGTCGAGTTAAGGAGATAGAAAATGCTGTTCTATAAAACATCATTATTGATAGCGGATGAACTTTTATCATTCATTGGAACTGCGATTATTCTTTTTGCGGGACTGAAAGCTGCATTTCTTTTTTGTAAGGCTTTGTTCACAGATAAGATTGATGTTAATAGCTTGAGACTTGAGCTTGGATATGGGATTATTCTTGGCCTTGAGTTCATGATTGGTGCAGACATTATTGAATCGATGGTGAAACCTACATACTATGATATCGGTATGCTTGCGATACTCGTGGTAATTCGAACTTTTTTGAGCTATTTTTTGGGAAAAGAGTTAGCGGAGCTCAAACCTGAAAAGAAATAAAGACCTCAGCTTTCAAGAGCTTTCAAGCCTAATATCTCTTTTAAATGCTATAGGTTTTTCGCTCACTGTTCAGCCGTGTAAGAACGATAAATAACTCATCAAGAAGCTTAAGCCAAACTTCAGAAAGTCATGAGGGACAATTCTTTAAACAAGAAGTTCCAGCAAACCTATAACGAAGGTAATCGCTTGTATGAGAGCATTACGAAAAGGTGGAAGCATTATGAGTACGATGAGCACAATAAAAGAGATGCGTTCAAATTGGTAATAGTAGGGTAAAAATTTCTGAGGCATCAGTGCCTTAAGAAGATGGCTCCCATCTAGAGGTGGTATGGGTAGCAGATTGAAAACTCCCAGCATGACGTTAATCCAAACACTAAGTTGAAAAAATTCATTCCATACGAGTGTCCACTGTAGCGATAAAAAAGATGGTACATGATGCAATGCTAGTAAAGATACTGTCGCAAGAAGAATATTGGAGAAAGGTCCTGCGAGCCCTACCATTACCGAATAGAGGCGCGGGTGAGTAAAATTGTTAGGATTAAAAGGTACTGGCTTGGCCCATCCAAATCGGACCAAAATTAGGAACAGCAGACCCAAGGGATCAATATGCGCAAGGGGATTTAAGGTAAGACGTCCCATCCGTTGTGCAGTGTCATCTCCAAGGAGGTATGCTGTTAGGGCATGGCAGAACTCGTGGAATGTTAGTGCGCATATGAAAACGATGATCGATATGATAGCTGTGGTAAAATCAAACATAGGTACTCTTTAATGTATTGTTCACGGGCTGGTCGAACAAAGCTTAGATCCCTTACGGAGAATTGTCGAGAGATTAAGCTTATAAAAATCCTGATTATTATGTAAAGAAATCGTTATTCGCGGAACTTCGCGGCCGCTTCTTTGTAAAGCTCCTTTATTCTCATGCTTTCTGTTGCATGATCGACCATCGGCAAGGGATACCCATTGATGGAACTCTTCTGGTTATACCACGTGTGTATAATCTTCGGATCACACTGCATAAGTTCAGGAATCCATCTTTTAATATAGGTACATTCAGGGTCGAACTTTTTCTGTTGCAACCAAGGGTTGAAAATTCTAAAAAAGGGCTGTGCATCACATCCGGTAGAAGCTACCCATTGCCAGTTTCCATTGTTCACGCACGGGTCATAGTCTTCAAGTTGTTGCGCAAAATATTTTTCTCCCCATTGCCATGAGATGTGTAGATCTTTGGTACAGAAACGAACCTACAATAAGCCGAGCTCGGTTGTGCATATAGCCAGTTGCATTTAATTGTCTCATACCTGCGTCAACAACAGGAAAGCCTGTCGAGCCTGTGCACCATCTTTCAAAATCCTTTTTGTTAGTGCTCCAGGGTACCTGTTCGAATTTTTTCTGAAAGGCATGACCAAAGACCTTAGGATTAAAGTAAGCAACATGGGTAAAAAAATCGCGCCAATAGAGTTGACGCAAGAGCCCTGAACTTCTGCCTACAGCTCCGACTACTGCATGGTACAATTCACGAATTGAGATGGTGCCAAATTTATTGTGAGCAGAAAGCTTAGTTGTGTGTAAGGAAAGAACATCATGGGTGATCGCATAATTTTTGATATCTTTCAGATGCGTGATGATCTTTTGTGCTTCAGTACGACCACCATGAGTGTACAAGGCTGTTTGAGAGGGAACAAGACTATCAAGAAATGCATGAGGGACGAAAGACGAAGTAAGTTTTGTTATGTAGTGAGCATGTTGATTATATTGGGGCAGTGCAATAGGTAACAGTCGGTTCTTGTTAAAGAATGGCGTAAACTTTTGATAGGGAGTACCTTGCGCGCTGAGACCATCTTCCGGCTCGATTAAAAGACTATCCGGGCTCGTTATAAAAGCAACGTTGTTCTTGTTGCAGATCTTTTCAATGAGCTCATCCCTAACTTTGCTATAGGGCGTATAATCGCGGTTTACAAATACTGCATTAATTTTTTCAGCACGTATCAGACCCTCAACTATAGTATGAGGAGGTCCATGAAAGAGAAATAGGTGAGCTCCCTTTTTTTCAAACTCTTGAGCAAGATCTTTTAATGACTCCACCATGAATTGAATGGCATGCATGCTCCTAAACATATTATCCGAACCAATTTGGTCATCAGTGAATATAAAGCAGGGAATAACGCGTTCTGATAACTCAAGTGCGTTGTGTAGTCCAGTATTATCTTCAATGCGTAGGTCCCGTCTGAAAATAAAGAGACTTGTAGAATAGCGTTTAGTCATATGATGCCGTGGTGGTTCGGTTGCTTGTCTAAGTGTGCAGAGTATAGACTAATCGGATGAAATGAAAAGAGATGAGAGACATCTCTTGTTTGTAGTCGATCATTTTTCCCTTCAGATCACGATATGCTCCCTGATCCCTCGAGGAACTTTATCAGCTAGCTTCGACTCTGTTGTTGCCCTTGAGGAACATGCTATACTAACTCCATGAAGATAGCACAGATATATTATCTGGTACTGACTCTTATAACCCTTCCTGCAAGATGTCCTGCTCAGAAACAGGCACTGGTAAAAGTGCCCGTTGCTGATGCATGCGGTCTTCAGATGGGTAGTTGTACAAAGCAAATCACTGATTATTATGCAACTCTTCCCTATGCACCTGATTCGGGATCATATGGATGTTTAAGAATTCACCAATTATTGTTTAATGAACTAGTTACTATCACTAAGGAATATCCTGGAGGTGAAGTTGGGGTAGAAGTTTCAGGATTCTTTTTTCTTGATGGACTCCATAGAAAGCGTCATGATTTTTGGATGCTGAAGAAAGATCTTGTGCTCGTTAACAGCGTACCGCAGAGGTTACGAAAATATATCCCACCACCAGTAGATTACGAAAAACCGATCGAAGAATTCTCAAAGAATGTGCTGGTATTGTCCGCTCCCTGGTTTGATGAAAAAACGAACCAGATCTATTCTGTGGGAACGCGATTTCTGCGCCAGCTAGAAAAAGATACCGAGACTGAGTATGCAGTGTCCTTAGTAAGTTTGGAAAAGAAAGCAGCAATCTCAGCATTGGTTCCTAAGGAAAAGGCTCTCGTATATGCACCTAAATCTTTTGATGCGTCTTTGCAAACGTTTTTATCTCTCATTCGGAGTTGGGCTCACCAGAAGGGTGGTTTTATTCCTTATGTTTATGGTGGTTGTAGTTTTAGGGAACTGCTTCACGATATAAGTTATAGTAAAATATCTGGAACGAAGTGTCATTCGAAAGCAAGCTATTGGGATCGACCGGCAGTGAGCAGTATAGTGCCCCATTCTGGGTTTGACTGCTCCAATATGATTCTGCGTGCAGCACAGATGTCCTTTATGCCCTATTATTTTAAAAATACCTTAACGCTGATTAAGTATCTTAGGCCGCTAAAGCTGGGTGAGAAATTGGAAGAGGGTGATCTTGTATGGTATTCAGGGCATGTTATGATTGTGAGTAACGTCGAAAAAAATCTCCTGATTGAAGCAATAGGATACGATTCAGGCTATGGACGGGTTCATGAGCTGTCTGTACGCCAGGCGTTTCACGGTATGAAAAACTTCGAACAATTAATTCATGCTCATCATGCGCGTCAGTTTATGTACCGTCTTAATAGCTCTGGCGGGTTATGGCGTTCTGTGTACCGTCTGAGACTTTTTAAGCTGCGGAGCATCTTAGAAATTACGTATTAAACGTACACATTATTAATGCAGTAACGAGTTACTCTTTAGTTATTGGGTAATAATACACATCGATTTCTGTAATGATTCTATATGTTTTTCTAAATCCAGACGGATTGCTGTTAAAGCTTTAACACATTCTTTATCACCAGCCTCTTGAGCATCCTTGAGTGCATGTTTGTCAATAAACCAGCAAAGCTTACTTAATGTGCTCAGCATCTTAACTTTATTGTATGTTGAATTATCAAGCATCATAACGAAACCCTTCCTTTTCTATGGTAACTTGTTCTAAGGTTAGTGTGATAAAGAAAACTTCTTAACGTCAAGAGTTTGTCATGAAGATTGCACAGGTGACTGCTCGGGAGCTGTACGATTCACAAGGATGGCCCACGGTGCAGTGTGAGATTATCTTAGACACGGGCGAGTTTGTAACGGCCATGGTCCCTAGAGGAACTTCGGTTGGCCTTTATGAAGCCAAAGAGATGCGTGACCAAGAATCGCGCATGGACGGTAAGGGCATGCATAAAGCCGTAGAGATTATCGAAAGTGTTATAGCACCTCTTCTTATTGGTGAAGAGCCACGTGCGCTGGAGCTTGACCTCAAAATGATAGAACTTGATGGTACCTCCGATAAGTCTCGTCTTGGTGCTAATACGATGCTTGCCGTCAGTCAGGCTCTCTACCGAGCGGAAGCATTATGGCACGATATTGAACTCTTTGAATTGTTTGCTGCACTCTATAATGTAGATACTGTTACGATGCCAATCCCAATGCTTAATGTTATTAATGGTGGGGCTCATGCATCAAATAACTTAGCGATACAAGAGTTTCTCATAGTCCCTGTTGGTGCTCCGACATTTAGAGCAGGATTGGAGCTCGGCATTACGGTCTACCATGAACTTGGCAAAGTACTTAGGGGCCTTGGTAAATCAACAGCGGTAGGGCTTGAAGGAGGATATGCTTCTTCATTTGCCAACGAGTATGAGGCACTTGATATTCTCAGTGAGGTTGTTGAGCGTATCAATACTCAATATACTTCAAGTTGTATGATAGCACTTGATATGGCTGCATCTCAATGGACGGTGGAGGAAGGGCTCTATCTTTGGCATCAGAATGTATACACCACTGACGAGATGATTGCGCTTTATAAAGACTTGGTCAATCGCTACCCATTGTACTCGATCGAAGATCCGTTAGGGCAAGATGATTGGAGCGGCTGGCAGGAGCTTTCTAAAGAGCTTGCAAATAGGGTACAGTTGGTGGGTGACGATATTTTTGCAACAAATGTGCAACGCATTGTCCGAGGAATTCAGGAGAAGACAGCAAATGCAGCTATTATTAAGCCTAACCAGATAGGGACGGTTACCGAGGCACTGCAGGCAATTATGTTTTGTAGAGACCATCAAATAAATACCATAGTGTCTCACCGCTCTTCAGAGACGGAAGATACCTTTATTGCAGATCTTGTTGTTGGCACGAGTGCTGGTCAATTCAAAGCGGGTGCACCCTGTAGGTCTGAGCGTATGGCTAAATATAATAGATTGTTAGTGATCGAAGATACCCTTACCTTTTTGGTGGAGTGAGCATCTGTCTTATGCGCTTTGCGCAGCTGGTCTTTGCACGATCGGTTTTATTCCGATCGGTGCTTGCTTAGAGACAAGAACTCGCTTCAGTTTATGGGGATCATAAAGAGGGATAGGAGGTTCTTTTTTCTGTCCTTGTAAGATTTTAAGGCCACAGAGGGAAGTGTCGGTATTCGTTCCTGCGGCAAGAAATCGATCAATTGTTTTTTGTTCGCTTTCATCTTTAAGAAAGAGTCGATAAATCGGATCGCGTGGTACCAAGGGTGTTTGATCTCTCGTAACAAAGTTTTTATGGTCGCACAGGTATTCGTTCGTTTTATTCGTCCAACGAGATCTGGGCTCTAAGATGGTTGGCATAACAAAAACGGTAAGATTTGTGGTGATCGTTTCTGCTTGGGTACCTCTAAAAAATGCACCAAAGATCGGTACATGTCCTAAGATGGGAGTGTAGCTACCAAAATCAAGATTATCGACACGAAGAAGGCCACCCATCACAAGAATCTCTCCCGAGTTGAGTGTGGCTGTGGTTGTTAGTTCCTGTGTACGCCGAGTTAAATTAGTCGTGTTGGTGTACCTATCATCTTTAAATCCTACAACTATTCTAAGACGGGTATCTGAAATAACGTGAGGAACCACATTGACGGAAAACGTTGCTGGTAAGTCGACTATAGGAATCGTGGCAGTACCATTGGTGGTGATAACAAGATCACCTGTCGTACGAATCATAGTGCTTGAATCAAGCAATCCCTCCATGTGATTCTTGACGGTCACATAGGGATACGAATTTATTCTTGCAGATACTACCGTATTAAGAATTTCAAGGAGTCCAAATATACCTGGGGTCTTAGGATCGTTAAGAGATATCAACATAGATCCTGAGGCAATTTGGCTTGGAACATTGCCAGGCCCAATAACCTGTAGAAGGTCGCTTGCAAGCTGGGTAGGTGGTATTCCCAGTACCGAGACTACGGGAGTAATATGGGATGCTAAGTATTGCACCCCATGAGGAAGTATTGAAGAATCTGTTTTACTTCTGATGGTGCCTGAAACATTGGTTGTTTGGTCATAGGCAAACTCGACGACAAGGACTTCTAAGAGGACCTGCGGTTGAGGAGTGTCGAGCTGCTCTATAAGCTTTTTAATGATGTGCCAATCTTTCTGGCGTGCTGCAATGAGGAGTCGGTTGCCTGCATTAGTGGCTATAAAGTCTAATTTTTGTACCTCCTCAAATCCTTTTTGCTCAATGGCAATATCTTCTGTTTGGAGGGCTGGTTTGACAAGAGTTGACTCGAGAGCAGCGATTGCCACACCCTGAAATAGGGGCGGTTTTTCACTTTCAGCAGTAGCTTGCTCTCCTGTAGGGAGTGCTGCGGCAACGATACGGTTAAGTATAGGAGCCGTTTTGACACTATCAAGATAGTTAAGGTCATAATAATGGAGAATAGATTCTCCAGCATCTTCTTGGAGATCAAGGCTATCTTGTATAAAATCGATGATCCTATCTATATTTGCTTTACGGCCCATGAGTATGACGCCATTTCTTGCGGGATCTGCGACCATTTTGGTATCTTCGGTGATAAAATTAAGGCCATCAGCTTTAGGACCTTTTCGAATAAAAGTTCGTATCGTATCAGTTCCTGCTGCCATCTTAAGAGATTCAAAGACGTTCACGACCTCTTGTGCAGGAAGGTACTTGAGAGGCACATAGGCTACATGTTCTTTCATTCCTTGATTGTCGAACTCTTTGAGTAGCTGTCCGATAGATGCGGCATGCGAAGCTTTGTCGATGATAATGATGGCATTACTTCTTGGATCAAACATGAGTGAGGCATTGTAGGTGAGGAGCTGTTTCAACATCATAGACAAAGGATGAGAATCTTTTTCTGCAACCTCGGGAACCTTTAAATTTTTAAGATAATGAATGTAGATGATGCGCCCATCATCATGCGGCAACTCCTCAGGAAGAACTCCTGCATAGACAGGTAAGGGTTCCCGGTTAATAGCTCCACCGTCGACACTTGCATTACGCACAATAGTAAAGTTTTGCTCTTGCTTAAATAGGCTAAAGCCTGATAATTCTAAGAACGTCTTTAAAAGGTTCCATGCAGCATCTTGCGAACTCTCTTTTTCTTGTGGTAGATAGGTGATCTGTTGTTGTTTGAGCATCTCAAGATCAGCAGCTCTTTGCGGGAACAGAAGATTTGATCCTGACGGGGCCATTTTTTCAAGAAGGTCTATCAGCGATTTCTTTTTAAAAGAAAAGGGCACTTTCCTATCCGGCTCATGAGAATGCTCATTAGACGACTCTGCATGGAGCATCATGCCTACACTGAGCATGGTCCCCATGACCCAAACATGATTCCATCGTACATTCATGGCTATCGTCCTTAAGCAACTAACTCAGCAACTTCGCCGGGAGTAGCCTTTTTTGTTATAGGGGGCTCCGGACGTTTTGTTGGTCTACGTGCTTCCCTGCGACGCTGTCTTGAACCTTTTATATATTCTGCATCAGGTGGGTTGCTTACCTGGCTCAAGTATTTTGGTAGAACTTGTTCTGCTGGATTTGTACCTTTAAAGAAGAGCCGAGTAATCGGATCTTTTGATTCACCAAAAATTGCGAAGTCATCAATGTCACGCTGACCTTTGCGAATTTTATCTGCAGTATACACATCAAGGCCACCACGCAGTTTTGGATGAACGATCGTAGGGCAGATAAAAATGGCGATATTAGTCGTTGTTGGCATACGGCTTTTACTACTAAAGAATGAACCTATTATAGGAATTCGCGACAAAATAGGGGTACCCGTAACGATGTCATTTTGTGTCGTGCTTGCAAGCCCTCCAATTACCAGGACCTGTCCACTTTCTAAATTGGTATTGGTATTTACCCGTCGTGTAAGACGCGTATTAGAGTTAGCATCAACAAAGGTATTGATATCTACAGCGACTTGGAGACTAAGCCGCTGTAGGGAGCTTAAACGTGGTATCATCTGCACCTGCAGTGTTGCCGGAAGATCGACAATTTCAACAGTAATTACCCCTGCAGCTCCTGGAATTGCGTTACCTACAACGCGGCGGAGCTCCTGGTTTGTGAGTGTTGCTTTCTGATTATTTGTCGTTATCAGGTACGGGTGTGAAAGAATTTTGCTATATAGTGCCGTATCTAAGATTTGTAAGAGACCAAATATACCTGGAGTTGAAGGATCATTAATTGAAACAATCGTTGACCCTGGAGCAAGCAATGAAGTGAGTGAAGGATTGCTGGCATTGGCACCGGTAATTATTCCCAGTAAATCTACATCAAGCTGTGGCGGAGTTGCCCCAAGTACGTTATTGACGGCTGTTATGTTTGAGGAAAGAAGTTGAAATCCATTAGATGGAAGATTCGTTGCGGTCTTATTACGGGTGGTTCCTGCAATAAGTTTTTGTCGCGTGCCGGTGACATCTGCGATAACTACCTCAAGAATAACATAGGGCTGTGGCTTATCAACTGCTTCTATGAGATCCTTAAGCCTCACCCAATCATCTTGTAATGCTGCAACAATTAGCCTGTTGCCTCCAGTAAAGATTTTTTGAGAGCCAAGGCCTGTAGGGAGGAAGCCTCCAGTTGCTTCAAGTGTAATTTCCTCTGTGGTCGTTTTTATATCAACCTCTTTTACTTCTTCAGCTGCGATGACGACGCCTTGGAAATACCGTTCTGGGCCTGCCGGTTGTCCTGCTGTTGCTTGAGTTCCTGTAGGTGGGAGTGGAGAAACAACTTGATTTAACACTGTTGCAAATTGAGTGGCATCGAGGTACTGAAGGTCATAGGAGTGGAGGACCGACTTACCACTATCAGGTGCTGTATCCATATAGGTTGATACAAAATCAGCAATTCGCTCCACCGATGATTGGCGGCCCATGAGGATAATATTGTTTTGTCGTGGATCTGCTACAAGAACGGTATGTTCTGCAAAGCTTGATAAGGATTCTGTACGGGAATCATGCCGTATAGAAGGTCCAGATCCGTCACCTCCAGCGGCTGCACGGAGAGACTCAAATATTTTTACGACATCTTGGGCCGGTGTGTTATTCAGATGAACGACCTGAATAGTTTCATGGAACCCGCTATGGTCAAGTTCATCGATGATACGCATAACTGAGGCTATCGTGTTTGCTTTATCCGTAATAATTATAGCATTTGTTTTTTGTTCAAACACAACGGGAGCACCGGGAGTAAGCATGTCTTTAAGGATGCGCGCAATGGCGTTGGTATCCTTGTCCTTTTCATCAGGTACGCGCAGATTTCTTAGATAATAGATGTACCGTATATATTCTTGGCTATCGGGAAGCTTATCCGGTTTCACATTTGCAAAGATAGGTAAAACTGAACGGCTGATACCCGGCTCTAGAGGTTTGCCAACGCGCTCGATGGAATATAAGAAGGGCTTCTTTGGACTTATTGCAAAGCCAGAGAGCTCGAGAAAAGTACTGAGGAGCTGCCAGGCCTCTTCAATCGGGATTTCCATACGCCCTTGTGGTCGGTAGGTGATCGTTTGCGCCTTCAGTATTTCAAGGTCTGCTGCATTTTGGGGCAGAATAATATTGGCCTCCTTTTTAAGAGCCAATTCGCCGATAATATCGACTAAACTTTTCTTTTCAAATGAAAAATTGATGAACCCTTTTTGGGGTTCTTTCTTTTGAACAAAATCGAAGGGTTCATCTTTTAGCGGTACATCTTGAAGTAGAGAATTTGGGGTGGGTGTATCATCTTTTGCATAAGCGGCAAAAGATAAAGCAACCCCTACAAGGAGCATAGAAAGAACCCGACGAGAAAAGAATTGCAGGTCGATCATAATGATCCTAACATCGTTATTCAAGCTCCAATGTTGCCACGGTTATATCTATATCTACAGTCTGACGACCGGGTGTTCTTTTAATAGTAACCTCTTTTGTATAGAGCTGAGGAATCTCTGCTATACCCACAAGAAAGTCGGTTACTTCCTTCATGGTAAGCCCCTTCAAATGTGAGGTTATCTGTACTTCTGTTTTCCCGCTAATTGATTCACCTGTTGTGGGAGATGAGGTATCAACGAGTTTTGGAGCCATTCCAACATTGCGCACAACAGATTGGTACGCTTCACCAATTCTGAAGTCCTTATCTTTTGAGAGAATTTCTTCAACTTGCTGTTGTTGTGCTTTTACCAGTTTCGCATCTCGAAGAATTTGAGAGGTCTGTTTGCGCATAGCATCAAGCTGTTTCAGTTGGCCCGTATACCAATTTACTCGCCTATAATGCATGAAGATAAGAAGACCAAAGACCAGGCAAAATACTCCTGCAAAAATGCCAAGATATTTAGCAAGCTCTTTCGGTTCAGAATATTTAACGACATCCCGTAGCGAATCAAGCATGTTCATTGATAGCCTCCGGATTAATAACGAGTGTTATAGGCTCAGATTTAAAGTTGAAGGCCTGCAATTTCTGGACCTTTTTAAAGATTGGGCATTCAAGCTGGTCCTGCAAGCGGGTGAGCTGTTGATACCCAGGAACACTTCCATATATCTTAATAGTGTCGTCTTTTATAATAAGTGTATCAAGTTGAAGTTGAGACTCTTTCATATTAATGCATTTGGTGAGTTCGGCCAGATAAGTTACGTATGCATATCTATTTTCTGCAGAGATACGTTTCCAAGCCGATTCTTGCTTGCGAAGTTCTGCTTGTGCCGCTTTGTTTGCAATATCGAGTCGCTGCGTTTGAGTTGCTCGCAATTTGAACTGTCTTTTAAGTTCATCGATAGCTTCCAATTCTGATGCTTTATAACTCTTCTTTAAGGCGCGAGTTCTTAAAAAGCTATAGCCCATAAAAGTTGCTAACAGGGTTATGGCAAGGGCTCCAATAGTGTATAGTTGATAGGTAACCTGCTTGTTCTCTTTCTCCAGCTCTTTTTCTTGAAGTAGGTTAAATGACTCAGTTTTTTCAGAAGCACAACCAGCAGCTATGCTTGGCATATAGACTCCTGATATAGTAGGAATTTTACTTGAGACTACCTGCTCCTGAATCAGCTTTTTGGGGTCAAGCAGCTCTGTGGGGCATGCCAAACTGCGGGTTGCATGCTCTTTAACTCCCTGATCTTGTATGTCGGTAACCGCTCCTGTAAGAACTATTTTTGAAAGTGACGATCCTGGAGCAACTTTTTGAAGAGCGATATCAGTGGTAAGTTTTATCTCATCAAAAAGTGAGCTTACCTGTTCTTGCATCTGCTTATCAAAAACATTTTCTTGGTGGTTTGCTTTGGGAATATGAACACCTTTTTGAAGTGTTCTCACAAATTTAAGTTGCCCATTAGTTATGAGACCTATCGTAGTCTCAAAAGTTCCCATCTCGACCAAGGCTATGGTTGCATTGCCTTGTCCGGGAATTGTTTCATAAAGACTATAGAGCTCTAGAATCCCCACAGAAAGCTTATTAAGAGGAAGCTCAGCATCTTCAAAATATTTTTCAAAACGGGCTATGCTATCTCGCTTCATCGCAGTTACAAGCACATTGGTCTTTTGCGCTTCTTCATTTGTTCCGATGATGATACCATCTACTACCCCGTCAGCAAGATTGAAGGGGAGTTGTGGTTCTACTTCAAAAGGGATCACAATCTTAACTTTTTTAGCTCCAATAAACGGTAATGTCAGCTCCTTAAAAATCGCATACGAACTTGGAATTATCCCATAGATTTCATGATAGGATCCAAGTTTCATTTTGAGATTCTTGAGCGCTACAACCACCTGCTCATCAAAGCGCTCTGCACCATGGAATCGTTCAGTAAGTACGCTCTCTATAGTGCGAGATCTTCCTTTCAGTACAATCACTGTTGCATGGACACTCTGTTTTGTAATCTCGATACTTACAATTCTATGAGCTAAGGGGTAATAAGAGCCTATGCGCTTTGGCAAAAACAATGAGACAATCATGCAAGGACTCCTTCTTGGTCAACAAGGTCTAGAAGCCCTTGGCGCTTTTCTGGTGAAGACGAACGTGCTGGTTTTGTTTCTAGCGGAGAATCGTCCAAGTTGGCTTGTTTACGCTGTGAGGCATCTATGTACCGTTGTTGTGTAGCCACAAACTTATCAAGAGCGCTGGCCTGTTTCTCTTTATGATCACTGAAGAACCATCGATGTATAGGGTCACGTTTTTCAGAGCGCGAGCGCATAGAATACAGTGAGTCTTTAATGTCATTGATATGTCCAAAGGTATAGGTTTCAACGACCTCAGGTTTGATAATCTCAGGGCAAATGAGAATGAGAAGACTTGTGCGTTCAACAGTTTTCTTTTTACTCTTAAAGAGCCATCCAAGAAGCGGTATATCACCTAGAACAGGTACTTTTTGAATGGTCTCTGAGATCGTATCTTGGATAAAGCCGCCAAGAGCAAGAACCTCGCGGTTGGCAAGGAGTGCTTCGGTACTTATTTTTCGAATAATACGGTTCTGTGTAGTAGCATCGGTAAATTGGCCGAGCTCAACGTATACATTGAGATCAACCATATCATCATAACTTATCTGCGGGGTGATGACGATTCTAAGATCTGCAGAGAGGTCACCTTGAGCCTGAGTCTGGGTTTGACCTGTTACGATTGAGGTAGTAGTACGTCGCGTTTCCCCCACTTTAAATTCAGCCTTGTATTTATGAGTTGCGATAAGGAACGGGTTAGCAACGACGCTGGTTCGCGTATATGATTCAAGTGCTTGCAACAGGCCGAAGAAGCCAAACATGTCTTGTCCGAGGGTCACCAAGGTACTTCCTGCCTGAAATGGTGAAACCCCATTGACACTGTTTGCAAGATTAATCAGATTGCCAAGTAGGCGCACTGCTCCGTTAGGAACTTGAGTGGGAGTCGTTCCTGAAGGAGGATTGGTAATGATAGGTCCAAGCATTGAAGTTTGGAAGTTAATATTGTTTTTTCCTAGGATGCTATCAAGGCCTCCAGTTCCGTCGCAGCAGGCTACACTATTTCTTAATTGAGTTCCTAACTCATTGGTATTGGTAAGATCAACGTTAAGAATAAGAATCTTGATGATCACTTGGGGCTGCTCGACATCAAGTTTTTGAATGACCTCTCTCAGTTTGAGGAACTCTTCATAATCAGCATTGATAATGAGCCTGTTAGCTGATGGTTCATCGGTAATTCTTACGGTAGGTTTAAAGAACTTATTGCCATCGCGGACACCCCCCACGAGGGCGGGCGCAGTGTTAGCAGGATAGGAGTTAAACTTCTGTATGACTTCGTTTAATATTTTTGCAAGCGAAGTTGCGTCGATGTATTTAAGTTGAATGATATGTAATGGAGAAAACGGTAATTCAAGTGTCTTGTCGACATAGGTTTTCACAAAGTCTTCAAAGCGCTTAATATTTTCGTGTGTACCTAAAACGATGAGCGAGTTGGTATAAGGCTCCTCAAATACTCGGGTAGCTTCAGTAAAGTATTGTGTGGTACTCGGTTTTCTCTGGCGCATATAGGGATTGAATGTGGCGCTCTTCGGGTCTTTTCCAATTAATCGATAATAGAGCTCTCGAACTTCACGTGCATCTGTATGTTTTAATCGGATGATGGAGAGAGTTTCGGGTAATGTTACTTGGTCGATTTCCCTGAGAATGCCCATGACCGATTTAATATTTGCGGCCTTATCAGTGATGATAACAGCACGTAGTGCTGGTACTTCGATAATAGGTGCAGAAGAGCCACTTTTAAGTTGTTCAATTATTTGAACAACCGTAGAGAGATCGGCGTTCTCTGCAAAGTATACATACCGAATTTTTGCATCGGTGTTTGGAAGTAACTCAGGATCGATGCCGATAAAGGTAGGCATCGGTTCACGGTTAGCAGATGGTTTATCTCGTGAGGCGCTTGCAGTGACTCGGTACGTTCGTGGCTGTGTTGCAGGAATAATAGAGAACCCAGCCATTTCAAGGAAGGTAAGTCCAATATCCCAGGCCTCCTTCAGTGAAAGGGGGACCATAGACTTAAAAGTTATTTTAGTACCCGCTAACGGTTGGAGCCCCTCTGCACGATTAGGCTCGACATAATCATCTAGAATAAACGTAATGTTAAGAACATCTGAAAGGAATTTAAGCAGCTCGGAAATTTCTTCATTATCAAAATTCATTTCAACACGTTCTTCAGGATCAGCCCCTTTCCAGGGCTCGAGATACTGTCCTAAATAAATAGCTCCCGATGCGGTAAGTTTTTTAAGTGCTTGCTCATTCTCCTGTTTTTGCTCTTGATCAGTAAGCGAAGGAAGCTCTCCTGGTAAGGTAACATCGGCCATAGTGACCGTTGGCACCAGCTCATGTTCACGCTTAGAGGGAGCTACTTTGCCTGACTTGCTACCTTTTTTAGACTTGCCAGGAGGTACCGGTTTGTGCTGCACTTGGGGAATATCAATGATATCAAGCACATCCTGCGCTGGCTTTCGTTTGGTTTCTTTAGGCTGATCTTTTTGGTCGCCAAGCGCAGGTACCGAACCAAAAGGAATATTCGTAATTTCAACATTTCCACCCGCAACAGATTCTTTTTGGGGCTTAGCGGGTTCTCCACCCTTTGGCTCTTGGGGGGGCTTTTCAGGAGAAGTTTCTGGCGCGGAGGGAGCAGTAGATACAGAGGGTAGCATGTCACTAAGCTTACCTACGTTATCTTGGCTGCTTGGGCTTTCGACGGCTGTCTCAGCCTTAAGGTGAGCTAATCCGCCAACAAGAAGAACCAACATTAAGGTCAAGCGAATGAGCATGTACTTCATGAGTTAGCTCCTGCTGATAAGGAAGGTGAAGGCATGTTTTCAGGTCTTCCTCCATACCGTTTCATTGCATCAAGATCACGCTTTTTAATATCTTTTATATCGTTGCGCGCGGGCGTAGTTGGAGCTTGTGGTAGTACGGGAGCTACTTGAGCAACCGAAGGCCCATTTTTTGGTACGTCGTTCTGAGCTACTGGCTTCTTAGCTGCTACTGGTTGCGAAGGGCTCGGAGCTCTGCGTTGCGTACCGTCATCTTCTGTATCGAGCCTTGCTGTTGGATCTGCAATATTAAAAAGTGTATACGTGTTTACATTGAGGGTATTATGGCGCATATATTGAACAGGTATCTGGGCACCTAGTTCAAGTGATGCTATCTCATTAAAGAGAGCCATGCGCTCAGCTGATGAAACGGGAGCTGTTGAAAGGATCTTGGTAATAATATCTCCAGGCTCAAAGCCACCTGCAAAGCCGATCGATGTTTTCTTCATCTTGCCTATTCGTACCCCAGCCGGCTTCCCTGCGCGGGATACGGTAGTGAGGTCGAGCATTTCAATAAGGTCTGCAAGGGAATTCACACGAGACTTAAACTCTGTAGGATTTATTAGGAAACTATGCTCACTTTGTTGTTGTAGTACTTCTGACCAACTTGTATCTTGCAGGATGGTAGTATCTTCTTTGGCCTCGTTTGAGTAAACATATATCGTTTCTTGCTGTCCGTTTGATCGTACTACAAGAACTTTTTTCGGTAAGATTCGTAAGATGTAGGCATCGAGTACTTTGTCACCGACTTTGAACGACTCAGTCTTTCCTGTATTGGTGTTAACAAAAGATACCTGAGATTTCATTTCGTTGTTTGATCCGATAATACCGGAAATTTTGAGTGGTAATGGCTTTAAAAATTGAATAGCCTGTTTAGGTTTGCTCCTTACCGGAATACGTGCGGGTGGTGTAGGAATAGCTGGAAGTGTTTCTAAGGATTTGATGGGTATAATAGCGGGACGATAGGTGCCAAAAAGATCGTGTTCTTCGTAAATAACACTGACATCTCGCGGTGCTGCTTCTTCTTTCTTGCCAACTTCAGGTATCGCGGTAACTTTGATAGCAGCGGCCTTTGGAGCTATAAAAAGTGATTTCATGGAATAGAGGATGAATGCAAAAAGTGCCACAAGGATTATCGCGAATAAACTTGTGATAATCCACAGAGGGCTTTTCATACAATAGTATCCTTGCTAACCTGCTTATCCGAATTCGATCATTCTTCCTAGCATAGTTTACTGTAAGTTATATTTTTGTAAACTTTACCCACAGGTTTTGTAAGCGTTTTCAGATTTTCTTTAAAAGCATCAAGAGATACTTTTATGGACCTTGACACAAAAAATTATGGTGTCGGAACGGTAAGCAAAATTTTCTTAATAAGAATATCAGGTGTGATATTTTCAGCCTCGGCGTCTACCGTGAGTACGATACGATGCCTTAAAATAGGCAGTGCAACTGCTTTAACATCATCAGGGGTTACAAACGTTCTCTTTTTTAGGAACGCGTGAGCGCGACTTGCTTTATGCAGAGCCAGGGTTGCTCGCGGAGATACTCCGTACAATATATATTTTCTCAACTCTTCTAGGCCGTAATTTTGGGGAGCTCTTGTTGCAAAGGCAAGAGACACAATGTAGTCAAGAATTTTTTCATCGCAATAGATTTGGTCAACCGTTTTTTGAGCAGCGAGGAGTGTTTCTTTATCAAGCACCGGCTTGATTTCATCAACATCACGGTCTCTTCTCAATATCTCTTTTTCATCTTGGGGACTTGGATAGTGTATAAGGAGCTTGAACATAAAACGATCTACCTGTGCCTCTGGCAATCTATAGGTTCCTTCTTGTTCAAGTGGGTTCTGTGTTGCAAACACTAAAAAGGGACGATCAAGCATAAAGGTTGTTGAGCCAATGGTGACCTGATGTTCTTGCATAGCTTCAAGTAGCGCAGCTTGTACTTTTGCAGGTGCCCTATTTATTTCATCGGCAAGAATTAAGTTCGCGAAAATGGGCCCCTGTTTGATTTCAAAGTCTGCAATTTTTTGATTGTAGATGGGTGTTCCAATAAGATCAGAAGGAAGTAGATCAGGAGTAAATTGTATGCGCTTGAAAGAAAGACCCATGGCTTTGGTAAGCGCTTTAATCATCGTTGTTTTTGCGACTCCTGGTACCCCTTCGAGCAAGATGTGTCCATCACACAAGATACCAAGAAGCATGTAATGAATGGTGTCATGTTGTCCGATGATAACTTTTCCAACTTCATCGGTGAGTTTCTGAAACGCGGTACTTTGTTCAGTAATGGTAGTATCGGTCATAGTTTTTCTCTCATGATAGCCTGGGTATGTAGTTTATAGTGGCAGTATACCATAGATTCTTATGACGTTCTACTTGCGAATAATTATAAGGGTGGGAATATGAGCGATTGTTTTTAAAAATAAACTTATTTTTTGGTCTGCAACTTGTATAAAGACTGATCATATTAAAGTGTCTTCGGCGTAGTTGGCTCTCGCAGTTAGGGTGTCTTTATCCGACATCACCTCACCTATCCTAACTATATCGTCACATTAGTTAAAAACTTGTTCCCGATAGGTCTTGCCAAGCAAAGAAGAGCTTCTTCATACCCCTTACGCCAGATGGCATTCCTCTAGATCTCGTAATCCCACAAGTAATTTGCCTTGTGGGATTACGAGATTAAGTATCATTTTGCAAAATCATATCATAGAATACTATGTTCTAAAGGCTTTAAACCAAAAGAGCTTCTAATACTCAAAGAAAATTCGTGTAAGGGATACAAAGACTATCTTGCAACAGTAGCCTGCCACTGAGCGTGCAAGCCATTAAAGAGTAATTGTGCACGTTCTGCAATAAGAGCATAGTACATATAATTAGCCCTATAGGTTACACATCCCTCAAAGTTACCGGGCTCCAACGAATTCCTTGCACTTATAATAATTTCTTTTACTGCCTCTACAATGGCGGTAAACGCCTCTAAAGGGGATGCTTGCGAGAAAGAATGTATGCTTCTCTGAAATACAATAGCTTTATGGGCTAGATCGGAAGCTCCACTTTCAATGCCAGAAACTGCTAACCTTGCGTGTTCAAGTTTTTGCATCATATTCGGAGCATATGTTTGCAGCGACACCCTGCATTCATCGAGATTCCTTTGGCATTGCTTTTGCTCTTCTATGAATGTCTGAAGGGTGGAAGCTACGGCATTGCCCGAAACTTGGGAATGGATATTTATTGAAGAATTTGCACATGCTTCATAAAACCCTGGCAAGAACGCTTGTGCTTCAGGTGTCTGGGCATCAAAAGAAAATAGCTGAGCCATTTTGAAATACTTGGTGTTACCAAACTCAGCCTCTACAGGATTAACGATAGCATCATAAGCACTCTTACGACTTTCAGCGCGCTGGCGTGCACCTGCTCCATGCAAGATTACATCTGTATGATACACTAGATTATTCAAAGCATCTAAGCGAGTTTTTGAAGCTACAAATTCCGCAAACATTGTTCTCAGATTCCTCTCTCTTGTGTCAATAAAATCGAGAGTTTTTGTCAGCTTCACGAGTCCTTGTATGAATTCATCGCTGGCCCCCAAACGAGCTGAGATACTTTCAGGGTGCCGTACAAAATACTCTGCTGCATTTGTCTTAAAACTACCCTGTGCTTGTAGAAGCATTTTTTCAAATGGCTCAAATGAAAGCTCTGCAAGCGCACGCTGCACAGCTTCTGGAGAATTTTTTGTGAGAGCTAACCGATTTCTGTTCGCTTCTAGGCTCATAGCAAGGTTGCTTAATCCGCCCATGAGCTGAGTAATGAGCTCACGTAAATCAATGTGAGTAACCATGAGTGCTGTGAGGAATTGATCTTCTTGAGTACCTTCAAACTTGTCGACAGATTCTCGGATGCTCGTAATTATTTTTGTATAGTCGGTGGTTTGACCCAAACAATTCAATAAGATCGGCATGTTTTCGCATAAAGCTTTCTCGGCTTGCAGTGTAGTACACGTAAGAGGCATAAGGGGATACAACATCTCTCTGCAGGATTTATAGTTCTCGACTGGCTGCTTTCGTACCAGAGTACTTTGGCATGCTCTTCCTTGACCATAATTTGCACATACGATCAATGTAATCGCTAGAATTTGTTTTTTCATGGAGATCATCCTTTTCTTGTTACATATAGTTATTTTGTTTTACTATGGCCTTCATTGGCCGTCTCTAAGATTATTCTAAATTTTATTAATAGTAAAATTTAGAATAGGAAGTGTGCTGCAAAATGTTGGTCACATAAAGAGTAACAAGGGAGTAAGGAGGCTGAAGCTTGTATTTGAGAATCTAGATCAATTTTGCATACCGCAACCACAGCTCATGCTCTTATATAAATTTGTTTTCCTTTTGTTGCCTACGATTATGTTGCTATTTCTTCCCAAGCAATAGCTCTATGGTGACAGCCAGTTTCTGCGGTTGAGCACCGTTGTCCCGATGCTCTATGCATCTTGTCAACAAAGTAAGGTTTTCCTCGTTCCGAGATATTAAGACCCCACAAGGCTTAACCAAGGCTTCTCGTACTCAGAAAGTTTTGCGTATAGTGAAGAACTATTTTGTAACTGCAGTCTGCCACTGGGCCTGCAAGCCTTTAATAAGTAATTGTGTACGTTCTGCAATAAGTGCATAGTGTTCATAATCAGCCTTATAGGTTGTGCACTCCTCAACGCTACCTGGTTTCAACACAAATCTTGCGCCAGTAATAATTTCCTTTGCTGCCTCCACAATAGCCCTAAACGCCTCTAAGGGAGATGCTTGCGAGAAATAATGCATGCTTTCCTGAAACGCAATAATATTATGGGCGAGATCCGGAATTTTCCGTTGAATGCTACTAGCTGCTAACCTTATTTGTTCCAGTTTGTTCATAATCTCTGGAACATCTGATTGCATCATTAACCTGTATTTATCGAGGCTCTCTTCGCAGACATTCTGCTCATCACTTAGTGATTTAAGGGTGGTGGCTAGAGCATTACCTGTATATCTGGAAAGGGTATTTACTGAAGAGTTTGCGCAGGCCTCATAAACCCTTGGCAACAATGCTTGTGCTTGGGGTGTCTGGGCATTGAAAGAAAACTGATGAGCCATTATGAAATAAAGGTTGTCACCATGCTCGGCCTCCGCGGAATTAACGATAGTATCATAATCCTTCTTACGGTTTTCAGCTCGCCCCAACGGTGCTCCATGCAACATTACTTCTGTATGATAGAGTACATTATTTAAAATATCTAGACGAGTTTTTTTAGCTATATACTCCGCAAATATTGCTCTCAGTTTACTCTCACATGCATTGCAATGATCGAACATTTTTGCGAGGCCATTGAGTCGCTGAATCCATGCATCGCAGGATCCTAAACGAGCAGATATACTTTCAGGATGCCCTATAAAATATGCTGCAGGGTTTGTTGCAAAACTTTGTTGTGCTTGTAGAAGTATTTTTTCAAAGGGCTCTGATGAAAGCTCTGCGAGTGCGCGCTCCACTGCCTCTGGAGAATTTTTTGTGAGAGCTAACCTGTTCTTGTTTGCTTCTAAGCTCATACCAAGGTTGCTTAATTGACCCATGAACTGAGTAATGAGCTGATGAAAATCTACGTGAGAAAGCATGAGTGCTGTAAGATAGCGGTCTTCTTGAGATCCCTCAGATGTGTCGACAAATTCTCGGATGCTTGGATTTTTTGCAAAGCTAGTAGTTTGATCTAGATAATCCAACAGAACCGGCATATTGTCGCGAAAGGTTTTCTCGGCCTGCAGCGGCATATAGCCCCATATGCCCGTATCATAGTAGCTAACTGGAAGGCCTTGCACCGTTGAGTAACACATATTTGGCTGATCTTCCACCAAAGTATTTTGGCATGCTCTTCCTTGGCCATAGTGTAAGCATATGAGAAAGAGGATCGCTAGAATTTGTTTTTTCATGAGGGGGTCCTTATTACATATAGTTATTTTGTTTCACTACGACCTTCATTGGCCACCTCTAAGATTATAATAACTTTTATTAATAGCAATATTTAGAATAGGAAGTATGTTAGTCACATAACGAGTGGCAAGGGATAAGAAGTCTAAAGTTAGTATTTGAGAATCTAAATCAAGTTTAAAGGAGTGAAACTACAACTTATGCTTTTGTGTAAATTTGTTTTCCTTCACGCTTCACCTTGAAACAGAGCGAAAACATATCTGTTGTTTGCTCTTCAAATTCCACTTTCGTGTACAACAAAAGATCTTTGGCAATTCCTAGATTAAAAAGTGCCAAGTACCCTTCAAAAAGTAGTCCATTTCGATCTTTAGCGAGTTCGTTAACAATGATTAATACATCGAGATCACTATCCTCTGTTGGCACACCCCATGCATATGAACCAAAAAGATAGATCTTGAGAGGGTTATATGTTTCAATGAGACTTCTTTTTGCGGCGCTGATTAAATGCTCGGTTGCACTTATCATATTTACCTCCAAATCTCCTCAGGCTAGTGTTTAATTGTGCGATGAAATAATCTACTTTTTTTGAATATTCTACATATCCTATCTATCAGGAAGAAGTATATCAAAGTGAGCTTAATGCTTACAACTTTATTAGTTCAGATGTTGTGATTTAAAGATCTCTTTTCTCGGAACTTTGAGAGCATCAGAAAATACTCATGCTAACTCGAAGCAATGTTTTGAAAAAGAAATGTATTCATGGTATACTCGCTGCCATGGGACCTATACTTGTATACCTCATGAAAGGACACCATGATTAACAGAGATATGATTGAATTAGTGAAAAATAAACTTGTAGAAACGTATAATCCTCAAGCTATCTATCTTTTTGGTTCATATGCATGGGGAATGCCAGATGATGAAAGTGACCTTGATCTTCTTATAGTAGTCGATGCACTGACTGACACACATTACAAAATGCTAGTGGATGGTCATATGGCACTTTTACGGTTAGATGTTTCAAAAGATCTGTTGCTGTATACCAAAGAACAGTTTGACGTGCTTTCACAAGACAATATGACCTTCTGTTATAAAATCAAACAAAGAGGGATTAAGATTTATGCAAAAGCATAGCCTTTGGTTGGCTTATGCACAAGATGATCTAGAAATTGCGCAATTAATTCTTGCTTCAAGGGGCATAAGAATCGTCGCTGTGTTATATCATGCGCAACAATCTGCTGAAAAGGCGTTAAAAGCCTACTTAATTGCCCAAGATGCCTCAATACTGAAAACACATGATCTTGTTAAGCTGGTAATCGCTTGTACCAAGTTAGATTCAGAGTTTGAAACTATTGGAGAGCATGCGGCTGCGTTTAATCCATTTTCAATAAAAACCAGATATCCGGAAGATTTTTTCTTAATGCTTCACACGAGCGTTGCAATTCAGGCGATAGATCATGCCCGCCAGATCCTTGAATTTACAGAAATAAAAATAGCTTCTATAGCTCCTTCATGTAGAATGCCTAAAAAGCAGATTCGTAAGCAAATTTAATAGCAAGCTCAAGGTCACGTGGATTTTAGTTCTGTTGAATTGGCCCTGTAGTTAGCCCCCTGATAAACTGATAGATATAAGGATTTTCTGATTCCCAAATAGTTGATGCTTCACCGAAGTACTTAATATTCCCTTCATAGAGAAGAGCAACATAATCAACATACTTAAATACTTCAAGATCATGGCTGATGATAACAGAAGTTACCTTAAGCCTTTTTTGCATATCTCTCATAAGTTCATGTACAACTCGTGAGGTAATTGGATCAAGTCCTGTGGTCGGTTCGTCATAGAGAATGATCGACGGGTGGCTAATGAGTGTGCGAGCGATACCGACCCGTTTACGCATTCCTCCAGAAAGATCCGAAGGATAGCGGTCCATGATATCACTGTGTAATTCAACAAGGGCGAGTTTTTCTATGACAAGAGGGCGTACCTCTTCTTCTTTAAGACCATGCTCAAGTAGGGAAAGGCCAACATTTTCAAAGACGGTAAGTGAATCAAGAAGAGCGGCAAATTGAAATACATAGCCACAGGTCTTATAAAAGGTTTCTCGCTCTCGCTCACTGAGTCGAGTTACCTCCTTGTTATCGATGCTGATAGAGCCTGAAGTGGGATATAAAAGTCCGATAATCGATTTGAGAAGGACTGACTTTCCTTCACCAGATCTTCCTATGATGACGGTCATTTTACCCTCAGGCAGCTCAAGATTCAAATTATCAAGAACCTTACGCCCATTGAACTCTTTGGTGAGATGTTTGATAGTAATCATAGGCCAGCTTTCCAGAGATAGACGCTGAGGAAATAGTTTGCAATTAAGATGGCAATGCAGCCAACTACCACAGCTTGTGTGGTCGAAAGACCTACTCCGCGGGCTCCGCCAGTTGTTTGAAATCCTTTATAGCAGCCAACAAACGCAATAATATATCCAAAAGCGCATGATTTTATGAGCCCCCCTACGATATCCCCAAGGGTCAAAAAGTTTCTAATATTCACCAGATAGATTTCTGGACTGCTGGTGAGCGTAATAAGTGCAAAGAGATAGCCGCCAAGGATACCAAAAAACATACCAAAGAGGGTAAGGAACGGCATGATAAGAGTTCCTGCCAGTATGCGAGGAACAATTAAATAATGAAAGGGGCTTATGCAAAGGGTTCGTAGAGCGTCAACCTGTTCAGTGATTTGCATGGTTCCCAGCTCAGCAGCTATTGCTGATCCTGATCTTCCGCATACCATGATTGCGGTGAGTACTGGTCCAAGCTCTCTGGTCATACCCCAGGCTACAATGACGCCGAGCATCTCTTGACCGCCAATACGGCTCAGCCCTGCATAGGATTGGAGCGCTAAAGCAAATCCAGATGAGAGGGTGCTCAGTACGATAACCGATGATGAGTCTACCCCAATGCGCTTCATTTGAAGGGCAAGCTCTTTTACACGTAGGCCCTTGGTAAAGACAGATTTTACCGTTCTCATAAAGAAGAACGACCAAGCACCTATTTCTGTAAAGAAATGGATAAACGTAGATCCGATACTATCGATGATATACACGAGCTTTAGATGTTTGAGCTACACTTATGCCTGTGCCGATTCTGCAGATTGTGTCTCTGCGGGGACTTCAGCTGTTGCAGGTGCCGCAGGTATAGATTCTGCCATAGGTGAAGGAGGTGTTTGGGCCTGCTGGCGTGCAATACTTCCTATAACTTTTGAAGAAGTAGGACGCTTTATAACAGCTAGTAGAAGAGAGCCACCAATAAAGAGAGCTCCTAAAGCCCAGGTAACTTTTTGAAAAAGGTCCTGTCCTCCAGAGCCGCCAAAGAGTAATTGAGTACCGCCGCCCATACTGCCAAAACCAAGGCTACTTTTACCTTTTTGCATAAGGATGAGAAGAATCATAAAAGCGCACAAGAGAACAAAGGCAAAGACGAGTAGGTTATACAAAAACATGGTCAGCTCCTTATCAAATTTTTTTCAAGAATCATATGCTGAGTCCTAGTCTAGCATGAAAGAATTATTTTTTTAAGTTCTTCGCTCTTGAGGCTAGACGTTCCGAGTAAAAAGCCGTCTACAAAGGGGCTAAAGAGCTTTGCTTGAGCTTCCTGTACACTGCCCCCATAGAGAATAAGATGCTTGTGATCACCAAGGAGCTCTCGTATGAGCTCAAGGATGGTACATAGATCCTCTTGTGAAGGAACTTTGCCTGATCCTATCGACCATACCGGCTCGTAGGCGATGATGCACAAGTCATCGGAGGTAAATGCCGGGAGTACCGATTCTAGTTGTTCTTGTAAGATAGATCTGCGAATGGGTATCTGGTCAGCTGCTTCACCTATGCAGAGCACGGGATGCATATGGTGCTTAAGAAGCAGAGTAGCTTTTTTTCGTATTAACTCGTTTGTTTCTCCTTGATACCGACGACGTTCGCTATGGCCTATCAGAGTGTAACGCACCCCCAAGTCTTTTAAAGAAAGGACCGATACATCACCTGTATAAGCCCCTTTTTCTTCAGCTCCACAATCCTGTGCACCCCATGCAAGATGCTCAAACAGTGAGGTGGCATAGGGAAGTTCGGTAAAGGATGGACAGATAATGAGCTCATGCTCAGTGAACGAGAGGGTTTCTTGTACTGAAGGAAGCTCTTTTTCAAGCCAGGTACAGGCTTCCTCATGGCTTAATTGCATCTTCCAGTTAGCAATCAGAAGCTTCTTCATTACTGTATCACGATCGTATCTTTTTTAAGCGATATTGATAGCTTTTTCTGATCGGGATGTGCAAGCAGGTACTGAGAAAGGGGGACACTCAGATACTGTTGCAGAGCACGTTTTAAAGGACGAGCACCAAACTCTTGCTCGTAGCCAAGTGAGGCGATCTTTTCATAGACATCCTCGTCAATGGCAAGCTCAATATGTTTTTCTGCAAGGCGCTTTTTAAGCTGTTCAATCTGCAAACGTGTAATCTGAACGACATCCTCATGAGTAAGCATCGTAAAGTACACAATAGCATCAATTCTATTGAGAAACTCTGGCCTAAAGTGCTGATGGAGAAGTTTATCAATCGAACGCTTTACCGATTCATCAAGTTTTTGAGCTTCAAGGATCAGAGAAGAGCCGATATTAGAGGTCATTATGATGATAGAGTTTTTAAAAGATACGGTACGCCCTTGCCCATCAGTAAGGTGTCCTTCATCAAGAATTTGTAAAAAGAGATTAAAGACATCTGGATGAGCTTTTTCAATTTCATCAATGAGGAGTACACAATAGGGATTTCGTCGTACTGCTTCAGTAAGCTGACCACCTTCCTCGTAGCCGACATATCCTGGAGGTGCTCCGATGAGTCGAGCTACTGCATGCTTTTCCATGTACTCAGACATATCGATACGGATGAGCTTTTTAGGATCATCAAAAAGAAAGTCGGCTAGAGTTTTTGCAACTTCAGTTTTACCTACGCCGGTAGGTCCCAGGAACAAAAAGGATCCAATAGGTTTATTAGGGTCGGTAAGCCCTGTGCGATGCATTTGAATAGCATTGCTAATAAGTTCAAGTGCTTCATTTTGCCCAACAACTCGTTTTTTCAAAATGTCGGTCATGTGAAGAAGCTTTTCAGACTCAGAGGTCTGGAGCTTTTCAACGGGAATTCCCGTCCAGCGTGCAAGAACTGCAGCGATATCCTGCTCATCAACTTCTTCTTTAATAAGGTGCTTATTAATACTTTGGAGCTTCTCTTGCTCTTTCTGTAATTGTTGCTCAAGCTTTACTAACGTCCCATATTTGATTTCAGATGCCTTAGCAAAATCACCTTGACGCTCAGCATTGGTAAACTTGTGTTGTGCTTCATCGATCTGCTCTTTTAATTTACCGATAGATTCAAGAGGTGCTTTTTCTGCTTTCCATTGATTTAAAAGCGTTTGGAAATCTTCCTTAAGAGTAGCGAGCTCCTTTTCAAGCTCAGCAAGTCTCTTTTGGCTTACTCCATCACCTTTTTCTTTGCTGAGTGCAACTTTCTCAATCTCAAGTTGACGTATCTTCCGCTCAAGCTGATCAAGCTCAATAGGTTGTGAATCGATTGCCATCTTAATCATAGCAGCAGCTTCATCGACAAGGTCGATAGCCTTATCCGGCAGGAACCGTTCAGGAATATTTTTAGCTGAAAGGAGTACAGCGTTAACGAGAGCCTGGTCCTTTATTCTGATGCCATGATGCAGCTCATACTTCTCTTTAAGGCCGCGAAGTATTGAAATAGCATCTTCAATTGAGGGCTCTTCTACAAGAACTTTTTGAAAACGTCGCTCTAATGCTGCATCTTTTTCGATATACTTTTTGTATTCTTTAATCGTTGTTGCACCAATGCAGTGAAGGTCACCTCGAGCAAGTGCTGGTTTGAGTAGATTTGAGGCGTCCATGCCCCCGCCAGTTGCACCAGCTCCGACGAGCATATGGAGTTCATCGATAAAGAGGATAATCTTATCTGAGCTTTCTTGAATCTCTTTAAGGGTACCTTTTAGCCGTTCCTCAAATTCCCCTTGATATTTAGCGCCTGCGATAAGAAGTCCTAGATCAAGTGCATAGATGACATTGTTTTTTAAGCTTTCAGGAACGTCATTATTAATAATACGTTGAGCGATCCCTTCTACGATAGCAGTTTTACCGACGCCCGGTTCTCCGATGAGTACTGGATTATTCTTTGTTCTTCGTGAAAGGATTTGGATTACACGCCGTATCTCGTCATGGCGCCCGATAACAGGATCTAATTTTCCCTGACGTGCTTGTTGCGTAACATTGAGGCAATATTTTTCAAGCATTTGGTATTGCTTTTCCGCATTTTTATCGGTCACTTTTTTCCCTTTCCGAATACTAGACATATGCTGCAAGAGCATCTGTCGTGTTATCCCGGTTTGTTTAAAAAACGAGCGAAGAGACTCAGGAAGGTAGCTCGTTTCCCACCATTGTACCATAAGATGCTCAAGAGTGACATATGCATCACCAAGCTCTTGTGCTTCTTTTTCACACGCTTGTAAGAACATATCAAGAGAGTGGTCTCCGGTGAGCTGCGCACCTTCAATGCGAGGGAGCTTTTCTAGCTCTTGCTCAATGAGCAACGTTAATTTTTGCACATCTACAGCAAACACGGTAAAAAAGGAGAGACAAAACTCTTGGGTTACTGAAGCTGCTAAGAGATGCAAAGGCACAAGTGCCGGATTCTTACGCTCTTGTGCAAGAAGGATAGCATTGTTTATCAGTTCTTGAACTGAGGTTGAAAAGCGCTCTGTATCCATGGTTATCCTTGAACTACTTCAAATCATTAGTATAGGGAAAACCCTACTTAACGACCTCACCATCTTTAACGAGCTGGGCATTTTTACGTCCAACGTAGAGAGCCGCAAGTATCCAAATAAAACTAAACCCTAGACTATAATAGGTACCAAATATTAAGAGGTCGGTTAGGTTATGCTTATAGGCGTCAGTAATTTGTGCACCACCCATTTTTGCCATTCGTGCGCCAAAGACATCCGTAAAACCTTTTGTTTTGAACTTTACATCTTTGCTTGTTGGAATGTACATCATTTCCTTGACCGGATTATTGACTGCGTAACCAAGGCCTTTGGCAATCATCATAACTACGAACGTTGCTAATAAGAGTAAGCCAGCTGTTGGGGCGCCATACGTAAAATAGAGAAAGAGTGATACGAAAGCGATGATTAAGCAGACAGGGAAGAACAAGAGACCAAAGCGTAAGCCATAATTCTTTATAAGATAGCTCGTCCCCAGAAGAGCCATCAAGAAGGCTAGAGTATTCGTAGCTACCCCATAGAATCCCTGAAATTGGGCAAAGCCAAGCTCGGTTGAAAAACGGGGAAACACATCCGCCTGGGATTTCATCTGATACTCAATGATCTGATTAATAACTTCATAGAGTGTAGAGACGATAAAAATGCCAATCAGATACGGACGAGTGAGTAGTAACCGTATACCTTCAGTAAATCCTGAAATGCCTTCACTTTTAGTTGCAACTTGTGCGGCATGAATATCACCTATTTGCTGGGATGCAGGGATAGTCTTCATGAAGTACCAGATAAGTATCATAATACTTGCGGTGACACAGGTAACCAATCCAAAGAGTTGCCAGAGGCCAAAAGATGCGGAAAATATCATGAGTGATGATCCGACAATAGCCCCTATTTGTGCCCCAGCGATTATAAAAGGATACCCTCTTTTTGCTGATTCTGAATCGCAGATACTGTTGGTAAAAGACCAAAAGAGTGCTGCAATAAGTGAACCAAAGCTTTCAATTGCAAAGTAAGATACCCAACCTACGTATGCAAGCACATCTTTCCCAAGAAATATATCACCATAGATGCTCCGCATTGCTAGGAGTACCGTAATTGTACCAAAAAGCAGAGAATAAAAGGTACAGATAATATAAAATAGCTGATGTTTCTTAAATATATCAACCAGTTTGGAATAGATCATGACGACGGCAAAGACCACAAATGGTGACCAGAATTTTGCGGTTGGTTGGAACAACCTTCCTTGGCAGGGGAGCCAGCCGAGATCAGCAGGAAAGCATACTTTAAAAAAGAGCGTATCTTTTAATAAACGTAGAAGCCAGTATGCGCCAATAGTCATAAAAAAGGTAAGCGCGAGTAGCGAGAATTTTTTTGTTTCTTCAGGTTTCAAGTCAGGATAAAAATACTTAATAAGTCCGGCTTTCATTGAGGCACCTCGTCAAAATATAAGAGATGTAGCTAACGAATTTTCAGTATAGACCCCATGTAATAATTATGCAATGGACCCAAAGCTGATGGAGTACGTATATTTTGATAGGATGGGATATTTCTTGGACCAAAGTGTTCGAAGTATTGAAGTGCTTTTTGCAGAATTTATAAAACTCGTGGAGTAATCGTTTTCGGCGTGAAATGCCTTAAGAAATTTCTTGGGAAGATCATCAAGAAAAGCATCTGTACATTCCTTCAAATATTGCATTCATAGTTTTGGCTAGGCTATGCTGAAACTAATCTGGGTAGGATGCTCGAAATACAAACCTTTACAGGAGAAATCATATGAAGCTCACGTCAAAAATTCTTGGGTTACTGATAACCCTTACTGTGCTTATGCCTGCATTAGCAAAATCGAACAAGCGCAATGACAATGATTGTAAAGAAGAAATCGTAAAGTATGTTAAAGGAGGGGGCTATACACCAGGTAAAGGTACCAGGAAACATCCTTTTTCCTCACTCGTAGAGGCACAAAATGACCGAAGTTGGGATGTTCTTATTGTCCTTCCCTCAACTATAGCACTTGATTACGGTATTACCCTTAAACCAGGGCAGAAACTAATCGGTGAGTGTAATCCTACGAGGGGTCTATTGCCAACCCAGCCTACCATTACTAACACTCATAGTACTTCTAATGGTGGCAATGGAGCAGTGGTTTTGGGCGATTCGACTATAAAGAACATCTATTTTAAAAATACCTATGCTTCTGCAATCAATTATGATTCAGCGAAAGATCTTGTGGTACAAGATGTCCTCATTACCCGTTTTGATCACGGAACTGGCACTATATCGGGGATACAGGGGACTTGCACAAAGTCCGGAAGCACTCTTATTGAGCGCACTATTATTCGCAATGACAATGGCGGATATGCAGGAGTTAATGACGCTACACCAGCAAAGTCCGTTGGAATTCATCGGGACTTAACTGTGTGCAACTGCGAGCTTTCCGAACTTTCTGATACTGGTATAAATACTGGGCCAGTAGGTGATAGCACGAACTCATCGTTTGTTGTTATTAAAGATTGTAATTTTCATGATTTTACTAATCTTGCTGAAAACGGAATTATCTGCGGTGGCACTGGTGGAGCTACCCAGATAGTTCTCGTAGAAAGTTCAAGGTTTTATAACATTGGTGGTGAGAGTGTCCATATTTATGGCCATCCCGTTTCTCTTTCCTCATTAAAACTCAAAATCGATTCATGCTTATTTGAAGAAACCAGCCTAAATGGGGCTGTGGCGGTAGAGACGGAGACTTTTGATTCATCAAGTGAATTGATTATAGAAAATTCCGCAAGTGTGAGTTTGTCGAACTTTTTTGTGTCGCAACAGGATAAGGGTACCGCTGCGAATGTTCAAAAAAGCAAGCTCTGTGGTAATACTGTTACTGGAGGGATTTTCTATTCTGTTAGTGGTGACGAGACAACTTCTATAGAAAATGTGGCAATGACCGATGTCGTAGGGAATCTCTTTACTGGGTTAACTGGTATTTTAGTTTCCCCAAATGAGCCGTGGAAGCTACTGACCATCAACTTAGAAGGCAATTGTTTCAGTGGTAGCAATGCTCTAGGCAGCAGCGGTATTTCCATAATAAGATCCAATACCAATACAAATGCTGGTAATGCGACGATTAATGCCCACTGCAACTCAATTATAGACTTTGCTACTGATATTCAGAATGAAACAAGTGCAACCATCAATGCGACCGAAAACTGGTGGGGAGGTCAGCGGTGCCCATCCGGTACCGGTTGCGTTGGCTCACAAATCTGCCAGAAAGGAGTATGTGTAGGACCAGCGCATGTCATTAACACTGGCGGTGGTACGGTATATGTAATGCCTTCCCTTACAGCCTCTATTAAATGCCCACTCTGTTGTGTAAAATAGCGATTGGCCATAGAGCTGTCATGCTCTCAGAAGAGACGGGGCGGGAGAGAAGGAGTAAAAGCCTGGCGTTCATACATATAGCAGCTGTTTAAGCTGCGTAACAGTAATCTAGGTCCTACTTATCATATCTGGTTGGTTGATGTGTATAGTCGCAAGTTATGAAATGAATCGGGAATCTTTGTAGCAAGGTTAGAAATAAAACAGATGATTTACCTTCTAAAAAATACCATTGCATTCATAAGCTTCACTAAGTTATGCTGAGAGTAACGGGGCAGAGCGCCCAGAATAACAAATCTTTAAGGGAGATATCATATGAAGCTCATATCAAAAATTCTTGGGTTATTGGTAACCCTTACTCTGCTTGCGCCTGCGTTAGCAAAATCGGACAAGCTCTGTGACAAGAATTGTAAAGAAGAAATCGTAAAATATGTCCAAGGTGGTGCCTGTGCCTCGGGTAATGGCACAAAAAAATCTCCCTTTGCAACACTTCTGGAAGCGCAAGATTCGTCGTGGGATGTGCTTATTGTTCTTGCTTCGCCAGTAGCACTTGATTTTGGCATTACTTTGAAACCAGGACAGAAACTGATCGGTGAGTGTAATCCTACGAAGGGCATATTGCCAACTCAGGCAACCATTACCAATTCAAATGGCGATGCACCTAACAATGGTAATGGTGTTGTTGTGATGGGTGATGCGACTATTGAGAATATTTATTTTAAAAATACGTATTCATCTGCTATCAATTATGATAAAGCTAGGAGTCTTACGGTAAAAAATGTTCTCATCGATGGCGCTAACCAAAATGCTGGCATTGCAGCAATTCAGGGAACGTGTCCAAAATCAGGTGATACTCATATTGAACGGGCGATTATTCGTAATGGCAATGGACAAGGCGTTTTAGATGCCCCATCCGGCAGCGGAATTAATCGGGAAATAGTGGTATGTACCTGCCAGTTTGATAGTCTTAATGATGTAGGTATCACTCTACAGCCTACCGGTGCTAACAGCTCATGTGCGGTGATCAAAGATGCTTATTTTCATGATTTTCAAATTAGCTCACAAGTTATTCAATGCTTGCCCACATCTGGCGCTGAAAGCGCTGTTTTGATACAGAACTCAAATTTTTATAATAATTTTAGTCTAAATGGGAACGGTACCGGGGTTTTAGCTAACCCAAGCGGCACTTCCTCTTCCTTGAAACTTAAAATCGATAGCTGTTCGTTTATAGAAATTGAACCACTGTCTGAAAGTGAGACCGTACAAATCGATAATCAGGGAGAGTCGAGTGAAGTAATCGTAGTAAACTCAGTAAGCGTTAACTTTAGTACTTTTTTCCAATCTACAGGTGGTGCTAGCCTGCACAATACGCTCTGCAATAACACGGTTACTGGGGTGGAGTTTTACAGCGTAAATAATAGCTTCAGTGGATCTACAGAAATAACTGAGATACAAGGCAATATTTTGAATGGGGCACTATTTCTTCTTGATGTTACTTCCAACCCAGCTGCACCTTGGAAACAGCTGGCAATAACTCTAGAGGATAATTGTTTTACCGGTAATGGGGACTCTGGTAGTATAGGTATTGCTACATACGGCTCAGGTGGCAGCACGGTGACGATTACCGCTCATAATAACTCAATTATAGATTATAATATGGATATTAATAATGGGACGGCAGCGACTATCAACGCGACGAGTAACTGGTGGGGACCCGGCAAGGCTTGTGCGACCAGTACAGATTGTAATCCACTGTATCAAACCTGCCAACATAGCGTATGCGTAGGGCCTGCGAATGTTATTAATGGAGATGGGGGTACAGTTCTGACGATTCCTTCGCTCACAGCCCCTATTAGATGTCCTCAGAGTTGTCCCCCGGTAAAATGCACTCGATAGGGGACCGTTATGCTCGGAAAAGAAAGATAAGCTTGATTGTGGCTATGCATTAGAACTAATCAAGTCTCATAAAAATTGACCATACCTACCTAGGGTAGCCTTAATTTACCCTAGGTAGGCATGGTAATGGTATCCAAAAGTAAGGCATACTCAGTCTCTGTAGATAGAGTACATCAAACATCAATCCTATTCAGCTGTCTATGGCAAGGGTTTGAAAACTTTGTTGAAACGAATCATCGGAGGCGTATAGACACGCGGTTCCTTACAGCGAGATCAATGCATGTGCATATAAGTCTACGATTAAAGTTTGGTGAAGTTCTTCGAACGCAGTACCCTGTGATAGGATATCGCAAAGTGATGGGCATAGTCTCTCAGGCTCATCAGGAGTCGCCCAAGAGGGGTCTTGATATCAAGAGGAATTCCCTCTGGATGTAAGGGTGTATGCAGAAGCTCTTCTTTTTTAGCAAGGCTTATGCAATACAGATCAGGAAAAAGCTGCTGTACCGATGAAAGCTGACCCTTGCCCCCATCAATCAGTGCAATATGGGGCATATCTTCAGGGTTTCTATAGCGACGGGAAACTATTTCTTGCAATGCTGCATAATCATTCTGTTCCGTGAGCGTCTTAATTCTGAAGCGTCTGAATCTGTTTTTATCGGGGATACCATCCTTGAATCTGATGCAGGACCCCACTAGATAGCTACTTTGGAAATGCGATATGTCAAAACAGTCTATGGTCTCTGGCCGTTCTTTGAGCCCAAGAAGTTTCTGCAGTTCAAAGAGGGCCTCCATCGGTTGCTGAATTTTTGCCGATAATGGGGTAGACATAACCGTAATGTCTTTTTCGTATTTGCGCTCAGTAAAACCGGTTTTAAGGGCTTCAAAGAGTGATGCAAGATCAGTGAGGTAGATGCTTAATCGCTTAGATTTTTCAAACTCAAGTCGCTCATTATGCGCTTGTATTTGTTGCATAAGGAGTGTTTGGCAGGCTTCGTATTTGCCTTCAAGTAATCGTTGTGCAACCATAAGTCTTATCAGATAATCTTCTTTGCTAAAGGACGCTCGACAATTGCCGGCACAGAGACCCATATGGTAATCAAGGCATCCTTGCTCTATCTTGGTAGTGCAGAGGCGAAGCTTCAAGGAACGCAGAAGATACTCATAGGATGAACGAGCCCGCTTTTTGTAAAGAAATGGTCCGAAAAAGGTCCCCTTACCCTTTTTTTGCCGAACCAATTCGAGCTGAGGGAGCTCTCCTGCTGTAATAACCAGGTATACAAAGGGGTTTGCATGCTTTAGAAGCACATTGTACTTAGGTTTATAGGTCCGAATTAGCTGGGCTTCTAAGAGTAGCGCTTCAACCTCGTTTTTCGTAAGGATGTATTCGATTGTGGCGTGCTCTTTGATTAATTCTTGAACTTTCCAATCATCCTGTTTGCGGAAGTATGAAGAAACCCTATTTTTGAGCTGTTTGGCTTTTCCCACATAGATGATTGTACTCGAATGGTCCTTGAATACGTATATTCCAGGCAATCGAGGTAAGGAGCGTACGTAATCAGGTGATACCATAGTCATTATCGTAAGTGTTTTTTTATACAGTCTTTTTAATTCATGATAAAAGTATACCACACAAATGGCCATTTGAATATATACTTCTTTGTTTACGAGCTGTTATGAATGAGCTATACTTGATACTGTTCTCAGGCGTTACATATAAGGAAACTAGAGCATGTCGAATACTAAATGGGCTATACAATTAATAATTCTGTGCGTGCTTACCATAGGTGGTTTTATCGGGTGGCACTATCTTGAAAGTTTATTCAAATTTGATCGACTTAAAGCAATGAATTCACAGAGGGTATATCAATCTGAAGATAAAAGAGTCACGGTGTACAAGTATTAATGAGTGTTCATAGAGCAAGTTGGCGTTACAAATAAGGAAATTAAAGCATGTCATATATAAAAGCTGGGTTATTTCTAAGCGTTCTTCTCGTAGGTGGCTATTTTGGTTGGCGTTATTATGAAAGCCTTTCACGTACTGTGTCCCCCTCTTTAGAGATTCTTGGTATAGAACCGGAAAGTGGTATTTCGAAAGATACCGAAATAACGATTAAAGGCTCTGATGGATCTAAAATAGAATCCTTACAGATTTCTCTTGATGGAGAGCCCCTTATAAAGCCTGTTTCTTTGGGGAAAAGAACCTTTACGCAGCCTCTGGCCCTTGTAGTTAAAGAGCTTGGGGAAGGAGCTCATACGCTGGTTGCTGAAATGACCAGTTCAAATCAGGAGCAACCGAAAACTATCCTCGAACTTTCTTTTCACGTTGATACCTTACCATTACAAGCGACTCTTACTAAAAATGAATTTGACGGACGTGTGTATCAGGGCCATACCCTTCATGTAGAGTTCCAAACAAATAAGGAGATACGAGAAGCTCAGATTAAGACGCTTTCAGCATCATATCCTTGTTATTTACAGTCTAACAGAGGTTTGATCTACGAATGCTTTGTACCTCTTGAATGTGAAGAACTTCCTCAAGAGTATCCCTACACCATAGAAATAACTGATTGGGCAGGCAATTCGATGCTTCTTGAAGGTAAGTTTACTATAGTTGCTTTCCCTTTTAAAAAGCAGACAATACGGGTAGATAAGCAAAAGATTCAGGAAGAAAATAGTCTCGGTCGTCCCGAAAAAGAGCTTGAAGATGCAATAGTTGAGCTCACGAAAAAGTCTCCTCAGCAAAAGCTCTGGCATGGCCACTTTATTGTACCCTTAGAGCTCAAGGATACAACGCAAATCACCTCAGATTTTGGGGTGATTCGTGCAACGCAAGAACGTGGTTTGTGTCAGCATAAAGCTCTTGATTTGATAGCCACACCGAAAAGCGTCGTCTGGGCTCCCCAGGAAGGAATTGTTGTGATCAAGGATCGGTATGCGCATAGTGGCAATACGATAGCAATAGATCATGGCTATGGACTTATGTCACTCTTTTTTCATCTTGATGAATTTGCTGATGCGAAGGTTGGGGATCGTATTAAAAAAGGTAAACCGGTAGGGTACGGTTGGTAAAACCGGCTATGCAACGGGGTATCACCTACATTGGGAAATGCGCGTTAACACCATACCTGTAGAACCTCTCGAGTGGACAAAGCCAACCTTCTAAAGAAACTAAGAACAACTTCCTCGCCCGAACTTGTTACAAATGAAGTACCAATTCTTGGGGTCATATATTACAGCAGTTTCCGATACGTATCTTGCTCTTGGTGCGTTTCTTTTTTTTGCTAGTATGGTGGGCTCTTGGTACATATGGGGCTTATGCCCTCTTTACCAAGAAATGAGTATTCAGAGGCAGCACACAATGCAGCTTCAAAAGCGCATTGCACTGATACGGAAAAGAATGCGGCATGCACACCTCATTAAGCAAAAGCTATCAGATTTACAGCAGTCCTTTGCTCAGCAGAACCTGCCCCCCACGACAATGGAGACCTTAGGGTGCTGGATGAGAGCCATTCATAGCAATAACCTACATCTTATACGGTACAAAAATGAACCTCCAAGAGAGTATCGATATGTTGTTGAGCAGATGGTTGTCTGCGAACTTCTTGGGTCATATGAGGACCTCTATGGGTTCCTATCTTCAGAAAGTGTTCGATGTGGTGAATGTACTATTACTCAACGGTCAGAAGGGTTGCTCTTGGGGGGTACATTTGGTGTTTATGCTTGTGCACGTGAAGAATCATCCTCTAAGGAGTCTCTATGAAGGCCCTTGTTCTCAGTGTATTGTGGGCATTCTCGATGGGGGCTGTCCACCGAAACCCTTTTTCATATGGCGATGACTATCGGGTGATTGTCTGCGTAAGCATCGGCTGTCTTAATAATCAGGAGTATTTTGCACGCATATACCTTGATGGAGAGTTCGTGATTCTGCGAGCGTATGAGAGATACCGAGAGTATGAAGTCGTCAGCATTAGCTCCCATAGCATTACGCTGAAAGATAGCGCTGGGATTCATCATGTGATGCTAGCTGACCAAAAAATACCTCTAAAAAAAAGCCCTTCAACTTTGTAAAGCTGAAGGGTTAGGGGGGACACGAACAATACGAATATTGTTCGGGGACAATAATGTCATTTCTATTTACTAAGAAGCAAGACTAACAGTTAATTTCAAAAAGGTCAAATATTTCAGAAAGACTTTTGTGAAATACAAGATATTACTCCTGATGTCCTTCTATAAACTTTTTAATGAGAGGGTAGTTAGCAGGATTTTTTTCAAAATCAGAACTCTTAGCTATTTGGGCAATCTCTCCCTTTGTTTTCATCAGATAGATTGTACAGCCAAGTTTGTTAAGCAACCCAATATCATGCGATGCAACGAGCACCACATAGCCATCTTTTGCAAGGTCTTGTATGGTTTGTGCAACATAGTTAGTAAGCATCGGATCTAACGCTGAAGTTGGTTCATCTAAACAGATAACACGGGGCTTCATAGCTAGTGAGCGTGCGATAGCAAGTCGCTGCTTTTGTCCTCCAGAAAGATGGCTTGGATAGAGTAATGCTTTATCTGCAAGGCCATAACGGGTAAGAAGATCATGTGCGATGAGCTGAGCTTCTTGGGGAGTCTTACCTGCTGCTTTAATCAGCGAAAATGTAATATTAGTTTCTACGGTCATATGATCAAAGAGATTGAACTGCTGAAACACCATGCCTACATCATGCGGCTTGAGTGGTGCTCCATCAAGTAACAGCGTACCTTCGTCAATCGTTTCAAGATTGTTAAGGACACGCAAAAGGGTAGACTTCCCAACTCCTGAGGGGCCTAATAGGAAGGCGATTTCTCCTGGTTTAACTGCAAGAGTAATCTCATTAAGTATTTTTTGGGAACCAAAGCATTTGGTGAGCTTTTTAATTTCTAGCATGTTTTTTACGATAAGAATGTTCGAGTTTTAAAAAGAGTAATGATACTATTGAGGTTATTAAAAGATAGAGAAGTCCCACCAGGGTATATACTCCCAGGGCATTATAGGACTGGGAAACAAAGATTTCACCGCGCTTATACAGCTCAAGAACTCCAATAGTTGATGCTAAACTTGAATCTTTAATGAGCGTAATAAATTCATTTCCTAAGGCAGGTAGAACGATTCTCAATGCTTGAGGAAGAACGATATAGCGTGTGATATCATAGCGTGATAAGCCAAGCGTTGTTGCAGCTTCGATCTGTCCTTGTGAAACTGAAGTGATTCCTGAACGAACAATTTGGCTGATATAGGCACTGCTATTTAAGCCAATAGCTATAATGGCGGTTGGTAAAGGCGCTATATGGATGCCTAGGTTTGGTAACATAAGAAAAAAGAACATAATCTGGAGCAGCATAGGAGTACCGCGGATGATAGTTACATACAGCGTAACCAAGAAACGCAGAAGCTTTGAAGAGCCTGTTTGAGCTATACCAAGAAGTGTACCTCCAAAAAATCCAAGTAGTGAGCCACAGAAGGCTATTTGGAGGGTAACTAAGACTCCCCTAAGAAGCTGTGGAGCTGCTGAGGTAATAAGAGCGAGATCGATCATAGTACGTTCCACTTCTTCTTGAGAGCTGCAAGGGTACCATCAGCTTCCATATCATCAAGCGCCTTCTGTACTTTTTGAACAAACTCTTCAGGAAGATGCTTAGATATAGCAAGGGCATTTTCTTCATCAGTCTGAGGTATGACATGGACCTTAAAGCGAGTATCACCTTCTTTTACATAGGGCTGTAAAGTAAATGCTGCCGTTACGAAAGCATCAGCTTTGTTATACTCAAGAGCTGTTAAGGCATCCGTAACGCGGGGTAAGCGTAGGAGCTCCATAATGGCCATTGAGGACATGAGCGAGGTCATGTATGCTTCTGCTGTATACCCGGTATTTACGATGACCTCTTTCAATTTAAGATCTTCAAGCCCTTGGATATCTGATGAAGATTTGGTGACGATGAGTAGTGGGTTACCTGAGAGATATGATTTGGTAAAGTGAACACGTTTTGCCCGTTCAGGAGTTGGTGTCATTCCTGCGGCAATTACATGAATTTGGCCAAGCTCAATTTGGGGGATTAACGTACCAAATGGTTTATCTTGAATCTCAATCTCAAGTGAAAGTCGTTTAGCGACCTCTTTAATCACATCAATATCAAAACCAACAATTTGGTCATCCTTGGGGCTTCTAAAAGAAAAAGGTGGAAAATCAGCGCTCGTTCCTACGATGAGAACTTGGCTTAGAGGCTTGACGTCACTTGTAGACCGGTACCAAAATAAGAAGCCAGCTGCTGCAATGAGTAACGCAAGTGTGCCGAGTATTTTTTTCATAGGTTACGTCCTTAGGTGGATGTTGTACTGGGTGAAGCTGAAAGCAGTATAGCTCAGAGTAAGCTGAGCTGCAAATATCATGAAGAAAAGAGCTCTTTTCTTCGGGCAATAACAGAATAGATAGTTCCGTCTTCTGAATGTCCAGTATCCTGCACTTCGTACAGCTCTTTGGCTTCGGCAAAGTAGATACTCTCAAAATCTTTTAAAAGCTCTCGAAGCTCTTTTTCGGTAAACAAGGGAACTAACTCAGAGCTTTCTTCGGTAAAGAAACCGTCAATTTGAGTATTTTTTTGAAGATGGGTGTAGAGTTCCCCTATGAAATACCCACCAGGTTTGATCTGCTTGACGATATGGTGCCATATACTCTGAAACTTTTCTGGTTGTATAAAACAGAGCGAAAATGACGCAACAAAAAGGTCAACTGGTGGAATAAGATTCCAGTCGAGCTCTTCGAAATTAGCCTGTATGGTATGTAATCGGGTAAGGTGCGGCTGAACGTCTTTTCGTAAGCGCACCTCGTCGAGAAACTCCTTAAAATTATCAATAGCAATCACTGAATAGCCATGATGAAGCAGGGCGCCCGTTTCTTCTCCCGTGCCAATGCCAAAGTCTATCGCAACAGCACCATCGGTGGCTGGGATAAGAGCAAGTGCTTTTGTTATAAGTGGACGTACGGTTTCCATATGAAAGTAGTGTATCGTGTATATGTTGGGTATACAAGGGGGGTTTTTTCAAATAAGGAGATCTGTAGTACACTTTCTCATGAACCCATATGTAACGGAGGTCCTATGTATTTATCACGAATCTGTGCGTTTCTTCTCATGTCCCTGAGCTTCTTGTCTTGCTGCGGCCAGGAGCTTCCCTTGCCCCGTAAGCTAGCTTCAAAGGCGGTCCATTACATGGAAACTAAGCAACTTGATGCCTTTAGCTGCGGCTATAATTGCCTCTTCAATGCAGCGAACTTTCAGCAGAAGTGTAGCTTTCAAAATAAGGCATATAAGTATGAAACCTTTGAGGATAAGGTTCTGCCCTATGTACAAAACAAAAGATTAGATCCTCTACAGGCTAGTACCAATACCGATATACAGCATCTTGCACGTAATATCCTTAAGCTCATGCCCACGTACGACCTGTATAGAGGCAAAAAGACAAAGCAGATTGAGTTCTTGAGTTCTGAGTCCGTAAGGATTTCCTATCCTGCAGGCTCTTCTCAGGCAGAGATTAATCGCCGTATGGATGCAGCAGTTTTGCAAAAGCAGAAGGGTACTATTGAGTCTATAAAAAAGTACCTCACAAAGAACCCAATAACGGTCATTCATTTTATATGCTACGTAAAGAGCCAAGGTGTTGATCATGCTGTTCTTGTTTCATTGCATCAGAATGCAACAGGTCGGGGTCTCTATCTTTTTGATAATATGAATGCGCTTGTGAATGAATCAAGTGATGTAGTACAGTGTATTGAGTATCTCTGTAAGACTTTTTCTGTAAGTTCTAGGGCGAGCTTCGTTGGCCCTGAATTGCCTCGGCGATGGCCCTATCTTGATAGTGATAGAGAGTATGCTAATCCTATGTATTATCCATACTCTACTGAACCAGCTTATGAAGATGATGTATTTAGCTACATTGAGAATGTATGCAAGAACCTTTCAATAAGTCCTGCAAAACGCTTTGTTGCTACTCGCCGCCGGTCACGCAATAACAGATATAAAAAGAATCGTACATTTAAAAGATATCTTCGATGAGCTGTTTGACCGGTTTTGCTGCCATAGTATGCATCATAGCAAGATAAAACTTCTCATCGTATTCACGTGTTTGGATAACTACCGGCATAGCGATAGCATGGCCAAGAAGAATGCCTGTTTTTTCGTTTCAAGGCCGGCAAGAACGGTGCGCAGCTGTGCAGCGTTATTAACTCCCGTTAGAGTAGCTTGGATATCTTTTTCATCATTTAATTGAGCTACAATCTTAGTGCCAATCTGAGAAAGTATTTCTGGATCTATACCAGAAGGACGCTGATCAACGACTAAGTAATGATACGTAATATTTTCGCATTTCACGTGCAATGATGCCAAAAATAGTTTGTCGTGCTGCTTGGAGATTAAGAAATTTATGAGCTTCTTCAATGGTGATCATCAGTTTTTTTGGCTCATCTTCTGTTCTTTGTGAACCGAGAAATTTTTCTGTTTTTTCAATATAGAGTGCATGAATACGTCGAGTAATAATGTTTGCAATCAATAGATAGCAGAACGTAGAGGTAAAGTTACCAAACTCAATTACTATTGAGATTCCCTTATCTATATATTCCATCATCTGAGTCGATAACATCTCTTTGAGATGCTACTGATGGTGTGATAAAAGGAAGTCGTTCGATAGCTTTAAGCTTTCGATACAGTGCGGCGATGGATTCAGGATGAGCACCAATCTCTTGTGCAAACTCCTTCAACGTGTCACCTTGTGCTAAAAAGACTTCAAGCCAGTTTTGTTTATATTTGGCTGCAATTAAATAAGCTGCTTCATAGGCAGTCGGATTAAGATTAAGTTCTGTATCGAGTGAAACAATATCTTCAACTGCGATAGAGCTTATATGAAATAGTAAGTTCAACATCGGGCATACCGCCACGGCGCCGAGTTGATGCAGGATCTAATGAGAAGATAGCAACTTTTTCGGGAAATAGTGTTTTTAAGTCCTTTTACGAAATGACTTTGGTTGCCCTCTTTGCGTGCTTGTAATCCATATTCACTATGCATATCAAAGATAACATTGACCGCTTTGTCATTTTGAATAAGCCCTGCAAGTACTAAGCGAGTTAAAAATGTTTTACCGGTTCCTGTTTTTCCAAAAATGCCATTACTACGCTCAGTGAGTTTTTCAAGATCAAGGCATACAGAAGTATCCATATCAAGAGGGTTACCGATATTAAAATAGCGTTTACTCGCATCTTTTTCATCACCAAAAATCTGAGCAATATCTTTTGCGTTGCTTCATATACCGGAGCAAAATGAGGAGGAATGTTTTTACGGGAGCAGGTATTCCGTCAGCGGTAGAGCATGAGCATAGGGCTTAACGTTGCTGTTGCATAGATATCTTTGGTTCGCAAGAGATCTTTTAAGAGCAGTTCTTCATTCGTTGGAGGAAATAGCAAGATATCGGGATGAGTTACTTCTAAACTTACATCGGTAATTAAAGAAAAAAAGCGATGGTTGTCTCCATGAATTGAAACAAATTTCCCCGTTTTAAGTTGCTCAAGTGCCGTATGAGCACTGTACTCGCATGGTAAATCCTTCAGTAAGAGAACCAGAAACGATATGGCCTAAATGTTCATTCATGAGTTATAAGCAGGGTTATGGAGGTTCGAGTAATTTGTAGTATGCCACCAGCGATAGTCATCTCAGTTCGGGTACAATCCCACATTTCAATGGAGAGTTCTTTATTAGGGGCAAGCAAAATAATCATCGGTGTATGACCTGGCATAATCACAAAATTGCCTTGTTCAGTTTGAGCTTCAAGCCAATTGATATTCATGGTCTGAGAGCTCATGGGCCGCACAATCTTGAGTTCCATAGCTAGCCTTCACTCTTCAGCATTTTATCTGCTTTTTCAAAAGCTTCTTCAAGGGTTCCCACCATATAAAAAGCTTGTTCTGGAAGATTATCACATTCTCCGTTAATTATACGCTCAAAGTCATCAACTGTTTTTTGTTTTGGAACATATACGCCTTTTAAGCCAGCTGAAAATTCTGCCGAAAAGAATGGTTGTGTAAGAAATTTTTGAATGCGTTTTGCGCGTTTTACTAAGCGCTTATCATCTTCAGAAAGTTCATCAATACCTAAGATTGCGATGATATCTTGAAGTTCTTTATAGCGCTGCAAGAATTTCTTGAACTCTTCGTGCAACTCTATAATGTTTTTCTCCAACAATTGATAGGATCAAGCCCTTTTGAATTAGATTGTAAAGGATCAATAGCTGGATACAGACCAAGTTCTACCAGTTTACGAGAGAGCACCGTACTTGCATCTAAGTGCATAAAGGTGGTTGCAGGAGCTGGATCAGTAATATCATCTGCCGGTACATAGACTGCTTGAATAGAGGTGATAGAACCATTAATGGTATTGGTAATTCGTTCTTGAAATGCATCCCATTTCTGTTGCAAGCGTTGGTTGATATCCAACGGCTGATGGCATACGCCCTAGGAGTGCTGATACTTCTGATCCTGCTTGTACAAATCGAAAGATATTATCAATAAAGAGAAGTACATCTTTCTTTTCATGATCTCTAAAATATTCAGCCATGGTCAGTCCAGTAGAGCCCAACGCGTAAGCGAGCTCCGGGCATTTCTCCCATTTGGCCAAATACAAGAACTGTTTTATCAAGAACACCAAAGCGTTTCATTTCAAGCCAGAGTTCATTTCCTTCTCGAGTACGTTCACCAATGCCGGTAAAAACTGAAACACCGCCATGTTCAATGGCAATATTACGAATAAGCTCTAGTCACTAAAATAGTTTTACCAACACCTGCACCACCAAAAAGACCAATCTTAGAACCTTTGATATAGGGGCACATAAGATCGATAACTTTAATACCGGTTTCTTGAATCTCATTTTCAATTCTTTGCTCGATAAAAGCTGGTGGTCCGCGATGAATGGGTAACCGAAGAGGATTCTCGAGCTCTGGACCGCCATCTATGAGATTGCCAAGCACATCAAATATTCTTCCGAAGAACTTGGTCTCCCACTGGGACTCTAATGGGGCCTCCCATATCAACTACGTCAAGGCCGCGATAGATACCAAAGATATTTTCAAGAGCGATACAACGAACAACGCCGTCACCTAATTGTTGGGCAACTTCAACGCTGGCCCGCTTTTCTGGATTTCCATTTTGAGGAGGTATAATGACTTGGAGTTCATTAAATATTTCAGGCACGGCTTGTCGAGAAAAAGCTACATCGATAACAGTACCACTTACTTCGATTATCTTACCAATTAAGTTTTTTTGCTGAGAAGGATGTGAGGATTCGTGTTCTAATGCCATATGTCCCTTTTAGCGAGTATGACCTTAAGGTACCCTGTTACAAAAAGTATAGTCGATTTTCCGATTAGGACAAGTTATTTTAGCTACTGAAGTTATAGTAACTAGATTACAAACTAGTTAGACTATGACCTGGAGATCCGAAAATATTAGGTTTCCAGGTCATATGTCGAGTTTTCCTTATAGTTCAACGATTTTTGAGACAATTAAATGCCAGGGTTTGGTGTTATTACGGGCTGAGGTTTTAGAAGTTCTGGAAGCTCTAGTAATGCTTGCTCGAATGGAATAGCAGTGATAGGACCGTAATATTCTTTATGAGTTCCAAAATGAAGCATATATAATTTTGCTTCCGGATAATCTTCCGAAAATGACTTTAATGCTCGAAACATTTTGGGAGTCACATTAACCGTTCTTTTAATTTCAAAGGCATGGAGACCATTAGGGCCATAGAGTATAAAATCAATCTCTTGACCATTTGCAGTTCGCCAAAAATATATGGTATATCCTAACCCAAGATAATCATTAAGTGCTCTTACTGATTGTAGAAAAAGTGTTTCAAGGGCGGCTCCATCGACTTCCTCTTGTTTATCAAGTGGAAATACGGGACGTAAGATTCTGTATACTCCCGTATCAAAATAATAGAACTTTTCATGAGCAATCATTTTTCGCTTTGCACGATGGGTAAAGGGTCCTATGCGTACACTGAGAAGTAAATCTTCAAGAATCGAAAAATAATTGGCAACGGTAAACCTCGACAATCCTAACTCTCGGCCTATGTCTGTCATGGTGATGACGTTCCCTTGGGAAAAGCTCGCAGCTTCTAAAAAGCGGGTGAAAGAGCCGATATTTCTCATGAGACCTTCTTGCAGAACTTCTTCGCGAAGATATGTCTGGACATAATTTTCCAAATATTGTTGTGGATTCTCATGAGTGACAGCTATTGGCAGCAAGCCATACCGTAAGGCGTGGGATAAATTGAAATTCGCCCCGATTTCCTGAGCTGTTAAGGGGTGCATGAAATATTTAAATGCTCGCCCAGCTAGCAAATTAACACCTCTGCGTTTGAGGCTTCGAGCGCTTGATCCCGTGAGAATAAAGCGATACTTTTTCTCTTCAATAAGTCGATGTACCTCATTGAGTAGTTCAGGGACTCTTTGCACTTCATCAATGATTATCCATGAATTATTTGAAGAGGGTATAAGCTATTCTAGCTGTGATGGATTTGATGCAAGACGGTTATAATCCGTAAACTTGAGTAAATCGATATATTTTGCATCGGGTAGATGGGCTCTAAGCCATGAAGTTTTTCCCGTACCCCGCGGCCCAAAAAGAAAAATGCTTGTTTGAGATTCGAGTGGTAAGTGTAATAATCTGTGGAACATAGGCTTATCTTTCCCTATTGCACGGTTACTTCAGGGGGCAGAGGAAAATCCATGACTTTCCCGAAAAATGTTACATTGAAAGCTCATATTACCATGCAATATGAGCTTTGTGGTCTCATATTTCCTAAAATAATTTAGATTTTTCGATAAAGTTCTGAAACTTTCCTTTTGATTGTATTTCTGATCGCGAAGGTTGATCGAATAAGTCTTTAATTCGAGCTTTAGAGGGCTTTGGTGTTTGGGAAGCCTTTTTTATAGATCAAAGAGCATAAGTCTGTACTAACTTTGTGCCCATATTCTCGGCCTTTTGTTCTAGTATCTCAAGACTTAAGAGCCCCTGTTTAGCATCAGGATGCTGGATGACTGAAGATGCGTTGAGAATTCCATATATAAGAGCTTTCTCTAGTGGTACCCCAAGAGAAAGAGCTCCTAAAAAACCGCTATTAAAGGCATCACCTGCTCCCAGGCTATACACAGGACTCGTCGGAATACTTGGATGAAAATAGATAGTTTCTGCAGTTACGACATAGACCCCTTCGGCTCCATTGGTAATAACGATAGTTTGTGGGCCACTCTTAAGAATAAGTTTTGCGATAGCTCGCAATGAAAAGCTTGTGTCAGTGTTATTAAAGGAAAGGTAGTCCTGTAATAGCGCTGGTTGGTCTAATTGTCTATAATAAAACACAGGTTGTTTCTTTTGCTGCAAAAGAGCTTGCATAAGATATCCCGACTCAGCAGTATTTACCACGAGGATATCGCAATAGCGTAGAGACTCAGTAAGCTCAAGAGTATCGTGGGTGAGTTGAATCATACTTGGATTAAGAGCAACCGTAACTCCTGCAGCATGTGCTCGAGGTGCAAGGTAAGGAAGAAGCTCCTGAGATTGACCACCTAAAGGTCCAAGATAGAGAAGATCAATCTCTTCAAGTAGTGCAAGAGGAAAGTCTTCTTTTTTTTGATTTCTGTTAGCAGCTCGATAGCAGAGTGCTACATGGTCATGCTCTTGGGAGGGGATGATAACTGATATTGCCGTGCCATGTTCGTTATCTGTTGTACAATAGGTGGTGCTAATACCATCATGTGCGAGCTTTTCTTTAATAGAACATCCCGTGGCATCGTTGCCGGTCCTGAAGAATGCTTCTACCTCAAATCCCAGCTTTTTAAGACCTACGCCAACATTGGTAGCTCCGCCTCCTAAGGCATAATGTGCCAAAGGTATATCTATCTTTGCGCCTTGAGGCAAAAGAATATAGGAACACTCGGAGTGCTTTGTGCGCATGAAAAGTGTATCAGCGCCTTCATAGAGCATGAAGATATCCTGAGTTGCACTGCCGATTGTGCAGACTTTTTTCATCAGAGATCCCGATTAGTGGGGCCCAGAGGTTTTTTTAATAACGGGCATAAGCACGTGGGTAAGTACTTCGTCAGCATGTTTCACCCAAATGACTTCAATTCCTTCAGTTAATTCTTCTGATCCAATCAGATCATTTTTGTTTTGATCAGGCAATATGACATTAGGAACCATATTTCGCTTAGCAGCAAGAATTTTTTCTTTTACTCCGCCTATAGGCATCACATTTCCACGTAGGTTCAATTCTCCTGTCATCGCATAGGCGGCATTAATAGCACGTCCGGTCATTGCCGATAGAATTGATGAGAGCAGAGTCACTCCTGCAGAAGGGCCATCTTTTGGAATGCCTCCTCCTGGGACGTGGATATGGAGATCATACTGCGTAAACATTTTAGTGTCGATATCAAATTCTTTTGCATGAGCACGGGCATAGCTTAGCGCAGCGCGCGCAGATTCCTGCATGACATTACCAAGAGATCCTGTAAGAATGAGTTTCCCTTTTCCGGGCATGATAACTGCCTCAACTTTGATAATTTCACCCCCATAGGCAGTCCAGGCGAGTCCATTGCAGATACCTACTTGGCTTTCTGTGTAGCTTTCACTTTGAATAAATTTCCGTGGCCCGAGGTAGAGTTCTAGATTGTCGATACTGAATACTATAAGTTCATTTTTTTCCACGAGAGAACGTGCAGCTTTTGAGCAGAGTTTTTTAAGAAGTCGTTCAAGTTCCCTAACTCCTGCTTCTCGTGTGTAGCTTTGGATAATTTCGGAAATGATCTCTTTGCTGATAATTATTTGATGGGCATCTAAACCTGATTCATTGATTGCTTTCTTTGTCAGGTAATTGACTGCGATATTAATTTTCTCTTCAAGAGTGTACCCTGCAAGATGAATTACTTCCATACGATCACGAAGTGGTTCTGATATAGAATCCACATTATTGGCTGTCGCAATGAAAATGACCCGCGATAAGTCAAAGGGAAGCCCTAAATAGTTATCATAGAAAGATACATTCTGGTTAGGATCGAGCACTTCAAGCATAGCTGCTGATGGATCTCCTCTAAAATCTGAACCGATTTTATCAAGCTCATCTATGATTATCACAGGATTCATAGAGCCTGCTTTTCTAATGCCTTGTAAAAATCTTCCCGGCATAGCACCTACGTAGGTGCGGCGATGGCCTCTAATCTCAGCCTCATCATTAACCCCACCTAAGGATATTCTAAAGAAGTTTCGTCCCAGGCTGCGAGCAATAGATTTGCCAAGCGAAGTTTTACCAGTTCCCGGAGGACCTGCAAGACAGAGGATAGGAGAATACCCATCCTGTTTTAGATGACGTATTGATATAAAATCAAGAATTCTCTCTTTTATTTCCTTTAATCCATAATGATCTTCATCGAGAATCTGTTTGGCGTGTTCTATCTCTAGATTGTCGACTGTTTCGATCCCCCAGGGAAGTCCCGCGATCCAGTCAAGATAACCACGTATGACTGCTGCTTCCATAGAGTCAGGAGATGTTTTTTCAAGCCGATTTAACTGGCGGTTTACTTCGGTTCGTACTTCTTCGGTGAGTTCAAGCTTACCTATCTTTGTGCGCAGCTGATCAATTTCATCTGCATCGTCTTCGCCAAGCTCTTTTTTAATTGCTTTAATTTGCTCACGCAGATAAAACTCTTTTTGCGACTGATTCATCGATTCACGAGCGCGACTTTTAATATTTTCTTGCATTTCGCTGACTTCAAATTCTTTTGATAAATGTGCAAAAAGTTCTTCCAGAAGGGCCGTATGTGTGCGGCATTCTAAAAGGCGCTGCGCTTGATCAACTCGTAAATTTAGATGAGATAAAATGAAGTCGGCCATTTTCTCAGGGTCATTCATTTTTGATAAAATGATATGAAAATCAGGGCTGAGCGCATGTCCTGATGTTGAAATGTGTTCCGCAAGGTCTTTAATATTTTTTTTCTGAGCTAGAGTTTCAGTGTTTGAAAGCTCTTCTTCATAGAATATTTGTTCGATATCAGCATGAAGAACTCCTTCATCTGCAACTATATCATGGACAAAAGCCCGTGTAATGCCTTGTACTAATATTTTTATGCCCCCCTCGGGCACTTTGATGACGCGCATGATCGATGCAACGGTACCTACATCATATAAGTCCTTCGTACCAATAATACCCTGGTACGTATCGGATTGCTTTTTTGACGCAAGAAGAAGGACGAGTTTATGCTCATCTTCAACAGCTTTATTAATTCCTTGGATAATTCGTTCATCAAGAACAAGTAGTGGCACAATTTGATTAGGAAAAACCACTATATCCATTGTAGGAACAACAGGGAGCATCTCTGGTAGTGCATTATGCACTAGTTGTTCGCTTTGCTTCATTAACTCCCCTTCAATTTTCTATCTAACCATATCTTGAGTCTAGCGGAAGTCGGTTGGCGATTACAATACTTTCTCAAGATCTATTTTTGAGGTATTCTAAGAGACACGGAAAAAGAATAACAAAAGGTATTTTGCGATGTCTAGACTATCGTATCTTCAAGCTCAGGACCTTAGCCTTTCCTTTTTGCAGGGATTGAAGCAGGTAGAGATTTTAAAAGGGATAACCTATCAATTTCAAAAAGGGTCCTCTTATGGTCTCATGGGAGCTTCTGGTTCGGGTAAGTCTAGCTTGCTCGCACTATTGTCCGGTCTTGAAACCCCTACGTCGGGACAGGTGTCTATCCAGGGTAAAGACCTCTATGCTGCCCAACCAGATGATAGGTTAGGTATGTGTAGGCAGTTTGGAATTCTTTTCCAGTCTCCTCACCTGATCGATGAGCTTTCTCTTATTGAAAATATTATGATTAAAGGGCTTATTGAATACCAAGAGTATGATGTTGCCTATCAAAAAGCACAGGATCTGCTTAACCAGATTGGATTAGCTGGTAAGGAAGATCAGCGCCCGCGTTCACTATCAGGTGGAGAGCAGCAGAGAGCGTGCATAGCACGTGCTCTTTTTGCAGAACCATCTTTTATTATTGCTGATGAACCTACGGCCCATTTGGATGATGCAACTGCACGTGATATTATGTCGGTACTCTGTATGTATCAGAATGAGAAGGGCGCGGGATTGCTTATTGCTACCCATGATGCCATGGTGCTAGGTATGCTTGATATCACCTTAAAGCTTGAAGCGGGGAGTCTCTGCACTGTTCCCAGTGCCGCACCAAAGCAAGCAATGGAGCAGAAAACCTATGGATAAGCTCCATAAGAAATCGATTCTTAAAAAAACGGCGAGCGTTTCAGCGTCTCTACTTTTCAGCAAACTACTTGGGGTAGTCCGGGAGATCTTCCAGGTAAGTTATCTTGGCGTAGGGGCATTTTCAGATGCCTTTAATACAGCTCTTAAGATACCAAATCTCTTACGAAAAATTTTCGCAGAAGGGGCATTGAGCGCAGCTTTTGTCCCCACAATCATTAAGGTAACCTCAGAAGATTCGCAGAAGCAGGCAAGCAAGCTGATGACGTTAACCTATGCAATTTTTGGAACGATGGTGCTTGCCTTATGTGTGCTTATTTCGTTTTTTCCACACGTAGTTATCAGGTTGATTGCATCAGGTTTTATAAATAAGCCCGTCGAGATGGAAGTGGCTACCAGTATCATTCGCATTCTCATTTATTTCGTATTCTTTATGTTTACGAGTGCCTTATTACAGAGTGCCTTGCAAGCAAAGATGCACTTTACCGTCCCTGCCTGGGGTCCAACGCTCTTAAATGTTTTTTATATTGCAGGACTTGCGGTCTGCCAATGGATGGGTTTTTCCGTAGAAGTGTTTTCATACTTTTTGCTGTTTGGAGGACTCGCTCAGGCACTTATTTATGCGTATGTATATGTAGGTTTGCATTTTACGATTGAATGGCCTGATAAGAATACCTATAAGTACTTTAAAGAGGTGATTGCCAAGTTCATCCCCTGCCTATTGAGTGTAAGCATTGTAGAGATTAACCTTATTATCGATAATAATTTTGCATCAACTTTACCTACTGGCTCGGCAACGTTAGTGTCGATTTCATCAAAATTCATGACCATAGCTTTGGGGGCTTTTGCGGTAGCGTTTTCAACAATCTTGTTACCTCACTTCTCTCGTATATCCACGTATGCACCGAAGCGCTTGAGCTATTATCTCTTAGAGTCAACAAAGTTTATCTTCTGGATAACTATTCCCGTTGCTTTGCTTATGACCTTTTTTTCCTATGACATCTTCTATACGATCTTTTATCAAATTACCGGTGAATTTACCTTAGCCATGGTGAAGGAAGCGGCTTCGCTGCTCGTTGCTTTTTTGCCCGGTCTCTTTTTCTTCTCCATTAATAAAATGCTTCTGAATATATTTTATGCTCTACATGAGACCCGATATACGGCAATTATTACGGTAATTGGCGTTATGGTAAACGTTATCCTTAATCGTTTTCTCATGCCTCTCTATGGGGCTCAGGGAATTGCTCTAGCGACCGTTTTTGCAGCGGTAGTTCAGACTCTTCTGCTTCTTATTGTTTTGCAGCAACGACTCGGTCTTAAAATATACATGAAACAATTTACACGATATATGCTTGCCTATGGGATACAGCTTGCTATCTTTATGGGCATTTTCTTTCTTCTGTACCATCTTGGGGTTATGGCTATTATCTATGTCGTTCCTGAGCGGTTCGCAGATTTCTTGCTCCATCATATTGGTCTTTGGATGTGGGTGGGACCAATATGCTTGATTCCCGCAGGCTTTCTCTATTATATGCGTAATAAAGGCGGTGTGAGCCTCTACTTTTTGGAGTGATGATGAAAAAAGAGATTTCAGCAGGTATTATAGTTTATACGATGGAGCTCATAAACGATGTTCCTACGCGAGTGTATCTGCTCCTTGCCTATCCCAGGAGGTATTGGGACCTTGCGAAGGGCAAGCTGGAACCAGGTGAGACTTCAAAAGATGCTGCTATTCGTGAACTAAAGGAAGAGACAGGTCTTGAGGCGAGACTTGATGAAGGTTTTATGGAAGACCTTTTTTATAAGTTCAAAGACCCTCAAGGTGTTCTTGTGGATAAGAAAGTTACCTTTTTCTTAGGAGAGGCCTTCTCAAAAGATGTGCACATCTCACACGAGCATAAAGGTTTTTGTTGGCTTCCTTACGATGAGGCTTTCAGGAAATTAACCTACCGTAATGCGCGCAATCTTCTTACAGATGCCGAAAATTTTCTGAAAAAACAGTAGAATTGGTTGCGGGGGCTGGATTTGAACCAGCGACCTTTGGGTTATGAGCCCAACGAGCTACCAGGCTGCTCTACCCCGCGTCGAATATTTGTTCTAATCGTGGATCTTTAGGATATAACGTAAGTATAGTCCCATTTGCTAAATTGTCAACAAAGAGGGCAGTTTTTTTAGCTTTTGCTGACGCATGGGGCTGGTAGGGTGAAAAGTTTGGAAAAATATAATGGTTTGCGCATTCAGATACTACTCGATGTGTTCCTCAATCGTTTCACAGTGGCCGATAGAGGAAGGATCAGGCTTGAGAGAGTCCCAAGGCAAACCACTTTTATGTCCTTGCTTCTTCAGCCTACTTTAAAGATACGAGTACGAGAGCAGTAGCGGTCGTTCTTGTATGAGTAAGGGTTACTTCAGCGTGGTATTGGATGGCATTAACGCTTTCCCAGGGAAACTTTAGAAGTGGTTCTCCGCGGCCGCTGTAGGAAATAGAGCAGTGTTTAGCAAGAAAAAGAAACGGTACTGGTTGAGGAAGTAGCGGTGTTAGTGCTTTGTAAAAAGCTTCCTTGGCAGCAAATCTGACAGCAAGCCGTTCGGCAGTTTTTTGTGGTATTGCAAAGCTATATGAAAGTTCTTCATCGGAAAAAATACGCAAAAGCTTTTTCTGAGAATATGCCATCCAGGGAATAAAGCGTTCAATTTCGACTGAGTCGATTCCGATTTTGATCATAGGTGCTCCGTTTAGTCTGTCGATGAGTAGTATCGCGCTCTTCGTACGTTTTGTCTAATGCATGTGACAAAGCCCGGGAAAACAGAATGTTCTTTTTTTGGAAAGAAATAAGTTTTTGCTGTATACTGGACTGCATAGAAAAAATAAGATCCAATGCTCATGATGCCAAGGATTCATCAATGATACCGAAAATTTCCCTGTTAAGTGTATTCTGTATTGCTACCTCATTGAGTGCACATCTTGTCCAAAAGTTCCCCTTTCCTTTGGGGACTCATGCTCTCTATAGACCCTTTGGTCAATTGTATGTGGGAGCAGCTACGAGTGTGCCAAATAATGATCTTGCTGTAGCTGTTGCAGGGAGAACTGATACGGCATTTCGTGGTATTACTCCCGTAAAAGTTACTTTAAACGAGCAGCCTGACAAAACTAATCCTCTTAATGGTGCACGAATAGATCATTTAGCTCTCCTTGATAGACGTCCCGTGGTTATTCCACATACTCTGCCGTCATCGCTTTTTCTTATTGATGATCGGCGTAATCCGATAGCAGTATTTCAATCGGTACCTATTAATAACGCTCTTGGACAGGCAGCTCAATCGATTCTTTTTTTAACGACGACTGCATCTGAAGTTACTACTTCTTTAGAGCCAGGTGCCTCCTTAGCAGCAATTGCCGCGGTACCTAATGCTAATGGTGGCTTTGATGGCAATGGGTCAGGAATTGCTCTTGCAGCATTTCGCCAAGTTGTTCAGGACAAGCAGAAGTTTTTCGCATGGGATGTTGTAGATGCTACCACCGGAGCTTCATCATTTCCTGATGTCATTACTGCTCAGGCGAGTACCGGTAATAAGGCAGCACCTTTTGGTAAAGATACGCCCCAGGTTTTTATTTCGGTTCCCGTGAGCGTGCTTTCTTCGGCTGTTGATCTTCATTTTGATAGAGAGTTAGGAAGACTTTATATTGCCACCCAGGTAACAGCAGGCGGTGCTGCCAAAGCGGGTGCACGTGCTATTATTATTGCTTCTTTAGCTAATGGGCACGTACTGTACCAAGCCATCGCTCCTGATGCTGTTTTTGATGGGAGTAACCAGATTGTAGGCCAACTTGGAGCAAACAGTAGTACGAGTATTTTTAAGGTCCGTACGATGCAAACAAGTACGTATGTGCGATATCTTATTGTAGTAGGTGGTAATGGAAATGATCCTGCTCTTGCGCAAACTGTATTTGCGTTGCCTCTTGTTGATAATATTGCATCTCCAGCTAGCCATGGCACGTTGGCTAACGTGAAAGCTTCTCCCATCACTCTTTTTGGAGAGAGTAAACCGCATAGATTTAGGGCTCGCGTATTTGCAGTACCAGCACAAGCACCACAAGATGTATTTACCATGAGCTCATTGCCGGCAACTGTTGGAGGGCAAGCGACGCTGCCTGGACCGATTACCGATATTCAGATAGCGGGAGAAGCGGTTTTTGTATCCTGTACCCCAAGTGCTACGCGTAATGAGGATCAGCTTGCGCCAGGTATCTTTTTTTCACAGCCAGTTTTTGATCAATTGGGTCGCATAAGTGGATGGACAGACTGGCAGCGCGTTGCCGATTCTTCTCATGCAATAGCTGGATTTGCCTATGATGCTCTTGCTGGAATCTTTTGGAAGCTTCCTGAAAATGAGGGAACTTTTACAGAAGTATTTCGTTCCCAGTGGACCGATGGATCTGATGAGCTGAGTCAATTCATTGCGCCTTTTTTTAACAAAGAAAACGGTGGCGTACAAGGTTTGACCGACTTTCCTTTTACAACAGATGGATTTACTACCACTATAGCAAATCGAATCTCTGTACAATCCTATGTAGGACTCAAAAAAGTGCTTTTAAGGCAAACGGGTAAGCAACAGGGCCTCTTTGGTCCTTTTGAGAGTTTTAACAATGTCTTTGTCAGCACCGATGGTTCAATGAACGGCTTTAGCGGTGCAGCTTCGAACCTGGTTTTTTCTGGTGGAGAACTTAATTCTTTAGGTCCTATTTCCTCATCGGCAGTACTTACTGATGGCATTACCGGTTGGTTTGTCGTCGCTGGGGTAGGTGGAATAGCAATTCTGACAGATGCGCAAGGCATAGGTTGGGATGCACAAAGGGGTTTAGGTTCTGGCTTTACTGGTCTTTCATCTCAAGCTTCCTGGAAGCGTATAAGTAAAACACCTTTTGTCCGGAAACTTATTGTGCAAGACGGGCAGCTATTTGCTCTTTCTCAGAATAAGCTCGAGCGCATTACTATTTCTGCGGAAAGTTTAGTAAACGGAACTCTATCTAAGACAGTTCTTGCCGAGCTTACTGCAGCGCAGAAAAAATCTGAGGCTAGCTACTCGGATGTATACCTAAAAGGACCATTAGCGCTTTTGGCCACAAGTTTTGGGCTGCTCAGGTCAGGCACAGGAGCGGATGTTAGAGTAGATACGCAGGTACCGTGGATTGAAGTTCCTCTTAAAGAGTCTGTGGGCTCTTTAACCAGTGCAGGTCCCGTGACGAGGCTCTTTGGTATTACAACCTCAGATCCTACAGCTCAGGATAATATCTATCTATTGAATGCATACACGGGATTGAACCAAGCTCTTATCTATAGGTTAACCATCACATTAGCACATGGACAGACTACAGACAGCTCTGTTCTGCTTTTTCCCGATTTTCTGGTTAGAGACACGAACTCATTTTTCACCGATGTTGGTGAGTACCGCAATTATGTAGTAACAGATGGATCTTTAATAGCTCTATCAAGAAGTTCTTTCGGGAGTAGTCCACCACTTCTTCAATTACTTTCTCCAACCCTTAAGAGTGGGGAAAGTGCGCGTATGAGAGTACCGTTCGTCATCGTACCTGAAAATGTAGGTACGATAGGTCTCTTGCTTCGCAACTCTGCTTCAGGAGCCTGGATGGTTCCGGGTGATTTTGGTGTACGTGTTCAACGATAAAGGTGTAACTCCATGAATCTACGTTATCTTATAGGGTTTCTAGTAAGTGTCTCGGCCTGCAGTGCTATGCCACGCATAAATTTATTTAGACCAAGTGATCGTCCCTTAATGCCCGAACCGGTTGGTTCAAGTCAGCTGAGCATTGGGTATGAGGGAGCATTTCATATTCGTGCATTTCGTGATACTGAAGAGTATGGAATGCAGATTGATTTAGATAAGATCTGTTCCCATGATAAAAAGACCTGTCTTTTTGGTCTCTTTCAGAATACCCAGAATGCTCTCGCGGCTCTCAAGGGAACCGATTCTGACACCGCATCTGGAAGTCTTGCTCAGCAGTTTAACATTGATGATGAAGCTCGCAGAAATGGACGATTTCGGCCTACAGGGTCCCTACATATACCATTAAACCTTTTGATTGCTCAAAGATTTTATTTTAATCATGGACTCACGTTAGGGTTCTATGTGCCAGTTATCCATGCTGAGCTGAAGGATGTTGTATGGCATGCTGTTGAACAGCCGGCGACGAGTGAGCAGATCCTCGGGCAAGATCTGGTTAAAGAAGTTGAGAGGATCGGCGGGCTTAATCTTGGAGGATGGAAACGCACAGGTGTCGGAGATTTGGTTGTTCAGGTTGACTGGATGCGCGATTTTCCCCAATGCAGATCATTGCTTACTCACGTGAGAACGATAGCGCGTTTAGGATGTATCGTCCCTACAGGAAAGCGTATGGATGAAGATCGGTTACTTGCATTTCCTTTTGGCAGTGATGGTGCCTGGGGTCTTCAGTTTGCTGGAGGTATTGACCTGAACTTTGGGTATACCTTACGAGGTGGTGTTGACGTTCAATTCGAATACCTATTTGGAAACACACGATGTCGCCGAGTTAAAACAGCTCCAGGTCAAACGGATTTTATGTTAGCACAGAACGCACCTATATACCGCGAGTTTGGTCTTGGGCAGCAATACAATATTTATCTTGAATCATGTAATTTTTGGTGCAATACCTCATTGAAGCTTAACTATCAACTTTTGAAGCAGAATGATGACCGAATCGACCTCGGCAGCGACCGGATCGACTCACGGTTAGCAAACTCTGCAGAAAATCTTTATGATTGGACCGCCCACAGTCTTATTTTTATGGTAAAGCACGATCTTTGGAAAGACTATGAATGTTCCCGCATATATCCTTCCCTTCTTGGATGGATCAAATGGGGCTTTAATGGAAAGCGTGCATTACTTGCAAATACTGTTGGTATACAATTTAATGTAGCTTTCTAGGGTAACTTGTTAGCGCGTTGCTTCTCGTAATCCTGGAAAGAGCGTGTACAGTTCCCCATGTGCAAGGGCATTAGTAATCTTTGATGAAGTTCCCCATGATTTTTTTATAGGTAGATACCAGGTAGTACCCTGTGAGTCTGAAAAATAGATACTGATGAACGCTTCATGTTTGATTGCTTCAGTAGTCGGAACGTTTCTTGTTATGATGACGTCGTGAAGAACGGTCTGGGAGCTTTCTCGACCTCGTATAAGTGGCTTAACAAACTCTAAGGGCAGAAAAAAGGGTGGAGGGTTCTCTCTTTTGCAGGTCAGTTTTTTAATCCAGAAGACTTTTGGAGTACTGAGTGTGGGAAGCCCAAGAAAACTCATGGCAAGTTGGCCAAGCGATTGCGTACCGGCTTCAAGGAAGTCTATTACATGGTAGGCAGGCCCTTCGAGTAACGATACGAAGCTTGGTATCTGCTCAGCAAGAGTCAGTTGTCCATAGCGGGGTTGTGTTAAGAGAGCAACATCGACCGAAGTTCCTAGTGCTTTCGATGAAGCAGGAGATACAGAGTCTCCTTTACGTACAACAGTAAACGATGTACTACCTGCTGGGCGCTCTAGAGCAATATTTTCAAGACTGTCAGGTACCATTTTACCCTGCTCTGTATAGGGGTGTAGGCAATGAATTAACGTAAATGCATCACGCTTTGGATCACGAGCTTTCATAAAAAACTCGTCAAAATGAATGGAGGTAAGAGGAGCTAATCTTTTGTTCTTAAGATCGATGGAATCATGGTTGATCCCTTCAATAATTGTTTTTGATGAAGTACGACTACTGCGATAAGGAGGAAGCAAAAGCATAGGGGTCGTTTGAAAGGAGACCGTATCACTTAATGAGCCCGCAATACAGTCATACTTTAAGATCTTAGTATTCCCTTGGTAAGGTGATATTAGATGCTCGCCTCCACCGTAGCAGCTTGTATAGAGAAGAAGTGAGGTTTCAACCTCCAGCTGTAAAAATAGAAGTACCTTCTTGAATTCATCTACGGTGAGTGAGCAGATAATCTTCTCATAGCTTTTTGGTAACTGAGCAAGCTTGAGTTCTGTTTTTGTGAGTTCCTCTTGCATAAGTCGGTGACGTTGAGATACGGTTCTTTTTTCTTCAGGCCGTTGAGGAATGGTGAGTTGCTCTGCGTAGAAGTTCTTAAGAAGGGTAAGATGCTCGATTTTTCTCCGCTCTGGATAGGAAGGGAGCCCATGCCCCGTAAAATAAATCGCCCAAACGTGAGTGCCCCCTTCTTTTTTAGTTACAAAAATGTTTCTAAAGCTTTCAACGAGCTGCATTCCATGGGTTATGGGGGTAGGATGAAGTAGCCGCTTGGTATCAATAACATCTTTAAGATGGTTAACTTTTAGGCCAAGCTGTTTCTCTAAGGGAGTTATAGGAGTTCCAGCATTATAGGTAACGATGTCTGGTGTATTTAAGCGGGGTAATAAAAGGATAAGCTCTTCCGATACTTCTTTTATAACGTAGTTTTCTAAGGTGAGAGGTGCGTAGTAACAGAGGGCGTAGGCTTGGAGCTCTTTATGTAAGGTATCTTTTAGTGAGCGTTTTTCTCCACTATACACCTGAAGAGTTCTTGGTGCAGATGCTTCTAAGCATGAATGCTTAGCCGCAAGAGTTCTCATTGCCGTGTGTGTATCAGATTGTTGTTTGGAGAGTTCAGTCAATTCTTTGTGTATCTCGGCATACATTTTTTGAGCGTAGAGACAGTGCTGTTTAAACAAGGAGAGTGAGGGTGCCTGGGTGACGGACTGACGATCATAGAGGCGCGATAGTTGGGTAAGATCCTTGGTAAGAAAGTCTTCAAATATCTGTTTTCGAGTAAGAAGTGAAAATAGAAGAGACCTGCTCACGAGGATAGGGGCAACTTTTTGGTATAAAGCAGGAATAAGGGTACTTGTCATAGCTCCAAGCTTGGCGAGGCCCTCAATAACATGGCCTTGGCTTGATCTTTCTGAGCTCCCGGTTCTAAGGAGCTCTTCTGATTGTCCGTAATCCAAAATAATGATGAGATCATCTGTGGGCTTTTGTGGGATGCCAAAAAGCGTTGTTGTAAAGCCAATAAGAGCGCCAATAAGAAGTATTTTTTTCATAGTGCCCTATTTTTATTTCATTTTTTATTTCTATATGCATCTATAGAGTAAAGGATTTTTGAGGATTCAGCAAAAGCCTGCCTTTAAAAAATTATAAGAAATTCTTGCATTTCGGTTCGCTGGTAAGGTAGGGTGATGAGTATGTTAAAAAAGGAAAAAACTATGAAGCTTGTGTATAAGCTTATCTTCTTTGGGATTCTTATTGCGTGTGATTCAGCCCTTACGTTGCTCGTTGCTCGTTCTGGTTATTCAGGTAAACAAGAGAAAAACTAAACTATTTCAGGAGTTTCTTGTCTGCACGAAAGCAGATAGGATAAATTTCTCTTGATATTTTCATGGCTACTGGTGTATGATTCTACTTAAGGACCAGCAGTGTGCTAGTCTATGTCTGTAGTGGAGGGTGTAGCATGAAAAATATGCTTATTGTCGGTGGATTTCTTCTACTGATCTTACCTGTATATGGCGCCGATGAAGAGAAGGTGGTACCTGAAGATCATCGTTCGTCCCTGACTCTTACCGCTGATATTCCTCATAAGAGGAGCTTTTTGGAGAAATGTATCTTGGCAGGCAAAAGCTTGGGTGCTGTAGCTGCCGGTACTATTTTTGGGACTTTCTGTTATACGATACAAGATGTGGGTAATTCAAAGCCTCAGTTAGTAGATAGATTAAGCACGTTGTGTACAGCAGGAGTTGCTTTAGTGTGTGCTGCCAAATTGGGTTCATACAGCATTGAATGTGCAAAAGAATTACTTGAAGAGTGAGTGAGATATGAAAAAGAGTATAGGATTACTTTTTTGTATCATTTCATGTTCATCCATCTGGGCTGAAGAGAAAGAAATTGTCCCAGGGTCTTTGAGAAAGACCGTCAAAACTGGCATGGCGGCAGCTATCGGTATCTGCTTAGCTTATGAAGGGTATAAGTGGTACACAAGCCCTTCTGAAGAAGTGTCGCAAGAACAAGTATCTGATGGTCAAAACACTATTAAAGAAAAAAAGCCTATTACTCTGAATGATCGCATCGAATATTTTGGTATTGGTGCCGGGTATAGTTTGCTCACTGTTGCATCAATACTTGCAACCTATAAGTGTGCTATGCTTTCGCTTGATAAAATGTATAGGTTTAATGCTGATCCCGTAAAGCAATTGCATAATTTCTATGATAGAATGGGGTATCCTAAATCTGGTGATGAATGGGAAGAAGATTTAGCGGAGGAACGTGATAGAAAAAGGGGTTTTTTATTGGGAAGTCCCTTTATAGGCTCATTAGCAATTGCCATTCCCTATCTAGCCTATTATAGATATAAGTTTCCGCATGCCGCAGTTGAAAACTTAAAAAAAGCATTTCAGAGATAAGGATCTATTCATGAATTCGCTCATGATGTTGGCTGCATTGGGTGGTCAGCTTTTATCAGAAACTGATCCTCAAAGCTTGCTAGATGCTCAAGCTTTGGTAAAAGATACCCTACAGCAACACATTGCCGATCCTAAGCTCTTTAAGAAGGCCGCTGTTACACTTTTTAAGTTTGGACAATCTGGAAGCTTCGAGCGAGCATGTTGTGATCAACTTATTGAAGATCTTGTTAAGGCACATTATCTTGATGCTTCCTCTACGCGCGTTCCTTTTTCTGATGGCGTTTCAAGCATGCAATATGGCTATGTGATTGCCTCAGATGCGCTGCGCATTTTTAATCTTGGTCATGGCAATTGTCACCAAGTTGGATGGTCAGGGGCTCGAGCCGTTTTTAATGCGGCGGCGCTTCAACAGCAGCTTCAATCGGGATTGTTGTCAAGTCGAGCTCTTGATGCTACTTGTCATGATATATATACAACAAACCCAGGGATTAAGAGAAGCATAGAGTATAGCATTTTCCGATCTAAGGTTAATGCGGTATGTTCTCTGCTAAGACGGGACCAAAGCAAATTAGATGAAGCTTGGGCGCTGTTAAACAAAGATAAACCTGATACTCTTAAAGTTCTTTGGCATATGCAACCTGATTATTTCATTAGAAGGACAGGCTTAGATTTTTTAAGGTCATATCATGTTACTAATGCAATTTCATTGTTAGGAAAAGCCTCTCATGTAGCTCTCAGGGAGGTGAGTGCCGAATTAGTTAAAGTTTGTATAGGGATACTTGATGCAGCCTCTCTTGAGAAAATCGATAAGATGCTCCACGATATGTATACCGCAATTGGTGTGCAAAGGAATGTCAGCGATCCAGATTTGAAGAGATTCTTTTTATGGAAAGATGATATCAAAAAGTATAGATCTCAGATTATATCACTGGTGCTTACCGGTCGACCTTCCTCTGTTGGAAAACAACTAGCAGCCCTTTGTAAGGCAGATCATGTAAAAGTATGTGGTGAAAAGCTACGCAGAGAATTGGCACATCTTGACGCGTCCCCATCTCGCTTTAAGTCGAAAATAAGTGATTGCATCCTTCTTGTACATAAAGCCGTCGCTGAAAATATAGTACAGGCGCAAGATGCTTGCTGTACTAAAGACGATCGACTGTGTGTTATTAGTGGAACTATTAATGGTTGTGATTGCCCTTGGGCAAAGACTGCGCTTGCTCTATTTAATTCCCCCGATTGTGAAATCGATGATGTTATTGATCTATTAAAGAAATCGAGCAAGAGGGGCATTCTAGAGGCTCTCAGCATGATAAACGAAAGTGAGCATGAAAGGATTCAAATGAGTAGTGAGAAACTTAGAAAGGATCTGGAGGCTTGTAGAAGAGAGAACCTTGCGGGGATGTTCAGAGAGTTGGAACCGCTAACCACCCCCCAGGTACAAAAGGCTAAAAAGAAGTTGCGTGAAAAGCAACGTGATGGTTTACAGCTCGAAACGACTTTGCGTGAAGAGTTACAACTTTTGCAGGATATTGAACGTGATAGAATGAGTGCTGTATTTGCTAAGCTTGATTTGGAATGCCCTAAAGCAGGACAATCTTGGTATAAAGAGGAGGGGCTTTTCCTTGAGCCAGCTGAATTGCAGGAGGCTTTAGCGAAGTTTAAAGATCCAGCAATCGATGAAGCGATAAAAGTTCTTGAAGATGCTGTGACTCAGGAGGATGCCCTCAAAGCTCTTGATGCAATACGGAGAATAAAAATAGATACCAAAGATGCGCGAGCTCTTTTAGAATCTGATCATACTAACTTTGAATCTTGGAGTGTAGCGGATGATTGTATTCTAGCAGGTGAAGCAATACAAGGCATTCGTAAGAACCTACCGGAAGAAAACAGGATAGCTAATCCTGAACATCTGCTTAGTCTTGTTAGGTTGCCAAATTTAGGCCTACCTCGAGAGAATGTTCATATTCTTGGAGATTTCAAGAACGCGGGACAACTGTTATTTGATCCTACTGATGCTATCCTTCCACAACAAGCGGATCTGCTTGGTGAAGGTTGCGAGTCTGATGAGCAAAAAAGTGAACGTGTAGCGAATGCGATAAAAAAGCATTTTGAAGAGCAATATCTCGATAAAGATAGCGCAGGGGCACATCACTTTATATGCAAAGTTCAGCGCCCCTTTGAACATTGGGTTCTGGTGTCCTTAGTTAAGTTTGCTGGTAAAAAACCTATATTGGTACTGCGTGAGACACAAAATTGTCCAGTTGAGTCCCATAGCCAATCATTTCTTGTCGGGTCTGATACTGTACTTGCCTTTCTGTATAATACATTTATGCGCCAAGAGGGACAAATTCATGGAAGTTCTAGTACTAGTGGCATGAGTGCGAGCAGATTCTAGCGATCGACATTCCCCATGTAGCCTGCCATACTAGAGATGCCGGTTGAAAACCTCAAAAAAGCGTTTCAGCGATAAGGATCTTATTTATGAATTCCATGATGTTGGCTGCCTTGGGAGGGCAGCTTTTGTCCGCAACTCTTTCCCTTGAAGAGGCTCAAGTTTTCGTAAAAGATACCCTGCGACTATTTATTACTGATGAAGAAATCTCTAAGAAAGAGATTTTTAAGAAGGCATCACGTACGCTTTTTAAACTAAAACAATCTGCAAGTCTCGACCGAGAAAAGTGTTGCTTGCTTTTTGATGAGCTTATAAAGGACCACTCTTCTTGCAAATTGCTTCCTCTTCCCAGAATCATCGATAGTGCAAGATATGGAAATGCAAGTGTTTTAGCATCACAACGAGTTTTCTATCTTCAGCATGATGATCAACAAGATGATTCTTGGTCGTGTGGATACCGGTCAATTTTGAGTGCAGCATGGCTCCAAAGTCATCTTAAACCTGGATCGGTTATGTCAAGTACAGATTTAGGAAGTATGTGTCGTGATCTGCGTCTGCGTAACCCCGGTATTAGGGGATGTATAGAGTATATTGCTTTTCGGACTAAGATTGAGGAGGTACGCTCTCTTATAAGAGAAGACCAAAATAATGTGGAAGAAGCTTTAGCTCTGTTGAGTGAACAGGAACCGGATACTCTGAAGGTTCTTTTACAACTTCAACCTGATTATTTTATCAGACGGGTTGTTTTGAAATTTTTGAAGGCAAATCTTAAAGATGGTCGTATTGTTGATTCGATTGCATTAATGGGAAAAGCCTCTCATAACGCTATTAAGGCTGCGGGTACCCAGTTAGTTAAACTCGTGATGAGAAAGATTACCGTATCGAAAGTTGATGCTCTCCTCAAAGCCATACAAGATGCGCTTAAGCGCGAGAAGGATTCGGAACTTAAGCGCATTGTTTCAGGAACTCATCTAGAGGCCAGAGTAGAAATGGTTGAACTTATGCTTACTAGCCGACCGCTAAGCTTGAAGAACCAGATAGCTGCTCTTTGCGAACGAGACAGCGCTGTAAAAGAAAGATATAAACAGCTACGTCAAGAATTGGAACGAGTAAAGTCTCTTAATTTCTCTGAGTTTTCTGCTGAAATAGAGGCATGCCGTAATAAGGTAAAAGCCGTTATTGAGGCAAATACTCAGGAGATACAAGATGTCCTTTGTGCTAATGATCCTCGATTGAGGGAAATTAACCAAGTTATTGATCGTTGTGGTGACCCTAAGATACGAGCTGCTCTTGCACTTTTCCACTCTGCTGACTTTGCGCATGATGAAGTTATTGACCTTTTAAAAAGTTCTGAAATAAATGGTATTCAAGGCGCCCTCCAGCTTATCGATGAAAGTCAATGTACCTTGATTCAAAAGTATATTGCAGATGTTACAGAGCGCTTGGCTAAAAATGAGCCTGAAGGCCCCGCAAGCATAGGTGGTTCATCTTCTGATTCGGCAGTTGAAAGGGTTTTAGGGCTTCTTCAAATGGCTGTAGATCTTCTTAATGAGAAGAGGGTGGATGCTGAAAAGAATATACGGGAGGCTCGAAACGTTTGGCGGGAAGCGGTTAATGAAAGGTTTCTTAATGCTTTTTCTAGGCTTGGGTTTGGGTGTCCTAAAGCCGGTGTGCTTACTGTTCCTACCGAACAATTGCGTGGTTATGTAGAGAAGCTTAGGGATCCCCTCATAGATCGAGCTAAAAGGGCTCTTGATAATTTACAACCTGGGGATGATATGCGCAATGCTGTTGCAGCAATAAGGGCTATTAGGGATATAACCACGAAAGAAGATGCAATAGCTCTTTTACAATCTGATCATACAAAGGGAAATGCCTGGACAGTGAGTCCTGTGTATAAACTTGCTTGTCAAAGGTTAGTGGATATTAAGAGCGCTTTACCTGAATATGAAGATGAAGCTTATGTGGACCACCTCATTAAGCTAGCCAGAATGCCAATGCTTGGGCTGCCTCAAGACCATGTCCATATGCTTGGGGATTTTGCTAATCGTGGTGATGTTGCTAATCGTGGTCAGCTGTTGTTTGATTTTTTAGACCCCTTTCTTTCTCGTATTTTAGATTCTCTTGTTGACGCTTGCGAGACACAAGATCAAAAAAGTGACCGTGCTGTGGATGCGATTAGAGAGCATTTTAAGGTCAAATATCTAGATACTAATACAGCAGGTGCACATCATTTTATATGCCGCATTAATGGGAATCACTGGATTCTCGTATCTTTGGTTAAATTTGCTGATAGAAAGCCTATATTGGTAGTGCTTGATTCGTTCAATAAGCAAATTGAGTCTAATAGTGGATCCGGCAGTGTTGGTGCTGATACGGTGCTTGCCTTTCTCTATAATAAATTACTAGTCCCTCTTGGGTAACTGCTCTGTGGAGCGATTGTGTGCACCGCTCTATGCTGCTTGGTTGCAGATAAGTCCGTATGGCTGCTGGTATGGCATTTTCCTCCATCTATACTAAGTGTGTATGCACTAATTCAACCGACACGTACTCCTTTATTACGATTTATAGGACCTGTTGCTCGCAGGGAGGGGCGTGCTATACTAACGATAATTAACTCTAGTAACCTAGGAGAAATTATGAAAAAGATAGTACTATTAGTAAGTATTTTTGGTACAGCATCTATGTATGCAGCCGCACCAGTAGTGAACAATGCGGATGAGTTTACTGAAGAATTAAAGAGACAGTTACGTAGCCAGGGGCATAGGGACTGGGAGCAAATTTTTGGTGCGGATTGGAACAAAGCATCAAAAGAAGAAAAAATTGCTATGATGGAAGGTGCTTTCGCAAATAATAGAGTGCGATGGGACCTTTTAAAGGTTACTGAATCTATCAGAATGTTGGCAAAGCCAAAGACATTAGCATCCCTTAGTTTAGCATCATTGGGTATCTTTGCAGCGTGGCATGCAACGTCCTTAGTAAAGGATGTGGCGAAACACTACCTTCTTATACCACCGCTTTGCAATCCTTCTGAGTCTTCGATTCGAGGATGGGATAGCACGGTGAAAGACTTTTTTGTGTATGAGGAAAAAAAGTTCCCTGTACGAAGTGACGTGGTACTTACAGAGCATCTTAAAGAACGCTTTGCAAAGCTGAGTCACGCGATTACGAATGCAGCCAAGAATGATGTAAACTTTAGACATTATCTTCTGTATGGTCCTCCAGGAACGGGTAAAACCATGATGGCAAAAGCAATTGCGCAGGAAGCAGGCCTCGAGCATATGTATTTCTCTGCGGCTAACCTTGAGCAGTATAGTCTTGAAGAGGGCGTTCAACAGATTCGGCATCTTTTTGAGTATGCAAAATCCTATCCTAAAAAGCTTATGGTTATTATGGATGAAGCAGATAGTATCTTTGCTCATCGTGATACTTGTTCTGATAAGGTCCGTACCTTCTTGAACTTAATATTAACGTATACAGGTACTGAACAGAGCAACTATGTGGTAATAGCTATTACCAATAGACCGCAGGACTTTGATGAGGCTGCGTTGAGCCGTTTTGGGGTGAAGATCAAGCTTGATGCCCCAGGGTTTGAAGAGCGTAAAATGATGTTTGCGAATTATGCCCAAAAATACTTTGTGGATTCACATACGGTTAATCGTGATAAACGTTCAATCTTCCAATGGTTATTCAGTAGAAAGCCTGCTGAAAGAATGCCATTGAAGATCGCAGAAGACGTATTTACTGATGAAACATTCTTTGATCGACTTGCAAAAAGAAGCGAGGGGCTAGCAGGACGTGAGATCGCTGACGTTATATCGAATGTGCAGCATGATGCGTATGGAACCCCAGATCATACGGTCACCCAAGAAATGCTCTTGAATGCTCTTGAAGATAAGTTTCAAGATATAGCGACGATGAAAGACTTTACGAAGGGACGTGGCAGAGCAACAGCTGCAGCCTAATTCCTTTACCTTAACTATACAAGACTCCGTATGTGCAACCACATACGGAGTCTTCTTTTTGCTCTAAAAAAATACTCGATCTCTTGACAGTGCCCTAGGCAGTTTTCTAGGCTTGGCTCACATGAAAGAGAGGTCTGTATGCAAAGATTATTTATGCGATGGTCTGTCGTGCTCAGTGTCGCACTATTTTGTGTAGGTAACGCAGGTCATCTGCACGCCAAAGTTATCACGTTGGTTAATGATGTGGTACATAATGGAGTGGGGAGTCCTTTTGAGATACCTGAAAGAGTTCACGGTGATAAGCTCGTTATAACATCAACCTCTCATAAAGCGGTAATTATAAGAAAGGGTAGCACGTGGGACCTTTCGGATCTATCTTCGACCTATAAGACTATAGAATTTGCGGGAAATGCTCGCTTAGTATGTGAACCAGGCTCTCGACTGCATGGCACCGGTGGGGTGTTACGCTTTGTAGATGAGGCTCGTTTTATTGTGGGGAAGGAGTAGTATGAGCTTGAGCAAGGGAATCATACTGCTTGTCTCCACGGTGTCTTTGTGTAGTGCGGGAAGAACGGTTACTGATGGGTTTCAAAGTAAATTTGTGCGACCTTCAGTTGATAGACCCACTCCTGATCCTAATCCCTGCTTTCGATTTTTTGATGTCTATCTGCCTGATGAGTTTGATACGAATCCTGAGATGACCTTTCCTATTGTGTATCATCTTACTGGTTTGGGCGGTACCAATACTCAGTATTCGATGTGCGATCAGATGGTGATGGATGAGATGCTTGCAAATAAAGAAGTCGTTCCGATGATTATTGTTGCACCAGATCCTAGTACTCTTAATTATAGCAGCAGTTTTTGGACCGACTCTAATCTCGTGCAAGATCCTACTGAGTCATTTAATAATATGTTTGAAAAATACATAATTGATGAACTCATTCCGTTTGTAGATGCAAAGTATCGTCAAAAGACAACTGCTGACGGTGATGCAGGTCCCTTTCGTGCCGTAATGGGTCAATCTATGGGAGGGTATGGTTCTCTATTCTTTGGTATCAAACATCCGGAGATGTTTTGTGGGTATGCAGGAGATAGCGCAACAGCTTTTTGGTTGCTCAATACAAACTTAGCCAGTCCCCCAGAGCCCGGGTTTCCTGATGGCAATCCTATGTTTAGCTTTAGCAAACTTCTTATTCCAGAACTTTCCCAATCAGTGCCTCCGGGAAGACTTGAGTTTGGCAATGGTGATCTTACGGCCGGCTTTTTTTCTCAGGCAGGAGCATTTAGTCCGATTGTGGAAGGTATTGGGCCATCCAATTGTACCGATGAGACGAATGCCTGTCTTGCTTCAGCACCATTTTGTTTAGCCTATCCTTTTCTTATGGCTGACCCCGCTACTAATGTTCCTCAGATTGTGAATGGTAGTTTTGTAGTGAACCAACCGATTCTAGATGTCTGGCAGACTTTTGATCCCTTTGTATTTCTTGATACTGCTGATCCTGCAACTCTTAATTCTAAGGCAATTTACCTTGATGCGGGTGATGACCTTGTAAATGAGATCGTTGATAATGTCGGAGCACATTATTTTTCCGCTAAGTTGAGCTCTATGGATGTAAATAATGAATTTCTTTTATTTTGCGGGGGACATACATCATGCACTGCACCTCCTATGCTCTACTGTTACCGTTTTACGACGAACCTAAAATTATTCTCAGGTAAGTTTTCAGATGCGGGAATGCCACCAGCTAAAACGGTTATCACGGGTGACATGACGATTGAACTTGCCGATAGCTCAGTCATGAGCATAACTGATAAAGCGTTGCTTGCTATTGAGACAGTGGATGTATTTAAAGTTTCTAGTACGTCAAACGTAACATTTAACATTACTGACTCTGCGCGTCTTGAAATTGGAACTGATGACATACTTGGTGGTGGTCTGCAGGTGGGTAATGCATTTGGTAAAGCAAACTTGATCTTTGATCATGCTCGTGTTGATGATAGCATAACATGTACTTTGAATATTAATGGGCCAGGTGCGGTCCTTCAGATAGGTAAGCAAGGGTATCTTGGCTTTGGCATTGGTGTTATTGGTAATAATACCGATGTTGCTAACTACTGGGGACTAACCTCTTTAACTAATGTTGATAGTGTAGTACTTTCATTTAACGAAGGACGATTTGAACATAACCAAATAGCTTCAGCATTGGCTGATCGGGGTTCCCTATTAGCACTTGGGGTGAGTAACGCGTATGAGATGATGCTAAATCCTGAGACCTTCGTCATATCAGGGGGAGCCAATCTTGCAATGATCACCGAAGCAAATCGTATTCATCCTCTTGTACAGGATACTGCTGGTGTTGTCGACCCAGGTGGAATTCGTAACTGCATTGTGCCAGTACCGGCTCAAGAATTTGATGACTTTTATGGTCCTCCGAAGGGTTTATATAACTCCGAGACCTTCTCCCAAAACTTACTAACCGTCGGTATCTTATCGTCATCACTGATGCTGTTCGATACTGACAAAGAGCCTCTTGCTAACCCTGCAACGCAGGACCAACTCTATACCTTCCTTGCTGTTCAAAATTACTTTGATCAAGGAAGAAAGCGTGCACCTATCAATGAGCTTGATGGGCAGTTAGTTGTTGGCTATATTACGCCTGAGACCGTTACCACGGGTGGTGTAACCACAACGACCATGCACATTAATCGCTTTGTGGTGAACCAAGATGATCCCTGTAATGCGTTAACGAACCCCTTTCCCACCGATAAAATTCTTGAAGAGGGTGCTGTAGGTATTGCGCTAGCAACTATCGATGGTGAGCTGCAGGTGGTGAGGCTCTTCGATCTTAATCCAGTGGTCTGATTACCTAAGTGTGGTAATCGTTCCATCAGTATCTAAAAAACCCTTATAATAATAGGAGATATAAAGTATAGGGCGCTGCCATTCGATAGCTTTAAAGCGGGCAGCAAGATACATAAGATGCCGAATGTAGGCCGATTTTGCCCAGAAATCATTTGAGAGTTCTGCGATGACCGCATCTGGATACTGATCATCAGGGCTATCGCTGAAGAAAAGTTCAGAGCATACGTAGGGTACCAATGCTACGCCCGGTAAGACGGCAAAGGGAACGCGGGGATTTGTGGACGGTTGTACGATAGGACCGACTCCATGAAATAGGGTGCGTATAAAGCTTACGTTATACCAACTTATTGATTCAGTAACTGCCATCGTATGCCGTTTATTGAAGCTTTCTTTAATCTGCCCATCAGAGATCCAGTACACCGTATTACGGTATTGATCATCTTCCCATTTAAAAGCTCCCACTAAGATCTGTATTGGCTTGCCAAGAGATTCAGTATCCCAATAGGTAGCAAGTTCGCGAGCGGTATCAAGATTCAGCTTAAATAATGAAGATTCGGGAAGGATGACGACCTCGAGGTCCGGGTACTTCGCTATGAGTGATCTGATATCATCTTTGATTGCCTCTATCGATGCCATAGGTTGAGGTACCGGCAGGAATTTTTTTTGAAGTGTGGCTACTTTGTGAAGCCATTGAGGGGGAGTTTGGGGAGGCTTTGCAGACATACACTGTAAAACCCAGGGAAGCATTCCGATAAGAGGGCATATGCATCTTAGGAGAGTACTCTTTGTGAGTAACGGGATCGTGAAGGCAGCATTGGTAAGTAACAGAAACCACATGAGAATACCTTTACCCAGTACAGGCATCCATGAAAGAAGTGCTGGCTGTTCTGCCAGGGGAAGCAGTGGATACAGAAGAAAGTATCCTTCCCAATAATTAAACATGCTTAAACTTAAATGTATAACCCAATAAAAGTAGAAGCCGGTGGTGAGTATCCACACGCCAAGTCGTGCATAGGGAGAAACAATCTGTGCTCGCGTAAGGAAGCGTTGAGGTGAGATAAAACCATACCCCTCCAAAGAATCCTTGAATAATGAGAATAACTATTGAAGGAATGATACGGGCCCAAACAGGGCCTATTCCTAATAAAAAGAGCGTCTGAAGTATTCCGGCTCCTCCTAGGGCCCAGAGAAGGGCGCTGTAGAAAAAGCCATCTTTAAAAGTGAGATTCTGGCGTGAGCCAAGATAGAATAATGGCACGAAGCAGATGAAAGAGCCCCACCATAAGGAAGGGCTCATGATAAGGGCAAGCCCATACACGAGTGCTGAGCTTGCGAGTATCATCCATCTGTTTACGGTCTTCATGCAGCTTCCGCATTTTCTGCTTTCTCTGCAGCCGCTGCTCCTGTTAGGTCTTTGGTTCCTGCAAGGAAAAGAACTGGCTTATTCTTTACCGGATCCATATAGACGCCAGTACCGTCAGTTTTTAGGGTGATATCCGCTTTGAAATCACCAGCAAGTTCTTTATGGAGTAATCCAGCATAGGTCATTTTACCGATTTCAACCCACGTTCCTGCGGGATCACTCGCAAAACGGCGATAGATTCTCATAAGTGTTTTACCAGCAAGTCGAGTACCGGGCCTTTGTCGTTTGTTGTCAAAGGCGATAGTTACCAGCTGACCTTTAGATTCACCCGTTGTTGGGGTGAAGCTATAGGCAGTTTGAGTACCAGGCTCTTTTGGAAGAGTGAGGGTGACCTTTTTTTCTTGAGTGATCAAACCCAATGAGGTAATTTGATTGCTCGGTATAGTAAGGGTCATCGTTTCACCAATCGCATTCAAAACCACTGTTTGTTCGCATTGAGAATTTTGCCCACAGGGTTGAAGTACTGTTTTACTATTGTCTGAATTTGCAAGTAACCCACAGGGGACCGCAAGTAAAGTTATAAGTAATTTCTTCATTATAGTTTCCTTTAATATATGTTAGATGTTTACAGTAAATGAACCATCTGGTGATAGCGTTACAGAAACTGGTTCAAGAACCTGATTAGTTTCTACGTAGAGGATATTATTTCGTAACCACTCATTTTTCGCATCATTATAACGGTAGAGTTCAACGATATTAAAGTCTTTCCCTGCAGTTAACTTCCTTCCTTCTGCTGTTTGATACGTAAAGTATCGAGTACCAGGACGGGGTGTGCGCTTCATTTCAAGACCTAAGTATACTGTTTTGCCACCTTGGGTAGTAAACTTATATAAAGTCTTAGCGCCCACTTTTGATGGGATCTGCAGCTTCTCATTGGTTGCTGAGGTTACCGTGCCAAGATCTATAAAAGATGCTGCACCAGGATCCACATCAAATGTTGATCCTATTGCATTGAGAGTTTGAGTTTGGCTACAGCTACCGCCACCTAGGCAGGTTTGAACACCGATAAGTGCCTTAATGTCAACTTTTGTGCTATCCATTGCTCGCATATCTCTGACGTTATACGCCAGTGCTGCGAAGGTAAGTGCGGTGATGATTTTGAATTGGTTCTTCATGGTTATTCCTTTTTGTGATTATGGGTTAATAGTTATAGGAAATGAAACTGGGTCGACGCCCGTTTTTACGAAGATTATGCCTTCGCGTGACCAGTCATTTTTGGCGTCATTATACCGGTAGATTTCAATGATATGATAATCCTTTCCTGCAGTTAACTTCTTACCGCCTTTAGTATGTAAGATGGGGAAGTCAGCGCCCGGAGCTGGGACGGGCTTCATTTCAAGTCCCATATGCACCGTTTTACCGTCTTTGCGGGTAAATTTAAAGAGTGATTGTGCGCCCACTTTTGCGGGAAGCGTAACTATCTCGACCTGTGTTGAGGTTACTTTCCCTAGATCTTTATACACGGCAGTTTTTGGGTCAATCGTAAAGATTGACCCAAGTGTATTAACTGACTGATCTGGACTACAGCTGCACATGCGGTTATAAAGGACAGTTGTATTTCCAACTTTCTTAGTGAAGTACGTGTATATCCTTTCTGCAAATGAGATAACTGATGGTAAGCATAGAAGGATGATCGCTATCCTTTGCCACCATATTACCTTTTCTAATTGCTGAGTATCCATGTTCATTCCTAGCTTGCTGGTGTGTTATTTATATCGTTCCGTGTTCTCTTACGGTAAAAGCACCATCAGGCGATAACGTTACAGGAAGTCGCTCTAAAACCTGATTGGTTTCTACATAGATGATATTATTTCGTAACCACTCATTTTTCGCATCACTATAACGATAGAGTTCAACGATATTAAAGTCTTTCCCTGCGGTTAACTTCTTTCCTTGTGCTGTTTGATAGGTATAGTATCGTGTGCCAGGACGGGGTGTAGGCTTCATTTCAAGACCTATGTACACCATCTTTCCATCTTGTGTAGCAAACTTATACAAAGTCTTAGCTTTAACTTTTGATGGGATCTGGAGCATCGCACTCGTTGGCGAGGTTATGGTACCAAGATCTATAAAAGATGCTGTCATAGGATCTACATTAAATGTTGACCCTATTGCATTAAGAGTTTGTGTTTGGGTACAGCTACCGCCACCTAGGCAGGTTTGAACACCGATGATTGCTTTAATATCAACTTTTACACCGCCACCCAATGCTTGGGCATCCTTGACGTGACAAGCCAAAGCAGCGAATGTAAGTGCTGTGAGGATTTTGAATTGATTCTTCATGATTAATTCCTTTTTGTTAGATCTGTGTTTATGATGTTATTTGCGCTACTGTTCTCTATCTCAGGATGATCTTCAAATAGATCATCTTCTCTTATGTGTTTATCACTGTCTGCCCAAGAAGAAACTGAGTGTCCTGTGCAGTGAAGGTTCCATCTGGCTTTACGCTAAATGGCATGTTCAGATTTCCAAAGTTGAGATTTCCAACCTCGGTCCAGGAGCCTTCTTGATCAACATTTTTTACATTCCTATACATTTTAATAACCATCTTGCCGAAGTCTTTGGTGCCGGGTCGCTGTGCTACATTATCAAAAACGAGATACACCGTTTTACCTGCAAGGTCATAACCTTGCGAAGGAACAAAGCTATAGGCCGTTCGTGTTCCAGCGGTTACCGGCAGCACAAGATCTTGATCGGGTTGTGAGAGATCAAGAGGCTGAATTTTAAGCTGACTAAGTGGTATGTTTACCTTGTCTCCAATAGCATTGACTACCTGCCTACATTTTGTTTTTGGACCACCTTTAACACCAGTACAGGACTGTATCGCTACCCGTATGTTTAATTTAAGATCAAAAAGGGCAGCTTGTATGGAGGATACTCCCAGTGCTGAGCCGGTTAAGATTAAGAGCATATATCTAGTCATCTTAATTCCTTTTATTGATTAGGCTTGTATTCATTCTTTCACTTTTCTGCTATCCCTTAGGGTAATTTCATGCGTATATTAGAATTACATGTAGCTCCCGGAGCACCATTACAGATTACATGCTTATCTCCGATTGTAAGGTTTGTCTGACAGGTACCATCGGCTGGAGCCTTACATCCTTGATTCATAGATCCCCATCGAATGCATTTTCCTGATTCATCATTGGTAATGCAGGGAATGTTTGCATGTGTCGTACCTTGACTTGTGGCTGACGGAAGTATCGCATTGCATGACTTGCCCGCTTGAGCGCTACATGATGCTGAACCCAAAAAAGGAACCGAAACGTTTATTGAACAGGGACCCTGGCATCCTTGGACCAAGCCGCCCCAAGAGGTACATTCGCCTTTACTATTTCTTTGATGACAGGGAACCTCAACGGTTACTGAGTTTTCAGCGGCTTCAAGATAGCCGAGTGTCATACTGAGTACGAACAAAACTTTCATCTTCATAGGAATCTCCTTCTAATTTGTTATTTATTCTTGCTCTTGTATCTTACATTCTGTAGGGGTTCCCCAGGTGCCGCAGGCATCTTTTTGGGCCTCCGGGCTACAATCGCGAGCAGGAATATGGTGCACGATTTTAAATATTGGCACATTCTTAAGTTTGCAGGATACAGATCCGGTCATATGAATTGCCTCACCGGCTACTGATTTTTCAACAGCTTCAAGATAGCCGAGTGTCATACCGAGTATGAACAAAATTTTCATCTTCATAGTTACTTATCCTTATTGTTGTTGGTTTTTGCGCAACTGTTCTTGTCGTATTTTTTCAATGTCGAGTATCTTACATTCAGTGGGAGTTCCCCAGACGCCACAAGCATCTCTTTGCGCCTCTTGGCTACAATCTCGAGCCGGAATATGTCCCACAATTTTTTGGGGTAAAATATTAACTCTGCAGGATACGGATCCGGTCATAGGTATGACTTCCGCCCATGCCTTGAGTGCATTAGGATCGCCCCACGTTTGGCAAGAAAGAACTTTGCCTGCACTAGGATCACAGAGTGAGTTTTTAAGGTTTGTACTACAGTCTGGCACAGCAAGACGGAAGGGTACTCCAGACCCGGCTATCTGGCATTCGATGCCAGAGGTAAGGGGATTCTTTTTAACCTCATTTTCAAGCCAGTCTTGGGAAGTGTAGATTGCACAAGAAGTAGGTGTTGCAATATCTTTACCAAAACTATCACAGTTTTTCTTTTGTTCGGCAACATCACAGGTATCACCAGCTACGGCAAAGGTTTTGCCTTCGGCTTTTGTTTTACATAAGGTAATCGAGCTTGGCGTTCCGGGAAAGCGGCGTCCAAATACGAATTCTTTTTTTAAGGTGCCTTGTAACTTCGCTAAGTTATTCGGATTTGCTAAGTCATATTGAGGTGTGCAAAAGGCAGGTTTTGCTGGTCCATAAAAAGGATCATCTTTATATTGGTCACAGATGGCCTGTAATTTATTTTGGTCACAAGATGCGCCAAGGGCAAGGTAATCAGTTCTTTTTGCTCCGGGCTTTGTCGTCTTGCAGGTTACAAGACCTGCAATTGTCCTCTGCCTGTGCTGCAGTTCCTGACATAAGAATGAATAGGCTGCTTAGCAGTGTGAGAAATTTCATGAGGTGACTCCTTCTTTTTGTGTTGTCGCTTTTGTACGCTCTAATAGTTCCTTCTGTACTTTCCCGTTAAGTACTTTTCCAGTGAATGTTGCATTATCTGAAAGGATAATTGTTCCTGATTGGCCAATAAACTGTATAGGGCCCGCTACTAACGTTTTTTTTCCTTTCAATACTACTTGTGGACCCTTGGGGAGGTCTTTTTTCGTGCTGATAGTATAAGAAGCGGTAAATCCAGAATTAGTTTGTTGCACTTCTGATGCTGATGTAGCTATAGTAATGCCACCTGCAGAGCTGTTTTCGAGTGTTACGAGGGTTGAATCATCCCCATCAATCGTAAGATCATCTTTAAAATCTGAGTCGCTAGCCTGTATATTGCCATACACTTCAACTGGACCGTTAAACGAGGTATTGTTTGCCACAAGTGGTCCTCTGATCGTGGCTGTACCTATTTCGCTTCCTTTATACAGATAGGTTGGACCATAGACGTCTATAGTTGCGGCCGTAAGCCCAGTGCCCGTTAAAGGGCCCATAGTAGTAAGGGTATCAAAGACTTTATCAGTATATGAGGCAGGCCCCATAACCTTTTGAGATTCTACAGCTCCTAAACTAGCTACAGCAAATACTATAAGACTTATGACTTTCTTCATAGGGTTACTTTCTCTGTATTATTTGAATTATTCTATCTAGTACCAGATTAAATAAATGCCATTCTATTTGTCAATGATTTTCCCGATTAATATAAAATTAAATTCTCTTCGGGGGGGCTGAGCTGAGACTAGTCATGAATTCTAGCACTATATTCTATCTATGATTCGAGCAGAAAGGCTAATAAGTACCTTGACGGCACGGTCATTTTTTTGTAAACTTTCAAATGGTATAGCTTTTTTGCAAGTCTATTTTCAAAAAAGCTATACCATTTGAAGATGGGCTTGCAGCCGGTATAGCTTTTTTGAAGGCAGACTTATATGATAAAAAGAAAATTCTGGATAGACAAAATTGAAAAAGCCTGGAAGGTACGGTCAATCGTGTGGCTGGCAGGAGTTCGTCGTGTTGGTAAAACATCACTTTGTCAGACACTTGACGATATTATATATTTCGATTGCGAGAGGCTTCAGGTGCGGGAGCAGATTGAGAGAGATTATGAGCTCTTCCTACGGGAACATAGTGGCCGGAGAGTTGTGCTTGACGAAGTTCATAAGCTTCAAAATCCATCAGAAATATTAAAAGTCGCAGCAGATCATTATCCTGAAACAAAGATAATTGCTACTGGATCTTCTACCATAGAAGCTTCAAAAAAATTTAGTGATGCTCTAACGGGTAGGAAAGTTTTGGTTCATCTGACCCCTATGCTTCTCTCTGAGGGGGGGCTTTTTGGAAACACAAGTATGGCGCATAGAATGCTTTACGGGGGTTTGCCCTTTTTTTTCCTCAGTGAACAGCTCCTTACTAGCGAGTATAAAGAATGGTTTAACTCTTTCTGGGCAAAGGATGTTCACGAACTTTTTCAGATCGAGAAGAGAGCGTCATTCCTAAAATTCACTGAGCTGATGTTTGCACAAAGTGGGAGTATGTTCGTTGCATCAAAGTTTGCTGTTCCCTGTCAAATTAGCCATCCGACAGTATCGAACTATTTAGCGATAGCCAGGGAAACTCTTACTGCAGTGGTCGTGCGACCATATAGCACTCATGTGATAACTGAAATTAGGTCTGCACCCAAAGTGTATAGTTTTGACACCGGATTTGCCTGCTATACGCGCGGTTGGACTTCCTTAAGAGAAAGTGACTACGGAGTTCTCTGGGAGCATCTCATACTTAATGAGTTAATTGGCTACTTTTCGCAAGAGGACATTCATTACTGGCGGGATAAAAGTGATCATGAAATAGACTTTATATTCATTAAAAATCGTAAAGAAGAGCCGGTTGCTATTGAGTGTAAGTGGAATTCGCGCTTTTTTAATCCTCTCAATATGAAGGCATTTCGTAAGCATTACCCAAAAGGTGAAAATTATCTTGTATCTGCTGACCTTACCTCATCGTATAAACGGGTTTTTGAGGGCATATCAGTCACTTTTGTTACCCCTGAAGATCTGATTAAAGAGCTTTCCAAGAGCGACTAGGCTTTTCTAAGCGTGGCTGCTACTATGTTGTTGGAGTTTATCATGATTTTAAGTATACTTTTTGAAGTGTTGATTAACCATTAAGGATTGTATGGCAGCTTCTTCCTTTATCCTTCCTCCCTTTAAAATTGAACGCTATTTTGCACGCTATGAATTTTCTGCTCCCTATTTATTGTGCTGCTCAGATTGTGAGCCACTTCTGCTGCCAGAGCTTTTAAGCTTGGCAAAACCTGATGATCGGTTAATGTGGGATGAGCAACGGTTAGGATATACTGATTCGCAAGGTGAGCCCCTACTTCGCAATGAAATTGTTACTCTATATAGGACACTTATGCCAGATAACTGTCTGGTCGTAACTCCTGTTGAAGGAATATTTATTGCTCTCAATGTGCTTCTTAAAAAAGGTGACCACTGTATAGTTACATTTCCCGGCTATCAATCATTATACGAGGTCGCACGATCCATAGGGTGTGATGTTTCCTATTGGGAACCGGTTGAAGATAAAGGGTGGTATTTTGATGTAGATCATCTTGCATCACTTATTACTCCACACACAAAAGCTCTTATTATTAATTTCCCCCATAATCCAACTGGGGCAACTATCACCAAAGAACAACTTGAGGCTATCGTCGCACTGGCGCGGGCTCACTCACTTACTATTTTCTCCGATGAGATGTATCGCGGTCTAGAAAAAGATGATAACCAGACCCTTCCTTCGGTTGCTGATCTGTATGAGAATGGACTTATTTTAAGTGGCATGTCCAAGAGCTTTGGGTTGCCGGGATTGCGCATCGGATGGTTGGCCTCGCGCAATAAAGAGTTTCTTGAAGCATGTCTTATCTTCAAGGATTATATCACTATTTGTGCTAGTGGACCAAGTCAGATTCTCGCACTGATAGGTCTTAAGGCTCAGAAGAAGATTTTAGCCAGAAACCGAGACATCATAACCCATACGAGCGCTGCTTTTGCTGAATTTGTCTCACATCATAGCGACCGCTTTTCATGGCACCCGCCAAAGGCGGGATCTATTGCTTTTGTCAGATACCATGGTTCAGATGGGGTAACCGCATTGGCTAAAAAGCTTTTAGATGCCGAAGGGATTATGATACTTCCCTCAACAGTTTTTGATTATGGTGATGCGCATTGGCGTTTGGGGCTTGGAAGAAAGAATGTCCCCGAGATCTTGGATCGATTAGATCGATTTATGAGGAAGCTTTAGAAGAGGCTATTCTTATAGTGCTTCTCTTTGCATATCGGTAGTGGCACATTAGTTCAGTACTATCCAAAAATTAAGCCTGTACTTTCGTGGACAATTCATCTCTTACTCTTTCGCATCGAAGAAACGAACGAGGAGTTCTGCAAGTTTATTCGGTTCATCTGAGAACCAAGCGTGACTTGCCCCTTCGAGTTCATATATAGGAATTCCCATCAATTCAATTCGATGCCAATCTTCTCCGGAAATTTTAATAGGATCTTTCGCGCCTTGCAAAACTACGAATTTGTCGCTGTAACGCGATGCCGTTTTTTCTTGATTCTCATAGTTTCCTAGTTGACTTTGATTATGTAAAGCTTCGAACCCAAACTTGATCATAAAATACCGTGCTTCTGGATCTGTTCTCGTACCAGCCCTTCTAGTTAATTCAGAAGGAGCCAGACCGCCAAGACTGTGAAAAGTTTCAGCTTGTTGTTCAGTGAATGTTTCACGGAACGACAATAAGTCAAATACCGTCTTGCCTGCAGGAAAGGGATCAGTTGTAGGAAAGGTTTTCAAGGCAGCGAAACCTCGAGCTGCTTTCTCGAAGTCATTGATGGGTGTTCCGGTTAGTGTAACTTTTTTGATTGATGGCTCCTCAGCAACCATGTCAATTGCTACATGCCCTCCTAAGCTCCAGCCGCAGATTTCCAATTCTTTAGGATTTACTTTTACGACTTTTAAGAAATGGACGAGAGAATGGGCATATCCTGGAAAAGTGTAGTATGATTTGTGAGCCCGGAAAATATCATTTTCATGGTCTTTGAAATAGTGACGTACATTTTCTGGAAAATTGCTACTTTTTCCATGTCCAGGTAGATCCACAGCAAGTACACGAAAGTCTTCCAAGGCTGGATTCTTAATAATTTCGCCGAATGCTTCTTTAGAAGCTGAATTTCCATGGATAAGCAGGATGACTTTCTGTTTATCCGGATGAGCTTCTAAATAAGAAAGCTTCAAATCGTAGGACGAAACTCCCGGGACGTTTCCATCATCCAAATGAACAGTGTCAGTCTTTTCAATGACACAGGCTGACGATGACGATGCTTTTGATAGTAATAGGAGTAACGCGAATGCTGACTTCTTGATCATGTGAATTATCCTTCAATAGATTACATTATAATAACATATTTTGCTGTGCCTTATAATGCCTTTGTGATATCGATACAAAGTAGCCTGAATGAGTCAGGGTTGTGACGAACTTTAGTGCTCATGAGGAACCCTGTGCTAAGATGATAGATTCATGACATTTACAAATTTCAATATCAATTGTAACAAAAGTTGACAGGGTCGTCAAACTTATTTTATAAATGAATAAACGATGTATCTTTTGGGGCTTGGAAGAAAGAATATCCCTGAGATCCTGGATCGATTAGATCGATTTGTGAGGAAGCTTTAAAAAAAGCTATACTTAGTAGTGCTTTTCATTGTACACGGTTAGTAGCATACTACTTCTGTACTATCAAAAACATTGAGGACACGTATATGAACTACTTATATCTTACTCTTTGCTTATTTTTTGCAGCAGGAACTGGGTGGTGTTCAGGATCGAAAAAAGACCTTTTTAAAGCTGGTACTGTGTATGACAAAGATGGGAGTACTATTTCTATTGCATGGCCAAATCCAAAAGAGATAGTTATAGATAAAAAGTTTGCGATACCCCAATTCAAAACAGAGTGTTGTTTGTTTGCAGCACTCATGTCAGCCTTCATGTCAGGATCTATAGCATTCATGACACTTCAGGGCAAAAGAATTTGGGGGGTAAAAGCTACCTATACCGAGCTCATTTCCCAGATAGGCGCAGTTATTGGCTTTGGATTAGCCACAAGATGGCTTACCCATAAAGCATTCTCTTTGAATCGGGTTGAGAGAGAGGGTATTGAACCGGCAAGAAAATTTGCAGACGATCTCTATGGAAAAGTCTACCACGAACTCTACTACGAAATATCACGTATAACATGTATTACATCAGAAGGTCGAAATTTTAGTACGTTTCCAGGATTACGTTTCCTTGCATTCCTTGCAGGCGTCAAAAGTGACGAAGCAAAATAGTTTCCCGAGGCAGCCCCTTTTGTTATTCGCGTAATCTATTCGCTAAAAAGCGTAACAAGCTCGTAGACATGACTGAACTTAAGCGTCGTGCAAGAGGTATCGACTTTCTGGTTCTGCGCAAGTATGAGGCGCTGTATACCAAATTTCTCTGCTTCAGCGGCATGGATGGTCATCTGGTTGATCGGCTTTATTTGCCCGGTAAGGCTAACTTCCCCTAAGATAAGAGATTTTTCTGGTAATGGCTTTTGGAAATAACTGGAGAGTAATGCAAGAGCGATACCAAGATCGGCGCTTGCGCTTTTTATCTTAAAACTACCGCTAATTTTGAAGAAGATGTCATGAGTACCGAATTTTATATGCAGGTACTTCTCAAGAATAGCTGCGATAAGAACCACTTGGGTATGATCAATGCCTGAAACTACCCGTTGCGGAATGCCATACTTTGATTGTAAGACAAGTGCCTGTAATTCAATAAGAAGGGGTCGTGAGCCTTCAATAAAGCTAATGAGCACCGATCCTGGATTGTGGGACAGCTCTTCAAGAAGATGCTCATTAATATTAGGCATCTCTTTCAAACCTTGCTCTTCCATCGAAAAGAAGCCCAGTTCGCAGACCGTTCCAAATCTATTTTTCACTGAGCGGAGCACCCGCATTTGCCAGCGATCTTCGCCTTGCAGATAAAAGACTGCATCTACCAAATGCTCCAAGGTCTTAGGGCCTGCCATAACCCCCTCCTTGGTGATATGGCCGCTCGCAATAATGGCTATTCTGTTCTCTTTTGCCATACGCATTAATTTAAAGGCAGCTTCCTTAAGTTGGCCAATACTTCCTGACAAAGCGGGACTGTCGGTGATGTAACAGTTTTGTATAGAGTCGATAATAACCACAGCAGGTTTTTCTTGGATGCAGGTGGCAAGGAGCGATTCTAAATTTGGATCATCAGAAAAGAGAAGTTTCTGAGCTTGTATATGAAGACGCTCTGCACGAGATTTTACTTGTTCAAGAGATTCTTCAGAAGAGAAATAGAAGACCTTGTATGTATTGGCTAATTGCTGAGCAATATGGAGGAGCAGCGTAGACTTGCCAATGCCAGGATCTCCGGTAAGAATACTGAAACTGCCAGGAACAATTCCGCCACCCGTTACCCGGTCCCACTCTTTTATACCGGTGAGCATTCGCTTGGTTGGTTCGAGCGTAATTGTACTTAAGTCAGAGAGTGCAACAGGAATGGCTTGACCGACAGCCTTTGCCGGGATCAACTTAATGGTGTCGAACCTTTGACAATCAGGACAGCAGCCAAGCCATTTTATAGTTTGGTATGAGCAATTGTTGCAAGAATAGATGGAGCTTTTTTTTGACATGACCCCTTACGCGATGCTCGTTATCATCGGTTTCCAGCCTACTTTATCAATAATAAAGCAGTCTCTGCAACGCGCTTGATATACATCTTGCGCTCCGATTAATACAATCGGGTCATCAAACTTAGCGGCGCGTCCATCGATAAGTCTCTGGCTATAGTGAGCATCATTGCCACAGGTCATACAGACTGCATACAATTTGGTGATGCGGTCGGCAATCGCTAGAAGTGGAGGAATAGGCCCAAAGGGTACCCCTCTAAAATCTAAATCGAGTCCAGCTGCAATAACCTTTTTTCCCTCTTCGACAAGATCAAGAATGGTGCGTACGATTTCAGGAGAGAAGAATTGTGCTTCATCGATTGCGATGATCTGCGTTTCTTCATTAATAAATTGTTTGATGTCCTCAGGATTATCTATGGCGATCGCCTTAAGCTTGTCACCATTATGCGTGCTAATAAAATCTATTGACACGCGGTCATCAAATCGATGCTTGAAGACAGTAATTTTAAGATTAGCTAGCTCTGCACGCCGAATGCGTCGGATAAGTTCTTCTGATTTGCCAGAAAACATTGATCCAGAGATTACTTCTAATCTCCCTTTTATAGAGCGTTTTGTCATGATGCATTCCCCCGTCCCCCTTCAGCCCTGTATTATTTCTTGTAGGATAGCATGAAACAGATGCTCTGAGAATAGGATTTTGCTAATTATGAATATTGTTTGCTGTGAAGATCTAGAATGGCTATTGGATGTAACCAGCTGCGATGAGGCGAGAAACGGCATCTTCTTGAATGAGAGCTTTCTGAAGGTACTCATACTTCGTGGTAATATAGAGTTCACGTTCGTCGGTATACCAGAAAGCATTTTTCATATCCTGAAGAGCTGTTGAGGCAAGATCAAAGAATGAAGGTTCGAGCTCAGGTCCTGCAAGTGAAAGGAAATAGGCATAACGATGAAGAAGGATCCAATAAAGATCATCAAGCATCTCTCGATCAACAATCGCATGTTGTGCACAGAGATCAAGGCGATGACCGATTGCTATCATACAGTGCCAGGTATCTTCTTGATTGTAGGGACTCCAAACGAGTAACTGTAATGCTTGTGATAAGAAATAATGCATGACATGTTGCAGTTCCCGAACCGATATATCCTGTTTTTCAAAAGGATCTATGAGAGTATATAATTGAGCTGATAATTCCGTAAGGGCTTCATCAGGTTCACTCCGAAGCAAATCGAACCTATCTGCCAGGTAGGCACCAATAGTTCTTTTAAATGCTTCTATGATAGTGTTTCTATCTGCTTCTGCATCGGTATAAGGTGCCGCATAGGTTATAAGATCATCTAAAAAGCTGCAAAAAGCATATGAATTAATATAGCTAATGTCTTGGAGCTTAAGCGAGAATAGACCAACCCCTTTGCGGATGAAGCGGCGTGGGTGGGGATGCTTTGGCGCTAGGCTAATAATTTGGCTAACGTGAGCAAAGTTTAAAGCCAAAAAATCTTGTCCGTAATGAGGGTGATTGAAAATGTTCTTGAGAAAATAGCTGATGCTTTCTCGTGAATAGGTAAGAGGTCGTGAAAAATCTCCCTGCATGGTAATAGATGGATTAGCATAACTTTTTTTGCTATCTTCTGAGAGAATAGTAGAAAAATACAGTGTGCTTACTAAGGCGCATGTGATTAAGCTACGGTTCATAAAATAAGCTCCAAAGATACTCAAAAAGCTGTGTATTCACTATACTGCTCGTTTATAGTACCATTAAGGGAACGACAGATCAAGCAGCAAATAATGGTCTTGGTGGTGAGCAATTTTGATCAACTAAAAGGAAGAGATGGCGATATACAATTATCAGGCGGTATCGCGCGAGGGGAAAAAAGTATCAGGGCAGATTGATGCTTCAACCACTCAAGGTGCGCGAGAGCTTTTGGTAAAACAGGGCTTATTTCCTACTCGTGTCATATTAGCAGCTGATGAGAGAGCTGAAGAGCCATGGTATCGTAAACTTTTTAGACGTGAAATTAGTTTAAAAGACAAAATATTCTTTTCAAAACAACTTGCCGTTCTTTTGCGTTCGGGAATCCCTTTAGTACAAGCTCTTGAATTATTGGTGGAGCAATCGACGGGTCCTCTTAATAGAGTTGTCATAACGTTACGTGATGGAATTAAAGAAGGTCGCTCATTAGCAGATGGGCTCGCGCGGTACCCTGCAACCTTTGATTCGATTTATGTACAGCTTGTTCGAGCAGGTGAAGCAACGGGGAACTTAGAAACAATTTTAGATCGCTTGACCGAATTTCTTGAGCGCCGAGAAGAGCTCAGGAAAAAAGTTATTAGCGCATTGAGATATCCCCTATTTCAGTTGGGAGTCGTTGTACTCGTTGTATTGGTACTGCTGAGCTTTGTTGTGCCACAAATTGCCTCGGTATTTCAAGGTCAAAATATTGCCTTACCACTACCTACAAGGATTCTGATTGGTATGTCTAATTTTATTCTGAACCATTATATTATCTTAGGTCTGATTATTGGCACTTTGGTAGGATTATTTTTATTTTGGAAGTCGACACCAAATGGTGCCTATACGATTGACGTGTGGAAATTGAAACTGCCTTTAGTGGGCTATTTTTCTCGTACGAATGCTATCGTGCAGTTTACTCGCACGCTTGGGATGCTTGTTGAGGGAGGAGTTAATTTGGCTGAAGCTCTTAACATTGTCGTAAAAATAGTTGATAATAAGGTGCTCAGCAATGCACTTGAAAAGGCACGTGAGAATATTATCAAGCAAGGAAAGATCGCCCAGTATTTGAATGAGACGCGTTTGTTTCCACCTGTGGCGATACATCTTATTAATACAGGAGAGCAGAGTGGTGAACTTGGGCCTATGCTTAATACTGTAGCTCGGTATTATGAAGATGACTTACGTGAGCGCTCTGATGCATTATCAGAGCTCCTTGGCCCTGCAATGCTTATAGTAATGTTTGTAGTAGTAGGATTTGTGATAGCATCGGTTATGTTACCGATTCAGCAAATGCAAAGTGTGGCAGAAAATCTGCGCTAATTAACGAAAGGAATTTGTATGACTCATTCATCCTCTCCTATGAGAAAGCGAAAGCTCTCAAATCGTTCAGGATTCACCATCATTGAGATTATGATTGTGTTTATGATCATAGGTATTATTGCAGCGGGTGCCTTCGGTGGTATGCGCTATTTGCAACGCGTAAAAGAATCTACCACCCGTACAAGACTTGCTGCGGTTGATACTATGATTGAACAGTACCATACTACGGTAGGAGCCTATCCTGCGGAACTCCAAGAGCTTGTAGATGGCCCTTCTCAGCCCCAATTGCAAAAACGTTGGGGTGAACCAATTGCAACACAAGATGAGCTCAAGGATGCTTGGCAGCAAGAATTTGTATATGCAGCGGCGCCAAAAGGATCGAGACCTCCTTATGAGTTATACTCAATAGGTTCAAAAGGCGATGCTCATATTTACTCGCCTCGTTCTCAGGAAGCTTAGAGCTCCTATGCAGCGCAGTGGGTTTACGATTATAGAGATCATGGTTGTTATTATCCTTATCGGGATAATAACAACCATTGGCTTACCTCGGTTTTTGCATTCCCGTGTTCCGATTGCGCAAAGTTTTATGCATCAAGTTAATCTCCTGGTGACCGACGCCGTTGCTTACGCTCAAAAAGAGGGAGAGCCATGCCGTATTTTTTTTAATCTGGGTGCACAAGAAGTAGAACTTCAAACAGCTCAGGGCAAGCGAGTAGGGGGTTCCCTTGAGATACCTTCTGTGCTCCAAGTTACCGATGTAGTTATTAATGGGGAAAGTCAATTCCAAGCCGGTAGTGGTAAAACATTTTATTTCTTAGTCAATCCAGAGGGAATGAGTCAGGAAGTACACCTTACTCTTGAAGAAAAAAAAGGTTCAACGACGAGGTCCTATACGTTTTATTTGAACCCTTTTTTGACGAGCTTTAGAGTGGCTTGAGTACGGTTGTCTTATTGTTGTCTGCAGCTATCGACGGTTGACGTTATACTGCGATGGGATAAGCTATTGTAATCTCCTGTTTGTTGTATGAAAGAGTTGCTATGAAATCAGCAAAATCCGGTTTAAGTTTTGTAGAGGTCATTATTGCAGTACTTATGTTGGGTATTGCAACAACGTCACTCGTTGGTTTGCAGGGAGTGCTTATACGCGGAGTGTTTTCTGCACATGCACTTATTGATCGCCTCGGTTTTATACGGAGTTATTTTGTTGAAATTGATAGAGATCGTCTTTTCGCAACAGCAACTTCTCCTCAAAAAGTGATCGATGATCCTTCTTTAGTCATGAACTATTCTCAAAAAAAACCGGTTTCAAAAGCATTAGCATCTCAGACCCATTTGATTGTTGAGCATATAGAGGCTCAGTGGCCAACACCGTTTGGTACACGCAAAGATTCATTTGCGCGAGTCTCATTTAGGCCTCAAAAAGAGAAGAAACCATGAGAAAAGGGTTTACGGTTATAGAGGTAGTTCTCGCACTGTTTTTTGCGTCACTTATCTCATTAAGTCTCTTTCAACTTCTTAATCAAGTGCGCCGAGGAGTAAAAAGAATCGTGAATGTTATTGAAGTAGATGCGCCTCTCATGAGCTTTTATAATCAGGTGGAAAAAGATGTGACAGGAATGTTTGCTCCTTTTAGCTCGATTGAAGTCTACTCACAAAAAGATAAAGCCGCATCGAAGGAAAAAGATCGTAAAAAAGTACCTTTTGTTCCACAAAAAGATGAAGCGGGACGTACCTCAAAACCTATTGAGCATGTTTTTGAGCTTGATGTTGCGACTCAAACTTTTTTCTGGTCCTTTATTACAACCGGGGGTATTCAAGTACTTGATGCGAGTGGCAATGTCACTCCCGTGCCCTTTGTACGGCGCGTTGCCTATGTATTAGAGCAGGATCCAGACAGACAAGGACAGTTCAGGCTACTATACCGTTTTAGCGGTACCCAACTAGAACTCTCTGCTTTTAAAGATTCAAATTTTAAGCCCACCTATGAACTGATCTCAGGCATTAAATCTTTCAATATAGAGCTGAGCCTACTCGAAGTTGCTGAAAAAGAGGCTAAAAAATCTGAGCCTTCCAAAGGTAAAGAACAGGAAGATGAAGGGAAAAAAGCTGGTCAGACTGTTGTTGCTTCACACACAATTACGGTTAAAGAGTGGCGACGTGATGAGATTTGGAGTAAATATAAGACGCTTATTCCTGCCTATGTTAAATTATCAGGCGTGCGCGCTGATCTTACGGGGATAGAGTATCCTTTTGTTATCGTAAATAAAGTATATGCGTATAGTCCTTATGTAGAAAAAGAAAAGTCGCTCTTTGAAGCGCTTGAAGATATTGCGAAAAATATATGGAAGAAAAAGTAACTCATTCAGCCAGACCGGGCTATATTATTCTTTTAACGCTCATGGTTATAGCAGCGATTGTCGCACTTTTAACAACGGTGGTGCAACAGTCATTTAGCTATCAACGCCAAGCGCGCATCTCAATTGAGAAGGCTCGTGCTCGTATGCTTGCATTAAGCTCGCTTGAAATTGCGATGAGCCAACTTTCTACGGTAGTGATTGAGGATGAAGCTCAAAAGAAAGAGCCTAAGAAAGAGCAAAAGTCTGAAAAAAATGAGACCAAGGACGTACTCGAGCCGGTGCAAAAGTGGCTCTTAAAAGTTCTTCCGTCTATTAATCATTGGCAGACAGTCACTCTTGAGGAAGAAGGGCTTGAGGGTACCGTACAATTATACCTTGCATGCGAGGATGGTAAGTTTAATTTAGCTGCATTTAAGCAGCAAAGTATGCCTGAAAAAGAGGCTCCTAAGGAACCTCAGGAAGATGAGGAACCGAAGAATGAGCAGAAAAAGAAACCTGAGAAGAGCAAAGAAAAAGGGGCATTAGAGGCCCTTGATGAACTCTTTAAGAAGGTTGGCGACGTAAGCATGTATGAAGCCTTTAAAAGATTTATGACCGATTATAATAGGTTACCTGAAGATCCTACAGAGCTTCTACGTATTTCGTATTTTGCTCAATTAAAAGATCGACTATTTACGCCACTTAAACAAGATCAGCGGGGATTATATATCATGGATCTTTTTACTTTTAGGCCACAAGCTACTGAAAAAGTAAATCCTTGGTTGCTTACTGCCTCAGCTAAAACGTTACTCGGGATTCAGGAAAAAAAAGGTGCTACAGACAATGCAGAATTGGTAAAAAAGATTAAGCCTGAGATGAATTGGGAGACTGATTGGGATGAGATTTTAGGACCACGGTATGGTAAGAATTTTGCTGCTTTTGATCCTGCAATTCAAAAGGTCTTTGCTTCTGCATTTGAAGCAACGGCATTTTCTGTGGTATCTTATTGCACGGTAGGTACAGTTACACAACGCCTTTATGCAGTACTTGAGGTAACACAGCCGAATAAGGAACTCTCGCCAAAGAGTGTGATATTTAAAGTAACAAAACTCTATTGGTTGTGAACAAAGGAAGGCCCACGTGTATTTTAAAACAGAAACCTTAGTTGGTGCATTTATACTTCTTGCGCTGAGCCTGTTTATGTATATGAGTTTTCAATTGGGCAGTGTGCGCCTTAATTTAGCACGATATGCAACCTATACGGTTGCCTTTAAGGATGTTGCTTCCTTACTCCCTAAAGCCGATATCAAAATTTCAGGTGTCAAAGTTGGGTGGGTTGAGTCGGTATATCTTGATCCTGAGGATATGCGGGTAAAAGTTATCGTTAAGGTATTAAAAGACTATAAGCTCTATAGGGATGCTACTGCTATTATTCGGCAAGAAGGTCTTCTTGGTGTCAAATATCTTGAAATGATGCCGGGTACCGCTGAAGCTGGACGAATTCCCGCAGGTGGTATGTTGCAGTACCAAGAACACCCTACGGGCGGCATGGACGAGCTCTTTACCAGTGTTACGGCGTTAGCAAAACAGATTGAACGACTTGGTACCTCATTGGAGGAATCTACGCATGAAGCTCGAGAGCTTCTGCAAGAGATTCGATCTCGTCTTTCATTAATCGATACCGTATTTACTGATATAGGTAAAGCGAGTGATGTCTTTCAAGAGACAGCTGAGATAGTTAAGCAAGCGAGTAAGCAAGTGGCTGAACTTTTAGATATTGGAGAAGTCTCGAAAAAGGATGCGAGTACTTTGGTTAAGAAACTTACCCAAGGGCAAGGGAGCCTCACGAAACTGCTTGCCGATGACCAACTCTATACTGATATTAAATGTACTTCAGATTATGCACGAAACTGCATCGAACGTGTAAGAAACATAGGGGTAGGAATTGATAGTCACCTCGAAATATTGCCCCATGCCTATCGTGAGCATGAGGGGAGAAAGACCGATGTTAAATGGTATGGTGAAGGATACGTTGCCTCTTGTTCTGGGGTATTTGGTAAGTTAGGATTAACGTATTCAAGTAGGGGGTATGCCAAATATGATGGAATTGCTTTCTTCGATGATCAGGTACTGATCCATGGCCATCGCAATGGGATTCGGTTAAATCTACAAGTTGGTAAATATTGGCATCCCTATGGCGCGGTGCGTGCGGGAATTTTTGAGGGGACTGCAGGTCTGGGAGCTGATTGGTGGATTTGGTATGATCGTGTTAAGTGGCTCACCACGTTTGAGATATTCGATTTTAGAGGCTATAACCGATTTGACCAGGATCGGCGACCACATCTTAAATGGCTCAATAGGGTATTCTTTTCAGATAATCTGTATCTGACCTTTGGTGCAGATGATTTTATAAGTCGCTGCAATAAGAGCGGCTTTATTGGCTTTGGTGCTTATTTCACCGTGCCAGATCTTTTTAGAAGTTGTGCGTAACGAGCTCCATGAACTAGATAAAAATGTATCCTCAGGATCCTCATGGTTGGCGTTTTGCTCACTAACAATTTTTTTGTGCACTACCCTTGAACTAGGTTAATCTGACATGCTATGCTATACTACCAGTTGAAGATGCAGCTGTTTTGAAGGGGCAGTATGATGTTTTTTTCTTTGTTTTCATATTTCATTATTTCTTGTCTGTTCTTATTGGGACTAATATTTGTAGATGGCTATGTGCAAGGGCCTGTCCAAATTGCACTTCGTTTAGGCATCCATATCGTATCGGTTGCTCTTTTTTTTGCTTTCTTATGGTACTTAACAACATACCTTATTCGTCCCTGCGAAATGACTCAGACTCTTGCTGGGGCAATTTCCCTTTTTGTACTCTTGGGAAGCGGGCTCTTTTATTATATCGGGCGCAAAAATATTTAAGCACAAGGAGGCAATTGTGCAAGAACGTAAAGCAGCATATCCCATTCTTGAACTTCTTAAAGATCGATGGTCGCCTAGGGCAATGGCTGGAGAGTCTTTGACTCACAAAGAACTGTATACTCTTTTTGAAGCAGCTCGCTGGGCTCCTTCATCATTTAACAATCAGCCATGGAGCTTTGTTTACGCAGATCGTGACTCTGAGGATTGGAATACATTTTTAGATCTACTAACTCCTCAAAATCGTAGATGGGCAGATAAGGCTGGCGTGCTTATAGTAGTTCTGTCTCGCAGTTTGTTTTTTTATGATGACAGACCTTCTCGTACTCATAGCTTTGATACGGGAGCTGCATTAGAGAATTTGGCACTTCAGGGCTATTCAATGGGTTTTGTAGTGCATGGAATGGAAGGGTTTGATTATGAACGGGCACACCAAACACTAAAGGCTCCAAAAGAATACACCGTTGAAGCGATCTTCGCTGTTGGTAAGCGAGGCCCTCTTTCGGTATTGCCTGAGGAACTTCAGGCGCGCGAGAAGCCATCTGATCGTAAGCCTATAGAGCAGTTTGTATTCAAAGGGATATTTGGAAAGTCGAACTAGCTTTTTGAATGCATGAGAGGGGGGGACCCATTGCTTTTGAAAAAGGAATGAGGTAAGGTGAGACTAGCTAACGAACATGGGGTGAATCATGAAAATAAGATACATTATACTCATTGGACTTCTGTCGTCACGTATATATGCAATAGAAGATAAGATGATCGATTCATTAAAACGAATAGATACAGACAGAGTTAGGAAATTGCTCATTCCAGGTTTTTTTACCGGGCCTGAAGAGAAAGAGCGCTATTTGCAAGTTGCTAAGGAGATGACCAATAGAACCCACCAAGAGCTACAGTCGCTTAGTGGATGGGATATTATTCGTTTAGGTAAAGGTTTAAGTCAGCTTGCATTAGGTGGTGCTGCCGCTGCTGCAGCCTATTTCTATTATAAGCGGCAGTGGGACATTTCATTGTGGAGTATAGAGCCAGATAAGACGCGCAAAATTAAGGCACAAGACCTTACTGATGTGCACCATCGGTATGGTGTATATGCTGTTTTGGGATGTATGTCTTGGTATATGCTTAGCGAGGCTATGGGACAGTTCTCTGCGATCATTGATAAGAAGGATCGTCTTGATAATCATAGATGTGCTCTTCAAAATGAAGCAGTTATTCAACGTATTCCAGTAATCGATCAGACTCCTTGTGATCAACGACCTTCTGATCATATGATCGGTGGGCGGCGAGGCGGGGGCTAGGTGATGCATGGGATGGGAGAGTTTTAAGAAATTTAATGAAGCCTATTATCCCCTGAAAATTCTGTACGCTCTAGTCGTCCTTGCGCTCTGGTTTGCTCCACATGTTTTTGTACTTCCCTCCTATTGGGTATATATTCCCGTCTCTCTGCTCTTTATTCCTGTTCTCTATGAAGCTCTTGAAGGGCTTGCACATAAGCAGATCAGCTCTGAACTTTTTATCAGTATTGCCACTATTATTGCTCTCCTAGGAGGAGAAAGATCGGCAATATTCGTGGTACTTATGATTATGGCTGCTGCACATTATTTTGATGCGCTTATAAAGCAGCGTACTGAAGATGCCTTAAGTTCATTAATAGAATTAATGCCGAGCGAGGTTCTTATTAAGCAAGACTCTCAGGACGTTTTAGTTCCCCTCAGTTACGTTAAGCCCGGAATGAAAGTTATTATTAAGACGGGAGGCAGGATCCCCATAGATGGGACCATTATTGAAGGTGAAGCAAGTATACAAGAAGCGGTTCTTACCGGTGAATATCTACCACTACAAAAGGTTCCTGGAGACCTCGTTTTTGCAGGAACGTATGTTGAAGCGGGGAGTGTAGTGGTCCAAGTAGAGCGTATTGGTGAAGAGACCCTTTTTGGCAAGATTCGTGCTCTGATTGATCAAGCTGGTAAAAATAAAGCTCAGATTGTGAGCCTTGCAGATCGTATCACTCGCATCTTTACCCCAGTGTTTTTATTGTTTATTGCAGTAGTTTGGTTCCTGACCGGTAATACCCGTATGGTTATTACGTTACTTATTTTTGGATCTCCTTTAGAGCTCACGTTAGTGACACCGCTAACTATGTTGGCTGCTATTGTTGCCGCTTTCAAGCGAGGGATTTTAGTTAAAAGTGGTGCAGCTCTTGAATCCCTTGCAAGCATGGACACGCTTATTTTTGATAAGACCGGAACGCTTACTATGGGATCTCCTGAGGTCGTTTCTTTAACGAGTTTGGATTCTGCCTATGGAAAAAACGAAATACTTCTCTTGGCTGCTATCGCAGAAAAGAAATCGGGGCATGTTCTTGCAAAAGCTATTATGCATGAGGCAGAGAAAGCACATCTTGAAGTACCAGATCCAGAAAAATATGTTTCACTGACCGGTCATGGAATTACCATAGTATATCAAGGGAAGACTTACTTTGTGGGGAATCGCCATTTTATCGAGGCTTCGGAACATGCAAATATACGAATCCCTCCAGGATGCTCTCCTGAGCAGAAGCTAACAACTTTTTATGTGGCTACAGAGGAAAAGGTTCTGGGTGAGATTTGCCTTGCTGATAGGATTAGACCTGATGCTCGTCAGACCATAGACGCACTCAAGGAGCGTGGTATGAGTTCATTAATTCTCTTAAGTGGTGATAAGCAATCAGTTGCCCAAAATGTTGCCTATCAGTTGGGCATTGCCCAGTCATACGGCGAGGTGATGCCTGATGAAAAGCTTGCTTTGCTTAAAAAACTCCAAGCAAAAGGCTATCAGGTAACTATGGTAGGAGATGGCATTAATGATGCTCCTGCTTTAAAGGCAGCCCATGTAGGTATTGCTATTGGGAGTATGGGAATGGAGCCCGCAATTCAAGCGGCAGATATTGTGCTCATGTCTGATAAGCTTGATCAGATAGTATTCCTATACGATTTGTCGCGTGAAGCGATGAGAACGATTAAGCAGAATCTTCTCTTAGGTTTCGCTTTGACTCATACGGTAGGTATAGTACTCGCATTACTCTCCTTTATTAGTCCCATTCAGGCAGCTCTGTTTCATGCAGTTCCTGATCTCCTTATTCTCCTTCGAGGGGTACGGCTCATTCATTTTCAAGAGAAACGACCAAAAGATAGAACTAAATAGTGGTCCGACTAGATGTTGGTCTGATCGGCACAGCTAGGTCATTTTCTACAATGCTCTAGTGAAAACCCCTTGCTAAAATCCAGAACATTCTATTTTTTGTGGTGCATCTGATTTGCTCTTTTATTCAATATAAATCGAGAGATTATTGTGAACTGGGCTTCAAATAAAGCTTGGTGGGCAATCATCCGGCAAGCTCATCGAGAGAGTTCTCCGGTAACAAGAGAACTTCAGTTAGGATCTTTGCTGCTTATGAGCCTCATCAATGCTGAGTTACGAAGGAGCTTCACATCTTTGAAGGGCTCGTTTTGTCTTATAATATGAAGAGCGAGGAATGTACTTCCCTTTAAGTTCTCTGTCATGTATAAACTCTGGAGGAAGGCCGCAAGGGGGGATATTGATCGTATATAAATTACGACAGGTCTCATAGCCCCCATGAAGTGCTCTTTCATATATCATCTGTACAAGGCACGGAATATTCTTAATGAATCGAGAAAGCATGATGCCAAGATGCCCAGGGCTTTGGCGATCTTGGAGTACACGAGTTTGCATAATATTAGGGGCTGGATCAAAAGTTCTCGCTGACAAAAACGGTATCTTGGTGTCTGCAGGTGAGTACGCATAAGATTCCCAATAGAGGCCTTGAGGATCTCCGATCTGAAGGAAATCTGAAGTTGAGTAGAAGGTGTATACCTCTTTGAAAATCGGTGCATGTATTAAATGTTTGGTAACAATCTGTACCGGCGGTGCCAGCATAATTAACCTATCAACCTTGAATGAACTATTTTGGTCTTGTTCTGCAAGGGATGCTAAATAGAGAGCAACGCTGCAGCCATGGCTGTGAGCCATAATAGTAAGGTGCCCCTTATGGTTTTTAATAACGTTATAAAGCCGCTCGGCCGCGTGTGTTCTTGAAGGGAAGTTGAGCCTTCCATGCCATCCATAAAAATAGAAGGTATCCAATGCAAATTCTTCGGGACACGCTATTGCGAGGGTATGCGCGATACGTGAGAGTACCGAGCTAACATTAATTGTCGATGCCTGTACGACACCATACGGGTAATCAAGTTTATGTACTAATTTCGATATGATAGATTCTTTTGTTCCATGAATAAAAATTGTAGCCCGACCATCGGGAACTGGCCCTGCAAGAAATACCTTTCGTTGGTATAGTTTGCGTTTATTGTAGTAGTTGCTTTGCTTGCAACTAGGAATCAATAACGTGATGATGCAAACAGTAAGAAGACGGGCATACATGGTGTAAGGCTACTGCTTTCGTCGTTGCTTAGTACTCGGTTTGTGAGCTTTCATAATACGCCTTTCCTGTTTTTTTTCAATCAGATGAGGTAAGTGTCCTTGAAAGGGCACCTCAATGATAACGTGCTCACTGTTCCGAGCTTGAGGCGTATCGAGCAGTTTAAGAATATGCGGTAACTGTCCAAAAAATGGTGGCAATATAAAATCTCTATGGCTTGGATTACGTTCTCCGAAGGTAATCTGTGCTTGGGTAAGGCGCGGCCCTGGCGCGTAGGCGCGCTTTGAAAAAAGTGGTAGCTTCTCCTTTCCCTTTCTCATTTCCTTGTTTATCCCTTGAGGATCTGCAACCTGTATGACATCTGCGATAGAATAGCAGGAATATACTCTCTTAAAGTTGGGTGCATGCACGAGATGAGTGGTAGCTTCTTGGACCGGCGGTGCAAGGAGGATGAGCCGTTCTAGGGTAAGGGGTGAGACATTGCCAAGAGCATCTTTTTGTTCCGCACATTCAGCAAGATGCAAGGCAACATTGCATCCATGACTATGTGCAATAAGAGTGCAGGGACCTTTATGATCCTTCAGGAGATTAAAAAGCTCTTGAGCGGCCTTTTTTCGTGCTGACAGGGTAAGCTCTCCGGACCAGTAAAACTTATAGTAACTTTCAAGGGGAAATTCGTTGGGAGCAGAGTTGTACAGTGCTCTTCCGAGCCGTTGTCGCGTAGTTAATCTTCGGGGATTTGCTGAATAGTGGTACAAACCGCGCCGCTTTTCATGGTGGCCCAAGAGGCGTGAGACGCCAGGGAAAACAGTTCCATGTATAAAGATTGTTATGCTGCCCTCTTTGAGTTGTGTACAGGGAGTATGGCAGGTATCTAGAGGGGTTGTTTGCTTAGGGGCGCAATTGATCTTATGAGAGAGAGAAAAAAGGGTCGCATAGATAAAGATTCTGAATAGTTTTTGCATGATAGTATAAAGTATTAATTTGTGTTTATAGAGCTATTACCTAGATTAGTTTAAGCTAGAACACAAGAAAGCTCAAATCCCCGAGCATAGATCATCACGTATTGTTCTGTTATGAAAAGGAACTATTTCTATGGAAAATGACGACACTACTTCTAGACAGTCAACAAAGGAGAGGCTCTTACAAGAGTATAAGCAACTAATAACTCCTGAGAGACGCGTTTTACTAGAATCGCGTATACAAGAGAGGACCCGCTATATTACGGTGGTGCTTGAAGATCTGTATCAAGCACATAATTTGAGCGCAATAGTTCGCACGTGTGATTGTTTTGGTATCCAGGATGTCCATATTATTGAAGAAAGACATCAATTTAGTCTTTCTAAAGGCATCGTAAAAGGGGCGGAGCAATGGCTTTCTCTTAAGCGCTATAGAGTGCGACAATCTCAGGATATCGGTGAGAATTTTGCACAGCTGCGCAACAATGGCTATACGATTGTTGCAACAACTCCCCACAAGAATGATACCCTCATTAGTGAATTGCCTCTTGATAAAAAAGTAGCGTTGGTTTTTGGTACTGAACGAGAAGGACTTAGCGCCTATGCCCTTGAGCATGCAGATGCCTTTGTAAAAGTCCCACTTTATGGGTTTACTGAGAGTTTTAATGTTTCAGTGTGTGCTGGCATTGTCCTGTACGAGCTTACTCGAAGGCTGCGGCAGTCGGAAATCGACTGGCATCTAAGCGATGAAGAACGTATCGATGTGCAGCTCCAATGGTTGATACGGACGACTCCATTTGGAGATATCCTTAAGAAAAAGCTTGAGTTGCTTTAACGGCCAAACCTTGGAGGATTGTTTTTCTAGGGCACTTTCTACAAAGACCGGTCTCAATTCTAAGCACTCAGCTCATCTATGGAATATTTTTATAGATTATATGTATGAGAAAACACGTTCAGGAGTGCGTTGGCCAATTTGTACCTCTTTTTTTGAAACCTATTCTGAAGTAAGGGTGGCAAAGAGTTTAAGAAAGGCGCTTGGATTAACTACCAAAAGAGTAGGGTCCAGTCTATAAAGCAGAAACTGTAGCCATTGTAAGTTGCATATTCTACCCTTTTTTGATGAAGGAGTGGTTAATATGACTTTGTCCATATCCTATGCATTTTCTAATTCTTCTATTTCTTTGACAATTCGAGCTCTTTATTTTTCTTTGCTTCGCGCCGCAATTCTTTCATTTTTTCATTTTCTCTCTCGAGACGTTGAATTTCTTTTCGCAACTTCATTTTTTTAATTTCTGGTGCGAGATCAAGAACTGTTTCTAATTCTTCTCGAGAAAGGGGTAGTTTAGCCAGATCATTCACTTTATCATTCACCTTCATCGACATAAAATTGATCGTACCATCATCATCAGACAATTCTGCTTGGATTTGCTGCATAAATTTAACTATTGCTCGTACGTGCCAATGTCCAGCGTAAAAAACTCCTAGCTTAGCAGAACGCGGAGTCATAAAAGCATTCAGGCTATCGATTATCCAGGGCAAATTAACTATCGCATAGTACTGTTCGGAAAAAGCGTCAATTGTATGAGCAAAACTTCTGGTGACCATATCAATTATTTTTTTCTGTTCAGCTGCAGGTAAGGTTGAAAAACTTTCTACCAAACCGGGATACTGACTGCGAGCATAGTTGTAAATAATTTTCAGGATTGATGTATTATTAAGAGGATTGCCAGAAGCATAACGGTTAAAAAACTCTGTAAGAGCTTTTTTTGCAATCAATGCGCTTTCTATTTTTTCATTCAGTATCTTCTTAGCTGCTTGGTATAATGTATCAGGCAGTTCTCGTGAAGCTCTTTCAAGAAATCTCGCGTATCGATCAAGTATGGTTTGATTGTCTTTTTCAAACGAAGAAAGCAGATCTCTTTTATAAAGAAATTCCCCATTGCTTTCTAACGATCTACGTACCGAATCTTGCAAGAGGCTTTTTAAAAAAATATCCCACACGTAACTGTTGCGAGGATCGCTCGTTTCAAAATGTATCGCACCCTTAAGACCTTCTTCTTCTTTGAGATTATCCATAAGAATACGTAACTTTGTGATTACCTTTGTAGCTTCCTGCCGTTCTTTTAGAGTGTCTTCATCTAGCCTATGATAGAATGCTTGAGTCTCGGCTACAGTTTCGAGGTTTAAAAGAGCCCTACCCGGTTGTTGGGCGACCACTTTTAGAAAGGAGCGTAGAGTATCGTACTGATCTAAATCATTGATTGTACGTTCATGACGATCGCCAAGGAGTATAAGCGTTCCAAGGCCATCAATCTTAATCCTGTATCCTGAAATAATAGCTGCATTTAGCTGGTGTAGGGGAAGGACCACTATAATGAATCTAAATATAAGTCTGGTGAAGGTTATCATAACTAGTATTTCCTTTCAAAATCCCATTAGTGCCTGCTATTGCTATAGTCTGGGTTAAGTTTTCAGAGCCAATTATATTTTCTTATTATACAAACTCTAAACTGTCTTCTTTTAACAAAGAAAGAGGATGGTAGATCTAGAGTGTCACACATGGTATTAAAAGTCAAATATTTATCAATCAACATTTTCAAATAGTGCAACTTGTGGACGCATGCTTTTCGTTTTGCTGGAGTGAAGGAATTGCGCAGATTACATGGGAACTTCAAGGGCTGTACGAACGACTCCCGTTAAGAAAAGCTTGATGTAAATTTATAACCTATAGGTTATATTTGTGAACTATTTTATAACTTATGGGTTATAAATATTGACATTTTGCTGCAATAAATATAACTTATAGGTTATATTTATGAACCATTTTATAACTTATAGGTTGTTTTATGAAAAAGTCTTTTAAAAAATTAATGCGTAATCAAGTTCAGGATACCATTGATCAATTTGGGTCACTTGCTTTACAGCCTGTTCCAAAGGTAGGCTGGCTACGTATTGTGAGAAAGGCTCTAGGTTTAACTACGCTGCAACTGGCGAAGAGGGTAGGGTCAAGCCAAGCAAATATCACAAAGGCAGAAAAAAATGAATCGGAAGGTAGTATTAGTTTAAAGACGCTAGCACGTATTGCCGAGGCTATGAATTGTAAGTTTGTATATTGCATTGTGCCTATTAAGCCTATAGAAACTATATTAGAAGAGCGGGCAAAGCGCATTGCTAAAAAACGTATTCAAGTTATAAATCATTCGATGAGCCTGGAATTGCAAGGTCTTACACCTGAGCAGTTGAAAGCTCAAGAGGAAAATCTGGTGGACGAGTTGCTTGCGGGGAATCTTAAAAAACTATGGGAAGATGATTATGAGGTTTAAGAATTACAACGGAGCAACTCCACTTGATCCTGTTGAGTTACATGAGCTCATTCCAGAGCACCTTGTTACGCAAGAGGAGCTAAATGCCTGGGAAGAAAAAAATATTCTAAAGGCGAGGCAATGGGCTGGAAGATTTCGAATATCAGAAAGGAATCTTGGTATAAATTGGCACGCAATTGCCGCTGAAGTAAAAAAGCTCTGTGATGACACACATTTTCAGCTAGCCCACGCTACTTTTAATGATGATGAGGTAGCTGTAAGGTTTCACCACCGGTTAGTTTGGATTCATCCATTTCCCAATGGTAACGGTCGGCATGCGCGTTTAATGGCAGACCTGCTTATTGTGCAGCTCGGACATCTACCATTTAGCTGGGGATTGTATCAGAAACTGTCAAGTCCTACTCCAATTAGAAAGCATTATATTGAGGCATTGCAGTTAGCTGATCGAGGTGACTTTTCGAAAATACTTGCTTTTGCCCGATCTTAGCAATAACTTCAGCTGCTGGTACAAATTTCCATATGGGGATTCAATTAAGAAAAAGCTTGAATTGCTTTAGCGTTGCAATCTTCCGGGCAGCTTTTTCAAAATAGAATCTTCTCGGGCTTGCATAACAGCGTATTGTTCATCGGTTTCATGGTCATAGCCAAGTAAGTGACAAATCCCATGAATAGTAAGAATCATCAGACGATGTTCATAGGTAACTCCCAAGTTCTTTGCTGAATGCACGATATATTCTGGGGAAAGGATAAGATCGCCGAGATTTTTTTCATCCTCGTGAGTAGTCGCTATTTTCGTGCCGGGGGTGGTGTGTGGGTGATAGGCGAATGATAATATATCAGTAGGACCTTTTTTATATCGGTACGTTTCATTATACCGTTGTATTGTTCTATTCGTGGTTATGAGAATTCCAATGTCAAAATCTTGATAGGTAAGTATCGTGAGTATCTCTGTGATAAGCTCAGTAAGCCACTGTTCATCAAGAGGAACTTTTCGTTGGCGATTGATAAGTGTAATCATATGCTCAAGGTAGCTTTCCAGGTACCATTCTCTTCTGAAAGCTGAGGTGCTAGAGTATCAGGTACAAACGTTATGCTCGCAGCTTTGCTAATACCTTTAATAAGGGCACCATTCTTTTGTAGCTGCTGTCGTAATGCAGCATCTTGGCATCCGATTGTAAGCGTCGTTAAATCTGTTTTTAAGGACAGCTGCTGTTCAGATTTGAGCTTTCTAACCATCGCTATAACGTCAATAATATGACCCATGATCTGAGCTGACTCAGGATAGTCAAATGCTTTCTGATACGCAGCAAACTTGGTCATATGAAGAGAAGGGCTTGCAACTTCTTTTTGGTAGAGCTCTCCGTAGAGTGCTTCGGTAACATGCGGTACGAAAGGAGCATAAAGCTGCAAGATACGTAATCCTATATGAGAGAGTGTCCAACGGGTTGCTTGCACTTCCTCTTGGGGATAGGTATCAGGATTGAGTAGTTGATCCTTACTAATTTCTACGAAGTTATCACAAAAATCATGCCAGAAAAACTGTTCAATAGTTGCAAGTGCTAAGCTAAATTCATATTCCTCAAAGTACTGCTCATACTTTCTTTGGCAGGTACTCATACTGTTGAGTAACCATTCATTCGAGACACCAAGACTTTTGGGTGCTGGAGCCTTCAGAGAAACGCCTTGGATATGAGGTTCAATAAATCTAAAAGCATTCCAGAGCTTAACGAGGAGTTTGAGTCCGATCTTTATCTGATTTTCTGAAAATGAGATATCATGGCCAAGCCCGCCTGATGCAGTCCAATAGCGTAGAGCATCTGCAGGATAGTGCTTTAAGAGCTGTTCGGGAGTTAAGGGGGTATTCCCTTGTGATTTTGAGATTTTCTCTTTTTGCGGAGATAGTACATGTCCTGATATAACAATAGTTTTCCAGGGGATCGACTCATTGTGAAGCCATGATTTAACGATAGTATCGAATGCCCAGGTTCGAATAATATCATGAGCTTGTGGGCGCATAGTCATGGGAATAAAGCTTTGTGCCGATTCTTCAAAGATGCTGGGCGTTAAAGGCATACGCAAGCTTGCACAAATGTAGGGTGTTAGGCTTGACGTATTCCAAGTATCCATAACATCTGTATCGGGCGCAAATGAGGTTCCTCCACACGAACAGGTACCCTGGAATGGAATTTCCTGGGGATCTATGGGCAGTTGGTCTTCTTGTGCAAGGACTACTTCTTTACACTGGGTACAATGCCATACGGGAAATGCTATCCCATAAAATCTTTGGCGCGAGAGGCACCAATCCCAGCTGATGTTTTCTACCCAATTTACGTATCGTGCTTTCATGAATGATGGGTACCACTCAACTTTTTCTCCTACCTGAATAAATGTTTCTTTGTGGGGCAATAGGGCGAGAAACCATTGTGGTAATACCAGATATTCGATCTCTTTTTTGCAGCGTTCATGAACATTGACCGTTTGCTTATGTGGCTGTTGTCTTCTAAGTGAGCCTTCTTTTTCAAGAAGTTCAAGAATAGCAGCTCGTGCTGCGGGAACGCGCATTCCTTCAAGAGGACCAGCTGCAGCACTAAGTTTACCATCAAGGCCGATGATCGGCTTATATTTAAAGTGATGTGTCTTAAACCAGATCACATCAGTCTTATCACCAAAAGTTGAGCACATTACGAGCCCCGTTCCCTTTTCAGGATTTACCAAAGGGTCAGCTATAAGGGGAACTTCGAACTTATAGTAAGGAACCGTCGCCTTCCTTCCTGCAAGATGCTGAAAGCGTGGATCGTCTGGATGATATAAAACGGCAGTTACGCGCAGCAAGTAATTCGGGTCTCGTCGTAGCAATGATAAGCTCATCACCATCTGCCGTGAAAACAAGGTCATTGAATGTTGTCTCTTTTTCAAGATCATCCAGTTCTGCTTGTGCAACCGTCGTGCGACAGGTGGTGCAATAGAGTGCCGGCTCATCCTTTCGATAGATATGGCCTTTTTTGTAGAGCTTGATAAATGAAAGCTGTGAAATATAGCGCGACCGCTCATCAATTGTTGAGTAGCATGCTTTCCAGTCTACTGAGAGTCCGATGGAGCGCCATAAGGTTTCAAACTGTTTTTCTACCTCGGTTGTTTCCTTAAGACATAAAGCAATAAACTCTGAGCGCTTCAAGGAATATGCTTGTACATCAAGTTTTTTTTCAACGTATTTCTCGGTGGGAAGACCATTGTCGTCAAAACCAAAAGGATAGAAAACGCTATTGCCCTTCATCCGAGCATACCGTGCGATTATATCGGTCTGTGTATAGGAAAACAGATGTCCAATATGTAAAGAACCAGAGACTGTAGGTGGGGGAGTATCGATCGAATATAAAGGCCCTGGATTATTTTCAGTACTATATACCTTATGGGCTTCCCATAACTTTTGTGCTTCGGGTTCTGCTTTCAAATGATCGTAATTTTTTTCCATAGTATCTCAGATAGGGTAGGCGTTTTCGTATTCTTACTAAGGATATCGTACTGGGAGAATTTGACTAGCCATTCCAATTTCATTGCACAATTTGACAATAAAATTAGCAATGTTACATTTATAAAAGTATTATGCGAAATAATAACCGTACCTAACAGAAAGATCGGACCATGAATGCTAAACTATGTGCCTTGCTTTTAACTGTAGCAGCTGTTTCTTCGACATATTCGATGAATGACGTAAAGGCAATACCTGTTCCACCAACAAGCACCCATCCAAGCGAAAAATCAAATTTTATACTTGAGGATGAAGTAAAAAAGTTATTCTACCAACCTGCGGCCCTGCGAGAGTTGGCCGAGCCAAATAAGAGAGAGCTCTATAGAGCATGTCTGCAGCAAATTATTGAGAACCCTCAAATGGTACATCAAGATATGCCCGACGCAATCAAGAAATTTCCTCTTTATGTGGCCATTCTTCACCTAGCTCAAGAACACGTATCCTGGGCTATGATCAGGGCTTTTGGCCTTGAAAGAGAGAAGAATGCTTTGGTACAAAAAGAAGCGGATCGTAATGTAGAGCGCAGTGTTGTATCGGAGCTAGAAAATGCTTACCAGGCCAAGTTCGACAAAAAATTGGCGGACTTTCCTAAAGATGCAGAGAATGAGCTCATTATTAGAGCTAGCACTGAAGCTGCTAAGGTGATGCTCAACTTTCTTGTGTCTATGCCACCGCTGACTTTATTTACAATTCGTGGATCTCATTGATGGGTTAACGGGGAAACGATTTTTCGAAAGTTTGACTATCATGGGTTTGATTAGATCTTTGCTTTGCCCTTTCCAATCCCATTGTACAATTTGACAATAAAGTTACTAGTGATACATCTATAGAAGTATTATGTGAATAATAATGGCTTTTACCTCAATACCGGAAAGAACGGTCTATGAATACTAACATATGCGCATTGTTTTTAAGTATAGCAGTTGCTTCTTCGACATACTCGATGAATGACTTGAAAACGATGCCTGTTCCACCAACGAGCACTCATCCAGCTGAACAATCCAATTTTACACTGGAGAACGAAGTAAGACAATTATTCTGCCAACATGCGGCGCTTGAAGAGTTGGCGAAGCCAAAGATGAGAGAGCTTTATAAAGCATGTCTGCAGCAAATTATCGAGAACCCTGCAATGGTTCATCAAGATATGCCCGACGCAATCAAGAAGTTTCCTCTTTATGTCGCCATTCTTCGCCTAGCTCAAGAACATGTAAGCTGGGCTATGATCAGGGCTTTTGGTCTTGAAAGAGAGAAGAATGAGTTGAGGCAAAAAGAAGCGGATCCTAGTGTAGAACGCAGTGTTGTAAGGGAACTAGAAAATGCTTACCAGGCCAAGTTCTCACAAAAATTGGAAGAGTTTCCTGAAGATGCAAAGAGTGAACTCGCTATTAGAGCTAGTACTGAAGCTGCGAAGAAGATGCTCGACTTTCTTGTGTCTATGCCTCCTCTAACGTTGGTACGAGTTCCTAGCTCTAACTAATGTAGAATTGCAGAGACATTTTAGAGTTTTGATCTAACTTATTTGATAAAGAAGAACAGAGAGGGGGTCCACCAAACCTCCTCTTTGATCTACTCTATAACGGAGTGATACAAAGGGCCGGCCCCCCTAGTCTGTATCTTGCTGTGTATAAGGTGATAAGAGCCTTTTTTAGACAATTTCTTGACGATATAGTTGGTACTGTGCAGGCCTTATCTTGCCAAAATTTACTCTGAAAAATCAGCATGTGGCGCACTATTTGACTGTGATTTTTTCAGCATGGTTGCCCGGAGAAAAATTCAGTATACCCTGGATCTTGGTCACTCGGGATACGTATACTTGCGATAACTTGTGCTCTATCAGATAGTCCAGGCTCTGGAGTTCCCGACCGTTTAAGTGAAACTAAAGGCGAATCTGAGGTAAGCTGAGAGCTTCTTTGGATTTTCCCAAGACTCATATGGGGCGGTTCTTCAGATGGATAGGTTCTTTTTGTTCCTTTAGGAAGGATAGCAATTACCGAATTATAGACCTCATCTATGAAACTATCATAGCCAGCTGGCTCTTCATACACAACAGTGACATATTTGCCGAAGATTTTAAGCTTATCCCATCTAAAAGGATGATCTTGAGAAAGGCTTGCTAATTTCGCCGTAACCATATCCAGACCGTTATGCTCAATCGCTTTTAAAGCAGTGCAAGCTTTCTGTTCATAACTTCGCTGATCACCACTTCCAAGAGGTATAGATACATAGGCAAGCGAAATATGCATATCCTTTTGGTCAACTACCGAATCTAATGTTTCAGGTATCGATTGTGATATGGTATTCTGCAGAAGGGTATCGGCTAAGGCGCGTTGGGCTGCTCGATATGATGCTTTAGGCACGAGCTTAAGCACTACATGACCATAGACTATTCCGCCCTGATCCTTCAGAAACTGTATAATTTTTGGATGATCCTTCTTTTGTACCTTAGCTTGAATAGCTGAGGCTAGTGGTGTTATCATTTTTCGATCAGTTTTATTAATATCTGCTCCATTTCTTACGAGTAAATCAACCATCTCATAAAAACCGTCGCGCGCTGCAAATGATAAAGGGGTGTTGCCATGAACATCAGCCTTATCGACATCGCAGCCTTTCTTGATGAGTAGTCTCATTAGGTAAGGGTAATCTGTACGTACTGCTTTGAGTAAGAGGCTGCTTCCAAACGTATCAAGTGCTCCAATCAACTCAGGGTGAGCAGCAAGAAGGGTTGCCACTGAACCAACATCTTGCCCCTCAATTGCTTTTATAATGTTATTATACGGGGTCTTAAGCTGACCAAGATCTTTATACTCGATGAAGCGTATTTGCTGCGCACTGCTTGAGCTGCTCGTTGCTGATTGAGCCACAGGAGCTTTTACTGGTGCTTGCCCTAACAGGAGGTTCACCATCTCCTCATTATTGCTACCTAACGCAAGAGACAAGGGTGTTTCATCCTTACTATTTTCCTGATCCGGATCTGCACCAAGCCCGATTAAAGTTTGAGCAACTTTTCTAATGTTCTTACTGACTGCATAGTGAAGAAGCGTATTATTACCAGAATCCATAAGACGAATCAGCTGTTTATGTGCAGCCAAGATCGGCTCTACAGCACTATTCTTCTGCGCAGGCGTAAGAGAGGCGTCATTCAATATTTCTCTAATCTTATTAAAACTATCTTTTGTAGGCCTTTGCGCAGACGACCAGGCTTGCATCGCCAGACTTTGCCCCACAAAGCTCCCCGTTGCTAAAACTGTAACAAGCAGGACCTTCAATTTCCATTTCATACAACAACTCCTCTATATTTAATTATGTCAGCCATTATAATTATTATATAAAAATATGTTTCTATTTGTCAATGGATGCGGTGAGTTTCAGCCCCTCAGCTACATGCTTGTTGGGCGAAAAAGCAATTTAGGGGGAAGAGCTTGCGGGATTAGGGATGCATGAGCTTCTATTCACCTGCGTGAGATCCGGCATGAGGAATCTTCCCTCACTAAATCCTTGTTTTTAGGCTACCCGCTGCTCCTTGTGGTGTCTCTCCTGCAGGGAATTCCAGAGACAACACTTACATCGTAACCGGTTACCGTTCAAACTCGTCGGAGTGACTAGATGCTTCTTTCTGCTACTGTGCAAGGAAGGAATTTCCTTTTCTAAGAAGTATGCTATACTTTCCTCATAGACGAGCCAGATGCAGTTTTCTATGTTTTGCATCGTAGGATGTAACTGAATATCTTCATGAAAAAAACTCTGTACACCTTCCTTTTTTTCGGTCTGATGATTGTTTCGCTTGATGGGCGCCATCCTTTTCGTCGTGACGCACGGACTACGTCAGGTCAAATTGAGGGACATGTGAAGCGTCCTGGAGAACGAAAAGGGTACGCACGTCCACTAAATTCTCAAAAAAAGAATATCCTTATATTCTCATGTGCGGGTGGTGGTGGCCATATGTCGGTGGCCAATGGTTTATGTACGTACTTAAAAGAGCATGATATAACCGTTTTAGATACTATGAGAACTATCTATGCACCAGTAGATACTCTTGGCACTATGACATTTGGTAAAGTTGATGGTGAAGATCTCTATAATTTCTTTATTAGATGTGGATGGACGAATCTTATCGGGCAGTATTCACAAGGTGGTAAGAAGTATCTCACGTGGCGCCATGGAGCTCTGGTAAAATTAACGATGGATTTTTTTAGGGATGCAAAGCCGGATTTGATTATCTCGGTGATGCCTTTTGTAAATGGAGCTCTTTTAGAAGCTTGCGAAAAACTCGATATTCCCTTTCTAGTTCTCACCAACGATCTTGATACGACTAATTATTTGACCGGAGTTCATCCACCCTATTTTAAAAAGTTCCGCTATACGCTTGCATTTGATGATCCAGGTCTCTGGGGGAAAATTTCCGAGGCTCAGATACCCAAAGAGCGGGTTATTATCACCGGCTTTCCCCTGCGTCCTGAATTTTATACCCCCAAAAACATCGCAGCATTGAAGGATAAGTTCGAGATACCGTCTAAAAAGCCAGTGGTCATGGTTTTTATGGGAGGTGCAGGCTCCCAATCAAGTTATCGCTATGTCAGACAACTTGCACGACTCGGTATGCCTATGCATATCATTGTATGTTTAGGTCGAAATGAACGACTGAAACGAAATATTAATAAGATCTTCCTCCCCGAAGGAATTACGATATCAGTTTTTGGGTATACCAACCAAATTGCTGATCTAATGGCCATATCTGATGTATTAATCACGAAACCCGGTCCCAATTCGGTGTGTGAAGCGTTGATGTTACGAGTTCCCATGATTCTTGATAAGACTCAAGGGACGATCTTTTGGGAACAGCTCAATATTGATTTTATGGTTAAACATGGGTTTGCGGAACCTTTAGATGATTATGATTGTCTCAAGGACATACTTCCCAAATACTTTAAGGATAGTGAGTATACCGACACTATAAAAAAAAGGATGGCGGCTTTTTCATGCGAAAGATATGATCAGACTATCGTAAGGGTTGTGAAAAATATGCTTTCATAGTATACTGGTAGTATAAAAGAAAGGAATTTTATGAAAAAAAGTTACACCATTGCCCTTGTTTCCCTCTTCTTGTTACCCATTGGCCTTTGTGCTGAGCCCCGAGTTCTTTTGCTTGATTTGGGGGGTCTATTTTATAAATTTTCAGCATTTTCCTATACCCAAGAACTTGGCCTTGGGAACATAATCTCCTATGCAATACGTGATTTTAAGAATCCAAAAGGATTAGAAAAAATTATTTTTGGGATGCTTCAATCAATCCCTGAAGATGAAATTCGTCAACATTCTGATGATTTTGACCAGACTGTCTGGTATAAAAAATTACTGGCAAAGGGATCGGCTGAAAAAATAGAAGCCCCACATATAACTCCTACAAGAAGCACATCTGGAAAAGAGCTTCCGTACCTAATTAGTGCGTATCAAGCAGGCCATATCTCGGATAAGGCCGCCATGGCTCTCGCCTATAAAAAGCTTGAAGAGCTCAAGGCACAGGGATATGGTCAGGGACACTTCTTGGCGAGTGATCGCGAGGCATATCTTGTGGCGGAAGCGATTCGACTCATATTTACTCCAGAGGTTAATGCTGCAATGAATAGTGAGCTTACAGATGGCGTTAAACTTCTTCAGGAGTTAGCTTCGCAAAATAATGAAGATGGGACCAAGAAGTTTGTTTTGGCTGCCCTTTCAAATGCGGATAAGCGGGCTGCGCGTATTCTCGAAGTGCGCTTTAAAAAGAGTGTTTTTAGCAAGTTCCAGCATCTTTTTTATTCGGGCGATTTAGGCACCATTAAGCCAAATGATGAGGCATACATGCTTACATTTGAAGAGCTTAATAAGTTGCCAGAGTTCAGGGAGCATCCCTTAACCCTTGATGATATCGTATTTATGGACGATCAACCTGAAAATATTATTGCTGCAAAGCGCGTTGGTATTCAGAATGCAATTCTCTATAAAAACGCTGAACAAGCGCGAGAAGAACTCGTAAAGCTTGGAGTACTAGCTCCAAAAGTTGAGATTCCGAGCTCTATTACCCTTACAAATTCTTTGGTCGCAGGAGGCGTAGTCCTTAGCGGAGCATATCTTGCGTACCAGTACTGTAGTTAGTTAAGCTTCCCTGATTTCTAAGGACTAAGTCATACTCTTTTCTTTTTGTGAGAGGGGAAAGATAATCTGTTTTTGCTTATGTACTGAGCAAACACATTACTTATCCACCCATGAACTCATACTTCGGTTAGCTGTAACGCAATGTTTTTTATACGGTCTTTGATGGTCTGATGAATGTGTTCATCCGAAGGGTTCCTAAGGATGATATCTATCGAATCAATAGCATCGTAGGTCTGCTCTTCAGTTATATTCCTTGCTGCACAGGCAAGAGTACCGAGTCGAATGCCGCTTGTAATGAGCGGCTTTTGAGGGTCAAAGGGTATCGCACTTCGACTGACTAAAATACCGACTTTTTCTAAGAGTGCTTCGGCTGCTCGTCCTGTGGTATCAAGGTTAGTAAGATCGATAACAAATAGATGGCAATCTGTGCCTCCAGATACGATACGATATCCACGCTTTTCAAATGCTCGAGTCATGAACTTAGCAAGAGCAATACTTTTCTTCATATACTCAACAAAATCTGCTCTTGAGGCAAGATGGAAAGCGACTCCTTTAGCCGCAATATTATTCATTGAGGGCCCGCCCTGGGTGCCCGGAAAAACAGCCCTATCGACCCGTTCTTGGTGTATTTTTTTGCATAAAATGAAACCTCCACGTGGTCCACGAAGTGTTTTGTGGGTAGTTCCTGTGACAAAGTCTGCGTAAGGAAAAGGGCTTGGAAATATTTCTGCTGCAATGAGTCCTGCGGTATGAGCAATGTCTACAAGAAGGTACGCATTCACCGATTGAGCTATTTTTTGAAACTTCTCAAGGTCTATGAGGCGACTATAGGAAGAGCCGCCGGTAATGATGAGTTTTGGTTTGTGAAATTGGGCAAGGTTATTAAGAGCTTCGTAATCGATATACTCGGTTTTAGGATCCACGGTGTACGCGATGCTTTTGTAGAACATGCCAGAAAAGCTTACCGGGTGTCCATGAGTTAAATGGCCTCCACAGGATAAGCTCAATCCCATGAGGATATCTCCAGGTTCTAGTACTGATGAAAGCACTGCCATATTTGCTTGAGAACCTGAATGAGGCTGAACATTTGCATGTTCTCCGCGGAAAAGGGCCTTGCAGCGCTCTACAGTTAGAGTCTCTACTTCGTCGCTTGCCGAGCATCCTGGGTAGTACCTTTTACCAGGGTACCCTTCAGCGTAGACATTGGTTAATACAGACCCAAGGACTTCACGAACTGCATCATAAGCATAATTCTCTGACGCAATGAAGTTTAGGGATTCTCGTTGGGCCTGCACTTCTTCGAAGATATATGATGAGATTTGTGGATCAAGGGTGTGCAATAAGTTTTTATAATCTTTGCCATCTTTGTTAAGAAAAGGATGGTTATCTAAGAAGTGCAACGTATCATCAGTCATAGAATACCTTTTCATACCAAGATGCGATTATTTTATTCCAGACTAGGATATTTTGATGCGAAGGAGCTGTCAAGTGAGTAAAAAACCAGTGAGGACAGGCGATTGGCCAAAAAGGTCAATTGGAGGCGTTCTTGCGCCTTCTAAGCTATGAATGAGCCTTCTATGAAGCCCTTTCTAATCGATAGGCTCATTTTTTGTTTTTTCTTTAAAATGAAGAACAGATCCTGTTGGGAGCCAAGAAAGCCGCAGGGAGAGAATTGTATAAGAAATGCTAGGCGAGGATAATAACTCTCATACTGGAGATTGATTCTTTTTTTATATTGATTATACTGAAAAAAAGTTTGAAAATCTTACTTTTAACAAAGGAACGGCCGTGGTATTAGCTGGAGATTTGCGTAAGGGAACTAAGATACTCTTTAGAGGTGAGCCGTATTCGGTTACTGAATATCAGCACGTAAAGCCTGGTAAGGGTGGTGCCTTTATGCGTACCAAAATGAAAAACCTTATCTCTGGCAATATACATGAAGAAACCTTTCGTTCCGAGGAAAAACTAGAATCTCCCGACTTAGAATTTAAAGATATGCTCTACCTCTATGAGCAGGACGGGCTTTACGAGTTTCTCGATCAAGAATCGTATGAACAGATAGCATTTAGCAAGGACCAGATAAGTGAGGTCCTTGATTATCTTAAAGAGCAAACAGCCTATAGTGTACTTTATTTTAATGAGAAACCGATTACGGTGACCCCTCCATTGTTTATGGAACTTGCGGTGAAAGAGACTCCGCCTGGAGTGCGCGGTGATACGGCACAAGGTGGTGCTACGAAACCTGCAACCTTAGAAACAGGTCTGGTGATACAGGTGCCTCTATTTGTGAATGAAGGTAATATCATTAAAATAGATACCCGCGAGGGTAAATATATAGAACGGGTCGATGCTAAAAAATAATCATGTGCATGAATAGCGATATGCGCGACGAGAGTGGTAGCGAGCAGATGCCAGAGTTTAGCGAGAGTTATTCAGATCTTCTTTGTTCAGACCTTACCGTCACAGAGCAGCGTTCTTTAATTTTCCAAGTGCTCTATGCAGTTGATGCCTTTGATTATGAAGTTTCCCTAGAGTCTATAGTTGATAATCTTTCTCGAGGGTTTGGTGTTATTATACCCCAGGATAGTATTGTTTTTAAAACAGCCCTGGCAGTCTCTTCAGACCGTGCGGTCCTTGATGTGCAGATTACGCCTCTCATAGAAAATTGGCGATTTGACCGACTTGGCATAGCAACAAAGCTTATTCTTCGCTTTGCCGTCTGGGAATTGCAGCATTCAAGCACTGACGCAGCCGTGATTATAAATGAAGCCGTCGAGCTCGCTAAATGTTTTGCAGAAAAAGATGCCTATAAGTTCATTAATGGAATCCTTGATGAATTTCTTAAAAGCCGCGGCATTGAAAAAGATTCTCTCTTGACCAAACAATAGCTGATTTTTCCATGCCTAATTAAGTGCAAGAACGCTTGAATTATGAAGAGAAGACAAATGGGGATAGATAGTATCTATCCCCATTTGAGATTACATATTTGGAAAGAAGAAAGGAACTTCAACTCGCGCAGTTTCAGGAGCATCAGAACCATGGGTTGTATTGCTTCCTATGGAGATGCCAAACATTTTACGGATGGTTCCTATGGCGGCCGCTGTAGGGTTTGTTGCTCCCATGAGATCGCGCCAGTCTTTAATAGCATTCTCTTTTTCAAGCACCATAACGATAACCGGTCCTTTGGTCATGCTTTCAACAAGCTCACCGTAGAAGGGTCTCTCTTTATGTACAGCATAGAACTTTTCAGCCTCAGTTTTTGAGAGGTGAACTTTTTTCATGCCGGCGATTGAGAACTTATTCAATTCTATAATCGAAATAATCATACCGCTTTGTCCAAGCGCTACGGCATCCGGTTTAATAATGGCAAGCGTTCTTTCAACCATGAAAGGCTCCTTTGTTATTCAGCACGTTATTCATCATCTGAAGAGCCTTCTTTTGACTCATCTTGTTTTCGTGCAGCATGCTTCTCAAGCTCAAGCTGAAGCTGTGATTTTTGCTTAGGAGCAGCTGGAGCTGCAGCCGTTTCAGGCTTCTTGCGAGCAATAGTAGGAGCTTTTTCTTTTTTACTCTTTTCTTTAGCAGCTGCTGAAGCAGCAACTTCTTCATCGCTACGCAGACTCAAGCCAAGCTTATGCTCTTCAGGACTTACTTTGATGACTTTAAAGGTTCTGGATTCTCCAATTTTAAGGATGTCCTCTACCTTCTCTGCATCTCCGCCAAGTTCAGAAACGTGCACAAGTCCTTCTATGCCAGAAGGAAGTTTTACGAAAGCACCAAAGTTAGTTATTTTACTCACTTCGCCCTCGACAGAAGAACCTACAGGGTATTTCTCCACAATGTCTTCCCAAGGATTTGGAGTGAGTTGCTTGATGCCCAAGGAGATCTTCTTACTCTCTTTATTGATGCCGGTAATTACCGCTTCTACAAGATCACCTTTTTTATAGCGATCTGCAGGATGTTCAATATGCTCAGTCCATGAGAAGTCTGAGATATGCACAAGGCCATCAATCCCTGGAGCTAATTGAATAAAGATACCAAACTCAGTTACGTTGCTTACTTTGCCCGTAATCTTCTGTCCGACTTCATATTTTTCGCTGATGGCATCCCAAGGATTTTGTTCAAGCTGTTTCACGCTTAAGGACATGCGACGATTTTCTTTATCAAGTGACACAATAAGTGCTTCTACTTTGTCACCAACCTTGTAGTATTTATGAAGATCGGTAATACGATCAATCCATGATACTTCTGAGATATGGATAAGTCCTTCAACCCCAGGTACTACTTCAACAAAAAGCCCATAATCGGTGATACTTGATATAGTACCTTTAACTTTTGAGCCTATTTTGATTGACTCATCAATAGCTTCCCATGGATTTTCAGCAAGTTGCTTCATGCCCAATGAGATCTTTTCATGCTCTTTATCAAACGAAAGAATCTTAACGGTTACCTTATCGCCAATTTTAACGAGCTCACTAGGGTGTCCGATGCGTCCCCAGGTCATATCGGTAATGTGAAGAAGTCCGTCAACGCCTCCAATGTCGATAAATACCCCGTATTTGGTGATATTTTTAACCGTTCCTTGAACGACTGAACCAACATCAAGTGTTTCAAGTACTTTTTTGCGACTTTCAGTACGCTCTTCATTCAAATATTTACGACGGGAAATGATCACATTGCCCCGTTTTTGATTAACTTTGATAATATGGGCAACAATGTTTTGGCCAACGAACTGATCAAAATCAGCAACACGTTGGGTATCGACTTGTGATCCCGGTAAGAATGCAGGGATACCAATATCAACACTTAAGCCACCCTTAACTTTATGGGTAACCATACCTTCAACAGGCTTATTTTCATTGTAGAGCTTCATGATAGAGCTCCACGCTTTGAGCGCTTTCGCTTTCTCATAGGAGAGCATGACAGTGCCTACATGGTTCTCAAGCTCATCGAGCATAACTTCTAGGGTCGAACCGGGCTTTAATGCTTTGAGCTCATGTTGGGTAAATTCATACCCAGGGATAAGGCCATCTGATTTGTAGCCGATATTTATAAGAACCCCATCAGAGTCAACCTTCAGGACGGTTCCTGAGATGATTGCTCCTTGGCGGAATGAATCTGCTATGCCTTCATAGAGGGAAGCAAGGTCTTTTTTTTGTGCCTCATTGAGGGTAAATCCAGTATCCTCAAGAGGTTGTTCTACGGTGCGAAATTGCGACGAGCGCAACATCTCTTTTGCCATGTATATATGCTCCTAGAGTATAGTTACCGATGAGAACCATAGGTAAGGTTGTAGGGTTTAACTGATACAATACTAGATCACTATACTACGATTCTGCCTTTTTATCAATATGGGCCCACAAGTGGGCAAAAAAAGACTGCCATGGGCTATGGAAAATATCTATCTGCAAAGCTTTAGGTGCACACGGTTGGGTTAAGTTAGGATGGAACCGACCTTTTCTAAATCAAAGATACAAGAACACTCTTCAACAGTTGTCAGTCTCTTCGATCTCATCTGGTTCAACCTTCATACCTAACTTTTGAGCGAGCCCCTTGTTGGATGGGAAACAGATAAAAAACTTGTTAGAAACTTCATTAAAGTAAGTTACTTCATATTCACTAAAGAATTGGGGACATCTCTCTAAGAAAAAATTGATAAATACAAGATCCCTCAGTATCCAGTTTCTAAGTTCCAACAAACTGCTGCTCGTTTTTCTTGCAGGTTGAGCGAATGAACATTCAATGTGTTGTAAAAGATTATCACTATAAGCTAAAATGCCACCCAAAGGGTTTTTAGCACTATTTGTTTTCCAAAGAGGCCGGTATGCGCCTACGGGATACCTTTGACTTTTGAGCGTAAGCTGTCTTGCAAGAACTCGTATCATTTCTGGGTCGGCATCTTTTAACCTGTCTAGATTGTCGTGAGCAAAGTACGGATGATCAAGCGTAAACCAGGAAGGAAAGTCCCACCGGTTTCTTACATTTGCTACAAAATCAGCAGTAAGTTTGATCCTATCATATTCTTTTTTTTCTACATCACTTAAACGTTTTCTATTTAAACTCAATAGATCGTGCGAAGCGGCTTCTAAATGCGCTGGCAACACCCTCATTGTCTATGGGATGTTGAAGAAGTGACATCACTACTTCCCTTACATCGGCCAGTCTCACAGTTACTGGCAGTTGTTTTCTCTTTTCCATCCAAGTACTATGATCAATTGCACTTTCAAGGTAACCCGGGGGTGTAACTGCCGTTTCTTCTTTGACCATTGTCATAGCCGATTCAGAGCCAAAGATATTTGAGTTAACAAGTAATAAAGCGGATAGAACTAAGTGCTGTTTCATACCTAACCTTCTTTTGTTCAAAGATTTTCGATCAAGTATAATTTTTCTAAAGGGTTCTGCAACAGGACGTGGTCTAAAACTCACGTCAATCCCGTATAAATTAAGCAGACAACTGCCACACCTAGAAATAGAGTGCATGTTTGATAATCATCAATGATAGAGTATCTTGGTTGTAATGCTCTAATTAAATCAGTCTTTAGATTATTGCTTATTGGAAGTGGGCGTCCTCTATTTATTTTCGCCACAAGGGCAATTCTTATCAGTGTTGAGACATCCTCTACGCCCTTGGAACTTAACTCAGATTGATTGTGAAGCCATAAATCTGCAAGGTCTTCACATGCAGCATCAATAATATGATCTTTTGGTGCATCGTTGCTATTAAGAAGTGAAAGAAATAGAATCCTTGCATGAGTCAATCGGATATCTGCCGAGATTGTTTGTCTCATTTCCAACCAAGCTTGAGGAGTCTCTTTATTATAATTTGCATAACTTGCGACTCTAGCAGGGGAGACTGGTTCAACGGTCTGATGTGCTGTGGTAGTGTGTTCAGATCCAAAAATACTCGAGCTCCCAAGGAGCACTACCGTTAGAATGAGATGTTTTTTCATAATAGATGAAGATGAAAGCCTGTCATGTACCCAAGCAAGCCGAGAGCTACCAGAATTGAAAAGGCGGTGCAGCAATTGTCTGCTTTGATTTCACGTTTATGCTCTGCTTTAGCGACAGTAGGGGTTCCGGTTTGTAGTAACATTCTACTTAGTTCAGCTTTTTGATTGTCCGCTAGAGGAGCTCCCCCTGCCTTTAATTTAAAAGCAACCATTGTTAACATTCCAAATTCCTTAAATTCCTTGTCCCCGAATTGTTCGTCCTTGAATGCCTCGTCATTTGAGTATTCATTAGTCACTAATAGACGATATACACCTATAAGGTCTTCAAGAGCAGCATCAAGAATATGATTGGGCACACTGTTGCTATGAAGAAGAGAAGTGAGGAGAGCTGCTTTTGCTTCAGCCATTCGTGTAACCACTAGGACCGCTTCTCTCTTTTTCAACCAAGTTTGAAGAGTATCTTTGCTATAATTTGCATAATTTGCGGTTCTAGCAAAAGTGGCTGGCACAACAAGGTTGCGCGTTTTAGGTTTAGTAGCCGACTCAGATCCGAAAGCATATGGGCTTCCTAGGAGCACTATTGCTAGAATAAGACGTTTTTTCATGGATAATCCTCAATTCAAAATGATTTCTTTGGGGCTGCATGGAACAAAATGCCTGTTTTTGCTTGTGCAGCTTTCGATCAAGTATAATTATTCTAAAAAGTACTGCAATGGGCACCTTTTAGTCAGATGCCCGTTGGTATTAGTCGAACGTTTAGTGTTCTGATCAAGAGTAATTGTTCTCAAGAGTGCTTCAATTGGCACACCTCAAGAAGTGTGCCAATTGAGTTAGCTAAAGATGTTCTAGTACTGGCGTAAGAGCGTATCTTGAAACTTATAATAAATGAATTGCCATAGTATAGCGCTTGCCAAAGCTACATACAATCCATGCCCGATCTCATGATACATCAGATCGTATTCGCTGAGGTTATGTGTTGCCATCCAAATTGCAAAGCTGGCAACATAGACGCCAATGGTCGTTTCTCGCAGTGTTAACTTTCTATTAGACAACTGGGACTGTAATAATGAATTTACCTGAGCCTTTTGATCCTCCGTTAGAGGAAGCCCTGCCTGTGCTATCCTAGCGACTTCCGTTAGCCTGCTAAATTCTCTTACTTCCGCGTCATTTAGCTTAGAGTTATCAGTGATTCCGAGATGATATAAACCCGTAAGGTCTTCAATTAGTGCATCAAGAACATGCTTTGGTGCATTATTGCTTCGAAGAAAAGAAGTGATTAGAATCTTTGCCTCAGCCAATCGAATAGCTACAGGTACTGTATCTCTCGTTTCCAACCAAGCTTGTCGAGTCTCTTTGCTGTAATTTGCATAACTTGCGATTCTATTGTCAGCTACTTGTTCAACGTTTTGACGTGCTGCAGTGGCCGATTCCGCTCCGAAAATACTTGAGCTCCCAAGGAGCGCTGTAGCTATAATAAGATGCTTCTTCATAATAATCCTTAATGTAGAATGATTTCTTTTTGAACTTAATATAGCAAGTATAATAATTCTAACTGAAAGTGTCAAATTCTCATTTATGACAGCCTGGCGATCGTTTTTTGTCTGTGTTTGATCGGTGTTTTCATTAAAAATAAACCCTGTCTTCTTGACTAAAAAATTCAGGAAACCTTTGAAAGAGGAAGGTAATGATTACAGAGTCACTAAGCACCGCAATGGGTACCTGATTAAAAGGTACCCATTGTGATGTCAGCTTAACCTAATAGTTATAGGTGATACCAATGCTGCAAAACTCAAGAGTCCAAAGATGGCCAAAGGCAGCACCACCAAAGGAACCATAGTTTGCATCAAACTAAGGCAACCATTTCTATTAGACGACCCGAGTTGTAATATTCTATTTGCCTCAGTCTCTTGATCATCCGTTAGAGGAAGCCCTGCCCGTACGCTCCTAGCAACTCTCGTTAGCCTGTTGAATTCCATTGCGTCCTCCTCGTCATTGAGCTTGGAGTTGTCGGTGATTGAGAGTTGATATAAACCTGTAAGATCTTCAAGTACAGCATCAAGAAGATGGTTTGGCGCAACATCGCTGCGAAGAAGAGAGGCGAGTAAAATATTTGCCTCAGCCAATCGAATAGCTACAGGTACTGTATCTCTCGTTTCCAACCAAGCTTGTCGAGTCTCTTTGCTGTAATTTGCATAACTTGCGAATCTGGCGGCAGGGACTTGTTTAACCGTTTGACGTCTCTTAGTAGCCGATTCCGAGCCGAAAATACTTGAGCTCCCTAGGAGCACCGTAGCTATAATAAGATGTTTCTTCATAACTAATCCTTCATGTAGAATGTTTTCTTTTTGAACTAACCATTGCAAGCATAATAATACTATCTGAAAGTGTCAAAATCTTTATTTGCGACAGTCATTCAATCGTCTGTTGCCTGCATTTGATCGGTGTTTTTATTAAAGGCAAGCCCCCTTCGTCTTGGCTAGAAAATTCAGGAAATCTTTGAAAGAAGAAATTAATAATTACTGTAGACCTCTCCAAATCCCGCCAATTTTCATAAGTAAACCTTCCCAGTTTTCAATTGATTTCTATATATTTCCAAATATAGCCAAGTATAATAATTCTATCTGAGGTGGCCAATTTTTTTTAATAATTACCACAGGCTTGACCTGGTGGTTGCATGTGGCTTATGTATCCATCTGATCGGAATTTGCATGAAAATGAGGAGGTGGGCTTTTCGTAGTTTTTCCTTGACGACAGGTCATTCGTAACCAGCAGTTCTTAAATCTTAGTATACTTTTTTGTAATTTTCTGTATCCTGAAAATGTGTATAGTCTCTCAGGCATTCTCAGTTCACTTTGCGATACATCGATCAAAAAGAACATTCTGGGGGATTTCCCACGTATAATGCTCCGTGATACTCGTATTGTGAAATATAAATGAGCTTGTCCTCTTTACTATGGATGTTATGCCGAATACTTTTAAAGAATTACCCTTAGCTGCTCCTATTCAGCAAATATTAGATGATCTAGGATTTACCGAACCAACAGATATACAGAAAAAAGCGCTTCCGGTGCTCATGGAGTCTAAAAAGATAGATTTCCATGGTCAAGCGCAGACGGGGACCGGGAAAACGCTTGCCTTTGGCCTTCCTTTGCTTCATCGTATTGATGTGGCCAAGAAGGTTCCCCAGGCACTTATTGTGGCTCCTACTCGTGAGCTTGCCGTCCAAATAAAGGAAAGTATTGCCCCTTTTGCACGAGCTATGGATATTCGTCTTGAAGCCATTTACGGTGGTGTTTCTATGGAAGCACAAACGCAAGCATTACGACGAGGATGCCATATTGTCGTAGGGACTCCTGGACGTCTAAATGACCATCTGAGACGAGGAATCCTTAAAATCAGCACCGTACGTACGCTGGTCCTCGATGAAGCAGATATTATGCTTGATATGGGGTTTAAAGAGGAAGTAGATGAAATTTTAAGCTACGCTCCTTCTGATCGTGAGATATGGCTGTTTTCAGCTACTATTAAATCCGGTATCGCAACGATTATGAAGACTCACATGCGAGATCCTATTACGGTCAAAGTGGGTAAAAAGCAAGCAACAGTTCCCTTAACAAAGCAATACTTTTGCATGGTGCCAAGTAGGACCCGATTACAGGTACTGAGCAGGTTTATAGAATGCGCGACAGACTTCTATGGCTTTATTTTCTGCCAAACAAAGATTCTTACAAGTGAAGTTGCAGAAAAGCTTATTAAACTTGGATACAATGTAGGCGCCTTACATGGAGATATGAGCCAGTTACAACGTAATCTGGTTATCAAAAAGTTTAAGAATAAAGAGATTACCATTCTTGTTGCAACCGACGTTGCAGCCCGTGGAATCGATGTTGCAAATCTTACGCACGTGATAAACTATTCCTTGCCTGAAGATCATGAAAGCTATATTCATAGAGTAGGGCGAACGGGACGTGCCGGAAAAGATGGTATCGCTATTACGTTGCTCTCAAAGACTGAGCTTCGTTCAATTCAACATATTCAACAAAAGTTTCAGATATCAATAGAACCTCTTGATGTGCCTGATCGGGAAACCATTGTTAAAGCGCGACTTGAAGAAACTTCAAGATATCTTGCAAAAATCAGTGAGCACGTTTCTCCTGAAACGATGAGCAGCTCGGACCATCAACTTGAGAAGTTGGTCAGTGAACTTTCTCCTGATGAGCAACGTGTAGTACTTGTAAGAGTTCTCCATGATAAATTCCTTAGTTCACTCGGTAATGATGATGTGAACTTTACCCCCTCAAGTAAAGTATCTATGCCTGATGATCTTCAAGAGCTCTTTATGAATGTGGGTACAGACGATGGAGTAACTCGTGATCAGATACTTTCGTGTCTTACCGGAACTGGATTAGTTCAGGCAGATCAGATCATGAAAATACGTGTCATTAATCGACGCACCTTTGTTCAGCTACCGGCTTCATGTATGAGACCGCTTATCAATGCCTTACGTGATGTTGTTCTTGGAGGTAGAAGAGTTCGTGCAAGTGTTATTGAAGAAGAACAAAGTCATATGCGTCCGCGAAGACGTCATCCAGGTAAGCGAAATTATTGAGTGAGTGGAGCAGTATGATCACGACATATCTTGAATGTCTGGGACTCGCTTTAGGTCTTATGGGATGTGCCTTCTTGGTTTCTTTGCTTACTCGTACAAATACCGTGGTCGATATATTTTGGGGCCTTGGGTTTATTGCCATCACCTGGTATTCACTGATCGCTAACGGTTTATATCTTCCTCGACATTTTCTCGTAACAGTACTCGTTACTCTGTGGGGACTTCGTTTGTCAGGCTATATACTCTACAGAAACTGGGGTAAAGGTGAAGATCCTCGCTATACTGCACTTGCAAAACAGTGGGGTCCTTGGGTGTATCTACAGAGTTTTTTGCGGATATTTATGCTCCAGGGAATACTCCTATGGCTTATCTCATTCTCGATTATTGCCATTATGACCAATTCAACCGCGGGATCATTTAGTTTTCGTGATTTTGTTGCGGTTTTATTATGGTGTATCGGTTTTGCTTGTGAAGTTATTGGTGATTGGCAACTGCAGCGATTCCTCAGGGATCCACTTCATAAGGACCACATTATGGATAGAGGTATATGGCGTCTTACGCGCCATCCTAACTATTTTGGGGAGCTTGTTATGTGGTGGTCGATGTGGTTACTTGCTTTGCCCGTAGGATATGCAGCACTTACGATTATAAGTCCTCTTACTATAACGGCTATCATTCTTTTCTTTTCACTGCCGATTACCGAGAAGCAGCTGGCAACAAATCCCGAGTATGAAGCATACAAAAAACGAACGAATGCTCTGCTTCCATGGACGCCAAAGAGATTACTCTAAGCGATCTCCAATAAACTACCGCTGTTTAAGAACCTTCAAGACGTGCTGGCTCCAGTCTTCCATGAGTGGGTAAAAAGTTTCACACTCTTTGAGTGAATACAAGAAACCACTTTTCAATTCTGACCGTATTGAGATATTTTCTGAAGTACCTTCTATAAGAAGCACTAGTCCTAAATGAACTTTGCCTACAGCGTTGCAATCATCATTTAAGATTCCTAGTGGTTTGACAGTATAGGTGCCTTCATAGTTCACTTCCTCATTAAATTCTCGTTGAGCCCAGCCCATAATATCGGTAGCGGAGAGATCTTCTTTGCGTACATGCCCGCCAATGCCGAGGGAGTACTTGTTTTTAAGGCGCTGTTCGGATGCATGAGCTTGGCGCTGCATGAGGAAATACCTGCCCCCATGAGTGAAGACTAGATAGGGAATAATCTGCTTGTAGGTAAGATCGGTCTCCATAAGGGAGCGAGGATGAAATTCTTGGTGTTGCGTAATCACTTGAAGAAGGTCATCAAAAGATGAAGCAGTAAGTCCGTGCCAGGCAGGTCGATTTTCAAAGAGTTTGTCTCGTTTTACGACGAGAATAAGCTCATCAGGGGTTGCAAAAGGTGTTGTTGGTTGTTGCGATTGTTGTTGCATAAGAAACTCCTTGAGAAAACTGAGATGCTTTTTAGCATAGCTTGATCTTCAAGAAAAGATAGGATTTCCATGCTGCAGCGAGTGTGCCCATTAAACTTATACCATTCGTATCCAGTAAGCGAGTCGGAAAGATTTCCTTTTTTGTATCGGAACTTGCCTCACTAAGAATGCTTCTTTAAAGATATGTCGTACCAATGCTTATCGCTTTGTTACTGTTAGGGAAATTCCTTAATACCTAGCGTTTGCCAATCATGGTCAAAAAGTGCCATGCCCTTAGTTGTGAGCGGATGATCAAGCATTTTTTGAAATATGTTAACCGGTATGGTCGCGCAGTGAGCGCCTGCTAGAGCCACTTCATGAATATGTAAGGTGGATCGCAGTGAGGCTGCGAGTATCTGTGTTTCATAAGAATAAGTATCTACTATCTGCCTCAAATCATGAATCAGTTCAATACCATCAGAATCGATATCTTCTAACCTTCCGATAAAAGGGGAGATATATTTTACCTGCAACTTTGCCATGCATAAGCCCTGTACTGCAGAGAAAAGAAGAGTAATATTTAACGGTACTCCTTCATGTACAAGTTTGTTAATGAGTGGGAGATACTCAGGAGAGCACGGAACTTTTACCACAATATTAGGTGCTAACGCTGCAATTTCATGAGCTTGGGTATAGATAGCGTGTGGATCCTTTTCTGTAATTTCGACACTGACATCGCACGGAGAGAGTAGGGAGGCAATTTTTTTGATGAGTTCACTAATATTACCCCCTTCTTTACTTAGATGGGTAGGATTTGTGGTGACGCCATCAAGGAGGCCCGTCTCTTTTGCCTCTGCCAGAGCCTTATAGTTTGCAGTATCTAGGAAAAACTTCATGGTGCATCTCTTGGTATTTGTGTACCTTTACGCTACCACAAAGACTTTTGAGCATGCAACAGTTTGGCTACTTTTCTGTAGCTTTACCGCCAGAGATTTATTTTTTCAGCATAAAGTTAATCGTTCTATCGGGTACAAATATGATACGATCAATCTCTGCAGTCTCAAGCCATTTTGCGATCGCATGTCGAGCTTCATGCTCAATATCATTTTGACTTGATCCTTTTGGTACGCTGATCGTTGCACGATGTTTCGCATTAACTTGTACAGAAATATTTGTGGTAGTAGTGGCAGTGATCTTTGGATCATGGCTTGGCCATGCGCACTCTTCAATTTTCTTGCCAAGAAGTACCTCTAAAAGTTCACTTGCCATGTGCGGTGCCATCGAAGAAAGAAGTGTTGCAATGATCTCAATGCTCTTTCTGCTAAACTTCATCTGCTTATCAGTTGCATCATGGGAGAATTCCATAAATGCAGATATTGCCGTATTCGGTTTATACCGATCAACGCGCTCTTGGAAATCTTTAATAAGCAGGTGAACTCGTTGAGTTGTGTTAATATCTTCTTGTTGCTTGTCTGAAAGAACAACGCCTTCGGTGGTAAGGTAGTTCCACAACCTATTTAAGAAGCGCTTAATACCCTCAAGTCCAGTGTCTTGCCATTCACAATCAAGCTCAGGAGGTCCCATGAAAAGGATATAGAGGCGAAGAACATCAGAACCGTATTGTTGTACGATCTCATCGGGATTAACTACATTGCCCTTAGATTTAGACATTTTTTCAACATGCCCGGAGAGCTCTGAATATCTGTTAACCATGCCCTGGTTAAAAAGGTGAGTAAAGGGCTCATCAAAGGGAAGGAAGCCAAGGTCATAGAGTACTTTGACATAAAAGCGTGCATATAATAAGTGCAAAATCGCATGCTCTACACCGCCAACATACAGGTCTACGGGTAACCAATACTCCATATCTTTCTCATCAAAAGGCTTTGATGAAAGATCTGGATGTGGGTACCTTAAAAAATACCAGCAGGATCCCGCCCACTGAGGCATCGTATTAGTTTCTCGTTTTGCAGAGCCTTTACATTGAGGGCAGGTAACGTTGACCCACTCTTTAATTGCGGCAAGTGGAGATTCACCAGTTCCTGTCGGTTTATAGTTTTCCACATAGGGAAGCTCAACGGGAAGATCAGCCTCAGGTACCGGTACGATACCACAGCATATGCAATGAATAAGTGGTATAGGTTCGCCCCAATAGCGCTGGCGAGAGAATATCCAATCTCGTAATTTATAAGCAGTTGTACGCGATCCAAGATTGTTTTGCTCTAAATACTCGATCACTGCCTGTTTAGCTTGGGTGTGAAGCTCAAGACCACTAAATGTACCACTATGTATAAGTGTTCCATCACCCTCATAGGCTTCTTTAGAAATGCCTTCCTTAGGCATCGAGGGAGAGGTCACTACTTGTACGATCGGAATATCATAGAGCTTCGCAAACTCAAAGTCACGGGCATCATGTCCCGGTACACCCATCACCATTCCCGTACCATACTCCTTAAGAACGTAGTTAGCAAGAAAGAGGGGAATCGGTTTGTTAGTAAGAGGATTGATAGCATAGGTACCCGCAAAGAATCCAGTTTTTTGTGCCATATTTGCAAGGCGGTCGGTACCGGTCATTGAGATAAACTGTTCCTGATACTCAGTTGCTAACTTCAAACGGTCGGGAGTAACAAGCCTCAGGGCAAGATCATGGTCAGGAGCAATCACAAGAAACGTTACCCCACATATGGTACCTGGCGTAGTCGTATAGATCGGAAGCTCTACGATGTCATCACCGACCTGTGCTTTAAATAGAATTTGAGCACCTTCACTTTTACCGATCCAGTTTTTTTGCATGAGCTTTACTTTTTCAGGCCAATCAAGACGATCAAGGCCTTCAAGTAACTTTTCTGCATAGTCGGTGATCTTAAGTACCCATTGTCGAACATTGCGTTGCTCAATTTTTGAGCCGCACCGATCACAGGTTCCATCTACCACCTCTTCATTTGCAAGACCGGTAAGACAAGAAGTACACCAGTTAATAGGCATGACCGCTTCATACGCTAATCCGGCCTTAAACATTTGAAGGAATATCCATTGTGTCCATTTATAATAGGAAGGATCGGTCGTATTGAGTTCTTTAGACCAGTCATAGATAGCAGCAACTTCTTTAAGCTGCTCTTTAAAGTGAGCAATATTTTCAGCGGTGCTTACTGCTGGATTGAGTCCTTTTTTAATCGCATCATTTTCAGCAGGCAATCCAAATGCATCCCACCCCATAGGATGAAGTACATTATAGCCTTGAAGCCATTTAATACGAGCATATACATCTGAGAGCACATAGCCTCGCCAATGGCCTACGTGCAACCCTGATCCTGAAGGATAGGGGAACATATCAAGACAATAATATTTTTTGCCCGAGCCAGCTTGTTTGCTTTGTGCTATCGGGTGAGTAGCCCAGATTTTTTGCCACTTTTTTTCTATATCTTGTACTTTGTACTGCATATGTATTCCTAGTGCATTACGTAATATCATAACTGATACGTACGTGCCCGCTTTTGTTTCTCAGTTTCACAATGGTTAGTGTACCAATATCTGTAGTTTTTGCATGCGTACCTCCGCAGGGGATGGGATAGTACCCTTCTATGATCATCGCTCGTGCCTGTTGGCCCTGAGCTACAGTTTCAGGAACATATCCAGCTAAGCTCTTGAGTTCTTCGTAGCCCATCATTTTGATGGTCACCGGAAGTCTTTGTTGTACGAGTCGGTTTACTTCGTCTTGAAGGTGCTTTTGCAGTGTTGCACGCTCTTCTTCGCTAAGAGTTCCTGCGTACTCACAGTAGGCTCCTTCTTGAAAGTGGTAACCACGAGTCGCTGGAAAGCCAAAACCACAGTTTCGTAGAGCGATATCGATGATATGGCCTGCCGTATGATTCCTGCTATTGAATTCGCGACGTACCTTATCGAGTGCTAGTAATACTTGGTCATGAGGTGCACAGGTTCCCGAGATCGATCCGCTATGGGATACGATGCCATCGGCGAATCTTACCTCTTTCACGCTGATTATTCCGCTTGGCCCGGTGATGGTACCTTGATCATACGGTTGGCCGCCCCCTTGAGGATAAAAAATCGTCGAATCAAGGATAACAGAGCAGCTCCCATCTGGCTGGGCAATAACGTCAAGGACGGTTGCTGTATCCTGAAGAAGCTCCCCGTGATCTAAATAGCGTAAGATGGTTGGTTTCATCGTTCTTCCTTCTTACCGATATAATGATAGTCGCTTGGTTAAAGGGTCGATCATCTCTTTTTTTCCAAAGAGTGCAACTGCATAATACACATGTTCTGTAGTGGCTTTAGTGCGCTCAAGTTGTTCGGCATAGGTTCCACCGGTCATTGTTTCTATAAAGTCAGCATGCAAAAGGCCGTGCTCCTTGGCTGCTGATACTAACTTAGTTAAGTCGCCTTGAGAGCCGCGAAGCACGATTAAAGATAGCCCGGAGATGGATGGAAGCACAGTGTTGTTGGCATCAATAAAGGGAATAAAGCTCATAAACTTCTTCTGTTCTTCAGTTGCTTGGGCTGCGATGCTTAAGGCAACATGGGAAGCTGCGTTAAGTGCAACTCCAATATCAATTGTTTTATTAATAGCTATGACAAATTTATAGTCACTATATACGTTAACCATGAATAACCCCTTAGGAAGGTGTTGAGATCTGTGTTATAAACAAAAAAATGAGGGTGAATACGTAGAAATAGTTAGGCCGGGTGGCCCAGGAGGAGGAACAGAACTGAATGGTGAGTGGTAAGACTTTGATATCCTACGCTAGTATTAATGTTCATATAAGAAAGGATATCAGATTTTGCTTTGCAAAACAAGTGCAGAAATAACATGATATGTTTGCATGGTGAGAGAATCTCTGTTAACGGCTTCTGGGAGTTTGTTCATGATAGATGGTTAGGTGATTATATCGATCATGTTTGTAGTTAGTCGAAATCAGTTGGTGGGTATTCACCAACTACGAGCCATTCAAGCATGCCTCGGCTGTGAAGTAAGGCAGTATAAGCTTTCTCAACAAGGATCAAGACCCGCATAGCATACTTTTTATTACTATCACCTTCTATGTTTTCTGGATCCCATTGGGTTAAAAGATCTATATACGCTCTTTGAATGTCTGCTTGCGTATACTGTTTATCAAGTCCTAATATATACCTGAAGACGTCTTCGGCCGTTGTGGCGCTCTGAAAGGTACGAGCAGGAACAAGTACTTTACGTATCTGATCATCAGTAAGTCTTAAAAGCTCGTCTACTAGTAAGCTATTCTGCAAATTCCAGTAGCGTAGTCGACCAAAAGCGGCGAGCGGATTGCCTGATGTCATTATTGCGTTATATGCCTTAACAGTTTTTTCAGGGAGCTTGTTTGAAAACTCAAATATTAGTTCACTGGGCCCAAGTAACCTTTGCCTTGCAGAGATCGTGATAACTAATGGATCTGTATCGGACTGCTTTACCTCTTCCCATTTACTGCGAAGCATTTCAGGGAGTAATTCTCCGTTTTTGACGCTATATCCCATGATTTGTCCATAGCCAGAAAAAGTAATGGCACTTCCTAGTAGGAATATATCTTTAGAACCTATGTATGCAATATCCCCAGGGCTAATAATGCGGGATATTTCCCCAGATCGATGAGCATGATACGTAACCTTTAGGGGTATGCTGACATAGGTACCAATTAAATCGTTATGAATTATTACTTGAGATTTTGGATGCTCCTCCATCCCATGTAATGAGAACAAGCTTCCTGTAATAAACATGGTATGAAGAGAGATTCGTAGAAAGCCCATACGTGCTCCAAAGTCATTTTTTTATAAATTATTCTATATGTAATAATGATAAAAAACTTTATGAATAAAAGTCAAGGGTTGACGGGCTCTTTACTCTCAGATTGAAATGTTCCGCATAGACAATTTGAGGTATCTCATACGAGGGACTTAGTACCTCGATAAGAGCGAGCTTTGATTACTGTGTCAGCGCTTTGCTTCTTCTAGCTTGCAGTAATATGGTATGGGCTTTTTCAATAAGAGCGAAGACCCTTTTTGCATACTTTTTATTACTAGCGCCTTCTATATTTTTTGGATCCCATTGGGTTGCAAGTTTGGCATAAGCCTTTTCAACGTCAGGTGCCTTATAATCTTCATTAAGCCCTAAAATATACATGAAGGCATGCTCAGCCGTTAGAGCATGCGCGGAGCTACTTGCAGGAATAAGCTCAATAGGTAACTGATCCTCTGATATTTCTAACAGCTTATCAGCATCTAAGGTTTTCATGATTGCTACGACCTCTGAGTCTCGGTAACGAGCAAAGGCTTCCAGCGGGCTGAGGGCCTGCATTAAAGCAGTATAAGCTTTTTCAACGAGGGCCAAGACCCTTTCGGCGAACTTTTTATGGGTATCGTCAATGGTGTTTTTTGGATCCCACTGAACTAAGAGTTCGATATAAGCTCTTTGAATATCTTCTTGGGTATAGTTTTTATCAAGCCCCAACATATACCTGAATACATCTCCAGCAGTTGTAGCATTCTGTATTCTACTAGCAGGCACAAGTTCTTTGTGTATCTGATCATCGGGAAGGTTTAAGAGTTGATCTACTTGTAAGATATTTTCTAACCTCCAGTAGCGTAACCGTCCAAAAGCTTCCAGGGGATTGCCCGATGCCATTATACTGTCGTATTTCTTAGTAATAGCTTCAGGAAGTTTGTTTGAAAAATCCAACGTTAATTCACTGGGCCCCGTTAATGATTGCTTTGCAGAGAGGGTTATCACAAAGGGATCTGTGTCAGAGTGCTTTACAATATCCCATTTACTGCGAAACATATGAGGGAATAATCCTGTATCTTTGATGCTGTGTCCCACGATTTGTCCATAGCCTGAAAAGGCAATTGTGCTTCCTGGTAAGAATATGTCGCTCATACCTATATATGCAACTTCCTCAGGGCTAACGATGCGAGAAATTTTCTTATTCGGAAGCTCATAATAGGTAACCTTCAGAGGTACGCTGTAATATTTACCGATTAGGGCATTATTAACGATCACTTGGAATTTAGGTAGATCCATCGCTTTTAGGGAAAACAAACTGCCTGCTATACATATCGTATGAAGAGAAATTCTTAAAAGGTCCATAATAACTCCCAGGTTATTTTTTATACTTAATTTTTACTATGTGTATGTAATATTAAAAAATAAATCATATAATTGTCAAGGGTTGGGGGGGTACATTCCAGCTTTAAAAGCAAGACTCAGATGTGTTTGAGCACCAATCATGCCATGTGTCGCTCTATTTGTGAGTCTATGAGAACAAGAAAGGAAGGACCTCTAAGAATAGCCAAAAGTTGATATTCGTCCTAATGTCGATACAATAAACAGAAAAAGAATCTACGAGATATCAGTAATGGGGAGAAAATATTATGATACTAGTACGCATACTTGGGCTGTGTGGTCTTGCATTTAATATGTGTGCTATGAACCTACAACTTGAGAAGGCAGTTATTCTTCCTCAAGAGCAACAAAAAGAATTACATCGCCAGCTGATGCAAGCTTCAAAAGTGGGAAATGCCTCTCTTATACGAGAGCTCCTTAACCAGGGAGCGCCATTACTAAAAAAAGATAAGGTGACGTATGTGCACGATGAGCGAGAGGCTGTCGATCTATTCTTTACCTATACAGCATTTGATTGGGCTGCAGTATATGGGCATACTGAATGTATGGATGTTTTGCTTGATAGACTTGAAGATGCTACCCCACCGGCCTCGCGACAGGTAAACTATAATCACCTCAAATCTTTAAAAGAGAAACGCACAGCTATAGTACCCCTTTTTCAAAGAGATCAAAGAAGTCTGGCTGCACTACGTACGTGTATCTCAAATATTCGGCGCTATATGAGTACCATCACAGTGCACGGATTTGCTGACCCTGAATGGTATGTGCTTGAACGGATAGTAAGTAGACTCGAGCAGCAGCTTTCACTTAATCTTGTACTCAGCTCTTGTTTGGCTAGCGACGATTCTTTACGTCAGGTATTACTGTCTGCGGGGGCAGAACAGGTTACGGATTCACCCCCAAGTGATTGTAGAATACAGGAACATCTTGATAGGCTCGTGTCTTTTGCCGTCCTAGAAGGAAATCCAGAGCTTTTGCCGGCGCTTATTCGCAAAAAAGCGAACGTTAATGCTGAGACTGGCTGCGGAAACTTAACCCCATTGCAGGTTGCAGCGATGAGGGAAGAGATGTATATGGCAAGATTATTGCTTGATGCTGGAGCATCTGTTAACTATGTAAGTACTACTAACGACTGTACTCCCCTTCAGCTTGCTTGTCTCTATAGATCATTTCGTACAGCGCTACTGCTTCTTGAGTCTGGTGCTCAAATGTGGGAAACGGAAGATCATATGGCACCCGCACTTCGTAATGCCATCGACTTTCCCTCCTATCTTAAGGTGGTGTTGCTAGCAAGTATACAAAGATATGCCCCCACAAGAGAAGACGCCAAAAGGGCTCTTCAAAATATTGCAGAGGTTCTCTTATTTTCTAGTGCACTGGAAACTCCAAAGTTACAAACAATTGGACAGGAACAGGAGCAGCTCTTAATGAAAGAGAACATGAGAGATCTTGCAGTAATCTTTCTCTATCACTTTCATCGCAATGATCTTCTTGCCTTGTGGAGAGAAATTATAGAGGTAAAATCGCACATTTTGTGCGATGAAATGCTTATAGCACAACTGAATCAGTACATAGGGGCTCTTTTGAAGAGTGATGAAATCAAAAAGTTTGCCTGCCTCAGTCTTTTAAAACGGCTTGCTCAAGAGGGCGATCACTTATACGTGACTAACCAATTGGCAATTGAAGAGGGTTCTGTTCCATTCTTATATATATATCAATGCTTGACCAAAAATAGCTAAGGCCACCTAACTCGATCAGTATACTTTAGCCAACCACTCTCAGAAATGCCATTTGAGACATATTTGAGGAGCAAGAACTGTGTTGTCCAATAAATATGCCAATATTTCGGCTCACTTCTAACCAATGAGAATTTTTTCAAAAAAATAAAACCATTGACTTTTCCGATCAATACATGTTACTTTGCAAGTAATAAGGGGATTTCGAAAGGACAATCTATGGTCACATTTAAGGATCTTCCCTTAACTAAAGAACTGCTCGATATATTAGAGAAGCAGGGCTTTACTATTCCTACAGAAATTCAAGCGAAAGCTATTCCTCTTCTCTTATCAACAAAAAAGATAGATTTTCATGGCCAAGCACAGACAGGAACAGGGAAAACTTTAGCTTTTGGAATACCCTTATGTGAGAAAATTGATCGAAATAAAAAAAATACACAGGCATTGATTATAGCGCCAACGCGAGAACTTGCAGTACAGATTTATGAAAGCCTTGAAAAGATAGCCTCTCATCTTGGTATATCTATGGCAGTCATTTATGGTGGGGTCTCAATTGACGATCAGATGAGAAATCTTAAGCGGGGAGCCCAAATAGTAGTAGGAACTCCTGGCCGGATTAATGACCATATGCGCAGAAAGACCCTTGATCTGAGCAAGATAGAAACACTTATTTTAGATGAAGCAGACATTATGCTTGATATGGGGTTTAAGGAAGAAATTGATGAAATTATGAGGCACCTTCCTCAAGATAGACAAATATGGCTCTTCTCAGCGACAGTTAAACCCGGCATTGCGCAAATCATGAAAAGACACATGAAAGATACGGTATCGGTACGGGTGAGTCCATCAGCTGTAGCAGCATCACAGACTAAACAATATTATTGCATCGTGCCATCGCGTGCACGAGTTCATGCCATAACACGATTTATACAGTCGGTAGGGGACTTTTATGGATTTATTTTTTGTCAGACGAAGATTCTTGCGAGTGAAGTTGCTGATGAGCTTACAAAAAGTGGGTACAATGTTGCTGCATTGCATGGAGATTTGAGTCAGCAGCAAAGGAATCGTGTGATAAAAAAATTTAGAAAAGGTGAAACGACTATTCTTGTAGCGACCGATGTTGCAGCACGTGGTATCGATATTCCTGATATTACTCATGTAATTAATTATTCGATGCCTGAAGACCTTGAAAGCTATGTACACCGAGTAGGACGCACCGGACGGGCTGGCAAAGAAGGTATTGCCATTACTTTTATCAACAGAGCTGAGCAACGAATTGTTAAGCAAGTTGAGAAACGCTTTGGTGCAATTATTGAACCGATAGATGTTCCTTCTGCTGAAGATGTTATTCAAAAACATCTTCAGGAAATACCGGCGTACTTTGAAAAAGATGAAAAGATATCTGAAAAGGCTGCCCTTGAAAAGCTCATAGAGCCTTTATCGGTAGAAAAGCTTAAGCAGGTGACGGTGCGATTATTATATGATAGATTTCTTTCAAAGCTTGATCTTGAAGAGATACCGTACACTCATGTGGAGGAGCCTGATCATGAGCAATTTCAGGAGATCTTTATAAATAGAGGCAGCGAGGATGGGATAACATCTGAAGATATACGTACGTTTGTTCTGCAAGTTCCAACGGTAAAGCCTGATCAGATTCAAAAAATTCGTGTGATAAAAAAGCGCAGCTTTGTACGACTTTCCTCAGATTGTAGCCCTGACCTAGTAAGTGCATTGCGTGGAAAAAAATTACATGGACAACCGGTCATCGTGAATGTAACCTGTATGGTAAGCGATCGTAGTCAAGAATGGCGGACGCGAGAACGTGACCAACGCCGGGGCGGTGGTCGCCGTCAGAGAAGAAGGCCCCCAAAATAAGGATGGCTATGCTTAAAAAACTACTTATTGTTATGTGTCTATTTGTACCTACTATCTCTGCTGATTGGATAGATGATCTGAGTCTTTTTGTTGATACAGGAACTCTTGATCAGTTGAAAGCTGAAAATGTGGTGCAAACCTATATTGACACTGATGAGCGTGAAATACAGCGAATTGAAAAAAAGGCTGCAGCAAATGATGAAGAAGGCTTTTGGGCAACTCTGCGAGGAGGCACGTTTCAGCTTCAATGGGCAGCGGCAAAAGCAAGTTTGCGGTATCATAAGAAGGTGCTTATCTTTATAAAAGGTCTTCCTAAAAATGAGCGCGATCGTACGAATCTAATTGAAAACTTACATACTCTTAAAAAGCTTGAAGAAGAGCTTGCTGAGTTAAAGAAAGACTATAAGAAAGCTTCGGGAATGGGCGAATCATTGAAAGTTGCCGGTTTCATCGGTGCTAAAGAAGTTCAGATTAAAGCTCGAAAAGCATTTATTAAAGGTTCATTCATTATTTGATCGGGTCTAATTTAACGGTAATGGCCCTTTATCCTATTTTCTTATAAATAAGAGAGTAAGCCTACTATTGGCTTACTCTCTCATCTAGGTTAAATATAATCAAGTTGGTTTCTCAGGCGCTTAAGGCCATGCCAGGTACACAGAATGGTGAACAAAAACAGCATTACTACGCATACCCAATAGTTTAATGAGCCTTCTAGTCCGAGTACTGCAGCACGCGCTCCTTCCATAACATAAATCATGGGATTAATGAGGCTTACATAGGCAAGCATAGGACTAAACAGATATAACACCTTCCATGAATACTGGAATCCACCTAGGAACCAAAGTGGATATACAAAACGCATCCAGACACTACCAATTTGCTCCATACCTTTTACACGGCTTGTTACCCAGAGGGTGAATGCTGCATAAAATACATTAGAGAGCATGAGAATGAGCAAAAACTTTCCATAACTGAGCTTGGAAAGATCGAGGGAATTCCATGCAAGGAGCTTACTTATGGGTAGGACCAGGATGCCCATTGTGGCTGTATTAATCGTGTAATAAACCATCTTCTCGATAAATACAAGATAGGAAGGCATTGGTAAGGTAAGGTAGTACGAGGTGATATCACCGCCCTCAAAATCACTTATGAGGTTAGTAACGCTTGCATAGAGCTCAAAGAGCCCAGCGCTTACCACAAGACTTGCCACCAAAAATCCGGTATAGTCTGCAGCCAAACCAAATGCAGGCATAAGGTAGGTGGTGACAAGTACCATGGTGACTATCCAGATAAATAGATCAATCAGTTTATCCCAAATTGTTTGGGTAAAGATCTCAAGATCGGTTCTTAAGAGTTTCCACATCAGTGGTAAATAGGGACGTATCATAGAGGGTCCTTTTTTTCACGTGTTAATTCTAGAAACACATCTTCTAAGCGGCCTTTTTCAAAAGATCGCATAAGGTTTGAAGGGGTATCAATAAGCTTTACCTCTCCCGCATGCAGTACTACTACTCTATCAGAGAGTCGTTCTGCTTCTTCAAGGTAATGCGTAGTAAGCAAGATGCTTACACCTTCAGCCTTAATCTGTTCTATGTAATGCCATAGTTGATTGCGAATATCAGGATCAAGGGCAACTGTTGGCTCATCGAGAATGATCAGCTTTGGAGAATGTATGAGGGTGCGAGCAAGCATAAAACGCTGCTTCCAACCACCTGATAATTCATCCGATTTTGCATCGAGGTATTCATTAATACCAAGTTGCTGATTAAGCTCAACAAGGCGTTTCTCAATCTGCTCCCGAGACATGCCATAATATTCACCCGCATATTCCAGATTCTTTCGCACGGTTAATAGCGGATTCAAATTAGGCTTTTGTGGACAGTATCCTATAATCTGCCGGTAAGCAGGTAGGTTCCCATAAATTGAGCGTTCTTGATACAGCATATCGCCTTTGCTCGGCGGATGAAGTGTGGCGACAATCGTTGAGAGCGTTGTTTTTCCAGCACCATTTACGCCAAGCAAACTGACGAGCTCGCCAGCATAGAGGTCAAAAGAGACACCTTTGAGAGCTTCTTTTGAGCCAAACTTTTTTCGTATGTCACAGATTCTTATTAATGGGGTACTCATGGGTACACATCCTTTTCTTGCCAACAAGATGGCGATTTTAGAGTAGGTAAAGATAACAAAAAGGGAGTGGGGGAAGTCTGAGAAAAGCGATGCAGAAGTGGAAAATAATCTGAAGAGAGAATTGAGCCAATACTACAAAGCTTTAGACGGCTTCGGTACGATTAACATAACATTCATCATTATCATGGCTCTAACTCCTTTAAAAGAGAGTAATACTTACTAGTTTAATTATAGCTTGCTTTAGGTATGAGGTCAAGGTAAAAATGCTCACTGGCTGATGCTGCTTCCTAGCGGGCATATAGAATAACTTTATGCCGGGGTTGGTCTATGAACAATGTATGTCGTTAAGCGTGTTTAGTGCAGTGGCTCTAGCAAGTGCTGAATAAGCCCCCAGAAGCATTGTAAGCCAGTACTAGAGGACCATGTGTTTGCATCATCTTCAATTTGCTGGTATAATTATTAAATGAAAATAATTACTGGAGAAAGTTCTATGAAAAGTTTCTATCTATCCTTTAAAGAAACCCATTTTACCTGGCTGCTCTTTATTTTTTCTAGTTTGAGTACACCTGCTTATTCGATGGTGTCCTGTGCCCTATTAAAGCAAGCTACGGATAAAGCTACCATTAAGTTGATTATCATAGGCGACGGACATAATCTTGCATGTGATACTGTAGATAAAATTATTGATCTTATTGAGACTACAGAACAATCACAGCCGGTACATTGTATCGTTGAGGCTCCTGATCTTTCAGATCCACGAAATCTACTCTGTTTTGAAGGAGCACCGACGGTGAACAAGATTGTTTCTTATGCTCAACAGTCTACCTCTGGTGACAAACTTCGTGTTATTAGAGCGGATAAACGGAGTCATGAAGAAAGATTAGCGGGAAGCTGTCTAAACGATATCATTCTTTTCGCAAATTCTGTGAGTCGGGGGGAACTACAAGAAAATCAGATTACTTCTTTCATCGAAAAGTCCATAGAAGATGCTTCATTAAGTTGGGAAACGATTGATGATTTTTACAGGGCTCTTGAAAATAACTATGCATATGTAACTTCTTTAAAAGTACGCTTTCAAAAGCAACAACCAGCTCTTGCGGATTTTATTGATGCTTCCATGAAAACTTTTCTTCAAGCCCGGGCTGAAATAATGAGTATGCTCGATGGATCTCGTTTACCATTGCGAGCAGCCATTTGGAAGCTCTTTAAAGATTGTAACACACTTGAAAAACTTGATGATCGCCAGCGCATGATAAGAGTCCTATTTACCGGACTTAGCGATCCGATTCTCGAATTAGCATATATTGAACAGTTTCTCATTCTTTCTCAAGGTGGCATGAAATATATCATTTTCGTCGTTGGGCATGCCCATCTTGCACCTCTCCTTAAGCTGTGCAATACATTGCACATGCAGGAACTTGTCAAAATAACACGACTTGAAGAGCGAGAGCCGAGAACTTATTATGTATCGAAGAGTGTTTCGAGTGCCGATGTTAGTCAGTGCATTATAAGTTCGCTTAAGGATTTACTTGTTGAAGAGTGTTTTTGCAGAGGATGTTTAAAAAAGGAAGCTTTGCAAAGATGCTCAGCTTGTAAGAAAGTGTGCTATTGCTCAGTTTCATGTCAATCCAAAGATTGGCAGGATCACAAGAAAACCTGTAAGCAGTTATAGGCTCAGCAAGCTCTGTAAAAAAGATATCTGCTGGTCATCAAGAAAAGACTTGTAATCTAGAGTTAGTAACACCATATAGTCGCTTTTCAACAAGGCAAGTATGAGGCGTCAAGACCGGAGCCGCACGTGTGGGTTTAGGAGTACTTGAAAGCAGTGACTATTTTCTCACTTAGACTGTACAATCCAATGTCGATTCTGGAACATGTGCAGCACATTCAAAAAAGAGACCTATTTAGATTCACGGGTATATGATGCAGGCGTGTTGTATATGCACAAAAAGTTGACGCTACAAAGGACGAGCGCTACACTTGCCTTGTGTATGTGTCCTAAGCACTGAAGTTTAGTCGACATTCTTACAAATCAAAGGAGGTTGGGATGTGCGGCCTGATCTTTTGTATCATTATTCTCTCAAATAAAATAAAGCAATTTCTTGTAACTCGATCTACAGGTGAGTATTCTGTAACTCCTAGTGTGAAGTCTTATGTCTGTAGCAAACTACACCCACTTGTAGGTGTATTCTTGCTTGTTTGCTTACCACTTTCAGGTTCTGCGATGGTGCTCGATAGACAGACACCTCAGAATGAGAATGTTGCGGTAACTACTGAGCTAGAAGCTAGTGCTGTTCAGTCCAACTATGCGCTTATGCAACCTGTACTCGTAAGTAAACTTGGAGAAGGCGAGCTTAGCGTAGCACATGATGATGCATGTTTGGTAGCAAAGTTCTTATTGTATCTTGATCGTGCAGGGGATCGTAAGCATTATCTTCTCGATCCAGTTAAACTACAGAAACTTCTCTACTATGTGCAAGGGTATGCGTTAGCAATCTATGGCAAAACTCTTTTTGCACAGCAAATGGTTCGTCATAATCATGGTGCCTTAGAGTGGGATGTGTTTCAGCATTTTAAGGGCCAAAGTTTCATACCAGATGACCAAGTTGCCGCATTAGGATATGATGCAAGTCAATACAATCACGCGTTTAAAGCGCATGTAGGAAGTGTTTTTGAAATGAAAAAGATGTGTGAAACATGGAAGCTTGTTGAGCAGCATCACCAAGAAGCGCCATACCTTATGGCTCAACAAGGACAAGTAATAAACTCAGATTCCTTGAGAGCATTTTTTAGTGATCCAAAGGAGGTAATAAAATATTGTGTTGGTCGTTTAATAACAGCAGCAGATAGCTCAGAAATTGCCGAGCTTATCAGATATATGCGAGAGTATATTTCCTATGGTCAGTTTGACAAAAAGCAGCTCTTAGAAATCGAACGTTATCTGTTGAGATCAAAAGATCAACTTGAGCGGGTATATGCGCGGTATGAAGCTTCTGCTACGATTGCGTGGCGCGGCCAAACACCGCTGCAGACACTGTTGGGCCATTTCTTTTTTCCAGTACACTGTGAGTATGGTGCTGAGCCAATAGCTTTACTACAAATACGTGAGCCAATGCAATTAAGAATTGCTCTCTCAGCATCCCATGGGCATATACTTGCGCAATCCTATTGTGTTGAAATTCTCTCTTTATATGAAACAAATTCCCCCCCTTTTATAGAGGCGGTGGTACGGTATTTTGGAGAGACAGCTGCGAGTACTCATCAACTGTGCCTTGAAAACCCTTCGGATGGTTCAATGCCTTTTTATCTGTGTGGGCTTTATTGCATGTCTCGTAATAAGCTCAGTGGAGCACTTGCTCATTTTAAAAAAGGATTTGAGAGGGGAGATCCTTGGTGCAGATACCGCTATATTCTTATGATGCGTAACGCAGAAAAAAAACGGGAAGCGATGGCACGACAACCAAACATCCAAGAGCGCAAGGCATTAGCTTTAGAAGAATTACTTCAAGCGCGTATACTAGGTGATGTTAGCTTACGCATGGCGCATTATGTAAAGGCCGGTACACAGGGTATGGCCGAAGGATATCATTCAGCAGCGATTCTTGCCCGCGCACAAGGTGATGCAGTGACTGCTCGAAACTATTTCCTACTTGCAGCAAGAAATCATCTATTAAGCGACTTTGAAGAAGAAGCTTCAGTTCTGATTTCTCAAAATTGCATCGATAAAGCGAAGGTGGTCTATGAAACTATGGCGAAAGCTGGCGATGAAGCCGGATTAATGCGTCTTGCAGCACTCTATATGAGAAATGAATGTATAGATGAAGCAAACAAGTTCTATGAAAAAGCTGGGTTGCGAGGATTGGAACAGATGGTCATTAATGCAGTTCCTTGTAGTGAAGAGTTCATTCGATTGTCTGCGCGATGCCACACGTATAAACAAGATAGATTTAATGAACTGTTAACTCTTAGTAAAGGAGATCGGATCTCATGAAGCTCATTACATTCATATTGAGTATTTTTTGTTTACAGCATACTGTTGCGGGTACCTTGCAACTTATAGTATTTGAACCTGGTGAATCATCCACTGTAATTATTTCATCATCGGGTACGATGGACTATCAACCACCATGCCTCATTAATCCAAATTTCATGGCGTCCTCGGAGCTCAGAAAAAAGGAGTTTATTGGACAGGTTGTTTCTTTTCTTGTGCAGTGTGCCATTCCCACAAACAATGATAAAGTCATCATTTGTGTAACAGATTCACAAGAGCTCAGCTATAATTGTGCCATTGATATTCATAGTGGACTCATACAGCATGGTATACAGCCAGCTATTTATTTATTGGGATCAGAAGAATTATATAGCGAGACCTATAGAGGATTTCTCAAAGACTCAGATGCTGAAGTTAGTATTATTCCTTATAATCCTGCTATTGAACCGATGAGATTATCGCCAGTTGGCTTGGAAAAATCGCAGGGATCCATGGGTAGTTTTAGCATCATACGTATCGAAGTGCCATCTGCAATGGAGAAGGTATATATTGTTTTTGCTCAGGGAAGTGTTGAACGGGTATCTGCTTACCAGGTGGCGAGTATGGCGTATGCTGCCGGTCAATCGGAAGTGCATGAAGATCTTATGGTTCAAGAGGTTGGGGAATATATGTCCCCAGTGATGAGTCTTGAAGAGGTGTATGAATCGGAAGTCCAATTAAAAGAGAGAGTGATGGTTTAGAAGTCTAAAGTAATGAGGAAGGTGTTTATGAATGTACGAATACTCTTTTTAATGCTCAGTATTATTTTTGAAGTAATTGGCGGTGAGAAGAAAATTTCTGTTACTAGCTTTGATGTTGCACAGGGTAATGGTGGACTTGTGGTATGTTATGACCCTGAGGAAAATATTTCACCATGGCTTGTAGATGCGGGATGTAATTTCCTTAAGGCGACAAAGGGCAAGGCTTATACAAAAAAAGAAACTGTGAGCGAGATTGTTGCCGCAATTGACGCTGCCTGTACGGCAACAGGCATTGATGACTTTTATATTACGGTGAGCCATCCTGATATAGATCATTATAACCTTATTCCTGATATTGTATCTGAGTGTATGAAAAAAGGCCGTGTGCCTAAAAAAATCGTGTTGGGAGGTATAGAAGAACTCTATGGAGCGGACTTTAGAGAGTTTTTGAATGAACAGCGAGATCTGCTAAGAAAAGCGGGCGCTGAAGAGGAAGAAGTAGAAGAGTTAATTCAATTTCCAACTCAGGATGGTAATACAACAAATATTATAGAGTTAGCAGTTGGAAAGAATCTGCGCTATGAAATTCTTCCCGCACTTCAAGCTACAACTGTACCTGAGAAGAATGCTGGCAGTCTGGTAGTGCGTGCAGTCTACGGAACCCCATCATTTACGTTTTCAGGAGATGCAACAGGTGAAACTGAACAGCATATTATGAAGCATGAGCCTGAACTGACTATCACAGCTCTTTCTTTAGGTCATCATGGAGCCTCTACAGAAGGAAGCAACAGCTTACAATGGTTACGCCGGTTACAGCCGCAAATGGTTGTGGCTAGCTCAGGCAAGTCAAGCGGGTATAGACATCCTCAGAATTTGATTGTGAATCGTGCATCGGATGAACTGCCAGCGCATAAGGGTTGCTATAGAGCCGTGTTTGCGGGTTCTGAGACTAAAGGCGCAGACGAGGCCTCCTTCAAAGGATTCTCATCAAAGACGAGTTATGGGTTTCAGGTAACAAATAAACCTGTGTATGGGACCCTAGATCAAGGAAGCCTTACCTTTGAATGGGGACTTTATGATACCGATGTTAGGTTTGTACCTACCGCACATCAACAAGAATATAGGGATCAAAAAAGCTGTGTTTTAGCAACCTTAACGAAAGTGCCTAGAAGCAACATAGTATCTCCTAAAAACTTGACACACTTGAATCTTTCAAAGCTTGGTCTAGATGATGCAAAACCGAGTGACCTCGAATTTATTACAAAGCTGTTTGTGCTGCTAACTGAACAAAGCTCTAAAGTGCTTGAAAAGTTTCTCTTACATGACAATGCTATTCATCTTCCTGAAACTATAGTAGCGCTCATAGTTCCATTTATAACTAAGGAAGATACGGTTCTTGAGTTACTTGACATGAGTGAGAACAAAGGCCTACAAGAAGAAGAGAAAAAACTTTTAAAAGAATCTGCATTTTGCACCGTTCTTGCCTAGAAAAGAGCGTGATTGTATGATGGAGAAAAAATATTAAGCGGATGCTCGACTTTTTGAGAGAATGGTGATCTTTGCTGTCTGGAACTGTGTTGTTCATATTGGTGAATAAGCTCATCTAAAAAAAGGCTTACGACTTAGTCTTAACTTAGAAATAGGCATTAATGCCTACATACCATTCAGTTTCTTTTGGCACATTTCTTCCCGAGAATACCGTACTTGCTCCCCCAAAAACCTGAAGCCAACGCCAGAGCTCAATGAATGCCTCACCGCGTACCTTATGGCTGGTCGCGTTCGTATTTTTTCTGATAAGGTGAGCATCGAGCGGTTGCGTTACGCCAAGGCAATCGATTGCCTTGGATGTACAAAAGTTCAGATGGTCGCATGTTTTATGGTAATTCTCATAACCAATTACGCCACCAAATCCATGACAGTTTGGCGGTGTGAAGAGCATGTCGACATGCAGAAGATAATAACTCCAGTGTACGTTAGCACGAACTGGTGTGCCAATATTTTTAATCTGGGCGCCTACAAAAGATGCTGCGACACATTCGCTCGCTCGAAGAACCCCATACCCTGTTATATCACCTCGTAGTGCTGCCCATCGGCAGGGTTTCCAGATTGCTTGTGCGCCAGCTTTTAACTCATAGTGACCATTATTGCCAAGAGATGGCCTAAATACAAACTGTGGCTTATTGGAGCGTTTTGCCGTAGGCCAGCGAACTCCCGCATACCCTTCAACATAGAAACAGGGTGAAAAAAAATGACCTGTGTAGAATTCAGTATCAAGATCGCCAGCGCCTGACAGGCTTTGTGATGAAAAGGAGATGCCGCAGTTAGTAAAAATATCTTCTGCTTCTGGAGCAATACAGACAAGTACCTCCTCGACTTGAGCTTGAATGACTCGTGCTTCTTGTGTCGTTGTCGTACCTACAACGGATGGCACAATAAAGAGCATAGCTTGATGTGCCGAATCATTGCCAAGGGGAGTATACACAACAGATGAAGCAAAACGTCCCCTTCCTTGATCGGGAAGATTTGAGCCATCTGCATTAAGAACAGGTAAGGCTTGGGCTGTTGCTTCAGGAATCGCCCAAGGCCCGAGTGGTAGTGAACCGCTGGTACTCTCAAGTGCTGATACTGGTGTACCTGATTGATTGGTAATATTTTGCTTAGAGATGCTTATGGGATTATTGGGAGGAAAGTCGGTATCTGCATAATTGACAATAGGGAGTGAGGCGGTAGGGCAGGGTTTACAGGTATAAGGTAACTTGGTAAGGAAATCAAGGCGGTAGGCAAAACTTTTTACTGCTGCACCATCAACCGTTTCTATGCGTTCTCCTAAAAACTCATCTATCGTTTCTCCGCCGAGGTCACTCATCCCATTTCCATGACTTGGTAGACGTTTAATACGGATTTTTTTTGCAGGGATTGAAGCACGTACCCCAAGCCTCCAGCACTCATGAAAGCAGTGTTGCACATCTAGCCCTACAACGGCACCTTTTTCTTCATAGCGTATCCTCGGTCCTAGAATTGAGGTCGCTAGGAGAGGGTTGAGTGTGAATGTGCTAGCTGTTACAGTGCTATTCGCAAATGCTTCTTGGGGATTAAAGTTCGCTTTATTGAAAAAGAGCGTTGAAAGGGGAACATCACAACCATTATGATTGTAGGCCTGTTTGGCCGACCGTTCATAACCGCCAACCCAGATATTTATGAGCCACGAGTCATTGCGCGAAATGTCAGTATAGGGTTTATTAAGTGGCCCTCTGCGCAAATCTAGGGGTGTTTCAAGTTGGCGTGCTTGTGCTGAGAAGTAGATTGCCAATACGGTACATATGCGTAGTGAGCGTGTCATGACTGCCCTTGGTAGATCACAGATCTTCAATTGAATGCGTTCTTTTAACATTCGCTTCATTCTAGAAAATCAATTCTCTGGTGTCAAGGTTGCATGAGGCTTTTAGCAGAGTAATGCCGTTGAAGGAGCTCTTTCTGTACGTTAATTAAGATGATTAAGCAAAGAATGCTTACTCGTCGCTATCGTTGATCATCGACCAGATGATAAGCCGCAGATTTTCAGGAAGGCCTCTGAATGGTTCTATATGAAAAGTGCTTGTGCTAAATGATTTTTTGGTATGACTCAATGCCTTGAGCCAGGTGTAGTAATGAAGATGCCTATGTAACTCTTTGAGGGCAGGCAAAGCTAGATCTTTCTTTTCTTCAATTTTCATCAGAGTCCCGGACGTGCCCTCTTTAAGGCTGGCAGTGAACCGTTCGTTTTGCGAAAGCTCTTCGGGGATATGGCTGAGAGAAAAATCATTTTTCGGATCTTTCGCCCGGGTAAAGAGATCATATAATACCGATTTAATGTAGGTGTGTGTGGTTTCATTAGCAAGGAGGGTATTAAGAGTATGTGCCGCTTGAACACAGTTTTTCCCAATGATCTGATAGAGAGCCAAAGCGGTTGAACAGGCAGATGTCGCAGTTCCCTCTTGAGTACGTCCTAGGCTAAGAGGATTTTGTAAGGAATCATAGCCCTTCGGGCCAATATGAGCCGACGCCTCTCTGTTTTGAGCAAGGTCAAGTTCAGCTAGGAGCTTTAGGAGCTCTCTCTTAGACTCTGAGTTGTTCAATTTCCCCTGGGAATGTTGATACAAGGGGACATTGCTTTGTTGCGTCTTTTTGCTGTCTAGCGCATGTGTTCGGTTCATTAGCCCGATTAGTGCGACTGAGAGCAAAAAAAGTTTGATTGGAGTGTTTACCATAGTACCTCCCTTTTGATATTTTTGGCCACAGTAATTCTAGTATAGGAGGAAAATTAAAAAAATCAACTGCCTTGGTGGTGCTGGAGGATCGGTGGCTGCCATTTAAAGCACGCAAATCGGCTTTTTGAGCACTATTTATTGAATTTCTATTAGAAATAGCAGTAGTAATTCTTCTGGTTTTTGCTATACTTATCAAAAAGAATCCGATAGGGACCGCCCATGAAACCGATTTTTAAGCTCCATGCACCATTTCCTCCTTCTGGGGACCAGCCTCAGGCTATAAAGAAGCTTGTAGAGCAACGCAATGGTATTTCTACTTTGCTGGGGGTTACTGGCTCAGGAAAAACGTTTACTGTTGCCAATGTTATTGCGCAGCAGCAGAAGCCGGTGCTTGTCTTATCTCCCAATAAAACTTTGGCTGCTCAGCTGTATGAGGAGTTTTCACTCTTTTTCCCCGAAAATAAAGTTTGTTACTTTGTCAGCTATTATGACTATTATAAACCAGAATCATATCTACCTGCCCAGGATGTCTATATTGCGAAGGAAACTCAGATCAACAGTGAACTCGATAGACTGAGGGTTGAAACAACAGCTTCGCTGATTAATAGACCTGATACTATTGTTATTGCTTCAGTATCCTGTATCTATGGTTTGGGTGACCCTACTGATTATCGAGATTTAGCAGTACCACTTGCAGTCGGCCAAGAGATCACTCGATCAGACCTACTAAGACAGTTGGTTTTTATTCAGTATCAACGCAATGATATCGAGAAAATGGCAGGCACTTTTCAGGTGATCGGTAATACGATAGAAGTGCAACTTCCTTATCAAAAGGAGAAGCTGCGTATTGAGCATTTTGGTAAAAAGATCGAGCGTATTCAATGGGTTGATCGTATGCACAATACGGTTCTTATGGAGCTTGATAACACTTTGATATTTCCTGCAAAGCATTTTGTGACGACCCAGGAGAAGAAAGATCGTGCCGTCGACAGTATACAGCGAGAACTCGAGATGTGGCTTCCAGAAGTGACGAATCCTCTTTATAAAGAGCGAATAAAAGCTCGTGTGTCGCATGATATAGAGATGATACAAGAGAGAGGCCATTGCCCTGGTATTGAGAACTACTCGGCCCATTTTGAAGGACGGCTTCCGGGGGATCGTCCCTTCTGCTTATTTGATTTCTTTGGGGATGATTTTTTGCTTGTGATTGATGAATCGCATATAGCTGTGCCCCAGCTACGAGGGATGTATGCGGGTGACAGAAGCAGAAAGAAAACACTTATTGATTTTGGATTTAGGCTGCCCTCAGCTGCTGATAATAGGCCCCTCAAGTTTGAAGAGACGGAGACATTTTTTAAAGATGTGATCTTTGTTTCGGCAACACCAAGTGAATACGAAATTCAGCATAGTCAGCCAGTGGTGGAGCAGATAATTAGACCCACGGGGCTCGTTGATCCTGAAGTGTCTATACATCCACGAGAAAATCAAATTAATCACTTAATCGCTCAAATAAAACAGACAAAAGAAAAAGGTTTCCGCTCAATTGTGACTGTACTGACTAAAAAGCTTGCAGAAGAGTTTGCACACTTTCTTGAGGAGCAGCGTATTAAAGTCTGTTATCTGCATAGTGATATTAAAACACCTGAACGTACTGAGCTTCTGCATAAGCTCCGGTTAGGAGTCTTTGATGTGATTGTGGGGGTTAACCTTCTACGAGAGGGCTTGGATCTTCCTGAAGTGGCTCTTGTAGCAATTATGGATGCTGATATAGAGAGTTTCTTGCGCGACAAGAGGTCATTAATTCAGATAATTGGTCGCGCTGCGCGCAATACAGAATCTCAGGTTATTCTGTATGCTGATCGGGTAACCCAATCAGTAAGGGGGGCGCTTGATGAGACTTCTCGGAGGCGTACTGCACAACTTGCCTATAATATTCAGCATGGTATCACTGCGGCCAGTGTAAAAAGGGATGTGACAAAAAGCATTTCTGGCATTCAGCAGGCAATCGCAGCTGCATCAAAGCTTAAGCCAAGAAAACAGCTTGGGAATCAAGAAGATATCGATGTTAAACTAAAAGAGCTTGAAAAGCGTATGCATAAAGCGGCTGAAAACTTTGAGTTTGAAGAGGCAATTGCTTTACGTGATGAGTGGTTTGAGCTTAAAAAGCGTCTTTAACAAGAGAGGCCCAGGAAGCATCCTAGGCCTTATATCTTTTTGATGAGTAGAAATCTACTATTCAGCTACTACAGGATAAGTTTCAGAAGCGCGTGGATACATACGTCCTTGTCGTGCGTAAGGAGCACGTTGAGTGCGTGGAGCTTCTACTTGTGGAGCCTGCATGCTAGTGGTCCGAACAACTGGTGCAGGACGAGAAGGAGCTTCTTTTGGCTCATGAGGGTGAAGTGAATATTTGCCACCTTCACTTACTACTTGACGATCTCCACCTGTGCAGGTTGCTACAACTTCTTGTAGTCGTTTGTTTTCAGCTTTGCATGCGGTAACAGCTTGGTTACATTCATCGACCAGACGGCGATTTGATTCATTCAAACGGTCTATTTCTGAAGCATTGTCCGGTTTTCCAGCAACTGATGCGAGCTGTGCAGTTCCTGCTTCAAGTTGAGTTTTAAGCTCAGCTACACGTCTTTCAGCTGAGTCTACCGCAGCTTGTTGGTTGTCGAGAGCTGCTCTTGTAGATTCAAATGATGAGTCTGCAAATACTGATGGAATAGAAAGTAATAATACTACTAATAAAGTGCGTTTCATAGGAATCTCCCCCTTGGTTATAACGCTGATTTAACATATCTATTCTTAGACTACTGGTAAATGATTTGAATTTGCAATATTTTATTAAAATTTATTAATAGAAATAAATATTGTCGGGGTGAGCATGGCGATGAATTTTGCCAGTGCATGCAAGAGATGCCTCACTCTGATCCCTCTTGTGACGATATAGCCCATTTAGTCTTATTGTGTAGTGTGTTTTGATCAATTAATTATATAGAGAGAATGGTTTCGAAGGAGTCCTTTGGTAAGAGTCGCAGAGTTAGTTGCCCAGGAATTTCCCTTTTAAAGTCACTATAATGGCCAAAACAGGGGCCTTTTGATCTTGAGGGGATTTAGCGTAGGCTAAGAGATATACCTCCAATAATAAGGAATAAAAATCTATGAAGAGATATTATGGCCTACTCTATATCGGTCTCAGCTTAACTAGCTGTATTACCAAGTGTGATAAGGAATTGATCCTTAGACAGGCAAAAAAGAATCATCTTGTTGATTATGGGTATGCATCACAGTTAAGCAAGGGTGATATTGGCGAGCTTTTCCTAGCACAGGATTCTAAGGACTCTCGACGTATTCAGATCAAATCAGTGAACCAAATGGTTGTGGGAGATGATACTGAGCTACGGGGGGCTAGTTGTGGCTATCATGCCTTCCGCAATGGGGCCCTAACTGCCCAAGGACTTATTAACAAAGATGGAAAACGTGCAGTCCTCAAATCACTTTCTTCGCAGAGTCATGCAAATGAGCTTTTTGGAACAAAATTGGCCCCTTGGCGTCTTGAAATTGGTAAGATTCGCAATGAATCAACAGCGCGTAGAGTTGGTCGAGAAATGATTTTCAGCTCCCTTGCATTATCTAAAGAGGGTGCGGATGCAGATTTTGATCTATTTATGGAATGTACTGGAAGCATTACGCTTCCTACGTTTGAGCATCCTGAAATCTGGGAAGATGGATTTCATTACAAGGCAACAAAAAAGGAAATCTACGCGGCGATTATTGAGAGGTGTAATAAGCTTGCTGTACAGGGTAACAGGCAGTTAAAAGATAAAGTTAAGACTTTTACGAATCGCGCGACGCTTGATGCATACTTTAAGGGAGATCTGAAGATAGATTTTAAGATAGATTTTGAAGGACGATGTTATCGGATGGATTCTCCTGATACTGTGATCGCAAGAGTTTCTCAAGAAAAAAATGGAAGTTGGGTGCAGACTGATGAGATGCAAAAGCTTGTGAAAGCTCAGCGCGGTAATGGCATTCTTGCGAATGAGCCTACGCTTTTAGTTGCTACGTATGGTGAATATCATGGTGGTTGTAATGAGCATGCAGTTGCTTCTGAAGAATTAGTACAGCTCTATTCTTTGATTCGCAAAACAAAACAAGATTGTATAGGGGTTGTACTCGTTTATCTTCCGGGTGGAAGTAGATCTACAAGACCAACTAACACGTTTATAGGAAGAATGTACTCCTATGTTGGCTCATTTTTTGAGCATGCAAAAAAAATCCAATCGGGGCAAGACAATGGCCATTGGATAACTCTTGTGGTGAGCAGAGTTAAGGGCAATGTTCGTTATTATGTTCTTGACTCATTGGGTAATTCAAACCGACTTCGCAGTGAGCGAATAAATGAAATTATCGACGCATTTGATGGGAAGAAAAACTTACCAGGATATGACTGGACCGTTGATCAAATCTCACAGCAATACAAAGGTAAGGTGAAGTCACAAAGTAATGCAGGATATAGCTGGACGAAAATTGGTCTGGGGTTGGTTGCTGCAGGTCTCGTCTCTTATGGAGCATATGCACTCTATACTCATCAAAAAAAGAAATAGAATCCCTTAAAAGCTTTTTGTGAGAGATTACTGAAGAAGAGCCACCTGTTTCATGAGGAACATGTGGCTCTTCTTAATTTAGGCAAAAACAGAAAGAACTTGTATTGCTTATAATATTATATATACTCCCGTATATTTTCTAGGAAGGAATTGAGGGAGATATGATATACGTAAGGCTCTTTGGTATTGTGATCGTATTAAGCATAGGATCAAGCTTATGTGCGATGCAAAAAACTTTGAAAGACTTGGCACTAGAGGCTATTCTGCATGATAATACGGGCGGTCTCGCTTTAGCAGTTGAGGAAAAAGAAAATGGAGTATACAATCATCCTTTTGAGATACGGCAACTGGTAAAGCTCAGGCATCTTAATGAAAACTTAACAGGTTTTTGGCAAACTATTCCCACAGCAATTCCTTTGTTTAAACGAACGGACAGGCATATATTAAGAGGACTTTCATTTTTGGGCACCTCAAAGTATGCCATGTCAGCCACAAAAAAAGGTTTGCTGCACGTATGGGATACTGAAGAGATAAAGTACGACGATGGCGGCAAAGCGGTTCCGGTAGCTGTTCACAGGACAGGTCATGATGAATTATCGTCAATGGCGGTAAGCGTTGATGGAAAGTACTTTGCAACGGTGAGCGGTTCCCAAGTAGACCTGTGGATGGTAGGCATGTCGATTGCGCTACCCTTTGGTTTGAGAGGGTCATGTAAGCACCCAAGAAGAATCTGTATGGTGTCATTTAATGGGCCGGATGCTGCTATGGTCACGGGAGATATCGAAGGGTACATGTATATTTGGAATCCTAACGATTTTGAAAATCCCGAGAAGGTTATTGAACCATATATTCGCTTTAATGGTCCTGATTGTGACTCATTTAAGAGAGTTCTTGCCTTACGCCTCTGTTCAGATGGGAAAACTTTCTTATCTGCTGGCTATACTCCCGTCGGTGACTGTATGCTACCTGTGATAAGAATCTCAGAACGAGCTACTGGAATGTGTACAAAGGAAATAGTGCTTGATTGTAAGACGATTATAGGTAAGGTTTCATTTATAGATGATACTCATGCTCTTACAAGTTTTACCAGTGGGGACCTTCTAATGACCGATATAGCTCTTGGAACCACCCGAACAGTTCATTTTGAAGATCTCTCTCTTGAAACAAGTGTTTTTAGTGACGATGGGCGTCATTTATTAACTGTAGGTAAGGATCATAGGGCGATACTTTGGCAATGGGGGAAAGATTATACATATGAGAAGATCAAAGAGTTTAAAGGTGATGGACTGATAATGAATCATTGTGCATTCAGAGCGGATGGAAATGTTTTCCTCGTGGGAAGTAGTATTGGTGCTCTTGATATGTGGTCAGTAACACAAGAATATAATCGGTTGACTTTGGAAATGGCACAGTGCCTTACAAACATTACCAATTTGGTCACCCATCTGAAGGCCTATCAAAAGGTTAGTTTGAACGGATAAAAAGAAATTTAAAAAAATATTATTAAATTATTGACAAAAGTGGTCTGATTTGGGTAGGCTAGTAGTAGATGGTGGCAAAAGAGCTGCCTTAAAAATAGCTGTGGTGTGTAGGCTTTCCGGAGGTACTATTGTTTTTTCGGTTAAACAAAAGCAAACGCATTACAGCTTTTTGGTATCATATATTTTGGTTGAGTTCTTGAGAGGACTCGACTGATATTTTTTTAACAGCATGCCGATAGTGGTGTGCAAGGAGAATCGTATGAAGAAGATGCTATGTATGGTTGCTGGGTTACTTACCGTAATTGGGGCGATCAATTGGGGTCTTGTAGGTCTTTTTGATGTTAACCTTGTCCAAAAGTTAGTTGGAACAATGCCTCAGGTCGAAAAAATTATCTATATCCTTATAGGGATAGCAGGTCTTGTGTCTGGTGCATTCTTGTTTCAAGATCATGGTCACAAAGACTAATTCAGCAGCTCACTAATAATGAATAGAGCCCGCTCATTGCGGGCTTTCTTCATTTCTAATAATTCTTGCATTTCATCTTAAAAAAGCCTTACCCTAGATAATAGGGGAGGAATTATGAGGCATACGATTGCGATAATCGGTGTTGGTGCAGTTGGCTCTGCAGTGGCGAATGCGATTATCGGTCTTAATATTTCAGCAGATCTTATTTTACTCGATAAAGATGAAGTCCGGTGCGCAGGGGAGGTTCGTGATCTTTCTGATTCGCTCGGTTTTTCATTAACGTCGCGTGTTATTCAGGGAACGTATGATGAGATCAAGAAGGCCCATATCGTTATTATGTGTGCGGGTAGGCCTCAAAAACCTGGCGAAAGCCGGCTTGCGCTTCTTGAAACCAATAAAGGCATTCTCGATGATGTGCTTGGAAAGCTTGCTGGGTTACGCAAGGATGCTGTTGTTATTATGGTAGCAAATCCGTTGGATGTTTTGACGTTTTGCACGCTCAAACAGCTTGATATACCTCGTAAACAGGTTTTTGGGACTGGTACATATGTAGATTCTCAGCGACTTAAACAATTATTAGGTTCTGAGCTCTCGATTTCAGAAAGGTCTATTGAGGCCTTTGTCCTTGGTGAACATGGAGATTCGCAGGTTGTTGCCTGGTCAGCTACACGTATAGCAGGGAATCCAGTAGAGCAATTTGGGATTACTCCATTACGACAGATAGAACTTGGAAATCGAGTGAAACAGATAGCGTATGAAATTATCGATGCTAAAGGAGCAGCAGTTTTTGGCATTGCAGCGACAGTTGCCCGTTTGTGTGAAATGATATTGTATAATACGCGCCAAATAGTGCCTGTTTCATGGTATCATGAAGAATTTGGGGTATGTATGAGCTTGCCCATGCTCCTTACGGAGAAAGGGATTGAAAAAACAACTCAGTTTGCTTTTACAAAAAAAGAGCTTGAAGAGCTTGAAAAATCTGCTGAGATCTTACGTGCCTACCAGAAAATCTAATGCTAAATTAATTGTATACACGTAATCTCCAACTCTCTTGTTAAAGAAGACATGAAATGTGCACTATTATTCTTTTCAATGATTTACCCCACATTTCTTAAGAAAATCAAGGATATCGCGCCGAATTGTTTGCCAAAATGTTTCAAGCTCTGCATCAGTGCCTTGGAAGTAGGGATCTGCAAGGGATGGGTCTGAGCGCAATACCCATGAATGATCCATAAAGCTTATATGACGAGAACCAGCATATACCTTTACCGTATGACCACTCTTTGTTAATTGATCGAGCGTTCCCATTTCTTTTTGGTACGCTGTTCTCTCTTCAGATAGGCATAGTAACAAGGGAAAGTTCATATGACACGGATAATCAAACTCGCCGTCAATAAAAACAATACACTCTTTCACCTGCTCAGTAGGAGCGCTGTGTGGAAGTAGATAGGTTGCCTCGGGTCTAAACACGCCCGATAGCCTCTGAGAAAGCATCAGTAATGCGTTACCACCCATGGAATGGCCTATAAGGCCAATCTTGTTGCATGTTATTTTGTTTTCAAAGAGGGTGCTTTGGTGGTGTTCTATCCAATTGAAAATAAAGAGGAGATTATCTATAATTCGCGCATGTTTAGAGAAAGATCTTCCTCTAAGGAATGCTGGTATCTTAGTATCGGTATCGAGTTGATGTTGTGGTGAGACAACTATATATCCATGGGATGCTAACTCTTCAGCTATCATTGCATAATCGGTTGCGGCGACAAAATTGCCATGATTAAGGAAAATAAGTGGATGCTTGCCGGGTGCTAGCTCTGAAAGGGGCGATGGCTTACTGTATCCCTGAACTACTAAAGGAGGAAATTTCTTGGGGGCACGCGGTTCTAATACTTTGTTCTGAGGGATATGCTCTCCTTGTGCAGTTGGAAAGTATATATGCAGAGGGATAGGTCGGCCCTGAGGGTAAGGAGCTTCACATCTTGTAGTATCAAATAGCTCAATGCGGTATAAGCCGACTGTGTTGCTACCGGTAGGTTGTAATAAGGTCAATCTATCTGTTTTCATAGCCTACTTCCCTGTGCATAGAGGGTTTCCTTGGCATGTGTATTGGTTCGGCTCATGCTAACTATCAAGAGCCAAACTTAGCCTTCATCTTTGAGTATTTAATCGGGCTATCCATACTAGTAGCTCCACCACATTCCTGGTCTTGGACGGTATGAGAAATAATCTTAAACTGATGCTTACTTAGTAGATCTCGGTAGCTCTGTGCGCTCAGTGATGCATGGTAGAGCTTTTCGCCACCACTCTCTCCCCACATCTCATCCTCTTGATGGCCAGAGGTAAACATCAAGATGCCCTGTGGACTAAGATGCTCGGCAAAAACTCGAAACATGCTTTTTTGATAATCCTGGCTTACATGAAATAAACTATGCCAGACGATAATGCCATCAAAGGTCTCACCAAGAGCGAGACTTCGCATGTCTGCATGTATGAATCTGCTTTCAGGAAGCCTTTCGCGTGCAAGTGCAATGAGCTTCTGACTGCCTTCAACTCCAGTTACCTGAAGTCCGCGACTAATTAAGTATTGTGTAATGGGCTCACCCATGCCACAGCCTACATCAAGAATATGAGCGCCAGGTTTTAAGAGGGAAATGAATTTGTCAAGATAGGGCTTCTCAAAAAGTTCTCGAGATCGATGTTCATCAAACCAGTCAGCGATCTTATCGTATGTTTTAAAGACATCATTTTTGTTTGCCATAGGTACCACCTTGCGATAATTTTTAGATTCTTGAGTAAGCTTAGCCGATCATCTATTTCTTCCGATATACCATCGGTAGAGGTAACTGCTTGCTACTCCCAAGAAATACCCAGAAAACAATACGGTTACAGGAGCTTCGAAAAAGATATACGAGTAAGCCAAATCAGGATGGGTTGCCTTAAGGTACCCAAAAGCATACTTTATGCAAAAGAAGAGCATCAAGGTGATAAAGGTAGTGTACGTTCCGGCAATCTCGATAGATCGGTGGTTAATCACTTTTATAGGAATTCTCTGAGTTAAGAAATAACCCACAATGCATCCGCAGATCAAAGATATAAACGTAAGCACTACAGAGGTATCTGATAGATTCAATCGATAGAGTAACCCAAAAATAAGAACCGGTGTAATAAGCAATCTCGGTACATATACCACACGCTTGTGCATGGCCAGAATACCAATAATGAGAAGATAGCAAAGCACCACCCAGACCCATACTGGAGTACCTTGAAATGCTGAAAGAACAGATTGAATTGGACTCATACGTTACCTTACCTGTATAGGTATCCTTCTTAAATGCCGTCACCTAAGTATAGCATAAGCAGAAAGGCTCGTCATGGTCTTTCCTGCTTTACACTTTGGCATGCTGGCCTATACTTTGCAAGTAACAAGGTCTTTGTTGTACATGAGGATTAATTTTTCTGCAACGTGAGCTGGAGTATTTATGGATGAGCCTTTATACGATATAAGCCGAGTAAATCCTCGGATTATTCTTGATATTAAATACGCAACAGCGGATAATTTTGTCGGAAAGCCAGTCTACACATGTGCTAAGGCATATCTCAGAAAGTCCGTTGCCCTGAAGCTTGACCATGTGCAACAGAAGCTTGAAAAAAAAGGTTTAGGCCTCAAAATCTGGGATGCATATCGGCCGTTTTACGTACAGCAGCTTTTGTGGGATATTGTTCCCGATGAACGCTATGTTGCGGATCCTAAGAAAGGATCGGTTCATAATCGAGGTGCTGCTGTTGACTTGACGCTGGTAGATGCTCAAGGGTGTGAGCTTGCTATGCCGACTGCTTTTGATGATTTTACTAAAAAAGCTCATCATGATTACGAAGATCTCCCTCAGGAAGTACTTGCTAACCGCAAACTCCTTATTGCTGTCATGGTAGCTGAAGGATTTACTCCGCTAGCAACTGAGTGGTGGCACTATAACGATAGCGCCGCTGAGGCCTATCCTCTTTCATCTACAACTTTTGAGGAGCTTGCTGCTCAAGACCCTTCTTAACTTGGTCTGAAAGGCTGGCAAGATTCGATTCCCCTTCAATTCGGGATACTTCTTTACCATTTTTTATGAGTAAGAATGCGGGAATAAGATTAATATCATAGAGCTCAATAAGGCTATAGAGCTTATCTTTGTCGATTTTGTAGACATTAAGAGCTTCCTTATAGTTCTCTGTTATCGTGGTAAGAGGACCTTCCATTTTCCTGCAGGAGGGGCATCCGGGTGCATAAAATTCAAGAAGCACCGGCTTTGGTTCCATAAGTACCCGCCCAAATTCGCTTAGGGTAGTGATATACTTAATAGACGGATGAGGTATGACCGGAGGGGTATAGGTATTTGAAGAAAGCAATGGACGCAACGTGCTATCAAAACCCCATTTTGAAAGCCAGGAAAGGGCATCCATACCAGCTTTAGTACCATCGCCAGCAATTGTAGCAATCTGGCGATACGTTGGGTCAGAGACTGTTCCTGCTGCCATGATACCTTCTAGGGCAGTGTTTTGACTACGTGAGCACTCTTTAAGGGTTACGCATCCATCTTTGGTAATATCTATCTTACCTTTGAAAAGCTCAATATTTGGCGTAAGTCCTGTTGACAAGAAGATGCAGCTCGTCGGGAACGGGCTTGTTTCATGAGTAACTGTATCATAGAGCATAATATGAGTTATTCCTTTTTCATCTCCTACTATTTCTTTCACTTCTTTATTATAGAGTAGCGATATAGCTTCGAGTCCTTTGATCTTTTCTTGCATGCTTTCATGTGCGGTCATACGTGGACCAGGTACGATGAGTGTACTATGACGTGCTTCAGGTAAGAGCTGCAGAGCACGTTGAATTGCTATGTCTCCCCCTCCAATAATCACCGCATCCTTGCCACGCGCATATGAGCCATCGCATAGTCCGCAAGAGAAAAGCCCTTTACCCCAATAGGTCTGTTCTCCCTCAATACCAAGCATTGCTTGAGTTGAGCCAGTGGCTATTATAACGGTTAATGCATAGACATGGGTGCCATTGTTAAGAGTGAGTTTGTATGGCCATGAGGTTACATCGAGATCGTCAACCATGAGAGGGACTATCAGCGTGCCAAATTCACGTGCTTGATGTTCTAATTTCTCCATGGCTGCTGCTCCACTGAGTTTTTCAAGGCCAGGCCAGTTTTCAACTACTTGGGCTTCGGCTAATTCGCCTCCAGGTTTCGGCCCTTGGAATACTACAGGTTGATATCCTGATCGTGCAGGGGGTAGAGCGGCAGCTAGTCCTGTTGGACCTCCACCAATAATAGCCACAGCAACTAGAGGAATCTTATGTGAGATCGAGGCAGGGATCTCTGACGAATCAATAGGCGCAAAAAGGGTCGAATATCCAAGGAATGAGACTAAGATTAACTTTCCTAGTGAAGACTTCATGATGCCACCTTATTGTATCGTTTTACATAAAGCATGTAATGATTTTTCCATCACGGGAATACTTTTTTCTAGTTCTGCAATCTCTTTCTTCAGTTCAGAAATTCGCTCCGGTCGAGAATGAAGTGATTTCTGCTCATACTCAGGAGTATTGCGATTTTCTTCAAGTAATATGAGCTCTTCCTTGGTCTTACGTAGATGTGCTTGAGTCATTTCAAGTCTTTTCTGCGCAAATGCACATTTAGTACTTGGACTCAGATTCATGTGATCTGCGTGGACCAGGTGTGCTAGAGAGAATATGCCTATAAGCATGACTAGTTTCTTCATCAGATATACCCTTTTTTTATATTGGCTTGCCTTAATCTTATCTTAGCAAATAGCACATGATAAATTCAATAGTTTTTCAGATTGGCATTAATGCGTAAATAAGTGAGATCTTGTGGGCATTATCTGATGGTATATACTAGACTTATAACATGCATGAACATTATTCCTCGGAGGGGTCATATGCTGAAAGCATTCTATGTGGTAGGAGCTGTGCTCTTATTCTTTATCTGTGCCTATATTCTTCTTAATAGAATGAGCAGTTCAATCATAGCTCGCCCCTGCGTTTCTCAATTGCCTCAAATTCACGAGCTCTTTCCCACTACCAAAGTAGGCGTTGAGGATATGGTTACTGCTACTATTGCTCGCACCCAGAAGTTTCTTGATCAAATATACCCTATAGATGACAACGCAAGGACTTTTGATAATACGGTTGTTCCGTTTGATAAGGCTTATGAGGAACTTTCTATAACCCAATCTGCTATGTATATCCTCTCTGTGGGGAGTTCTGATGAAAAATTAAGAAAGGCAGCAGAAAAAGGATATTCTCGCCTTGAGGAGTATGCAATTGATACCCTCTTATTAAATGAGAAATTATTTCGAGCTATTCTTGCTTATCAACAAAGATTAGAAACAGAAAAGCATGAATCGCTCAGTCCTGAGCGACTCTATTTTTTGGATAAGATTCTTAAGGAGTTTAAAAGGAGTGGTCTACAGCTTGAAAAAGAGAAGCAAGATCGTGTAAGAGCACTAAAAAAAGAGTTATCCGATCTACAGATAGCCTTTGATACGAATATATCTGCCTCACGACGAAATATAGAGGTTTCAAAGGATGAATTGAAAGGGCTTGATGATGCTTTTATTAATTCTTTTAAGCGCTCAGAGAATGGATCCTATATTCTTACCGTTGATCAATCCCTTGTTTCGCGGGTCCTTGAACGATGTCTTGTAGAGAATACGCGGAAGAATCTCTATCATGCGTATATGCAAAGGGCCTACCCTGAAAATGAGAAGGTATTAGAGCAGATAATAGCAGTAAGTGATGAGCTCGCAAAAATTCTAGGGTATACAAGCTCTGCACAGTATATATTAGAGAATCAGATGGCCAAGAACCCTGAAAGAGTCGATGGGTTTCTTGATATTATGCTTAAAAGGGCCTATCCAAAAGCGCAAAAAGAGTTGGAGCTTTTCTTAAAAGATCTTCCACCCTCAGTCACTCTAAAAGATGGCAAGATTCAACCTTGGGATGTTCCCTTAGTTTACGAATGGTATAAGAGGAAACATTTCCAAGTAGATGAAACAAAAATTGCTGAGTATTTTCCCCTAGATTATACCCTGCCCGCTCTTCTTAAGGTCTATGAAGAGTTTTTTGGTATCTGCTTTACAAATATGAAGAAGATGCATCTGTGGTATGACGATTTGCAGGCGTATGCTGTATATAAGAAGGGGCATTATCGAGGTATGATAATTCTTGATTTATTTCCAAGACCACATAAATATACTCATGCAGGCTATGTGAGAATCGTTCCTGCACTTGAAGAGCCAGATGGCCGCATACTGCCAGGTGTAGGGGTACTTTTTCTCAATTTTACCGCTTCAAAGCCAGGTCAGCCCACCTTGCTTAAGCGTTCTGAAGTTCGAACTTTTTTCCACGAATTTGGCCATGCCATTCACTCACTTCTTGGAGCCACTGAATTTGCAACTACTTCAGGAACTGCTACAAAGCAAGACTTTGTTGAGATGCCATCACAGATGCTTGAGCAGTGGTTGTGGGATCCTCAGATTCTTAAGGCAGTAAGTTCCCACGTAACAACCAAGGAGCCATTGCCGGATGAGATTATTAAAAATTGTATCGCCAGCAAGCATGTGGGAACAGGGGATTCGATGCTGAGACAAATATCTTTTGCAAGACTTTCTCTTGATTACTATCTTGGGGGGCAGAAGCCAGTTGAGGCCCTATGGCGCTCAGTAACTGAAAAAATCCGTCCCTACATCGTTTCCGATCCACTTAATAAAGGGTATTGTTCCTTTGTGCATCTTTCAGGCTATGGTCCGAACTACTATGGGTACCTCTGGTCGGAGGTATTTGCTTTAGATCTGTTTGCGCAGATTAAGCAACATGGGCTACGAAACCCTGAGATTGGCGCAAAATACGTAAATGAAGTGTTAAGTAAGGGTGGCGGTACTGATCCTGAAGAACTGTTGAGAACGTTCCTCGGGCGTGAGCCTTCTACTGATGCCTTCTTTAAGGACTTAGGCCTTTAGATTAAGGCTTGTGCATCATTGAAAGATTTAGGCTTTATGAAAGGTGTTGCGATGAACAGTCTCTTTAAGCAGAGAGTGCTTGAGGTCGTATACTCAATACCTGAAGGAACCACCTTAAGCTACAAAGAGGTGGCAGAGCGTGCAGGTAGTCCCCGAGCTTTTAGAGCTGTCGGGACTATTATGAAACAAAATAATAATCCTGCTATCCCATGCCACAGAGTTATCTGCTCTGATGGGTCGCCTGGTGGCTATAACCGAGGCGTTGAGAAAAAGAAGGTACTCTTAGAGGCTGAACGAAAAAAGGCACTAAGTGCAACGTTAGAGCTTTAGTTGCAGTCGCAACGGGTAAATCCTACGCGAGGTAATTTTCGGTAGCCACCATGAATTGAGTAGGCGAGCGCACCATCTGAGTCAAACCTAAAGTCCGGTTTTGGTTGGCAGCTTAGTGTAGCATTGAGCAGTAAGATCATGATGCCTAAGATACTTTTGTACGAGATCATTTTCACCGTGTGTCCTTTCTTTAAACGGGTAGTTCTGGTAATACTTCCGCAGCTGCTGCAGAAGGTCTTGGTACATTGTACATCGTTGCAAGTGAAACAACTACTTGTGGGATATACACATTCTTTGTAACTCTTTTTTTCATGAAGGTTCCTTTTTGGTAAAAGATGAGTGGAACCTGGGTATCATAAGCGAATTCGCTACTATGAGAGGTGCCTGTTGTGTACGCATCGAGCATAACATAGGGGCTGATAGCATAGAAAATCTGGCCACTGCGTCCTTTATACAATTGTCGTTGCATGTATTTATCAAGATCATAGGCTTCAAAGGTTTGCTTCCGAAGTTCTTCGAAAGTCCAAGTCCTTCGAATACCAGGGAGGCTCTGTATATAGTTCTTAATCAGCTCATAGATGGTTTGTTGCATCGCTTCAGTTAATGAGGATAGAATCCATTGATTCAGGTACAGTTGCGGTTCTTTAAAATGTTGCACTATTCCTTTGATACCGCATTTATTTTCGATGAGCAGATTAATATGTTCGACGATAGTGGGATAGTTAAGGCGGCGAGCTAACGAGAATCCCTGGTTATTAAGAATCTCTGGGATAGGGGGTGCTCCATGATCTGCCGTGAGCACAAAGAGGACCTCCTCTTTGGGTACCTTTGCATATACCTGTGTCATAAACTCTTTGAGCTGGTGATCGACATGGTACAGCAGATCTATAACATCTTTACTTTGAGGGCCAAAAGTATGACTTGTTTTATCAAGAGTACTTAAGCTCAGGTACACGATTAAACGGTCAGTCTCTTTTCCCGTGTAGTGGGTATTGATGCAGGAAAGACCAAGATCAAGAAGGAGCTGATTCGATTCGGGTGTTTTTGAAAAGATTGATTTGTAATCGTTTGGCTCAATCGGCAGAGTTTTTCCAACTAACGATTCTTCCAGTGAGCTGTAGCGGTAATTGTCAATCTCTTTGAATGCATAGGCAGGACTTGAGGAATCAAAAAAAGGTTTCCAAGTGACTTCAGTTTTTTTTGCAAGGTTCCTTTCCTTATTGAACTCGATGACCCAACTAGGTAGTTTCTCAAAGTAAGCTTTGCTCGACGTGAATGCACCCGTTTTGCTATCAAGCCAGAGGGGTTTGCCTAATTTGCCTGCGAGCATGATTGAAGCTCTACTCTTAAGTGATAAAGCCCATACTTCATTCCGAGCATGGGGATATGAATGCATCATACATTGATCTGCGAACGTATCGGCTAAGAGGTTTTTTGAAGATTTTCCATTGCAATATAAGCTCCCATCGGGGGCAAATACCGCTGATTGAGGCCTATCATCGCTATCGCATCGAACTTTCTTCCCTTCTACATCGTACCACAGGTTATTGATAACACCATGGAAGCTTGCATAGGTTCCTGTCGATAGGAGCGCATGCCCGGGAGCAGTAGCTGGCATGCTTTGATCGTAGAAAGCATTTACGTATGAGATGCCTTCTTCTGAGAGAAATTTAAGACCCCCTGTTAAAAAGGGACTTAATTTCGGGATATAGTGTGCTGAAAATTGATCGATAACAATAAAGACCATGAGACGTGGAGCTTTTGCTTCGACCATGCTGTGCATGACCGTGATGATACAACCGAGAATATATTTCTTCATGAATTTCCTTTACTACCTGTCTCTTGGTTAGTGTACCATTGTGCTAAAAAGGCAATCAATAGTTTTGATTTATTGCTCATTGAAATTAGGCGAGGGGCTGGTGGATTAAAGCATTCATTCAGGCGCCTTCAAGCTTTGCAGCAAACCCTTGTGTCACTGGGCCGCAAGATTGTATGATGTCCTCTGAAAAATATCCCAAAGTTCTGGTTGTGCTAACCTAGGTATTTTGTGTGAATTGTATGAGTGATAGCGCACACGTTTTTGTGCTTGCCTTGCGATAAAAGTAGCGATCTACGACATTTTTTGGTATGCTTTTCACCTATGGAAGCACTCGGGAGTTTGAATGAAAAAACTGCATAAGGGAATAGTATTACGCGCGCCATCGGTGCATAGAAGTACCGTCACCTTGTTTGATGACCAATTGGGAAAAATAGAGGGGATCCCTGGTCGTTTTGGAACGCTATCCCACGGTGCTTTAGTTTCCTATATGCTTCAGAAGAATGGCACGAGTTATTACTTACAAGATATGAGACTTCTTGAAATGCCTCTTTCCTGGGCTCAAGATAACTTTCTGTTTTTTCATCATGTGCTTGAATTGTGTGATTACTTTGTGCCTTGGGATGTGCATTGTGAAGCCCTTTTTAGATTAGTGTACGTATTGTACACAAATCCTGAATCGGTAGGTACAAAAGATGCCCAGAAGCTTTTTCTCACCACATTTTTTAAACGGGTTGGTATTCATCCTGAGCAGGGTGATGATACCATTGAGGATTGGTTGCAGGCTTGTATAAACGAGCATCCTCAGGTGCTTTTGTTCAGAACTGCAGGATTTTTAAAGACATTGGAAGCTCATGAAGAACCTGCCTAAGTATCTTCTTTTTGTAGTCCTGTTAGGACACATTGGCCCACTGCTTGGCGGGCTCGGTCCTTTTATGTCGATTTTTAATACAAAGTGGGAAGGCAAAACATTTGTCCAGTTAGTTGAAAATGATATTGAAGAGCTTAAGAAGCGTCAAGAAGCTGCGGAAAAGGCTCATGCTGATTACAAGTCGTTGCTCGAAACTACTCAGAAGAATGTAGCAACGCTTAAAGAAACGATGAGTAGGGTTCGGGGAACCGAGCTTGAGTATACCAGCCAATACATGGTTGTTGTTAATAAGACGGCACTCGTTCTTTCCGATCTTGTTCAAGTGTATCACGATATTCAGGTACTTTTGCAAGAGCATATGAAGGCACTTGAGGAATATAAGGAAGATCCTGAGTTTAGTAAAAAGGGGTTACCACTCGAGCAGAAATCGATTTATTCTATCGAAGATTTCCAAAGGATTATGAGCATCGTCTTGCGCTATGATAGTGAGCTGAATAATCTTACCGAGCGTCGAGAGAAAATTAGTGCGGATATTCTTGCTCTCAAGAAAAACTTGGAGCTTTCAAAACAGAGTCTCGCTGAAAAGAAGCAAGAACAGAAGGAGCTTAAAGAACAGAAGCCTGAGCCTTTACCAGGACGGCAAAAGTTTACGCTGAAACAGCAGGGGGCGATTCTTGATGCAGAAGACCGGCTCCTTACCTATACACGAGATCTCACCGAAGCGCGCCTAAAAGAAGCTGACATACGGTTGCAAGTTGTTGAGTTTCAGATTAAAACCACAAAGCTGCAGCTTGATACCCTCCTGAGGCAAGAGGATCATGTGCGACAAGAATTGCGCATAGACCGAAAAGATATAGAGCTTGCTCAAAGAAAATTGCGCCAGCAGATACAGGAATCAAGTAGATTACAAGAAGATTACAATCGTCGCATAGAAGGGTTAAATCTTTTACGACAAAGTGAGCTTGACCAAATTGCCCTTGTAAAGCAGCGAGCTTCTTTGAATGACGAGACGCTCGACAAGATATATGATTGGTCGTTTCGTCCCGTTTCTGTACTAGAATGGAGGGCACTTCTTGAAATCGGGCGTCTTCATGATCATATTGCATTTGAAACTGACGTCCTAAAAGAGATCTTTCAGGCGCGCGTTGAGCAAGAAAAGGTGAACGTGACTGCTCAAGAAGTAGCGAGTTCAATTATCCAAACTTGGGAGGCGGTAACGAATGGAACTTTTGATGGTTCATCTGATTCTCTCAATAAAGAAATAAAGAAATATGAAAAGCTACTTGCTGACTTAGAAAGTTCATTATCTTCCCTTGAAGATAAGCATACTGCTGCATCACGTCTTCTTGCTCAAAATAGTGCCGTTGCGGAAGCTATTCAGGCACGGCTTAAAGAATTTATAAGTCAAAGGGAAACGATCTTCAAGGCCGATCCAGCTATCTATTCTCGTCTTGGGGAGGTGCTTAAGAATGAAGGACAGATCGAAGCTCAAAAACGTAGTGAGCTCATTACTCAGCTCATTGAGCTCTATACCTCCTTAGCACAACAGCGCACCCTAATTACCAAAAAGATAGATATGATGATTCGAGTACTGCGCTCAAAAGTGCAAGATAAGCTGGTACCACCATTGTGGAATGGGGTAAAAAGATTTGTTCCCGATCTTGGTCGTTTTGTGACATACCTAGCTACGCCGGGTAGACTTCATACAAGTATTGAAGATGCACGGAACAGCCTAACTTCCTGGAGCATAGGGTTGCTTACTCACCCGCTCTCATTACTTGTGGTTGTTATGTATCTTCTGGCTGTCATAGCTCTCTACACGCTCTTGCGCATGTATCTTCGTGAGAGTGGGATTCTTATTACGCATTTTATGAAGCCGGAATATGGCTTTATTTCGGTTATCGCTGGACTGCTTGGGCTCTTAGTACAATTTATTGCTGACCATTTAGAAGGAATTTTTGTATGGTCTATGTTGCTTCTACTGGTAAAATATGCAGCGACGACCTATCTTGCAACGCTCTTTTATCTCTTGTCTATTCCGTTTTGGTTGTATTATGTACATCGATTTATCAGATATGCTAAGTCGGTTAATACTTCACGTGAATATCCGTTAGCAAGTAAGAAGTATCATGAACGATTTTTCTGGATATTAGCGGTCTTTCTCTCTGCTACCGTTATTCTTGTCTTTTTTAGAGAAGCGATGGCCCGCGTGTTACCACAATCAGATGCGCCACGAATTTTGCTTGCGATTAACTTTATCGTGTTCCAGGTTTCTTTGATTTTCATGATTAGTCGTGAGCAGATTCTGCTTCTTATTCCCCGACATACTTCATTGGGAAAATGGATCCAAGAGTTGGTTGATGATTATTACTATCTCTTTTTAATAGGGATTATCTTTATTATTGTGATGAGTAATCCCTACATTGGGTTTGGCACTTCGTTTCTGTATCTCATTGGTCGTATCTTACTCATAGTGGTTTTGATTCCTCTTGTAATTATGCTTGATAATGCGCTGAAATCCTTTTTGAGCTCCTTCTTCTTTTATTCTGATGAGGAAGGCCGTTTGAATGACCGCTTTCCCTATGCACGTACCTCCTATGGGCTTTTTATTATTGGGAGCTTCCTTTTCTTAAGCATTGCTGCGCTTATTATGGCTGCTAATGTATGGGGACTCAAGATTGGCTACCAAGAAATTATCTCCTGGTTGCGCAAGGAATGGTATTCCTATCAAAGTGCGGAAACTGGCGTTAAGGTTGCCGTCAATTTTATTCATTTCATACGGGTCTTTTTCTACGTATTTATTGGGGTCCTCATCGCCTTTCTTATTAACAAATTCGTTCTGCGTAGAATGTTTGATTTGCTCATGGTTAATGCTGGTATACAAAGTATATTCCTATCACTCATACGGTACGTCATCGTATTTGTTGCCATTTTAATTGGACTTCAAAGCATCGGTCTTGGAAGTAATTCGCTCTTCATATTTTTAGGTACCTTAGCGGGTCTTGGGGTGGCAGGTAAAGAGGTCATAGCTGACTTTATTGGCTATTTCTTGATCCTTATGCAGCGCCCATTAAAGATCGGTGACTTTGTACGTATTGGTGGTACCGACGAAAAAGGGGATCTGGAAGGAATTGTTCGTCATCTGAATCTCCGCTCAGTAATCTTGCGTAGAAAAAATAGCGTTACCGTTATCGTTCCTAACTCATATGTGTTAAGTCGCCCGCTTGCTAACTGGAACTATTACCGCATGTACTTTGCTTTTGATGATATTTTGATTACCGTGCCTTACAGCGCAGATCCTGATAAGGTTCGTGAGATCTTTTTAAAGGTGCTTGACGATAATTATGAAGTGTTGCGCAATCCGGCACCAGTAGTTAGATTGCAAGCCTTTGCTGAAAATGGATTTGAATTTATGGTGCGTGGCTATCTGAGTCATGACAAAGTCTATGAACAGCATGATATTGCTTCTAATATCCGTCTTGAGCTTGTGCGTATCTTACGCAAGCATGGCTATAAGGTTGCCGTTCCAAGCCGTATACTCAAGTTGGTTAAAGAGGGCAAGGAAGAGTTTGTAGAAGCGGTTCTTGACCAGAAGAATGACGAATAATCTTTAATCAAGTCTTCCAAGACCCTTTGCTTTGCTTTTATTGAACATGTAATAAAAGAAGATCAGCGAACAGGTCAGATACACACCGTTGAGTACAAAACTTTTTATCAGATATTCTGAGGAGTAGGTTCCCGTTTTTAACAGCTGCCTCATGGCCTCAAATATAGGGGTAGTAGGTAGCATGTTGCTTATCTTTTGTACCGGCACTGGGAGTGCCGAAACTGGATAATATATAGCGCTAAACGGTGAGAAAACGTACCCTATAGTATAGAGATAATCCGTAGCCTTTGAGCCCCAATAGATCAAAAGGCCACTGATGAAAAAGCCTATGAACCACGCAGACAGGAGTAGGCACATCATAAAGGGAATAATACTCCAGCCAAGATCAAACAGAGAAATGCTATATAAGAACCATACTGTAGCACCACTGGTGATGATCACCAAAAAGAGATTAATAATGCCAATCCCGAGCATGGCGCATACCCATTCAGCCCAGGTAAGTGGTGTAGAAAAGAGATTGATAATATTTTGGTCTAAGACCTCTTCATAGAGGCACTTGGCCGTTTCTATGTTAATTCTAAAGACGATTTGCCAGAGCACAAGCCCGGTAAGCATCATAGCTGCAAGGTTGAGTTCATGCGCAATATTCTGTATCCATATGCTAGTAATACCCCAGATGATGATATTAATAAAGGGCCAATAGAGCATATTAAAAAGACGATCAAACCGGGAATAACTAGTAAGTACATGACGACGTATGACGGCCATAATACGATGCAGTCTTCATACTGATTCCTTAGCGATAGAGAGGAAGTAATCATTCAGGTTTGGTGAATGAATGGCAATCTGTGTGTAGGTAATACCTTGTACGGCAAGTCCTGCTAACAGTCCCGCAATGCCCTGTTCATCTATTTCTACGATGATGCTCTTTTCAGATGTGTGAAAGATGAGTCCCTGCATCTGAGCATAGGTGGCTAATGCAGAAGGATGTTCTGTAGTGAAAATGACTCGGGTTCTCGCGACGCTAAATGCAAGGTTGCGTGGTGTATCATTGGCAATAATGTTGCCTTGTTTTATAACGAGTACTCGGTCACAGATCTGGGTAACTTCTTCCATGGTATGTGAAGTAAGTAGCAGTGCAATCCCATGTTCTCTTTGTTGTTCCTTAATAAACGTTCTTGCTTCCAGAGCACTATCGGGATCTAGGGATGCTGTTGGCTCATCTAAGAGAATGATTTTAGGGTGGGACATAAAGGCCTTGGCAAGCATAACGCGGGTCATTTGTCCTGATGATAGGACGCCTGTCTCTCTATCGGCGAGGTTCCACATACCAAAGAATTTCAGATATTTTTCAATTCGTTGAGCTCGTTCTTGTGAAGGGATACCATACAATTGCGCGTAGATATCAAGATTGGTTCGCACCGTGAGTCGTGCGGGAAGTTTTACGTAGCTGCTGGCAAATGATACCTTTTCTAAGATAGCACTTCGATGCGTAAAAAAGTTCTTCCCAAAATAGGTAATTGTTCCCGAAGTGGGAGTAAGCACGCTCAGGAGCATTTTAATAAGGGTTGTTTTACCTGCACCATTGGGGCCAAGGACTCCTAAGGCTTCTCCTTCAATCAGGTTAAAGCTCATTCCATTTACTATGGTAATAACCTTATCTTGCGAAGTAATCGAACGTTTTACCGGGAACTGCTTAACGAGATTGTGTACCTCAAGTACTGATGGTCTATTCATATAACTAAGTATAGGCTTTGTCTGATTACTTGTCATTAGGCTAGACTAAACTTTTTTCAAGAGTGTTGAAACGGGCTTCTGAGCGGTGTCTTTCTTAGGAGGCTGGCATCATGCTTTTTTACACAAGACACAGTTATTGTTTTACCATTCATAGCATAGGATTGTCTCGGCGGATATATGGTTATGCTCGATTTTTTATAGAATACTTAATATCTCAAAAGATTGATCAGATTTACGTGAGGAGCCGTGTATGGACCCGTACGCACGGTTCTGTGGAGTGGGGGTACGCCTAACACTATTAACTTTTGCATGTAATGTAATTTGGAAAACAAGAATCGGCATAAAATCCTTACGGTTTTTTTCAATCTATTGATATCAAAAACAATTTTTTACAAGGTCTAAAAAGCCTAATTTGTAAGAAAGACTCCCCGAAATTCATTTCCGGGGAGTGCGTCAAGCTGTAACGTAGTGTATAAATGTTAGTCCTTAGTTCTGCTAGGTACTTAAGATAGGCTATGTCTTCTTATTTTCTTTTTCATATGTTCTAAGGAGCTCAATCATGGACGGTGTCTTTTGGGGATTTTTATCATGATATTTGGCAGTTCCTTCGGCGAGAACTTTTACTCTACTCCCTTTTGAAAGGTTTTCAAATTTCTCTCCAAAGGATTGTGATTTTTCAAGAAATGATAAGGCAGTATCTCCGTTGATATCCTTTATTGACGAATCAGCCCCCTTTTTAAGTAAAAATTCGATCATTTCACTATCTCCCTCTCGCGCAGCATGGATTAAGGCGGTTGCTCCCTGCTTATCCCGATAATTTATATCAGCACCCTGTGCTAAAAGAAGTGTTACCACTTTAAGGTGGTTTGTTGCTGGTGTAGAAAGTACATGAACATCTGAAGGAAGCCCGAGAACATCAACATAGGGTACCGTATGGCCTTTAACGGCTAGCATTAAAGGAGTCAAGCCTTTATCAGTTGTTTGGTTTGCTTGAGCTTTACTTTTAAGGAGGAATTCTACCATTTTAAAGTTGCCACGATGGGCTGTATCCAACAATGCAGACATATTATCCATTTTAGGATCCCTATAGTCAACAGGGACACCCGCTTTTAGTAGTTTTTTTACCGCTTCAACATCATTTGCTGCTGCCTTTAACACAATGTCTGGTTTTTTGATGTTAGCTTTTAATAGGAGAGTTTGGATGTCACCAAACAGAGTTCCCCCTGTCATGCCAACTAATCCGGTGCATAGTATATAAAATTTGTTCATTTCTGATCCTTTTCTATTTTCACTTTAGTTCTAAGCCCTATCGTCAACGGTGTAAAATTTATTTAATAATTAGACGACAGATTAATCTCCTTTTATGAACGATTAGTGAGCTTTTCAACCCAATTGGTTACGGTAGCGATGAGCTTTGATTTGTATATTCCCCAGGCTGTCAAAGCAAGCCCAACAAATCCTATTGCAAGCTTAAAAAAGTCAAAATAGCCTAAGCTAAACAGAAAGAGAAAAGCTCCTGCGGTTAAGGCGAGATACCCCTGGAGTATTGGACTCCAACCTTCAGCTAGTTTTTGAGCTTTTTTCACAAAATTGGCATCAGGTGCTATCCCATTTGAGGTATGGGGTGTTTCTTCGGTATGTTTTCTATTAATAGGCATTGTATTCTCCTTTATAAGATTGTTACTCTTCTTTGTATGTATTAAGTATAGAAAAAAAGCACCAATAATTGCAATAATATTAATATATTTTTTTGAAAAAGATTACTCATCGTCTGTTTATTTGTTTCTGTGATAACCACGAAATCCACTAATGATGGGGCTTCGTGGTACTTGTATAGGTTCTTCGCCCATTTGGGCGGTTAAGCTTCAGGTTTTAAAAAAGATGGCTCTTTTTGTTGATTATTTAGATACTTTGCACTAATTCAGCCTGAGATTCAAGAAGTTGCCACCAAGGATTCTCAAAGCAGAGTGATTTCGTAGCAGCTTAGGTCGATTCCATTTTACCTTATGGGGGAGCTTCCTCGGTTGCTTGATGAACCAATATAATTCGAAAGTGCTATTAGTAGCACCAAATCACCAGTTTTGTTTGGCGTGAGATGCTTTTTTTCTTCAAAGTCTTACGATTGGCTGTAGCCTTGAATAACCCAAGGCCGATCAAAATCAAGATGAGGGTCTTGAATAGGTTTATGATTTACAAGCAATTGCACTTTCTTGAGTTGGATATCAGATTCTCTCAGGGTTTTTAGAAGACCTTCAATAATCATGAGCTGTTCATAGGTACTGTGCTCTTTTTTAAGAGGACTGCGATTAAATGATATATAGGCAGTTGTATTATGCATATCAAGAAGGACCGACTGTACCGTGACGTTCTTAGTAAGAAGGTGCTCTTCCTCTAAGACTGAAAGCCATCGTGAGACAATCTCTGCTAAGGTGTCTTGTAGATTTCCTGAGTAAATAACCTCTCTATCTTCTTTTTCAAAGCGCGCTCCATCCCAGTACCAGATTCCAATCTGTTTGTGATGAGCAGCACGATGCTGAAGTCCTTGAGAAGAGGTTTTGTGTTTGGGTATCTGTATAATGATTAACTTATTATAGAACCCATAAAACAGCATACCGATGCCAAGCATAGCAAAGCTCAGAATGAGAAACTTTAGAAGTAGCTGGTTATTAGTTTGAATATTCATGATGTGGCGATTGCTTTGATTGCTTGAGCTATGAGTGGAACGAGAAGTTTACCTTGATTTTTGTGCTGTATGCCGATCTCGATGCCCAGTGCTGGTGCCATGATACCCACGAGTGGTTTATAAGGAATTGCCATCGGGGATATGCATTGTATATGATATGTTTTTGAGGATTCACTGCAGTGCGCATAGGCTAGAGCACCATATTGTTTCGTTTGTGCAAGTGAAAGCTTATACGCTTGGTCATAGGGAAGAAGTTCAAGGCCAGGACCTTTCTTTACCGCAAAATCGGTTGCAGGATCATAGAGGAGGGTATACCAGTAAAGGCTAGGAGTCTCTGTAGTCTGTTGAAAAAAGTTAAGACTTATATAGAGGTTGACCCCCAGGCGATTTGCAAAAGTGATATTTTGAAAGGGCTCAACCGCTTCTCCAGCAAACCGCGTGAGTATAACCCGACATCTGTGAGGTTCGGTTTCTAAGAGCTGCTTCAGCTCTTCAGCGCATTGCATGGTAAGTGACCGTTCATAGGTGTCATCAATCACTCTTCCTGGATTGCGGGTATCTCCTGCAGGATCGATCATGACAGTAAAAGGGGGCTTTTCAGGCACTAAGTGAGGACGAAGTGTCTCTGAAAAGAACGACCAGGGGAGCACCTCAAGGAAGATTGTGCAAGCTATGAGGAGGAAGGATTTTGTCATGATTTCTAAGTATGATGATTCCAATAGTACCAATATTAGCATACGTTTCGTACGTTGAAAGGTCAAGAAGCAAAGAATCTTTGAAGCTTTTCAGATTGCCCAAGAGGGTATGAGTGAGTACACTAGGAGTACTACACCAAAGGAGCTCGATGAATAGAATTCGATTATTTCTTGTATCATGTCTTATGTTTATGGGGTCTCACACGTATTCGATGTATAAGGATCCCGAATTCCCGGTTGTTGTTGAGAATACTCTGACAAGAAAGATTCTAGTATCTTGGGTACTACCTTCAGGAAAGAAATACACGAAAGTTATTGTTCCGACTAAGAAAGGTGAGATAACGACCTTCGAGCGATTGGGTGTCGATGCTCAAGTACGTTTTGAAGTGTATGGTACCTTCCTGGGCTGGACGGCAACTCCCATCGAGGTAGATAAGGCTGAACTCTTAAAGCAGGCCTATAAAGCTGGCATAGGAGATGATGAGGCATTGTGCATAACCGTTTCTCAGTCGACGCTGTTTTTGAGGGTTGTCTTTTCAAATATCCCCTGGAAAAAAAATGGGCTCGAACCAAACTCGCTACTTAAGTATTTTCCCGTTTTTGATTCCTACCCTGAATTGAGAAAAATTCTCTCAGAAGAAAAGATACTTGGCTTTGTCTCGTATAAGGCTTGTCTGTATTCTCAAGATGATGGAACACTCATGGCGACGGCAGAAGATATCTATAGATACATACTTTCAGTTGAACATGACTATGATCAAACTGCACTAAAGAATGCGCTATCATTAGTAAAAGAACGTTGGCAAAAGGATGTACGAAGTTCAGACAAGAAGAAAAAACAGCGAGCACAACGAATCGTAGCACTTGCTCAAAAGGCTTTTAAAGGATTAGATCAAGCGCTCTATGAAAGAAAACAGGATGGACCTAGACCTTAAAGAGCATTATTCGGACTGTCGAACAGTTACAATGAAACATGAAACGTTATCTTTTCTTTATCTAGATTCTGAGTTCATTTTATTGCAGCAAAAAACAGACGCCTTTTCCAACGTAGCAAAGCTGATTGCACTATGAGATTTTTTTAAATATAGTATAACATGTGAATATGATCAAAAAACCTATTCGAAAGCACCACATGAAAAGACTAGCACTTGCTCTGTTGAGTAGCACAATATTCTCCCAATGCATATTTTCAATGATGGATGTGTTACAGCAACCCTCACTTATAGAAACACGCAAACCACTCACCTTGCAACTCATAGAAGAAGTTAAAAGGGGAAATCGCGCCGCTGCAAGGGCACTCGTCAAAAGCGGTGCACTTATAGGTGACGATGATAAGTTGCCAAACGGTCGTTACTCAGGTTGTAACTCATTTGAATGGGCAGCTATTCGGGGTGACGAAGGCTGTATGAATGATCTGCTAGATGAGCTTGGAAATAATACCCCTCCAAAAAATCCTTTGACTAAAGAATGGATGATTATGCATCCAGATAGCAAGTATAGAATATTGAATGAAGAAATTAAGAAATATCGCCAGTTAATTGTCCCCTTTATGAGTCGTCGGAGCTTTGAAAGTACTTTTGAAGAAGAGAAGCGACTCGAGAGAATAAGGGGATTTCTTACTAGTCATAGCGACTTTCAAGGTGCACCGAATATAAAACGTTTTATGAGAAGAGTTTTACACAAAGCCGCAGTTCAGCTCATACGAGATAGACTCTTTGCCTACGCGCAAACTCTTGGAAATCAAGAACTTGCGGAAGCTCTTTTAGCTACTGGGCAAATCTATACGAAACCCCTAGAAAGCAGCAGGCCAGATTCACAAGATTTAGTGACGTTGCTCATTTCAGCAATCGGGAGACGAGATCATCAACTCATGAAAGCCTTAATTGCTTTTGGAGTTGAGGTAAATAAGGTAATGCCAAACAGGTGGACTGTTTTTGGTGAGAAGTGGAGTCCTTTGGAAAGTGCTGCTTACTCGGGTGATTCAATCGCCTTAAAGATACTGATCGATGCAGGCGTTAACATTGAACGCATAGGTAGTTTCGTTGGTGGAACAGCTCTTCATCTTGCCGCCGCATATCCTGCAGCTCTGCAAGTTCTTTTTGAGGCCGGTGCAGTAGCTAAACGTGAACTGAAGGGTAATAATTTTCGTCCTATTGACTACTGCCGTAATAAGGAAGCCTATTTTGAAGCACTTGTTCGGTCAAGTGTAAAAAGATATACGGGCGAAATTAGGCCGGATCAGATGGTGAACTATTTACTCGAAGAGGCAAGAAAGGAAGCTTCCCTTGAAGAGTGTTATGCAGAACTATTTCCTCATTCTCAGGCATTTGAAGAGCGATACAGAAAAATACTTGTTTCCACTCTCTAGAAGTAATTTCGGAATGCTGTAGGTTTGTAATGGCATTCTCTAAGTACCTGGACGCTCCATTTGAAAGATTGGTGGCAGCTTGTGATCGATTCTCCGGTCTAATCAATTAAGAGGAAGTCTGATAGTTTCCGTTTGAGGTCTTTTTGATTGGTATACGCGTATACCTAATTTTCTTTCTACCAATGCCAATGAAGTAAATCGCGACCAGTTGGTAAATTTGACAAAATGTCATTATTGTTGTATGATTTTGATATAAATATTGACAGAATGGCAATTGGTCGAAAGAAGAAATAACATGAAAAGATTGCTTTTTGCTCTCCTGAGCTGCACAACACTCTCCCAGTACGTATTTTCAATGGAGACTACGCTACATCAACAGTCAATGGTCGATGCGAACAGACATCTCACCCTTCAACTCATTGAAGAAGTAAAAAGGGGAAATCGCCCGGCAGCAATGGATCTCATTAGAAGAGGTGCCTTCATTGGTGATGATGATAGGCTGGCTAATAGCGGTTTCGGAGGTATCAACGTATTTGAATGGGCAGCTATTAGGGGCGATGAGGGTTGTATGAATGACCTTCTAGATGAGCTTGAAAATAATACACCTCCCAAAAATCCTTTAACTACTGAACGTTGCTCTATACATCCAGATTCGAATTATAGAATATTAAATGAAGAAATTAAGAAACATCGCGATAAGGTTATTCCCTTATTGAGGCGTCAGACTCTTGAAAGTGCTGTTGAAGAAGAAAGGCGACTAGAAAGAATTAAAAAGTTCATTGATGGTTATGTTGGGATGACTTTGAAGGAGCACCGAATATAAAAGGGGTTCTGTCGAGAGTTTTAGATCAAGCTGAAATTCAACTGATAAAAGATAAGACCTTTGCTTACGCTCAAGCTAACGGACACCAAGAACTGGCAGCAGCTCTTTTAGCCACGGGACAAGTCTATGCAAGACCTTTAGAAACCGGTAGGCCGTATTCGGCGGACTTCCGCGCGTGTACTCATTTCAACAGTCGAAAGACAAGATTACCGACTCATGAGAGCATTGATAGCATGTGGAGTTGACGTAAATGCGGCACATCCCAAATATCGGGTTACTGCTTTAGAGCATGCACTATATCGTGATGACCAAACTGCCGTTAGAATACTGCTTGATGCCGGCGCCAGAACTGATCACGCAGATATGCAGTCAAGGGAAATTAGCCCTGCATATTGCTTGTTCCCATGGAAAATCTTGTATTCCGATGCTCTTAGAAGCGGGTGCTCCAATTCAATGTGAATCTAGGGGCCATCGTCGCCTGCCAACTGATTATCTCAATGATGAAGGAAAAAAACTTTTTATTGAGTCGCTTGTTCGAACAAGTATGAAAAGATATGCACCGACACGACATGAGGCTAAGCGTGCGCTCGTAAACCTGTGGTCTAGGATCGAACTGCTCAACAAAATTGTTGCAATGCCTCCCTATGTTCTTCTTGAAATTCTCTCCTACCCTGGAGTATCTGATAAAGATTTACGGACCCTTTCTTTGTACGAATTAGCGCACTCTTCTGACGAGATTGAGGCTCTACCCCATACGATGCCAAAGAGGTACGCGTGGGAGGCACATGAAATAAGCCGGATGTTTAACGTGTATTTTATGCCTTTCTTGGGAGAAACAAGACCTCATGCGATTAACTATCTTCTTGAACGGGCGAAAAAAGAACCTTTTGTTGAGGAGCATCATAAGGTACTCTTGCCAAATGCGGGCTCATTTGAGGAGTATTATAATGGTCCCCTTAAGTTAGCTCTGAGGAAATTGCGCTCGGAAGGCTCGACGTCAAGCTCTGCTACAAGCTCAGATAATTAATTCTAAAACAAGTATGAATGATTAGTTACTGAACACTAGACACTCACTATCTGCAGCAATTTCAAATTCAATATGCGAAGTCTTTTCCCACCTATGATGCACCAATATCATAGGTGGGACTTTAATCATTCGAAACCTAAAAAACCAGCTGCTCATTACAGGATTTACTCAGACGGTATGAAGAATCTTCAAGAAATGGTTGCTTTTGAAGATGCTAAGGATTCTTAGCTTAACTCACCTGTTAAAAACTTCTTCAAGAAGGTGAGACGCGTGTTCCCTTTAGCGTTGCGCAGTGCAATGGCAAGGGCTTTGGGTTGTCCCACAAAGTAGCAGACTTTTTTTGCTCGGGTGAGAGCGGTATATACTAAGTTGCGTTGAAGCAACATAAAGTGTTGCATGAAGAGGGGGATGATGACCGCAGAATACTCAGATCCTTGGCTTTTGTGGATAGAAATCGCATAGGCAAGTACCAACTCGTTGAGCTCGGTAAATTCATATGCAACAATTTTTTTCTCACTAAAGGTTACATGGATCTCTTTATCTTCGGTGTTGACGTGTGTAATAATCCCAATGTCACCATTGAAGACATTCTTATCATAGTTGTTGCGAATTTGCATGACCTTATCATTTTTCTTAAAGGTTGTTCCTGAAAAGGAGACCTTTTCATGCGTAGTATCAGGATTAAGCATTGCTTGAAGCATATGATTGAGTGAGACGGTGCCTACAATGCCTCGATTCATGGGAGTTAAGATGATCGTATCATCAAGAGAGATTCCCGTTTTTTTAAGACTCCCAAAGAGAATCTGTTTTAAGTGGTTTTCTATCTGTTCTGGTTGAGGTTCTTTGATAAAAAAGAAGTCTTTCCGTGCATCGGGAAGGAAGGTTGCGGGAAATTCACCCCGGTTGATTCTATGGGCATTAACTATAATAAGACTATTTTGTGCTTGCCTAAAAATATGCGTAAGCCGTACACAGGGTACTTTGTTGCTTTCTATAAGGTCCGTAAGAAAGGCTCCAGCACCAACTGATGGTAGCTGATCAATATCCCCAATAAAGACAACATGTGCAGTTGCAGGAACCGCTTTTAAAATTGCATTGGCAAGAAAAATATCGATCATCGAAGATTCATCAATAATCAAAAAGTCGAGCTTCAATGCATGAGTCTCGTTATAGGTAAACCCCATAGTACGCGGATCGAACTCTAAGAGGCGATGAACCGTCATAGCAAACTTGCCGGTACCTTCGATGATTCGTTTTGCAGCACGACCTGTAGGAGCAGCAAGTTTATAGGATTTATGCTCTTCATCAAGCAGTGAAAGCAGCTTTTTAATAAGCGTTGTTTTACCTGTGCCCGGTCCACCTGTGATGATGGTTACTTTGTTCTGCAAACAACTGAGAATACCTCGTTGTTGGTCTTCATTGAGCTCGATTTCTCCCGTCGTAGGAGTTCTCAGCTTCTGGTAAATCGCATCGATATTAAAGGTATGTGCCGAAGGTCGATCGAGAAGTGTGGTAACTTTAGCTGCAACCCCTTTTTCAGAATAATAAAAACTGCTCAGTGTTATGTAATGGACCTCTGCTCCCTTGACCGTATCGGTTACGAGGACAATTTTATTTTTATTGTAGAGGGTATGAAGAGCTTGCTTCAGCAGATGCTCGTGAGATTGAGTTAGCTCAAGGATTTCAAGGGTCTTAGCCTTAAGATCAGTAAGCTCCACATAGAGATGTCCTTGGCCAGTTGCCGTGCTAATGGTGTACAGGATTCCTGCTGCAATACGCTGTGGTGCATGTGCTTCAAAGCCGATCTTCTTTGCTATATCATCTGCCGTTTTAAATCCGACACCCCATATTTCATCGGCAACACGGTAGGGATTTTCAATAAGAACTGCCATAGATTCATGGCGATATTTTTTATAAATGCGTGCTGCAAGGCCGGGAGTGATATCCTTTTCTTGCAAAAAGACCATAAGGTTTGCGATCTCTTTTTGATCTTTCCAAGCGGTGCTTATTTGCTCTATGCGTTTAGTACTTATGCCTGGCACTTCTTCAAGGCGATGAGGCTCTTCGTCAATGACCGTGAGGACCGCTAAGCCAAAATGATTTACGAGCTTTTCTGCATATGTAGGCCCAATACCCTTGATGAGTCCAGATCCGAGATACTTTTTAAGCCCGAGAATCGAATTTGGAGTAATCTGGGTGCACTGTGAAGCCTCGAACTGTTTGCCAAATTTTTGATGAAATACCCAACTTCCCTTGAGTTGTACTTCTTGACCAGCTTGGGCATGCGGAACATAGCCTTTTACAGTTATTGGATCTTTACCCAAAGCTTTGATGACGAAGACGGCAAATCCATTTTCATCACTTTGGAAAAGGAATCGTTCAATAGTTCCTGATATGAGCTCCTGCTCTTGCATAGGCTAAGCGCCTTTTTTCTGGGAGGAATATGCTTCTTTAGCCTGGGCATAAGCTTTTGGACAACTTACGATAAGTGCAGCAAGAAAGTTTTGAAGATCGGTGGTAAACACGTAGAACACCGAGAAGCTGGTCACATCGTGGTCATATGTTTCAGTTTCATTCCCTTTATCATCCCATTTAAGAAGAAGACAATCGGGACGATTGTTCTTTCGGCAATATTCTTGAAGCAGCTTAATCATGAACTGATGGGCTCCTCGAGCATCAGCGAGCATGATGTTATTGACATGTCCAAAGTATTTTTTAACTTGGAGAAAGAGCTCTTTAAACTCCTCTTTTTCTGAAGCAGTAAACGAGGATTGCTTAGCTTCATAAGCAATGAGTGACTTGATAGTCTGCTTTTCGCCCTTGAACATGATGTCAACAGATTTTCCTTCACGGGGGTCTGGATCGCCATTTTCATTGAGCCTGATTTTTCCCTCATGAATATTCTTAATCTCTTTGATTAACCAGAGGGTACTTTGCACTTTTGTTTTATCAAAAACTCCGGCCTTGCCATCAATTATTTTTAAAATGGGATCGGTAAGGGGTGGTTGCTTTGGAGCAGTTGCTTCTACGCACAAGAATGCCATGCAAAGGATAAGATTCAAAGTAAGGTGACGTGTACCATTCATAAAAGTCCTTTTATGGTTGATTATTCAAAATTCTAGGCCGACTCGTAGTCCAACGGTATAGGTTTGTCCTATGCCTTTATTAAAGACTGTGGCATCCATGTTTGCACATACATACCAATCTGTTATACATCCACTCCTTACTATACTATCATAATAGCCTACAGAAGCAAAGACTTTACCCTGATGAGCAGCTGGACGTGCTGCTTTGTCTCTAACGAGATGTAAGTGGAAAGGCACGATAGGAAGAAGTGGTTGTATATAATCATGACCTTGGATCCAGTAGTCAAAGCCTCCAGAGAGGTCCCAGTGCTCAGACTTGTACAAGAGTTGGTAGTTCATTTGAAAGCGAACTCCTGGAGTTACCGTGGTTCTTATTCCTACAGGGAATAATGTTTCTACGATGAGCTGATTAAGCAATGCAAGGTTTTCTCCAGCAAGGGCTGGATCGCGCCAGTTTCTGTCAAAATCACTCTCTGTTTTTTTAATTAGAAAAAAGCGATTTTCACGGTGTGGGATATATACTTGGATAGAAGTGTAGCCATGCATACTCAGGTAATCATTTACCTGATAGCGCCAATCGATTTCAGGACCCAGGCCAAAATGCTTTCCGTTACCCATGGGTGAATTGATTAATATTGTTGATAACCGATCAAGTACATCTATAGCAAATTCCGTGCTTTCTTTTTTAATAACGGCGTTATTCAGTTCAGGAATAGCATTATTGCAAAAGAAGACGTTAAAGAAATGTTGTAGGTTTAATGGAGGGATAGGCATATCGGGCGAAAATTCGCCCCCGATTAATCCGCGCTTGAATGCTTTTGCCGTAGGAATCGTAACTTGAAGACCGAACCAGAGGTTCTGACATTCTTGCTTCACGGGATGTGCAAGAAGGCTCAGTCGGGCATCGCCCGTCCCAAATTTATCACAGACCAGATGCTTTAACCCAAAGCGCATGACTTCATCACTTTGAGACGTACCAAGTTCTCCCGAGGCTCCCGTGCTAAAAAACGGATTCTTTTGAATGTTCTCAATCTCTTGGTCGGTTAAATAGAAGTGCTCAAGGAGATAATAAAGGGGTATGCGCCCACAGATTGTCCAATTATCCCAATGGCGTGCAAATCCGAACATAAAGCCGGCTCGGTACTGACGAAACTTTGTTGTACTAAAGAGCCCCAATATGTCAGGAACATTTTCTACACTCGTAAACTCAATATTCTCGATCTCATTAATAATATTTTCATTGTTGAGATCGAGATATGAGCGTAAAAAAGGGCTGTCTTTAGTCAAGTATACTTTAGGGGTATAGTTAAAAAATAGTTCAGTTGTAAAGGTCCAATAATTATTATAAAAATAATCAGGGGTCAACGAAGGTAGATCGAGAAGACTTCGAATTGTCACGGGCCCCGTCGTTTTCCTATAAATGTCTTCACGAAGGATAGCGACGAGATTAATCATGGGAGGGCTTTCCTCAGGACTGCTTGGCGGAGTCAAAAAGCTCAAAATCACTTCGGTGGGGAAACAACCAGGAGCTCGTACAGGAGGGACAGGAGCTTGCAGCTCTATGAGAGTATCATCAAGAAGCGCAGCTATATCAGGATCAAGCTCTTCGCACTGCAGATGAAAAGAACTCACCCCTGAAATTCCCAAAGCAACAGATAGATAGAAAATTGTTTTCTTCATGCATTTTTTGTTTTTTTACAGATGCTTTTCGACAGTATCAGCAACTCTGTTTTCGCTATTTTCCTACTGATTTTTTTAGTCTAGACTAGAGTGTAGCATCTTTTTTCTATGAGAGCGAGATGGGGCAAAAATGTTGCTCACACACGTAAGTGCCATACGTTCTCATACGTACGCTGAAGAAAGTGTTACAGAAATATATGAGGGATTTTGTTCTAGATAAGGGAGGTATTATGCTCACACAAAAAAATCAACCACCCTATTTTTGCGTTGAAGGTGGCATTGGAGCTGGTAAATCGACGTTCTTGAAGGTAATTAATACCTTTTTAAACGCTCAGGTTATTTACGAGCCACATGCAAAATGGCAAAATGTGGGAGGAGAAAATATTTTAGAGCGCTTTTATAATGACACGCCCCGGTGGGCATACACATTCCAAACTTATGCGTTTGTTACTCGGGTAATGGAACTTGAAAAAGCTGCGCTTACCAATATGCAGCCATTCCAAATCTCTGAGCGATCAGTTTTTTCCGATAGGTATTGTTTTGCGAAAAATTGTTACGAACTTGGTACCATAAATGCTCTTGAATGGAAGCTCTACCAGGAGTGGTTTGAATGGCTCGTTGGTACCTATGTACCAAAGCCGAGTGGCTTCATTTATTTGCAAACTGATCCGATAGTCTGCTATAAGCGTATACTCAAGCGTAATAGACAGGAAGAGACGAGTGTTACTCTTGAATATCTGCAGCTCTTACATGAAAAACATGAAAAGTGGCTCATCCACAAAGAAGAGGTTGCACCTTATTTGAAAAATGTTCCTGTGCTTGTGATTCCCTGCGATGAAGACTTTGAACATAATAGAGCGATACAAAAAGCTCATATGGCAAAGATTATTGATTTCCTTGAAGTTCAATATGAGATTCCTGGTTCATTGAGCGCTCGCGTTGAGATGCTCGTGTGATCTTTTTTAGCATGAAGAAATCCCGGTTTCGTGATTTGAATTCTATCACGGAATCGGGATTTTTTACTGTTCATCAGATATGGGTATTTTCACTAAGGATACCCCTTTTTGTGAAGAAGGCCTTGCAAAAGGGGCTTGCTTTGAGCTATGATACTCTGGATATGACTTTAATAAGTGGTTGGATGAGCATCCATAAAATCTCTGCAAAGAGATGGATTTGAATACAGAGAGTGTGGCATTGAGGTAAAGAAGAATCGTCCTCTAAAACGTAACCTCTTAAGGAGAACCATCATGGAAGAAATTAACTACGTAAAAATGGCGGCTTATTTTGGAGCAGCTATTGCCATGGGAATTGGTGGCCTAGGGCCTTCTTTGGGTCAAGGAATCGTAGCCGCGAAGGCTGTCGAAACCATGGGAAAATATCCTGAAATGTCGACCAAAATCAGAACGACTATGTTTTTGGCTCTGGGGATTATTGAGACGAGTTCAATTTATGCATTCGTTGTTGCTATGATGCTTATTATCGGAAGCTAGGATAGGAATATATGGCTGCCTTGGGAATAAATCTGACCCTTGTGGTTCAGATGATTCATTTCTTTATTGCCTATATGGTAATCAAGTATCTCTTTTTAAAACCTGGATACGCGGTGGTAGCAACTGACGCCCATCGACTCAAACAGATTAGAAGCCGAATTGTTGCACGCCAAGAACTGATAGCACATAAGAATACATATAAGCAAACGCGCTGGAATCTTTTTAAAGACTTTTTTTATAAGCAAAAGCCCCAGGTGAGGAAAGAATATACCGTATCGACTGCTCCGATAGTGCAGAAAAAAGTGCCTGAGGTATCTTTACAAGAGCTTGATAAGGTAGCGAGAACTGTTGCTGATGCCCTCAATAAGAAAGTGCTTCAATGATACATCTTATGGATCTTTTTTTTACGCTATTTAACTTTTGTATAGTAGTTGTAGCTCTTATCTATTTGGTGAAAACGTATCTCATTCCACAGGTCAAAGAAAAGATGCTTAAGGAGCATACTGATTTTGTTGAGTTGCATACTGAGCATCATCAGCTTGCGCAGGATCAAAAGACTTTAGAGGATGAGATTGTTTCTCAGGAAGATCGTGCAAAAATACTCTTTAAAAAGATTAACCAATGGCGTAACGTGGTTGATGTGGCAGTTCAAACTGAGCTTGCAGCATCTAAACAAATGAGAAAAGATTATGAGGAAAGATATGCGGAAAGTGCTCGTATCTATGTTTTACACACAAGGTACCATGAGGTGGCTCCTTTAGTGATACAAAAGCTTAAGCAAGACTTCCAAAAACAATTTGCAGATTCTCAAGAGGGACATGCGTATCTTGCGCAGGTCCTTAAGAAACTTTCAGTGTAATTATGAAAAACGAATTCCAGATACTTGCTCGACGATATGCCCAGGCCTACTTACATGTTTTTGGTAAGAATATGACGCTTGATCAGGCGCAAATGCTTCCTGTCGTTGCTGATATCCTTGAAAAGCATCGATCGTTGTTAATTTTTGCAGCGGTGCCTCAGACTGAGGAACGTAGTAAGCGCCATATAGTAGATCTTTTTAAAATGGCCGGCTTTGATACATCTTTATATTCTTCTCTCTTTGATCTTGTGACTGCAGACAATCGTCTGATAATTATGTCTGATATATTGAGAAAAATTTATGCACTGTATTTAGAATCGCAGGGGATTATGCATTTTATTTTGGAGAGTGCTATTCCTTTACAAGATGATGAGAGGGATATATTAGTAACATTTCTTCATAAGAAGACTCAAAAAGAAATTCACTATACACTGGTGGTAAATCCAGCCTTAATTGCCGGAATAAAAATGTACAGTGATGGGTTAGGCTTTGAGCATTCGATACAGCAGCGTCTTAATGTGCTTGGCACGAAACAATGGTCTACAATTTAAAGGAATCATATGGATATTAAACCGACCGATTTAGTTTCCTTGTTTGAAAAGTCCTTAGCTCAGGTACCACAAGAGGATCTGCATGAGATCGGATTCGTTATTCAGGTTGGTGATACCTTTTGTAAGATTCACGGTCTTAAAAATGCTGTATATGGCGAACTTGTCGAGTTTGCTCATGGTAATAAAGGTATCATTTTGAATCTGGCTGAAGATAGTGTCTCGGTTTTTTTAATTCAAGCGCAAACCCAAGTGGTTGAACTTGAAATGGTACGACGCACAGGTGGAGTATTTAAAACGCCCGTAGGTATGGAGCTCTTAGGCCGAGTAATTAATGCAATTGGTGAGCCTCTAGATGAGCGTGGTTCATTGCGTACGTCCCAAGTAAGGCCCATAGAGGTTGTTATACCAGGTATTATTGAGCGTACTCCTATTTCCGAGCCATTACAGACTGGTAAACTTGTGGTTGACTCTTTGGTTCCTGTAGGAAAAGGACAGCGTGAATTAATTATTGGTAACCGAGGTACTGGAAAAACGGCTTTAGCTCTCTCGACTATCATTAATCAAAAGGGGAAAGAAGTTATCTGCATCTATGTTTCAATAGGCCAAAGGGAGGCCAACTTAGCTCGTATGGTACGTATGCTCGAAGAGCAGGGTTCTATGGAGTATACGGTTATTGTTTCGGCTGATGCAAGTTTGCCTGCGCTTGATCGCTATCTTGCTCCCTATGTAGGGTGTACTATTGCCGAATACTATAAAGATATGGGCAAAGATGTGCTTATCATTTATGATACCCTGAGTAACCATGCGATAGCCTATCGAGAAATGTCTCTTTTGATGCGACGAGCTCCTGGGCGAGAAGCGTATCCAGGAGATATCTTTTATTTACATTCACGCTTACTTGAACGGGCGGGAAGATTTATTAAAGGAGGCTCTATTACTGCGCTTCCTATTGTTCAGATACAGAGTGATGATATTACCGCCTATATTCCTACGAATCTTATTTCTATAACCGATGGTCAGATATTTTTAGATACGAAGCTTTTTAACCAAGGTATTCGTCCGGCGGTGAACGTAGAACTTTCAGTGTCACGCGTTGGTGGTTCAGCACAGACCAAAGCCTGTAAGCAGATGACTAAATCTTTGCGTCTTGAGCTTGCTCAGTATCATGAACTTGCAGGATTTGCCCAGTTTGGTACCGAGCTTGATGAAATCTCTCAAAAGGCTCTTGCACGTGGTAAAATTGTCTATGAGCTCTTGCGGCAAGGTATCTATGCTAATTATTCTTTTGTTGATCAGGCATTAATGCTCTTTTTATTCCAAGAGCATTACCTTGATTCCTTTGAGCTTAAGGACGTGCGCGAGTTTGCGGTGCAGTTTGCAAGTTATGTACATTCGGTTCATGCAGATTTATATGCAGACATTTATGCGTCTGCTGATGTTACCCAAGATCAGCGGAAAGAACTCCATGCGATTGCAAAAGATTTTGGTAATTTGTACGTACCTGCATGATTTGAGAATTCAGAGAACTCTCGCTATAATGAGAGATGTCTTTCTTTGTGCCCGTAGCTCAGCTGGATAGAGCAACGGATTTCTAATCCGTAGGTCGTAGGTTCGAATCCTACCGGGCACACCAAACTTGTTTGCAGTGTCTAGAAACAATTTCCTAGACACTCTTCTCTTGCCCAGTCGACGTTCGAATTTGAGATATGATTATGCTCTAAGTGGTTATATTTTACGTGCAATAAACTTCAAACTTGAGATAGGTAACTTATCGCTGTCAAACCATTTCTTATTGATCTCGAGGTCCTCGTCAATAATCGTTATCTCAAAACCAGCATTATTAAGCATTCCAAGATAGGTCTTTTTCAAAAGTGCTCCGCTAACGCAGGCAGATAAGAGTGCAGGGTCTTTCTTTTGGGTATCAGTAAGCTCCTGAAGCAATACAATGTCTGATATAGCCATAACACCTCCGGGCTTCAGAACTCTTGCAGCTTCTTTAAAGACAAGGTGTTTTTGAGGCGCAAGATTAATCACACAGTTGCTCATAATAACGTCAATTGAATTGCTTTCAACTGGCAATGATTCGATATCACCTAGACGAAATTCTACATTGGAAATTCCATATTTTTTTGCATTTGCACGAGCCCTTTCAATCATGGCAGTAGTCATATCAATGCCAATAACTCTTCCATGTGTGCCAACTTTACGTGCAGCCAAAAAGCAGTCAAGTCCTGCTCCTGAACCAAGATCTAATACGACGTTCCCCTCTTTTATATATCCAAGGCTAACTGGATGGCCGCATCCAAGGCCTAGGTTGGCATCAGCAAACATCTCAAGTTCTTCACGTGAGTAGCCAATGGTTGCTGATAGTTCACATCCACCACCGCAACAACCACCAACAGGACCAACACTATCTTTAGCTACCTCGGCATATGCTTTTTGAATAATTTTTTTTGGGTCATCAGTTTCAGCATATATCTTTTTAGAGTCAGCAAGCTTTTTCACAGGATTATTTGTAACTCTACTATTTTCTTGTTTAGGACAGCAATTTTTACCATCACAGGATTTAGCAGCCATGCATAGTGGAGTTAATGCGACGATCAAGAAAGCGTACAACATTTTCATAATTAATCCCTTTGATATTTGAGTTTCTAGCCAGCCTTTTTTCATTGCGATAAAAAATTCGCTTTTTGGAATCTTTTAATGAATTCCCAATTATGAGAATTATAGACGTTTAATAAATTCAAACAAGTCTGCATTAATCAGATCTTTGTGCGTTTGGCACATACCATGCGGTAATCCTGGATAGACTTTGAGGAGTGCATTCTTGACAAGCTTGACAGATAGGAGCGCCGAGTCGGCGATTGGTACTATTTGATCATCATCACCGTGCATAATCAATGTCGGAATGTCGAACTTCTTAAGATCTTCAGTGAGATCGGTCTCCGACCATGCCTTTATACCAAGATATGAAGCAGGAAAGCCGGCGAGACTTGATTGGAGCCAGAAGGATTCGCGCACACCTTCGGAGATCTTAACTCCTGGCCTATTGTATCCATAAAAAGCAAGACTAAGATCTTTCCAGAATTGGTACCGATCTTCCTGAACCTGCTTTCTTAGGCCGTCAAATGTAGCTATAGGTAATCCCCCAGGATTACTAGCTGTTTTGAGCATGAGCGGAGGGATTGCGCTAATAAGTATTGCCTTTGCAACATTTTTGGTGCCATGTTTGCCGATATAACGAGTTACTTCACCACCTCCGGTTGAATGACCAACATGAATTGCATTTGTAAGTTTGAGCTTTGCTACGAGCTCTGCAAGGTCGTCGGCATACGTATCTATATCATTACCATGCCACGTTTGCTCAGAGCGCCCGTGACCGCGACGATCATGGGCTATGCAGCGGTAGCCTTGCGAGGCTAGGAAAAACATCTGGTCTTCAAAGGCATCTGCACTCAGAGGCCAGCCATGACTGAATACCACTGGCTGCCCGGTGCCCCAATCTTTGTAATACATTTGTGCGTTGTCGCTCAGGGTAAGTATGTTCATATCCGTCTCTCTTTGTATGTTCTGCAATGTGTGCTTTGGAAAGCTTTGGCCTGGTAGCATACAATAATACCACCTCAGCATCAAGTGAGTTGTATGCTCTTTGAGCCGCCCCATATATCCTATTTGAAGACCAATGGGAAGGGGTTGTTCCTGTAGTGCTCAAAATGGTGAGCCGATTAACCTCTCTATTCGGCTCAAAATTTCCATGTTTCTGAGCCGATTAATACTCTAGGATGCAAAGGGTTAAGGAAAATGAAATACAGTTATCAGCCACCACTAGCACAGCCTGCTATTACCTGAAGTAGCTCCTAGAGGATTTTCCAGGGGCTTGCCGCAAGCTCGCTTGGAATTTTTATAGGAAGGATAATTCTCATATTATCTTGAGATAAAGCTACCATAACAAGGGCATATTCTTCATCGAGGCATGCTGTGAGAGCTCTGAGTTCATCCGTAGGAATATGGAGTGCATGTTCATTACATTGAGCTACATAGAGGTCTAGAATGCCGTTCACATCCATAGTTTTTAATTTTCCTGCTAGAGTACATGTTAGGCCCTGAGCAAATAATGTTTTTATCTCAGGATGGAGAAATGAAAAATACTGTTTTTTTAAGATCATGTACGCTCTTTGTATCAGATCAAGTGCTTTCATTGCAAACTCTCGATTATGTTGTGCTTGATAGAGGCATATCTTCTTAAGGCGTTGATAGGCTTCTTCAAGAGCCTTTGGATAGGTAACCGTTGCAAGATCATCCGGCAGACTTAGAAAATGTTGTGGCAGGGGGGTAGTCCCATTTTTAAGGGCATATGCGACGTTGGGAAAATATGCTAATAATGTTGATTGTTCATTCACCTTCAGCTCTTCGCTTAATGCATTTGCTCTTAATAGAGTTGCGGTAAAGCAAAAGGGCACAAGATTTCTGATAATACCGGATGTGGGTTGAGTTGTGATGGTGAGCATCATGTGTTGTTCAGATTTACAGGTTTCAAAATCCTTGCGAGTGCATAGGTTTTCAGGGGTGCGTAACTGTACTTTACTCCAAGGACCACAGGAAACTATCTGCATGGCTTTCATTCGATCTGGAGCTGCAAGAATGAGCTTCCCCTGGGGCACAATTGTAGCACCGAGCACTATACCATCCTGGTAGGAATAGGTAACTAAGAGCTTCCAGTCGGTTTTATTTGAAAGAAGCATTCTTTGAGAAAGGCTGTTCGTTATGTTGACTTCTTGAGTCATTCCCAGAAGAGAGGCGCTCACACATAACAACGGGATGCATAAGATATTCATCATTGCTCCTCTCGGCATATACACTTGTACCAGTGTACCAAAAGGCTCATGATTTGCGAAAATGATCTGTTTGCATAACCAATCTGCTCAAGTTGCAAAACGAGGGTTTTTGATGGATATGCATTGCAGGTGTGTAACGGTATGAAACGGCGAAGGTAGTATCTTAGTAGTGTTGCGAGCTAGTTGCAACACTACTAACTAGCGTATTATCTTTTTTTCCCCTGAGTGGTGGTAGCTGGAGCAGCTTTAGCTCTTCTCACTACAGTTGGGGGCTTTGGTCCTGCGTTTAGGCGCCTGATCCCTGGCTGTGGATTTGGAGCATTTCTCGTAGTACTCGTTGTACTCGAGGATGATGACGTGTTTTTCGGTAGCCTTCTTTGTACTGTTCTTCTAGTATTTGTAGTGCTGGTACTCGAGGAGGAGGTACTTCTCGCAGGTTGATGTGCAGGGGCATACTGAGGTCTTGTTGCTGAGTGCTCGTATATCAGCGTTGTCACAAGGGTGTTCTTATTGGCGCCATAGCCTAGTTGTCCTATTTTGAACACTTCCTGCTCGCTGCAAGGTGTAATAGTCTCATCATTGCAATAATACCATTCATTGCCTGCTTTTACATAGGCGGTATAGTGGCCAGAGTTTGCTGATCCGCTATGCATAATGATGCTAACAACTTCATAATCACCGCAACTTTTTGATGGATCTTTAAAACAGCGATCAAATGATTGGTTATACAGATCAAATGAAATAGGATTTTCATGTCGAGTAAACGTAGGTACTGCTTGTCCTCGTGTTCTCCGTATAAAGTTTTTTCTATCTAATGAACAAATAACATATCGGCCAGTTCTTTGAAGAAAGGTATGGCGCTCTCCATCGACAGGTCCTAGTCCTTCAATAGCTACAGCATCGAATGAAGGCTGAGAGAAAGATTGTAAACATTCGTTAATATTTCTACTTTCTGGAAGTACCTTCAAACTAAGGCAAGGCGAATACTGGACTTCTTTATCTGACTCGAAAAATCCGACTTCACCTAGATCTGCATAGGCCTTACTTTCAGAAAACACATAAAAGAGTTGTGCTAGATCAGTTTTGAGTTCTTCAGGATACTGTGCAAGATCTGAGTCGTTTGGCTCGTCGTGACGTGCAAAAAGTGGCCACTTGGTATCTTTAACATCTTTGTAGGTAATACATTCTAAGAGCTCTCGTAAGAGTTCATTGGCATCAGCCTGATCGCAGGGATCATCGTTGAGTTGATGCCATCCACGAAAGCAGAAAGTCGACGGGTCAATTTCGTCATCATCTGTATCTGAATGCATGAAATGTGGTAATAAATCTGTATAGGCCTCGGCAAGGCTATCTTTCTTGTACACACTATCTTTGTTCTGCTGGTTAAGCAAGTAGGTGATGTCCTGCATAGCATAGACTGCCTGAAGTGCTGCATTCATAAAGCAGTTTGAGCCAATGTTTTTGAGCGGAGCTGGTTTGAGCGGCTCCATGCATATTATTGGAGTCATATAGCTCATAATGACGATGTATAAAAGGGTCTTAGTTTTATGTATCATAATGCACTCTTGTTATTTTTAAATCTATTTTTTATTAAGTATACATAATTTTATCAAATTGTAAATACCAGAAGATGAGCTTGATGATCTTGTTGAATAGGTAGGGCGTGCGCTGGATAACTCATAGATAAAGGTTGTAGCTACAGAACCATTTTCTGTAGAGCCTTGTTGTGAAATGCGCGTCATGCTTTCTTCTGAAACTGGTGTAACAGCAGCATCATCACAAAAGTACCACTGGTTTCCTAACTTTGAGTAGGTAGTATAATGACCACCGTCTGCGTTGCCGCAATGCATAATGACGGCAATAAGTTCATAGGGACCTTTACTTCTTTCCTTAAGGAGGAAATAGGGAGAAAGATCGAGCTTATTTAGGGGAAAGCTGATGCGCGCATCTTCTTTCATGTATGAGATTCCTGCTTGCCCTCTATGCCCTTCTTTTCGGTCGAGCATAATGAAAAGATAGTTTTGTGTTTCCTCGAGAAATCGTCTGTTAGCCCCTTCAATTAAGGTATCTGGATCGCTTCTAAAATGTTCGCTTTGGCTTTGAAAATACCGGTCAAGGCAGTTTGAGAGAGTCTTATCTTCGGGTCGCACTTCTAAGCTGAGTCCAATGGTCTGCTCTGGCGATTTGGTGCCGATAAAAGCCTCATTTTTGGGATCTATTCTTAGATGGCGGATATGTACATAAAACAGTTCTGAGAGCTCCGTTCTCATCGTTGGAATCTGAGTTCCTTTATACTTGGGATGATATGGCTTGTACTCATCATTAATGTCAGTCTCGGTAATATGGTTGAGAATTGTTGCTAAACAGTCATTTGCATCTCCTTGTTCACGTTCGTTCATCCCAAGGTGAGCATATATGCTGGTATGGAGTTCCGCGGGGCCTATTGAAGAACTTTGTGCGGTGCGAAGCTGGATGGCGCAATCTCTTAAGAGAGCAGACAGGCTACCCGGCTTGAGGTAATATCCATGCTCGAGTGCCATCGACACTAAATCTACCGATGCATGCAAAGCTTGAAGGCTCGCATTAATGAAGCAGGCATTCCTCTGGTTGACCAGTCCTTTAGGGATATAGATGTTGTTTTCTCCCATGCCAAAGGCACTGGCCGGTAGGCATAGTAGAGCGATACTGAATAGTTTGTGTACCATAAAAAGCTCCCCCGGATTATATTTTTTTATATTTACTAATAGTAACTATATAGAGGGAGGGGGAACTTGTCAAGGGGGCGAATTTATCGAGCCATAAGGGAAGAGCGGAGGGCTTTGATTGCAAATACGGGATTATGTCCTGAAAAGACTGCCGATCCGATGATGAGTTGGTCTGCACCAGCCTTTACAAGTGCTTGGACATTTTCTTGGTCGATTCCTCCATCTATGGCTATTACATAGGGTTTATGGGATTCTTTTCCTATGTTGATGGCTTCCTGCAGCTTGAGTAAAACTAGCGGCATGAACTCTTGGCCTGAAAAACCTGGATGCACTGACATAAGAAGGAGATGGTTAAAGGGGGCTGAAACTTTTTTAAGGATGCTCGAAGAGGTTTCGGGATTAAGGGCTAGGCTTGGTATCCATCCATACGAGCTTATTAAGTGCACAAGTTTGTCTAACGGTAAGCTTGAAGGGCTTTCAGGATGGACTGCGACAATATCACCTTGTTGAAGTATTACCCGTTCAAAGTAGCGTTCGGGGTACTCGACCATAAAGTGCACGTATAGAGGCTTTTGGGTTGCCTTGCGTATGGCATTAATGGTATCAGGGCCTAGGGTAAGATTAGGAACGAAATGGAAATCCATGACATCAATATGGTACCCGTCGACATAAGGATCAAGCTGTGCGAGCTCCTTTTCAAGATTAAGGAGATTGGCAGCGATTAAGGAGGGAAAGAGTTGTATCATAGCTATAACCGAGCGTAACCTTTTGAGTACTCACGATAGTTCCTGTATGCATGAAATCTATCATTTCACCATGTATTTGTAAACTATGAGAACTGTTTCACCGGCTATTTTGTAGAATGGGGTACAGCACACATAGCGAGAAACTCGCCTTGACCAGCATCGACTAATCTTTAGGATGGGTTCAGTGTCCACTAGTAGGTCCCCTAGTAGCCACCAAGTGAAGGTTATGGGAGTTGTACTATTCAGTCACTAGCGGCGATTGAGCCATGCATGTACATTTGAGCCAACTATGATAGCGGCGCAGGAGATACCCAAAACTAACATTTGAATTTTCTCCAATTTCGCCTGGTGTTTCCGCTTACATGCCTCTTCGTAGGATTGCTTACCTCCTAAGTCGCTTAGAATCTGTAAAATTTTCTCTTTATCCGTCTTCTTTTTCTCTGTGTACTCTAAACTAAGGGTCTGCTCATATGCATCAGCTATGATTTCACGTGAACATCTTGGTGCGAGAGCTTCTACATGCTCAGACGTGAGAGAATTAACGGCATACCAGAGCGCCGTGCGTCCCTTAGCGTCACGCATTTCTATAAACCCTTGAGAGAGCCTTGCAGCAAGCTTCTTGATTGGATGGGGCGAATAGCTCCAATCACTATCGTTAACGGCATGGAAAAGTACCGTTTTGCACTCTGGGTCTTTTTCTAGGCGGTCTATAGTTTCTTGTGAGCTGCGCTCAGAGAGTGTTTCTATATCGTACCATGAATGGGCTTCTACCGCACGCAAAAGGGCACTTTTGCCCTGCTCGTCAACCTTATCTATCGTACTTGGGGAGCTTTGCCATGCAAGTGACTCTACCATACCCCAATTGCGTACCGCTACTGCATGAGCTAAGGCGGTTTTTCCCTCAGCATCAGTGATGTCCCCTAAATGGAGCCCGCCTTCAGCAGTAACTCTTAGCCAAGAAGGATCCTCTCTGTGTGAAGCTCTACCATATTGACTGATTAACCTATCAAACTTATTGTAGTAATGCTCACGTGGTGTTGTCTGTATAATTCTGATTAAAGAGCCTCGTATGAGAGATTCGTCGGCATGCTCAAAGAATACTTGGGCTAACTTTCCTTCGACACAATAATTGCCCGTCATGCAGTTACTCGCAGCATACGCAAATGCATTGTTCCCCTCGTTGTCATCGATAGTAAGGCTTGCTTTATGTTTCAGCAAAGCCTTTATAACATCCAAGATGATTTCTCTATTGGCAGTTCTCTTCTTGAATACTTTCAGTGTGCAGAGTAATGCCGTCTCTCCCTCATTATTTTGCACATTAATGGTTTCTTGTATCGCTCTATGAGCTAATAACATCTCAACAACGGGATGATTATTTTCAGAGAGAGGCACCTTTTTACATGCATGGATGAGTGTCGTATCGCCGTCTTCGTCCTGCACTCCAGCATCGGCACCATGTTCAAGTAAATGCGCAACAGTTCTTTGAGCAGCGTCTATCGGGCACCCTGACAAACATGCCTCTATCGCATACCTAAGTGCAGTTCTTCCTTTTTTATCTCGTAAGTTTACTCCCTCAGGGCATGCTTTCATGTACTCTAAAAGCATGCGGACTTCTTCGTCAGCGCATTTTTCTGCTGACAACATCAGAGCCGTCTGTCCATCGCTATTTTGCACATTGATGGACTGTTGTACTGATGCATGTGCTAACAACAGCCCCAAAAGTTGATGATTGTTTTCACGGCGAGGAGCATTTTGACATGCACAGATGAGCGCTGTATTGCCGTTATTGTCCTGCATTCCAGCATCGGCACCTTCTTCAAGTATATGCGCCATAATCTTTGGGGTAGCATCTGTCGGGCATGTTGATTCGCATGCTTCTACCGCATACATAAGTGCAGTTTTGCCTGTATTATCCCGTCCATTTATCGCCTCTGGGTATTCTTTCATGTACTTCAATAGTCTGTAAACTTCTGAGATCTTGCCCAGTTGAGATGACAACATTAGAGCAGTACAGCCATGCTCATTACAACTGAGGGCATGAGCTCGATGTTTTAAGAGTGTGTCCATGGCCAACCAGCCCATGCGCTTTGTGCCCGCAACAATCACCAGCGCTGTACGTCCTTGCAAATCGATACTATCGACGGGAACACCATAGTCTAGAAGAACTTCAAGCATTTGATGATCGCAATCTACAGCAGCTTTTAGGTATGCATCCTTCAATGGATGGTTTGCTCCAAGCTTTAACAAAACTGCTACTGCAGGGGCATTGGAGTAAGACAGCTCCCTTGCAAGCCTATTGTCAATATTGTAACCAGGTGCTTTTGCTAAGAGCAATGGAACGATGTCAGGAGAGTGCCTCAATGCTATGTCGAGCGCATTTTGGTTATCATAATTGCGTACCAGAGGGTTAGCTCCTAGCTCAAGAAGACGTGTCACTATTGATCTCGTCCAGTCTGCTGAATGTGCTGCCGCTGTCATCAGTGCCGTTGTTCCATTTTTATTCTTTATATCAACAAACTTAGGAGATGCCTTTGAAAGGCACATAAGAGCTACCTCTTCACTACCATAGGCTCGACTCACTGCATACATAAGGGGAGTCTCTTGATCATTGTTCTGAGTATCGACAGAAGCATTATGTTCGAGTAATATCCTCATATCTTGTAAAGAATATCGTGCATCCATTCTTCGGGTTTTAATCGCATGCACAAGAGGAGTATTTCCTAGTTTATCTTGTTCATGAATATCAGCTCCCTTTGATATAAGTGCTGCCACGACGCCTTTGCTCTGTGCTAACTTGGCAGCCAACATAAGAGCAGTTTCCCCATCGTTATTTTTCATAGAAACTGTCTCCGTGGAGGCCCTTGAAAGGCATAGTGTAATAACCTCTAGGTCACCAGAACGTAGAGCCCACATGAGTGGTGTATCACCTGCGGTATTCTGCATGCCAACATCAGCACCTGACTGAAGTAAGAACGTAATGCCATCTAATGAAGAGTCTACTACGTCATCATCATTATCGTTAGAAGGCACTGCTGAACCTGTTGTATTTCTAAGAGCATAGACTAACGGAGTATTACCTTCCTCGTCCTTCCAATTTACTTGAGCACCTCGTTGAAGAGTGTCCTTCATTTGCTCAGAGTTTCGTTCAGATGCTGCCTTCCCAAACTCACGTTGTACCGCACGTTGACCCTCGATTACGAGTGCTGCAACACCACGCTGTGTAAGAAGTGTGATCATTGAATTGTTGCCAGCAGCGAGAGCTCGATGATATGCAGCAATTAGCCCATCATTCATTGCCCCATGATTAAAGAAGTACTCAGCTGCTGGAGCTGATCCGCAGCGTAAGGCCGTCTCAAGTCCTCTATGTACATCATAGCCGCCAATCTTTTCAACCAATAGGGGTACGACATCGGGACATTTAGCGAAGGCAAAATCGATGAGATCTGCACCGGGAATGTCCATGATGGCTGCTCCCTTGTTTAGGAGCAATGGCACGATACTTGTAGCCCAAGGGCTTTCAATCGCTATCATGAGTGCAGTTCGGCCTCTTTTATTCTTTTTGATAACTGCATCCTGTTTCGCTCCTAAAAGGCATGCTTTCGCAAGAGCTTCACTGCCATATTCCCTATCTATCGCATACATAAGAGGAGTTGCGCCATCTTGATTTGCTATGCCTACATCTGCACCCCTTTCAAGAAGAAGTTCAATTACATCTAACGATCGACTTGATGCTGTTCTACTCGCTTTGATTAGGTAGGCAAGGGCAGTATTTCCTGTTGAATCTTTCTCATTAACCAGAGCCCCGCGAGCAATAAGTTCATTGAGCAACTCTTTGCTTTTTCCGGCCCGAGCTGCCAGAATAAGGGCAGTCTCTTCTTTATTGTTCCTCATAGAAGTTATTTTGGGATCAGTCTTTGCAAGGCATAGGGTAGCTATAGCCCCATTCTCATGTGTTACCGCAAGCATAAGGGGCGTATCTCCCCTACTATTTTGTATGCCCACATAAGCACCATGCTCAAGTAGAAACGCCAACGCTCCTAAGGAACATCGCATGCCTTTAAGTAAATTCAAAAGCACCGTATTACCTGAGGCATCTGTACGATTTACCAAAGCGCCTTGTGAAATACAGTCTTGCATCTTTGCTGTATCGCCTGCCAAAGCAGCTTCCAAAAGTTGATTTTGAGCAAGAACGATCATGGCAGCTTGATGTGCTACCTCAGGATCCTCTAGGAGGTTGCGGGCTAAGCCTTGTTGGTTAATAATCTGCGGAATCCTCTCCTCTACTCTATGTTCGCTCTTAGATGTTGTTGTAGAAGAATTTGTTTGGACAAGCATAGTATTCATCGCAGAACAGCAGGTCGCTATACTGACCAAGTAAGAAATTTTTGCCAGGTTGAGCATTTTCATGATATTTTTCCTGATAGTATAGAACATATGAGGTTTTGCAGATTCTACAAGAGCTTTGTAGCTTGTAGCCCATTATGCTGAGAGTAAAGCAGAATGCGACCAGTACCTTTCAATTCTATCCAGGCTATTCCCAGCCGTCAAATTTAGTAAAAAATTTTTCATATCATGTGAGCAGTCTCGGTATGATTCCTGCAAAATAGAAATCAAATAACCTGGTCAGCATTGGTGAACTATGCTGTAGCTACTGGTCTAAATTTTGGGGTTCCTTATACTATGTGCCCATTATTGAATGAATTGAGGAGATATTTTGGCTATGTATGCCGGTTATCACAGGGGACAAAGGATGAGTTTTGAGCAGCAGGAAATCTGAGTGTACTTCTATAAAATATTTGCAGGTCTATTCTATTGTGCTATACTATACTGATGTAAGTATTAAATGAATATCCATGATTACCCAGAGGAGTAATAGTATGGTAGAAAAAATTCGTCCATTGCTTGATCGCGTCTTGGTTAAGCGTCTAGAACATGAAGAAAAGTCAGAAGGGGGTCTTTATATCCCTGATGTAGCCAAAGAAAAAGCACAAACTGGTAAGGTTATTGCTATAGGAACCGGCAAGGTACTAAGTGACGGTACCGTGCAGAAAATGAGCGTCAAAGTTGGCGATGTTGTGTTCCTTCCTAAGTACGCAGGTACTGAAGCAAATAAAGATCATATCATTATTAAAGAAGATGAAATTTTAGGTATTGTTAAGAATAATTAAGAGGTGACATCATGGCAGGAAAAAGAATATTATTTGGAGCTGAAGCACGTCAAAAGACTTGCAAAAGGTGTTGATACTCTTGCTGATGCAGTAAAGGTAACTCTCGGGCCCCGTGGTCGTAATGTTGCTTATGAGAAGAAATTTGGTGCACCGGCTATTACCAAAGATGGTGTAAGTGTTGCAAAAGAAATTGAACTAGCTGATCCTATTGAAAATATGGGCGCACAAATGGTTCGTGAAGTAGCAAGCAAAACTGCTGATGTTGCCGGTGATGGTACGACCACAGCTACGGTGCTTAGCGCAAGCAATTTTTCGAGAAGGTAATAAATATGTTACTGCTGGTGCTAATCCTATGGAAATTAAACGTGGTATTGATAAAGCGGTTGCCGTTGTCGTTGAAGAGATTAGAAAACTGCTCGAAAAGTAAGCGACAAAAAAGAGATTGAGCAAGTTGCAACTATTTCTGCAAACTCTGATTCGACTATTGGTGAAGCAGATTGCTGAAGCAATGGAACGTGTTGGTCGCGATGGTGTTATTACCGTTGAAGAAGCAAAAGGCATGGAAAGTGAAATTTCATTTGTTGAAGGTATGCAATTTGATCGTGGCTATATTTCTCCTTATTTTGTAACTGATCAGGAAAAGATGGAAGCAGTGTTACAAGATCCGTATATTCTTCTTTATGAAAAGAAGATTTCAAGCATGAAGAGCTTGCTTCCGATTCTTGAACAAGTTGCAAAATCTGGTCGTCCTCTCTTAATTATTGCAGAAGATGTTGAAGGTGAAGCTCTTGCTACCTTAGTAGTTAATAAGCTTCGTGGCACATTGAATGTTGTTGCAGTAAAAGCTCCAGGCTTTGGCGATCGTCGTAAAGCAATGCTTGAAGATATTGCAACATTAACCGGTGGTAAACTGATTTCTGAAGATATTGGTTTAAAGCTTGAAAATGTACGCTTAAAGATCTTGGTCATGCTAAGAAAGTATTAGTTACCAAAGATACCTTCACTATTATTGAAGGTGCAGGAGCATGATGCGGCTATTAAAGGTCGTATTATGCAAATCAAAGCTCAAATTGAAAATACAACATCAGATTATGATAAAGAAAAACTGCAAGAACGTCTTGCAAAACTTTCAGGTGGTGTTGCAGTTATTAAAGTTGGTGCAGCAACTGAAACAGAAATGAAAGAAAAGAAAGATCGTATTGAAGATGCACTACATGCAACACGTGCAGCAGTTGAAGAAGGTATTGTTGCTGGTGGTGGTAGTTGCATTACTTCGTGCACAAGCAGTTGTTGAAAAACTTAAACTTGAAGGTGATGAACAGCTTGGGGTGCAAGATTGTAGCGCGTGCACTTGAAGAACCACTACGTATTATTTCTTCAAATGCTGGCTTTGAAGCTTCAGTAGTTGTTAATCAAGTTCGTCAAGAAACAGGCAATATTGGTTTTGATGCAAAAACTGGCGAATATGTTGATATGATTGCAGAAGGTATTATTGATCCTGCTAAAGTAGTGCGTTCTGCATTTCAAAATGCAGCATCTATTGCTGGCTATGCTCTTAACGACTGAAGCGCTCATTACTGAGATTCCAGAAGATAAGAAAGAAGTAGCCATTCACATGGTGGTGGAATGGGCGGCGGTATGGGTGGCATGCAAGGCATGTACTAATACCTACGCATAAAAAAATGAGGATCCCGTGGCTGTCAAAGGCTGCGGGATCTTTGCTGCGGTAATATTCTTACTTCCTTGAGCTTGCCTGATTTCTAACGTATGGGATTGCATTCCTACTTTTTCATAAAAAAACAGGGAGTGCAATCCATAGTCATGGGCATTGTGTGTATTGAAGGGATTTATGAGCATTCCTGAGTTCTATGAGCTGTCTTAATAAAGAAAGCCAAATAACCACAGTGGGATTTTTTTACCAATTCCATTTTCTATGCTATCAATGGCAAGAAAGGCATTGTGTTCTCCTATGATCTGCTCACTGGATTTTTTGCGTCCTCCTATCTCAAAAAGATAAGTGCTATCAACTAGGAAATCAGCCTTAGGAGGTAGTTTGACGTGGTGTCTTTCAGAAACCATGGTAAGAAAAAAGAGCTCTCTTTCAGTTCCTATATGCGGATCTTCTTGGCTAAAGGCATTCATTTGATTTGGATTATCAAGATACACCTTCTCTGAATGTTTTAGGTGGTCGAGTTTATGGTTTTCCTTTCCTAGTGACCTGATAAGGGAGGCGTCTTCAAGATAGGAAAAGTAGGTTTTTAAGGTGCGAGTATCTCCTACATCGAGTATTTCTTTAATGTTATTCCAGTTTGGGGTAAAAGGTACCGATTTCGCTATGAACAATAAGAGTTCTTTAAGTTTAGTTATGCTGAGACCATTTAAATGTGGATAGATTGCTGTAAGATCCGCTTCTAGTGTACTTTGAAGATTTTGCACGAGCGTAATGACATAGAGTTCTTTATTCGGGAGCTCTAAAAAGTACGGATAGTACCCATACTTTAAATAGTACTGAAAGAGTGGCAGAACCTTGTGATTCTTTTCTTCAAGGGCTTTAATGATCTCATCGGCATACTGTTCATGATGCTGAAGAATAGTGGAAAGCTCGAGAGCTTTTAATTCTATCGGCACATACAATTCAAGAAACTCGCGAAATGAAAGCCCTACCATGTGATATTTGATGGCACGGCGCGCTAGATCGTGACTTCCTTGGTATACCTGAAGTGCTGAGCTTCCTGAGGTGACTACGGTGAGCTTAGGAAATGTATCGTAGATGCTTTTAAGTTCTTGAGACCAGTTAGGATACTTATGGATTTCATCAAAGGCTATATATTTTCCACCCATAGCGGAAAATTCATCAGCGATTTCATAAAGGGACGTTGTACCCATTAAAAAATGGTCGGCTTGAACATAGAGAATTGAAGGATCATAGAGGTCTTGTGACACCTTGTCCAACAAAAACTGTACAAGGGTCGTAGTTTTTCCAATGCCTCTTTGTCCCAATAAGAGAGAAAGACGATGCTTAAATGGTTGAGATTGGATGAAATAGCGCCGATAAGGCGAGTTTTTAAGTTTTAAAAAGCCTTGGCTTAATTGTCTCAGCTCTTCAAGCATACTGACCTCCTGGTGTGGATTGCATTCCTACTATATTCTATCAAATTATGGATTACATTCCTACTTTTTCATAAAAAAACAGGGAATGCAATCCATAGTCAGTAGCATCATGCTTGCTGTGGGTGATTGTGGCCCCCCCCCGGGGGCTTTATGGGCCTTCTCAATGGGAAATGCGGTCCTCGACATCTCGGCTTTATCAACTCAGTGGTCTTATGCGCTAAGGGTGTTTGATTCGGGCGACGTTTCTTGTAGGCAGGGGAGATTTGGCTCTTAGGTGTATATACACCTTGCAATTGAATTACATACTTCCAGGGCATCTTTCAGGGTATGCTGGAAAATAGACCTTCCTATTGCTGCTCCTGCAGTGCCTCCGATGATCATATCTTCCTTCAGAGAGGCCATGAGCTGGGCTGGATCTTTAAAAGAACCGCCTGCGGTGACAACCTTTGTGTTTCCAGCAGCTTCGACGATAGTTCTAAGAAGTTGAGCTCGTGTGGCATCTTTGGTGGCCTCAGGCGCATGAATTTTTACAAAGTCAGCACCAAGACATGCAGCTACGCCAACGGCCCCTGCAAGGAGCTCAGGATCGGTTGGATGAAGAATTGCTTTCCCCCGAGGGTACATCCAGATGATAGCAAGGAGCCCTTGTTGATGTGCTTGAAATACTGCTTGCGCAGCCTGTTCAAGCATGAGATCTTCATAGGTACTTCCTAGATAGACCGTTACTCCTATACCGGTGACGGTCAGTCCAGAGCTTTTCTGAAAGTCTACGACATCTTTGACCGTCCATAAGATTCTACTCAAAGGATCTTTCTCTTCGATGGGTATTAGGGGCGTTTTTGAGTTGAGCTTAATAATGTAGGGGATCTTTGAGTAAGCAGAACCATAGCGTGCGATGAGGCCGAGCTGTGTAGCCATACCGCCTACGTTTGCTGTGCTTGCTATCTTAAACAGATGCTCAGGGGTATGTATTTCTTGTGAGACGGCTGCTCCTCTGAAGTCCTTATCTAAGTGCTCAATTTTATGATCAGCGGAAAAAAGAAAGAGCTTGCCTGTTCCTTTAGTAAGCAGGGTATAGTTTTTCACATATTCGCTATAAGCTGACAGGGGAACATCCTTAGGAATAAGTACGTTCATAGTATCTCCTTTTGATCCTTCTTATATAGAAGTACCATAAAGAAGTGATCCAAGCCAAGAGTTCGTCAATTTTGGATGATCTTATCGTGGATGAGCATTTTATGGGCAATTTTCTCAAATAGAGGCACTACGATCTGTGAAGCAAGCATTCCTCGCTTGGTAGTTTCCTTGATAGACACTACGATGACCCGCTTATAGGAATCTTTCTCGATAATGCCCATGAAGGTAAAAAGGTGACGAGTGTGATCATATCGTCCATTGGTGATGAGCCGTGCAGTTCCTGTTTTTCCCATAATGTTGTAATTATTTATACTTGCTCGTGCAAGCGAACCTTCAGAAACTGTTTTTCGAAGAATACGTTTCATCTTTTGAATTGCTTCAAGACTATACAGGGGACCTTCCGGTTCTTCTTTGTCATCATATAGAAGATGCAATTTCACCTTATAGCCATCATTTGCAACAATGGATAGCGCCTGTGCTATTTGTGCGAGATTGCATCGTATCTCATAGCCAAATGAGAGTGAATTTAGGGAAGCATTGGACCATCTATGGGGTGGAGAGATAACTCCTGGCGATTCTCCGGGGAAGATGCCAAGCTTCTTTGAGAAGCCAAGACGCTTATAGTGATCATAGAGTTTAGTGCCAACACGATGACCAACTTTGGCAACACCTATATTATTTGAAAACTTAATGACATCTTCAAAAGGGATGATCCCCTTTGCTTTTGTTGTCGTAATGGGACTTCCATTAACGCGGGAGGAAAGTTTTCCTTCGCAATCGATGAGTGTATCAGGACTTATGACCCCTTCTTCCAAAGCTGCAAGTGCAAGAAATCCTTTGATTACTGAACCATATTCGTACGCATCGGTAATAATTCTGTTTTTTGTATGCTCTTGGATGATGTTCTCGGTGTTATTTGGATCAAAGTCTGGATAGTTGGCCATAACAAGAATATCTCCCGTCTCTGGATCACAGATAAGGACAGATCCGTTTTTAGAACCTACTTGCTGGACATAGTCTTTGAGTTCTTCATAGACGAGAAATTGTAAAATCCGATCGATCGTGAGGGTTATCGGTTTTCCTTGGCACCTTCGACCAGTGTTTCTCGAGTAATATAAAACCGCTTAGCGCAATCTTTTTCAAGAAGATAGGTTGAAGCGCTTCCTGCGAGCAGGTCATTGTACATCATCTCAAGGCCAGAGACCCCTTGGTTATCTATATTGGTGACCCCTACAATCGGTCCAACTCCTGCTATCGGATAATAACGACTTGGCTCACGTAAAAGTTTTATATCAGGTATATCGCTTAGTTCAATGAGAGCAACTTCTTCAGGGCTCAGGCGTCTTTTAATGTACATAAAGTGGCTTCTCTTAGTACGACGTAATCGGTCTGCAGACTCTTTAAAATGGCGCGAGAGAAAATTTAAAAGGTTTTCACGATGCTCAAGTTTGGAAGGAATAATAAAAGCTGATATTGCTTCAGTGTTAAGCGCTAGGGGCTGACCTGTGCGATCGAAAATCTCCGCACGAGGAGGAGTTACGGTGATGGTCATCTTATATTGTTTTTGAGCACGACCGGTGAAAAACTCCGAACGCTGAATTTGTACACGATATAAATTTACCACAAGAAACGCGTAGCATGCTACATAGAAGAAAAAAACAAGGGTAAGTCGTATATTAGGTTGCAGCGTGTTCATGGGTGGGTACTGTTTTTATTTGGTCCAAGGTAATTTTCTGCATGTCTGATTTGAGAGCAAAGTCTTTTATTTGTGAGAGATTTTGGCTGGCATGCAGTCCATGGGTAAGGTCTCTTTTCTTTGCTAATCGATCAAACTTAGTATGCTCATGCTTTTGACGCTGATATGAAAGCTTAATAAGGGTGCTTTGGTGATGGATATAAAAAAATACCAAGAAAATCTGTAAGGCAATAACCCCGAGAGTAAGCAAAGACAGACGTTGTTCTACTTTCATATCTTTTATTCCCGCTTATACAATACCATTGCCAACAGTTGGCTCTAGTATAAGAAAGAATGAGTGCTTTGCCTAGTAAGCAAGGTTGTTACCTGCGATTATGTGAATATTTGGGTCAAGAGTTATCAATCTATGCTATACTTCACCCAAGGCAAGATAAAAACATTCAAACCTTTGAGATAGTATGGTAGTAGGTAACCGATTTATTATTACTGGGTTATGCGCGATAAGTATACTCATACTAGGTAGTAGATATATATACAATAAAGCGCCACACAGCTCAGATGTAACGAACTTACCACGAGTAAGTGAGCCGGAACAAGGCCAAGAAACTCAAGCTCCTTGGAAGGCTTTTTCAACACTATCGAGTAAACAATCCTCACTCCAAACTGCGATTACTTTTTCACCGGATTCTCGCCTTCTTCTCGTTGGCTATCAAAATGGCTCTATAGAAGTTTGGGACGTAGAAAAACAGACCATAGAACGCAGTTGGGCTATACCTCAACCAGTTAAAATATTTGCTTTTTCTCCTGACGGGAACCAGCTTGCAGCAACTTCCTCTGGAGCAAACGATACGAGTATTTACTTATGGGAATGGCCAACAGGTAAATTACTCCATGAACTGCATGGCCATGCAACAAAGAGGTGCTCAGAGTATTTCTGCGAAGCCAGTGACTGTTGCTGCACTGTTAACTTTTTGCAGTATATGGCTAACGGGCAACTGGTATCCGCATCAAGTAAAAATGGTGCCATTACTATTTGGGATCCAAAATCTGGGCAGTTAGTACGCAGTATTACTATCCCGCTAGGTAATGTAACAGAATGCGTGGAGGATTCATCCCATGAGAAGCTCACAAGTAATGCGCCAGAATATGAGGCTATAGCTATCTCCCCTGATCAAAAATATATCGCCTCCACCCGCAATTGCACTTTTTACCCGTTAGAAAAGTATCCAGATTGGGATCCCGAGATAGCGTACGATTACAGAAACGAAGTTTGCGTTAACCTATGGGATGGTACAACTGGAAATCTAACTAAGACAATCGCTACCGATATCATTGATTACGCTCGCGATGCAGGTACTAACGAACTCACCTTTTCACCTAACGGTACCTTTCTTGCTGTTGGTTGCGCTAAAGCTCTAATATGTCTTATAAATACGCATGATTGGTCTGCTAAACTGTTAGATCTTTCAGAATGTAGAAATAGAGAGCTCTCTCTTCATGAACGCTATTCCCTCATCTTCTCACCACAATCTGACTTTGTTGCAGCAACCGTAAATGAGGATTGGATAAGCCCGGGGATAAAACCGCGTGCAGCAATACTATGGGATGTTACTTCAGGGAAAATTGTGCAAAAATGGGACCTGGGTTACCACATAGCCTTTTCGCCAAATGCACAGCTCTTCGCAGTTAGTCTACTGTCTGCGCAAGAAAATGGCACTCAAACTTCTACCCTGCAACTCTACAAGCGCTCATAAGTAACTATTTTTTTGAGCCTTCAGAATTAATCAGTGTTCGATGAAGATTCGTAGCCTCATCAATCAGTTGGCCCAACATCAAGTACTTTTTCACCCGGAGTATACAAACTTAGAATTCCTGATTCATAGAGAAGTGCACTTCAAAGAAGCTTTCTCCACGACGCTTATTACGATCGAGCTTAAATGCCCAATCAACGCGAATGGGAGCAGGGTTAAGTAGGCGTATCCCAAAGCCAATACTATGACGATATCTAAAGGCATTATTGGTAAGGGCCCCTCTATTTGCAGGTAAGGCAAGAAGGTCTCTCTGGCATTTATTCAAAGGGGTATCCCAGCCGGCACCGCCATCATAAAAGACTAAGCCGCGAATAGATTGATCCTGTGTTACCGAGAAGATAAGCTCAGCATTTACCCAGAAGGCTTTTTTCGCACCCACTGAACTTGAGTATACTTGTGGTCCAATTTGACCAAATTCAAAGCCACGAACCGATCCAGGTCCACCTACGTTGTACAGATCTCGATAGGGTATAATTCTGTCACGTAGAGACTCTACGATCCCGGCATGCCCATGAAGAAGGAATACTAAATCATACTCACCAATGAGTGGTGTTAACCACGTAGCATCGAAATCTGTTTTTGCATAGCCAAAGGTGCTATCTGAAGCAGGAACACCTACTCGTGAGACAAGGCTCCAGTTGTACCCTTTATTAGGAAATACCGGATGATTGCGGACATCTTGGCCAAGTACCATATTGATAAAGCCAGAGGTCCCTGAAGCAAATCGTCGATCGATGAACGTCTGCATAAGTTCATTTTGAGCAGGTAGTCGCCCTAATCCTTCTGCCTTGAGTCCCTGTTGGAATTTGATACGTTCAACCCCGCCCGCAATCGATGTAGATACATCAGGATAGCCAGGTATGAAAAAGAGAAGACTAAGGTTTCCGCCGGTAAGGTTCTCCTTAGGCGTTGAAGAGATATTAGTGAAATCTTCGTAAAAAGAGCTCCTGTGGTAAAACTCAATCCCACCACCAAGTGGCCGATTAAAGAGCCAAGGCTCAAATAAGCTGAGGGTAATCAAGCGGTCCTGCTTTGAAAATGTTCCTGATATATTAGCACGGACTCCGGTGCCAAACAGGTTACGATCACTTGCAGTGAAGCCAACGCGGATAGATGTTGAAGGAGACTGAGGATCTGCGCCTCCGTAACTTAACTGACCACTGAGGTTCCCTGTATTTATTTCTTTAAGAACCAAATCAAGATCAACACAATCTTGTGATATTTTTTTGATTTTCCAATCGACGCCTCCTTGAGGATCAAAATAGCCAAGCTTTTCTATACGATCTTTTGAAGCCTCCATGGCGGGAAGGCTTACCAGTTGTCCTTCAATGATCGTTAAATTACGCCGAATAACATAGTCACAGGCTTTTTTGTTTCCAATAATGTTAATGCGGTTCAGTGTGTAGGTTCTTCCCAAATCTGAGTTGAAGGTCATCTCAACAGTATTGTTTTCAAAATTAGGAATAATAACCGGCTCGATATCAGCGTAAATGTATCCAAAGCGACCCCAGATAGTGCGAAGACGTTCCATCGATTCACGTATAAATTCTTTGGAATAGATCTGTCCTGCTGAAACAGGAAGAGCTGCAAGGAGTTGTGCTTCGGTAAGAATATCATTGCCGGGTGCCGACACTTTGGTAACTGAGAAAATCGGTCCTTCTTCAACAAAGTAGGTTACCGTAACGTCCTGGGTGGCTTCATCGATAATGACTTGAATATCGACTACTCGTGCTGCCAAGAAGCCGTTACTCTGGTAGTAGTTTTCGATAATGAATTTATCGACGTCGAGCATGTCAGGTTTATAAGTACCAGCTTTATTCATAAAGCCAAAGAGCCATGCTTCTCGTGTGAATATCATTTTGCGTAAGATATGAGAGGGAACGCACTGGTTCCCTTCAAAAAATACACGCTTTACCTGAGCACGGGGACCATCACAAATCTTAAATATCGCGATATAGGTGCCACGCTCTGTGGGACGAAGCTCTGCAGATACGGCGGTTTTATGGTAATTCTTTTCTATATAGAGTGCTTTAATCTTATTGGCAAAGAGACTGAGCTCTTCCTCGTCCATAGCAGCTACTTCAGAAAGTTTAAGCTCTTTTTCAATCTCTTCTGAAGTTACGGCAACGTTACCTTCAAAGAGGACACTCTCAACCTTCTTTTTTTCTTGAACAATGACATAGAGAGTAAGTTCAGTGGGAGAAACCTCTTCGGTCTCAACGGTTACCTGATTAAAGAATTTTAAATCGTGGAGGTTCCGAATGATGTCACCCGTTTTTGATGGAATAAAGAGTTCGCCTTCACGAAAAGGTATGCGGGCACGGAGTGCTTCTTCGGGGACGAAATTGTTACCTGAAATAATGATCGATCGGATACGTTTGTGCTGGTCCTGCTGCATATCTCCTGATATACTCGTCTGCGATGATTGAGTATACACGGAGCGAAAACCAAAAAAGGAAATACAGGCAATGACGACGATCTTATAGGAGACTTTACTCATTCTTATTTTCCGAGGTCAAAACTGTTGACGTTTGGCGATTAGTATTTCTATACTACTATTTTTAGGAATTTTTGCTAGGTTCAATAGGAAAAACGATGCTAAAACAACCTATTTTTTCCATAACACTCTACAATACCCTAGGAAGAAGGCAACAGCCTCTTGGTAATTCTGACCAAATAACGATGTATGTGTGCGGGATCACTCCCTATGATTATGCGCACCTTGGACATGGCCGGTGTTACGTTACCTTCGACCTTCTTTACCGCCTACTGATCTTTCTTGGGTATAGAGTCACCTATTGTAGAAACTTTACCGATATAGATGATAAGCTGCTTAACCGTGCTGATAAAGAGCTTAATGATCCGAGTGCCTACCTAATTTTAGCGAATAAGTATATTGCGAGCTTTCATGAAGATATGGAAAAGCTTGCTTGCAAAGCTCCTGACTTTGAACCTCGGGTAACAACGCATATTGTGCCGATTATTTCATTCATTGAAGGTCTTATTGCTAAAGAAAAGGCCTATGCCACTGAAGTCGGAGATGTGTACTTTCGGATTTCCGCGTTTGAAGGCTATGGAAAGCTGTCTCAGCGGACAAAAGATGAGCTAAAAGCGGGAGCTCGAGTTGCCGTTCGAGCCGACAAAGAAGATCCTCTTGATTTTGCGCTCTGGAAATCTTGCGATGAAGGCCCTGGTTGGGAAAGTCCTTGGGGATTTGGAAGACCTGGATGGCATATTGAATGCTCTGCGATGTCGAGCGAATATTTGGGCGAAACTATAGATATCCATGGTGGTGGCATGGATCTCATTTTCCCGCATCATGAAAATGAAATTGCACAATCTGAAGGTCTTCACAACAAGCCCTTTGCCCGTTTCTGGGTGCATAATGCATTTGTGCGAGTTAATGAAGAAAAGATGTCTAAGTCCTTAGGTAATTTTCTTACGTTGAGAGATGCGTACACGACCTTTAGCCCTATGGTATTGCGCTATTATTACCTTATTCACCATTACCGCAATCCCCTTGATTTCAGTCCTGAAGATATCGAGTCAGCTCGTAAAAGCTATCAAAAGCTCTGTATTGCCCTTGAAAACATCGATCCTGCATCTGAAAATGAGATTCGTGCAACAAGTGATCACCTTATAAAGGACGTTCTCACTGCACTGTGCGATGATCTTAATGTGGCAAAAGCTATGGGACGTATTTTTGAGTCGATCAAAGATATGGGACCAAATGAATTAGCCTTATTGAAGGGCCTTCTTATGCATATCCTAGGACTTACCCTAGAGCCAGAGAAAAAAGAAACGGTGGTAATTACTCAAGAAATTGAAGAATTGCTTCAAGCTCGCCTGGAAGCACGTAATCGGAAAGATTGGGCAGCTGCAGACCAGCTAAGAGCACGGCTGCAGGAGCTTGGATATGACATTCAGGACAAGAAAAGTTAGGGGTGCAATTTCTTACACCCCTAAACTCTTATCTATTTTGAGTCGTGGTCTTGTTCGCATTTCTTGCATTGCATGGGCATGCTAACAATTGCGCACCAGTTGTGATAGCAACTAAGGCTATCAATAAAAATTTCTTCATGAGAAGTCCTTTCTTTGAAGAGGTTTATATATGTTCATACTTTTATTCTATCCAAAACCGACAAATAGAGTCAATGGTTTTTTACATTTATTTTCCCATTGGAAAATAAAGCGAGGGGGGAAAACACAATAATCCCGCTTAGAATCGTACAAAAGAGAGCTCGTGGTTGCTTTAGGATCGCAATGCCTTGCTTTTGGGGAGGCGGGAGTAGGGGTAAGTCGGATAGGGGTATGATGTGGGAGCGTTAGTCAAGGTGGCTTGTTATTTTCTCTTTGAGCTGTTCCTTTGACATATAGCCAACTTCTTGGCCTACTAATTCTCCATTCTTCAAAAAGAGAAAGGTAGGCACTGACATTATGCCAAATTCTACTGCGATGTCACGAGCCTCATCGATATTAAGTTTGCCAAAGGTATATTTTGAGCCGAGCTCCTGTGCCAATTCTTCATAGGAAGGCTCCATATGTTGGCAAGGGCCGCACCAGGTTGCAAAGACATCGATGACCACAGGTTTTTTTGAATTTTTTACTTCGGCATCGAAATTGTGACGGCTAATACTTATTATCATGAGGGTCTCCATCAAGGGGTCTTTTACTTTAAGTATACCGAGCGAAGGCTTAAAAAGCTATGGTCCCCACGCTGAAATTGTATATCGTTGCTCTAACGGGTTTATTAGTCAAGAAGTTGCGAGTATCTTATGTAGGCAGCCTGGGCGATACAAATATGCCTTGATAACTTCATACTCTACAAAGCAATCAGCCCTGCTTGACAATGAGTGCTGGAGGTCTAGACTGTAAGTAGTGTCTCTATCGATTCATGGAGGATGTCATGAACCAATCTATTCCTAGGAACAAAATATTCCTTCTTCGATTTACAAAATATCAGTTCAGGAGATATGTTGTATCATTTTGTATGGGTCTTTTCTGTTGGCCACTACTAGAGGCAACAACGGTTGAGGGTGATCACCTTGTTATTGATGATAAGCACGTGTATCTTTTTGGAGACCACCACACACATACCCCTTTGTTTGGGGGGGATTATCGCAAGACAGGGATCTTTCCTGTTGTAGAGCAACAGGTCGATGACTTTGTTGATGTTCTTGAAGAGACAGCTTCTCTTCGTAGTGAGCCGTTGCATGTCTTATGGGAAAAAGCTTCATACTATAGTAGGTCAGCTACAAAACACAAAGATATGATGGATAATGTGGACGTAGAAGTTGCAAAAAGGAACCTAAATGTGGTCTTTGAAGATGCAGAGATTCGCAAGGTTGGCAACTCTGCCAAGCATATTCTTGGTGCTGACATGCCTATTAATTATTTGGAGGATGACTGGCGCTCGGTACGTTACTATGAGGAGGCTCCGCCCTTAAGTGAACTTACTTTTAACCAACTGATCGATGCATATGAGGCTTGCAAATCAGCACTAAGCGAATTCCGCAAAACTCACGGGAATGATGATTTTTTGGGAATGTTTGATGCTGAACTCATATTCGCATCAACTGCCTGCGAAAGGTTTAAACAACTTTTAGCCGAAAATTCGATCTCACCTGACACAAATCTCTCTGAGTTTGCTGTCGGGTGCCTGAAACAACGCAGTAAATTGCATAATGAGCTTGCAGAATATTGTAAAGAGATGTTTGGACGCTTGTATAGCGCCTATTTTTGCCAACGAATCTTCGAGTATAAGGGGAAACATGTTGCCATTATCGCTGGGTCAGGACATCTTAAGGCGGTAAGGAATATGTTATGGCATCGAGGAGCAAAAATAAAAGTCCACTACCCGGATGTCAGTGTGGGTCGGGATTATAAATCTTTGCGACTTCTTACGAAAGCTCAGCTTCGAGCTATTCTTAAGGGCGTATCTTTTTGTTATACCATTAGTGCCTTCAAGGAGAATATGATACTCTGTTGGTATATTGCTCTTACTATTCTAAATGCTGCCTGTCTGCAGATGGATCATGGCTGATACTTCATTTCTTAATCTCTCTGAACTTTGGGTTCTGAAGGAAGAGTGGCAAATAAAGCCCAATTCTTGACATAAATAAAAATTTTTTTATATAATTAAATACAAATAGTATAAATGTAGAGCCCGGGAGGCACAATGAATATGTACCGAATTTCTGCTTTTCTTATGATGATAGGTTTTGGAAGTGTTGTTTCACCGAGTGCGATAGAAAGACCGACGAAGTTTAACATATTTGTTGTCAATAATGTTCGTATATTAAAGGAGTATGTTAGTGTACCTCTGAAGGTTACATATCTGACACCTTCAAATCAACCAGTAACTTCAATTGTTGGTCCTATGGAAATGCGATTTATAGGGACCGGAGAACTATTGCAATTACCAACGGTATTTACTATTTCTGGCTATGGCGGTATTAAAGGCTATAGTGTTAAGGAGGCACATTTATTGAATGAAGCGCTTTACAAGGAGTGGCAAAAAATACAGAGCGAGCCCAAGGGATTAAAGAAGACTCATCTCGACCCGTTAGTGATAACAGTTACTGCTGGGGATGGATTTCCTCCTGAATTAAAATTTGAATATTCACATCTCCCTCCCCGTGAATTAGAGGAAAACTTTTTAAAGATAATTGAAACACGAGAGCCACTTGCTGCCTTTGGCCGTATACGTTACTACGGTTTATTAAATGACTTACAAGGGGAGACGCTGGACAAGCTTTCAGGTCTCACGAGTGGGCAACTTAATGATCCACTTGTGCCCGCGCGTATGTTACAGGGGGAGATATATGCTACGACGGGAGAAGATGTCTTTAGGTACATTTTAGGCCTTGATAAAAATTATACGAAAGATGATGTAGAAAGGGCCTACAAGGATCTTTCATCACAATGGGATCCACGGATATTTGCAGATAATCTTCCGCAGAGGGAGTTCGCTAAAAATGTCATTACCTGGGTAAAAAAAGCGCATGATGTCTTATTGGAGGCTCTACAAAGCAAAGAGCGTAATGCCTGATTTGTACGTCGTTACATAGATTTTCACTAGCCATTAATAAAAAAGGTCCCTCATCAGGACCTTTTTTGATGCACTAAAAGTTACGTATCAGCACTTACGGATATCGATAACTTTTGGGCAAAACTCTTGCGATTTTCTGAGCTGCTTGACTACACTAAGAGCAACTTACAAGTATGAAAGCAAGAGGGAGTTTAGCATGAAGTGCATTCGCTACATGAGTATTGTGTTCTTACTCATCGGTTTTTTTCCTGTTCAGGGAGATTCGAAGATTCCTTCTTTGTCTGAGGAAAGTGATGATCTTAAAATTGATGAAGAATCAGATGTTGATATTAACCGTAAAACACAAGAATCTAAACAGTTAGTGCTTAACGGGGTCAAGCACTTTATGAAGGAGTCCGTTTCGGTTGCCTGCAATGATTTTGTGCACAATACGGTTTGGCGAAAAGGAGAGCTCTTTGTCTTCGTATTCAAAGAATCAGGGACCTGTCTTGCCTATGGTGATGATTATGATCTTATCTGGCAGAACATCAAAGAGAAAAAGGGCATAGGTGGGCAGCCGCTTATTAATGACATGATGCATATAGGACGAGAGGGCGGTCGAATTAGTTTTCTATGGAACAATGGATACCAAACAGCCTATGTCAAAACAGTTTTGAAAGATGGTCAAAAATATGTCCTCGGTTCAGGATTCTTCCCAGAAAATGATGAATTTACCACCAAGCAGTTAGTAAAGACCGCGGTAGCTTATTTTGACCAGAATGGACGTGAATCTACTTTTGCTTTGATTAGTAACCCCAATGGCCCCTTTGTGAAGGGCGACATCTATATGTTTGCATATGATTTTAATGGACAGGTGGTTGCTCATGGTCAGAATGCTGCACTAGTTGGACAGAATCTTATCGATCTTCAGGACTCTCGTGGTAAACCACTCATCAAAGAGCTGATAGAGGTTGCAAAAACCAAGGGAAAAGGTTGGGTAGAATATTATTGGCGCAATGAATTTAAACGTTCATATGTTGAAAAGGTGATCGATCCTAAAACAAAAACAGAATATCTTATTGCTGGAGGATATCATCCAAATATCACTCTGGGTACGGTAAAAAACTATGTTGAACGCGCTATACATTATTTGAAAGCGAATGGGTCAAAGCAGGCCTTTTCAGAATTTTCAAATGTGGTGGGTGAGTTTGCACAAGGGGCGCTTGGCATCTTTGTTTTTGATCTTGAGGGTAAATGCCTTGCCAATGGAGAGAACCCTTCATTTGTTGGCCAAAATCTTTTAAAACTGAGAAGCTCTGACGGACGATATTTTGTGAGGGATATGATTGAACTTGCTCAAAAGAAAAAGCGAGCATTAATATCCTATGTAAATCGTAATGCTAATGCTGTAGCATATGTAGAGTTTGTAGAAACACCCGATGGAAAGTTTGTTGTAGGTGCAGAGTTTTTCCCCTCTTCAAAAACAGCATCAACCCAGACACTTGTCAGCAGGGCGGTTGAACTTGTGAACCAATCAGATATTGATATTGCCCTTGGACTTTTGAGTGAGCCGGGAAGTGATTATGTCCGAGGTGATCTTTCAATCTTTGTTTACGATGCAGAAGGTACCCGATTGGTCAATGGTACTAATAAGTCTCAGCTCTGGAAAAATTTGCTGAATGCTACTGACCAACAGGGAAAAATGATAGTAAATGACATCATTACGATTGCGGTTAATGGAGGTGGTTGGGCTGAGTATCAGACACGAAATGCTCAACGCAAGGTATACGTAAAATCGGTACCGAAAAAGATGGGTGATAAGTTTAAAAACTATATTGTGGGCAGTGGTTACTTCTTATAGAGCTTAAAAGATTTTTGATGAGAGGTAGGTCTTAAAAAGTACAGCCCAGGCTGCATCAAGCAAGAATAGAGTTCCATACACAATGAGAAGTGAGCCTGATATGAGGTTTATAATTCTATACATTGCTGGAGTTACTTTAGTCCTAAAATAGGCAATGGTCGCGCTTATAAGTAAGAACCAGATGAAAGATCCAAGAGTTATTCCAAGAGCAACATTGATGGCTTCGCTCGTGTTATAAAATCTTTCAAATTCAAATGCGCTGAATGCGGCAACAAATGAAAGAATGGTCATCGGATTGGTAAGCGTAATAATCATCGTTTGAAGAAGAGTAGTGAGTCCACGGGCCTTGATGGGAATCTCGATCGTTTTTTCTTGAGGAGGTAAGGGAACGCTAAGTCCCTTAATCCCAAATACAATAAGAATAATACCACCTGCCACAAAAAGATATTCTCGATGGGCAAGTACAAATGAGCTAAATGCGCTGAGCCCAAGAGCTGCAATAAGAGCATAAAAGCCATCTCCAAGAGCTATGCCAAGGGCAGTGATGGCACCAGCTTTGAAGCCTTTTGTAAGACTTTGCCGAATGCAAAGAAGTGCAAGGGGCCCGACTGGGGCCGCCATAGCAAAACCTATAATGATACCTTTTATAAAATTAATCATGTTATTTTAACAATGGATATTCGTTGAACCCCATTAAACGGCATTCTGGTTGAGGGATCATACCAAATTCATCATAGACGAGTTTTTGCATGGTGCGTGCAAGAGTGATAATGTCATTGGTGGTAGCGCTTCCCCGATTAACTATCATGTTAGCGTGCTGATGAGAGACCTGTGCGCCACCTATGGCGAGTTCCCCTTTGATACCTAATTTATCAAGATAGTAAGCAACAAAGATAAGTTTTTTGCTCGTGTGGGCAACTTCCTTTTCTGTAAAGTTTCTAAAGAAGCTACCGCAGGTATGCGAGGTTGGGTAACGTTTAGCGCGATGCCGTATCATCTCATGGCTTCTGCCTTTGGCATACGCAGCAGCTTCGCGATCTACTCTTTTAAGTTTAAAGGTAGCAGACACTAAATAGTGATTTCCCTGGTGCAGCAGGGATGTGTTGTACCCAAACTGGAACCAACTTTGATCTACGGTGAGAAGCTTACCGGTCGATTTTTCTATGACCTGGCCTCCGGTCATAAACTGACCAAGAAGAAACTCAAAATAGTGGATATTTATAAATACAGCCCCGCCAATGCTGCCTGGGATACCACTAAACTCTTCAAGTCCAATAAGGTGAGTATCAAGGCACCAGGCTATGAGTTCACCAAAAGATACTCCTGCGCCGGCAGTGACGAGTGCATGCTCTTCATCAATCATGAGCCCTGAAATGTTTTTAAGCTGAGGTTTGAGGACTAGTCCTTCAATACCAGAGTCACTAATGAGCATATTTGCTCCTTCCCCAATAAGACACACAGGTAACCTATGGGCGCGAGCAGTATTGAGTGCTAATTGGAACTCTTCAGCAGTTCGTGGTTCGGCAAAATATGCTGCAGGACCCCCTGTTTTGAACCAGTTTTTATCAGCAAGAGAAACTGAGGGGATAATAAGCGAGGTTTCTAAAGGTAATCCATAGGATGACTGAAGCACTGGCGAAGACATGCGTTATTCCTTGCTCTTTTCAAATTCGGCAGGTAGTTTTCTGAAAATATAGCGTATCTGTACCTCACCGTTTTTAACAAGCTCGGCGCATCGGTCGCTACAGGTATTTTGGTATATACCAATGCAGTCAGGGCAGGAAATCAGCTGCTTATTGCATTGAGCATTGATACAATTGGTATAATCATCGTTCGGTTTTTTGCAGTGATCACACTGCGCAAGGATATCATCCGTTATTTTTTCGGTGACTCGGGCATCAAACACGTAGTTTTTGCCTCTGAAGTAACCATCGGGATATTTTTCAGTATAGCGTTGAATGCCTCCCCTAATCTGAAAGACTTCTTGGGCCACCTGCTTTTTCTTAAGGTAGGCAGTTGCGCGTTCGCAGCGTATACCGCTTGTGCAATACATAAGTACTCGCTTCCCCTTGAATTGATCAAGATGCGTGTCAAGATACTCAGGCAAATCTCTAAAGTTGGAAATAGGAGGTTTGACCGCATGATTGAATGTTCCCACACGCCATTCATAATCGTTACGAGCATCCAGTATAACTAAATCGTCGGGATTTGCTGTCATAAGGGCATGCGCTTCTTCAGCAGATAGATGGGTTCCCGCATCTCGTGCAGAGACTTCTTGGGGATCTACACCGAAATTTACTGCCTGGTCTTTTGCCGTTACTTGGAGCCGTGGAAAATAGTCAGCGCCACCATCGCTTTCCTTGAAATCCAGATCAAAAAAGAGAGGATGGGAGCGCATAGCTTCTTTGTATTTTTCAGTGGCTTCAAGGGAACCTCCAACAGTTCCATTAATGCCTTCACGTGCAATATAAATGCGACCGGTAAGACCAAGCTCACGACACAGCTTTTTCTGCGCAGCTACTTCTAGCGAAGGTTTCTCGATGTCTATGTATTTATAGTAAATGAGAATTTTTCCCATTGGAATGCGCCCCGATTAAAGGTATCTTTATTTTTAAGTATAGCGCCTTTAAAAAAAAGATGAATGTCTCTTCTTTTCCAATGTGCGAGATTATTTTGCTTTTTGTTGAGCACATTCCTGCTTGTGGCCGGCATTCCAATCTTGTTTCTGACAATCTTTATTGCAATAATAGAATTTCTTACACCCACTGCATATTTTAAGATCCTCTCCCCGGTTGCCACAGAAATGGCACCAAGTACTTGTGGCGACAGGCTCGCGTTCTTCCTGCTCATGCTCAAGACCATAGCAAGCTCTTATGAAGCTTTCAAAGGGGGCATGGGAGTTTCTTTTTAGGCAAGCCACAAGAGCCGATTTATGGCGTATAGCATCGGTAAAATGAACTGGGCGAATGCCATGTTGAGCATTGATGAGATACAAACAAAGCCTTCCTAATCTTTTTGAGCCCTCTTGAAAAGGGTGAACGCGCACAATATCATAATGGAACTTAGAGCTAATGGATAGTACCTTGTTCTGACGTTCTTGCCAGGGAAGGTTCTTTATGGCAATAACGGCATTCTGGGCCTCTTCTAAGGCAGCTTGAAGTTCCTTTTCGATAGTTTCTATTGGAGTAAAGAGGTATATTGAATTTTTAAGGAGAGCTTTTTCCTCGTCCGTGAGCGGATTGAGTAACGTTGGAAATTTTTGGACTTCAAGACTATTGCGGAATTTCTCAAGAGATTGTGGTGTGGCAGTAACTTCTTTTCGTTTCAGCAAAAAGACAATATAGGACCATTCTTTGGTACATATTTCTTCTCTTATTTGCCAGGTAGCTTCATCTACTCTGAAGGCTCCGGGTTCTGATACCTCAGGATCGAGACGCGTAAGCCAGGAAGATAAATTCTTGATATCGGTGATGGTCCAACTTTCAAATGGCTTTGCAAGGAGGGTTGTTCTACTTCTGTAAAGAGCATAGAACCAGCCCAAAATGACGCACATTTCTTCATTTAGTCCCTCTGCTTTGGCTTGATCCCTTGTAGAAATATTAAGCGTGGTTGCAAGGAGGGCAGCAATTTTCTCTGGCTCTTGTGAAAAGTTATGTGATGCACCTTGATAGGCTGCATCATAAGTTATATTGGGCCATTTCGTGATGGGACTGTCCTCAAATAGTTTTTCCTTACTCAGGCACAATAGAGAAGGTATGGCCAGGAGGACCATCAGAGCTAACATTGGTAGACGTGCATTTCGTGTAGTCATCATGAAGATCCTTAATTCTTGGTTTGGGGCGATGGCTTGGTTAGGCACTGTTTTTTGTGTTGAGCTATCCAGTCATCCTTTTGGCATTCTTTAGAGCAATAATAGACTTCTTTGCAGGCCGCACATCGCTGAAATCCTTCTCCTTTTTTCCCGCATTTTCCGCATGCAATGATCTGAGTGAGAGAGAGATTTTTTAAACCTTCTGGTGTTACCATTTGATCTTTGTCAGCAGGTTCCATCGGCTTTAATTTCGCCTCCTCGGCTTCCAAGCATCTTCTAAAATAGGCTTCAAACGGTAGATGAGATTTTTGAAGAAGGCATTCTATGAGTATTTGATTATAGGCTGCTGGATCGGTAATCTTGAGGGGTTTAATGCCATGCTGAGCATGGATGATATATTCGCCAAGTCTTCCTAAGCGCTTGGCTCCTTCTATAAAAGGATGGATGCGTACGATATCATAATGAAACTTACATCCAAGAGAAAGGGCTTGTTGCTGCCTTTGTTTCCAGGGAAGTTCTCGTATACGTCTAAGTTGTTCTTGTATATTCGTCAGGGCAGTAGTGAGTTCTGCTTCAATGATATCTTCACTCAGAGGGAAAAGGTGAACTGATCTTCGCAGTAAGGACTCTTCTTCTTTGGTGAGCGGAGCATAAAGGTGAGGCTCATTCGGATGCGAGCTTTTGACTCGTGCAAGGAGCATTGCATCTACGGAGAGCAGTATTTTTTGGTTTACCAAACTTTTAATATGCTTCCATTCTTCGGCCGACATCTCTCGTATTTGCCAATAAGTTGGTTCGCCTATGTATCTGAAAGTGCCCGGATGTTTAACATTCTTGTGAAAAAAAGTGATCCATGCAGAAAGGTACCGAATATCCATAAGGGACCATGTTTCAAAAGGCTTGGTGAGAAGCTCTTTTTGAGTCTCTTCAATAGCCTTACACCAACCCATGACCGTGCAGGTTTCTTCATCCCACTCTTCTTTTTGTTCAGATAATGCTTTTGCTTTGGTTGCAACCTTGTCCGTATCATAGCGTGCACCTTGATAGGCCAACGTAGTAACTGTCTGAGGCCACTGCGTTAGAGGAGCATCTTGATATAAGCTCTGTTTTTCTTGGAGAACCATGCCATGCACCAATGGTGATGCAAAGCTCATAAGAATACTAAGAAGGGTAATCTTGTTAATAAGCATGCTCTTATACCTTTTGCTGTTCTGCAATTTTGGCACATTGCTTTTTGTGGCCAGCCTTCCAATCTTTTGTTTGGCATTCCTTGCCACAATAATAAACAGCTTTGCATATACTGCAGCGCTGCTTTGAATCTTGTTTTCCGCAGGTAGCGCAGCTTGAACTGCTGGCTACGCTTGTTTGGTCGGTGCTTTCTTCAACAGCTGCAAAGTTCAATAACATGAGCCGTAGGTGTTCCTCGGCAGAGATTCTCTTCTGAGGGCCCGCTGCCTGGGCGGTGCTTTTGAGAAGATTATCGTAGCGATCAACATGAGTCTTATAGAATTTTTCAAAGGGCCTATGCGTACCCTCTTTTAAGCTACCTAGCAAAGACTGCGTATATGCTTCAGCGTTGATAACACAGAGTGGCATTATGCCATTCTGGGAATGTATAATAAACATACCTAGTCGGCCCAATCTTTTTGCAGCCGCTTTGAAAGGATGCACTCTTATGATGTCAAAATGGAACTGACATCCGAGTGAAAATGCTTTTTGTTGTCGTTGTTCCCAAGGAAGAGCCCTGGCTTTTGCTAGTTCTTGCTTGAGTGATTCGAAAGCTGCAATGAGCTCTTTTTTTACATCATCACCTAGAGGAAAAACGTAGACAGTTTCATGTAAGTATGCTTCTTCTTGGGCTGTTAAGGGTTGCAATAGTGCCTTCGGGCGTTCCTGAGGATTGTCGACGTATTTTCTTCCTGATGGGGTGTTAACGACTTTTCTAAAGAGTAATGTGTCGAATTTTTCAGTTTCTGCTTTTGATATCTTACGAAAAGTCCAGCGTACCGGCTCGGTCCTTATAGTTCGAGGATCCTTCTGTGATGATCGTAAGAGCCATGCAGCGAGTTGTGAAAGATCATCAAAAGTCCACGTCTCAAAAGGTTTTTTAAGGAGATTCTTTTCAACTTGTTTGACGGCATATATCCAGTCCTGAATGACCCACTGCTCCTCCTGGGGAAGTGCTTTGAGAGTCTGCTCGAATGCTTCTTTAGAGCTTACTGAATAGTCGTAAGTAGCTCCTTGGTAGGCATTGTCATAAATAGACGTGTTATTGCTCCAATCGGTTAGTGGTTCATCTTGGTATTGACTCCACTTTCCTTCAGAAAGAATCATGGCATTCATCGAGGAAACGCCCATTATTATGGTAAAAATCAGTATACGTAATTTCATATTGTCCTTTTGGTCATATCTTTGTAGTTATTTTACTAGTGACACATATGGCTGCGTGCTGTGATAGTGCCAAATCGCTTATAATGCCGGCTAGATTTTTATTGAATTGGCATACTTTTTATTCTATCAGAATTTAAAAAAATGGCAATAGGTAACCGCTATTGGCTTGGAATTATTGAGAATAGGTACTATGCAACCTGATTGACGACTCATACATAGAGGTTTAGTCTGACAAGGGGGCTCGAGGCTGGCTGTGAGCGGATTTCAGTTTTGGATGATAGAGTTTTATGCAAACTCATGAGATTGCTCCTTATCCTGTTTTTTCCTATACTAGGGAGGCATGATACGAGTATAAAAAAGCAATTATAAAAAATCCTTCCGGGATACAACCCTTATGAAACTTTCCATTTCTTGGATTCTTGACCATATTGCGACAACAAAGAATGATATTGCTCTTCCCGATCTTGTTAAGCAATTTAATGCAAAAACAGCAGAGATTGATGCTGCTGAGCATATTGTTACCGAGCTTGCCTATCTCTATGCAGTAAACATTACTGAAATTCTAGATCAGGCAGTAGTGGTATCCTGCAAAGAACTTGGTACGTCATTTAATCTGCCTCAGCGAAAAGATCCATCGCGTGAGCAAGGCTTCTGGTACCTTGTTAAAAAAGATGGATCAGAAGTTCGCTGGGCCACGCTTTCAGATGTGGGCTCGGCAAAAGATGGTCTTATGGGAAGTCTGTATATGAGCGATAGGGAAGCTCAGGGTTCCTGGCGAGATACTGTTGAGCAGGAAGATACAATTATCACGATCGATAATAAAGCGATCACCAACAGGCCAGACCTGTGGGGTCATCGAGGTTGTGCGCGTGAGATGGCGGCCTTAGCTGGTAAGATGCTTATTCAGGAGGAGCATCTTCTTGCAGATACCATGATTAAGCATTATGACAGGAAGGCTCCTGCTCAAGCAGGACAATCTTTTGCACTCTCTCTTGATGATGAAGCTTGTGGAAGTACCTGTAGGAGATTCTCGGGATTAGCGGTTCCTGTAGTGACCTATCGTGCTTCATTGCCATGGATGGCCTTTAGATTAGCGCGAATTGACATGAGACCCATTGATGCTCTTGTTGATATGACCAATTATGTAATGTGTGATATCGGCCAACCGATGCACGCTTTTGATGCTGAACGGTTACCAAGCAAACATATACAGGTACGCTGTGCTCGTACAGGTGAGAAGCTCCGATTGCTTGATGGTGACGAAGTTACTCTCGAACCTTCCGATCGTGTCATTTCAGCTGGTGATAGTGCAGTTTCAGTAGCTGGAGTAATGGGAGGCTTTGCAACTTCAGTAACCAAAACAACGAAATCACTCTTCTTAGAATCTGCTAATTTCGAACCGATACCGATTCGTCTTACTGCAACTCGTTTAAAAAAACGTACTGAGTCATCGACTCGTTACGAAAAGAATATTGACCCAAATCAAAACACTCAGGGAATATTGCGCTATCTTAAACTTCTTCAAGAGGCTCAGATTCCTTATGAGGCTGAAGAAGCGATCACATCATTAGGACCCTTATGGCATGAAAAAGTCATAGAGGTATCTTATGAGCTTATTCTGAGCAAGATCGGCATGGAGGTTTCTATAGAGAAGATTATATCTATTCTTAAAAATCTTGACTTTGGAGTGGTGTACGAGCATGACAGGTTTATCGTGACAGTACCGACATTCCGTGCCATTAAAGATGTGACGATTCCTGAAGACATTGTTGAAGAAGTAGCGCGTTTTGTGGGATACAGCAAGATTGCTCCGGTCCTTCCAGAGCGAAAAGTAATGGCATTCAATACGCGAAGGATTGAACGTAAAAAACGATTGAAACATATTCTTGCATATGGTCTTTCGATGCATGAGGTTCAAACATATGCTTTTTATGATGAAGCGCTGCTCAAAAAACTTTCCTATGATCCACTTGATGCACCACGTATTGCTAATCCCTTATCTGAGCATTGGCAGCGTTTAGTAACCTCGTTAGTGCCCAACCTTATAGGATGTGTCATAACCAATCAAGCAGTGCAAGACAGCTTGCGCTTTTTTGAAATCAATCGTGTATGGCACGTCGCTAAAGGCCCTATTGAAGTGCAAGAGTGTGAGGGCATCTATCACACTGAATCGCAGGAATGTGGGGGCATCTGGTACGAAAAAAAAGCACCGATAGACTTTTATGAAGGTAAGGCCCTTGTTGAGCAGATGATGTTTGCACTCGGACTTACCGTGCATTGGCTCAAGCCTGCCAAGGCTCTTGCTCCTTGGTACGATATTTACCAGTCAGCAGAATTGTGGTGCGGTAAGCGAGTAATTGGCCGCGCAGGTAAGTGCTCATCCTCTTTTCTTGGACAAGTCCTTGAGGGGGATGCATTCATTTTTGAGCTCGATGCAATTTTTCTACTGAATGCACGGAACGAGCAGGCACAGTATGTGCCTCTTGCTAAGTATCCCGTAACTGAGCAGGATATTAGTATCTTAGTCTCTCGTTCAGTAACTGTTGCAGGTCTAGAGAATGCTATTGGTCGAGCAGATATACGCATCATGAAGGTACAGCTGGTTGATAGCTTCGAAAAACCTGATTGGCCTGATAAGAAGTCATTAACTTTTAGGTATACTGCTGCAGACAAAGAAGGTACCCTTACTAAAGAAGCAATAGAGACCATTGCACAACATGTGCAGCGTGCAGTGCAAGATCTTGGCGGGGAGGTTCGATGAAAAGAAAAACGATAGGGTATCTCATTGCGGGAATGTTGATCATCCTTGCAGATCAGCTTACTAAGTGGATAGCAGTCAACCACTGGTACGATGGGCATATAGTCACGAGTTTCTTAAGCTTTAGGGTGACGATCAATCGAGGTATTTCGTGGGGACTGCTTTCATCAGCTGAGACAAACACACTGCTTTTCCTGGCGATCTCTTTTTGCATTCTTCTCTTAACCTTTGGATTAGCTGTGTATGCGTTTCGCAGGTATAAGCAAGGGTATTCAGTTTATGGAGAGCTTTTAGTGGTTTCAGGTTCCTGTTCCAACATTATTGATCGGTGCTTTCAAAAAGGAGTAGTCGACTTTATTGTGGTGCATTGGAATGACTATGTGTGGCCAGTTTTTAATCTTGCAGATATGGCTATCGTGTGTGGTGTTGGCATCATGTTTTTTAGTTATCTCACCCGAAACGAATAGGCCGTTTGAATCAACGTTTTTATGAGTTTTGTAAGGTGCTGCAATCATTTGTACTACCTTACCATTGTAGCTATTGCAGATGTTCGCTGTCCTCAGACAAGCCTTTATGTCTTACCTGCACGATACTTATTAATCCAACTCTATCATCAAGGCTTCAAGTAACCGGGGATGAATATCTTCAAGTTTATGCCGTAAGTGCTTATGAAGAGCCCCTGAAAACGCTCATCCTTGCAAAACGGTATAATGGGTATGAAGCGAGTAAACACCTAGGGACTCTTATATGGTGCCATTCGGTTATGCCTTCAATGGATGCAGACTTCCTGATTCCTGTTCCTTTACATTCTCAAAGAGCAGCTCTTCGTGGGTATAATCAGGCACGTGTTATTGCCGAGCAGTTGAGTCGCTATAGCGGGATACCTATACTTGATTGTATCGTACGAACTCGAAACACGCGACAACAATCTCAATGTCGCATGTTCGAGCGTTATGATAATGTGAAGGGAGCTTTTAAAATGATTAAAGGAGAGGCACTTGCGGGTAAAAATTGTATTCTCGTAGATGATATGATGACCTCGGGCGCGACCTTACAGGAGGTAGCTCGCACAGTGATTCCCTATAAGCCAGCGTGCCTAAGGGCGATAGTTGCCTGCAGTTCCTTCTAAGTATTCCTCGAAGAGTTTTGGACTCTTTCCTAGTTTGGTTAGATCTGGTTGAAAAAAACTTTCAGCTTTTGAAAGTTTAGAAGAAGCTATCAAAGTATTTCACTATATTTATAGAGGTGAATAATTTTGCAACTTTGCTCGCTTTGTGATAGCATGTCCTTACTTAAAACATTTTATTACTTTTTTCTTTTAAAAGGATGTATTCTATGCAAAAGACACGATTCCGTTACTTTCTGAGTGGTGCCTTATTGGTCTCATCATTAGCGGTTCTTACCGGATGTGACGTTTTTAAGCGAGCATCATGTCCAGCGTGCGGGCCTAGCGCAGAAACTGCTAAACCAGAAGACGTTATATTGTCTATCGATGGTGTTCCCGCGATTACCAAACAAGAATTTGAAGAATTTTATGCTACAGCAACTGCGAATTCAGGACCTTATGGGGCTCTTTCGAGGAAAGATGCCTATGATACTTTGAAGACTATGGTACTCCTCGATCATAAAATGATCAAAGAAGGCAAGGACAAAGATCCTGAATATCAAAAAGAGTTTCGTCGTGCCTTTAATTTAGCAAAATGGGGCGTTAACTCCCAAATACTTGCAGAGGAACTTAAAAAGACTATAGATACTTCTGACGCTGCGATCGAAAGCTTCTATAATGAGGCGAAAGGCAAAAATCCTGCCTTTGATCGTCCACCGTTCCTTAAGAATCCGGAAAGCGTAAGCGTCCAGTCAGTCGAATTTACTGATAAGAAAGCTGCTGAAGAGTTTCTTAAGAAAGCAAAATCTGATTTTGCTGGAGCGGCACGTGCTGCAAATCTCTCTATCAAGGACCTTGGAAAAGTCTCTGCGCAGTCTCAAAATGTTGACTTTGCAGTTCGCTTAAAAGCACGTACACTAGCTCCTAATGCTGTTGAGCTTGTGGCTTCGGGTGATAAGAAGTTCTTTGTTATTAAGGCTGGTGCTAAGTCCCCTTCACAATATGCGGAATTTAGTGAATTGAAAGCTATGCCTCAAATGACCGAGATGCTTGCCCAGTTTAAGAGAAGTGTTGAGCTTGAGCCTGCATTCCTTAAACGCATTGAAGAGTATAAGAATGAGTTCAAAATAGATGAAAGCCTCAAATATTTTGAAGAAGCAGAAGCGAAACAAAAAGAAGAAGAAGAAAAACTTCGAGAAGCTTTCGCTCAAAAAATGCAAGAGCAAGATGGAGCACAGCCTGAAACCGAGGCTCCAGCTCAAGCAGCTAAACCACAAGGTGTAGTTGCAGGCTAATTAAAGCACTGATATTATAGAAAGAAAGGGGATCATCACGGTCCCCTTTCTTAGTTATTTGGAGTCTTTTATGAACTATGCGATGCGTATTTTCTTGCTGGTGGCGCTGGGTACCGTAGTAACCCAACAGACCCAACCGGGTGGTCGAGCTATTACAAAGTGGATTATGGGTGGCCGAGTTCCTACCTTTCTTGATGCTTCCATTAAAAGGTGGATTATTCATGATGGGAAAACTATGGCTAAACTTAGGTTGACCAAAAATGGTTATACTGATGAAGCCATTGAGGAGGCGCTTGCTCGTGTGGGGTATACTATTTTTAGAGAGCAGGCATGGGAGCGAACATATAGGGCATATAGACTAACGATGACCCATGAAGAGGCGATAGCGCGAAGCAAAGGGAAAAAGAAAAGTTTCGGGAAGCTTGCATTCAAAAAATAAAAACACAGGACAAAGCCTGAAGCCGAGGCTCCAGCTCAAGTAGCTAAACCACAAGGTGTAGTTGCAGGCTAAGCAAAGCACTGATATGATAGAAAGAAAGGGGATCATTATGGTCCCCTTTCTTAGTTACGAGGAGTTTTTCTATGAACTATGCGATACGTGCTCTATGGTCAGTAATTCTGGGTGCAGTATGTGGGGTATCAGCTGTCCCTGGAACTCCATCAAAACAGGGTAAATCGAGGCCAGCTAAAAAGCCGGAGGTAAGTGTCCCCCTAGAAATAGCTCAACCGAAGCGCAAGGTTGAGGATTGTGTTCTTGCAACCATTTATCATCCTGAGGGGATCGTTCTCATTCGTCAGTCCGACTTACGTTCCGGTCTAAGTGGCCAAGCCCCTTCTTTACGAGATGCGATTATTAAAGAGCTGATTATTCTTGATGGGAAAACACTCGCTAAGGCTAAAATGCTCAATATGGGTTCTATGGAGGAAGAGGTTGAGAAGGCACTTTCTCGTGCCCAAGAGCAGCTTGGGATGACCAGGGAAGGGCTCATTGCATTTTTTAAAGAACAAGGCCTGACGCTTGAAGAAGCAAAAAAGGAGCTTGAAAGAGGCCTTATCGTTGAAAATGTCATAGATTCTCGTGTTAAGACGAAGGCTCAGGTCTCGAACAAAGCTATTGAGCAGTATCACAATGATCATCCAGTTGTTAGGTATAGCTTCCATCAAGCGGTAGTGCCCCTGGGTGGCAGTTCAAAAGCCCTTAGGAGGGCTATTGTTGAGCAAGAAATAGCTTCAGGAAACATTGAACATTCGGTCGATTGGGCTGATATCGGTGCTATTGCTGAAAAAGACATTTCTGGGGAAAAGGCCTATATTAAGGATCTTCCTGTGGGTGCTGTCATTATAAGTGATGAGTCTGACGGGGAATTTACCTTACTAAAGTTTATCGCTAAGAAGATAACCCCCCTTGAGGAGCGTAAAAACGATATTGCCAATATGCTTACCCAAGAGCGGTATATTCAAACACAAAAAACATACTTTGATAAGCTCTTTCAGGAAGCTAATATTCGCTATAGTGATAAGGCAGTTCGTCCATAGTGCCGATCTTGTAATCGGTTGAGTATTGGTGGAGCATCAAAATCTTTTGTGCTAGCTTCTTCTCAGAATAGATAAGATGCGGGTGTTTGTTTCCCCATTAGATCTTCTTGTAATCAGTTTAAAAAAAGAGCCGGTTCTTTTATATAAATCTTGCTAAAAAGAGCCGGCTCTTTTATTCTATAGCTTAGAAAAAGAGCCGGCTCTTTTTAACTGAGGCTGAATTTAATTGAGTGATTTAATGTCTAGGAGAGCGCCCATGAATCGCACCTGCATGGCTTTTCTGAAAGAATGGCTTATCGCGCCCACGCGCAAACCGCTTATTATTCGTGGAGCACGACAAGTTGGCAAAACCTGGGCAGTGAGACATTTAGCAGAATTAGAAGGTTTAAAGCTCGTTGAGTTCAATTTCGAAAGGAATCCGGAGTATGCAGATCTCTTTGAATCGAATGATCCAAAAGAAATTATACGCCGCATTGAGCAGCGATTTGCCGTACGGGTTGATCCAGGCAAAACACTTTTGTTTCTCGACGAAATTCAAGCAAAACCTGAACTTATAGAAAAATTGCGATGGTTTTATGAAGAAATGCCGCAACTAGCTGTTATCGCTGCGGGGTCCTTGTTAGAATTTGTTTTAGGCGTCCATGCTCTCAAGATGCCTGTGGGTCGCGTGAGCTTTGCATACCTTGAGCCGTTGTCATTTATTGAATTTCTTCAAGCTCAACACAAAGATCAGCTTGTTGATCTTATAAAATCATACACCTGGAATGAGGAAATTAATAAGGTAGTCCATGCAGAGCTCATGAGGTTATTTAAGGAATATGTATATGTTGGAGGGCTTCCAGGAGCAGTATCTGAGTGGATTGAGGGAGGGTCTCTCGCAAAAACCAATGAGATGCATAATGATTTATTGGGCTCATATAGAGCAGATTTTAGTAAATATAGTGGTCGGGTTTCTCCCGATATTTTGAATGAGGTTATAGATACAATACCTCTCTCTTTAGCCAAAAAATTTATCTATAGTCACGTGCAAACGGATGCCTCGCTTGTCCAGGTTAAGGCAGCGGTGCAGCTCTTGACCCGCGCTCGCGTAGCCAGTGCAGTGAAAGCTACTGCTGCAAATGGCATACCTTTGGGGGCTGAGGTTAATGAAAAGTTCAACAAGATGATTCTTCTTGATGTTGGGTTATGTTCTGCATTGCTTGGTTTACAGTTGGGACAATTGGAGGATACTGATGAACTTGATCTGGTTAACAAGGGTGGTATTGCAGAGCAAGTTGTTGGACAGCTGCTACGCACTATAGAACCATGGTATATCGAGCCAGCGCTTTATTATTGGACTCGAATTGAGAGAGGCGCTGAAGCAGAGATAGATTATGTTATCCAGCACGGCACTACCGTGGTGCCTATAGAAGTCAAAGCAGGCAGTTCAGGAAAATTAAAGTCACTCCATTTTTTTATGCAGATCAAAGGGCTATCGACCGCAGTACGTTTTTGCTCGGGCCTGCCTCAGATAACTCAGGTATCAGTAAAAGATACTCAATCCAGTGAGATTAACTACGAGTTACGATCTATGCCATTTTACCTTATCAGTGAGCTTCATAGGCTGCTTGCCTAAATGTCCGTCTATTTAGGGCAAACCAATACTCGAGTTAGGTTGCTTCATGTTCAAGAGAGGAAGCTTTATTACTCAACTCGAGGGATTTTTTGATGAGATCAGTTTTCTGTGCCCGATGCTCCGGTTTTGTATCAAAGTAGGCCTGTAGAAGCTGCTCAAGATCCATATCAACCTTTAGAACAGCTCGACGTTCTCGCGTTTCAAGAGCGCGCACGGGAAAGATGCCCACAAGATACCATGCGTTGACACAAGCTTTTTGTATGGTGCTCAGGTCTACACGATCCTTGGTATGTGGGGGGAGGTGGTACATGATCTTTACAATAGCACCCTCTAACTCATGTTTCTCGATTTCTTCAAGAAGGAGCTCCGTTTGGTGGTCAGGATCATAAAGGCGAGCATCGATCTGTATGAACGGTCTTGTGGGAGTTTTAATAAACTCAAAGGACGTCATCTCTTTCTCATGAATGGTCACATAACAAAACCCTTTGTCCTCTTTGCGTTCACCAAAGTCGATCCGTTCGATAGAGCCTGAGTATACGATGGGAGGAAATTGAGACCCGTTTACATTTTGAAAGCGATGCAAATGGCCAAGTGCTACATAATCAAAAGGAACAATGCCAAGCTGAGATGGCATAAATAGAGGATCGGTACCGTACACAGCCCGTTTTTCTGAACCGGAGAATATACCATTACTTACCGTTAAATGGCCTGCAAGAACTGAAGGTAATGATTGATCAAGATCGGCAGCAAGAGAAGCGATAATTTTGGTGACACCGGTGCTTATATAGTCTGTAATTTCTGTTGCAGAAAGATGCTGATGTTCATTGTGCAACGCTAGTGTATTTCTGGTGGGCCAAGGTATGCCTACAATCTGCACAGGCCCATTCTTCGTTTCAAGACGCAGTGCAGTTGGTTTGCTTATCACATGGAAACCCTCAAGAGGTATCTGCCCAAAAATGTCTAAAGCATGAGCTTTCCCGTGACTTAGGGGATTGTCATGGTTTCCAATAATAATGACGACCGGGATCTTGGCCTGATACAGGCGTAAAAAGCAGTTCATCAGTAAACGCTGATGCGTTGGTGTCGGGTGTGCAGTTTTATAGGCATCACCTGAGAATAAAAAAAAGTCGACCTCCTGTTCAAGGGCAAAGTCGATGCAGAAGGAAAGTGCTTTCTCAAAATCTATCAGACGCGAATGGATACCCCTTTTAGGGTCTATCCGACCATAGTTTTCCATACCAAAATGTATGTCTGCAGTATGGATAAAACGAACCACAGTATTCCTTACGAGCCTTGTGTTGCAAGCTTTAATTTGAGCTTATCAGGAGCTTGAGCGTGTTTACCTTTGATAAGCGGTGCATAATGTAATTTAGTTGTTTGCCGCTGTCGTGCAATGGCCAAGGCCTGCGCGGGAACCGATTCTGTTATAGTTGAACCGGCGGCAACAATAGCATCTTTTCCGATGGTTACCGGTGCAAGGAGTGCACTGTTGCTTCCAATAAACGCCCCATCTTCTATGATAGTTGGATGCTTGCTCACCCCATTATAGTTACAGGTAATAGTTCCTGCACCGATATTTGCTTCTTTCCCTATCTGAGCTTGTCCTAGGTAGGTAAGATGTTTGGCCTTGCTTTTATGGCCAAGGGTTGTTTTGCTTACTTCCACAAAGTTCCCTACAACGCTTTCTGCATGCAGGGTACTATGCTGGTGAACTCGAGCAAAAGGTCCAACCTGTGCCATACTATGAACTGATGCATGTGAGATGACGCTATGTGAATGAATGATTGCGGAATCGCCAATGATAGCACCATCAAGCACTGAAAAGGCATCTATGGTAACTTTCCTGCCGACTTGGGTACCCTTGAGTAGTTGTACTCCATAGCCAACAACCGTATCAGGACTTAGTGTAACATCATAATCTATGACAACCGATTCTGGTGCTATAAATCTTACTCCTTGTGCCATCCAGCTATTAATAATATCAGATCGCATGAGTCGCTCAGCAACCCAGAGCTCCTTGAGGGTATTAATACCCCGAACATGATCAAAGGGAATATCAACGATCTCGATCTTTTTCTTCTGTTCACTCGCTTTGTGAATGAGATCGGTAATAAAGATTTCGCCGCTTGGGTGGGTTTCTAAAGAAGGTAGAGTGTCTTCAAGGAAAGCTCGCTCAATAAGATACACTCCTGCATTTAAGCGGCATTCGCGAGCAGGATCTCCCGTGAATTCTCGTTGTTCAACGATAGAAACTTGTTCTCCGTTATCGATGACTCGACCATAGCCAATAACCGAAGGATCAGCATTATACGAAGCGATAAAAGAAATAGTTGCATCTGTTGAACGGTGGCGCTTCATAAGTTCGGCAATGTGCGCTTCTGTAATCAGAGGTACATCACCATTTAAAATAAGAAGAGTATCTTCTGTCCAATAAGGTTTCGTACAAAGAAGGGCATGGCCAGTGCCTTTCTGAATAGTTTGTTCAACGCATTCAACAGGATAGCTATATTTATCAAGAATTCCTCGGATGATCTCTTGCTGGTAACCCACGACGACAAGAGTTTTTATCTTGAGGGCTTTAAGGACGTTAAGGGGATAGCGAATCATTTCCTGACCGCAGAGAGTAAAGCTCAGTTTTATTGCGGATGTGTTAAACCGGGATGATCTTCCTGCTGCTAATACAATTGCTTGAGTGCGAGTGGGCATGGAAAAACCTCTTATGTTGCAGCCAAAAACAGATACTAAAAAGTGTAATAGGAACTTGTAGATTTAGCAATTTCTTCTTGAAAGGTACACGCAACTCATTGGGCAAGGTGCGAAGTGAGACCAAAGATCGTAATCGAGGTGAAAAAACTTCAAAAAACTGGAAAAACCGTTACCCTCTGTGCTGGGAAGGTCCCTAAATTTATTTATGGGTATGAGAAGCGCAAGATATTATCTCGATTTCATCGAGGTAATATCTTCTAACAACTCTTGCATTTATCGCATTTGCTGGTAATATTGCATGTGAACCGAAGTGGTTTTTAATAATCAAAATAGTGCCGGAGAAGCCACGGAATATCGAACGAGTTGGGGCATCAACTCTTGGGTTAGGTGATGTAAGACCAACTTTGTTGGCTATCGCTGTCTGATCCCAGAATCCCCGGAGTTTATTCCTGGGCGAGTATGTCAAAATAGCTATATGAACTTCCGTCTAAACGTTGCAGAACCGAAGTACGAAATAAAGAGTGGTTCACCAGGTACAACGTCCTATAAAAAAATGAGAGGTGCGATGCAGGCCAGGAGTAACTTTTTGTTAATCGGAGAGATGGCTGAGCGGACGAAAGCGGCCGCCTCGAAAGCGGTTATTCCGTATATACTCGGAATCGGGGGTTCGAATCCCTCTCTCTCCACCACGAAGACTTAGGAAATAGATTCATGATAAAACGTCTTTTACTAGTTCTGGGCATCGCAGGAACCTCGCAGGCGATGGTATTTGATAACCGATTTCTGCCTCTCTATTTAAAACCATTTACCAGACGGTGCGATGCATTGTCACATGTGAGAGTGCAGCCGTTTTTTATGCATGCCGATAGAGCTTTTTCAGATATAGATATGTCCATCCCTGATATTAATGGATTATATGATCAACGAGTTCTTGCACAAGCATTAGTGGATACTGGACATTCTCAGCCATTGCGCTCTGATTTTAGACTGCGGACCTGCATTCCCTGGGCTCGTCACGGCCGCCTTGATGCTCAAGGTATCGCTTTTCTTTATGAGCAGTCACTGACTCCCTGGCTGTCAGCAGGGGTAGATATGGCATTCGCTCATGTTGCAATGCGCCATCAATTTGCCTTGTCAGGCGCTGAAGAGCAGCTTTCTCCTGGGGATAAGGAATATCTATTACAAGCAAAAGAGGCGATGCACCAACAGCTTGGTCTGCGTCCAGCTCTTTTTTCAAAGACGCTGTTTGGTGATGTTGATTTATACCTCAGATTTGGATGTATTTGGGACTATACCCTTAAGTTTAGACGAATTGATGCAAGCGCAAAGTTTGGGGTATATGTTCCCTCAGCTACAGCGCGTGATCTTGATAATCCGGCTGCAATTCCCTTGGGAGGCGATAAGCATTGGGGCGTATATGGTGGGTTTGAAAGTGAGTGGGAGTTAAAGGAAGATTTATCGGTAGGCCTTATGTTTCGTGCTATTAAGCGACTTAAGAAAACACAGCAGTTACGAATACCCTTGCTTACGGAACCTCAAGAGTATGGCGTTCTTGTAGGGCCTGTGGAGGTTGACCCGGGCTGGACCTTCGTTTTTAATCCTACGGTTGATACGGCTCATTTGCGTCGTGGGTTGGGTTTGAAAGCAGGTTATACCATGGTTGCACATTTGAACGATACCTACTCAGACTGTCGACCGACCGACTTTCGAAAGAAGTTTCCAGGTAACCTCGTAAAGCATGATTCTTCCTGGGGTGCCGAATACATTACGATAGGTGCCTACTATGACTTTGAAAAAGCATACGAGTGCCCTTCACTCTATCCAAAAATTTCCCTATATTGGGATATCCCAGTAAATTGGTTGGTCAGTAAGCGTGCAGCTAAGACCACGAGTGTTTCCTTAATGTTCGAACTAGATTTCTAGGAGATAGCATGAGTAACTTTTTCGCAAAATTTATGCCGGCCCGTAAGCTTTTTAGCTTTTTCTCCAATGATTTAGCGATCGACTTAGGGACAGCAAATACCCTAATCTATGTGCCGAAAAAGGGCATTGTGCTGAATGAACCATCTGTGGTGGCAGTTAAACTTAGAACCAATCACGTTCTTGCTGCAGGAAGGCTGGCAAAAGAAATGCTTGGAAAAACTCCAGAAAGCATAGTTGCATGCCGGCCCTTGAGGGATGGGGTAATTGCTAACTTTGAGCTTACTGAAAGTATGTTGCGCTATTTTATTCGAGTAGTCCATGATAATCGCAGAACCTTAGTCAGACCGCGTATGGTTATTGGTATTCCTTCGGGCATTACTCAGGTTGAGCGGCGTGCTGTTGAAGATGCAGCAAAGCAAGCTGGAGCCCGAGAAGTCTATACCGTTATTGAGCCGATGGCTGCTGCGATTGGATCAGGCCTTCCAGTACACGATCCTTCAGGAAGCATGATAGTAGATATTGGAGGGGGTACCACGGAAGTTGCCGTTATAAGCTTGAAAGATGTGGTCTTTTGCCGCTCTATACGAGTCGGTGGTGATGAGCTTGACCGTGCTATTGTGACCTATGTGAAACGGAAATACAATCTTCTTATTGGAGAGCGTACTGCTGAAATGATCAAAATTAAGATAGGTACGGTTATGCAGGAGGGTGATGGTGAAGCGGTAGAGGTTAAAGGACGTGACCTGATGACTGGAGTTCCTAAAACTATCAAACTGACCAGTGCGGAAGTCCAAGAGTCTTTACGTGAACCAGTTTCGATGATTGTACAAGCGATTCGAGAAGCGCTTGAAAATACCCCCCCTGAGTTATCTTCAGACCTTGTTGATACCGGTATTATGCTTGCTGGTGGAGGAGCTCTTCTGCGAGGCCTTGATCGTCTTATTGCTCAAGAAACGGGACTTCCCGTGCGCGTTGCGAAGAATGCACTCTTTGCCGTCGTAGAAGGATGTGGCAAGATTCTTGAAGAACTGGATTTCTTTAGGGATACGCTCACAAAATAGTTTTTCACATGAGACCTTCAGGTGCAAAGTATAGGGTGAATTTGGTCACAAAACAGTGATGCATAAGAAGTATTTGAAGAACACAGTACGGGTTCTTGAGCGACTACCGGTCATTATCTCGTTACTTCGCAGGAAGCTTTTATGAGTAATGTATTATATTTAGGTGAGGTCAATAACCAAATAACTTGTAATTTTTTTCCAGGAATATTATTCTACAGATACCTGTAGTGGCTTACGGTCTTAGTAATGTAGTCTCGAGGGTAGATCTATGAAATACACAAATTTCGTTAACCAATTGTTTATGCGCAGACTTATTTTAGGGATTCTCTGTATACAAGGGGTCCTCCCATCCATTAATGCTGCTTCTGATGTTCTTGTAGCTCGGAAAAAAATTTATCAAAAATCGTTATTGGACCTCTATAAAGTTGAGGGTAAGCAAGTTGCTTGTATACCCTGCAAACCGAAGACATGCGTAACCTGTAAAGTTCGAAAATGTCATGCCAATCATACCTATTGTACTATCTGCGAAGAGAAATGCCAAAAATGCCCCAAAAGTTGCAATGACTGTAAGGTAAGTTGTGCTATTTGTCTTGAAAACCATAGGCAAAAGGGAGAAAAAGAAATAGTTCTTGAATGCAATCATGTTTTTGGTGTTGAATGTATCAAAAGCTGGGAAAATGTCTCGAAGCAGGGAGATTGTCCGGTATGTAGGAAGGTAATCGCTTATAAATTGTGCGCCATATGCAATGAAACGATTTATGAGTGGCAGCCTTCTTGCGAATATGATTGTGATTATAGGTGCTGGGGCTGGGAGCGTGAGCACCATGTCTTTCATAGTGAGTGTATAGTGCCATTTGCGGTAACAGCTGCACGTTTCTCAGATAAGGCTACGCAAGATCTAAAAAACGCAGATATCACCTTTCACTGCCCAGTCCTTCATAAAAAGGGTTCCAACACTTCAAAGACTGATCTTAAAGTGCCGCTATGCAAAGTTATACCAGCCAATCAAATCGAAAAACAGTTGCTTCCTGCGCCCTCTGTCGTACGTGATAAAAATAGATGCGACCATTGTCATAGAGCGATAACGCCTGAGCAAAAGAGGTCTACCTATTCCTGTAATTATCGAGCTTTTAGCTGGCATAGAGAAGAGCATAATTTCCATGAGGACTGTCTGAAACCTTATGCTGAAGTAAATGCCCATAAGCAGAAGCTATATGGTAAGGAAACGGGCAAAGTTGTTTTTAATTGTCCTTATGATCATGACCATGGCGTATGGTATCCAGAGTCCGATTTAGAAATAGATCTTACTCTTTTGCCAGGTTTCAAGCCTGCGGGTGTGGAGTTCTCTTGTGCCGTGTGCAATAAACATGTTGAAATCGATAACCCTAAGACTATCACAACTTCATTTAGCGGGTTTCCTGAGGGGATTCTTAACGTGGATTGCGTGCAGGAAATCAACTATTACCACCCAAAATGTTTTGGGGAGTTTGTCGCAAAATATGCTCATAAAAAGTCAACCTCATGGTGGGGTGGTAGGATAAAGGTTGTTTACCCTTGCCCTTGCCATGAAGGCACAAAATGGGCTCATGACTATGAGCTGCCTATGGACTTTCCTATTGACGACGCTGCTTAATAGGCTGGAACTATGACGAACAAAGCTCATGGCTCCGCGCACGGCATTTCGCTTAAAAAACGCTATGGACAACACTTTTTACGTGAGCAAATCTTTGTCGACCATATGATTGATGCAGTCGACCTTACTGAAAAGTCTTCGGTTTTTGAAATTGGGTGCGGCGACGGGTTCCTAACGCGTTCACTGTTGAAGACCCCTCTCAAGCGATTATGGGTATTTGAAATCGATGAATCTTGGGCAGAGCATGTAAGTAAAACGTATCCAGATCAGCGAATGACCATCTTTACTGAAAACATCCTAGAAACCGATTTTTCTCGATTTGGGGCTGATAAGCCCTGGATTTTGCTTGCTAACTTGCCTTACCAGATTACCTTTCCTATTTTGTACCGATTGGCTGAGCACAGAACTATCTTACAAGAAGGGGTGATCATGGTTCAGGAGGAGGTAGCCCAAAAAATACTGAAGACCTCGGGGCGTGGTTATGGCTTTGCTTCGTTATATTTCCAACGTTATTTTATATGGCGCGCCCTTGATAAAGTTCCTCCGGCATCTTTTTTTCCTCCACCTAAAGTGCAATCAAGGCTTCTCTATTTTGCACCGATTGCAGATCCGCGGCCAATCCCTGAAGAAAAGGAGTTCTGGATTTTTATAAAGCGGTGCTTTCAGCAACCACGCCGGACTCTCAAAAATAACCTTCAGCCATTCCATTATGATCTTTCTCGAGTTAAAGAATCCACTTTTCTGTTGAGGGCTCAGCAGATGAGTATGGATGACTTACTTGAATTGTGGAACGTACTTAGCTAGCATACTGATACGAATCATTCCCTACAGTTGCTTCTAATTTCTTGAAAGCTTCGCATTTGTTAGAATAGTATGGATGATATAAAAGAGCTTTATCAAGAAAGGCTTGATAAGCTTCTTGGGTCATAAAAGGTATACAAATGGTCTCTTGACATGTTAGGCAGATTGGTTGGATATAGGCCTGCTGTTCTTCTGGACGAAGGTCAACTTGTATATGACTTCTTTTCACCTGCTTTGAAGCGTAGAGAAGAAAAGGAACAAACACTGCTCCAGACAGTGGGTACATATCCAGGTTTTTTCGGTACATCGACTTTGCCCAGCCAAAGGACCACCATTCAACGTGCCCAGGAGATTGGGTAACGATACCGCGCATTCCCTGGGGAAGAATCTTATTTAGGAGCGGTCGTAGTGGGGCTGTATAACAAAACTCGATTTGCGTTAAAAGTGGGAACTCTTCCTTGCCCTTGAATGTCCGCTCAGAAAGAAAATATTGACTGGTAAAGATATCGATGCGTTGTATTGCATCAGCAAGCGAATACAGGTTATAGATACGGCAAAAGGGAGGACGTGCAAAGGTCCTCATCAAGTTTTTGCTGAGAGGGACTCCGATGAGGATAGTTTCATCAATACAAAACGTGTCGTTGCAAAACTCCGTTGCGCGCAAATGAGCAAAGTTTGAAAACATTGTTCCTCCATGACTATAACCGATAAGGCGGACCTTAAGCCGTTCGTTAGCTTTCGTTTTCTCTTGAATGAGGGTTCTTAGCTCTTGGTAAAAGACCCGCGCGGTTCGTACTCGTTCCTTTTCGCTGATAAGACCCGACCATCCAAAGGTGTAGAACTCATTTTTTTCATTATAACCAAACTGCTTTGCCATTGCGGTATAGAGTTCGCTGAAAATTGCTGCTCCATCTACTGATTGATCAATCGGCGAAACTGCGTGTAATCCGAACGGTCCAAGGGGCTGGAGCGTATTTGCGTAAGGGTTTTGTCTATGCTTTATCACATTGCGTTCATAGAGAGATCCCTCGATGCAATCCTTCTTAATTAGGTTGAGGGTTCTACCATTGAAGTTTACTCCAAGGCCTATAGTGCCGTGCACAAGGATGGTAACCCATTGTTCCCTTTCTTGTGCATGTGTAGAAATGATAAAAGTTATACTTAAAAGCGCATAGACTGCTTTCATCGTCCCCCCCGGATTCTTATTTATATTATACAAATATAATTTAATTGGGGTAAAGAGATTTATGTAACTTTATAATAGTAATAAATGCTGATGAACTCTTGTATTCTTGGAGGTAGGTGTCGTAGTCTTAACAAAAAGGGACTGCTATGAAGAATACCCTCATGCTTTGTTTGCGCTCAGTAAGCGGCATTATACGGATTCTTGGGTACATGTTTGGGATATTCTTTTCAGTTCTTAAGGGGATCTGGAGGATTTCACGTCTTGAACATCGGCCTGTAACTATCTTTGGGGGATCGCGGTTGCATCCTGAAAGCATCTATATGAAGAAGGCAAGTGAGCTTGCGCATATGCTTGCTGAGTCAGGAATTCCCGTTCTTACAGGTGGGGGTCCAGGCATTATGGAAGCGGCAAGTTGTGGTGCTATGGAAACAAAACAACATGTGATTACTGCCGTGGGCATTACGGTACCCGATTTAAATGAAGAAACCCTGCCATATTCCTGTAGTCCTGATGTTATCATTATAAATAATTATGCAGCTCGAAAATGGCTACTTATTGAATATTCGATAGGATACGTTGTATTTCCCGGCGGTTATGGGACACTGAATGAGTTCTCAGAGGTCCTGACGCTTATTGAAACTAAGCTTCATCTCAAGGTGCCGATTATATTAATAGGGCGTGAGTACTGGCAGTCAGTAGTCACCTGGATATCTGATTCAGCAGTAAAACTTGATCTAGTGCCTCAAGAAGATGCTGATCTATTTACGCTAACTGATGATATTCACGAGGCATACCATATTCTTATTTCTGCCCATCCACTTACTAAGGGTGTCAAAAAATAAACAAGTTTGCTAGACACTTCTTTCAAGCTCTCTTTTGCGAGTGCACACGTATCAGGTATCTTGGGTGCGGTGCTGGGCGAGCAGTTCTTTCTTATTGACCTTGCCTGTTGAGGTTACAGGAAGGTCCCGTTGAAGATAGAACTGACGCGGTATTTTATAGGGGGCGAGGTTCCTTTGGCACAGGCTTCTGAGCGCTGTAATGATCTCTTCATAGTTGGCTTCAGGCTCTTTGGTGCCTATGAAGGCAATAGGAATCTCTTCATCATTATTTTTAATGCCGATGACCCCGGCTTGCAACACTGCAGGATAGGAAAGAAGGACATTCTCCACCTCTTGTGGATAGATCTTCAGACCTTTGTTACTTATAAGTTCACGCTCGCGTCCTGCTAAGACAATTTTGCCATCTTTTGTAAGATAGGCCAGGTCGCCCGTATTAAGCCATCCCTGTTCTATAATATGCGCCGTTGCTTCCGGAGCATTATAGTATCCCTTCATAAGGTTATCTCCAGAAACCCAGAGGGTGCCGATTTCTCCTACAGGAAGCGTGGCTCCCCGTTCGTCTTTAATTATGCAGGTAATTCCTGGAAATGCTTTGCCCACACATCCTGCGGGGGTGGTAACATCGTCAAGATCGACCGAGATGAAAGGAGAGGTTTCTGTAAGTCCATAGCCATTACCAATTTTTCTGCCATAGATGAGGCCAAAGAAGCCACGAATTTTATCAGAGAGAGCATCTCCTCCTGACACGAAATATTTTACATCGGGAAACTGCAAATTTTTAAGTATGCAAAAAAGGCCAAAGAGCGCAGGAACCGCGATGATGAGCGTTGGTTTATGTTCGATACCTTTGATAAGAGAACGGCGATCGATTTTAGGGACGATAATTGCCGTAGCACCAACGACCATGATTGCCCAGACACAAATGTTTTGAGGAAGGCTATGAAAGAGTGGTAACGGACAAAATACTCGTTCGTTTTTTGCAACTTCGAAAGCCGATACCCCTTGGAGTGTGTTGGTGACGATATTCTTTGAGGAGACCATCACTCCCTTAGGAAACCCAGTTGTGCCTGAGGTATATAAGATAGCAACAATATCATCTCCTGATAAGGACTGTGGCTCTTCTTCAGTATCAAAAGGATCAACGGCTTTGGGTAAAGGGCTCGTTATATCAATATCGCTTATGAGAGGAGGAAGTGGCCCAGCGGGGTACTTTTCGAGTTTCTCAAGAAGCGTGGGTGATACGATCAGAATTTTTGGTTGTGCTTCTGCTATGATTTGGAATAGTTCCTTTTCACTGAGAAACACATTTAAGGGGACTACGATACCGCCTGCATGCCAGACGGCAAAGTAGGCTATATAAAATGAAACAGAGTTTTCATAGTAGAGAATGACGCGCTCATCTTTACGGACACCATATTCTCGTAGCTTATGGGCAAGAAGTTTTGACCGAAGATAGACTTCTTTATAGGTTAAAGAATCATCATCACAGATAACCATAGTACGTTGTGGCCATAAATGAGCAGCTCGCTTAAGCAGATCATATGCATGAGTGAGCTTGCCATCAACAGAAAAGGATGCGTAGAGCTTTTCAAACCTTTGTTGTTCAGTCATCGTGTCTCGGCAAGTTTTATGACCTGGACAGGGCATGCGGCAGCCGCTTTTTTTATACGTTCTTGATGTGCCTCAAAGTCACCAGATGGATTGACCCTTGATTGATCAGTTACCTCAAATATTTCCGGCGCAATAAATTGGCAGGAACCACAAGCTATACAGCCTGGTTCAATTGATGGCCGGAGGATAGGTTTAGAAGTTTTCAAGTTGACCTCTCGATCCTTAACAGCTAGCCTTATGAGAAAGGGTTACCCAAAGTTTCTCCTTAGGTGATAGGCAGTATACTAAGAATCGACAAACAACGGTAGAGGTTATGCACACTTATTCTTCACAAGGGATTCTGATCACCTTTGAAGGGATTGACGGTTCAGGGAAAACTTCTGCTGCTCATGCTTTATATACCTATTTAAAAGGGCGCTGCCCTGCCATTCTTACCCGAGAGCCTGGAGGTACTGAGTTTGGGAAGATTCTTCGTACTCTCTTGCAGGGGCGAACCTTTGAACTTGATCCAAAGGCCGAATACCTCTTATTTGCTGCTGATCGTACACAACACATGCAAGAGCTGGTGCTACCTGCGTTGAGCGAAGGGAAGATAGTTATATCAGATCGTATGGCTGATTCTTCTTATGCATATCAAGGGTATGGACGGGGAGTAACCCCAGCCATGATTCATGCGATTAATCAGTGGGCTATGCAGGGACGCGAGCCAGATGTAACAGTCTATGTTATGATTTCTTATGCGGAAGCACGTAAACGTTTAGGGACCAGAAATGAACAAAAAACAGTATTTGAGCGCGAGCAAGAAGAATTTTTTGAACGTGTGGCACAAGGTTTTGAGGCTGCATTTGCGTTACGGTCACCTGAAAGTATTATTATGAGAGTCGATGGGCACCAGGAGCAAGAACAGGTACATGCCGAAATTATTAGGCTCATAGAGCAGTATCTTACACAACGTGGGTTGTTATGACTATTCAGCATCAGGCGTATTTGTGGATAGGTGCAGAGGAAGAGCTGCGTCTAAAGACTATTGCATTTGTCCAAAGGGTTTTCTGCACCCAAGAAGGGTGCGGATCCTGTCATACTTGTAAGGCTATCATTGAAAAGCGCCATTACGGTATAACATGGCTCGTGCCTGAGAATTATTACACACTTAAGCAGCTTGAACCGTTGTTTCATGTGATAAGCTTTGCCTTAGATCCTCAAGAAAAGCATATTATTATCATTGAGCGCGCAGATCTTCTTACGACTGCCTGTGCAAATAGCCTTCTTAAATCTCTTGAAGAGCCGCCTCAAGGGTACCATTTCATTCTATTGGCTCCTCGCACTGATGGGATATTATCGACTATTGCTTCTCGATGTGTAAAGGATGAAACAACCTCACGGACATCAAGTACGGCTCATAGATTGTTACCCTATTTTACGCAGCTTAGTGTTTCCTTGGCTGGTGAGCTTATCAAGGAAATTGAAAAAGAACGGGTACCTGAGCATGAGATAGCCTATCTTCTTGATGGGTGCATGCTGTATTGGCACGGCCGTTTTGTCGAATCTCTTAAAAAAGGAGATTCTCCTATGGCTCAAAAAGCTGGTGCTGTGAGGGATATCATTGAACGAGCTCGGGAAAAGATGCCCATGCCCGGTAGCTCGAAGCTTTTCTTAAAGAACTTATTTTTATCGATAACTCTGTGAAATACCAGAAACCAAAAAAAACGACAATCATCCCAGTAAACTAAAACCGGTATTTCTTGCGAAACGGTACTGCGCAATGCTAGGCTAGAGCATATATACTACCTGTTGCTCACAAAGTCTGATAAGGAGATTCTATGAAAAGAGTATTAGGCACCATAAGCATATGTTTGAGTATTGCTGCTTTTTGCGAAGCTACCTCTTTATCCGATTTTGATTATGGGGCTGCATGGGTTTTACCCATAGCTTTTATATCCGATACCAAGATGGCACCAGCTGATTATATAATCCTTGGAAGAGAAGCTTTTGGCGATGATTCAGGGACCTATGATGCCTTTGGAGGGAAAAGAGATCGCGCTGAAGAGAAACACTGTATTGATACTGCTGCGCGAGAATTTGCTGAAGAGGCTCTCTCCCATGAAACTCTTGGCATGTCACATCATGAAGTTAAGCACTACCTTGAACTCGCTCAAGGAAACACGCTGGCCATTCTTGCTATCCATGATCATAAATACCATGCACGTACAGTAACCTATGTTACGCGGTTTTCTCAGGATAGTATTCAAAGGCTTATAATGAACTTCCCCGCAGCGAGGGCGAAAGCTCATCATCATCATGAAAAGGAAAAGGACGCGCTTGCTTTAGTAAAACTCTCTGATTTTGAGCAGGCAGTACAAGCAGCTTCAAGCAACTCGGGGGTGACTGTTGCTGCAACCGTAGTGGATCTCCAGGGTACTACATCTCAAGAGATAATACCGCTGCGGCCTATATTTGTACGGTTATTAAGATGCTATGTTGAAAACAAGCCCTATCAGGAAGGTGATGATTCTCGTATTCGCTTTTATACGATCGGATCTGATTCAAGAATGGCAAAAACCAGGCTAACGCGCGGTAGTTGGACGAGCGAACGTCCCACACGAAATAGTTTACGTTATAAGTAATTCGTCTTTCAAATTTTGTCTCGACAACCCTTGCCTTATACTTGTCAAATATGTTATTTTAAAAATGTAGATAATTGTTGGTTGTGCGGAAAAAACCAATCTAACTATATAAAAAAAGGAAACTCCATGAAAACAATGTATCTGATATTAACCCTTATAGGTTTGAGTTGTGTTGCAAGTCTTTCTGCTATAGAGAGTACGAATAATAATAGTATTGCGAACTATATCAAAACCAAATATTGTGGTAATTAAACCTCTGTAATTGTTTTTAAGTATCGCGTTGTTGAAAGGTCCATGCCAATGGACCTTTTTTTCTCGGGTAGTTTTGCTTTTTTTGTGGGTTCTAAAATTCCGGAATGTGTCGTAGCAGAGAAGAGCTGAAACTAGCGCGCCAAGAGATATTTTTTTATGAGGGTATATTCTGCACCCGTTTGCTCAGTGCGTGAAGAGAACAGTGAAAATGAGGTAACTTCCCATGAAAGTAGTGCTATTTCAATACTTTCAATGAGCCCTTTGAGCGCAGCTTTATTAGGTACTTTCTTAAGGCGAGCGATAGTGCAATGTCCGGTAAATGATCGGGTTTCTTGATAGTCAGGTAGCTCCTTGCAAAGGGTAGCATACAGATCTGATAGCCCATTGTTTGACAGAGTTACCCAGATAAGGTGGGGCGAAGACCAGCGAGGAACTTGGATCTGCTCGAGCTCGGTGAAAAATGGTGGATAGCGTATCGTGGAAAGTAGATTGATGAGTGCTCTAAGTTCCTGCTCGGTGAGGTTACCCAAAAAGAGAAGAGTACAATGAAGATTATCAGGCTTTACCCAAGAGGCGGTACAGACCTGAGCCTCTGAAATGATATGTTGGATACGTAGCAGCTCTATGCTTACTTGGGAAGGAAGCTCTATTCCGATGAAGTACCGCATTGGTTTATCCGCCTTTTATAACAGCGATCGGTTTTACTCGAGCCACACGTCTTGCAAGCCCTGCATGCTCAACGACTTGGACGACATTGTCGACATCTTTATAAGCTATAGGAGCCTCTTCGGCAAGACCTGGATCTGACTCGCAGCGAATAATAATACCCTGCAGCTCAAGCTCTTGGCGTAGGGTGCTGCCACGAACAGACCTCTTGGCTTTTATGCGAGACATGCGGCGTCCAGCTCCATGACAGCATGAGCCGAATGCCTTTTCCAAACCTGTTTCAGTGCCTACAAGTACATAGGATGAGGTTCCCATAGTTCCTGGAATAAGTACCGGATGTCCTGTTTGAGCATATGCTGAGGGCAGCTCCTTCCTACCTTTTGGAAAGGCACGTGTAGCACCTTTTCGGTGTACAATAAGTTCTTTGTGCTTTCCATGTACAAGATGTGTTTCTTTTTTGCCCATATTATGGGAAAGATCATAGATCGTTCTCAGTTGGACCGTTTGGCCGATTATTTTTTCAAAACATTCGCGTACCCAATGTCCAATGAGATGTCGGTTTGCCCAAGCAAAGTTTGCAGAAGCACACATCGATGCATAATAGGCTTGCCCTTCTTGAGAAGTGAAAGGAGCACAGGCAAGCTCTTTATCTGGAAGTACAATACCCCATGAATCAAGCTTGGGTAACATGGCGCGTACATAATCGGTGCAATTCTGATGACCAAGACCACGAGATCCGCAGTGGATCATGACGGTTACCATGCCTTGAGTAAGGCCAAAAACCTGTGCTATCTTTTCATCGTAGATTTCTACAATTTCTTGGACTTCAAGAAAGTGATTTCCTGAGCCGAGTGTACCTAGCTGATCATGACCTCTATGTTTCGCTTTTTCAGATACATAGTCAGGATCTGCTTCTGACATACTGCCGCCCTCTTCACAATGTTCAATATCTGCAGGAGTTCCGTACCCCATCTTGAGCATATGGGGAGCGCCTTTTCGCAAGATAGTATCGAGCTCTTTTAGAGAAAGTTTTAACTTGCCACCGCGCCCAACCCCAGATGGTATTGCATGATATAAAGCTGTAGCAAGCTCTTCAAGGTAGGGTTTAAGCTCTTGAGCAAACATATTAACGCCTATGAGGCGAACGCCGCAATTAATATCATAGCCGATGCCGCCTGGAGAAATGATCCCTTGGTTAGCTATGTCAAAAGCAGCAACTCCACCTATAGGAAATCCATAGCCTTGATGTATGTCGGGCATAGCAAGAGCATAGTTAACAATACCTGGCAAGGTAGCAACGTTTACAATTTGTTGTAACGATGTGTCATGAAGTACCTCATCAAGCATGGCATCATTAATAAATATATGGGCCGGCACACGCATATCAGAACGATAGAACTTTGGAATTTCATAGAGAGAGTTGGTTACTTTGATGAGTTGCTCTTTACTAAATGTTGATTCTTCCATCAAGGGTTCCTTTTTTAAATATCGAAAACAATAGTTGCCCGCCAGATGCCATCAAGGTGCTCAAAGGTGAGGTCATGATAGGTTACTGCTTTGATCTCGACAACTTCAAAGCCCGTAATGGCAACTCCGAAAAGTACTGCTTCAAGCTCAGTATCTGAGAAGTCTGAAAACCGAGCATCTAGATAGGCTTCATTATGAATATCCGATAAATAGAGAGCCTCTGATAAGAAGTCGACCAAAAGTGTTTCTCTATCGGGAGAATGAACAACGACTTTTCTTTCAGAGGTATAGGTAGTTACCTTAAGCTCATCGTGTTCATACCTAATGTGGGTACTTTGTGGCTTAATACTCGCAAACATGCCTCGCAATGCATTACGAAAGACCTCGGTAAGAGTAATGCCATATGCATAGATCTTGAGGTCTGCTGTATGCGGAACTATTTCATACTCTTTATTCATGCTACTCCTTGAAGATTTGTTGCAGCGTAGCACATTCCTAAGGATTCTATCAAGGATTGTGGGGCTTCTTTTTTTAAGCTGAAGATGACACTTTGTGGATGGAGTCTAGCTTTGGAGATCTTGTGAAAAAGCTTGATTCCAATTGGTTAAAAATCGAATAAAGTTCTTCAGATGGTTGGATATTGTTTTTTATGCTGAATGTATCAACTGGAGGAAAGAAGTTTCATACTGTGGTATTATGCACGTATAGTGCTAGTGAGGCGAAAACATAGGTATAGAGATTGGGCAATGTTTTCGATCTGAAAATATTGTTGACTTTTTTATTTAAAATTGTGTATGATTTAATATATACTCATAAAGTTGAAAGGACATCCTATGAACAAGAAATTACTAGCATGTGGCCTCGTAAGTCTGGGCTTTAGCCTCAGTTTACTGGCTATGAATGTACCAAGCCAGGGTACAGGAGTTGCAGCACAATCTACTATGCCCTCACCCCTGAAAATTGATTCAATCAAAAGTGCCCTAATGCAGTTATACCAGGAGCTGTCAATTGCACGTGCTGATGTAGAGCGGTTAAAATCGGCAAATCCCGAAAGTCTTTCTGAAGCAGATAAAGCCCAACTTGCATTAGTAGAGCAGCGTGTTGCTCAACTTCAAAAAGAAATACTTGGCCGCAAAGCGGTAATGAGTGCCATGATTAACTTGCTGAAAAAAGCTCCTAATTCTTAAGCAGAGCTTAGCAGCAGCCTGATGATGATCCAAGCGTCTTTTAAAGGAAACGGGAAGGGGCAGGATCTCACCTTATTAACGGAACATAACAATAAAAAAAGATGAAAATGGAGCATACATGAACTACAAACTATTGCTACTTTTATTGATGAGTATGATTTGTATACGTGTGAGTTGTAAGGTGGAATCTCAAGTAGCAGTGGCCGTTCGTCTTCCTAGATTAACTGAGGAGATAGCCTTAAATGCGGCAGCCTTAAGTTCAGATGGTGCAAAAATTATTACCGGATCGGATTCGGGTGTCGTTAAAGTGTGGGACAAGTCATCGGGGCGGCTTATTGAAACTCGTGAGTTTGGTAGCCCCGTTATAGCGGTCTACTTTAGTGCTGATGGCTCAAGGGTACATGTGAGATTACGTGATGACTCGGCTCATGAATGGGATCTTGGCGAAACTGCAAATTACTAAAATTAATGAAAAATGAGTGCTAGTGGTCCAGACCTAAATCTTCCACATGATCATCTTATCTCTTTACTGCCTTTAACACATCCAAACAGCTCTAATACGGTCCTATCTATTGAAAATTCAGACGAATTCATCTATTTGTTAAAAAATCACATCTCGAATATAGACGTCTAAGTGCACTTAGCGGCACCATTCTAAGGGGGTTTGCTGTAGGTATCCCCCACATATTGTGCGTATTCAGCTCACCCATTTTATCCGCCTACTAATGCGACTTCTTTTCGTAGACGGATAAATCAAATATTCGTTTTATCCGTCTGCGAATCGCATCCTTTTTCACAGACGGATAGATTAAAAAAGTATTTTATCCGTCTGTGAAAAAACACTTTGTTTAAAGAAGTCCGCCCACTCTGACGAATGGGTCCACAGAAGGTCCCCACAAGATCTTTTTGCGTCTCTACGATAAGCGGACGGAGCTAGTGAGCATCTTTTGTTAAGCGATTTGCCCTATAGGTATCTACGCGCAATACCCACATAAATCACTTGCAGTACAAATGTGGATAGCGGGTGATACTTTGTTACTGTATCACCCGCCGGGTTGAAAGGGGTGCTTGTTATGCTCGTCTACATGCTTCTTGATAATATCTTTCCATGATGCTTAACATGTTGCCTTTATCGGGCGAGTTCTTATAAACGCTGATGAGTGAGTAGGCTTCTTTAAGGGACTCTTCTCGACTCTGTCCAGACCTTAAGCTGCAATGAAGCATTACTGCTAAAAAATATTTATTCGCTTTGTGAGCAAATATTTTTTCGGGAGTAACTGTCCGAATATCGATAACATCAATGGTAGTAATTTGTTTAAATACACATGCTGCATAGCGCCACATAAAGTTTGGTGGCGTTGCAGACCAAGCTTCCTGAGAGGCCTCTTCTCGATAGGGCTTCAGAAGATTAATACCATAGCTAATCCCGAGAGTAAGAAGATGAAGATACTGAGTTTTGGTGAGGGAGACTGCTTTTACAAAATGGTTGATAGCTTTAACGTGTTTAGCATCATATGCGGTTGTCTTTGATGGATCATAGTTTCGCAAGATGCCGTCATAGGTAAAATAGAATCTATTTGCCCGCTCTCGGTATCTTTCTAGTGCAACACCTCTTGAGCCGTCAAGCCGCACTACATTCAAAATATAAAGAGCGAGCATCCTTTCGTGCGGGTGGGCTTGTGGGCATGCCATGAGAAAGAGTAATCGCATAACCCGTTCAAGGGCAAAGTCATGTGCTATGCGGAGAATAGGCGATGATTCGATTTCTTCGTCCTGGTGTGCGATGACCCCTTTTTGAGTTGCGATAGAGATATGGGCCGACTGGCAGGCCTCTATAAACTGTTTTATAAGGTGGCCATACAGTGATGGCCCCTTATTAATATTGTTTGATAAGGGCGAGGGCATGCATGGTTTGCAGGTAAGGACAGGTGTCGAAAACAATGAGTTTTGAGATGTCGATACCTCGCGAGCAAGAAGGGAGTTTCCTTTGAAGATCTCTTCAATGAGCTCTTGAATGTGCTTTCCATAGGCTTCCGTAAAAGTGCATTCATGAGCTTCAAAGGCCTTCTGGATGCAACTCAAGGAGGGTGGTTGTAAGATCGCATTGACGGTAAGAGCTACATCATTACCCGTGCATGCGAAAAAGAGACTGAGAAGGAAAAAAATAAGTATGAAAATCATGAGAGATCTCCGGGAGGATATGTTACCGAGTGTTCTACTTAAAAAGATTGTCGTAATTGTAGTTTTTTTGATGTTCGTTGCTCCATCCCGCAGTGGTATTTTTAAGAAACTCAAGACGCTGTATGCGTTCAGGAATTGATGCCAAAGAAGAACGACTAACAAAGAAAAATCTTCGTAGATACCACCTATCGATGAAATTTACGATACCTGCATAGCTCGAAAGGAGCTTAAGCTCAAAGGTGGCTTCTTTGATAAAGCGCTGAGCATTCAAAAAAGGATTTTTGTTCTCATAGGTCTCCTCAAGTGAAGATAGGAGATTTTTAAGAAGTTCGTTTTGGTTCATTTGATACAGATCGGACAGTGAGCATAGAGATTTCCATTGTGACCAGGTAGCTTTTGAGAGCGCATGAGATGCGTACCAAAGGTACAGATGGAGTCCACCATAGATGAATGCTCCACATGATAGTGCAGATTTAATTTTATGTTCACGTACCCATTTGAGTATGTTTGATAGAAAGCCCGAAACTTGAGAGGTAGCTAAAATAGAAGGTTTAGGAAGGGGGGTAACATTTTGGGGGCTCGAATCGGCAGTAGAAGTTTGTGCAGCTTGTTGGGTATTAACGTTGACGTTTATAAAAACTGGTTGACCGCTTTCCTTGGGGAGTCCTGCCATGACTTCACCGAGTACCTGGGGGATAGAAACCGAAGGTTCGGCGGTCTGAATAATAGTATGTATTTTGGGAGAAGATTGAACAATTTCTTGAGAACCTTCTTCTTTTGGCGCTGCCTGAATGGTCTCTGTGGACTCACCAATTTTCTTGTTGAACAGAAGTTCTGCAGCTATTGCAAAGGGGAGCTGTGCAATATAAAAGGGTACCAGCGAGACTTTTCCCATCCCCCTTATAACATTTATTCCTGTTGTTGAGAGCGCATGACTTGCAGATAGCGAAGGGCAAAAAAGAAAGATGCAGATGAAAGGCCTCAACCGTTTGTTCATAGGAACCCCTTTATGGGTACGTGAGGCATGTGTTGTTGGGAGATAACCTTACAAAAGTTTTGAAGAAGTTTCAAGAAAAATCTTTAGTTGATTTTTAATAACCAAGAAATGCTCATAGGTGATATCGAGTTGTTCGGGTCTTTCGAGCTTTATGTTGCCTGGTTGTATTATACATAGTCTCACTTTGCCCTATTAAAAGGACGTTCTGAGAATGTTAAAAAACTGTTTACAAAAAAAATATCTCGTATAAAGTACTTAATAATTGACATGTAAACCAGTATGAATAAAAAAAAATAATATGTTGCCCACATAGAAGTTTCAAATTGAATGTCATGTGGCAGCTCAACTAATAAGCAGCGTTAAGACTCTCATGAAAGGTGAGGCATGGGAGTCTTCGAGCAACGAGGCGGTCTCGTTGCTCGGCTGCTTAGTTAGGAACGTTAAAGAATGGAATATTTCCTCAACCTATCATTACCTCGCCCATTGGTGTAAACTATCGATAAAGATCTATCCAGGTAAAAGACTATGGTAAAAGCAGTTAAAGATGTAATCCCCCTGGTCCTTGCAAGCAAGACTGATTGGCGTAATTCCTTAGCGCGTGAGTGGCACTTAATTGTGGGGACGTTAGCAACGCGGACCTGTCTTGAAAAAATATATGATGATACGGTGGTTATCGGTGTCTATGAATCACACTGGATGCAAGAACTTTATTTGCTATCGTCCGATATTAAAGACTTAATAAATAGCATGCTTCAGGTGCCGCATATTAAGCATGTGCGCTTCAAGCTTGTTGAAGAAAGAACAAAAAATGTGCGCATACTCTACCCAAAAAAATTGAAGCGTCCTGAGAGTGCGCCACTGAGCGCAAGTCAAGTGCAGGCTTTAAGCCGTATCAAAGATGAGGCTCTGAGAAATGCTTTAAGTGATTTTTGGGCGCGCTGCACGATGTTCCAGGAGAAGGGATGAATAAGAAAAAAGTTCTCTGCGGAGTAGCGGGTGCTTCAGGTGGGCATATTATTCCTGGCATTATTCTCCTGCAATCATCTGCGCAACAAGAAGATGCACAGGTACTTTTTTTTTCTACCAATTCTCGTTTTGATCGGTCAATCCTGGGGCACTATCCTACAACCTTTGTCCATTATTCTTTGCCGGTAATTCCCGTTCCTGGAAAGAGATTCTGGCGCTATCCCTTATTTTTCTACCGAACTATACAATCATTTCTTATAAGTCTTGTGGCGCTTTGGCGTAATACACCGCAAAGAGTAATAAGTATGGGAGGTTTTATCTCCGTACCTGTATGTCTTGCTGCACGAGCACTTCGCATACCCGTGCACCTATTTGAATTAAATGCGGTCCCTGGTAAAGCAATACGTTGGTTAGCGCCCTTTGCAGATAACATTTTTGTCTGCTTCCCTGAAGCTGCAGCATTCTTTGATCCTGTTAAGATGAGGCTGGTCACATATCCTCTTCGTTTTACCGTCAAAGATGTTATCTCTTTGGCTGAAGCGCGAGCGCGGCTTGGTATTAGCGCTCATAAGAAAGTGATTCTTATACTAGGCGGTTCTCAAGGGTCTCAAGCACTAAATGCACTTGCAAAAAAGTTCTTTGAAAATACTCATGATAAGGACCTTGCAGTTATTCATCAGACAGGCCGTGCACAGGGTGATCCACAGAAAGAGTTTGAAGATTTTTATAAGCAACGAGGGATAGAGGCGGTTGTGTTTGCGTATACGCATGAGTTGAATATAGCTTATTCTGCAGCTGATCTGGTGATTTCTCGAGCGGGCGCAGGGAGCTTATTTGAGCTAGTCTTTTTTAAGAAGAAATCGATTCTTGTCCCCTTGGAAGTATCTGCAGAGGCGCATCAACTTGAGAATGCAGAATCTATGGTAAAGCAGCATCCTGCGTTATTGTATCTTGCTCGACAAAAACAGGTAGAGAAAGATCCCCTTCTCTTAGCGAGTCTCGTGAATAAGATTCTTCACGAGTAATCAAGGGATCTTATATTCGAAAGGAATCTATGGCTGAAAAGACAGTGCTCCTTGCAACCCACAACGGTGCAAAACTTGCTGAAATGCAAGAGCTCTTGGGAGAAATTCCCTATAAGGTGGTTTCTCTTGCTGATGTCGGTATCGACTATGATGTTGAAGAGACCGGTACGACCTTTGAAGAGAATGCAGTGCTGAAAGCAAAAACATATAGCCGCATGTCAGGGTTGCTTACTCTGGCTGATGATTCTGGCCTTGAAGTGAAAGCACTGAATGGTGAACCGGGAATCCATTCAAACCGCTATGCTGGTCCGCATGCAACGGATGAGGACAAGGTCCAGTTTCTTCTTAAGAAAATGGCTCACGTCCCCATAGGTCAAAGACAGGCTCAATTCACTGTATATATGGCTTTAGCGTGGCCGTCGGGTGAAACGAAAGTAATCGTTGCCCATTATACGGGTTCGATTGCGCTGGAACCAAAAGGAAAGATGATTAAGAAGTTTCCTTATCGTGTGATTTTTATTCCCACCAACGCAGATAGGACATTAGCTGAGCTCCTTGAAGCAGGACTTCCTATAGAGACTCCTCGCACAAAAGCGGTTGAACTCATTAGGGACGTGTTGCTTAACTAAACGGGAGTAAGCTTTCTATGACTGAAAAGAAGTTGCTCATTGCTACCCATAACAGAACAAAATTTTCTGAAATGAAAGAGCTGTTGGGAGAAATTCCCTATACAGTAGTATCTCTTGCCGATGTCGGCATAGACTACGATGTTGAAGAGACCGGTACGACGTTTCAAGAGAACGCAGTGCTAAAAGCAAAAACATATAGCCGCTTATCAGGGTTGCTTACTCTTGCAGATGATTCAGGCATTGAAGTGAAAGCATTGCATGGTGAACCTGGAGTGCGCACAAAAGAGTATGCGGGTCCAGATGTTACCGACGAAGAAAAGGTACATTTCCTACTTAAAAAAATGGCACATGTCCCCTCAGGTCAAAGACAGGCTAAAGATGTTACGTATATAGCTTTAGCGTGGCCCTCGGGAGAAACGTGGGGCGCTCTTGGAGAATGCTCAGGATCGATTGCGCTTGAGCCAAAAGGTAGTCCAATTCAGGGTTTTTCTTTTCGAGTACTTTTTATGCCCCAACATTCAGATAAGACCTTAGCTGAGCTTACCAAAATGGGTATTTCCACAGAATCACCTCGCGCACGAGCTGCTGTTCTTATCAAGGAATTCCTCATGAGTTAGCTGGGGCGCTTAGGAACTAAAATTGTCATTGCTTGAGGATCATTTTGGTCGCATGGTGCGCCCGTAATGCCATTAATATGTATTTCTTCAAGATGGGAATCGTAAGTAAAAGATTCGTTAGGTTGGTCAATAGCTTGATTAAATGATCTCCAGAGAGGAAATGCCGTCCGTGATCCAAACGCATATTTACCCAGTGAGCGATTATCATCAAATCCGATATATACAGCAGTTGTGTACCGAGGTGTTGCTCCTACAAACCAGCAGGTTCGGGCATCGTTAGTTGTTCCGCTTTTTCCAAGCGCATCGCAGAGAGGAAAGAGTTCTGGAGTTTGTTGACGTGCACGTTCAATGCGACAGGTTAGTACTTTTGCTATCTGATCATTCAGTACTGGAGGAAGGACCTGCCTTTTTGTTGGAGTTGTTTTATAGAGCTTGGTTCCCCATTCATCCTTTACCCACAGAAGCGAGAAGGGCTTTAAATACGTGCCTTTTTGGGCAAAGATGTTCATCATAGCAGCAGTTTCAAGAGGGCTTGCTTCAAGGCATCCCAGAGCCAAAGAAGGAAATGCATGTGTCGGCATGAGCTCACATGCTTTAGCAAGGTTGACGATCTCTTCTGGGCCGGAGCTTAAAAAAGTTTTGATAGCGATGATATTGTTGGAGCTTGATAAGGCTGATGCAAGGGTCAACTGGCCTTTAAACTTACGACTTGCATTTGCAGGAGACCATTCTTGCGAACCCTGGGTTAAGGTAAAGGGTTCATCGATGTCGACATCGCTAAAGGACTTTCCGACCTTGAGTGCTTGTGCATAGACAAGTGGCTTGAAGGTAGACCCGATTTGGCGGCGCGCATTAAAAGCTCGATTGAATTGGGAAGAAGAAAAGTTACAGCCACCAACCAGCGCCTTAATAGCTCCCGTTGATCCTTCGATGCAGACAAGGGCTCCCTCAAGCTGAGGAGAATGTTTAGCATGGAGATTTTTAAAATGTTCTTTAAAAACACGTTCAGCAGTTCTTTGCATAGCACTATTTAACGTCGTTTGGATTCTGAGCCCACCTGTATAGAGTTGCTTTTTACCAAACGATTCTTCAAGATAGAGGCGCAATGACTCTTTAAGATGTGAGCCGAGTATTCCCTGTTGGGCTGCAATACAGGTAACGGGCTTGGCGCGCGCTTCTTCATAGTCCTTTTGAGAGATATATCCAAGCGAAGCCATATTTTTTAGAATAAGGTTGCGCCGATGGATCGTTGATTCAGGGTGATAAAGAGGACAGTATTTGCGAGGATAGCGAACTATGGAGGCAAGGACCGCGGCTTCGTCGAGGGTACATGACGTGACCGGTTTCCCCCAGAAGCGCTGACATGCTGCTTCTACTCCATAGATTCCGGCGCCAAGATAAATGTGGTTTAGATATGTTTCAAGAATCTGTTCTTTGGTAAATTGCTTCTCTACGACTAATGCAAGAATCTGCTCCTTAATTTTTCTCAGGTAGCTTTTTCTATTCTCAAAGAACAGCAGACGTACCAGCTGCTGGGTAATCGTACTGGCTCCTTGTGCTTTTCTTAAATTGACCAAATTGACCAAGGTAGAACGTATGATGCCCTTATAGGAGAGGCCTCCATGTGAGAAAAACTGCCAGTCTTCAGCTGCAACGAAAGCATGGATAACACAGGGCGGTATCTGGCTGAGCTTTCTTACCTGTCGTTTATCAAGTTCGTAGCGTCCCCATTCATTCCCCTGATCATCAAGAAGAATAGAAGGCTTTCCCGGATTATAGTGTTCAAGTACCGAAAAGTCTACCCAAGGGTGTTCTGAAGCATAGAAAACAATTCCAAGACCGGCACTTATTACAAGAGTTGTTCCAAGAAAGAGGATAAACAGTAGGCGAGAGATCATATATTTTTTTATCTCATTGGAGTAGTATATTCCTAGCTCAGTATAGCAAAATTGCATACTTTTTCTACTTGGGGACATTCATGATCTACCGTGTGTTAGTACTGATTTTTTTTGGGGGTTTCATCGACCTTACACTGTGGGGACTCTTGCAGAGCCCCTTTCCCTATTGTTCCCGGGCGGTTCTCTATACCCTTATTGGTACCCAGGCTCCACTAGAAATACTCATGATTGCCCTTGTCCCGGCTCTCTGCCCCTTCTTCTTTTTGGCCGATAGTATGGGAACTGATCTGTGCATAATTGTATGTTTGGGAAGCTTCTTGCATTATGTACACTCTATCGCCTATATCCCCTTGTGGGGACTCATGGGAACTGTCTTTTGTACGGTCATGGTGCATAGTTTTCTGCTTGAAGGGCTGATGGCACAAGTACCTCTTTTGACCATGCCCATTTTTGCTTTGATTGGTTCGATAAGTGTGGTATACTTACACGTAGGTAGTCAAGGCAATCGCTCACGTTTGTGAGAGGAAAGTCCGGACTCCAAACGAATAAGGTACCTTAGGCAACTAAGGGAGGCGTAAGCCTATGGATAAGTGCCACAGAAAATAACCGCCGATATCTGATATCGGTAAGGGTGAAAACGGGTGGTAAGAGCACCCGATGCAGTCTAGCAATAGCCTGCAGGGGTAAACCCTACCTGGAGCAAGACAAAATAGGCATGTTCGGTGATTCGTTCCGATTTAAACATGCGGGTATGTCGCAAAGATAAATGGTTGCCAATCGTTATATGCGATACAGAATCCGGCTTATTGACTACCTACTATGACTACAAAACTTCGTGATATATTCTTTTCCTTACTTTGGCTGATGCCCTTTCTTTCATTTTTGGGGGGCTACCAGCTCATACGAGTACTGACCCATATAGAAACGGTCAGAGTCCCTTCGTTGATTGGCCTTCATATGAATGAGGCTATAAAGATATTGTCCGCTGATCTTTTGAATGTGCGAATCCTTGCCGAAAAAGAGGATTCTGAGCTCGACGAAGGAACTATTCTAAGCCAAAACCCCGAGGCTGGACAACTTGTTAAAACCCATCAATCTATTTTCCTAGTGGTTACGAAAAAACCACCAAAAGTTTGTGCTCCTCAATTAAGAGGGTTGACCTGTGAGCAAGCACAAGCCAAGGCTACTCAGGCTGGTATTACTCTTACCAGCACATCGCTTGAAAGCACATTCCCAAAAGATCGAGTTATTGGTCAGAGTGTCCTTCCCCAACAAGAGGTTCGGCATAAGTCTTTTATGATTTATTGCTCAGAAGGATCTACACCCTTACGGATTTTTCCTGATTTGAAAGGTAGGACGGTCGATGAGGTTTCGGCTTTTTTTGCCGTATACTCTGGTACGGTCCATGTTCAAGGTAATCGAACTGATAGTATCAAGGAACAACAACCACGAGCAGGTACGCTGGTCGACATTCGTAAGCCGTTGACGGTGCATGTCATTTGCTCACCTGGTTAACCCATCAAATCCTTGAAGTCTTGGTATTCCTTTTTCTATACTAAAAGAAGGAGGGACATAGTATGAAATTTTCTTATCTACTTACACTTGGGCTATGCCTTACTATGGGCGGCTCAATGAGAGCACAAAATCAGAATGATGCGATAGTAACGTATGCTAAAGTAAGCTTAGGTGCTGCCGTGGCGGTTGGCTTTGGGTATGCCTTATGGAGGTTATATAAAGATATGACTCACGACTATAAGCGGTATGTACAGACGGAGAACTTTATAGAAGATAATCAAGGACGTTTAACAAGCGATACCTTTACAGTTATTGGATTAGGATATTTGACTTACCTAAGTGGATTATATACTCTGGAGGCTATGAAAGATCTCGTCGAAGATGAAAAACAGGATGAGAAAAAACAACAAGCCTAAGGAGTTTCTATGAAACGTGTTTTAATGGTGTTTGTATTTGTTACCGGTTCTCTTCATGCTCAGGACTTGTCTGATACATGGACACAGTTGAGCCAATATCGTGTAGTCTCTGGAGTAAAAGCTGGAGTAACGGGAATTGGTGCAGTACATATGTTGATTGGTAGCTATGTGGCCGCCCGCTCGACTGCAGATGTGCTTAGGGCTGGCAAATCATTCTTTGCATACAATAAGGATGCCTGGAATAATTGGAATGAACTTATCGGTGGCTGTGCAGCAACGTTTGGACTACTCTATGCAGGCTCTAAACTTGGTTGGGAATACTTCCCAGGGTATGTAAGACACGCATTGGCTATTAAGTAATAGTAACAAAACATGGTATGAGCTCTTGAAAGAGGGCTCATATTTTTTTGCAGGCAGTAAAAATGGATGCTACGTCTGCTTGGTTGTATACGATCTCATAGACCGCTTCAAATACCGGTATCTTAATAAGTTTTATAATTGAGGGAATCGCCTGTAAACTGTTTATCCCTTCGGTATATGGAAGCTTGTGAGGAGCGATTTCTTTTTTGCCAAGAGCTCGTCCTGTTTCCCTATTTCTGCTTTGGGAGCTATAGGAGGTGAGCATGATATCTCCAATGCCTGCAAAGGAAAGAACAGTCTGAGGATCACCTCCATACACCATGATGACCTGCTTAAGCTCATGAATCATCTTTGTACACACAAGGGCTTGACTATTAGTGCCATAGCCTGCACCTTCTACGATACCTAAGGCAACTGCTATAACATTCTTAAGAGCGCCACACCATTGGACTCCTACCTCATCAAGAGAAGTCTCAATGAGGAGAGCGTCATTTTGAAGGAGAACCTTAACCGCCTCAGCCAGCTCAAGATAGGTACTTGCAAGAGTAAGTGCTGTTGGTTGTTTAACGATTAACTCTTGTGCAAAACTTGGCCCAGAAAGCACAACGATAGAAAGCTCGTTTCCAAGGATATCCTTGATGATTTCAGTTGGCAGAAGTACTTTCGGTGCTTCGATACCTTTGCTGGTTACTACCCACGCAGTAGTGGGATCTACGAAGGGCTTACATTGAGTAAGCACTGAACGAAGGTAGGTTACCGGAATCGCTTCAATGACCAACGAGTTTGGTGCCATAAGAGCTTCTTCTAGTGAGGTTGTAGGAGCAATGGTTGGATAGAGTTTTACTCCAGGCATATATACAGCATTATAACCGGTTTGCTCAATTGAGTGGGCAACTTCAGGGTTGTAGCACCACAGTAGGATATGATGTCCGTTGCTTGCTAACGTTTGTGCAAGAGCTGTTCCAAAAGTGCCATCGCCAAGTACGGTGATCTGCATGAGTGTTATTTACCAAAATTTCGGCTACGTAAATTATACGTTTCTACGGCATGCTCGAGATCTTGTATGGTTAAATCAGGCCAGAGCCTATCAGTAAAATAGAGCTCACTATAGGTAGTTTGGTACGTTAGAAATCCGCTTAACCGTTGTACTCCGCCAGTTCGAATAATAAGATCGGGGTCGGGAAGTGAGCTTGTCCAGAGGTATGTTTTGAAGATTTCTTCGGTAGGAGCTTCGGAGAGTTTGCCCTGTTTTACGTCCTCGACTATATGCTCAATCGCATGCAAAATTTCTTGGCGACCACCATAACAAAAAAGGACATTTAAAAGAAGTTTCGAACAGTGGCTTGTACTTGATTCAATACGCGCGATGGAGTCTTGAACATGTGCGGGGGCGGTCTTTGTAGCACCGATAAAGCGCACTCGTATACCCTGCTCAATAAAGCTTGGAAGGGAAGTTTCTGTATGGTCGATGATAATGTCGAAGATGGCCTGTACCTCCTCAGGCGATCGGTTATAGTTCTCAAGGGAAAACGCGTAGACCGATACGATTTCAATGTTTCGCGATAAGCAGAACTTCACGAGTGTCTTTACCGTTTCAGCCCCTTGTTTATGTCCAACTGAGCTCATAAGTTTTCTCTGCTTTGCCCAACGTCTATTACCATCCATAATAATAGCAAGATGCTTAATAGGATGGGAATTTACAGCATGTACCGTATGCATAGCTGCATAAATCCTTATGAAAACGGGTATGAGTAATAATGCTATAAAAAAGCTTATCGGTTTTGACATGGGTTACTTTCGAATCCAAGCCGGTTTATGAGATGTATCATTCTAGTAACCGCGTAATAACAGGCGGTGAGGATCAAAGCAGAGGTCAAACGTTCGAGCCATACCTGAGGAAAGAGTGTTTCCCAAAATAGAGCAGTAGTTTCGTGTGTATAGATAAAAATAGTTGAGCCTACAGCGTGCGTTATAAAAGTGCTCATGAGGCTTCGTAAGAAAATAGAGGGAGCAGGCAAGAAGCTGATGCCAATCGGTATGAGCCAATAGATTGTATATATAAAGCTTTCTGCGCCCATAGGATGGGCAATGAAAGTGCCGATGCAGAGGGCTGCGATGAGGGGGGATGCATAGCGTGATCCTGAAGAAAGTACGAGACTACCTGCAAACGTCGGCAAATGTACCAGAAAGCTTCCTCCATAGGTCCCTAGAGAAAAAGAGAGAGCAGTTCGCGCACAATACACAAAGGCACAGGATGAAACTCCACAAAAGAAGCCAATAAGGGGAGCGCAGACGGTTCCTACGCCATATAATCGTGCTGTGCCCAAGATAGGTAGGAGAGAGATTTTCGAAAGCAGTTTCAGAACAAGGGCATAAGCAAGAAGCAAAATCTGTTTATAAGCTGGCCACATAGGTATCTCGCGTCTTTAGAAAGAGCAGTATCTTGTCGGGGAGCTTTTTCGCAACCCGCTGTATAAGTATACCATTTTTTCAAAGAAGGGAGAAACTTTTAGAAAGTGCTAGGGAGGGGCTGAGGCATGGGTTTTGGGGTGGGGACTATAAAAAAAGGGAGTAGGAATGTGTTCCTACTCCCTGAATTCTTAACTCTACCAAGTGGTTATTTCGCCATTTCCACTTTATTAGCAAGCTGGGTGTTTGCTTTGGTGTTGCTAATATTGGTATTGGCCCGAGCATTGATTTTTATAGCTTTGCTAGCGACTATACCATAACCATTAAATTTAAGAATATTTCCCTTCAGTAGTGCTGGCTCGAGAAGGCTCAACCCGATTGTATTTGGAAGAGGCTGCTGCGAAGGCGGCGTTGCTATTCCAAAATAGTTTGAGTCGAAATTGACGTTCTTCTGAGCACTCGTGGTAGCCACATTTTGAGCTCCGTGTTGCCAGCCCATTTTCTGATTTCCTGAGATCGTGTTACCGGTTACCGTGAGAGCAAGGATATTGCGAGTTACGGCCCCATTGGTATTCGGGATAGCTTTTGTACCAGTTCCATTGGTGCCGATGAAAGAGTTTTGCACCGTAACGGAATTCAGCAGAGGCACTGAAGAGGCAGATACGTCGCTTAGTTTGGTACCAAGAACTAGTCCTGTTGAAAGTCCCGAAAATACTGATCCGGTGATTACGAGGTTCCCCTGAGGAGTCTTCTCGAGGCTATTTAATGCTGAGAGACCGATACCCCCACCTAAACCGGCAGTTTTTGCGGAGTTAGTACCTACAGAAACATTTGTAAAATCTGCATTATTAAAACTCGTAAGGTTTAGAACCACGCGTTTTGAACCTGCAGCTGCGAATGTATCAAAAGAAAGGTCAGATACTTTTGCGGCATCTGCAGAGACAACAACTGGAATTATTGCTTGGATCCCAGTGGAGGCGATCGCATTAAGGAGCTCAGAGCCACTTTTTTTGATACCGAATTGTCCATTAACTACTCGATTATACTTTCCGGTGAAAAGCAGAGCAGGAACATCCTTATCTAGTGACGTTACCCCTAACCCTCCAAGAATTACCCTTGATGCCGGGTTCGGTTTGCCCGTTGATTTTTGCGATGCAAACCTTCTGTCGCCAATTACGTTATGATTTCCTTCTACAGCAAGGGCGATAACAGTTGAATCTGAATTTTCGCCAGATGCATCAACCCCTACATAGCACCCCTCAATAACATGCTCATTGCCAAGGACGCGGATTGCTGCTGGATATAATGCTTCTTTCTGGCCATCACGTGCTACAAAAGGAGATCCATGTACAATAAGCCCTCTAAGGCGTGAGGCAGTAGATCCTTTTGCAAATATAATCGTGTCTGGAGAAATCTCAGATTCGTTCATAGCATTTGCTGAGACTACCATAGGTTGAATTTCAATGTTGAGAAGAGCCTCATCCAGATTTTCAAAAGAAGCTTCTGGTGATCTAATTTCGCTGGTGAAATCAGTAGAGTTCTGATTTTCTTCTGCAAATTGACTCGCAGCTTTAAGTGCAAATTCTTCGGCGGCACGTTTAAATTCAGCTTCAACTTTAAGAGCCTCTTCTAGTTTAAGAGCAGCTTCATCAGCTTCACGTTTTGCAGCTTCTAGTTCAAGAGCAGCTGCCTCGGCAGCATGTTGTTCAGCTTCAGCCTTAAGTGCAGCCTCTAGTTTAAAGGCAGCTTCTTCAGCTTCACGCTTTGCAGCTTCTAGTTCAAGAACAGCTTTCTCGGCAGCACGTTGTTCAGCCTCTAGTTTAAGGGCCGCTTCCTCAGCTTCAGCCTTAAGAGCAGCCTCGCGAGCAAGCTGAGTGGCTAATCTTTCTGCGCGGATTGTTTCAGGTGATTTACGTTGAATTTCAATTTTGAGAACTGAATTATCTGGATGCTCTAGGCCTTGGGTATTTTCAGAAGATCCTTTTTGGGAAAAACCATCAATGCAAGTATTTGAAGGGATTTCGAGTGGTTTTTCAAGCTGGATTGTCCAGGTGCCCGTTTCTGCATTATAGCCAGAATCAGTAGTACTTAAAATAAACTTAATTTCGGTAGGAAGTTCTGATCGACCTGCTTTTTCGATTGCTCGCTGAAGTGAACCTGGTCCAAATGAATTGGTATTCGAGACCTCAAAAACAGCTGGGTCTACTTGGTCTTCCCAGTGTATCTTTTTTTTACCGTCTACCGCAACCAGCGCAGATGCCAGGAGGCACAGGGCCAGGGCGCCTATAGTACGTTTTGTAATGAATTTCATAGAATCTCCTTTCTAATGAGGTGTATGTGTACTGCTTATTGCATCATAGTTTCGTGTTAATGGTACCATCTTTTCGGTTCTTAATTAACCTGTGTCGGATATATGCTGCTCCTTAAAGTTGCTTAGTACCTAGAGTGTACGATTTTTTTTTTGAACGCAATAGTTTGCTTACTTTTTTTCATAAAATGAATTCTGCCTTGGGCAGGTACGTTCGCCGTGTATAGTAATTGGTATGAACACTTGCATTGCCGCCGCATGGGTGTAAACTTGGTACAACATCCTATTATTGAGCTTCCCTATGCTGCGACGAAGAAAAAAGAATACCTATTTAGCAGGTTTAGTACAGGTCGTTACCCCACAAACGACTATCATTGCCTTTGATCTGCATAATGTGGTGTTTAAAAAACAGACTCGTAAAATTGTGATGCAAGGGATTAGGTTGCTTCCTCAGGGAACCTGGCGCTATACCTTTAGTCCGAGATTATGGTATCGCTTCTATAAAATAAGATCCCAGTCTGATGTAGCTGAGGATATTTTTCAAAAGATGTCTCTTGAGTATCCTGGCCTTGCGCGATTTAGGGGAGACTTTATTCGTCTCACCAATGCTCAAAGACCGATACCGGCTGTTATGAATATGATCAAGGGATTGAAAGAGAGAGGTTTTAGCCTCTATATTCTCTCAAATATTGGCCAAGATACGTTCCAAGAGCTTTCTGAAGTGTTTCCTGAACTGCAGGAATATTTTAACGGTGCTTATACGGCAACGGCTGAAAATAACTATGTTCATAAGCCTCATCCTGAATTCTATGAGGGATTCAAACAGTTTGTGAACAATGACGGGCATGAGGGAAAGCAAATAGTATTTATCGATGATTTGAAAAAGAATCTTTCAGCAGCAGCTCGTTGCAATATTGCGGGAATTCATTTTACCTCCCCAAAAAAGCTCCAGCGAATCTTGCAAAACCTCGATATGCTGTAATTGGTAGGGAGAGGATCCGTTATGAGAAAGCCGCTCTCATTTTGATTTACACAGAAAAACTTGCTATACTTTAAAAGTCGAAATCTTGATAACCTCCATTTTCTCCTGTCCTTGACGTACCTTGTCAGGATGAGAGTGTTTTTAGAGCTGATATGCCGCATAAAAAAGAGTTTCATCCTTACAGGCATCGGGGCCGTTTCTATAACCATGCTGATGAAAAGCATAGCTCTATGATTCTCCCCTCTCTGATCATGCTTTTAGATTGGTACTGGAATCTCCTTAAGCACGGAGGGTGTGATAGCAGTACGTGGTATAATCCTGTTGAGCCTATTGATCGCACCAAAAATCTTTTGCTTACGTGGATCGGCCATTCAACCTATTTAATACAGGTTGAGGGTATTAATATTATTACAGATCCTATTTTCGGATCCCTTCCCTTTTTTTCGCGTCAAATAAAGCCTGGCATTGAACTTCAAAGGATCCCTCCTCTTGATTACGTCCTTATATCTCATAACCATCCTGATCATATGGATGCAGCTGCACTTACTTTCTTCAAAAATCATCCGTGTACCTTCCTGGTGCCTCAAGGGGATAAGGAATGGTTTGAGAAGCGTGGTTTTACTCGAGTGCGCGAATATACTTGGTGGGACCGTGAAATCTTTACGCATGGCGACACAAAGATAGAGTTTAGTTTTCTGCCGGCCTTGCATTGGTCCCAGCGCGGGCTACGTGATTTTAATAAAAGTTTGTGGGGCAGTTGGATGATCTCAATTGGTGGTCACTCAGTCTACTTCGCTGGAGATACTGCTTATTCAAAACACTTCGCTGCAATAGCACAAGAGTTTCCTCAAATAACCCATGCGCTCATGCCTATTGGTCCTTGTGAGCCCCGCAAATGGATGAAAGCAAGTCATATTAATGCAGAGGAAGCAGGTCAAGGGTTTCTTGATCTTAACGCTCAGAAGTTCTTTCCGATGCACTGGGGCACCTTTAGCTTTGGAACCGATTTTCATGAAGCACCTTATGAGCGGATTATCTCATGGTGGAAAGATCAGCAGCTTTCATTAGAAAAGCAGTTAGTCGTTTTGAAAGTAGGGCAACGTTTTGAGGAGCAACCTCTTATAACTCTATCTGCCGAGCAACCCGCGTTGCAGCCACAGCTACAGGATCTTTCTGAGCAGAATCGCTAACGGTTTCAACAGCAAATGCTTTGCTCAGATAGGCACGTCCTGAATCACCAAAGATCATGATCCCAATGTCCTGAGGCCCCATATGCTTTTTAGCATACTCTTGAGTTGCATAGGCAACTGCGCCGCTACTTAAGCCCGCAAGGAATCCATACTGTGAAGCAAGCGGTTTAAGCATCCCAAATCCTTGCTCATCGGTCACCTCAAGAAACTCATCAACAAGTTTATAATCAAGAAGACCATTATCAAAGTCGATGCCAATTCCTTCCATTTTGTAGGGCTTTGGATGTCCTTTGGTTGCTCTAAACGAGTTAGCGGCATCTACAGCGAGTATTTTGATGTTGGGGTTTTGCTCTTTAAGATATTTACCTACGCCACAAAGCGTTCCACAGGTTCCTGCAGCGGCAAAGTAATGAGTAATTTTGCCTTCGGTCTGTTTCCAGATTTCAGGTCCGAGTAAGGTATAATGAGCGGCTGGATTTGCCGGATTATAATACTGATTGAGCATATGAGAATTGGGAGTATTCTTTTGGATTGCTACGGCTTGGCTATGGTAGCTTCTAGGATCTTCTACAAACTCAGTTGCAGGACATTTTACTACCTCTGCACCATAGGCTTTGAGTGTTTTATACTTTTCATCACTAATCTTTTCAAAGACGGTGATTATAACCTTATAGCCAAGGGCAGCACCTATCATTGCAACGGCGATACCTTGGTTTCCTGATGATGCTTCAATGATGGTCCCACCAGGCTTGAGCTTGCCCGTACGTTCAGCTTCTTTAATCATATAGTATGCGGAGCGGTCTTTAACGCTACCACTAGGGTTTAAGTATTCAAGCTTTGCGTAAATGCGTCCTTGTGAAGTAAAAGGGATACGCACAAGAGGGGTATTGCCGATAGCTGAAAGTATAGTGTCATGAAGCATGAGCCATCTCCGGTAAGTGATTATTTATCACTAAGTATAACAAAATAGCTAGGCTAATCAAAAAAAATCCGATGAGAATCATTGAAAGTACCTTTAAGCGAGAGTTTATCGGTCTCTTTTTTTGAGTTTGAGATACGTAGTCTGGCTCGTTTATCATTTATAAGAGCGGGAAAGGAAGCGCTTTAGCTCTAAATGGGAGATTGACCAGGAATTTTGTCAATTTTCCTTAAAGAACGAAGGCGCAGAAACTGGACAGGCATCTAAAACTCTTGGGGAGGATGACGAATGATGGTGAGCTCCATAGGTGGTTCAGACAACCTATGCTTGTATGCTATCTTATTTAATGCAAGACTTAGGATAGCTCGCTGTTTAGTCTCTGTAGTGTGCCTCCTAAATCAATTCTCGTGCCGTATTAACTCATTAGTTAATTGTTTTTTTTAGTTGGGTCTAAGGCTGATGTTGACCCGGCTTCATTTTTTTGTGCTCCTGCTAGACTATCAACAGGGAAGTCTGTAGACAGCTCATAATCATGAGCCCATTTTGTTCCCTCATGGCAAGGGCAAGGGTAAACCATCTTTATCTCACCAAGCCAGGTTGTTCGTTTATGAGCAGTTTTTGCGACAAATTCTCCAAAACATTTTGGGTGGTAATAGTTGATTTCCTGCACCTTATCCACGGTCCCCCCAGGAAACCCGCTAAATGCAGTTGTAATAGTCTTAGGGTTATCTATTTCAACAAGTTTATTGCACACGGCACAAGAGAACTGCACAGCCGCAGGCTTGAAATCTGGCAAAAGAGTAAGATCTATTTCTAGATCGGCCTCTGGATACCATACCCCATATTCATGATCAACCGGACAATTAAAGACAACTTTGCCCGTTTCCTTACCATATTGTTTCTGCTTGTGGGCATTACGTTCAGCATACGGCTTCAGACAATCCTCATGAAAATTATGCTCTTCTTTGTGCAAGCTATAATCACGATAATTACAGGTATAGGTAGACCTTTTTTGATCAGGCGTTATCGCTCTATGACAATGGTCGCATCTATTTTTATCCCGTACTGAAGAAGATGAAGGAAATAACTGTTTTTCGATTTGGTTGGCAGGTATAATTTTGCAAAGTGGCACTTTGAGATCAGTCTTTGAGTTGTTGGAGCCCTTTTTATGAAGCACTGGGCAGTGAAAGGTGACATCGGCGCCTGTTAGATCCTGCCTAGCCTTATCCGAAATACCCGCAGCTTTTAACGCAAAGGGCACTATACACTCACTATGAAAGACATGGTGCTCACGCTCCCACGTCCACCACCTATAATCACAATCATATTCGCAAGAAGAATCACGCGTATAGATTACATCATTGCATAATGCACATGTTGTAGAAGCAATTTCCTGTATTTCCTCATCTAAAGGTTTAGTCTTTACCTCGGAGTCTGCTGCATACAGGTGCGCAGTTGCTGTTGCTAGTAGTATTGTTGCGTACAGTAGTGTGTTTTTTATACATTTCATGAGTTTAATCCTTTGAGAATCATTGAAAATTCCTTATTTTGTCACTGTAGTGTGCCTGCTAAATCAATTCTCGTGCCGTATTAGCTTCTTCATATGGTTGATATTTAGATGCTTTTGCTTCAGCAAAGATGGCATCTAATTTTGCTTTACCCGACCCTTGGTAGGAATCTCTCAAGTCACCACTACCTAAGTCTAAGGCTGTTGTTGACTCCGCTTTTTGCCTTTGATCGCCTGATGCAGTCTCTTTTTCTTGAGCATATCTTTGACGTACGTAACGTAGAGCTTGGGATGTTATTTCTTTTTCATCGTCGCCAAGTAACCTGAGAGCTTCTAGATACCAATCGGTTCTATCAGAATAACGAGGAGATAGCGCTGCTATAACAAAGGCCTGAGCGCGTAAGTCTTTAGGGTCTTTAGAGTTGTCAAGTTCCCTGAGGGCTTCTAGATACCAATTGGTATCAGTTTCATTTGGATTATTAAGAAGAGGTGCAGTAGTTTGATTGTCCTTGATTTCTGCAGACACGTGCTCCAAAGTTGGTATTTCGTCATCTAAAGATTTAGCCTTTACATCGGAGTCTGCTGCATACAGATGCGTTGTTGCTGTTGCTAGTAGTAGTGTCGCGTGCAATAGTCTGTTGTTAGTAAGTTTCATGAGGTTATTCCTAAGTGTTGTTGAAGAAACAGTGCCACTTCTTATTCTTATTCTGTTTGCTTTGACTGTATATTAGTGGATGATTGAGCAGATTTTTCTTTTCCATCCGTATTCTGTTTGAACGGTGGCCTAGATGTTAATTCCCCTTTATTAAGGAGGGCCTGGAATTCTTTTTTGCTCATCAAAGAGAGAGTTTCAGGATTTCCACCATTAAGCAATGCTTCAATGATCCCTTCAGATATATCTCCATCTAATGATTTAACCTTTACACCACACTCTGCTCCATACAAGTGCATCGATGTAGTTGCTAGTAGTATCGTTGCATACAGCATGCTTTTCATATATTTCATGAGTTTTATTCCTTTTCCAAGTGTTTGAGTAACATGTTCGTTTTAATTGATCTGCAAATCTGGAACTATGTTACGTCGTTCATCAAACTTGATCGCATAATCCAATATGCTATTCAAATATTGCGTCATATACCTATTTGAAAACAGTATATCCAAAAACCATTTTTTGTCAAATTGTATTAAATGGGTCGACTGAGGACCTTTAAGAGAGGTCTAAAACTTTAATAGTCAAAAGCAGGGGCTCCTTTTTAGTGTTTGAAGAGTTTCTTGCCTCAGCCAGATAGAGCTACTTTATAGATCAAAGAATGGGTTGCAACAATTGAGGGATGCTGCAGAAGCTATGAGTTATTTGAATTCTAAAAGCAGTATGTTGGCATGTATCTTAATCTAGCTCTTCAATGATGCTTTTTTTATTTCCAGGACAACGTTCCTGGTGGTATCGTTTCTGATCTTTTTGTTTGCAGTGTTCACTGCAATACCATACCTTTAGGCAAAATCCGCAGAAAATATTACGAGGAGCTCCACACACAGAGCATATCTCCTTATTAGTCGAAGCGTTAGTTCGTGCTTCATCTAATAGTGCTACAATCTCTTTATTTCCCAGACGTAGAGCTATATCTAAGGACATTTCGCCGTTCACTGCTTTTGCAAAGATGTTTGCGCCCCCTTGAATAAGTGCTCTTATAACCAGCTCTTGTGCATCGTCAGTTGCTACAGCGCAATGCAATGGTGTATATCCGTCTGCTGAGCAGGCATTAACCTCTTCCCTGGTCTTGAGTAAAAAGGAGATAAATTCTAAATTACCTATCTCCGCGGCAAAATGAAGTGGAGTTTTGTTTAGTTCAGGGAATTTCTGGCATAGGGCAGCTAAAAGCATCTGAGCTATGAGATAGTGTTTTTTCAGGAGGGCTAAACTAAGTGCTGCGGCACCTTTTGAATTCGTTAGATTGACGTCTGCTGCATGCTGTGGGTTGAGTGGTTTATACTCTAAAAGAAGCTTCACAATGGCGTCTTTACCTAGAAGACTTGCCATATGGAGCACAGTATTTCCACCGGCAAGAATCCCATTACTATTAATTTTCCTACTGGCAAGTAGGTTGCTTACTCTCGCACTGTCACCTTGTGCACATGCCGCCATAAGAGCTTGAGTATCAGCAGTTTCATTGTGAACTTCTGGTGATGGACAGGCACAAGAACAGGTACCTACCTTAGGGAAACTTTTTTTATGAAGTCTTATCGCTTCTGCACATGCTGTATGACCTTTTTGCACTGCTGTATTATATGCAGTCATATTATTTCCAGCACGTTTGTCAGTATCTGCACCGTGTGCAAGTAGAACTTTAAGAGAATTGAGACTGCCATAATATGCAGCCATCATGAGTAACGTAGTTTTTGGGTGGCATTCGATCTCGATATCTCCCCCTCCACGTATGAGAAGCTCAAGACATTCAGCACGATCTTTTACTAGTGCACTGTGCATTGGGCTCTGCCTATCAGAGTTCTCCCTCACAATTTGAAGGTTTGGATCTGCGTTATGTTCAAGGAGCAAACCAATAAGTTCGACATTTCCGATTGCTGCAGCTGTTGCAAGTGGTATTTCTTGGTTCTTACCAGTGAGATTTGTAGAAGCCTTCTTCTTAAGAAGAGCACGCGCACATCCGACATGCCCCCGACTAACGGCTTTATTTAATGCGGTCAAATTATTCTTGTCAGGAGTGTTTACATGTGCTCCTGCAGTTAAAAGGATTTCCAGACATTCTTCAAAACCTTCAAATGCTGCCGCATGAAGTGCAGTATAGCCTTCTTTGGTTACTTTAAGCTCAAGGTTTACGTTAGCCTCAACAAGCGCTTTAACACATTCGGGACGGTTTCCTTCCACTGCCTTTAAAAGAGCTGATTTTTTTTCTTTATCAAGAGCATTTTTGTCTATACGAGTCTTGAGGAGCCGTCTTACGCAGTCTGCATGCCCAAAATAAGCAGCCTCATGAAGAGCAGTATAGCCATCCACGCTGGTAATGGTTACATCGACATCATGAGAAAGAAGCTCTTCTATCACCAAGAGATGGCCTTCCATAGCAGCACATAAAAGTGGCGTTCGTCCAACTGCGTTTCGAGCATTTTTTGGAGCTCCTTTTTTAAGTAAGAGACGAACGTTTTGAAGATGGCCTCCCATGGCAGCTTTATGTAAGGGAGTATCATCGACACTATCCTTGATTGCGATATCTGCGCCAGCTTCTATAAGTGCATTTACACAGCTCGTATTTTCCCGTTCGGCGGCTCCAAGAAGTGCGCTGTATCCCTCTAGATTTTTTTTATCTAGGTGAGCACGAGCATGCAGTAATATCTTGAGGCATTCTATGTTTCCTTCAAACGCTGCAGCTATGAGTGGGGTTGAGCCATTATTACACGCACAATTTTTATTTGCACCAGCTTTGAGAAGTAATTCTACATGTGATGCTTGCCCATAATATGCGGCATACATAAGCGGGGTATCTTTATCATTACTTTTTTCATCAAGGTGTATCCCTGCGGCAATATGAGCTTCAAGTACTGCCTTAAAAACTGAGTCATCATCACAATAAGCTGCGCAGTGTAGGGGCATATTTCCAACATTGTTTCGTATTTGAAGTTTTGCACCTCTCCTGATGAGTTCCCTAACGCAGTCGGTATGGCCTTTCTTTATGGCAGCATGTAGGGCCGTTTCACCCTCATTATTTTGTGCGTTGATATGTGCGCCTTGTTCAAGTAATGCTATAAGGCTCATTGTTTTACCAACGGCTGCAGCTATAATAAGCGCTGTTGAGCCATCGGCACAGGGTATTTCTAATGTTGTTTTTAAAAATGGTATACACTCTACAAGATCACCCTCAACAACATAATGAAGTGCCGTATCCCCTTCGATATCTTTTAAGGTCGCGTCAACTAGGTTCTCGTTAAAAAACAGAGGCATTGCCGTCTTAAGTACTAGTGCAGCTCGATGTAATATAGTTCGTCCATAATGGTCTTGAACAGAAAACGACATTCTATAAGAGCTCAACGCAGTGGCAATGAGTCTGGTCGCGGCCTTCCTGACTTGCTCTGAGCGAAGTCCGAGAAAACGCTCAGCGAATTGAGCAACCTGCTGATTTACTGATTCAACTAATATATAAGCATCACGAAAATGAGGATTGCTGGTTGACTCATGTGAAGCATTTGTGTTCATGAGCAAGGAAAAGGCATTCTTAAAATCGTCGGTCTTAAGTATTTGCCTTATAGATTCAATCTCTTGAATGATTAATGTAAGATCTTTTTGATCAGGCACATTTGAGGCTTGTGGATCTGTAGAGGGCGTGTATTGGCTCATTATAATGTTCTTGAATTCAACAAGCTGGTCATTAAGGTGCATAAGAAATACGTTGCCGAGCTCGGGAACTTCAGTCTTAACTTGAATAGATTCGGATGCAAACATATAGGATGAACCTACGCACAATGCAAGTAATAAGACCTGGAACATGGGCATAACCTCCAAGGAGTTTTCGACATTATCTTTCTTTGAATTTAATATATTAATTGTCATGTAAATTGTCTTTCCTGTCAAGCTTTTTCTCAATTTGGATCTTGACGTAAGTGCTTAATACCTTTAGGAAAGCTACAGTATCGGGTGAGTACGCTAAACCCCTTTTCCCTCTTCTTCTTTCCCCCAAAAAATCCGTGCAGCATACTGAAAAAGCTCTGTCGGGTGGGTTTTGTTACGTAGTCGTTTTGCGCTATGCTGAGAATAACCAGATACCGTCAATGAAGGCGAGCACCTTTAGGTACCGTTTTGTCGGGTCCTATGAGTACGATTGATCCATCATCATTTGTGAGCCCTAAGGTAAGAACCTCAGAGATGAAAGGTCCAATCTGCTTTGGAGCAAAGTTAACCACCGCAAGTACCTGTTTGCCCACTAATGCCTCTGGTACATAGTTTTTGGTAATTTGTGCAGAGCTCTTTTTAGTGCCGAGCTCCCCAAAGTCTATCACGAGCTTATAGGCTGGATTGCGTGCTTCCTTGAAGGTCTCTGCAGCAATAATGGTGCCGACGCGGATATCTACTTTTAGAAAGTCATCATACGAAATCATGCGACCTCCGGTTTAGTGAGACGTGAAATAATGAGGAGCACTGAAAGGCAGATGATAAATCCTGGTAGGAGCGGCATAAAGGTGAATCCAAGAGAACCCCATACCATGCCCATAATCCCACCGAGAAGCATTGCAACTTGCACGCCCGTTTTTCGAGCCCAGGGGATAAACAGTGCTGCAATAACGGTGGGTGCGAATGCAAGTCCAAGTCCTGACCAGGCATAGGCAATAAGATCATTAATTGGCTGAGTACTCGTATAGCTTACAAGATAAGACAGGATAGGGAGTCCGATAATGCATCCGCGTACAATCAGGAGATAGTGTGCGGTGCTTAGCTTAGGGCCAATAATCGGCTTAAAGAAATCTTCCGTAATTATGGATGCCGTTGCCAAGATTTGTCCGGTCATGACCGACATGGTTGCGGCTAGAATAGCGCATAAAATTAGACCAGCAAAGAAAGGGTGAAAGAGATCTTTAACCATCTCTATAAAGACCAGCTCTCTATTTGCAAGAGGTGCTGCAAAATAGAGAAGACCGACTAGTCCTGCAGCTGTTGCTGCTCCAAGAACAAGCGTCATCCAAGAGATGCCGACGTATTTAGCTTTATGCATCTGGTGCACATCATGTATCGACATAAAGTTAATCAGAATATGGGGAGACCCAAAATAGCCAAGGCCCCATCCCATCGAGAGCAGTAAAATTTGAGAAAATGTTTGCCAAGAGTAGTCTGGAACGAGAGCATGGAAAAAACCGGCAAAACTTACGTACTCAAGTGGATTAACAGGAACGGCTGATAGTGCTACAATAGGGACAATGCAGATCATGGCGGCTAAGAAGATTCCTCGAATAGCATCACTCCATGCAGCTGCAATAAAGCCACCGATAATTATGTTTACCACAACTAGAGTGCCACTAATGCTAATGCCGATAGTATAGGGTATTCCGAAGGTTGATTCAAAAAGACGGCCAAGACCAACAAGTTCAGCGCCTATATAATACACGAGAAAATAGGTGGTAAAAAAAACGCTCAGCAGTCTAATAAGCCCTGACGTATCGCGAAAATGTCGTTCAAAAAATGATGCTAACGTGAGACTTTCATATTTTTCTGTAGCAGTGCGAAGTCGTGGAGCTATAAATTGCCAGTTTAAAAACATGAACAGGATAAGACCTATCGCAACCCAGAGATTAAAGAGCCCCAACCCATAGATGAGCCCGGGATAGGCCATGAAGAGCCAATCGCTCATATCACTTGCTTGAGTCCTGAGCGCTGTTACCCAGTAGTTCAACGATCTGTTGCCGAGCACGAATGAGCTTGTAGAAGTATTTCGCCGATAAAAAAAGATACTTAAGCAAAGAAAAAAAGCAAAGTATCCGACAAATGCACTCAAATAATAGTTATCCATGAAGCTCCCTAGGTAAGGGCTTTGCCCTATGCCCTTTTATTAATCACCAAAACAAAAAAGGGCACAGAGCAAAACCTGCATAGATTTTTACCTAATATCGGGAATTTTGCAAGAGTTTTGAATGCTTTAGTTGGTCTATTCTAGATTGGGTTTACAGATATGTTCCAGTTGCTAACGCTGGGATTTCTGTTGATTATGGTAAGTTTTAAAACGCGTTTAACTTGCGAGTGGCGTGAGAACAAGCCAGATGGAAATAATAAAGGCATAGATAGCAATGGTATCGATAAGCCCTTGAGCCATCATACTTGCCCGAGAGAGTATGGTGTAGGCTGCTGGATTGTAAGCAATTTGGTCGGCAGCTGCGGCAGCTGCACGTCCAGAACTTATCCCAGTACCAAATGTTCCGATTCCCATCGTTGCTCCAAAGGCAAGGTATGCAAGACCAATGAGTGGATTTTCATAGACGATTGATGCTTGGTTGATAAGCATGAGCGAAATAATAATGGCAAAGACTACAGGTGTCTCAATCATTGCTTGGCTAATAAAGGTAAAAGTGAACAATTTTGAGAAAGCAGCTCTATTGCGGCCCGCGCTTTTACAGGCTATTTTGGTAAATAGGCAACTACCAAGCACCGGTCCAACAGAACCAAGACCGATAGCGATACCAGCTCCTATAAGTATGAGTGATTGAGCGACGGTGGTGATACCTGGTAGCATACCATGAATAACGAATGCCATAATAAGTCCAAAGATTAAAGGCGTTTGAAGAAGTGAAAGTACCAGAAGCATAAAATTTCTCATGCGACGGGATACAAATGGTTGCCGCGCTATTGCACCAAGAGCGTTAGATGCAGGATCTGCAGAAGCCCATCCTATAACTAAGCCAGGTATTCCCATGGAGAAAGCTATGCCAAGCTCTCCCAAAGCTGATGGAAATGTCGTTGGAGGCTTAAAGAATAAGAAAAAAGACATAAGGAATCCAAGGATTGCTGCGGTCTCAATAAGTGCTAAGGCTAAAATCGTTGCTCCCGTAATTTCTCCTTGCATAGCTGGCTGTCTTTCTATCGCCTCAAAGGAGGCTGCAGCAGTTTTTCCATGGCTACGGGAAACTCCATATGCAGTGGCAACGGTGCAAAAGACAATGGAAAAAAAATGTATGAGCTGAGCAAGTGCGACCATTAGTGCTTTCCTTCTTCAATTGCGGTTGCCATACTAATATTAGTAAGCGTAAGAATCGTAAATACAAAAGCCTGTAGCCCGCCCTCAAAGATGACGAAAAATGCCACCAATCCCAAATGAACGCCAATAGTACTTATGAGCTGCCAAATAAAAGAACCTGCTATACCATTGTGCCAGATCTGCATAATAATTGCCCCTCCAAATATATTGCCAAAGAGCCTGAAGGAGAGGGAGATAACCGTTGCTAACTCGCCGAGTATTTTAAAGGGAGCGAAGAAAAGACCGATGATAAGGTTAAGAGGAAAGAAGGTGGAGACTGGTAGGAAATATTCTTTGAGATAGTGTCCAAAGCCATGGACCTTAATGATCTCTTTTTGTATATAGAGGAGTGCTATTGTTCCCAGGGCAAGGGTTGTATTAAGATTTTTAGTTGGCTCTTCTACATAGGGAATAAGCGCAACCCAGTTGCAGATGAGAATAAAGATAAAAAGTGCTGCAATAAAATTAAAATAGCGATGCACAAAAGCTCCCGTAGACTGTTCAACAAGGGACATAAAACTTCTGATGACCGATGTTGCAACATATTTGCCATAGGTTAGAAATGTAAAGTCTGGAGGCAGAAGCAGCTTTTGATATTCATGATTTTCACTGTGAATGCGTAGGAGTATAGAACGTGCGAGTAAGCAGAGGGCTAGTATAATTGCTAAGGCGATCCAGGTACTGATAATGGTAGTTCCAGAAAGAGCAAAAAATTGATTATCTACCCCAAAACTTTTAAGGGGATGCCATATAATTTCATGTTCTACATTTTGCATTTTTTACTATTCGTTTAGGCAAAGGATAGCGACCCATTTGGCTATCATCATGCTGCCTCCAAAGAGTATAAAGGGAACGGGTCCCCAATGCAATAGATACCAGGCTATGAGGCCAAGACTTCCTAAACGAAGTAACGCTAAAATAGGGATATACCGCGATGAAGTTGAGCTATATGCAGATACTTGCCGTATCAGGTGATAGCCTGACAAAGAGCCTGCACATACCCCTATGGCGAGTGAAGCAATATAGGTGAAAATACTATTCATTGTTCATTATTTAAAACTTGTTGATGCCTTTATAGCGCCAATAAGCTGCTACTGCAGAATGTGATCCCGTTACACATATCAAGCCTTGGCGTTCATTAACGCTTTGCTTCGCGGCTTCGAAAGCTTCTTTAAAGGTTGAAAAGGCGCGAGCCTTAACTTTCATGCTCTTGATATCGTTAGCAACTTTTTCAGGATTCCAAGATGTATCTTCATGAACCCCAGGAAGTGATACTTCTATAGGGAAAATAAAGAGCTGGCCGGATGTCTTTTTAAAGAAATAGCGCACAAGTTTGAGGAACTCTTCATTGTGCATACTTTTCTCCGACGCTGCCATGACAAGTGCAAAGCCTTTATGAGGCTGGCTGTAGTGAAGGAGACGGATACCAAGAAGAAGATTTTTAAAGGCATCAAGATTTGAAGAAGTATCAAGAAGTACTCCCGGCTCTTCTTTAGCAACGAGCTCGAATCTGCCTGGCAGTTCATTTTTTTCAGTTTTCCAGAATTCTTCTAGAGACTTTTGAGGTTTAAGCTCTGCCTTACGTTTATCTTCCAAAGTAGGGCGGCCACGTTTGACCGGTTTGCGACTGAGTAAGCTATCTGCCGTAACAGTGGCATCTTTATTAAAGTAATTTTCTATGAACATGTGGGCGATACGTTCAGCTAGTGCTGCACAACGACCATGAAGTTGCTCAAATGGATACGAAAGAGGAGCGAGCTTTCTGATAGGCATTGCCCAATTGCCGCCCTGTTCAACCGTAAGTTTGTGCATCAATTCTAAGTTTGCTTTATTTTGGTCACCCGATACGATCCAGGTTCCCTTCTTAATGATGCCCATAGTGTCTGCAACTATAGGAGCAAGATCGTCTTCGCTTACTGTTGTATCACGTGGGGTTACTCGGGTAACTGTAGCAACAAGAGCCTGACAAATATTAACGGGATTATAGCTACCACCTTCACTTACTTCAAGAAGCGCAACATCCACTTTGTTTTCCACAAAATACAGGAGCGCCATCATCGTGAGGAGTTCATCGCTGTGGGCCTTAATTTCCAAAGTTTCTGCAATATTAATAACCTTGTTACCCACCTCGGTAAACTGGGTATTGCCAATAGTCTCTAAATTCGTGGAGAACCGCTCATTATAGGTTAAGATATGCGGAGAGGTAAAGGTTCCTACCTTAAGTCCTTCTTCTCGTAACAGTTTAGCTGACAAGCCAATCGTAATACTCTTTCCATTAGTTCCTGCAACAAGGAGAGCAGCAACCTTTTTTGATGGGTTTTGCAGAGCCGCATCAAGCTCCTTAATCCGCGCAAGACTTTTAGTCTGCGGGGTATCCCAGTGCTCATTAAGGTATTGAACGATTTCTTGATAACTACGTATCTTTTTTGGGGGGACCGATACGTTCGATTGAATCTGTTTACGAATAGTCATAGTGCTCCGTAAGGTAAGATGTCGTAAAAGTTGTTTAATAAAGTATTTTTTCTTTATTTGTCTCAAGCTTACCCTATTTTTTTATTTATGTCAAAATATACAATCCTTGAATATTGGGGGGCTGATTAATTGACAAAAAATAAAAACATGCTGCCTGGCGTTCAATAAGCTCTTCATGCTGAATAAGATGCGCTGGGCTTCGAGGAAAAGAGCGAACCTTGACATTTTAAGGTAAATGTGATTATATAGGTTCACTTAAAAAGTCTTTCTAAAATATTCTAATAATATTAAAAGGTGCTGGAAGCGTTATTTTGACCACCTTTTTTCTTTTGTTAGACCTTTTCTTTCTGAAAACCTTTTTCTCACCCGTAGGATCGTGCTATGGTACACTCTCGCAATGGGTTTACCCTCATTGAGCTGATGATTGTTGTTGCACTTATAGCCTTTTTATCAATGCTTGCGGTACCTAACCTGATGAAAGTGCTTGCTAAAGCGAAGCGCTCCGAGGCCTATCTTTACTTGCGCACGATAGCTCAGGCTCAAAAGGTGCACTATGCTGAGTATGGTACCTATACTACCACCCTTAATGGTAAAGGTGGTCTTGGATGGAGGCCTGAAGGTGTTTTCAACTATACCTATGGGTTTCCTGGGACACCTGAGGGGGTAGGCCATTTTGTAGGAGCATTAAAAACCCCAGTATCGGCCTTATCTGTCGGTAAGATTGGTGATTCAACCTTTGTTATAGCTGCTGCTGGTAGAATCTACGGAGAGCAGCTAGATATTCTTACTATAAATGAGCAGGGGGAGATTGCTCTGGTGAGCGATGCGTTGCAGTAGTCTAGAAAAAGGGCTCAATGAGTTCATGAATCTGCTGCTGTAAGAAAATATAGATAAAGGATCCAAGTACAAGCCAAGGCCCAAAGGCTATTTTGGGGTGGGCGCGCTTACTAAGTGCCATCTGGACAATGCATGAAATAATGCCCAAAAAGGACCCGAGAAGTAAGGATGTCCAAGCACCGGTAATGCCCGTAAATGCGCCTATCATTGCTAATAGATCTATATCCCCTTCGCCCATTCCTTCGATATTGCGAATCGCATGGAAAATACGGGCAACGATCCAGAGAACCAGATAGCCAAAAAGAGCACCGCGGATGCTCTCAATGAGACTCAAGGGAAGAAGATGCATATAACTTAGGATAAAGGCGACAGGGATGAGTCCCCAGGTTACATAGCGAGAGATAAGCATTTTCTCAAAGTCAGTACGAATCGTTACGATCCCTGCTGAGATAAAGAGGAAGTAGCCAAACCAGTACTTTTGATCGATATATATGAGCATGAGGGTAAGCATAAGTGCAGTCAAAAACTCAATAGCGGGATACAATGGAGAAATGATATTTTGACACGATCGGCATCTGCCTTTAAGGAGTATAAATGAAATCAACGGAATCGTATCATACCATGCTAACTGAGTTCGACAGTGAGGGCAATATGAGCGCCCAAAAAAAGAATATCCTCTAATGATTCGGTATCCCACCACATTTAAAAATGAGCCCCAGCAGAGAAAGAGTATAAATTCCAGAAGATAGGCAAAAATCATTCGGTATCCTCTGACTTAACCTCCTCGAGGAGCATCTCAAGACGCAGTTGCTTTTCTAACTGTATATCATAAGCAAAAACCAGGTCAGGTGTATAGCGTGACTGAACACGAGATGCAAGAGCTCGTCGAAGCGAAACTTTATATTGAGTAATAATAGGTAGCAACTCTTTCTCAAAATATGCCTGCCCTTCAGGGGTATAGAAATAGACGGTGCATATGCTTTTATCGGGCGAAAGAGCAACTCGGTTGATCGTAATTGCTTGAAGTTTTGGATCATCAAGGCTGGCTTCAAGAAACAACTTGGAGACCTCTCTAAAGAGAAGTGATTCCTTTTGTGCACGCCGTACATGTCCCAACGATGAGTTCATAGAATGTTACTGCGGACCTTGTGAGGAAAGCCGTATCCAGTTTTGTTTGATTGCGCGAAGCAATTTCTTGCGGCGCTTTTGGGTAGGTGGTTCATAATAGACTATACGCTTCATATCGCGTACAACGCCTTCGCGTTCGATTTTTTTCTTGAGCTGTTTTAAGGCGCGTTCCACGTTATCGTGAACGCTTATTGAGATGTTTGTTTTTTTTGCCATAACAAATTTGATCCTTTCAAGTTCTTATTAGTATACGCGGATATTTCTTACTTGTCCACCGTTGCTCAATAGACGAAGGTTACTGTGCCCATGACCATCCCTGATCGATAGGCATTACGTTGCTTAGCAGGAGCTTGCCAGAGTAACCCGATGGAGAGACAATCAAAGAGATCATAGTTGAACCCCACATTGACTAGATGCACTTCCCATTTGCTTGCACATTCAGCACGTTCAATCTGAAAGCCACTCTCAAAATAGCGAGAATTTTGAGGAATAAATGAACGACATACTTTGATCTTATCAGGAGTATGAGAAACAATCGCATATTCAATCCAGACAGAGAGATTGTCTAAAAAGTGATAGGCGTTCATACCGAAATTAAAGTTCCAGGTGGGACCTGGTCGAATAGTGACGTCAGCTGAGTAGGGGAATATACCACTTTCCTTTGAATTGGTTGGCAAACCGAGGTTACAATATTCGCGCTCAAAAAAGTATGAAAATCCTCCTACCGCGTAGATATCGATCGTATCAAGAAAATCAATGGTACAACCTGCACGGCCGCCTACAAAGGTATGGCGATTATTGCCATTGGGGAGCGCAAAGATCTCACGGTTATCAATCTCTTTCATCATAGGGATACCGACCCCTACTTGGGCAAAAGGCATAAAGACGACTCGCGGATAGCGCTCATTATCTTCATTGATAACAAAAAGCTGGCGCCAATACATACTGAGTCGAAGGTCATCCATTCCAACCTTATGATAGTTACAGTCGTCAAGGCCAAGAACATGAAGCATCCTACTTCTTTGGCTCATGATATTGTTAATTACATATTGTTTACAGTCTGATGGAAATCCAAAATTAAGCGTTGTGTCGCACACAGGCTGGAAGGGCTGTAGGGGGATAACGCAGGCCGCTTGACCATCAGGATTGCAGGCAATTTGTGGGCAGGGCGGTACTTCAGATGGATCAACAAAAGGTGGCGCAATTGCAATAGGTTCTGCAGGATTTGGTTTTGGACAACTTGGCGGAGCTGCGGTTACACCTTGCGGAGTGGTTGCTGTTGGACAGGCCGTTCCTAATGCTTGACAGGTCATATCGTTAAAGTTTAGGACCGTTTGGCGAATATCATTTATGCCCCATTGGGCCATGATTCCTACGGCATAGAAGCAGCGATCGATTAAGAGAAGCTCGCTTTCAAATCGAACGCCATACTTTCTATACAAAAGAGGGATAGAAAAAAAGCCAAATTCTTGTCGTGGATCGGAATACCGAGGCTTCGTTAAGAATGGGACACAGTCTGCATTGGGCGTTGGCAACTCAAGTGCCTGCGTAAGCACATTGTTCATTATAGGATCATAGAAGAAAGCCAGCATATTCCAGCGGCCGTTTATATCTCCCGGATAGATCGTTTGCCGCTCTTGGTCTTTAGCACGGTTAGCATACTGGCGGTAAGCACTCACGCTTACTCGAAATCGTGCAGGAGCATAGGTATAGTCATAGCGCATGAGATTTGCTTTTTGCCGAGTGGCAAGGAAGTCATTAGGAAAGACGGTGCTAAAGAGCGGCAATGGATCATTTTGGGTCAAATTTGGAAACATGCCACATAGGGAAGTCTCTGCGCTTACAAGCGCAAGAAGTAAGCCTAATAAACGTCCCTTGGGTGCCATATATGATCCTTTCTCTTCTTTGAGACAATCTCACGCGAGTGGATGGTAATCTAGTTTTTTTACGAATAACAGCTACATATATAGCATGTGTAGCAATTTGCGTCAACTTTATGATGGTTGCGCAAGGTGCTGCATTAGGAAATATCATGCTCTCTCTAAATGGGGTGGGCTGGGTGATATTTGGTTGAAAACGCACATACGTATCTTTCTGAGGGGAAATCTCAAAATCAAGACAAAAAAAGGTTAAAAAAAAAGTTGCTTATGATAGAATAATGATAGAGAAAGGAATCTATGTCTTATTGTTCTTACTATCGAGCACGAGTTGTTGAGAAGGACTGTTGGTTCTTAGTTGCTATAATGCGCAGCTTTGAACATCTTGCCTTTGATCGCACCTTTGACAAAGGCACGAGTACCTTTGAATTCTTTGTACCACAGGATCTTGAGCAAACATTCTTGGAGCTCATGGAATTCTTTAAGGCGGAAGGGATTGTACAAGAATTATGCTCACTCCCTAATAGATTACTCGATCCCCAGGCAGTTATTTAACAAGATTCTCTAAGCGTACTTTTATTTCCTCGGGTGCGAGCATGCCAAGTAGGTCATGAATTGCAGGACCCTGTGCAGATCCGGTGAGCGCAATACGCACAAGAGAATAGATGTCTTTAACCGCAAATGAATGTTCTTTGCAGAGAGCTTTCAAAGCGAGGGCTCCGGTTTCTGGGCTGCCGGAGGCAATTTGAGGAATTACCTTTTTCAATGCTTCCTTTGAATTGGAAAGCTTATAGGTTTCAAGAAGAGTTGTATCTAATGTTGGTCGCTCTGCAATAAACGTTAAAAGATCAGCACTTTGTTTGAGTGTTACCAGTTCTTCTTTGATCGGTAAAATTAAAGCTTTGATTTTTTCGTGGTCCCAGGAGCTGAGCATAGGAAGCTTTTTGTCAATGAAGGGACGACAGAGTTCAACGAGTTTATCAAGATCGTACCCCTTAATCCACTGGTGATTTACCCAACGAAGTTTTTCAACATCATATTTTATTTGACCCGTTGCAGACAGATGATCAAAATTATAACTATCGATCATCTCTTGTGCGCTCATAATTTCTTTTGGGACCGAATGTCCTATGATAGCAAGATAATTAGTGATAGCTTCCGGTAAGAAACCTGCCTCCTGAAGATCAGTTAGAGAAAATCCGAAGTCCCGTTTTGAGAGTTTCTTACCCTCGACATTACCAAGGATAGGTAGATGACAAAATACGGGAACTTCTTCCTCAAAAACCTCATATAAGGCAACCTGAACCGCTGTGTTCGTTAAATGATCTTCACCGCGAAATACATGGGTGATCTTCATAGCAACATCATCAACGAAGTTTGCAAATAAGAAGGTAAAGCTTCCATCTTGCCGAGTAAGAGGAACGTCAGAAAAATGCTTCAGTTCAAAGTGCATCGTCTTATGTGCTAAATCATAGAAGGTTACTGTTTTGGCATGGTCCAAGATGAAACGCCAAATAAAAGGCATGTCTCGTTCAAAACGAGCCTTGACCTCTTCTTTTGGTAGGGTAAGGCATGCACGGTCATACCGAGGCGGCTGCTTGAGGGCAAGCTGCCGTTGGCGCTTTTTCTCAAGCTCTTCGGTAGTGCAAAAGCACGGATATATCGCATTTTTTTCTTTGAGTGTATTAAGCGCTTCAGTGTAGAGTGCCGTACGCTTCGATTGGAAATAGGGAGCATAGGGACCACTTTTTTCTGGACCTTCATCAAAGGAGAGCTTCAACCACGCAAGGTCACTCAGGATACGAGTTGCATGTGGATCAACATTTCGTTCTGGGTCAGTATCTTCTATGCGAATAATAAAAATGCCATCTTTTTGTCGTGCAAATAGGTAATTTATCAGAGCTGTGCGAACACTTCCTAAGTGCATAAAGCCAGTAGGTGAAGGGGCAAATCGTACACGAATGTTTGAGGTCTTCATAGGCGTAGTCTTGATATCTCGATGTGATTGTGGGACTTTTCATGAGTATACCATAAGCTTTTTTGAATGTTTACCTTTTGAAAGACTCTTTCAAAAGTCTTGTGTGGAATACTTAGTATGTGGTATCAACAGAGGTGAAGTTTGCCATTTGACGAATATGAGGAGGTACACTATCATGAGTGCGTGCTGCTAAACAATAGTAAGTGAGTACTTTTGAGAGTATCCCTTACAAGAAAGGATTATGCGTGAAACATTCATTTAATCTGATCGTTCTAGTAAGTATGATAAGCCTAACCCCTTTGGTTACTGCTAAGACTATACTTGAGCAGCTTGAAACTGCAGTCAGCGAAGGAAATCTTCTGGAGGTAAAGTCATGCCTTCGTAAGCTCGATAGACAACCGATGACCCCCCAGGAGAAAAAGAGCACTTTTTCCGATCTGCTTGGGGTGAGTGAAGATACTCTCGAATTAGAGAAGACTAGCGACGGATTTTTAGGTGACAAGTGTGATATTGCTCGCTGTATAGCGGGTGCTCTTGTCGGTGTGTATGGTTTGTCTCAAGTTGTGCATAACTGGCATACAATTAAAACAGGTACGTGTACCTATTGTAAGCGCATTGAGTGCAATGAGAGATGTAAATGCAAATCTTGTCTTACAGCACGTGCTAGATGTGGATGCATGCCAAAAAAATTTACTCAAGTCGCCGGTTCATCCTCTAGACTGATGTATGGCTTGAGTGGTCTTCCGTATATAGGATTAGCATTGGCCGGCTTTTATCAAGTATTTCAAGGTTTGAGGGGAGCAAGTCGTGAATCAAAAATCAAGTCAGCTCAAAGTATCCAAGAGTTATTGAAAGAAAGAGTAGGTCGGCAGCGGCCCTAAGTTAGTGTATTTCATGGGTTTGCCATGCTAATGAGTGTTGAGATGATGACCATTTGACTGCAAAGTAAGGTCATCGTATCATGAAAATGAGCATGATGGCTTGATGGAGAATAAAAAATGATGAATTATGTACTAAAAGCAGTATCTCTTCTGTTGATCTCTGTTCCTCTGCTCGCTGTTGAGCATGATTACCAGGAACAGCTTGAAGCTGCAATTGTGCAAACAAATGCGCCTAAAGTGGCCCGTTTACTTAAGCGCCGTACGAGAACCTCGGTGAAGAACTTTAATCATATGCTCGGTTGGGCGAATGATATTATTGAAGAGCGACGTATGCTAGAATCAACTTCAGGTGAAGCAACGTGGGCAGTGGTTGCATCCATACTAGGTTTAGCTGCTGGTAGTCTTGGACTGTATTACTATTTTGATGGACGAGGTTTTCGGACTGATGTAAGGGCTTCTATTCTGGGAGCAGAGAAAGGCTTTTTTACCATGCTAGGGATTGCGGGCCTTGCCGGCGCGTATGGTCTCTATAAGTACTGGTCGGGACCTCGATATCGTCTAGCAAAAGCATATGATATTCTTTTTTCTCTTGAAGATGCTGTTGATGCACTTGAAAAGAAGAAAAAGCTTCGCTCTCAATTTGAGAAACTTCGCGGAAAGATGCTTAAGGAGGCTCAATGAAACTTCTATGGATTGCAATCAGTATCAGTTTTCTAGTACCATTGTATGGGAAAAGTACTCTTGAAGAGCGCATGATTAATGCTATAGCTCAGACCGATTTTCCTCTACTGCGAAAGCTTATGAAAAGATTTGATCGAGAGTATTTGAGCAAAGAAGATAGAGTGAAATCATTACAGCTGATCAGAGCTGCCTGTATGGATGTGGTAAAAGCTACTAAAGATTCTTCTCTTGTAACAAGTAAGCATGATCTTATGAAGTCACTTGTAGGAGGCGTAGCGGGTGTTTGGGGCTTGTCGCATCTTATCTCTAATGGAGAATTGATGCAGGATCCTTCGAAAGCTAACGACCAATCATGGTTATTTGCTAAAGCCATAGGATCGGGTGTGACCGTGCTATCAGGTGGTTATTGGTTGATCCAGGGCTTAGTAAAAGCTTCACAGCAGCAGCGGCATGAAACTGCTTGCAAAATAGATGAATATCTTGAAAGTTGCATTAAAGAGGTTGAGTTACCAAGTAAAGAGTTATTTGTAACAACCTGGAACAGGTACGCTTGACCGGATGCACGTGTATTAGGGTAATTGTATGAATAAGGTGTATGAAATAGTTTTAATGAGTCTCATATCTATGAGTACTTGTATGCAGGCGGATCAGGAGTATAAGCTTGATCAAATAACAGCTGCTATTAAAGATTCCGACCTTGCTCGTGTGAAAACACAATGGAGAAGAATTGATAGCATCTTTGAATCTTCCGAAGAAAAGAAGGAGATCCTAAAAACTCTTGTAGATACTGCAGCTCAAGTAGCCGATGAATCAAAAGTGAGACCAGTGGCCGGTGGAAAAAATTATAAGAAAATAGCAGGTGGTGTGCTTACAATCGCTGGCGCCTCGGGCGTAGCTGCCTATTATATGCCTTTACATAGGTTGTTTTATGGCGCGACGCACAATGAACAGATTAAAGGATGGGCCATTTTCGTTGGGTTGGCTGCGGTTTCAATCGCTGGAGGTAGGCTTAGCAGAAATGGAATGGGATGGGAAGCCCAAGATCCGATAGCCAATCGTGGCCGTTCAAAGGCTACAGTTATTTTGGCATATCTTGAAGATCAACTGCATGATATATTGAATGAAAACATTAAGTTGCAAAAGTAGCGGATAGCATGAAAAATCTTATATATGTAGCTACCCAATGTTATGCAGAGATAGATAGAGGTTAATTTTATGAATAAGGCATATGGAATAATTTTAACGAGCCTTACTGTTATTAGTATCAGCATGCAGGCAAAGCAAGAATATGAGCTTGATCCGATAACAGCTGCTATTAAATGGTCTAATATAGCTCTGGTAAAAACAGAATGGAGAAGACTTGATAGTTCTATTGAGTCTTCAGAAGATAAGAAAGCTGTACTAAATACTCTTATAGATATAGCAGCTCAGATAGCTGATAAGGCGGAAATCCCCTCAGTGGCTCCTAGCTGCAAAAGAAACTATTGGGCAGCGGTAGGGGGTATCCTCTTGAGCTCTTTTGGTAGTGGTATTTTTTTTGTTGGATTAGGGTATCATGGGCGAAATGAACATGCTGAATTGGCCTATTACCTTGTTGGGGGGGTCCCTTGGCAGAAAGGACTTAGGCTCATAGAAATTGGAGCAGGATGTGATGAAAATATCCAAGCGCCGACGGCCAATTGTGGCCGTTCGAAGGCTACAGTTATTTTGGCATACCTTGAAGATCTATTGCGGGATGTATCGAATAAAAAATCGTGAATAGAGAAAGTGAGCACTCAATATGAAAAAACTCATGTATGTAGCTACGTTAGCTCTAGCTACCCAATGTTATGCAGAGATACATACGGAAAAGATAGAAGAAGCCATTGAGCAATCTTCACTTCCCCGAGTTAAATCTCTTCTTGGTAAAGTAGAACGTGGGGAAATGACTGCTAAAGCACGTAAAAAATTGTATATGAATTTTTATGATTTAGCTGTTGAAACTACCGAGAACCGTACGCAAAATCTCTCAATGGTGGGAAACTGGCGTGACATGCTAAGGACTGGACTAGGGGTAACAGGCCTACTTCTTAGTGGGCTTACAATGAGTTTCGGGACAGATCAGGGTGATGATATGCCTCGGTGGTTAGGCTTTGGTGTGCTTGGCGTATATTTCTTGTATAGAGGCATTGCGTGTAGTGCTCAAAAGGCCGAAATAGCCTCAGCAAAAAGCGTTGAAAAATATATTAAAGGGAAGCTTACTAAACTAGATGTGAGCTCTGATCTCTGATAATCAACTAGAAAGGAATGCAATTATGAAAAAACTCATGTATGTAGCTACGTTAGCTCTAGCTACCCAATGTTATGCAGAGATAAATACGGAAAAGATAGAAGAAGCCATTGAGCAATCTTCACTTCCCCGAGTTAAATCTCTTCTTGGCAGAGCAGATCTTGAGGAAATGACTGCCAAAGCACGTAAAAAATTGTATAGGGACTTCTATGATTTAGCGGTTGAAACTACCGAGAACCGTACGCAAAATGTTTCAATCGTGGGAAACTGGCGCGACATACTTAAGACTGGTTCAGGGGTAGCAGCTCTTGTTCTAAGTGGGTTTGCAGGCTTAGGGAGTCTTGATACAGATAATCAGGGTAGAATTACTGGTTTTAACAAGCTATGGCTCGGATCGTTAGGTCTTGGTGTGGCTAGCGTATATCTTTTGTATAAAGGTATCACGTGTAGTGCTCAGAAGGCTGAGGTAGCGGTAGCAAAAAGCATTGAAAAGTATATTAAGTCGAAGCTTAATAACTCCCATGCAAATGATGAGCTTGATGATAAAGAAGAAGGAAAATAAGTATGAAGAATCTTATGTATGTAGCGGCGTTAGCTCTAGTTACCCAATGTTATGCAGAGATAAATACAGAAAAGATAGAAGAAGCCATTGAGCAATCTTCACTTTCCCGAGTTAAAGCTCTTCTTGGCAGGGCAGATCTTGAGGAAATGACCGTGAAGGCACGTAAGAAATTGTATAGAGACTTCTATGATTTAGCTGTTGAAACTACGGAGAACCGTACGCAAAATGTTTCAATGGTGGGAAACTGGCGTGACATGCTCAAGACTGGCTCAGGGGTAGCAGCTCTTCTTCTAAGTGGGTTTGCAGGCTTATTCAGTCTTGATACAGATGATCAGGGTAGATTTACTGGTTTTGATAGGCGATGGCTATTCGGATCGGTAGGTCTTGGTGTAACTAGCGTATATCTTTTGTATAAAGGTATCACGTGTAGTGCTCAGAAGGCTGAGGTAGCGGTAGCAAAAAGCATTGAAAAGTATATTAAGTCGAAGCTGAATAATTCCCCTGCGAATGACGAGCTTGATGATAACGAAGAAGGAAAATAGTTATGAAAAATCTTATGTATGTAGCGGCGTTAGCTCTAGCTACCCAATGTTATGCAGAAACAAATTCGGAAAAGATAGAAGAAGCCATTGAGCAATCTTCACTTCCCCGAGTTAAATCTCTTATGCGGGAAGCAGACAGCAATGAAATGACTGTCCAAGCACGTAAAAAGATGTATAAGAATTTTTACGATATGGCTGTTGAAACTACCGAGAACCTTACGCAGAATCTCTCAATAACGGGAAATTGGCGTGATATGACAAAGGTCGGCTTAGGTGCAGCATCACTTCTTCTTGGTGGACTTCTAGCCTTAAGGAGTAGACATAGGGATAATGCCCATAGGGTGCATTATAATAGGCCTTCTCTCCTAGGATCGGCCGGTTTTTTGGGGTTTGGCGCATATCTTCTGTATCAAGGTGTCAAGTGTAGCTCTCAGAAGGCTTCTATAGCGGTAGCAAAAAGTATTGAAAAATTTATGAAAAAGAAACTCACTAATCTGGATGTTGCTTCCGATCTTTGACAGCAAAGAAAGGAAAATAGAGGAAGAAATATGAAAAGACTTAGGGTTATAGGTGCTTTGGCTCTTACTACGCAAGGTTGCTTAGCAGTAGATATCGAAAGAATAGAAGATGCTATTAAGCAATCTTCACGTACCCAGGTTGAATCGCTTTTGAGTGAAATTGACCATGAAGAGATGACTCCAGAAGTACGTAAAGAGATGTATACGAATTTTTATGACTTAGCGATAAAGACTACTGAGAGTCGCACTCAAAATCTCTCAATAGGGGGAAGTCGGTATGATCTGCTTAAGACTAGTTCGGGTATCGCCTTAGGTCTTCTTGCTGGGTTGAAGTTTTACGAGAGTTTTGGTAATCGCAATACCCGACTGCTGTACTCTGGTTTTCTAAGGGCCGGGTTCATCTTCAGGGTCGGAGATTGGGCACGTGTATTATCGTGCGGCTTTGGGATTCCAGCTCTCTATCTCTTATATAAGGGCATTACCTGCAGCACTCAGAAGGCAGAAATAGCCTCAGCAAAAACGATTGAAGAGCTTATTAAGGCGAAACTTAACGGGCTAGAGCCTGATCTTAAGTAGGGAAGATTGATATGAAGAAACTATATGGTCTTATGTGGGCAGTTACTGCTCTTGGAAGTTACAGTTGGGCTGCGGTGCCGATTGAGCAACTAGAAGAAGCTATCACCCAATCTCGAGTAAGTCGAATCAAAGGCTTGCTGCATAAGGTAGGCAAAGAACAGATGTCTGAGCAAGCGCGGACGAAATTGCTGGGTAATCTCTATGATACGGCTGCGGAGCTTACTGATAAGCGCATCGACAGTAAATCTCTTATAGGCAGTTGGCGCGATATGACTAAGACTGTTTTTGGAACCATATGTTTTAGTGGTGGTATTATAGGGCTTGCTGTAGGTATTCAACATAGCACTAGTAATGATCAACGAATTGCAAACGCAAGCTATTATGGGAGAATTGGGAGCTGTGTACTTGCATCTTTAGGCGCCTATCTTTTTTATAAGGGCGTAACCTGCAGTTCGCAACAATATATGATAGATCAAGCAACTGAAGTAGAAGAATATATTGACAGTGTGCTTAATAATGCAGAGCTGCTGTTACTAGAAACCGCGGACAGTGAATAAAGAAAGGCGATCTCATATGAACAAAATCTCTATCATTGTTTTGGTCAATATTGCGTTAGGTGCAACAACCTTCTGTGCATCTAAAACTGAATTAGAGAAGTTTGAAAAAGCTATCGTATCGGGCAGAACCGACAAGGTACGCTCATTGCTTAAGAACTATGAAAGCAAAAACCCTCCTGCAAAGGAACGGCAAGCTTTCGTAGAGAATCTTGCTCGAATAGCAAGCGATGTGGTGACCGATCATAAAGAAAGAATCTCGTTGCAAGGTAATATCAAAGATATTGTTACGTATGCAGATCGTGAAAAAGCCCAAGATTTAAGTCTCATCGGTCTTGGAGGAGCCCTTATTGCCCTCGGGTGCTGGTATGGAAAATCGGCATATACTCAGTATATGAATAGTGCTCCTGGTGATCACGACGCGCGAAGCATCTATTATAAAGACCTTGTATTTAACGTTGGTATTGCATCTCTTGGGGGTATCTTTGGAGGCCTTCTTGCATATAGAGGGTATGCATGTACCATGCAAGAAAATGCGCTTAAAGCTGCTGAGAAAATCGAAACATTTCTTTTAGAATGTGCTGGTATCAACAAAGTAGATGACGAAGATTGATACTTTAGATACGAGAAAGCGATACGAAGTTTCTAGCGATCATAGTACTGTCAGGGATTGGCTTGTTCTTCGCAATATACTGATATAGAGCGTGCACACGAGATCAAAAAGTTGTTTAAGCGAGATCTTGCCGCGAAATAGAGTTGCGCTATAAGCTTGGGCTTTTGCTTCCTAGGTGATTTAGGTATACTCTAAAACTAGGTATAAGCAGTGAGAATCACATAGGTAAATGATGATACCATGAATAAACGTAGTTTAGTTATTCTAGCTTTGCTTCTTGGATCGAGTACTCTGCTTATGGCAAGCTCTGAAGAAGAAGCGCTGAGAAGGTTTAGACAATATGCTCAAGAAGGTGATCCTGTCTTGAGAGGGTCGAACCTTTTCAAGAGGCGCACTATTGATCCTGTGGCTGCCGCTGCAGAGAGGGAGGAGCTTAGGCGGATCCTTGATGAGATGAAGAATGATCCAACAGCTAATCCAAAGCATATACTTGCTGATATTGCGCATGAGCGTAAAATAGAAGATGAGGAAGCTGCTCAAAAAGATATTGATGATCTTAAATGGCAGAATACGCTTCTCGTTTCTGATCCTTCGGGTTTGGTGGGAATATATAAGGCAGATTTTATTAAGTCAGGATTACTCATAGCTTCTATTGTTGCCGATGTTAAGCTCTATAACGAGCTTACGCGTCGTCGAAAAGAACACATTATAGACGCAATACTTTCAGACATAGATATGTTTATTGCTCTGTTGAAGCGTGTGAACGAATCTGAAGCACGCTATGACGAGCGTATGGCAAGCATGTCAGCATTTGCGCAAGTATTTACCGATCGAGAACGAGGTCATGATATCTTATTAAATCCACTGCGTAGGTATCTTGTTGAAAATCATACATTAGTAAAGGGATATATGCCTTTTACTAGTGAAACTATTGTCCCTTTAGTGGCGCGATGGGGTCTTGAAAAGGTATTTGATTGGCTAGAGAACAAATTACTGGTGAGTCCAAGAACACTAAGCTATAACAGACTACCCGGGCTTCAGGAACATTTTGATGCGTGGAGATTCGCCTATCAGCCAAATCAGGCAGGTCATCTAGTTCCTTTGAAGACTAATGTGTTAGAAATTACTGAAGGCTTAGGAATTGGTGTACCTTTTTCTTTCACAACCGCCCTCAAGACTTTGATGATTATCGTAAGTCCGCTAAAGGCTCTTCAAAAGTTACTCTATCCTACTACATCTACTTGGTTGGGTGGGCTCTCGCTTGCTAACAAAGTTTCGGGTTTTGGGCTCCCAGACTTTTTATTTTCTGATACGGCCAAATTAGGTCTCGAGGTGGTTAGCATTGGATTTTCAGCAAAATATTATGATATGATTAATACCTCCAAGTGGGGTACCTATGTCCTTCAAAATAGAGATGAATTATTGGGTATTCTCTATAGATATCGAAGAGCGTTAGATAATGCATCGAGTGGTGAGGATGCTATTGCTCAAGCTAAACAAAGGATACGCGACTTTGTGGAACAAGGGCATGAATCTAGGGGCTGGATTTCTGGAGCATCACTTGATTGGTGGAAAGTTCGAGCTGAAGGACGGGGATATGTTCACAAATGGCTGAGATACGGCGCTGCTACGCTCTTAGCGTTAAAGTTTGGGCACTGGTGGTTAACTGCAGAGCCAAAGCCGCAATAAGATAACTAGAGAAAAATGAATAGTGGAGGATACCATACTATGAAAAGAAGCTTGAAAGTTTTAATAATCGGTGCTGCATTGTGCACGCTTACCCCCAACATGGCTCTAGCTGCTGACGCACTCGGCGGACTCATTGGAAGGCTTAAGGACTTGGCTACTAATCAAAAGGTAACCGATCTTGTCAAAAATGCATTTGATAAAGTTGGTGAAGGAGTGAAAAGTGTTCAAGACAGGGCTGCAGCTATAGAGACAGAGCGCCGGGAGGCGCATAGAAAGCTTAGAGATAATCTTTCTAAAAAGGCGAATGATCATACCCTGCAAAAATGGGAAAGAGAGGCTGCGCAAAAAGCATTATTGGATGAGGATGAACGGCATAGAGCGAATATGCAAAGGAACGACGAAATTAGCCATGATGTTAAGAAAATGGCGGCGAACGCTGTTGGCAAGGCGGTGGATTATGGAATACAGGAAAGTTTTGCTATGGCAGCTCATAGCCGTAATCTCGAAGCGATAGCTCTTGAAGCGGCCCAAAAGCGTAAGGCGGCTGTGGAAAGTACCAAGGAGTACATCAAGGCTTTTACCGATCCTAAGAACCTTACGAAGTTTGTTCTTGCTGCCGGCGGAGTGTTTGGTCTCTACTTCGGTCTTAAGCATGGTATTACCTATATTGCAGAGCAGTATAAAAAGCCAGAGCTTGCCGATTCTAATAAAACATCCTTAAAGTTTGGACCTCTCAACTTTTTTAAATCGTTGATTTATGGCACGATACAGGAAGATTCAGCTCTTTCAGATGTGATTTTAAAGCCTGAACTAGCTGAAGAGGTTAATGAGATTACTCAATCTCTTAAAAATATTGTGATGAATGGTGGCTATTTTGATAACTTGATGCTGTGGGGTCAGCCAGGTACTGGTAAAACCATGCTTGCCATGAGAATGGCCCGATCATGTGGTCTTGAATATATCTATTTTACGGCATCTAACTTAGAGACATTTAGCACCGAAGAGGCCTCTGCTCAGCTGGTACAGCTCTTTAGATATGCGCAAAATTCGCCGCGTAAGCTGATGATTATTATAGACGAGGCTGAAGCGCTTCTTGGAAGTCGTAGTAGGCCGGATATGACCGATAAGAAACGTACTCTTCTCAACCTTGTACTTGGCTATACGGGTACAGAAAGCCGTGACTATATGGTTACTGTGCTTACCAATAGGCCAGAAGATATCGATGAGGCGTTCCTCAGTAGGTGTGGTATGCGTATTCAAATTGGTGCACCGGATAAAACTGAACTGCGCGCGATTCTTAAATCATACGTTGAAAAGATGTTGTTCAATGCATCGAACTTGAAGCCTGAGAAACCTTCATTCCTCAGTCCGAAATTCTGGTTTGGTAAGACTGAGAAGATAACTCCACCGACGATAGAAGAAGGAGCTCTCTCTGAAGAGGCTCTTGATACTCTAGCCGAAAAACTCAATGGTTTTGTTGGACGTGATATTTCTAAGCTTGTCTTTAGAATTCAAGGTTCAGCATTTACCACCGAAGATCATAAGATCACCGCTGCCTTGATTAATAAGGCTGTTGATAGAATGCTTAAAGAGCGTGCGGCAGAAAAAGGTGGATTTATTCGGGAAGGAACGAATAAGGGTGCTCCCAAGGCTGTAGCTGCTGCTTAGAAAGAAAGCAGTGCAGGATGAATAAAGGCTCTCATGACTGAATTCATCCTCTAAGGTAATTTCTCATACATAACCGATGTCGCGAAATTATCCGCGGCATCGGTCTTTTTGAAAAAAAGGGTAGGAACTCTTGCATCTCGGTATAAAAACCGGGTACCCTTTCATATAAGGACCTTCTTTTCGAAGAAGAGGTGCTGAAAAAAGGAATAAAAGGGTATAAGCGTAATGAACAAATGTTTAAAAATTACCTTAACGGTTGATCGTATGGAAGGCTTTTTGCATACTATTGTGCAATCTAAGGCCAGAAAGTGTGATCTAGAAGGTGTTGTTCAGCCAGTGAATGATTCGCAGATACGGATTATCGTCTGCGGAGAAAAAGAAAACGTTGATACCTTTGTCGATCTCTTGCAAAGAGAGGCAATTAAAGATGTTGAGATAGAACCTTTTGTGAAAGATAAAGATTACCGTGGGGTATTTCGGGTCATAGAATAATCTGCAGCACTTATATTTTCGTGTATACTTAGGACAACGGGGAAAAAATAGATCGTCTTAGGTATCACGCTAGCAGATCATGATAATACTTGCTTTCATTGTTCTATCATTATGTTCGCTTATCGAAGGTGCTCCACAATACGTTGTTTCTAAAGTCAAAATCAAAAGCTCCCTGTTAGGGAAAGATCGTTTTATACCCCACTATCTTCATGAAGCGGGTGACTATTTTGATGAAGCTCAACACAAAAGATCTCTTCTTCTTCTACAGCAGGAGCTTCGTGATGATGGGTATCTGAGAGCTTCAGTGAAAGATGCTCTTACTAAGGATGAGCTGAGTAAGACTATTTCGGTATTTTTACAGCTTGATCCTGGTAAGAGATTTACAGTATCTGCTGTTAAGGTTACTAGTATAGGCAGTCTTTTAACCACTACTGACGAAACTCTTAATCGAGATATGCATGCCTTGCTTGAACCTCTAGTGGGTTCTTTTGCAGAACGGAAGACTATCAATGAGTATGGCAAACGGCTTCATACTTTACTGATCCGCAAGGGGTATGTGAAGCCAGTCATAGAACTTACAGAAATAGATCATGAAGAAAGCGCGCAGGTTGAGCTAAGCTATACTATAACGTCTTCAGAACGGCATGAGTTTCGTTTTGTAGGGAACCAATTTTTTAGCACGACAGAATTACTCGATGATCTTCTTTCTTTGCTTGAGGAAGGGATCTCCTTGCCTCCAGCATTGATCGCACAGGATATTCAAGATCTCTATAAGAAAAAGGGCTTTATACAAGCAAAAGTGCATTGGCAGGAGGATGCAGAATTAGTCACGTTTTTTATCGCAGAAGGAGAAAGGCATACGGTTGGCAATGTTATGATCATGGAAGAATTTACCGATGGAAAATCGCTTGCTGTGCTTACGAGCCTCGAGGCTGCTCTTATAAAACTGCCTGCGTATGATGAAGAGCAAATTGATCTTCTTTTTAATAAAGCCTCAGTGGCTCTTGCAGATCTTGGATACTGGCACCTTGTCCTTGATAAAGAAGTAACCCGTGCAAAGGATGCAGCCAAGATGGACCTTCTGATTTCTATTACTCAGGCGGATACTGAAGGATCACCGAAGTGCATGATGGTGACGCAGGTAAGTATTCCCGGGTATGAGGAGCTCCTTTTCCAAGGACCCTTTGCTGAGTGGCAGATGCTCAAAGAACCCTGTTGTGTAAAACCTTCAGATATAGATGTGCAAAGGCGTTGGCTTATGAGCTTTATCAAAGGTAAAGGGTACCAGTCGGCGCATATTTTCTATGAGGTTGATAAAGATCTTAGGATGATCTGGAAAATAGAGGATCTTGAGGGACCTGTGCGATTTGGGCCAGTCGAGATATTGGGCCTTCATAAAATGAAGCCCTTTATTGTACGCAGAGAGTTGTGTTTTAAAGAAGGGGACATTTTTGATAGACAGAAGATTGATGCTTCAGTAAAGCGCCTACAGGGCTTACATATGTTTGAATCGATCACCTTTCACCCAGAGGAGACGGTTGAGAAGACGCAGAAGGGTGAGACTCAGCTCATAAAACCTATGCTTATTAAGTGTTGTGAAGATGACCCTTATGAAGTGCTCACCCGTTTTGGTCTTCAGTTTGTCAGTAAGAGCTTTACGAACGTGTCTTGGACAACCTGGAAGCTTGGGGGCTCTTTTATTTGGAAGAATCCTACAGGCTATGCTGATCGGCTTATGCTTGATGCTGATTGGACAAGGTATACCTTAAATCTTTCTGCAGGCTATGAGCTCCCCTGGTTAGGCCCATGGCGGATTCGAACTCTAGCGAAGGTATACAGTGATCGGTTTGATCAACCCCTTGTTGCAAACAGGAATCATCGGCTGTATAAAGAAGCACATGATGGGTTTAGCTTGACCTTTAACTATCAACATCCTTGGTGGGTAACCTGTGTACGTACAGGTTTTGAGCTTAATAAACTCTCGGGGATTTCTCATGAGTTAGCACGAGTTATTCAATTTGAACCTAGGTTAGTAGACCAGAGGATTCCTTACTTCTATTGTGAACCATCGGTAACCTTCGAGCATTTTGATAATAAAGCTGATCCTTCTCGAGGCTTCTTTTCAACCTTTTCACTCAAAGCCATGGTTCCGCCAACGGTTACTGATGGCTGGTTTGTAAAAGCAGCACTTGAGCAGTCACTGTTTTATCCACTGTATAATTCGGTTATTGGTGCAGTACGGTGGCGTGTTGGGCATATCTTTAATGCTAAGTTCAGTACAATTTTGCCCACTGAGCGATTCTATTTGGGAGGTGCAAACTCATTACGCGGTTATGAGACGAACATGGTCCCCCCTTTAAATGATGTTACCTGCGATGGACGATGTATCTGGGTACCTGTTGGTGGTAAAACAATGGCAAACGTTAATGCAGAGGTACGATTTCCCCTCTACAAACGGTTAAGTGGTGTGGTCTTTACTGATATGGGTATTCTTACACAAGATAAATTTGCCGATATTGCTGCTAATAAGTGGCTCGGTGCCTCAGGGATAGGTCTAAGATTTGCTTCACCGATTGGCCCTGTTCGTTTTGATATCGGTTGGAAGTGGCATAAGCGAGATCCTCGAGATAAATCGTATGCCTTCTTCTTTACCCTTGGCCATGCTTTCTAATAGCCGAAATCCTCATAGGATCCGTATTTAGTTTGTTTGAAACATTATGGTGTTTTAAGCTACATCTTTAAAAAGGTCATCTAACGTAGCAACTCCCGTAACCAATTTTTCGCTGTACATGGTCTCTTTAAGGCCATATGCTGATAAAGGATAAGAATATTTGCTTTTTAACTTTCGTAGTTTGTTTAAACAGTTCAATTGAGCTGAGCATTTATTAAGTTCAACATATAGACCTGCTATACGTTGAACTTAATAACTCGTTTGTATTCATTGCTGAACAAAAAAGTGAGCACTCTACGTGAGTGTATCATGACATTCAGTTAGGGGCAGTTTAATGTTGCTCTAACGAGTTGTCCTAGATGACTCCAAGGCCCGGGTACCAAGCAGTGATGTTACCCGTGGGCAGGGAAGGGATTATCTCTTGATAGCCTTGGCCGTCTCTTTGATTTTCATAAAATGCAAGAAGATCATCAAGAGTGATCTCAATGGAAAGAGATGCTAAATCCTTTTTGCTCAATGGCGCATGGCACGTGGGGCACGTCAGACTGATTTGTTCAGGTCGTTTAGTGACAAAGCATCGCGACTTTGCAAGTCCAGTGAGGCATCTTTTGTGAAATCTATGTTTGCATTTCAGGACAACTTCCTCGGCTTCATCTAATAATGCCTGCTTTACATAAGGTGCCATTGATTGGTTATATAATGTGATCATCCCAGGTTCAGCAAGGAATGCTCTAAGGAGTATCGGAGTGATTTTATATTGCTGGGCGTTAGGAGTTGAAAACAGTTGCAGGTATTTTAACAGGGTAAGACGCTGAGCTTCTTCTAATTTAATTTGATTATCAAGTGATGCTCTTTCTTCATCGCTTAGTGATAAATGAGAATAAGCTGACTCAGTACGTCTCAGGTTAAGCTTGCTTAACCGCTCCTCACTGAGCCTTTGTGCTAGAGAAAATGCTTTGGTAAAAGCTTTAAAGCTTAATTTCTGCATCGTTTCTTCTGCAGCGTTTTCTTTTTGTAAGGCTGTTTGGTAAGACTCATTCACACCTGCCAGCTCTGCACGGATTGCTTCTATCTGGTTTGCAGAAGTAGCCGAACTAAGTATCCTGGTGAGTTGTTGTCTGCGAGCACGGTACGTCTCTACTTCCTCCACATCTAAGACTTGAATCCAAGAGGGGATGTCCCCCAGGCACATAGCGCCGCAGGTTCCAATATGCTCCTCTGCTTGAGCATGAACATTTTGTTCTTCAGTTCGAACAAGATCATTTGATTGGGAGGCTGCCATAACTTCTAGCGATGGGAAGCTGAACAAAAAAACGAGCGCAATACGTGAGTATATCATGCGATTCCTTAATGTAGTGAGGAGGTGTGTATAAATTACTATTAGCAATAGCATACCACGGACAATGAAGTTAGCAATGAGAATATAATCGCGCAACGCCAGTTGAGCTTTTGGCATTCTTGCGAAATTTATGTATAGTTCATAGAAGATATAATCAAAGGATTACTTCATGGCACATCAGAATACGAATATACCGGGTCCGGCAGAAGAACCAGATTTGCATCACCGTCATCATGAAGGAAGTTTTGCAGCTGAGCTCATGTTCATGTACCCTATGCTCTATTTTCGGCAGCAGTTGGGATGATTATTTTAAGTTCCTACTATACTTCCCTCTGCGTATCACTTGGTCGATTGGCCCGTTTTGTGATGGATTCTTTTGAACATATGCTTGAGCGCCATGCAGGCGAGTGAACCGAAGATTTCTCCGTTGGTCATTCCAAGAGAAAGCGATCTTATATCCTTTTCACTCAAAGATGCTCGGCACAGGGGACATGTAGGATGCTCAAAGGCGGAAGTGAATTGTGATTTTGCATAATCGGCGAGACATTTTTTATGAAATTTATGCGTGCATTCAAGGAGAACTGCCCCGGCGGTATCTAAGGAGATCTGCAAGGCCTTCTTTAAATGAGGTACAATTGATTCGTTATATATTCCGATCATTCCGTTTTCAGCAAGAAATGCTTTAAGCATCTGAGAGATGTTACTTTGTTGGGCGGTAGGATCTGAAAACAGTTGCAGGTGTTTTACTAAGGTAAGATACTGAGCTTCTTCTGCGGCAATTTGGCGAGCATGTGCTCTTTTTTCTTCATCGGTTAAGGTCTCATCACTTCTCTTTTTAAGGTTGTTTAACCGCTCCTCAAGGGCCCTTTGTGCTAAAGAAAATACTTCGATCAAAGCTTTAACATCGCCTTTTTGCATCATTTCTTCGGCTACCTTTTCTTTTCGTACAGTCGCATGGTAAGACTCGGTCGTAGATACCAGCTCTTTACGTATTGCTTCTTGGTCCGCAGGAGCTGCCGCATTGCTAAGTAATTCGGTCAGTTGTTGTGTGCGAGCCTGGTACGTTTTCTCTAATGCTTCCACATCCAGTGTGATATCTTCAAAAACTTGAACCGTGAATGCCGATGGTAAATTGGGAATATGATCGCGGCATATACTGCAGGTTGCGATCTGTTCTTCTGTCTGAGCACGAACTTCCTCAACCCGAACATGGGCATTTGATTGGGAGGCTCCCAGAGCCTCTAGTGGTAAAATGAGAATGAACAATAAAGTGAGAATTTTGCGTGAATGTAACATGATATTTCCTTTTCTCTAAAAGGGGATTGCAAATTACTATTAGCAATAGCTTACCATGGATAATGAACTTAGCAATCAGAATATAAGCCTGCAACACCAGTTGAGCTTTTGGCATTCTTGCGAAATTTAGGTATAGTTCATAGAAGATATACTACATGACTCAAAGGATTACTTCATGGCACATCAGAATACGAATATACCAAGCCCAGCAGATGAACCAAATTTACATCATCACCATCATGATGAAGGAAGCTTTTCAGCTGAGTTGATGCATCATTTACCGTATGCTATATTTTCAGTGGCCGTTGGTATGATTATTTTAAGTCTGCTTGACTATAGTTCCGGATGGGCGTCACTTGGGCAATTAGCCCGCAAGGAAGCCTGCTCTGGGTATCATATGCTGTTTCATAGCTTTCACTTTCTGCATATTTTGTTTGCAGCTACGGGTACCATCATCACCTTTTCACGATTTTCACATAGCTTTATTAAAGCATTGATCATTGGCATTATTTCGCCAACAATATTTTGTATGCTATCAGACGTGCTCCTTCCCTATCTTGCCGGCAGATTGATGGGCATCGATATGGAGCTCCATATCTGCTTCCATCGTGAATTTCAGAATGTTATACCCTTTTTAGGGATCGGGGTTCTTAATGGAATGATTCTTCGGCAACATCATTCGGCTATGCTTCCGGTCTTTTCCCTAGGATCCCATGTTGCCCATATCCTCATAAGCTCCCTTGCTGGATTGTTCTATATGGTATCTCACGGTTTTGATAACTGGTACCCACAGATGGGTGTCCTCTATTTATTTTTAGTTATTGCCGTGGTCGTTCCTTGTACTTTGTCAGACGTAGTTGTTCCCATGTACTGGGCAGGCGTTAAACCGAAAAAAGCTTAACCGTTCCTTCAAGGAGTTGTATGCACCAGAAAAAATTTTATGTGACGACGCCCATTTACTATGTCACGGCAAAGCCCCATTTAGGTTCGCTCTACTCTACCTTATTAGCCGATGTTGCCGCGCGCTGGCATCGTCTTTCTGGAGAAAAGATTTTCTTTCTAACAGGTACCGATGAGCATGGCCAAAAGATTGCTCAAGCAGCAGATAAGGTGGGTAAGAAGCCTCAAGAGTTTGTTGATAGTTTTATTGATGCCTACAAAGATATATGGCATAAATACGATATCGCGTACACCTATTTTATGAGAACGACTGACCAGGCACATATCAAGGCGGTCCAAGAATGGATACGTGCGCTCATAAAAACAGGTGATATTTATAAATCGTACTATAGTGGCTTTTATTGCACTCCCTGTGAAACGTATGTTACGAAGAGAGATGAAACCGTAGTGGTCTGTGAATCCTGTGGAAGAGAAACGATTGAAATAGCAGAAGAGTCGTACTTTTTTAGACTATCGGCGTACCAGGACAGATTGCTAGCGTTCTATGCGGAACATCCTGATTTCATCGTGCCAAAAGAGCGGTCACATGAGGTAGTAAGTTTTGTACAAAGTGGTTTGAGAGATTTAAGTATTTCACGGACTACCGTGGCATGGGGTATTCCCTTTCCTGACGATGAGCAGCATGTTGTCTATGTCTGGGCAGATGCATTAAATAATTATATTACTGCCTTAGGTTATGCTCAAGAATCGAAAAAAGAGGAGTTTGCTTACTGGTGGCCTGCTGATTTGCAGGTGATGGGGAAAGATATTGTACGATTTCACGCAGTATACTGGCCAGCATTTTTAATGGCTTCTCAACTACCCTTGCCTAAGCATTTATTGGTTCATGGCTGGCTTCAAGTAAATAAGCAAAAAATGTCGAAGTCTCTAGGCAACGCAGTTGATCCACAAGCGCTTTTAGATGCCTATGGTGCTGATGCCATACGCTATTATCTCATTCGATTCATGGCGATTACCCAAGATGCTGAGTTTAGTACTGATGATCTTGAGCAGCGAGTAAGCTCTGATCTAGCAAATGATCTGGGGAATTTATTACAGCGAGTAGTTACTCTTGCACAGCGTCGTGAACTCTATGAAGTGGTCTCTCCGCAGAACTGGGGTGCTCATGAGATTGATCTTCGAGATGCCTTTTGGACCACGCTTGAAAAATATTCTCTTGATATGGATGAAGGTTATTCATATCGTGCTTTAGGTCATCTGTGGGGATATATTCATCAGGTTAATGCTTACTTTCATGCAGCTGAGCCTTGGAAGATTACTGATGAGGAGCGATTTAAAGAGGTTATCAGTGCATCATGTCATAGCCTGTATGCGATCGGTATTTTGCTGCATCCTGTGATGCCCCATGCTATGGAAAAGCTACTTGCTAGTCTTGGGATGAAGGTTACCTTTGGTGAACATAATTTTCTTGAGGAGCTTGATGACAATCCCTGGAATAAAACATTCATGTTGCACCCCTTAAAAGAGCCGCTCTTTAAAAAATATGAAAGCAAACCTGCGCAGGTAGAAGAAGCTTCAGAAGGAGCGCAAGCAGCATTTCCTGAAATAGCGATTGAGGACTTTGCTGAGGTTGTTTTGCTTGTAGGGACCATCGAGGAATCAGAAGAGGTACCTGGTTCTGATAAGTTGCTAAAACTGCAAGTAAACTTTGGACCATATGGGATGAGACAGGTTCTGTCGGGAATTAAAAAATACTATTCAGCAGCTGCGGTGAGGGGTGTGCAAGCGGTCTTTGTGGTTAACTTGAAGCCACGCAAGATGATGGGCCTTGAATCTCAGGGGATGGTCCTCACGGTTACTGATGCCCAAGATGTCTTGAAGCTTGTTACCGTTGCGCAAGTACCTCCGGGAACACGATTGAAATAGGAAAGCTCATGGTCTGGTATCACAGCTCTTCACAATCTTTACACTTAGGTGTACGGTTATCGTATATGAGGTACTATTGTCATCAGAATAAAATCCTCTACCTTGTCGGAGCGGTATGACCGTTTATTCTTTTATTCGCACATTACTCTACCATTTGCGGTATTACCTGCTCGGTCCTCTTGCATGGACCATATTTTATGCTCTCTATGGTACGACTAAACCATACTTACTCAAACAATTAATCGATACTGCAGCTCAGGGCGGGAGTATGCAAACACTTTCGACAATTGCCTGTTTCTTCATTGCATTAATGCTTTCCTATGAAGTGTTTTACCAGCTCTATGATTTGTGCGATATGCGTTATAAGCCTCTCTTTAAAAATCTTATAGCTCATACGCTTGTTGATCATGTATTAGAACAGGATTACCGCTATTTTCAAAATCAGTTTGCGGGAAATATTGCTGCCAAGATTAGCGATGCAGTGAATTTTACTCCTGAGATTGTTAAGACGGTGATCGATTACTATATTACCAATATGGTGGCTGTGCTGATGGGCATGTTTATGCTAGCACAGGTGCATTCGTGGTTTGCTATTGCCTTAGGAGTGTGGGTATTCTTTTTTGTCATTATTTCAGCAACGACACTTTCACGATTTAGTTATCTTTCCAATAACTCAGCTGAAGCAGGAGCGCGGATTGTGGCAACGATAGTTGATATTTTAGGCAACGTGCTCAATATCAAGCTATTTGCATCAAAAGATTACGAATTAAAGCGCTTGGGCCATTTTATGCAGAACTATTATATTCTCTTTAAAAGACGTCGCTGGTTTCTGTTTCAGCTGTATTCTGCTCAAGCCCTGAGCTATCAGATTTACCAAGCGGTATGTCTCTTTCTTTTAATTTATTTATATGGGGAAGGGCTGGTTACCCCCGGTGACTTTGCTCTGATCCTTACGCTTAATCTGTGGATTGTTGATTGTATGTGGGACATGTCAGATAGAATGCGTACCCTCAGTGAAAACTGGGGTGCAGTAGATCAGGCGCTTAAACTTATTTATGTGCCGATCGAACTTAAGGATATCCCCGGTGCCCCAGCACTTGTGGTAACCCGCGGCGAAATCGTCTTTGAGAATGTTTCATTCCAATATGAAGGAGCATCTCCTCTTTTTACTAAAAAATCGGTTGTCATTAAGCCTCATGAACGAGTGGGGCTTGTAGGATATTCAGGCAGCGGAAAATCAACCTTTGCTCGTCTTATTTTGCGTATTTATGATGTCAATTCTGGACGTATTCTGATTGATGGGCAAGATATTAGCAAAGTAACTCAAACATCCGTACGCCGTTCTGTAGGTATCTATCCGCAAGATCCGTCACTCTTTCATAGAAGTATTATGGCTAATATTCGGTACGGTAACCGAAAGGCTACCGATCAAGAAGTTATTGCAGTTGCCAAGCAGGTTCATGCTGACGAGTTTATTAAGGCTTCTGAACATGGGTACGATACAGAGGTTGGTGAACGGGGCATGAAACTTTCGGGAGGTCAGCGGCAGCGTGTCGCTCTTGCCCGTGCGATTTTGAAGAACGCGCCTATTTTGATCATGGACGAAGCGACATCTCAATTAGATTCAGAAACTGAGCGCATTATTCAGGAATCTCTTGATGAGATCATGCATAATAAAACAACGATTGTTATTGCGCATCGTCTGTCGACGTTACTGCATATGGACCGCATCTTAGTATTTGATAAGGGCAGTATCGTCCAAGAAGGTTCACATGAGGAGCTTATTAACCAGCCTGGATTGTATCAAACTCTTTGGCAATCACAAATATGTGGGTTCCTTCCACAGACACGAAACTCGTGAGAAGATCTAAAGGAAGAGTATTAAGTTTTTTTCTAATGCTCAAGAAATCCTGGATAGTTTTACTCTATGAAATCTTTCAATCATCTCTATTAGAGGGGCTATGATTCACCGTATACACAGGAAAGAGCAGCGATTTCTTTGCTAATCGTTCTCTGCGGCTCTATTTTTTGAAAAACAGTCCTCATGTGGTCCCCATCTTAGCTCAATGGTTGTATAATGAGTGGTATCCCTATGAAGCTTTGCTAACTCAGGAAACGCTTATCAATTTTTTCAAAAAATATTCTTGGTGCACAGGGACAGGTAATTGCCTTGGCTTTATGATTGCTATATGCTTACCTGCACTGTTTAATTTACCAAAGAAGGGATCTTATGAACATACAACGCCTCCTCAAAAACTTTCTGATATTGTACCCACCCTTTGTGATTCTAGATTTTGTTTGGTTTGGTTTTCTTGTGAGCCCCATCTACCAAAAACATCTGTCTCATCTCATGTTACCACCTGAGAGTTGCACTTTACTGACGTTTGTCGGCATGTTTGTACCGCTAGCACTTATTGTGCTTGGGGCACTACTCTTTGTGGCACCTCGGGTTAGTGCTGCATCGTATGTCCAAAGTTTTATTTGGGGTGCGGTGTATGGTTTTATTACGTATGGAATCTATTCCATCTCAAACTTAATTCATTTAAATGGGTGGCCTATCCAGATAACTCTACTCGATATTTCCTGGGGAATGGCAGTATGCGGCCTTCTTGGGGTTTGTATCGCCTACCTGAGTAAGCAAAGATAAAGCTACTATACTCAACAACATCTGCAGTATCTTTAGATGTCAGAAAATGACATTTAAGGGCATTGGAAATTTGGCCTTCTGATCGCACTATTGCCGTTTAGGTAAAAGGCGAGCTGTTTTATGGCTAAAGAATCGTATTATTTAGAAGAGATTTTGAAGAGATAGTGATGTTTCTTGTACTTTTTTTAAAATGAAAGGTCATGATACCCTAGGATGTCATTTTTCGACATTTAAGGGATTCGTGGAAGTTTAACTAAGATATACCATCTGGTTGTTATTGCTTGAGAGCTCATAAAAATTGCACCCCCTCTTGAAATTAAGTATGATAACAAATGATCTACCACAAGGAAGATCGGCTCTAAACCAATAAAATGTTCAAGAGAAATGGAAAATTTTGGGGTTCATTTTTGGGTCACTGCAACCTCATTAGGTATGTCTTCTCAAGCTGTCTCAATGGAGTCTTCATCTTCAACTATGATGTACAAAACATTTGCTACTTACTACGATCACTTTTATCGAACCAAAGACTATGAGAAAGAAACGTGCTTTTTGAAGCACCTTCTTTCGGAATATCATGTACATACCATACTCGACGTGGGATGCGGCACTGGCACGCATCTTTCAAAGTTGGAACAATCCGGCTATGCATGTGAAGGGATTGATTTAAATACCGAGATGGTTGAGATTGCCAAGACAAAACATAAAGGAACCATATTTCAAGCAGATATGAGAACCTTCCAGCTAAACCGGCGATACGATGCAATTATTTCAATGTTCGCTGTCTTTAATCATAATCTGGATATGAATGATGCTCGTAGTACGTTAATTCAGATAAGGAATCACCTAAACCCAAATGGTGTTGTGATTCTTGATCTTTACAATCCTCAATCATCTGGAAAAAAGGTAGATTCTTACGAAGGTATTACCAGAACAATGGAATGGCGCTTGAATACTGAAATTCAAGTTTGCGAATCTATTGTAAAATTCATTGAAGGCGATAAAGCTTGCGAAGAACAATTTCTCCTAAAGATTTATTCTATCCCGTTGCTGAAAAAACTTTTTGAAGATGCCGGCTTTACGCACATTAAGCTCTACGACAACTATACCTTTAATGAGGGTTCGCCGCTTTCAAAAAATTTGATCGTGGTAGCAGAGTGCGGTCATCTAGAAGTTACTCGATAATCTCTGGATACTTTTTTTTCTGCGCTAAGCAGTAGCTTTCTCCGAAGCTTCCCTCAGGATGCTCGGCTACGGTGACGTACTTGCGCTCAACAAAACCACCACGTTGTGATCGTTTTTTCTCTTGAGAAATAAGTACTTCATCTTTATCAATCTTATACAGCGCCATAAGTGAATCAATGACTTCGTAAAGGTCTGCAAGTTCACTCATACGCTCTTCTGAAGACTGAGCTGCAGCAACTTCTTCCGCCTCTTCAAGTAATTTAAGCCCTAATATGTGACTATATTCTTCATCCGAAAGCTCTTTAATATGAATTACTGAGCCCATATTCTCCATTAATTGTGGAGCCTTATCTCTCCAGAGCTTATTCTGCAAGAACTTGCGCATTTTCATGATTTCCCTTCCCCTGGTTGTCTTTTGCATCCTTATAAGGCTATTGAGGATAGAACTTTTAGGGGCCTCAAGCAAGAGAAAGACCTAAGAAATTTTTGGCTTTTTGTTCATGAAAAAAGAATGCAAACTGAGCACGAAAGATTGTGTATCCCTGTTTACGACCTGAAGGTAAGAAAAAATCAAACCTTTGGGTCATGATACTCAATCTACAAGACCGATAGTAATGGTGTGCTCTAAGAACCGATTTTGTTTACGACTCTGTGCTTTCAACAGCTACAGCGTAACCGCATTCCTTATTTGAGCATTTGAGTGTAACTTCACCTGTTTTAGAAACACGCTTCAGGAGGTACGGCAGATGACATTGCGGACAAGGGGTCTGTGCAATATCACCGGAGATTGAGAACTTACATGCTGGGTAAGTACTGCATCCCCAAAATGTTTTACCTTTCCAGAACTTCTGAACTACGTCACCTTTGCCACAGGAAGGACATTTAAAGTTTGCCGTTGTCTGTTTAATATATCGGCAATCAGGATATCCTGTGCAGGCGATAAAGGGCCCAAATCGACCACTCATTTGCCGTAGTGATTTGCCACATTTAGGGCACTGTTCTTCAAGTACTTGAGGAGCTGCTGCTTTTACGAGCTTAATTGAATCATCAGGTAAACGTTCAAAATTACTTGTGAACTTACATTCAGGATACTGATCACAGCCTGCGAAGGGGCCAGCTTTTCCAAAACGGATGATGAGCTTACCTTTTTTGCATTCAGGACAGGTGACATTTGTTTCTTCAATAGCTTTCTTCGCTTCACCTTTAAAGATTTCAAGATCTTTTTCAAAATCATGATAAAAATCTATGATAAGCTTATCGCGCTCCAAAGTACCAGCCGCGACCTTATCAAGGTTCTCTTCCATAGCCGCTGTAAATCCAAGATTCATGATCTTGGGAAGATTTGCGGTTAACATTTTGGTGACGACGGTACCAAGCTCAGTAGGCATAAATCGTTTATTATCATCTTTTTCAGTATACGAGCGCTCTTGAATAGTCTTTAAAATAGTAGCATAAGTACTCGGTCTACCAATCCCTTCTTTCTCAAGCTCTTTCACCAGCGTAGCCTCTGTAAATCTAGGTGGCGGCTGCGTAAAGTGCTGCTTAGGTGAAAGCTCTTCAAGAGAAAGGGCCTCTTTTTCAGCAAGTTTTGACGGTATGGTAATCTTTTCTTCTTTCTCTTCTTCAGCGGCATAGATTTTCAGATAGCCATCGAATAGTAGGGTAGAGCCGGTTACTCTGAATGTATAGGGTCCGCCAACGACCGTTACTTGCTTTTGTGCATATTCTGCCGACTTCATTTGACTTGCTACGAAACGACGCCATATGAGATCATACAGCTTGGCAGCGTCAGCAGGTAAGAACGCTTTTACTTTGTCTGGAGTGAGCGCCACATCGATTGGCCTAATGGCTTCGTGAGCATCTTGAGCTTGTGTTTTACCTTTTGCTTTGGAATAAGCTTTTGCCGTTGCTGGAAGATATTCTTTGCCGACATGTTTTTCAATATAGCTACGCGCCTGTTTTGTCGCGATAGGCGAGATACGCAGCGAATCGGTACGCATGTAGGTAATTAAAGCAACCGGTGTTGAAGGATCTTTTAACGGAATCCCTTCATAGAGTTTCTGTGCCACGGACATCGTCTTACTTACCCCAAATTTCAGGGTATTATACGATGACTGCTGCAACGTACTCGTCATAAATGGGGGTAACGGGTTTTTAAGTCGCTTCGATTCTTTTATCGATTCAACTTCATAGGACTCTTTTTTGATCTTAGCTACGAGCGTTTGAGCCTCTTTCTCCGTGCCAATTTTTGGTTTCTTGTCATTGACTAGGGCAAGTGGTGCAGAGAAGCTGCCGCTTTTCCCTTTAAAGAGGGCATCTACTGACCAGTACTCTTCCTGCACAAATGCCTTAATCTCTGCTTCGCGGTCAACAATAAGTTTTAAAGCAACCGATTGAACGCGTCCTGCAGATAGGCCTTTAGCTATTTTCTTCCAAAGAATTGGGGATACTTGGTACCCTACAAGGCGATCAAGGACCCTACGCGCCTGCTGAGCCGATACCTTATGTAAATCGACATCAGAAGGGTTGGCAAGAGCCTCCTCAATGGCCGGTTTCGTAATCTCATTATAGACGATTCTCTTGATAATCGCTTTTTTCTTAACTACACGTCCGATTTCCTGCTCAACATGCCAGGCAATAATCTCTCCCTCACGATCAGGGTCAGTTGCCAAATAGATATGATCGGCTGTTTGAGCTTCTTTGCAGATATCTGCTATGGTTTTCTCTTTGCCTTCAAGGGTTACATAGTGGATATCCACTTCTTTATTTATCTCGACCCCAAGCTTTTTAGAAGGGAGGTCCTTAATATGGCCTACAGTGGACAATATTTTAAAGTCTTTCCCTAAAAGTTTCGAGATCGTCTTAATCTTAGCGGGTGATTCTACAATTAATAAATTCTTCATAAGCCCTTTTTTCTTCTCAAGATGTGTGCTTATAATAGCACATTTCCGTGTTTTTAAAAACGGTGGTATCACCTTACCAGTGTTTAGATAATTTTTAAAGGGTTTCACAAATTTTTTGTTAGGTGATGCTGCTGGTAAGAAGGACCACCATGGTGCAAAATAGGCTCTACGTTGTACAATGCATGGGATCTTTGCTGTCTTTGTTTTAGTACTTGGACCCACATTGCCATGTATAATAATACAGAAGTATTTATATTTGTCAAATTGTATTAAGGTGGGGCAGGTATCTTTGATTACGATTGATTAAAGCAAAATAGAGGGAGGCTCTACTTATTGGTTATTTTTCTGGTATAATCTAGTGCCCTTTTTAACCAATAATTGGAAAATGTCGATTATTGGTTAAAGTTTTAGTGCGAATTTCTTAACCAATAAAAGCAAAAATGCGATTATTGGATAAATTGCGATACTTGAGATCGATTTATTCTCGGCAGCTTGAGCTGCTTAGACTCCACTGGGAGGCGTTTTGCGCTTAATCGTGGTGCGCAATGGGCTACTTTTCTAACAGTTGGCTAAAATAGGTGATTTCTTTAAGAGGATCTTCAGCATTGACCACGGCACTGCCTATAATTACCCCAGCTGGATTAAGGCCAAGGACCTCACTCACATTTTCATGAGAAATTGGGGAGGCCATAAATATGGGGAGCTTGGTATTGCCTTGGATCATATGCCAGTTGTCTGTGAAGGGTGCACGCGAGTCTTCAACGCTTGGCTTATAAACTGAGAGGGCTTCTGCGCCAAGTCGGTCAGCCTCTAAAGCTGTTTGGCCGATAGAGCGTGAATCGGCGAGATCAAGAATAATCTTTGTATTCTTTTCTCGAGCTATCGTGGTAGCTGTATGAATGGTTTCTGCTCCTGCACCTGCAAGGACCGAGATCCAGTTAGCACCAGCTTTTGAAAAGAGTGCTACCGATTCTGCGGGCCGTTCAAGGATTTGGGATTTTACCATAAGAAGCTTTTCGGGGAACATCGCTCGAAATTTTTTGACCGATTCTTCGCCATACTTATAAATCAGTAACTGGCCTATGACAAACATCGTCGCATGGGGTTCAATAATAGCAGCTACGGTGAGTGCTTTTTCAAGATCCAGTATATTAAAAGAAATAAGTAGTTTCATAGGCCTCTTAAGTTGTTGTCTTATTCTTTAACTGATCTTCTTCTGATATTGGTCTGGTAAAAAAGTATAGTTAAAGGTTACCGGAGCAAAATAGTGCCGGATTTTTAGAAAGCGAAGAGCATTCAGTGCAGAGTTATATCCTTCAGTTACATATAAGTCTGGTAACACAAAATTTTCATTATCGGTTGTAAGCGTTGATCCTAAAGGAACAATAATATTCCTCGGGTCAGCATATATGATGATCGTATCATAGGGAATGGTTGCATTTCTTGTTAGAGGGACTGAAGTGACATGCCATTCATAGAGTTCCGTTTCAGGGTCTTGTAAGCGATTAAAAGAATACTGTTCAGCAGGACTTTTAGGATCGACCATAAATCCAAGAAGCGTCTTAGGCTTAAGAGGGTCAACCGGTATCGGTTTAAGGGTATCGGTTATGAGAACCATAAGTTTTGGTTCTGGGGATTTGCGTTCAAAGAGAACCTGGCCATCGGCATTTGAATGGGTAATTGTTCCTGCATAGGAAGCGTACAATCCAGCATGGAGGAATGGTAGATTGAGCACTTTACTCAGAACTGGTTGCAGTATTTCATCATGGTGGCTCGTTCGACGCTTACGCTCTTCAAGAGCTTTGGTAATTGCCTCAGTTGGTGAAGTAGGAAGCGGTCGCACAAAAAAAGTTATTATGTGAGGAGATACCTGACTCTGTACAGTACCGAATAACTGGCTGAAGAGGCAGATCATTATCAGCTGTGTTCTCAGCTTCATATTTTTAATCCTGTGGTATACACTCATGAGTGTTATAAGTAGCTTCGTGCTCCTAGACTACCAGAAAACATTACTAAAAGTCTATACTACCTATGTCTCAAGAACGCCTATGGGATGAGTTTTTCTCCCGGCAACAGCTTACTCAGTCTCAGCAAGATCAGTTTAAAGACTATTATGAGCGTCTTGTGGCGGCTAATAAGCTCCACAACATTACCGGAATAACTGATCTTGCACAAGTGCTAACTGATCATTTTGAAGATTCTTTAGCATTGAGAAAATTTATACCATGTGAAGAGCTCAAAGGTCTCGGTGATGTAGGAACTGGTGCCGGATTCCCTGCGCTTCCTCTTAAGATTATCTATCCCCATATTCCGCTTGTGCTCATTGAGGTCAATGCAAAAAAGCGTGCATTCCTGCAGGAACTTGTTCAGCACTTTCAGTTTTCTCAGGTTTCAATCGTAGAGCTTGATTGGCGTACTTTCTTGCGACAAACTCACTACGAGGTAGATCTTTTTTGTGCACGCGCATCACTTCATCCTGAAGAGTTGATAAGAGTTTTCAAGCCATCATCTCCCTATAAAGATAGTCAGCTTGTCTACTGGGCTTCACGATCGTGGCAACCATCTTCAGAAGTGCTCCCCTTTATTGCTGATACTTATTCATACTCTGTTGGCGTAAAAGAGCGAAAGCTCGTGCTCTTTAAAGCTCAAGCATAAAAAATTACTTTCCTTTTAAAAAAATGAATACTTGCGCAAGGGGCCTTTTTTTGGTAAATTTTGTACAATTCTCACCGGGTAGGTTTTTGATTGATACATTTAGTCATGCATATGGCAGTTAAATTCTACAGACAAACTTCGGGCAAGGAACCAGTTCGTCTTTGGCTTCGTAGCCTTGAGCCGGATGATCGAAAAGTTATTGGCAAGGATATAGCAAAGATTCAAATACATTGGCCAGTAGGGATGCCAATTGTAAGGTCCTTAGGAAGAGGCTTATGGGAGATAAGGAGCTCTTTGGACCATAGAATTGCAAGAATAATTTTTGTGATCGAGGATGGTCATATGGTCTTGCTCCATGGATTTATCAAAAAGACTAAAACCCGAATAACAGCTAAATGACTTCGGAAATAGCTATTAGGCGTCACAATACTCATAAAGGATTACAACATGGACAAGAAACATATCGGATCTGATTTTGAAGATTTTCTCAAAGAAGAGGGTATTTACGAGGAAGTTACATTAGCGGCTCTTAAGGAAGTCATTGCCTACGAATTAGCGCAAGCCATGAAGTCTGCTAATGTAACACAAGAGGAAATGGCGGCACGAATTGGAACGAGCAGATCAGTTATAAGACGTCTATTGGATCCAGATAATTACTCTGTCACTCTGATTACTTTACATCGAGTTGCAAAAGCACTGGGTAAAGATCTCGAAATAAAATTCTCATGGAAGATGTAGGGCTCTAACTGAATGGTCTTTCCCATCGTGTATTTTGCTGGAGTGCATTGCATTTTTTTGACCTGAGCTTATACTAATTAGCGGCTCTCTTATCATCGGCTCAGTGAGGAATACAATGATACATATTACCAAAGAAGAACTGCTTAAGCTTGCTCAGGCAGCAAATCTTAGCCTATCCGAGGAAGAAATACCTGGTATTCTACGTCGTCTTGAAGCAGTGCTTTCTTATGCTGCATATTTGCAAGAATTTCAAGATACGGGTGCATCGCTTCCCCAGATAAGCAATATCGTTCGCGAAGATGTCGCCAAAGAAACTCCTGTAGAGCCGCTCCTTGCGTTAGCTCCTGAGATTGAAGAACAGTACTATATCGTTCCTGCTATCCTCAAACAATAAGGCTTTTTTCATGAATGAATTTGCTTTTGCCTCCATTAAAACTCTTCGTCAAGCCTTAGATGCGGGTACTATATCGATTGATGAACTCTTATCCTACTATCTTAAGCGTTTTGAGACCTATGATAAAAAGCTAGGATCGGCGCTTGAGGTTTTTGATAAGGATTCTATTTTACAGGCATCATCCTTAAAAGGTCCTCTTGCAGGGATTCCTGGCATAGTGAAAGATAATATTTGTCAAAAGGACAGGATAACCTCCTGCTCTTCAAAAATTCTTCAGAATTATCGTGCACCATATAATGCAACAGTTGTTTCACGATTAGATGAGGCGGGAGCACTTCGTGTTGGCCGTGCTAACTGTGATGAGTTTGCTATGGGTAGCTCAACCGAGACTTCTGCTTACCAGATCACGCGTAACCCCTGGGACCTCGATCGTGTTCCTGGTGGTTCAAGTGGTGGATCTATTGTTGCAGTTGCTGCAGGCCTTGTTCCCTGGTCCTTAGGATCTGAGACGGGTGGATCGGTACGTCAACCTGCTGCGCTCTGTGGTATTGTTGGGCTTAAACCTACCTATGGATTGCTTTCTCGCTACGGCTTAGTTGCCTATGCCTCTTCTCTTGATCAAATTGGTATCTCAACGCGGTACGTCTATGACAATGCATTGCTCCTGTCATTGGTAGTCGGTAAAGATCCTATGGATGCAACATCGGTATCGGTTGAAAACTCTGACTATATAAGCAATCTAACGGGAAAGCTTAAGGAAGGATTTACACTGGGGATTATAGATAATGCCCTTACGACCGATGGTTTTGATCCTGAGGTGCTCAAAAAACTTGAAGATGCTATTAAGCACTTTGAGGGTCTTGGAGCTAAGATTAAACGTATCTCGTTACCTATTATGGATCATGCTGCTGCCGTGTATTTCATGGTAAGTCGTGCAGAAGCGGCATCTAATCTTGCACGCTTTGATGGAGTTCGGTATGGATACCGTTGTGATAATCCAACTTCATTGACCGATATGTATACCAGATCACGTACTGAAGGCTTCGGTGCAGAAGTGAAGGCGCGAATTTTAGTGGGCATGTATGTGCTTTCGGCAGGACGTTCAAATGAATATTATAAGGCGGCAAAACGGGTACAAGCGTTGATGCGTGAGGCCTATTATGAAGCATTTAAAGAGGTGGATCTTTTATTTGCGCCGGTATCTCCTACACATGCATTTAAGCTTGGTGAATTTAAGGACAATAGTCTTGCACTTGATTTACAAGATTACTTTACGGCATCGAATAACTTGACCGGCACACCCGCGTTGGCAGTTCCTTGTGGATTTACTCAGGCAGGTCTTCCCATAGGGTTTCAGCTTATCGGGCCTGAATTTTCAGAGGCTGCAATTTATCAAGCAGCCTATGCCTATGAGCAATCAACCGAATGGCATACCAAACACCCAGACTTACCATAACCTGGAGATTTGGGATGATAAAAAAGGGTCTTATCGGCATTATGATCCTTGGTGCACTTTTTATTGTGATCAATCGGCTCCTAGGACTTTCAGAGAGACGTATTGAAACCGCGATGTCTTATGTGACCTATCCTTTATTACAGTTCCAAAGGTTTGTAGTCCACTCATTTTCTCCCTCATATAAGCAGGGGATTGTGCATGTTCTTGCTGACCTTGAAAAGGTTACGCTTGAGCGTGATACTCTTTTGAACGAGCTTATTTCTTTAAAGGCGTTACTGCGAACGGTAGAGGATACCTCTGATTTGAGAGATTTTATGAAGCGGTATAACGCCCAGTCGTTAGTAATTGCACCGGTACTTTTGCGGAACTTTTCGGGTGAAAATTTCTTTCTTGTCGATGCGGGAGAAAACTTTGGTATTGAGAAAGATATGATCGCGCTGTACCACAATATGCTTGTGGGAAAAGTGACCCACGTATATCCGTCGTACAGTAAGATTTTGTTGATCACCGATCCGCACTGTTATGTAGCAGCAGTTTGTTCTTCAAATGGCGTGAAAGGGATGCATCATGGTCTTAAAAAAGGATTCACTACGCTTGCTTATGTAGATCATAGAGATCAAGTTACGGTAGGGGATACGGTACTTTCAAGTGGTGAAGGCGGTCTCTTTCCGCGAGGTTTTGGGTTAGGTAGGATTACCGATGTTGATCAGGGTGGTTATGGGCGTTCGATTACTATAGAGCCCTCACTTGACCTTAAGAAAATTTCTCAGGTAAGTATAGTGCCCCATACGTTTACGGATGAGGCTTCTGATTCTTCTGTTGCAGAAGAGTTACCGCTGAAACCAGCAGAATCATGAGAGCATGCTTTGAGTTGCGTAACGGGATTCAACCGCCTGACAGATACTATCGACGGCTGCTGATAAATACGTCGTGCTATCATCATCTTCATCTTGTGCAAACAGGTTTGCTAAGAAAGATCGTTTCTTAGCAGGTTTAATCCATTCAACTTTGCCTATTATTTGAGCTTTCTCTCTCAGGACTCTTTCTACCGTTGAAGGAGAGCCCGTTTCGTCAATAAGTTTAAGAGCGAGAGCCTGTTCACCCGTAAATATCTTACCTTCTGCCCAGACCTTTATATCAGGTGAGAGCTGAGGACGTTGTGCGCTGACATCTCTGATGAACTGTTTATAGGTATCATTGCTGAGCTCTTGAAAAATCGCTTTCTCTTCAGGTGTCATGGTAAGGAATGGGTTTCCAATACCTTTGTATTCACCTGTTTTTGTAATCGTGTAGGAAACATTGATCTTTTCAAGAAGCCCTTTAAAAGAAGGGTGCTGAATAATAACGCCTATACTTCCAATAGTTGAGCTTGGGGTGGCAATAATGTAATCACCAGCACAGGCAATATAATAGGCAGCGGAAGCAGCCAATCGCTCAACATAGCTCACAACAAATTTTTCTGGATGGAGTTTCTTGTAATGCAGAATCTCTTGGAAAATAGCTTGGCCAGCCGGTGATACTCCTCCTGGAGAGTCGATTTTTAATACGATCGCTTTTAAGTTTTTATCTTCAAAGAATTTTTTAACATCCTTGATCGTTGGGTTAGCATGTTCGATATCACCGGTAATTGGTATAACACCTACGCGAGTTTTCTCTTCGAACATATCGCTATATTGAGTGCGAATGCCTTTAAAAAATAGCGGGGCAAATTGAAGGAGCAAGAGTACCCAGAAAATGTTTTTAACGTAATCAGAAAATGTTGCCATCGCTTCTCCAGACTTGTTGCATATGCTTTCGTGTGGACTAATCATACTTCATACTGGCACGCTCTACAAGCTTTTTTCTTTTAAAAGAAGCTTAGGTTGGGCAAAAGATTACAGTGAGAGATGTGGATCCTCATCTACCGCACATCCATTTCGGAGTAGTTCGTCAAGAGTATGGGTGCATATCGAAAACATATCTTTTAAGAGCTCTTTGTTCCGCACTGCCCCAAAATAATCTACGTTGTGTATTTCAAAAGATATAAGGTCTACATTTTCGGGAAATTTTGAGAACAACCATCTTTCACGATCTATGATTTTAAATGAAAAAGAATATTTCCTATTCTTATCGAGCAGATGGCGTAGAGAATCATTTTTTAGGATTTCTTTGACCAGAGGTTCAGGACTACCTTTGATGATGAAATGTGCATTGAAATGGGGATCGTCTGTTGCTATAGTACTCTTTTGGCCAGGGAACCAGCCTGAAAAAATGTTCGTTGGATAGATGGTGAACTTTAAAGAGCACGTACTGATGAAGGGGACTCTTATTCGCGTAATAGTACGGATATGTGGGTGTTTCCCACCAGTCCTTACCGTATAAGTATCAAGTATTATTCGCCAGGCATGATAAGGCAATATAACCTTTGCATGATGGAGAAAGCTACCAGGTTCATACGTGGCGCCGATTTCTTGGCTTAGTTCAGTCCATACTTCCTGGACGCTCGGCCCAAAAATTTTCTGAAGAAACTTCTTCAATATCAATCCTTTTTTAAAACACCTACTAATCGAGGAGAACCTGCAGATTAGTGATTTTTGTCTCTGAGTGTGAAGTACAATTGATCTTTTCAACTGCGATGATATTCAATCCCGCGCTATCTGTCAAAAGGGCAATTTATAGCGCGGGATTGGGAGAGGTTCAATCTCGCGCTATAAATTTTGATTTTCAAATAATCAATCCAATCGACGTTATTGAGGGCCTCGTGTGGCTCTTTATTAAAAAATTCAATCCCGCGCTATCTTTGAAAAATGCTAATTATCCCGCGGGATCAAAGTTGGATCAACTCCGCGGGATTTTTGGGATACTTGAGGAGGCCTTACCAGAAAGTCTCGAGGTAGCCTGTAAGCTGCGATAGGTAAGGGCTTTAGTACATGGTTTTTGTGTTTTGACATTTTACAGCACATTATTTACACTGAACAGTATCTAGTAATAAAACACTAGGGGCGGTTAGCTCAGTTGGTAGAGCATCAGTCTTACAAACTGGGGGTCACAGGTTCGAGTCCTGTACCGCCCACCAGAGCCGCGAAAATATAATCCTCGGTAGCTCAGTGGTAGAGCAAACGACTGTTAATCGTTAGGTCGCAGGTTCGAGTCCTGCCCGAGGAGCCATGATAAGGGGCTGTAGCTCAGTTTGGTTAGAGCGTCCGCCTGTCACGCGGAAGGTCGCGAGTTCGAGTCTCGTCAGCCCCGCCAGCTTCCTCTCATAGCTTGTGAAGGGCCATCTTATTAAAGGTGGCTCTTTCTTTTGGCTAAAAAATACCGATCTAGCTGATGAGGTCGAGGCCTGTAGCGCGAAAGGACCGCCTAATGGTTGCTTCTATGAAATCTATGCGCTGCCTGGTATTGCTGGCTGTTGATCGACTGTATGAATGCTGGGGTGCGCGATATGGACATAGAGAGCTTTTTTTGAGCGAGGTGGTGCTATTTGTATTTGACGCTCAGGCCCTGTAGGAGATTTTATGTGCGTTGAAGTTCTCGTGGCGGTTCAGCAGCTGCTGTGATTCGGGATTTTTTGCTTCTTAAGTGATGAAGCAATACATACGGGTATAACTTTACCATTAAGCTCAACCATAAGCTTCTTGCAACCAAGACCTTGCAAGATTTTGATAATATCATGCATGCTCAAATCTGATCCCATTGCTTGCACGATAGTTGGTGGTAACCCAGCTAGTACGGCCAATTCTCTTACAGATTCCTCATCTTTTTGTACAGCAGCTATAAGTAGTTCAGATATAAGATGTTCCTTATATTCTTCGTTAAAGCGCTTTAGTTCTTTTGGATTGAGTGATTCAACGAATGCCTCAATAGTTGATTTAGTTTCCTTGGTCATAGTAATGTCCTCCTTTACATCATTTCGCGACTATTGTACCTCGATAGTTATACAATGGCAATTATTGACCTTAACATAAAAAAAAGGAGCGCCGAAGCGCCCCTCCATTAGATTGTCACGTGTTACTGGGCATCAGCAGTTGCCAATCTATGCCCACCTGCACGATATGCTTGAATGATATCACCGTAGATTTTGCCGCCCTCTTTGAGCGTTCTTGTTTGTGTAGCAAGATCATTAGAATAGAGCCCAAAGGTGCTATGGAAGCCTCTGTCCCACTCGAAGTTATCCATAAGAGTCCAGTAGAAGAACCCACGGACATCTACCCCATCTTCAAAGGCTAAACTGACCGCCTTGAGGTATTCTTTGATCCAGCGCACTCTTCGTTCATCATTTACATTATTATGATCAGCGATACCATTTTCGGTAATATAGATTGGTAGGCCGATTGTGGACATATGGTGAAGGGCTTTATAGATGCCTTCGGGATAAATTGCATATTCCATATCAGTCATCGTTTCGCCAAGATTAGGTGCAGAATCCATGCACATATTTTTAAACCTGAGGGTAAGAAAGTGCGTGTACTTAAATTCGATAAGTACCCGTGAATAGTAATTGAGCCCTACAAAATCGCTTATCTGTTGCGCTGCAGGCTTATCTGAATCTTTATCAAGTGGAGCTCGGTAGGTTTCTTCAAAGAAACACTTCCACTTATAGGTAAATGTTCCGGTCTTGAGAAAGTTAATTACTGCATCAACCATGAACTCATTCAGGAACCATGGCATAAAGCATTCTAACGGGTTAAATATCGACCAGGGATGGAAGGAAAGATATTGATGAACAAGACCAATCTGAGCGGTAGTGCCATGAGGCATAGCTTTTAAGGCCTGGTAGACTTCAGTATGTGCTTGTAGAAGGTTTTTAAGAACCTTCGCGGCTAAAGGAAAACTTCCCAATAGACCATTTTCTTTCCCTGGAGGAAATACGCAATTAAAGGGGAGATACCCTTGGAATACGAAGATAGTCGGTTCATTAATCGTGCACCAAAAGGGTACTCGATCGCCCAGCTTTTCAAAGACTTTTTTGGCAAAACGCACAAAATAGGCGATATTTTCTTCTTTTTCAAAGCTGCCCTTATCTTCAAACCAGATAGGATGAGCAAAATGGTGTAGGGTAACCATGGGGGCAATTCCCGCCTCCAAGAGAGCATCAACTTCATCACTATAATGCTGAAGAGCTTCTTCTGAGAACTGGCCTTCTTGAGGCTCTATGCGATCCCAAGCAAGAGAGAACCGGAATGCATTTGCTTGGAAGTCCTCTTTCATGAGGGCTATATCTTTTTTATAGAGATTCCAATGGTCACAAGCCTTACCTGATCGTTGATTATCTCGAATATGAGGTTTTCCATTGGGATGGTTGGTCGTTTCCCAGCGACTCCATTGACTATCGGGAAGATTCTCAGCGCCTGAATTTTGCTGCTCTGCTATGGCAAAACCAAAATAAAAATTCTCAGGAAAGCTGAGCTGGTCGACATGAAGCTTTGAAAAGTCTAGGCGTTTTCGCTCTTTGGGTCCTCGGGATCTGGCTTCTGCCGTTCCAAGGCTAATCGATAGGACGATAAGCGCAAGAGAAAGTATTTTTTTATGCGGGCAAGTATACGACATGGAGCTCCTTAGCAGGTAGGTTATGAGGCTGATTCTATCAGTATAGATTGTTTATCATTCAAGGCAAGTGGCCATGCTAGGGGGGACTTTATGATAGGCAGAATGGGTGGGGTTTTCTTGATGGCCAAGAAGAATTGTCAAAAGGGCAAAATTGAGGTATACTATCTGAAGTATGGAATGGCCTGGTGCCAACTAAGATGAGATCCATACAAGTATAAAGGAGCATAACTTATGAAAAATGGTGTACATCCAGAATCGTTTGATGTTGTAGCTCACTGCGCGTGCGGAACTGAGTTTAATACTCGTTCAACCCGCCATGAGCTTCGTGCGACCCTCTGTTCAGGGTGCCATCCGTTCTTTACGGGTGAACAAAAGCACGTCGATACTGCTGGTCGTATCGAGAAGTTCAACAAAAAATACCAAAAGAATTAACCGATGGTCACGAGCGATACGCTCATCCCATGGGATACAATTCAGAAGCGATTTGATGAGCTCAACGACCAGGCGAGCTCATCAACGCTTGAAACAAGCAAACGACATCTCGTTCAAAAAGAACTTTCCTACCTTTCTACTCTTCTTTCAAAGCACAAGGAAATTGTGCGTTTAGAAAAGGATCATGATGCTCTTAAAGCCCAACTCGAGGCAAATAAAGAGCCTGACATGGTTCCTTTATTTGAAGAAGAGCTGAGTGAGCTTTCGCAAACAATTACCTTGGCACATACCGATCTTGATCGAATTATGTTCCCGCCTGACCCGCTGGATTCAAGGGACGCTTTTTTAGAAATTCGAGCAGGTGCAGGTGGACAAGAGGCTTCATTATTTGCAAATGATCTTCTTCGCATGTATTCAAACTATGCCCTTAAAAAACATTGGCGCGTTGATATTGTGAGTGTCAGCGAAACAGATGTTGGCGGCATTCGTGAGATTGTCCTGCATATCCAGGGAAAGGATGTATTTGGACATTTGAAGTTTGAGTCTGGTGTGCATAGGGTTCAGCGAGTACCGGTCACTGAAGGTTCTGGACGGGTGCATACCTCGACAGCTACGATTGCAGTCCTGCCAGAGGCAAAAGAGGTTGATCTTACCATTAACCCTTCAGATCTGCGTATAGATGTATACCGTTCGGGTGGTGCTGGTGGGCAGCACGTCAATACGACCGATTCTGCAGTACGGATTACGCACATTCCAACGGGAGTGGTAGTGACCTGTCAGGATGAACGGTCACAGCATAAAAACAAAGCAAAAGCTCTTAAGATGCTCCAATCGAGGCTGCTAGCTGCCAAGCTGGAAAAAGAAGATCAAGAGAAGGCTCTTATGAGAAAAGAGCTTGTAGGCGGGGGCATGCGGGCTGAGAAGGTACGAACGTATAATTTTCCTCAGAATCGTGTGACTGATCATCAGGTTGAACTTACACTCAATAAGCTCGACATGGTACTTGAAGGTGCTCTTGATGAAATCGTTGATGCACTCATGGAAAAAGAGCGGCTTGATCGTCGTAAGCAGCCGGTTCTCGCCTAAGATTTCCTAAAACTCTAGGTTGATGTGCGCTTACAAGTCACAGCCAGCTGCTAACAATGGTGATTCTCTCTATCAAAGAGTTGCTTACTCCATTGTCACTTTTGATTTCTGCAAAATTGGTTAGCAAAGCAAAAAAATAAGCACATACTTTTCTTTAAAATCGCGTGACACTTCCCAAGGTAGATGATACCCTGGCTACACGTGATATCGTTCTTGAATCGGCTTAGACGCAGTATACCTGAGTTTAGGTTGGAGGCGTTATTAATAGATTGTCGTGTAGTGTATAGGTGCTTATTAATTTGTTGGGGGTCTTGCCATGAATCCACTCTCTTATTTTCTTGAGTATAATCGTTATCTGAGTTTTGTTGGCATTGCAGTGATTATTGGGCTGGCTGTGCTGATGTCCAATAATCGACGAAATATTCCCTGGCGACTGGTGCTAACGGGTCTTCTTTTACATGCTTCGCTCGCCTTTTTAGTTCTTAAGACGACGATAGGATATCAAGTTATAGCTTATATAGCCGGATTATTTACGACCTTATATCAAGCTGCAGAACGTGGCATAAATTTTGTCTTTGGTAATCTTGCCAACCCTGCAGGTCCCTGGGGATTTGTTTTTGTTATTAAGGTATTGCCGGTCATCGTATTTTTTGGCGCATTCACCTCGCTTCTGTTCTATCTAGGAATCATTCAATTTATTGTGCAAGGGATCAACAGACTTATTCGACCTCTATTGGGTACTACAGGTCCTGAAACTCTCTGCGCTGTTGCCAATAGTTTCTTAGGGCAAACGGAGGCGCCACTTCTTATAAAGCACTATTTAAAACGGATGACAAAATCTGAGTTTCTCGTGATGATGATAAGTGGAATGGGAACTATTAGCGGGTCGATTCTTGCCGTATTTGCGGTGATGGGTGTGCCTGCAACTCACTTGATTGCGGCAAGTGTTATGGCAATTCCAGCTACCATACTTATCGCAAAAATTATCTACCCAGAGACTGAGCATCCTGATGCTATGTGTGATGCAACAGCTTCTATAGAATTACAGTCAGGTAACGCGCTTGATGCAATTTCTCAAGGAACTTCCGATGGTATGTACCTTGCGCTTAATGTTGGTGCTATGCTTATTGCATTTCTTGCGATACTTGAAGTCCTCAATGGCTTTCTTGGATTTGCATGTCTTACGTTAAATACCTATGTTGGTTTGCATCTTCCGATTATTACGCTCAATATGATTTTTTCATGGATATGCTTACCATTTGGTTGGTTACTCGGCTTTACGGGCAATGAGGCCTTTCAAGCGGGCCAGTTGATAGGTACAAAAATTGCGGTGAATGAAGTGGTAGCCTACAGTGAAATGTTGCATATGGGACTCTCTGCAAGAAGTATAGCGATTATTACTTACGCTCTATGTGGCTTTTCAAATTTTTCATGTATTGGTATCCAGATAGGTGGTATCGGTTCTTTAGTTCCCGAAAAACGTAAATGGCTCAGTGAGCTTGGCATGCGTGCCGTATTTGGTGGAGCATTAGCAAATCTATTATCAGCGATGATGGCAAACTTGCTTCTCTAACTTCTACAAGCTATGTGGGTGGGTGCTTTTAATCTAAGTGGTTAAAGCACCCATTTTTAATCGTTCTTAGTTTTGAGAAGACGTAACCTCAATCGAAGTTTCTTGCTCTTTAAGTTGCTTATAGGCATGCGTAGATGCTAAATATACGATTGGCATGGCAAACATCAGCGTAAGGGAAATAAGCATCGAAAGTAGATAGATTATGATGAGGAAACCGAGTAGTTGCCAGCGAACACCCTTGGTAAGGTTTCGTATAGAGGCACGGTCGTCAGCTATGGTGCTGCTTGTCTCATCGATGAGTGAGTAGCCTGCGAAATAATATTTACATGCCCAATACAGGGCAGGGACAACTAAGATACATCCAAGGCAGATCAATAGCCAGCGGATTAAACGAGCAATACAGAAGGAGAAGAATGACCTAGGGAAAACAAAAAACTCTCTCCACGGTAATGGGTTTCCTTCATAGATCGCTAGAGAAAAGCGAACCAATTGGTAATGATAAAAACCATAAAAGAGTAAAACGGCAAAAGAAAGTACTCCGGAGCTGCATAGGAATCCAAAGGGTGTGGTAAACAGGGAAATAGTTAGTGGTAGTGCATTACTCAGGCCTAAGAAAAATGCATAAGGTATCCAGCAAAGAAGCCCCAGTAACAGGGCAACAGCAATGATGGCTAGTGAGCTGACCCAAAGCATGAAAAACGTAAATATATGGTTAATGAATGAAGAGAAACCAAAATTGAATGCGGCTTCATAGGAGATCTGTTTTTTCATAAGTCTTTTCCTTGTGTAAAGAGATAGTCTCTAGTGCTTATTATACCGCAATGAATGATACATGTACAGGGGGCATCCTTAAAAAGAGCTTCTAAGAGATGTGATAAGCATTAGAAGTGTCCTATGTTCTCTGCAGCGCCGTCATAAAAAGATACCTTCGGTTTTCTCAAGAGTCCCCCCTAAGGTATTTTGTACCATAGGGGGGAGATAGACTGTTCTTATTGATTTTCGAGTGTTTGAGAAGATTGGCCTAGCGCTCTGGGTTTCCTTCTCTTTCGTTTTCTTTCACATCTCTCTTCAGAGCAGGGGCTCATCTGTCAGATGAGTGGCAGGTCTTAGGACACTTGATAGAAACTGCGAGTGGATCACTTGCATCTAGGAACCCCATGAAAGGGTGTGTAGGCGGGTTGCCAAGAGTAGTTGTTGGTCCTAGACAAAAACCATTTTGACAGATTTGGGATGCAGGGCAAGTAGTACCTGTGCAGGGTTTTAAAGGGCCCCAGAAGTTTTTGCTTACCAGGTAGCTCACATTGCTTCCAGCATCTTTAATATCAGGATTGAACCCTGAAAATGAGTTGCAATGAGCATCAATGACTGCTGTACCAATATTGCCTGTAGCAGAGGTATGAAAAGCATTACCAGTGCCTGTGAAACAGTTATGTTCAGCCGTTATATACAGTGGGGAGTAAGTGCTACCGTGGAAGAGGCCATTTATTTGTATTCCTGTAGTTCCATTAAAGATGTTTCCTCTGATATCAGTTATGACTGCAGATTTTCCAGCACCATTGATTTCAGTTTCATAAAAGATGCCCCCAGTCACCGTGTTTCCACAGAGTCTATTGTCTTGTCTGATAGCAGCTGATAAAAACTCGAAGAAAAATACCCCCTCATTCGTACTTACTGAGTTTTCTACCACTATTTCGCATGATGAATTACTATTGTTAGAAGACACAACAAATACGTCGCTGCCAGATTCGGTTTCTTGGAATGAGCAGGAATCAACTTTCATTTTTAGATCTGAATTATTTTTGGTATTTACAAGAATTTCGTTGCCTTCGTCAACTCCAACATTATAAAAGGATGTATTCTTAACAAGAATAGTCTCTGTAGAGCTAGAGGTAGAACCTAAATTCACGTTGATGCCATTAGGTGATGATGTGCTAACAAAATCATGTAAATACGAATCTTTGATAACGACGTCAGAGGAGGCTCCTTTATCTGGTGCTGTTTCTATACCATTGTTAGTGATCGTAGTAAGCTCACATCCGCATATTGTTAATTCTCTTGATACACCACTATTTGTGGGGCTATCATAGATACCGGCATTTGCGCCATTATCGTTGCGGATAATTACGTTTTCAATAAGAGTATTTCCAGATTGTGGGCAGGTACCTGTGATTGCTGGTGCTCCTGTAGATGGTGTCTTTGTATTAAAACCGTCAATACTGACATCTTTCACGATAAGATTTTCTGCCTTGTCATAATTGATGGCGGAACCTAACATATTAGTAAAGAAGATATTTTCAATGGCACCGTCACCGATAACAGTTACTTGATTGGTTGTAAGCCTAGGGAATACGGCTACATTAGAGTCACATATGTCACCAATGAGCTTTTGATTGGTAAGGGTGATACCATCGGTTAACGCAACCGCTGAGGGAAGAACAATAAGAATGTCCCACGTACTCGCCGCCGCTTCTTTGAGTGTTGCAAAAGGGTGCTTTTTAGTACCAGTGCCACCTGCTGGAGCGCCACCTTGAACAAATTTTACGACTTCTTCGTTATGGCAATGCTTGTCCGATTTTGCTAACGCCGGTGCGAGCAAGGTAAGGGTTAGGAGTAACCCAAGAGATTTAGTTAAGAGCTTCATAGTATTCCCCACTTTATTAGGATTCTGGTTTCTTGGGCTTAGTACCCATTTATATTGATACTAACAGAAGGGTGAGGTTGATTTCAAGAATTGCGCCTTGTTTCTATTTGGAACTTTTTGCGATGAGCAAATCTCTGCTTGTGGCTACATGCTTCTAGAATCTTAGTATCCTTCAGACAAGCTATGCTCACTGTGAATAAAATCAGCAGTGCTCTATAATACCGACAACACTGCCTTGAGGGGTTTTCTGCACTTCAAAATGTACCGGGAATTGCTCTTTTAGCGAAGGTAAATGGGAGACAATAATGACCTTCTCAAAGTCCTTACGGATCGTATGAATTGCTTGCATAATATAACTAAGCCCATCTTCATCTTGAGAACCAAATCCCTCATCGATGATAAGTGTCTCAAGAGCAGTTCCGGCTCGACGAGCAAGGAGCTTTGCTAAAGCGATACGTAAGGCAAAGTCGATCCTAAATGCTTCACCTCCTGAGAACATTTCGTACGGTCGCACACCGACAGCATCCGAAATCTTTATATCAAGAGTCTCCTTTGTTTTACCGCTTTTGGTATCTCTTAATGAATCTATGCTGATATGGGCTTGATTTTCAGTCAGGCTTGAAAGCAGAAGGTTCGCTTCTTCTTCAATTTCAGGAAGAGCCTCTTCGATGAGCAACGCTTGAATGCCGTCTTTGCTAAATGCTGAAGCAATGGCAGTGTATTCATCATGCAGTTGCGTGCTTTCTTGTATGATCTTTGCTTGCTGATGAGCAGCTTGTTCTTTTTGCTCGAAGCCAAGGATCTGAGCTTCGAGGGATCCTTTTTTGTGAATGAGCTGCTCTTTTTCTTTGGTGAGTGTCTCCAATGAGCTTCTCAGCAGTTTCTCTTGAGTAAGCAAGTGTGCATCAATAAGGAGGGTGCTTGCAGCCGGCAATGCTTGTTTGACCTCTTCAAGCTCCTTTTTTAACACACGTGCCTGATGGCATTTTTCATGGATGGTTCGCTTACGTTCATCCTGCATTGCAAGCTCTTTAAAAAAAGTTTCGCGTTGTTTACTCTTTTCTGCAAGTGCTGAAACATGTAGAGCTAAGGCCCTTTCTTTTTCTTGATCGTAAGGCACTTTTGCTAATTCAGCTTCAAGTCTTTGAAGATCTGCCTGCAGTGTAGCACTCAGGGTATCGTGTGGAGCTTTTTCAAAAGCTTCTACGAGAGCTGTACGATGTGCGGTATGCACTTGAGCTTGCTCGGTATACTGAGTAATAAGAGTAGCTGCTGCAGCGAGCTCTTTGCCAAGAGCTTCTCCTTCACTAAGACTTTTTTGGGCCTGTCTCTCAAGTTCAAGAAGCTGTACATGAAGAATCTGCTGCAATTCACGATTCTTTTTGAGAGCTTCTAATTCACTATGTTCCTGCATGAGCAGTGCTTTAAGTGATATACACACTTGTGAAAGTCGATTTATTTGGTGGCTACGGAGCTTTTCTTCTTGAGAGAACTTTTGAGTAAGATGATCTTTATCGGTAATCTGTTCACACAGTGGGCATACTGCTTGCTCAGAAGACTCTACGAGCTGCTTCTTTTGAAGAATGCTGGCAATTGTAGCCTTTAAGGATTGAGCTCGAGAAGTGAATGCATGGTAGTAGCTCTTCTTTCGTTCAAGCTGTTTTTCTTGGCTTATAATAAGAGCTTCATTGGGAGGCTGCACTCTATTTTTGAGCGTCTGTAGCTGCACGGTCAGCTCTTCAAGCTCTTTTGTTTTAAGGGCACTTTTTTTTACGAGATCTGCATGGTGTACTTGAGTGGTTGCGAGTGCATGAGCTACACTCTGAAGGTCGCGGTCGACCTTCTCAAGCTCCTGCTTATGTGCATCAATCAACTTTTGGGTATGAGCGCGAAGAGCTTCTCGCTTAAGAAGAACTTCTTCTTTGAGTTTAAGTTTTTGGGCACCGAGCCCCTGTAGGGTATGCAGTTCCTTTTGCAGCTGCTCTCGTTCTTGTTCAGGCGAAACTGCTTGTTCACTTCTTTGCTTTCTCAATACTTCGCGCCAGGTTCTTGCCTGTGTTCTAATGGTGGATATCTCTTCTTCAATTCTTTTTGCTAGGTGCTCTTGTTTAAAGAGCATTTTTTCCGCAGCAATCTTCTGAAGTTGCGCTTGAGCAACCTGCTTGGCATGACCTTCATAATCAGCGCGAAGAGCTTTTTCTTTTTCAAGGAATTGCAGCAGCGTTGCATTAATTAGGTTGAGCTGCTCCTGAATTGTTTGTTTTTCTTTAAGTGCATCTTCAAGGTTCTTAAGCGTAGCTGCAGCTTGCTCTTGTACATTATGGGCTTCTTTAGCAGTATCGAGGGCTAGTCTTCGTACACGCTCAAAATGTTCGAGTCCTAAAAGAGCTGCTAACACATCTTTGCGTTCTTTGGGAGATTTTTTTGAGAACTCATGAGATTGGCCTTGCCGAATAAATGCTGAGTTAACAAATCCTTCATAATCAAGGCCGATAGTATAGATAATCTTATCCTGTGTAGCACGAATCGTCTTGTCAGTAAGTGGTTTATAGGTACCGGTCTCCTTTTCAAGAATACCAAACTCAAGATTTGCGTGCCCTTTTTTAGCCGAAAGTGTGAATTCGCGTTTAACACGATAAAGAACTCCGTTGCACCGAAAATCAAGAATAACCATCATATGGGTTTCGCCAAGATGTACAAGCCCTTCATCAGCTTTTACGACGCCAGAAGCTTTACGTGCATGACCCCAAAGAGCCCACGTAAGGGCATCGAGTAAAGAGGATTTACCATGCCCATTTTTCCCCGAGAGGCAGATAAGGGGATATGGCTCAAAATCAATATCTTGAGAAGCGCCATAGCTCAGGAAATTTTTTATATGAATTTTGAGTGGAACCATGCTGAACCTCTGACCCGATTATTCTTTAGTGTACCAGTATGAAAGATTTTTGCGAGAATGGGACAGCACTCAATGTTAGAATCGTTGGCAAGAATAGATGACCATAGCTGAGGGTATGAAGAACATGGAGAAGGCGCTAGACCTCTATCGTTTTCTCAGTTAGAAGAAGTCTTTCAAGCAGGGACTAGGGTTGCCTTAAAGGTTGGCTACAAGAAGTTGCACATAAAGCCTTTTCTTGCATGATTGCGTGAGTAGACCCGAATGCGATAAAAATATTTTTCCCTTGAGCAAGCAGTCTAAGGACGTAATTTACAACATACGTATCTCTGAAAATACTATTTCTTCTGCATACCAGATTAATTCGGGTATCTGTTTTAGCTGGATTGGTGATCATATAAAAGAAATGTTCATCAGTGATATCTAACGGGTGCTTAAAAAGCGATGAATGAATACACCTGAAGTTCTCAAGGGTGAGTGGAATGCTGAAATAGTCATTATACTGTAGGAGATGACTTTCGATATACTCTTCGAGAGAGAAGTTTTTTCGATAGGGGCGTGCTCTGTTTGCATGCAATGCTCCTTGTGCACCGAATGTATAGAGGATCTCCTCTTGGGTAAACTCTTGCAAGAGCTCAGCGATTCTAGAGCGGCGAGAAGGTTCTGGGCATTCTACGGAAATAGAATGTTCTGATGCAAGAAAGGTAACAAGACCGCCTTCGGCACCATTGAGGCAAGCATCTTCAGAAGTATTTTGTAAGGGCTGCAGATTTCCTTCTACGAGAGCTACACAGTTTTTGCCTTCGGTTATGCGTATAAACTCTTGCCAGAAGTCTTTTAAAAGTGGGAACTGCCGATTCTTAGGGTCGACTGAATGGTTCGCGCCAAAATAGTAAAGATGCTGATTCCCATGGGTTATACTGAAAGAGTAGAGTTCCGGGCGGGCACTAGAGGCATACTCCTCATAGGACATTATCCCATTTCCCATGAGAGTACCCAAGCTTAGTAGGAGCAAGCTGAAGATGCCGATAGAAGCTGATGCGCGTTGCATGGCTAATCTCTCTTTGGTAGACTCAATAGCACGTTGATCTGTTGTTCTTTAACGTATCCAACTATTGAGGCGCTGTCAAAGCTCTCGAAGGAGAAAATATGCATATCGTGAGTGTTATTAGTATAGTACTCAATCTGAGCGCTTGTATGCTGCATGGCATGGTGATGGCAAGTCAGTCGTCCGAGCATATAAAGAAGGTACATGCCCGTATACTCGATCTTAATGAGAGAGGCCTTCTCGATGGGGAAGTGCTAATTACCCAAGGAGATAGTATTCTTATCCATGAGAAGAGCGGCTACGTGAGCGCTTACTCTGAACCCCAATTCATGATAGCGTCTTGCTCTAAGCAGTTTACAGCGGCAGCCTTATTAAAAGTATTGTCCGACCAAAAACCAGGTGACGAACAGGTACAGTATGTGTATGTGCTTAAGCAGCTTCACCGGCCTCTCATTGAATTTTTAACGCCGGAGGTGTTTGCTTGGGGCGATACGATCCCTCCATGGGCATATGAGATAACTCTCTATCATTTGTTAACGCATACATCAGGCATGATACAGCACATACGGTTTCTTTTTGCTAGTGGTGGTTGGGCTGCGGTTACCGCATTTATCAATAAGGGCTATGGAGCTGAATATGTTATACAGCGCTGGGGTCATGAGCCTGTAGAGTTTCCTGCTGGATCGGCATACTCCTATTCAAACTTGGGATATGAACTCCTTGCAAAGGTAGTATCTGTACTAGCTGGGATGCCCTTTGGGGAGTATCTTCGTATCAGCTTCTTTGAGCCTCTTTCAATGCATTCGACCTATCAGCCTACGTCGGGTACTTCGAAGGAGCTGGTTACATTGCCCCATTTTAAGAATTTAGTGAAGGAGCTGCTCTATGATGGGCAGGAGGTATATGATCCAAAGGAAGAAATGCTTTGGAGTATGGGATACGCCCAGGGATCGGGAGGAATTGTCTCAACTGCTAGAGATTTATTGCAGTGGAATAGCGCTTTGCATAAAGAAAAGCGTGTATTGCCGCATTTGCTCTATGATCTATATATAACTCCCCATAAAAACAATCATGGATTGGGCATATTACATAAATCGGGTGCATTGTACTATAATGGAAAGCTTGGCTCACACACATCTATTCTTATGTATCTTCCGCAACTTGATCTTTCCGTAATTGGGCTATGGAATATTGATCAGGATGAGGCCCGATGGATTCAGAGGGTGCAGATCATTGATTTGGAATTACTGCAAAGCATACCAGATGCAAAAATGCGCGATGCCGAAATTCTGAAGCTTATTGGTGAAAGGTTTCCTCAAATGGAACGTGGTACCGGGGCCCTGATGAGATTTCTCATAGATGAGTTTGAGGAACTGGCGACTCAGAGTGCGACCCCTTGAGATTAAATTGAGAAATTAATATATAAACTATTGACAATGTGAAAAGATTTTAGGTATGATCACATATGATAACTATATATTAATTTCAAACTAATGGAGGTTCGCCATGGCGGATTACAAAAAACAAGGATCAATGGATTGTACATGTGGTGATAAACCAATGCATAAACATGAAGCAAAACCTGAACAGCGTCGTGAGACAGAGCAATCTAAAGATAAAAAAGAAGTGAAGCCTCAAGGTAAACGTGGCGAAGAAAACCAGTAATCTTGATCTTCATAAAAAAAGGAGTTTCGTTATGAATAAGAAAGACGAAAAAAAGAAAGTTCACGTAGTTGAACAGCATAAACCTTGGGAACTAGAAGTTGAAACTGAAGGTCTTGATGAGCTTCAGGGAGAACGTCTTGAGCCTAAACGAGGTTCGTCTAAGCGTAAACACGAAGAAGACTAAGTGTCTAAACCGGAGATACGTAATGGATGAAAAACGAACTCATCTTATCCCTCCTTCAGCAGAAGAGCCCACCAACGGTGATAGTCTCGATGTTGAATGGGGAGAAAACCATCAAGAGCGCATCCTTGAAAATGCAGCTCGGAGTGAATCTGAGCGGCACGATTGTAAAGGACGAAAATGCGAAACCGCATTTGATAAGCTCTAAAAATTGGTCTACCCTAGGCTCAAAGCTTAGGGTAGATTTTTTTGGGAGTTGGTGTGCGTGGAGTTGGCTTACATCTCAGATCATCGGGTGAGTTTTCCTCAATAATCGATACGGCATCAGCTCTTTCTATACCCCTTTTCCAAGCATTCTTTAAAAATGAAACAGGTACTTCACTTGTTTTGACCCCTGAACTTATAGCTCACTATGAGCTCTCAAAATCTAAGTTTACCCATCGTATTGCACATGCTTCCTATTCTATTAATTTGGCTCATCCCACAATTCATTATCATAGATCGTTTAAGAAAGAGCTCTATTATGCCCAAAAATTACATTTTAGCCATATGCTTTTCCACCCAGGAGCGGTGACCACTGGGCTTTCTCGTCAGCAAGCTCTTGATACTATAGTTACTCAGTTAAACTATCTTACCAAGCATGAGCGTGACCTTGAGTTCATTCTTGAGAATAGTGCTCATGGTAAGCGCTCTCTTGGAGGCGATATTGAAGAGCTTGCTTATGTTCAAGCACGACTTGCCATTCCTGAGAAAGTAAGCTTTTGTATTGACACAGCACATGCCTATGTGTTTGGCTATGATATCCATGAAGAGAGTGACTCATGGATTGAGATGGTAAGCAATCGACTAACTCCTGAAGCAATTTCGGTGCTTCATATAAATGATACTCAAGCTTCCCTTGGATCATTTGATGATAGGCACTGTGCTCCAGGAAGAGGAAATATTGGCATGGCCGCATTAAAAAATATTATGTGCCATCCTCATATGAAAGCAAAGCCGCTCATTATTGAGTTACCCGAGGTAACTAAGACGGTGCAAAAAGAAGTACTTCAGGAAGTGAGATCCTGGGAATAAGGAGAGAATATGCGTATTGCAGTGAATGGCTTTGGGCGAATCGGTAAAACTTTTGTGCGTGCATTTCTAGCCGATTCTCAGGTAGGTCATGAGCTTGTTGCTATCAATGTGGGAAAAGCAGATAAAGAACTTGCAGCACTTGCTTTCAAATATGATACCCTACTTGGCACCTATCCGGGTACTGTCGAATATAAAGATAACACACTTATTATTGATGGTTCAAAAAAGATAGCTCTTATGAGTGAACTTGAACCTGAAAAGGCTCCCTGGAAGGCACTGGCAATAGATTGGGTTGTGGAAGCAACGGGCCATTTTACGACACGTGAGGGTGCTCAGAAGCATATTCTTGCAGGAGCAAAGCGGGTACTTATCTCCGCTCCAGCTCATGGTGATGATGTGACAATTATCCTTGGAGTGAACCAAGAGATGTATCATCCTTCTCACACGATTGTTTCTTTAGGAAGTTGTACAACCAATGCTGTATATCCGATGCTCAAGGTATTAAAGGATTCTTTTGGCATCGAGTATGCCTTTATGTCTACCGTGCATGCCTATACTAACACGCAAGCGCTTCTTGATGTTGATCCACAAAAAAAAGATCCACGCAGAAGCAGAGCCGCAGCGCTTAACATAGTACCTTCATCTACCGGGGCGATGGAAGTAGTAAGCAAAGTAATGCCCGATTTAGTGGGTAAACTTTCAGGTTCTTCATTGCGTGTACCTGTGGGCAAAGTGTCGATCATTGACCTTACCTTGCACCTCAGTCGTCCAGCATCAGTGCAAGAAGTGAATCTTGCTTTTGAACAAGCTGCTAAGGGAGATCTTTCACGTATTGTCGGATACTCTCAGGAGCCTCTTGTCTCATCAGATTATGCTGGAAATGGCCATTCAGTATCTATCGATAGTTTGCTGACCCAATCTATGGGATCAATGGTAAAAGTGTTTGGATGGTATGATAATGAATGGGGTTACAGCTGTCGCTTGAGAGATTTCTTGACTAACATTGCCTCATAAACATACCCCAATTTACACCATGTTGTTCTCTATCTCTCTTAATTATTCAGGCGTATACTACCAAGTAGCATGGTAAGCGGCGACTCGAAACCGTTTACACTATTTGGCATGGCTCATTTCCAGGCATCTTTACGAGGACCATGCAATTAAAGCCACAAAGCCCTTGCTTTCTTCTTAGCTATTTTGCTAGCATGTGCCATGTAGTTTCTCAAAGTTGAGTACTGCGTAGGATATGAGCTGTCCAATTTTACTGACTTAACAAAAGGAGATAGTCGGATGAATATTTTTTATCGCTTATTGGCTGTAACGTTACTTTTAAGTAATGTACCTTGCCTGCTTGGCTGCCAAAGCCCTTCAGCAAATACCAGCTTATTTGTAAATTCTGATTTTGCACCAACAACAGCTTTCGGATATACTCCGTTTGAATTTGTTGTTCCACCAGTTGATTCTGCTACCCTTGTGCAAGGATTTGATGCTCAGTTAGCAGCACAAATTGCACGTAGACTCGGATTTAATGGAGCTGAGTTTAATCAGACAGCATTTGGTATTAATGAAACTGGAAATACGGTAATTGAAAATTTGCTGCTAGATGTTGAAAATGGAACACCTCAATCAAATATCGGTATTTCCGCAATCTCTATTACACCAAATAGAATCAAAAATTTTCCAGAGTTAGCATTTATACCGTATAATGATGATGATATGTCGATTATCTTGCAATCTGCATTAGTTGCCGGTGACCCCCTACTTCAAAAGGGTGCGACTGTGCTCGCAAGGTTAAATACTCTGGCATTCACTCTGGTCGACCTTCAAACGGTATTTACCTTATTCGGTTCTCGTCAGGCGAGTACGGCAACTGGATTTGGTTCTGGCATCATTGCACAGTCTATCAATACTATTGGATCTCCATACAACCGTTTAGAAAGTGCACCCAATGGGAGTGACAAAGCTCAATTTGATAATATTCAGGATGCAGTTACGGCTCTTCTCGCTGCTCTTAAGGCGGGGAATAGACGAAGTCTTTTCATCGATACGCCAACTGCACTTGCCCTTCAGAAACAAGGCCTTATCCCAGGATTTACCGTCGTTACGGGTGTGATAATTGATCCTTCTCTTAACGCTTTTAGTTCCTTAGGACTTGGCATTGCCATCCCAGCAGAATGCTGCCAACTGTATGCAAATATTGCGAAAGCGATACAAGATATGGAAGATGAAGGTGTTCTTGCTGCAATGCGTGCTAAATGGGGAACTGGCTCGTTCACGCCTCCTGCAGTGAACTTAGTACCTTCAGGTTGTGCGAATACTACCGCAAACATTAACAGCAATGCGATTGCTAATTATATCTTCACGAAGTACTGTCCTCAGGTAGCAACAATTGTTTCTCCTGAATAAGTATCATTAGTTGATGTATACAAAGGGAGTGCGTAAGCACTCCCTGCCAATCTCCGCTCCTTTAAATGTTTCATAGCTATCCCTGAACATTCAACTATTAAGGACAAAATCGCTAAGCCTAAGATTAATTTTGGGGCATTTCTGTGTTGCTCGAATTGATTAAAGGGTGATGCTTCTGGAAAAGTAGGCATCTATACGGTTCTACTGGCTGACTAATTCAAGTTGTTGCTCAATATTTGCTTTGGACAGACTCAATTGATTTATTGGCCATCCTATTTAGCCTTTTGATCGACATTATTGATCTGTTAAAAATTTGGCGCATTATAGGAATTTATAATGCGCCAAATTTTTGAATCTTTTTGAAAATTTGGCGCATTATAAAAAATTTTCATGATTAATCCTAATGATCCAACTTTTCATCCAGATCGTTATATCAGAGGGGTTGAAAAAATTTGGCGCATTATAGAGTTTTATAGCGCGCCAAATTTATCTATTGACTAAAGAATTTTGGCGCATTATAATAAGGGGAGCAAGCAAAAATGAGGGAGTCTATGATTATCGGAAGAAAAAGGGAAATAAGGCAGCTTGAAAGAGCATACACTGACAAGAAAGCACATTTTATAACGGTGTATGGTCGAAGGCGGGTTGGAAAAACCTTTCTCGTAAGGGAGTTTTTTTCAGAAAAAGAATGTACTTTTTTTCATGTAACCGGCGTGCACAAGGAAAAATTAGCAGCACAACTTGAAAATTTTGCTCGCTCAATGAGTAAGACTTTTTTTGCACAGGGTCCTTTGAGGGAGCTTTCTAATTGGAAGGATGCTTTTGATCTTCTTGATAGAGAAATTGCGCAAAGGCAAGGTAAGATAGTTCTTTTCTTTGATGAGCTGCCCTGGCTTGCTACACCTCGGTCGAATATAATGGGGCAGATCGATTTTTTCTGGAATAATCGTTGGTCGGGCATGCCGAATGTTATTCTTATTGTGTGTGGTTCATCGGCATCTTGGCTACTTAATAATATCATATACCACAAGGGCGGATTATATAATCGTACGACCACAGAAATACAATTAATGCCATTTGATTTGCACGAGACCGCTGAGTTTTTGCTCAGCAAGAAAATAAAGCTTGCTCATGAACAGGTTCTGAAGTTGTATATGGCTGTAGGTGGTATTCCCTTTTATTTGGATTATGCGGAGAAGGGATATACAATCCAGCAAATTATTCAGCAACTTTTTTTTGATGTTCGGGCACCTTTAAAAAACGAATATAGAAAATTGTTTGAATCTCTTTTTAACACAGCTGAAGCCTATCGGGAGCTTGTGGAGATTGTTGCTCGAAAAAAAGATGGTCTAGAGCGTTCTGAAATTATTAAGGAAGCGCAGTTTTCCACTGGAGGCCATTTGACCCGTAGACTCAAGAGTCTCTGTGATGCAGGTTTCTTAAAAGAGTTCACTCCCTGGGGGAAACAGTACCAGACCTACTATAAAGTTATCGATGAATTCTGTCTTTTCTATCTACGTTGGATAAAAGATGAGAACCATACTTTTGATCCAGATCATTGGATATTGCAGAGTCGGAGTCCTGCATATTATGCCTGGGCAGGGTATGCCTTTGAGTCGGTGTGTATGAAGCATATCTATCAGATCTCAAGGGCACTTGGCATAAAAACGGGGATAAAAATAGGGTCCTGGAAATATATTCCTTCGGGGAATGAAGACCACGGCGCACAAATTGACCTGGTTATAGAGCGCGTAGATGATGGGATAAATCTTTGCGAAATTAAATATACGGAAAAACCATTTTCCATTGATAAAAAATATGCAACAGAGCTTACCCATAAAGTAGAGCTCTTTACAAAAAAAGAACATAGTAAGAAACAAGTATTTCTTTCGATGGTTTCTGCAGGTGGACTAGCGAAAACAATGTACTCTGAAGAACTTGTGAGTGGAGTGGTAACACTTGACGATCTATTTAGATCACTTGGATAATCTGAGCCCTTTCTATCATCTGGTATCATGCAGGATGAGCATGGCATGTTTTCTTTCATAGCTTCACATTCAGGCGCAATTTCAGTAGACTATCATAAAGAATTAGGGGCCCATAGCTCAGCGGTTAGAGCAATCGGCTCATAACCGAGAGGTCCCAGGTTCAAATCCTGGTGGGCCCACCAAAACCTCGGCGGTACAAAAGCATGCAAAATGAACAGGTGGCAGCTTTTATTGAGCTTGTTGAATTAGATCAACGGCTTAGTCGCCTTTCGCGGCAGCAGGAAGAAGATGTTGCAAAAAAGGATACGCTACTTAAGGAGATCGAACAGATCGACAAAGATGTTGCGCATGCTGATAAGGTCGTTCATGATACCCAAAAAAAGATGCATGAGCTTGAGCTTGATCTAAAAACTATCGATCGCAACCTTGCCCGAACACAGGAAAAACTTTTGAGCGCACATTCTCAAAAAGAGCTCGATTCATTGGAGCATGAGAAAACCGATCTTGAAAACAAGCGAGAATTACGGGATGAGCAAGGACTCGTGCTGCTTGAAGAATTAGAGCAGGCTCGAGCACAAGCTGTAAAGCTTCGTGCCAAAGCACCCGAAGCCCATCAAGAAAAAAAACAGGAACTTACAGCGCTTACTGAGCAGATGGACAAGCTAGAAATATCTCGATCAAATCTTAGTGCTCGCCGTGATGAGCTGGAATTAACCGTCGATCAAGAGCTTTTGAGCCGTTATGAAACGATGAAGAAAAAAATTCCCAACCCGGCAGTTCCCCTACTTAACGAAAGCTGTTCTGGTTGCTTCTATTCCTTAACACCGGCTGAATTGAATCCACTTCGACAAGTAAAGCTTGGTGTCTGTAAAGGTTGTTATCGTACCATCTATATAACAAAGGGAACTGATGGAGAATAATGTGTTCCCAGAGCCAGGAAGGTGGGAGCTGTACGTAGATGGTGCCGCCCGAAATAATCCCGGACCTGCAGGCGCTGGATTTTATTTGTTGAAAAATGGCGTGTCAGTTGAAGAACAGGGAATGTTCTTAGGTAAAAAAACGAATAACCAAGCAGAATATTTGGCACTGTTACTGGGAATCTATTACGCTCAGCAACATATGGGGCCACGTGATACGCTTGTCATAAAAGCAGATTCGCAGCTTATGGTCAGACAGGTGCAGGGGATCTATAAAATAAAAAACAAGGAGCTAGCAAGAATACATGATGCGATTCGCTCTATGCTCAATGCCTTAAATTTTAAGATACAACATGTACCACGTGAAGAAAATAAAGTAGCTGATAAACTAGCGAATATAGGAATTGATAAAAAAATAAGAGTTCCCCATGAACTTCTCCTCGTTTGGCCGATATATGAAGATGCTTGGTAACCTCTATGCAGGTATTCTGATTGCAGGAGCACTGGGCATGCAGGGTCTCCTTGCAGTACCACCTAAAAAACAGAAATTTGATTACTCCTTTAAGAAGTTAGCACAGGGTATCCCTGTTCGCGTGCTTCTTGAAGAAAGTGCCGCTAAGGATGTTGCATGGGAGCTGAATTCTGATGAAGGATTTGTGCTCTATGCGCCCACTTCAAAAGAGAAAACGGTACTCAAAAAGACCAAACTTCTGGTGACTCATAAAAAGGGTACTTTTTATTTGAATGGTCAGAAGATACATGATGCGCATATCTTTGTGCTTCCACTGCGAGGCTTGATTCGTCATGGAACGATTCCATATGACGGAGTTTTTTCTCTTACCAAGAGTAAAGAAGTTGCCTACTTAGTAAATCATCTTGATCTTGAAGAGTATCTTATGTCGGTGCTCCCCTATGAGAGTATGCCCGGTTGGCCCGATGAGGTTCAGAAAGCACAGTGTGTTGCGTCGCGTACCTATGCTATTCATAAAGTTTTAGAGCAACGTGAGCAAAAAAAGAATAATAGAGTAACGCATCCCTATGATATAAAAAGTACTCCGGCACACCAGGTGTACCGCGGTTATGAAAAAACGGCCTGTTTTAAGCATATTGTAGAAGCAACTCGTGATATTGTACTAGCCTATAATAACAAGCCGATTCTTGCCATGTTTGATACTGCCTGTGGTGGGGTTATTCCAGGGAAGAAAAAGGGCATTCACTTTGGTAAGGCGCCCTATTTAAAGCGCACCTATGCATGTAATTATTGTAATGAGCATCCTTACTATCGGTGGGAAGCACAGCTTTCCTTTGCTGAGCTAGGAAAAAGTTTAGCAACGCTTTTGCCCGATCTTGGGCAGGTTCGTGATATTAAGATCGAATCGCATGATCCAGCCGGGATTGTTCAAGCCATTAAAATTAGAGGGAGTCATGGGTGGGTTACGATTAAACCTTCCCAGTTGCGGTCGGTCTGCAAGAATTTAAGAAGCCTCTGCTTTACGTTCTCAAAAAAAGGAAGATCGGTGCAAGTTTCTGGAAAAGGATACGGATATCACATGGGGCTCTGCCAATGGGGCGCCTATAATCTCGTAAAAAAAGGGTGGAACTATAAAAAGGTATTACAGTTCTACTATCCAAATACTACTTTTATGAAACTGAAAAGGTCAGAGTAATGTCTCTCTATCGTGGCCACTTAGTAGGGGGTCTTGTTTCATATGTTATAGTTACGGTGCTCGCGAGCGTTTTTCAAAACGGTTTGGTATTTAGCATACCGGGCCTCATCGCAACACTTGCGGGCTCTTTATTTCCCGATATCGATGTGCGAAGTAATGGACAGAACCTTTTTCTGAAGGTGCTTTTTCTTATGATCGTACTCTGTCTCTTTTTACAGGCATCAGTACCCCTCATTCTGTTGCTTATTTTTTCAGTGCTGCCGCTTATTTTCCCCCATAGGGGGTTATTTCATGATCTTTATTTTATTGTGGCACTGGTTGCTCTTTTTTCAGGAGCAATGATCTATAGTATGCCCTCAAGTTGGCGTACTATCGTAACCATAGCATTCTTTTTTATGGTTGGTGTGCTTTCACATTTAGTGCTTGATAAAGGGATGAAAAAGACTTTTCAACATGATTAAGTGTTTCTGCCTACATCTCTAAAAAGGATTCTCGGTTTTAATGAAGGTGCAGGGAATTTCACATGTTTCTTGGATGTGTTGCGCAAGCGCTTTAACGCCTACCGTTTCAGTTGCATAATGGCCAAGACCAAGAAACGAGATATTTTCTTCATGCGCTGCATCGTAGACAGGTTCATCGAAACGACCGGTAATAAAGCAATCGGCACCTGCATAGGCTGCATCGTGTATATATTTGTCAGCACCACCGGAAATGATAGCAACTGACCTGATGGGATTCTTTACAACTACAGCTGCAGCGGTGTTTCCATAGTAGGCTTCTACCCGGTTACGGAATTCTTCAAAAGAAAGTGGAGCAATTGTGCCTATGACACCTATGGGTATATCACTAAGAACTCCAAATGGCTTGAGATCAGCAAGTCCTAAATCTTTTGCAGCTTTCCAATTATTTCCCAGCTCTTGATGGGCATCTAACGGAAGATGATAGGCGAGCAGCGCAATGTTATGCTCTATGAGTACTCTGACTTTTTTATAGCGCGTTTCTATGAGGGGATGGGTATCGTTTTTTCTAAAGAGGCCATGATGCACGATGAGTATCTGTGCTTTTAGGGCAGCAGCTTTTTCAATTGCTTCAAGACTTGCGCTTACCGCTGTTGCAACCTTTTTAATAGGTGCTGTGTTTGCTACTTGTATTCCATTATAGGTATTTTCATTGAATGATGAGACATCTAATAGTTCATCGAGATAGCGAGCAAGCTCTTGGGTGCTGAGTGTCTTCATTGGTCGATTCTTTCAATGTAATGTAGACCAAACTAGTATTTTCTTGCGTACTTACTGAACACAATGTAGATGATTCTATTCCATTCTCAATAGTCGAAATGCATTAGCTGTTGTTTGCTCTGCAACTTTTTCATAAGGGACTCCTAAAAGCTCAGCAAGGTAGTACGCGACTGTTTGCGTATACCGTGGATGGTTCTTTTTTCCTCGTATGATCTGCGGTGGTAAGAAGGGTGCATCAGTTTCTAAGATGATATGCTCAAGTCCCACCGTTTGCGCAACCTCTCTGAGAATCTTATTTTTAGGATAGGTCAGAGTTCCTCCAATACCTAGCACACATCCATAGGAGATTGCCTCTTGTGCAAACGCAAGATCTTCAGAGAAGCAATGAATGGTGGCTCGAAGGCCCTGTTTTTTATAAGGTTCTAAACAGCGTAGCGTAGCTTCACCGGCATCCCGGGTATGTACAACCAAGGCCAGATCATGCTTAAGCGCAAGCTCTATATGTTGGGCAAAAGCTTCTTTTTGGCGTGGTAGGTTATAATCTGGGTAATGCATATCAAGCCCTGTTTCACCGATAGCAAGAATTTTGAGTTCTTCTTTTTGTTCAAGAAGCTTTGCTAGTGTAGCAAGATCATCTTTCCAAGTATCGGTGAGATCATTTGGATGAATGCCGATACTTGCATATACCTGTGGGTAATTCTTTGCGAGTTCGATACTATTGAGACTTTCAATAAGACTTGTTCCCACATTGAGTATGTGTGTAACATCATAGTGTGCTGCTTCTTCGATGAATGCACGAGCATTGGCTATATCAGTGGGTGATAGAGGAACGTCAAATGAATATTCGACAAGGAGATTAAGGTGACAATGGGTATCAACTAGCATGGCTTCTCTCTGCGGTTTTTTTAAAGTATATCAAAGATGGTGAGAATCGATACTTCTCTTTGCCAAGGTACCAGGGATGTTGCAAAGCAACAAGCAGTTTTGCAAGACCTGCTTTTTTTGTTGCAGCATAGCATAGATACGTTGTAAGGATATTCCTTAAGAATCAAAGTTTCTAGGCATAAGTGCTCCCATCTGCATCGTAATACGAACGCTCTGAGCGCTTGTGGAGGCCTTAAAGCTTATCTAGGAGGAAACTTTGGAGATTCATATTGACAAAGCACAAAATCCCAGTAACCTTTACCATCAGTGGCTACAAGCAGTCCTCATTATTATATAATAACTAACTACAGAAGGGGTTCTCATGAATAAGACTGAGCTTATTAATTCATTAAGCGAAGAGACAACATTTAGTAAGAAGGATGTTGCTCGCTTTCTTGATACGTTGACACGTATTTTTGAGCGTACACTTGTGCGCGGTGATAAAGTTCAGTGGGCCGGATTTGGTACATTCTCAGTTACACGACGCCAAGCTCGGATTGGTATTAACCCATCGACTAAAGAGCGTATTAACTTACCAGCCACTGTTGTTGCTAAATTTAAACCAGCTAAAAACTTAAAGGACGTTGTCCGAGGTGCAGGCAAAAGTGCCTGATGCATGGTTATTAGTGAGGGCCGCACAAGCGGCCCTTTTTAATGCTCATTGATATGCTCGCAGTCTGTTTTGCAGCTATTTCTCTCACATTCATAACCCTTTTGAAATTCGTCTGTACTGAGCTAAGTTCTTGCCACGTAACTAAGAGTGTGAGAATGCTCTTAATTCCTATTCAAATGATCTATTTTTTTGTATCTTATACTGAGACAATTCTTTCTTAGACTCTTTTGTGGAGTGTATACATGATAGACCTTCATAGATTGCGTACTGAACCTGACAAGGTACTTGCCTTATTAAAGAAAAAGGACCCCTCTTTTGATGGTAAGAAGCTTCTAGAACTTGATAAGCAGACTCGAGATCTTAAACAGATAGTTGATGAGCTTCGATGTGAGAAAAATGATCTTGCTAAGAAGGGCCAAGCTGGCGTATCTGCTGAGTTGCGTGAGCGCTCAAAAATTCTCACGACTGAACTTAAGGAAAAAGAGGCTGAGCTGTTCGAAAAAAATGAGGCATTCAGGGCTCTGTATCTACGGTGCCCTAATCTTCTTATGGAAAGCATTCAAGAGGGGGGCAAAGAGCAGAATCTCGTAGTCAAAGTGTTCGGTGAAAAACCCTCATTTCGCTTTACACCGCGAAATCATGTTGAACTGGGCCACATGAATGGTTGGTTTGATTTTGAGGCAGCCGCACGCATGGCGGGAAGTAACTTTGCTTTGTATAAGGGCGATGGTGCTCTGGTTGTCTATAAGCTTATGCTTATGATGCTTACCCATAATGTTCGGCGGGGATTTCTTCCCCTAGTACCTCCCTTCTTAGTCAATGAAAAGGCCTTGGAAGGAGCCGGTAACTGGCCTCGTTTTAAGGAGGAAGTTTATCGTATCGAGGGCGAAGATCTGTTTCTTACTCCAACCTCAGAGGTGAATCTTACCAGTATGTATCGTGATCAGATTATCCCAATCCAAGAATTGCCGATTCGCATGACCGCATGGACAAGCTGTTTCCGTCGAGAAGCTGGTGGTTATGGTGCAACAGAACGCGGCCTTATTCGAATTCATCAATTTGATAAAACTGAAATTTACTCATTGTGTGAACCTGAAAGGGCAGAGCTTGAGCAGGACTATATGCTAGCTACTGCAGAAGGTATTTTACAGGCACTGGGGTTACATTACCGAGTCTCTTTATTAGCTGCCCAAGATTGTTCTTTTTCTTCAGCAAAAACCTATGATATTGAAGTGTGGATGCCTGGCCAAAATGACTATAAGGAAGTCTCATCAGTAAGTAACTGTACTGATTTTCAGGCTCGTCGTAGTGAGATACGCTATAGAGAGGAGCCGGGTGCAAAGCCGAAACTTATCAATACGCTTAATGGCTCATCTCTTGCTTTGCCACGACTGCTAGTTGCTCTCATGGAAACGTATCAGCAAGCTGATGGATCAATACAACTTCCTACCGTACTAGATACGGTGACACTCACCTAGGGATACTATGATTTCACAAGAGCTCTATGCGCTTATTTCTCGCCTTGAGATAACTGCTAAAAAGCAGGTATCAGGTCCTTTACTTGGCGAATCTCGCAGTGCTCGTATAGGATCAGGTTTTGAATTTAATCAGTTGCGTGACTATATACCGGGTGACGATATCCGCTTTATTGATTGGAAAGCTTCGGCTCGGTCAAGTAAGATGCTTGTAAGGCAGTACCTTGAAGATCGCAACAGGACGCTCTATCTTGTTGTGGATCTTTCAGAGTCAACCTCCTTTGGTACAACAAGTCAAGATGCTCATCTGGTAACCAAGAGTGATCTGATGAAGCAACTGGCAGGGGTTCTTGCCTTTGTATCCTTGCACTGTAAAGATTCGGTAGGGCTCGTCATCTTTACTGATACCGTTGAGAAAATTATTCCCCCTCGCCAGTCGAGAAATCATACGATCTCTTTACTTAATACACTCTTTACTTATGAACCAAAAAGTAAGCGGACAAATTTTGAAGCGCCTGTAGAGTACCTTTCTCGCCTGAAAGGTCAGAAAGCGCTAGTCTGTTTTCTCTCAGATTTTATCGCTCCCTTGGAGCATTACGAGCGAAGGTTAGCAAGCCTTGCGCGACGTCATGATATTATGGCATTTCGGTGCTTAGATCCAAAAGAACGTCACTTTCCCCAAGTTGGGACCCTTATTTTTGAAGATGCAGAGCTTGATGTGCAGACGACGATAGCAGGTCAAAAAGAACGAGTATTTAACCAATCGCTTACTGAGTGGCATACTGCACAGAGAGATCGTTTGAATGCTGCACGAATCGACTGCCTTGATATTGAGGTGGGCACACCTTTTACAGGACCTTTGGTATCATTTTTGCGGTACCGTGCTTTTAGAGACTAAGGAGATAGTATGGAAGAAATCACTTTGAATGAAGTTTATGGAATTTGGCATACTTCTTTTTGGCAAACCTTGCCCGGTTATGCTATACTTAGTACACTTGCCCTCATTGTTTTTTGTCTCGGTTATCTGATAGTGCGTTCAGTACTGAGATACCGGCGGGGAACCACGAAAGATGAAGCCTTACGAAACTTACGAGTTCTTGCAGGTCAGGTATCAAAAGGGCAAGTAGAGCTACGAAAGGTGTACCAGGAGTTGACCGACATTGTAAAAAGTTATGCTCAATGGCGTTATGCAATGCCTCAAGGGATGACCGATTATGAGTTGATTATCTGGTTGAAAGAAGTTGGCTGTGAAGATATGTTGCGTAAGAGTATTGAACATATTATTGCTGATGCTCAAGCAGTCAAGTTTGGACGATTCGATGCGCCTAAAGAGCAGGTTCTCAAAGATATAGCTCAAACAACTTCGTTTATTGAAGTTGCGGGTGAGCCGACTAAGTAACTGAGGCGAATGTGCACCACTCAAATGACCATACCTTGAGGCCTGTATCAAAGGACACTGGTCCGGTCTCTTCCTTTTATATTCATTGGCCATTTTGTCCCTATCGGTGTCATTTCTGTCCGTTTGTTGCTCTTGCTGGTCAAGATGAACATATGCCTGAATATCATAAAATTCTTATACAAGAGATAGAGACCTATCTTAAGACTCATCCTACAGGACCTCTCAAAACAATATTCTTTGGTGGGGGAACGCCAAGTACGTATCCTCCAGAGCTCTTAACTCAAACACTGGAGGTTTTGGCGGACCGCTGCGGCTTTGAACAGGACCATGAAATAACCCTTGAGGTAAATCCAGGAACAGTAAGTCCAACTAAGTTAGCTGCTTGGAAGAATGCGGGTATTAATAGACTCTCCATAGGGGTTCAAAGTCTGAAAGATGACGTGCTGAGAAAACTTAATAGACACCAAAAAGCTGAAGAGGTTCGTTGGCTTATTACCCATGCGGCACCACTTTTTGATAATGTATCTGTCGATCTTATCGTGGGGCTTCCTGGAGTTTCTCCAACTGAGTGGAGGGAGATGATAGCATCTGTTGTAACTTGGCCAATTCAGCATGTATCGATGTATTTTCTGACGGTTCATGAAGATACGCAGCTCTATTACGGAGTTACCTCGAAGACGGTAACCTTACCCTGTGATGATGAGGTTGTGGATCTCTATCACGAGACGATTGAAACTTTTGCCAAAGCAGGCTTTGATCAGTATGAAATCTCTAATTTTAGTCGGGCTGGTTGGCATTCAAAACATAATTCAGTGTATTGGCAAAGAAAACCCTATAAGGGCTTTGGGTTGGGTGCTTGCTCATTTGATGGTAAGCAACGTACACAAAATACTAAGAATCTCTTGAAATATTTTGAGGAAATACGTAATACTGGTATAAGTGTCCTGTTTTCTGAAGATTTATCGGATAAACAGGTGTGGCTCGAGCAGCTTATGCTCGGTCTACGGCAACGAAGAGGCATCGTTGTCGCTGATATTCTAGAGCCACTTACTGAAAAAGAAAAAAAGGAGTTTAGTAAGAAGTCCCAGGAGCTTCTGAATGCACGCTTGGTGTCTGCATCTGAGGGAAAGATGATGCTTACGCCTGCAGGGCTTTCAGTGGCTAACGAAGTAATTGTGAAACTTTCGTGCATATGACCATATCAACCGAGGGAACAATATGGCTAAACATGTCGGCGTAAAATTACCTGAGGATTTAAAGGCTCTGCTGCTCACAGAAAATGTGATCTGTGTGTTAGCGACCTTTTCTGAGAAAGGGTTGCCCAATACTACTCCTATACAGTGCGTCTATCCAAAGGGTGCTGAAAGCATCCTGATGACCATTCATAAGGATCATACTGGCTACCATAATATGGTATGGCAGAAAAAAGTGATGCTATGCTTCTTAGATAAGGGCAACATTGCCTATAGTATCTTGGGGCGCGCTGGTGTCGTGCGAGCACCTTCGTTAATTCATCCTTTGATGAACGTAGTACGTATTGATATTATCGATATCAAAAGTGACCGCTCAGTGCTTTCACGCGTAGAGTCGGGGGTAACCTGGAGTTATACCTCTGCTGAAGCTGAAGAGCTGAGTCAGGCCCTCATGAATGAGCTTAAGGAGTTATCACGCACTTTGTAAGGGTAATACTTGCAATTATCAGAACGAGCGTTCATACTAGCAGGTGAACTTACAGGGTCATCGGGTGTATTATGTGCAGATATCTCTTTACCATCTTAGCAATAGCATGTTTCCTACAGGGGAACACCTATGGGCAGCATCTTGATAGCTTATCGGATGATGAGACGTCATTAGAAGGCTCGCATGCTTTTACCGGTATACCATCGGTAGCTCTTGCGGATGATTCTGAAGATCCTGATTCAGGTAACTGGTATGAAAAGCTTCGCTGGTGGAAAGAAGCCAAAGCACTCTATACCGTCGACATTCGCTCAGCGATGGATGAACTTGAGGTTATCTATGAGGAGCTTGAAAGCAAGAAGAATGATATTCTCTCAGCTCTTGATAGCTATTCAGCTTCGCTGCCTTTAAAAAGACAAGCTGCTATACATGTTATTGACGATCTTCTGAATGACCTAACTAAACGACAAGAAGCCTTAGCTCAAGAGCGCACACGCACCCAAACGCGAAAGAATCCTGAAGAAACGACCGAGCTTGAAGATCATCAGAAGATGCTCAATGAGCTCAAGAAGGAATTTGAGGATTTTAATACGCTCTATCAGCGGTTAAAGCAAGTATTTGAAGTGGTTATTCCTGCACAGATGCAAACTGCTCATAACTACAGTGAGGAAGCGCTTGCAGCTTATGAAGGAATCGAAGAAACACTTGACGATAAGAAGGCTCATGGATTATTTAATCAGGTTCAAAATGGTCTTGAAAATATCCAAGCTATAAGTATGTACCTCAGAGAATCATTATGGAACTTTATCGATAAAGCCTGGAATAGCTCTGAGCAGCTGATGCCCAAAATTACCAAAAGTATTACCGACCTTGAAGAAAAAGGTGTGGTGGTGCGTCCTTTGTCTGCCCAAGAAAAGGCGCAGATGGCCAAACTAGAAGAGGAACGTAAGGCAAAACGGGCTCAAAAAGAGGCTGAACTTAAGGCGCAGAAAGAATGGGAAGCTCTCCCTTGGTGGCAGAAAGCCTATATGTCAGTTGGGTACTTCTTTTCAAAGATAGGATCAGTTCTCTGGCAGGGAATATCGAAACCATTTACTTGGTTGGCCGGATTATTTACCGCGCAAGAGGCTGAGAAACCTGAGACGGGCAAGGCTGCAAAAACAAAAAATGGCGTGGCGACTGCTGAAACTGCAGTACCCCAACCTCCTCTTCCCACCAAATTACCCGTTGTGGTATCGGGAGCATTAGCACCGCAGAATGGCGCTCAAAAGAATGCGGGTACTGAAAAGGTACAATTCCCTGAATCAAAAGCACCGATTCAGCCGGTGGGGCGTTCGATATCTCGCAATGAACAACGGCTAGAAAAGCCGGCAAATTCCTCAGAATCGCACAAATCCCGCGATGCTGAAGAGCTTGAAGGTGAGGAGCCGACTATCGAGGATGAAGATATTGAAGGTGAAGAATCTGATGATGAGAGTGAGGAAGCTGATGAAGAAGAGGGTTCTGAGCTTGAATCTGAAGAGGAAGAGTCTCCTGAAGCTGAGCCTGAGAATGCAAAGCCAGACCAAAAAAATCAAAACAATAACTCCAAAGGTTAAGTAGAAACACACTACGAGCCTTGTCTGGTAACGAGAAAGCTTTCTTGCGATCTCTAAAAAAATCCTAGCGTAAAGAGCAAAAGTATCGTCCGAAGCATTCTGTCGCAGTCGCTCTTGCCCGCATTTGGCAAGTTGATGAGCGCATGGTGCGCCAGTAATTAATAGGTCGCTTTTTCCCCTAGACAGAGTTAATGATCAGCTTCGGTATGAGACCCGCTCATAGGGCTCTCCAGGGGGTTAACGAGGTAAAGATAAAGTTTGCGAGCTTTTTCTTCTTATGGTACCCTAATTACGAAGGCGGAAGTGGTGAAACTGGTAGACACGCAGCCTTGAGGTGGCTGTGGGAGAAATCCCGTGGGGGTTCAAGTCCTCTCTTCCGCACCAGAAATATCATCCGGAACTTTTTAAAAAAAGGAATATTATGACACAATCGCGTACTGGGCTTATCGTAAGTTCTCTTCTCTGGCTTGGGGTAACCCTATTTGGGGCCTATTTCTTGAAACAGGTGTTACAGCCTCCTAAAAATGAGCGGGGTTATATAAACTTTGGTATCGATCTTGTGGGAGGTACCTATTTAACGCTTGACGTAAAGGTCAATGATGCCGTTAAGAATGACCTCATGGAAGTAATGCACTCATTTGTTGACGTTCTTAAAAAAGAGAACAAACCGGTTCCGAGTGTTCCTACGGTCGATGAAAATAGCCTTCATGGGCTTCTGAGCTTTGAAAGTGCTGCTGATGCATCATCTGTCTTAAGCTTATATCGCCATGATGTTGCTTTTCCCAAAGTAACTCAAGAGGGGAAAAATCTCATTTTTGCCTATAGTTCAACCCAGCTTGGTGATATTCAGAAAGAAGCAATTGAAAGTAACATAGCTATCTTGCGTACTCGCTTGGATGCCTTTGGTGCAGGTGAAGTAGGTATTGTTCCTCAAGGTGAGCGTCGCATTGGGATCGAGTTGCCTAACGTAAGTGACCCTGAAAAAGCAAAAGCGCGTGTAGGTAAGGCTGCTATTTTGGAGTTAAAACCGGTATTTGATACGGCACGAACCGAAGAAGAGCTTATTAATCGTTCAGGGGGAAACGTGCCTGAAGGAACGATGATTGTACCAGGCAGACAAGTTTCAGATGGGTTCTACCTCGTTCCAAACTATGCAAAAATTACCGGTAAACAACTTAAATCTGCAAGCTATCAATTTATACAGGAAGGGATGAGTAGTAAAAGTCCCCATGCTGTAGGCATTGAATTTAAGGGTGAGGGGATTCCTCGCTTTGCTGATATGACAGCTGATAGTGTGGGTAAACAGATCGCAATCATTCTTGATAATATTGTCGTATCTGCTCCAGTTGTGCATGTTCCGATTGAAGACGGAAGTGGGAATATTACTGGAAGTTTTTCTCGTGAAGAGGCTGACGAAGAGCTTGTTTCATTCCTCAAATCTGGTGCTTTCTCGGCTCCTGTGGAAGTTATTGAAGAACGTCATATCGGGCCTATCGTTCGGGGCATGAATCGATTCATAAAGGACTCGCTCTCGTGTGGAATTGCTCTGACACTTCTGTTTTTTTTAGTGCTCTTTGTGTACAAAGTAGCTGGTTTATTTGCCTTTATCGTATTACTCTATAACTTGCTCTTGATCCTCATTGGCCTTGCAATGGTACCTGAAGCGACGTTAACGCTTACCTGGTATTGCGGGTATGATCTTACCATCGGAATGGCGATCGACTCATCCATTTTGATTTATGAACGTATTCGAGAGGAGATCTATGAAGGATCCTCATTACGCAAAGCGGTAGATTCTGGCTTTGGAGGAGCATTGACCGTTATTTTAGATGCGAATATAACCACCTTTATTGTTGGCGCAGTGCTCTATTATCTAGGTTCGCATCGATACAAGGTTTTGCATTGACGATGATGATCGGTATCGTGGCAACCTTAATTACCGGTCTTGTGCTCTTGAAGACGATATTCAATCTCTATATTGCTTCTGGAGCAACTTCGATCAAGATCTAAGAGGTCGCGATCTCACCGATCAAAGATCTCACAGATCGCGATCTAATACTGGCGACGTAGCTCAGCTGGTTAGAGCGGCGGAATCATAATCCGTAGGTCCGGGGTTCGAGTCCCTGCGTCGCCACCATAGATAAGAAAAGTAAAGGTGCTGGGATAACAACTGGCACTTTTGCATGAGATAAAGGATCACCATGAAATTCTCAACGGTAGCTCAAGCATTTTTAGCGCTCGGGCAAGAGTCTTCTCGTACGGCGATGACCGAGCTGTTAGCAGCCTTGTTAAAAGAGGCCACCCCTCATGAGGCACAACTTATAAGTTACCTGACCTTAGGAAGCTTACGTCCTGCATATCAGGGATATCAGTTTAATCTTGCTGAAAAAAGTATGATTAAAGTCATTGCCCAGATCCAAGGAGCAGAACTTGCTGAGTTTACTAAGCTCGTTAAATCTGCAGGAGATATTGGTAAGGCGATGAGAGAAGGTTCATGGCAGTTTACAGACCAAGGACTCTCACTGGAAGAAGTCTATACTCAGCTAGAGAGGGTACGAGCAATCTCAGGTACTGGATCTCAGGAAGAAAAAGCTGCTGCACTTATAGAACTTTTAACGAAAGTTGATCAGGTATCTGCTTCCTTCATTACCCAAATAGTTATCGGAACCATGCGCTTAGGGTTCTCGGATATGACCCTATTGGATGCACTTTCTTGGATGGTAACGGGAACTAAATCGCTTAAGAAGACTCTTGAAGATGCGTATAATTTGCGTGCTGATTGTGGCCTTATTGCTTACACCTTAAAGAAAGATGGAATAGAAGCCGTTGCCGCTATGCAACCGACGTTAGGTATTCCTATTCGGTTAGCAGCAGCAGAGCGCGCTGAGAGTCCACAAGCTATTATTGAGCGGTTAGGAACCTGTGTAGCACAGCCAAAGCTAGATGGGTTTCGCTTACAGATCCACATCCAAAAAACTGGATCTAAGGTGCATATGTGGTTCTTCTCACGGAACCTCTTAGATATGTCCTACATGTTTCCCGATTTAGAGAAAGCTCTCGAGCCGGTGAAAGCAACATCACTTATTGTTGAGGGTGAAGCAATTGTCTACGATGAGGAAACAGAACGCTTTCTCCCTTTCCAGGAGACCGTAAAAAGAAAACGTAAGCATGATATTGAGGAAGTAGCGCAATCGCTTCCCTTGAGGCTCTATCTTTTTGATATTCTCTATCTTAATGGGCAGCCAGTGATCAACCTTGGGCATGAGGAACGGAGAGCACACCTTATAAATCTTTTTGGTAGCTATCCAAATGAGACCGTTCAGGTTATTGCAGAGAAGATCTGCCATACGACAAAAGAGCTCAGTGACTATTTTAATGAGCAGATAACCCAGGGCTTAGAAGGTCTAGTTGTAAAGCGGCCAGATGCTTCCTATCAGGCTGGTAAGCGTAATTTTAATTGGATTAAACTCAAACGACATCATGAAGGTCAGTTAACCGATACCTTAGATGCGGTAATTCTTGGGTACTATACCGGTCGGGGAAAGCGCGGTGCCTTTGGTATAGGAGCATTCCTTGTGGGAGTCTATAACGAAGAGACTGATCGCTATGAAACGATAGCAAAGGTAGGAACGGGCCTTACTGATGCAGAATGGCTTGACCTTAAGAAAAAATGTGATGTCTACAGAGTCCCTGAAAAACCTTCAAATGTGAGCTGTGCTCAAGAGCTTACTCCAGATGTCTGGGTAGCTCCACAAATCGTAGCGGTAATTCTAGCAGATGAGATCACTCAATCTCCGATGCATCGGGCAGGATCTACAGAAACTACACCGGGATTAGCCTTACGGTTTCCTCGATTCATGGGCTTTGCTCTCGATAAGAAACCTGAGCAAGCGACAACAGTTAAGGAGTGTCGTCGGCTCTATGAGTTGCAATTCAAGGGGTGAGGAATTCTTAGAGGTGCGTGCTTCTCAAGTATCCCTACAGTTGTTCTGAATTGTGCTTACATTTTTTCGGTAGTAAGAAAGGTGGAAGCACAAAAGTGCTCCCACCAATCAAATCAGAAATACAGTTCTCTAAGAATTACCTGCATTTATCTTTGCATTTGTCTTTGCATCGGTCCCTATCTGGGCACGGTTTTTCATTACTTGGACATGTTCCTCCTGTGCAGCAGCTGTTTAGACCGGTGGTTTTGTCTACACAACATGGGCATACTTTTGCGCTTATACAGCTTTCTGATGATGCTAAGCAGTCTAGTTGTTTAATAAATTGTGCAACAACCGATGATGGCAATGCTCCAAAACCGAGTGTAGTACCATTATTTTGTGCATAGGTTATGTAGAAGTTAAGGAACTTCTTCAACTCAATTGCTTGGCAATCAGACACTTGACAAGCAAGAGTTACAAGATTTGTAGGACTGGCAATAGGATATGCACCGGTAACTTTGCTATTAATAGTGCTATAGCGTAGTTGCGGGTCGCTCATTACATTCTGCATTGCAAGTGCAAAGGTGTTTGTATTTGGTGGTATGAATGTTCCTGATCCGTGGGGATTTTCTACGTTTCCTACCTCATTGGTTGGGAAAGGAGTCGAAGTAGGAATTTGCAATGGATATACTGATATGAGGTTATTATAGCCTACATAGCCTATCGCACCAGTAGTACCGTGAACGGTGTTTATTACAGCCTGTGTTCCGGTTTGTATACTATAATTATTATTTGTACCGACAGGTGTACCATAAGCTTTTTGCCAATCAGTTGCTAAGAACGGACCGAAACCCTGAAGCGTCCAAGCTGGACTTGCGGTTCCGAGAACATCATTGAGGTAGGTAGTAAAGTCATTTGTTGAACCACTAGCGTCCGCGCGTACAACTATATGGATCGTCCTATTCTTATCAGTAGTAGTTGTCACATTCAAACCTGGTACCGCACCCCAGGTAGCATAGTGTCCAGCAAAAATCCCTGCAAGCATTTCAGCAGTAAAATGTAAGGGCTCGGTTTGACCTGGAAGATTATAGTAAGGTACTATGCCTGCAACTGCTACGGGCCAGTTGAGTAAAGGACCATTTGGACAGGTTTGAGCTGCTGTTGGTGGTACATCAGTTCCCCCAAATTGTTGAAATATAGGCTTGAGAATAGTATTCGTTATCCCAGCAAGAGAATTATTTGGAGTATTATTAGCAGGGGTACCGGTTGTGTTGTTATACGTAAGCGTTAGAGCTGGGTCCTCATTATCATAAAAATTATCTACGACAAAATTGCTGAGAGAATAATTAGCTGTTCCAGTTTGACCTTGAACCGTTGATCCAAAGCCTGCAATGGTGTCATTTTTAAAGCAAGTGGATGTTGTAGTCTGTGCTGTCAGAGAAGCGCAGGCTACTGTTGAAAGTAATACTAAACTTAAAAATTTCTTCATTTGATTTTCCTTTTTAAAAAAAAGATTGTTGTGTGTTTTTTACGATTTTGCAAGATCGGTTCTTGCTTTCTTTGGTCTAAAATGTGTTACTCGCCTTTCGTTTTAAGAGTTTCCAAATTAGTTTGCAGTTTTAGGTGGAAGCACCGAAGCGCTCCCACCAATCACATTAGGAATACAGTTCTCTGAATCTGCATTTATCGTAGGTTCTTTCTTTGCAAGGGCATGGCTTTGCGTTGCTTGGACATGTTCCTCCTGTGCAGCAGGTGCTTAGACCAGTCTTTTGGTCGACACAGCATGCACATACTTTTGTGCTGATACAGCTTTCTGAAGATGCTAAGCAGTCAAGTTGTTTGATGAATTGGGCAACAACTGATGCTGGTAATGCTCCAACACCAAAGTTGACTCCAAGTCTTTGCACGAGTGTTATATAGAAGTAAAGGAATTTCTTTAATTCAATTGCTTGGCAATCAGAAAATTGACAGGCAAGAGTTACGAGGTTAGTAGGACTAGCTATTGGATATGCACTAGTTACAGGGCTATTGATCGTGTTATAGAGTAATTGCGGGTTACTTGGTACGTTCTGCATGGCAAGCGCAATAGTTGCTGACGATGGCGTTATAAAAAAACCTGTCCCATTTCCTGTATGGGGGTTCTCTACATTTCCTGCTGCTGTAGGGCCGACGGCGCTCAACAGGCCCTGCATCAATGCATTATTATAGCCTACATACCCTATTGCGCCTACATGGGTTGGGCTTGAGATGGTTGTAAGCATCTGTTCTGTACCAATGGCGGTAAGATACGTACCGTCTACTGCTGGACCATAAGCCTGCATCCATTGAAAAGGACTGAATGGGCCGAAACCAGTAACGGTAGGACTCCAAGCAGGAGTTGCGGGAGCTTTAAGATTATCAAAGAGATAAGCAGTAAAGTCAGCTGTTGAGCCGCTCTGGTCACCGCGTACGACGATAGTGAGACTCTGATGACCAGGCTGGCTATCAGTAGCGTTAAGCCCTAAAAATTTGTATTTAGTCTGTACCTGATCCCAAGTCTTGAAATGGCCAGCAAAAATATCTGCGAGTGCTTCAGCAGTAAAATTTAATGGAGTTTTTTGGTTTGGGAGATTATAGAAGGGGACTATGCCGATAACTGCTACTGGCCAGTTGAGTAAAGGACCATTTGGACAGACTTGCGCTAGCGTTGGCGGTACATCGGTTCCTCCAAATAATTGGGTTACTGGGGAGATTATTGTTTCTATTATCCCAGCAGCAGAATTTTGGAACGATACACCGTCAGCATTATAGGTGAACGTTGGGCACTCATTAACACCTGCATACTGGGTTACAGCATACACACTGAGAGATCTATTACTCATATTAGCTGCATCCGATTGCCCTTGGACTGAAGAGCCATTCCCTTTAAAGATGGTTGGGAAGCAACAGGTAGTAGAAGTTTGCGCTATCAAGTGTGAAGAGATAGCAAAGGTTGAAAGTACTAGTAAACGTAAAAATTTCTTCATTGAATGACCCTTTTTTTGAAAAAAGATTGTTTATTATGTGATGCATGATCTTCTAGCTTTTCGTTAGTCTGATACGTGTTAGGCGCCTTTCGCTTATTAAGAGTTCTACAAACTAATCTCAGTACATGGTAGATGGTTATCTCAATTGGATTGAAAGATATACGCTAACACTATAGCTTATTCAGTTGAGCAAAAACAAGGATTTTGTACCTTATTTTTAAGAGAGCTCAATGCAAGGTATCTGCTACCTATAGCTCTCATCTAAGAGAATCATACAGTATGCATACCAAGTGAATTCTATGATTCTTTAACGGGGTGCACTCAGTTTTGCTTATTGGTAGTTTCTCAGGCAGTATATTTTTTTTTGCCTAACCTTTACCTGAGTAGTAACTTCTTGGCTATTATGTTGCGTGTGCAATATGGTCTATGCTATTCTGATCCAGCACGGTATCCTTAGGTACCTCTTACAAGATCCTGAGGATCATTTACGAAGGAAAACAATGTCAGTAAAGAAAATGTTTGTCTTAGATAGCAACGTATTACTCTATGACCCCGATGCCCTGTTTGCCTATGCAGATGCAGTGGTAGGGATACCGATTATGGTTCTTGAAGAGCTTGATATCTTTAAAGGCGAGTCGACTGAGCGTGGCTATAATTGTCGAGAGGTTATAAGGCGTTTAGATGCCTTACGAGAGAGAGGCTCCTTAAAAGAAGGGGTCCAGCTTGATAATGGAGGGATCCTTAGGATTCTCTTTTTCTCGCAATCGGGAGCCTGTGATCCTTCTCCTTTACCTCTTGAGGTGATCGATAATCGGATACTCTATCTTGCCTATTGTGAGCAAACTCGTGGGTACGAAGTACACTTTGTGACGAAAGACCTTAATGCACGTGTAAAAGCTGAGGTTATTGGCCTGACTGCTGAAAACTATACCACCGAAGTAGTATCTCAAGATGTGCTCTTTAAAGGATGGGTCAAAGTAACGGTTCCCTCTATTCAGTTAAAGCAAGGAATTCCTGAAGGGCTTCTTGAGTTCGCAAAAGACTATACCTTTTCAATGAATGAGTTTGCATTGGTTGAAAGCAGAAACAACCCCTTTAACTATGAGGTGTTTCGCTATGTGGGGCGCGACAAGTTCGTGCCTGTTGTAACACCAAAGATTAACTGGCCGGTAGAACCTCGTAATCCTCAGCAGCTTATGGCGCTTGATCTCTTATTTGATAACTCGATTCAGTTTGTATCACTCATCGGTCCTGCAGGGACCGGTAAGACCTTTCTTATCCTGTTAGCAGCGCTTCATAAGGCCCTTATTGAGCAAGAATATGAAAAGATTCTCATTACTCGCCCTGTAGTTCCCTTGGGTCCTGATATTGGGTACCTACCTGGCGATATCCAAGAAAAGCTTCATAGTTGGATGCAGCCCATTTATGATAATATGGACTTTATTTCCCACGCAGTAAATGCAGCAAGCCAGATGGCTTTATACAAAGAAGAAGGACTGCCTTCGCGCATGAAAAAACAGCGTATTAAGCAGCCCCGAACTGCCCAGATTCCTGGTATTCAGGAGCTTATTGAAGAGGGGCGCATCAGCTTAGAGGCCATTACCTATATGCGTGGTCGTTCAATTCCCTATCAGTTTATTTTTATAGATGAGGTGCAGAACCTCACACCGCATGAGGTGAAAACTTTAATCAGTAGGGTGGGCGAAGGAAGTAAGATTATTCTCGCAGGGGATCCTTATCAAATCGATTCACCATACCTTGATTTTACGAGCAATGGCCTTGTAGTCGCAAGCTCGAAGTTTAGAGGACAGCCACTGTTTGGATCAGTGTTTCTAGAATCAAGCGAGCGAAGTGAGTTAAGTAGGTTAGCAGGGCAACTCCTTTAAGGGATAACCCCTAATGAGCGTAAATCACTGCGCAGTTGCTGGTAATCTTTGTTATGTATGAGTACGGCTTGCATATTGCATTTGCGTGCTGCACGGACATTGACCGCTTGGTCGTCGATGAGAACGCATTCTTGAGGATTCAGGTGATAGGTCTCAATAAGATACTCAAAGGCGTTTTGGTTTGGCTTAATGCGTTTAATATGGCCTGAAATGACTATCTCTTCAAAGTACCTAAATACAGCCATATGCTGTCCTTTAAAGATATCAAAGGAGATCTGGTCCCAGTTTGAAAACACAAATTGACGATGAGCCTTCGTACCATCCTTATTTTTCATACGATACGATTCCTGTAGGAGTTTGATTCCTTCTTCTGCCGGATGAATGTTGCGTGCAAGTACCACGGGATCAAACATGGCTTTGATGCATCGCCAAATAAGGTTCATCTGAGCTTTGCTGTCAAAGTAATCGCAGGCATAGAGCTTCTTGATCAAAGGACGACTTTGTTGAACAATCTCTTCACCCGTAACGGTTCCTGCTTGCCATTTGCACATGATGGGGGGTAAGCACAAGCCGTGCGAAGATCCTGCAACGTCCTTTCTTTGCGTCTCGTCTTGATCAAGATGATTAATCACATCAAAAAGTACCGGCTGGATGTTTGGAGAGCGGAAGTCGAAGATGGCGTGACTTAAGAAGTTTTCAAGGCCAACCTCAAGAGCAACTCCGATTTTGTCAGGCTCAAAGAGTACACCACCAAGGTCCCAAAGGATGACCTTAGCAGGTAAACTAAAGAAGGTGCAGAGCATTATACAGAGAATTACTTTTCTGGGCATTCGACTCCTTTTTTTGCCATTAGCTCTAGTATACCCTTGCAATGGTATTTTTTGGAAGAGAATACCTGCTCAGTTGAGTGACATTGTTAAGCTACAACAAAACCCCTGCAACCAGAAAGCTGCAGGGGCTCATTATTCTTAGAGTTTAACTACTTACTCGTCGTCATCCTCATCTTCATCGTCGAAGTCATCATCGTCATCATCATCGTCGTCGTCATCATCGTCGTCATCTTCTTCATCTTCGTCATCGACTTTAGCTGAAAAAAATTGCTTACCAGGATGCTCTCCTCGAGTATCTTTTCTGGTTTCCGCAATAAGCGGAGTCATCTGTTTGCTTACCGAAGCAAGTAACGTTATAGGTAGCGCCATAGACAATCCTTTTAGGTGAAAGTGGTGGTTTTTTTAAATATGAATATGAGCAAGTATATTATATTCTTTCAGCTCTTTCAAAAATTTCTCAGTTACCGTAATTCGTTCCTTTGCCAGGAGCGAGAATCGTCGCTCCTGTTCAGTAAACTGAAGCTCTAAAGGCACCGTACCCGGTTGAGCAGTTCTTTTAAGAGTTGCAAGAATATCGGTGGTCACTGCTGCGGGAAGCTGCAGAACTACTTTTGTTGCAAGCTTAAGCTCAAATAAAAGATCGAGAGGAATAATAGTTTGGGCTTTTATCTTGATGATGTCTGATGAGGCGTCGACCGCTCCTTTGACGATAAATACGCTATAGGATTTCAGGTGCTCTTCGCTTTGCGCAAATGTTTTTGGGAAGATCACGATTTCTGCTTTGCTCTGATAATCCTCAAAGAGGGCGAATGCCATTTTATCCCCCTTTTTGGTGGTTATAACTTTATGGCTTTTAAGGGTTCCACAGGTGATAACGAGTGTTTCAGCAGGTAGCTGAGCAGCTTGCTCAAAGCTCAGTGCATTAATCCATTGTATATGGTGCACATAACTATCAAGGGGCTGAGCACTGATATAGAGACCAAGGACCTCTTTTTCCTTCTCAAGCTTCTCACTGTCGGACCATTCTGCAAGAGGATGAAACGTGTACTCAACATGTTTTTCAATGTTTGTTTGGGGCAGATCAAAAAGGCCCATTTGACCCGTTTGTTCTGACTTTTTCTTCTCAAGGGCTTTCTCAATAACCTTAGGAAGCTCTTCATGCTTTTGAGCACGATTACCAGGAAGGGAATCAAAAGCTCCTGCGCTAATCAGATTTTCGATGACACGCTTATTGCAGGTTCGTAAATCGATACGCTTACAAAAATCTAAGAGATCTTTAAAAGGACCACCTTCAGTACGATGAGCAAGCATAGAATCAAGAGCTGCCATGCCCACATTCTTAATACCTCTCAGTCCAAAACGAATGACTCCATTAACCACGGTAAAGTCTGTCTGTGATTCATTAATATCAGGTGGTAGTACCTTAAGTCCTCTATCTCGTGCTTCATATACATATTTTGCCATCGACTCTGCATTACCCATCTCAAGAGAGATTAAGCAGGCGAGGAACTCTGCAGGATAGTTTGCCTTTAAGTAAGCAGTTTGATAGGCAATGAGCGCATATGCTGCTGAGTGTGACTTATTAAATCCGTATCCTGCAAAGTAGGCCATGAGGTCAAAGAGCTCTTTTGCCTTCTCTGTATCAAAGTTACGAGCGGTTGCTTTGTCCATGAAGATCTTGCGCTGCTCATCCATAACCTCAACTTTCTTTTTTCCCATGGCGCGTCGAAGAATGTCAGCTTCCCCGAGGCTGTAGCCACCTATCGTAGAAGCGATTTTAATGACCTGCTCCTGATAAACAATAACCCCATAGGTTTCTGAAAGCAGGGGCTCAAGCTCAGGAAAGAGATAAATAATTTCTTGGCGTCCATGCTTTCGTTCAATAAAGTCGTCGACCATTCCAGATCCAAGTGGACCTGGTCGGTACAGTGCGTTTACTGCAATAATATCTTCAAAACAGGCAGGCTGGAGTTTGCGTAGAACTTCTTTAAGACCGCTCGACTCTAATTGGAATACCCCCGATGTTTCGCCTTTACCAAGTAGCACAAAGGTTTTGGGGTCATCAAGAGGGATACGGGTAATATCGATCACCGTACCATGGAGCTTCTTAATAAGGTCCGTAGTATGTTTGATCAGCGTGAGATTCTTAAGTCCCAAAAAGTCCATCTTCAAGAAACCCAGAGTTTCAAGTTCGGTCATCGCATATTGGGTTACCAAGTCAGATGTCTTTGGCGGCACAAATACGGGGAGCATATCACTAATCGGTTCAGGTGCGATAACAATACCCGCAGCATGCTTAGAGGCATGCCGAGTAACTCCTTCAAGCCGTTTTGCAAGATCAAAGAGCTTGGCAACTTGAGGGTTGGTATCGATCATCTCTTGGAGCTTAGGCTCTTGCTTAATGGCCTCATCAAGCGTTATTTTAAGCTGATCAGGGATAAAGTTAGTAAGCGTATTTGAGTCTTCAAAAGGGAAGCCCAACGCTCGAGCAACATCTTTGATAACCCCTTTTGCAAGCATAGTACCAAATGTAATAATCTGACAGACCTTATCGTGTCCATACCGATCCTTTACGTAGTTAATAACCGCATCGCGGCCATTAATACAAAAGTCGATATCGATATCTGGCATCGATACCCGCTCTGGATTTAAAAAACGCTCAAAGAGGAGATTGTACTTTAAAGGATCAATATCAGTAATTTGCAAAGACCAGGCAACAAGACTCCCGGCTGCAGAGCCCCTACCTGGGCCTACAGGAATATCATTGGCACGAGCCCATGCAATAAAGTCGCTCACCACAAGGAAGTATCCGACGAAGCCCATCTTGATAATAAGCTGCACTTCAAGCTCAAGTCGATCGCGATATTCTTGCTCTTTTATCCGTTCAATTCTTTCAGAATCGAGCAATTTATTGAGCCCTTCGAAACATATCTTATGAAAGTAGGTATCTTCCGTATAATCGGGGGGCAGCTCAAACTTAGGGAAAAAGAGTTTACCCGTTTCAAACTGGAAGTTGCAGCTATCTGCTATTTTACCACTATTCCATACGGCATCTTCGTGATCCTTAAAGCTGACAAGCATCTCATCGGGTGTGCGAATATACGCTCTACAGTCGCCAAACGTAAACCGGTCAGTATCTGAGACTTTTGCATGAGTTTGGATGGCGAGCATCGTTTCATGAGCTTCATGATCATCTTGCGATACATAGTGACAGTCTCCTGCTGCAACCAGCTGGATACCACGGCGCTTACTCACTTCATACAGACGATTATTAAGTATGACCTGCTCCTGCTGGTCTGCTGGTTGTACCTCTAAATAGAAGCGCTCTTCACCAAATACCCGTAAAAACCAGTCAATTCGTTCATCAGCCTTGGTATACTGCTCCTGCATAAGAAGAGACGGTATATGGCCTCCCAAGCAGGCAGTAGTGACAATGAGACCTTCATTATACTGTTCAAGGAGTTTGTAATCGATCCGTGGCTTAAAGTAAAACCCTTCTTGGTAGGCATAAGAAATAAGTTTACAGAGATTTTTGTAGCCGGTGGCATTTTGAACGAGAATAATGAGGTGATAGTACTTATTTTCACTGAGTTTAAGTCGTGCATCTTCAGTAAAGTATGCTTCCATGCCAAGAACAGGCTTGATACCAGCTTGATTTGCAGCTTCAAAGAACTTAACCGCCCCAAATATGTTCCCATGATCAGTAATGGCGAGTGCTTTAAGCTTGTGCTCTTTCCCAAACTTAATAAGCTTCTTGATGGTAATAGCACCATCGAGGAGCGAATAGTCAGAGTGAAGATGCAGATGCGTAAAGTGTTTTTCCATGGCCCACATAGTAGCAGGGATTTATCAGTAGTGCGTACTTTTAGTATACCACACTGGTGATATTTGGGTAAGGGCAAACGTGTTACGAAAATATAGTTGGTTAATGCATCAATGTGAGGAGATTGGTTTAAGAAAGGGCTACTTTAGAGAGTATTTATATGATTTCATAATCAGAAGAGCTCTATTTAATAAATAAGCGTTTTACTTCATCTTGGGAACGATACTCTTTTTCTTGTTCGAATGCTTTTTCAGCCACCGAACCAAAATACATGTCTTCGATTTCTTCAATCAATTTCTCATACTGGTCTAGGCTCAAGATGACGCCGGTTTTTTTTCCAGAAGCATCAATAATGTATTGTGGCTCGAACTCTTCTAGTGTGTTTTTTTTCATAATTATTTCCTTTTTAGGTAGATGCGCATATTATATCTATGATTAATCATAATATCGCAATCAGATAAAGAGCGCTATTGCTATTTTAATTTCTCTTTTCCTCTAAGATGTCGTGAATCAAGTGTCCTGAAGATTGCCAGCTTAAAACCGAAGCCTGTGGCCAGTGCTGGGTATCTGAACCACCATAGATAACGTAATTAGAAGAGTTTGATGTTTGAGTGATTGAGTTCCAGAATTGAATGCTCTTGAAAAAGTCTGGCGCAATCGTTTTGCTTGATTTAATTTCAACTGCAAGTGGATGGGGCTTTATATCAATAATCGCATCAATTTCATGACCTGTATGATCACGCCAAAAGTACAGGTTTGGTGTTCGGTCGAGATTGAAAAATTGCTTATTCAAATCACTCATAATACAGGTTTCGATTAATGAGCCACGAAGATAGCTATGGGAAACATCGTCTACCGTGTTTAAACCAAGTAATGAACAGGCAAGTCCCGTATCTACAAAATATAATTTGGGTGTTTTGACTAGACGCTTTCCGTATTTTTCATAGTAAGGCTGCACAAGAAATACGATATAGGAAGATACAAGTAATGAAAGCCATGCATTGACTGTATGATAGGAGATTCCAAGATCTTCAGCAATGGATGATAAGTTTAATAATTGGCCCGATCGGGCAGCACAAGTTATGATAAACTTTTTAAAGAGCAATAGATCCGTTATGTATTTAATCTGTCGTATGTCTTGCTCAACATAGGTTTCTATATAATTTTTATAGAGAATGCTTATAGGAACGTCCTGGCCATAGAGTTTTGGATAGCTACCCTTTAAGACATAATCCTCAATTCGATCAGCCAGTAGACTGGCTTCTCGGAGCTCCTGAATTGAAAGAGGGAAAAGCGTAAGCTTCGCTACTCTACCGGCGAGGCTTTGAGTAATCCGCTCATCGAGAGCGAAATTCTGCGAACCGGTTAAAATATAGCGACCATTCTTTGGATCTTCATCAGCAAGGACCTGGACATAGGAAAAAAGGTCCGGAGCATGCTGTGCTTCGTCAATAATAATGCCAGTTTTACCCAAGAAGTCCTTTAGGAATCTTTTTGGATCGGCTGATGCAAGGCTCCGCAAGGTAAGGTCTTCAAGATTGACATAGGCGTGATCAGGAAATACGAGACGTGCAAGTGTTGTTTTTCCTGATTGCCGCGGTCCAAGTATGGCTACCACAGGGAAGTGCTTTGCTGCTTCTACCAACTGTTGATGCAAACTGCGTTTTATTATCATATTTGTCCTCTCCCAGAATGTGTATGCACTTATGTATGTAACTTTCTTGCCTGCGTTTCTAAATTTACATGGTTATTGGGGAAGTTGCAATGATTTTAAGGAAAAATTCCTAAAAAAACAATGGCAAAACATCTTCTAAAATTTCCTATGGATCAACATTTCTAACTTTTCAAGTAACATTAGCAATCAAACTTCTAATTTTACAAATTTAGATCGTTGGTAATGCCCTAATACTGACAACCCACCAGTAGCCGTCAAGGCAATATTCCTTAGGAAAACGTGCTGATTTTCACGTTTTTCCAACGAATAACGTGTGAGGTGACTACGTTTTTCTAAGGAATATTGCGAGTTTCGACACGTTTTCCTAACAAATCCATCTTGTGGAGGCACCAAAATTTCCTCTATCTGCCTATGCAGACACTGATACGTTTAAGGTTTTTCTCTTAGATGTAGGCTTGCTCGGGGCCCAAAGCTCACTTTCTGCCCGTACTATCATTGAGGGCGATCGCCTATTTACAGAGTTTAAAGGGGCATTAACTGAAAATTTCATTGCACAGGAATTAATCGCGACCTCATCCAAGAAGCTGTATTATTGGAAAAGTGCGGGAACGGCAGAATTTGATTTTCTTCTTGAATTAGATCATGAAATTTACCCGCTAGAGGTTAAGTCTGGGGAAAGTACGAAAAAAAAGAGTCTGGTCATCTATGGCCAAAAAACCATTCATCCTTGCTTCTGCGCACTACACTGATGAATTTAAAGGCCGATGGCAAGATCATAAACTATCCTCTCTATCTTATAAGTCTTATACAGAAAAGTGTTCCCGATGAGAGAGTCAGGGAGTCGGTGAAAGATTAAGAGTATCTTTCGTTCGACTTCTACTTTTTCAAATAGGGGCGATCTCTAAATTTCTTCGACCTTTTCACCGGTGATGCGTATGCGGATACCGTCAAGCGTAGTTAACTCAAACCCTTTGAATGTGTGCTCGCAGTAGCAGCATGCATGGTCCTGTAGATAGGTAATAGCAATATATTCACCGAGGCGCATACCATAATCAGCATCGGCGCGATAATGAATACCCGCAAAGTTCCTTCCAAAGGCAATATTTGAAGCAAGCTTGTTAAGCTCTCCGCCGATTGTCATCTGATCTTCGCCTTCGTTTGAGAGAGGGATGAGCTTTGAAGGATCTTTAGGATCAGGTTTTACCGGTGCAAGTACTGAGGAGAATAATGCCGTGTCGTTAAACATTGCTTTTAATATAGTGATATAAGCTCCTGCAAAAGTAGCATGACCTGATGGATAGCTTGGGTGTAGAGGAGAACCTTCAGGGTAGGCTAAGGGCATCAGGCAGGTTGCCGCACCTTGGTGTTTGTTGGCACGTTCTACCCATTTAAGAAGATCTATGCCACCATGGCACTTAAAAAGCTCCTTAGCGACATAGGTACATTCGGTGTCACGTTTCTTACCAAGATAAACAAGGTTTGCGTATTCTTCAGGACGAAGTACACGCTGAGCACGCCATTTGTGAGCCCATGCAGCTTTTCCTGCAGCAGAGCATACAGCGCCAACCATTGCTGATACATCTACAAAGCCTAACGTCGCGAATGGATCTTCATGAGGCATACTGCCATTTACGTAGGGGTTTGCTGGAGATCCAGGAAATCGGAGAGCATATAGAATACGGAGTGCATTGTACGCCCATTCGTAGGGATAATCGAAATGCACTATACTTGCGAGATCTCTCCCGGTTGTTATATAGCGTTTAGAATGGCTCTTGTAATCATCCTTTTCGTAAGGCTCAGGTATTTGGCCATTTTGTATAGTACTATAATCTGATACAGAGATACCAAAATTTCGGTCGCGAGCTATTGGATAGAGCTGCTCGATTTTAAAGATGTCTTGAGGTAAGTTAGCAAACCCAACTGCAGGTGGAAAGGTTGCTTCGGGAATCGACATAGGCTGAAACAAAAATTGTGAAACATACGGTCCTACAAGGGTTCCCGCTACGTTGCCTCTAAAAAGTGTAGATGAGTCGACCTTGTATTTAGCATTCAAAGGCCCTTCAAATGCACTGTCGTAATCGTTTAAAATATGTGCTGCCATAAGGGTGATAGAATCTCCACCGTGGTCTTGATCGGTTTTTTTTCCTGTACCATAATCTTCAAATGCAACGTCTCGTGCAAGAGCTAATAGATAGATTTCCGTGAGCTGAGCGGCACCCTTTTTGCTTGAAATACTTGGAAATAGCGGTAACTGAGTAAGCGATGAATCGATTCCTTCAAAGCTAAAAGCTGCCGACGCTTGTGGGTTGGTAAGCTTTCTTACAGATCCTTGAGCCAGTGCTAGGGCATTATAGTCATTCTGTTCTCCAGAAGCGATTGCTTTAAGAAGCAGTTCATAATTTCTTTGGCCATTTTTGGTGAGGAGACCTGTTTTAGGATCATGTTCAAGCCCTTTTGAGTACATAGCTTGATAGCAAGGGATTTTCTTTTCATCTCGATTGTGCTCTTTGGTAATATCATAGTTTTTTTCAAGCATGGTGCGCATGCAGGCGCCACCTTCTCGACGAGCAAAAGCTGGTTTGCGTTCATCTTCGGCGGTAAAACGGGAGGCAAGCACTCCACATTTACCTTTTTCACAATATTCATTCGATTTTGCTTCGATCAGATTTGTTATGCAGAGCATTGCTATCATTAATATGCGTTTCATTGATCTCCCTTTTAGCTGGTATAAAAAATATCATGTCCTAGCTTATTCAAAAAGCTGCCCCAAGTGTCAAGGGTTGAGCAATGAATTCAAAATGGATTCTGAATAAGGGTTCTAGGAATGAGTTGAGGAGTCTGAATTTTGGGGAGAGTATGCTAACTGCACGCTGGTGAGATTCTTGTGCAGAACGTCGATAACTAATTTTTTGTCTTTCGTATTGAATGACATACCCACAAGAGTTATTGGCTCAGCACTGTCGAGATATTTTTGCCTATATTGGCGATCGAGTATTTGTGTGATCTCTTTATGCACTTGTGCTAAGAGAAGTGTATCAAAACTCTAGATAATATTTTGAGCTTGTTCACGAGCCTTTTCAAGCTCTACCTTTATTGAAATAGCGAGGCCGCTAATAATTGCATCGGAGCATTTCGAGGCAATAGTATTAGTTTCTCTAAAGAGTTCTTGTAGCGTAAAATCAAGCTTTTTCCCATGCGCTATTTCTTGTGAGGTGAGTATCTCATCGAGTGTTGCAAGATGTGTATTAAAACGGACGATTTCTTCATGGATGTCCATCCGTTCCATCTGATTATAAATAGCAGAGATTTGAGATTCTGCAGTAAGCTCAGATGAAACGTCACTAAGCAGTGTGCGTAAATTATCAAGAAGTTGTTTTTTCTTGAGAGCCATAGCCTCGAGGGCACGTGGCTCAAGAATATTAATAAGATTTCGAATGAGCCGCACTCGCTCTCTCAGATCGTTCTCAAGGGATTTTCCTTCGAGATTTCGAGCTTCGGTGCATTTTTTTGTCAGTGCTCGAATCTCTTTCCACAGCTGCTCAAGAGTTTCTTCTGTAAGTGGTGCTTCTTTCATTTCAAAGATATTGTTAAGAGAAATAAGATCTCGTAACGTTACCTCTCCCTGCACATGGCATTCTTTTTTTATTTTCTCAAGAGCCGTCAGATAGCCTCTGACTGTTGAAATCGCAGGTTCAATGATTCCAGTTAAGGCTGAAGGTGAGCTCATGTAGATGGTAAATTGGATAGTGCCTCTATGAAATTCATTTTTGAAGTACCGAATAAGCTCGGTCTCTAGGAATGAAAGGCTCGTAGGGAGACGGCAACTTGCCTCGAAGAAGCGCGAATTTAAGCTTTTAAGAGTTAAGGATACTTGCACATCGTGCGCACTACCGGTAGCTGTATCGGCAATGGGTAGGGTGATTATTGCCGAGCTGAACCCGGTCATGCTTATGATCATGCTTTATCCAATGTTAGTATAGACGTTTTGTACATCGTCAAGATCTTCAAGGGCCTGTAGGAATTCATACGCTCTTTCTTCTGTAGCATCATCAAGAGGGATTGTTGATTTGGGTACATACTCAAGTTCAGCACTTTCAATTTTATAGGAAAGCTTCTCAAGGGCATGCTTTACTTGATCAAGTTGCGTCATCTCGCAGGTAATGACAAACATGCTATCATCAAGATAGATGTCTTTAACATCATATTCAAGTAATTTCTCAATTAGATCTTCTTCTGTAGCTCCGTCCTTTGGAATCCTTATGACGCCGAGCTTATCAAACATCCAGCTTACTGCGCCACTTTCGGCAAGGATACCACCTTGCTTACCAAAGAAGTTTCGCACGGTTGAGATAGCACGATTTTTGTTGTCGGTAAGCATATCGATAATAACGGCACATTGGCCTGGGCCGTATCCTTCATAATGATATGATTCATAGGCTACTCCGGGCATTTCTCCCGTACCGCGCTTAATTGCACGCATCATATTATCTTGCGGCATATTAATTTCTTTAGCTTTATCCATTAACAGTCGAAGTCGTGGATTTGCAGAGGGATCCCCTCCACCATCGCGTGCAGCAATAGTGATTTCTTTTATCAGCTTCGTAAATTTTTTGCCACGAGTAGCATCCTCTTTTGCTTTTTTATGCTTAATCGTGGACCACTTGGAGTGCCCTGACATGCTTTTTCTCCTTTAAATAGCGTGTTGACCAAGATACTTTGCTTGTAAAGAGACTATCTTTTTTGGCGAAATCTGTCGACCCCTGGGTGTTTTTTCAAGGAACCCTTTACGTAATAGAAAAGGTTCGTAAACATCTTCCAGTGTATCGACATCTTCTCCGATAATTGATGCAAGGGTTTCAATACCTGCAGGACCCCCATCAAACCGTTCAAGAAGTACCTTCAGGAGCATATGATCAATATGGGTAAGCCCTTCTTCATCGATTTGTAATACCCTAAGCGATTCTTTTACTAACTCATCGGTAGCTGCAACCTCTTTTACTTGGGCAAAGTCCCGAATTCTACGTACAATCTTTTTAGCGATGCGGGGTGTTTCTCGTGATGCTTGGGCTATGAGAAGTGCAGCAGAATCAGATAATCGTAAACCAAGATAGCGCGCATTTTGAAGGACAATTAAGGCAAGGTCCTCATCATCATAAAAGTTAAGTCGTTCTGTGATTCCAAAGCGGCTTCGCAAAGGGGCTGAAATCATGCCAGCTTTGGTAGTAGCTCCCATGAGGGTAAAAGGATTAAGAGGTAAATTAATCGACTGAGCTCCTGCTCCTTGGCCAATAATGACATCAACCCTAAAATGTTCCATAGCGCTGTAGAGCACCTCTTCAACACTTGTTGGCATTCTATGAATTTCGTCGATAAACAGAATATCGCGTGATTCTAAAGAGGTAAGCAGTGCAACTACATCGCCGGTTCTTTCAAGCATAGGACCCGAGCAAATCTTAATGCCCACCTGCATGGTCTCAGCCATAATTTGAGCAAGAGTAGTTTTTCCAAGCCCTGGAGGTCCGAAGAGTAATAGATGATCTAGAGGCTCATTACGTTGCATTGCAGCGATGGTATAGATAGCAAGTTTTTCTTTGAGCTCTTTTTGTCCAAGATAGTCTTGAAACGTCTTAGGATGAAAGTCTAAGGACGTTTCTTCAGGAGTATCAGGTTTTAAGAGTACGAGTGGCTCAAGTTGTTTCATCGTGTTTCCTTGCAATGTCCTTAAGTGTACGGAAAAATCATGTATTGGGCAAGATGCTATCTGGCGGCAATGCTGTGAAAATCTCTATACTAAAGAATGTATGAAGTGAACTGACGTAACATAATTAAAAAATAGTAGAACGCTTGGGTAGATTTCTTGCAAATTACTCCTCATTTTCAATGTCTACACCATCTAAAAGTTCTTCTACGCCTTCCCAAACTTCCTCTGAACTCAGAAGTTTCTCAGGATGAGCCATAGCATCCTCATAGAATGCTTGTATTACATGCATAAACTCTGGATCATCTTCACTGGGGAAAAAATCACTGATGGGCGTTATGATAACTTGAGGCCGATTGTTCGTATCTATTCGCCATTGGAAAGTATACCTACTCGGATCAAAACGTTTGGCCTGTCCAGCAGGAAGGACGAAGGAAGTGCCTTTGAACATCTTTAGTTTTTTCTTGCTTGCTTCCATACTGTTTCCTTTGAGCTACTTGCAAAAGCTTTCATGAGAAATTATAGAGGATAGTGCGAAATTGAAAAGAGATAGGTGCTTGTTCGGACGTCAGGACTGGCTTTAGGAAACTTACAACATGGTACTAATGAAGCAATTCATAAGACTACGTTTTTGCCGACAAACTGAGGTAAAAGCGTCTCATAGCAATGCTATTAAACCAGCCAAGACTTGCAAAACTAATCCAAAGATTGCTTACTCCATAGCTTAGAAATGGCAGCGGGATCCCGACAATCGGCATGAGTCCCATGACCATACAGATATTAATTATGGTCGAAAGGATGATATGAATAATAAGACCAAGCGCAAGAAGCTGTGCAAAGAAGTTCTTAATGCTACCTATGACAGTAAAAAGACGCATAAAAAGGACCGTATATAAAAAAAGTATAATGAGAGCTCCAAGAAAGCCCCATTCTTCGCAGATAACAGCAAAAATAAAGTCGGTTCTACTTTCAGGAAGGAAGTTAAAGGTGTTTTGTGTGCCATTAAGAAGCCCTTTCCCTTCAAAGCCACCAGAGCCGATAGCAATACGAGATTGTTCAATCTGGTAGCGCTCTTTTTTGCTATCACCAGCCCCGAAAAAGACCATGATACGTGTCTTTTGATATGGCTTAAGAGACTTATATACGATGGGTGCCGTGAGACATAAAAGGAGCAGGACGCCAGCAAAGAACTTTCTGCTCAGCCCGGCTAGCCATAGCAGTATAGCACCTGAAAAAAGGACAATAAGCGATGTTCCTAAGTCTGGTTGCATGCGTATAAGGATAAAGCTGCATCCAAGCACCATAAGGACGGGAACAAAATTCTGAAACTTAAGGGTACCGACATCCTGCTGCTCTGTAGCGAGGTAATAGGTAACAAAAGCGGGGAAAAAGAGCTTGGCAAGTTCAGCAGGCTGAAACTTTGTAAAGCCCATATTAATCCAGCGCTGTGCTCCCATTCCTATGCTACCTTTTACGATGGTAACTACCAGAAGGATGATAGTGACAAAATACATAAAGAAGCCGGCACGCTCAAGAGTTCTATAGTCTAATGAGCAGACTACAAGGTAGATGATTATGCCGGTAAGAATGCCAAAAAGCTGCTTCTTAAAATAGAGAGAATAGGGGACCAGCGGCGTGTAGGTAGCACTGAAGACAAAGAGGAGCCCAATGGCAGAGAGGACCAGCATGACAAAAAAGCTAATCCAATCAAAGGAATGCAGATACCTGCGATCAATGAGCCACATAGCCTGTACGTTTAGTAGGGTAGATGAAGAATATGGTCGGGGCGGCCAGACTCGAACTGACAACCCCTCGCTCCCAAAGCGAGTGCGCTACCAATTGCGCCACGCCCCGACATGTGATCCTTAGTCTATACTAAAATTGAGAAGGTACTCAATCTTTTTTAGTATGATGTCAAAAAAAAAGCTTGGGGTGAATGGTGGGACTCGAACCCACGGCCACCAGAGCCACAATCTGGTGCTCTACCAACTGAGCTACATTCACCATGCATTATTCAAGTATACGCAAGTTCTAAAAAACAATCAAAAAAGGGTCAATTCAGTTATAAAATAATACCTTTAAGGATTTAATTTTTTATAGTATACTGTATGGTTGGTGACTAGGATACACAAAGATATCCTCTATTTTGAGAAGAATCAAGCACATGACAAAGAAAACAAATCATTGGATCAAGGTTGTAGGTGCTCGGGAACACAATCTTAAGAATATTTCGATCGATATTCCTAAAGACTCATTAACGGTTATTACCGGGCCTTCAGGGTCAGGGAAAAGCTCTCTAGCACTTGATATCCTCTATACTGAAGGCAAAAGAAGATACATAGAATCATTGTCTTCCTATGCACGACAGTTTCTTGGATTGCCTAAGAAGCCTGATGTTGATCGTATCGATGGACTTTGCCCTGCTATAGCTATAGATCAGAAGACGGTGGGTCATAACCCCCGTTCAACGGTAGGGACTATTACAGAGATTTATGATTATTTGCGAGTGCTCTTTGCACGCATTGGCTTCCTCGCATGCCCTGACTGCCAGATTCCCATAGCAGCAACCCAACCGGATAAGATTGCCGATTTATTGCATAAGCAGCTTAAAGGTCAGACTGTACTGATAGCGGCTCCTATAGCCATGTATAAGAAGGGCGAGTTTGTTAATGAGCTTGATAAGCTATTTACTGCAGGGTATTACCGCTTTATTATTGACGGTAAGCAGTACCATTTTAAGCGGCTTGAAGACATCTATATGTTAAAGCTCAAAAAAAGTGAGCGACATACGATCGATCTGCTCTTAGATTCGGTTGATGTAGCTACGGAGGATATTTCTCGGTTACAGGAATCTATTGAGCGTGCATTCTCCCTTGCTGGAGGTATGTGTAAGGTGATAGTTGGAGAGGAAGAGCATATGTATGCGGCAGCACGCATGTGCTTACGCTGTGCGTATTCATTTCCCGAGCTTGAGCCTCGCCTTTTTTCTTTCAATTCCCCAATAGGGGCCTGTAAGCGATGCCATGGCCTTGGTAGTTTCTATGAAAGCTATGAGCATGAGGATGAAGAGGGTGAATCGTATAAACATGTAGTTTGCTCAAGCTGTGAAGGTAGGCGGTTACATAAGGCGGCATTAGCCGTTAAAGTTGGTGGAAAGAACATCTATGAGCTGGGAGAGCTTTCTATCAGAGATCTTCTAGAGTTCTTTGCCAAGCTTGAGCTTGATGAAGAGCAAACGATCCTTTCAGAAAGGCTTAATCAAGAAATATCCTCCCGATTGACCTTTTTATGCGATGTAGGACTTGAGTATCTGTCATTAAATCGGACGTCAAGAACGTTATCGGGCGGAGAAGGACAACGTATTCGGTTGGCTACCCAAATAGGATCAGCCTTAAGTGGCGTGCTTTATATTCTGGATGAGCCAAGTGTTGGACTGCATCAGCGTGATAATGATCGCCTTATTAAGACGCTTCATAAGTTACGAGATTTGGGGAACACGATTTTAGTGGTTGAGCATGATACCGATACGATGATGAGCTCAGATTATATTATAGATATGGGCCCTGCAGCAGGAATCTTCGGGGGATCGGTGGTTGCCGTAGGAACTCCTCAAGAGATCGCAGCGAATCCTCTTTCACTAACTGGTGATTATTTAAGTGGTCGACGTGGTATACATGCCGCGAAAACAGTACGTGAGCCTAAAGGATATTTAGTGCTGAGTGATGTTTCTACCCATAACTTGAAACATATAACCGTTAAGTTCCCCCTCGGGGTACTATGCGGGATCTCAGGAGTTTCGGGTTCTGGTAAGAGTACGCTTATTATGGAAGAGCTGGTACCAGCTGTAGCTCGATCATTGACCCGTTCTTCAACGGCAGTTCCTGAATGGATGAAGGAGATGTTTGCAGGAAAAAATAAACTTGAAGGTGTCGAAGCTCTTGAAAATTTGGTGGTTATCGACCAAGCCCCTATCGGACGAAGCTCCCGGTCAACGCCAGCAACATACCTTGGCTTATTCGATGAGGTGAGGTCATTGTTTGCTTCACTCCCTGAAAGTACTATTCGTGGGTATAAAGTAGGCAGATTTAGTTTTAACGTTCCTGAAGGGCGCTGTTCCCACTGTAAAGGGGATGGTATTGTGACCGTCTCTATGCACTTTTTAGCCGACGTTACCTTGACCTGTAGCGTCTGTAAGGGTACACGGTATAATTCTCAAACCCGAGAAATTCTTTTTAAAGGGAAAAACATAGCGGAAGTCCTTTCAATGACTGCGGGTGAAGCGGTTGAGTTCTTCCAAGCGCATAAGCGGCTTCATAAGAAGTTACAGCTTTTGTGTGAGGTTGGTCTTGATTACCTTCAGCTAGGGCAATCTTCAACAACATTGTCAGGAGGAGAAGCACAGCGCATTAAGCTGGCAAGTGAGCTTGCTAAAAGGGGTACAAAGACGCTCTATGTGCTTGATGAACCAACAACAGGACTTCATGCAAGTGATATTGAGAAACTACTGAAAGTACTGCAAAATCTTGTTGATAAGGGAAACTCTCTTCTTGTGATAGAACATAATCTTGATGTTCTTAAAACGGTTGACTATATCATAGATATGGGACCAGAGGGTGGCGATAAAGGCGGCCTAGTGGTTGCAGAAGGCGCACCTTTGGATGTTGCTCAGAATCCAAAAAGTCATACGGGTAGATATTTAAAGAAGATTCTTGAAAGATGATGGCAGCGAGCCATTTGCATCATTGGGTCTCTTTGAGTAGACTATAAAAATAGATAAGGCATTTTAAGAAGGAATGTCTCGTGAATCGTATTTTAGTCAAGGAATATACTATGAAAAAAATTATACTGTGTATGCTTGTAGGTGCAGGAGCTTTCTGTAGCGCGTCTCAGAAAGAAGAATTTAATCTGCTTGCTGTACCTCAGCTTAAATCTGAAAATGTGGTTGCTTTTAAAGAATCCCTGGCAAGTCAAATGAGCAGGGTGCGTATGACGAAGTACGTGGTCTATGGAGCATTGGCATTCGGGACTTTTGAGATGATTCGACGATCATTCTTTTCAGAAGATACGAGTCCCGTTACTCAAAAAGATCATGCTGAGCTTGCTAAAAAAGTTGGTGATGTAGAGAAGTTTAAGGGGCGTATAGATGCCTTAGAAAGAAATGCACATATACCTGGAATCCAAACCCAGTGGCTTCCTTGGATTACTGATAAAGTAACATCTGCAGGGCAAAAAGTTGGAGAATGGCTTCCCTCAATTGTTAAGGCCTATTTGTACTCACAAGCTGGATCCATAGTGCTACGCCATGTACCTCAGATTGATGGGTATATTGCTCTTAACCCAACGATTAATTGGTGTATGCTCAGCGGAACACCGTTCATTGATGCAATCGGAAGTTTTATGGGCTGGTTCCAAGCACTGCAATTAGAGCCGGGCAAGTACCTTGATCCACATAATCCTGAAGCTCCTCTTAAGAATCTTGATAAAAGAAGTCTTGCGATCTCTTGCCATGACTTAGTCTCTGCGATGGAGCAGGTACTTGGATACATGGACTATGTTACCGAAAGCCTTAATCCCAAAGATGAAAAATATCTCATACAGAAGAGCCGTGCTGAAATATGCAGAGAAACGATAGCCACTGAAATGAAGGCCTTCATCGTTATGATGAATGCGTTCTTACAGGAAGAGTCTATAACAGCTGAGATCTTTGATGGTATGATGAGCTTCTGGCATGCTAAGATGTTCTTAATTGTTCAGCAGCTTGAAAACTTTGAGCCGGTGACCATCGCCGCAGGGTTTAAGGAACGAGATGGCAAAGGTAATTTTAATCTCATTAAGAAGTACCTTCTTCCTAATTTGGAGAGAAAGCCTGAACCAGCTCCAACCGTAGGACCATTGCAACAATTGGGTGGTGATATCATTGGACAGGTTGCCCAGACAGTCTTTTCCTAAATAGAGCTACAAAAAACTCCCCCTTGCCTGGTCAACGGGTAAGGGGGAGTTTGCATTTGATGTTCCCCCCATGCTTTTACGCGCTAATAGACTAAAGATAAGCTCCTCCACTTGACGGGAACTGTGATATTTTATATACTAAAAAATACATTTAGAAAATCGTTAATATGATAATTGGAGTCCTATGAAATTTCTAAGAATGGCACTTTTTGCTGCACTCCTGAGTTCAGGAAGTTTGGTTTCACTGTATGGTATGTTCCCGCAATTTAATATCGCGATCATTAATTCTTTATGCGTGCCCTTGGAGGTTAATTATTGTATTACAGGTAACCAGAAGATATCTCGAGTTATTGTTCCGGGGCAAGTTAAAATAATAGGGTCTGAGGATATTATTATGCCAGATTCGATGATTGCTTTTTCTGGATATGGTGTGGTGAACGGCTATCTCGTTAATACTACCGAATTATTCCACAATGTGCTACGCGCTACATGGGAGAGTCTACAACCAATTAAGGGAGACCCTTTAATTATTACCGTTTCTTCAAAGGGGTTACTTGCTCCAAGTGAAGTTACTTTTGAGTTTTCAAAGAACCTACCTGGTGCAATAAGGGAAAGCTATGATAATATTGTCAAATCAGGAAAAGGCAAACCGCTGGCAGCATTTGTACCTCTTAGCCGCTACGATTTAGTGGAAGCATTAACTTTGAAGCAGCTTTTAAGGATCAGGCACAGTAACCAATTGAATACAGTACTTGTTCCTGCGCGTTGGTGGGAATGGAATTCTACAACTGGAGAAGATGCATTTAGATATATTTTAGGTCTTAATAAAGATTATAGAGAGGCTGATGTCAAAAGAGCCTATAGCGATATTGAAACCGAATGGGATACGGGTAATATCATAGGTCATGAGGCGCAAGGCTACGCTACAACTGTCATATCGGTTGCAAAGCAAGCACATGATCTGTTGCTAGAAAGCCTTAAAGACAGGGGACTTATGGATGAGTGGCAGCTCCTTCGATAAGAGGGCTGCAGATAGAACTTAGAAAACTCACCTCTTTTTTCTCAGATCCCACGTCCCGAGTATGCTCATTGTTACGATGTTAAAAGATGCGATTTTTTTGAAGGTGCGGTAGACTGAGTTGGGTAACTTTCTCACCCTAGTGCGGGAGATCCCATGTCTGAAAAGCCGCTCACTCCTTTAATGCAGCAGTACTTTTCTTTGAAGGCTGCCTATCCTGATACCATCTTGCTCTTTCAAGTGGGAGACTTTTATGAGCTCTTTTTTGAAGATGCTCAAGTAGCTGCGTCTATTTTAGGTATCGCGCTTACCAAACGTGGATCTCATGGGGGTGAACCGATACCTTTATGCGGAGTTCCCTTGCACGTTCGTGATCATTATCTGACGAAGTTAGTTAAAGCGGGCTTTAAGGTTGCGCTCTGTGACCAACTTGAAGAGCCGCGCCCAGGAAAATTAGTGGAGCGTGGTATTACCGCTGTGCTTACTCCAGGGACGCTCACTGACTCAAAACTGCTCGAAGAAAAGTCAGCGTCCTATTTAGCGGTATTCTATGCGACTGAGAACTCATGGACCTTTCTCTGTGCTGAGCTTCTGACGGGACAGCTTTTTGTGACCCTTTTTTCTGAACGTACATTGACCGCTTTAGAGGCTGAGCTTACCCGGTTTATGCCCGACGAGATGGTAGTCTTAAAAACGAAAGCTCCGAGTCCCTATGTGACCTTTTTCCAGCGACAGGGTGTGGTGGTCTCTGTGCAGGAAGCTCCCACGCCACAGGAGCAGTTTGATGCACAGGCATGGGTAGCACAACGACTCGCCGAGCCGATATCCTCTGAAAGCTTTCAGGGTGCTATAGAGCTTTTATACACCTATTTAAAAAGGACACATGAGCAGGGACTCAATGAACTAAAGCAGCTCTCATTCTACCGACCTGAGGATTATTTACTGATTGATGCAGCAACGCAAAGGAACCTTGAGCTTGTAAAAAACAACCAAGATGGATCTTTAAAGCATACTCTTTTTTCGGTGCTCGATAAGGCAGTAACACCTATGGGTTCGCGCATGCTTAAGAAGTGGATACTTCGCCCCTTGATAAACAAAAAACATATTGAAGAGCGTCAGGATGCAGTTGAGCTGTTGGTAAAAGATCATTCATTTAAAACAGCACTCAGAACATCTTGTAAGTCCCTTGGAGATCTTGAGCGTATTATTGGTCGTATTGCGCTTCGACGGGCACATCTTCACGATTATCAAGCACTCTATGCCGCATTAACCATAGTTCCAACTATTCGGCAGCTGTTAGCAACGAAGATCTCAGAAAGTAACGTAAGCTTACTCAAGTCTTTAACGAGCCAAATTGGTGATTATGCAGCGGTTACGGCCTTGTTAGCAGATTCTATTAACGATGATACCTCAAGTGAGTGGCTTATTAAAAAAGGGTATAATGCTGAGCTTGATCGCTTACGTATGTTAGTTGAGCAGGGAGCTCAGGCAGTAGCAGCCTTTGAACAGCGGGAGCAGGAGCGAACAGGCATAACCTCTTTGAAAGTAAAATATAATCAGGTACATGGGTATGGTATTGAAGTTACCAAACCAAATCTTCATCTTGTTCCAAGCGGGTATCTCAGGATCCAGACTCTTGCAAATCGTGAGCGGTTTACGACACAGGAGCTCAAAGACCTTGAGTATGATCTAAAAAGGGCACGTGCAGATATAGCACAGGTAGAGAAAGATCTATATGAATCGGTAAAGCAGCAGATTGAGCACCACATTCCTGCATTGAAAAAGGGTGTCTATGCACTTGCCTATGCCGATTGCCTGGAAGCTCTTGCCGAGGTTGCCTATGGAATGAGCTATGTTAAACCTGTCATGCTTACTGAACAAACCATTAGCATTAAAGACGGAAGGCATCCAGTCGTAGAAAGTCGTATACAAGAGCGCTTTATTCCCAACAGTGTCGAATTGACAGATGAGGCTTCTTTATGGATTATTACCGGTCCCAATATGGGAGGTAAGTCGACGTTTCTTAGACAAGTCGCTTTAATCTGTATTATGGCTCAGATAGGATCATTTGTACCGGCAGCTGAGGCGCATCTTGGTATTGTTGATAGAGTATTTACGCGTATTGGAGCTTCAGATAATGTTGCTGAAGGCAAAAGTACCTTTCTTGTTGAGATGGAAGAAACGGCCCTTATTTGTAAACAGGCTACTCAGAAAAGCTTGGTTATCTTAGATGAAGTAGGCAGAGGCACGAGTACGTTTGACGGGTTAGCGATAGCACAGGCAGTTGTTGAGCATCTCTATGCGACCATACAGGCCCGCTGTCTATTTGCGACCCATTACCATGAGCTGACCGTGTTATGTACCGCGATGCCCGGAATTAAGCCCTATTATGCGGCAAGTATGAAAGCTGATCAGACCATGGTACTTCTTCATAAAATTTTGCCGGGAGTGGCTGATGGAAGTTTTGGATTAGAAGCAGCAGCGCTTGCTCAGGTGCCTCCAAGTATTGTGGCACGTGCGCGTGACATCGTTGCCGAGCTTACTCTCTTAGAAGGAACACGGACGCATGCTGTACCTCATACAGATGTCGGCGGCACTGTTGGAGGAGAGACTCAACATCTTAAGGCTCTGCAATTACGCAACCAAGAACTTGAGGCCTATGTGGTGCATCTTGATAAAGAGCGAGAAAAAGGGCAGTATATTGCGGCACAGCTTGCGCAGCTCGATTATGATAACCTTAGTCCAAAGCAGGCGCTCGACCTACTGTGGCAGCTTAAACAGAGGAATCTATGATATTCAAGTATCCGATCAAAAGAACTTTCAAAGTGTGTTGCTATGCTCTTATGGTGCTCTGTGTGAGTGGCATGATACCTACTGAAGCACGCAAAAGTAAGAGCCTCCCCAGTGGTACGATTGTGATCGATCCGGGTCATGGAGGACCCTATATCGGATCTGCAAGTCCGTCACAGCAGGTGATTGAAAAACATGCTGTACTTGAGTTAGCATTGCTCCTTGCTGATCGGTTGCGAGCGAAGGGCTTTACGGTAGTGCTTACCCGTACAGGAGATTATGCACTCGACCCTCGAGACTTGATCAATGATTTGAAAATGAGGGCGTATGTAGCTCGCGAGGTGAAAGCTGATATTTTAGTGTCGCTCCATTTAAACTCTTCGCCGAATGAAAAGATTCGGGGCTATGAAGTATATGTCCCTTACGAAGATAAGTTCCCCCTAAAGTCCTATGCGTTAGCGAGTGCTATCCATTATGACTTGAGCCATGAGGTAAAGCCTGAATTTGGTGGTGGTACTCTTGGGAACGTTAATACTATTGATTTGGGTATTCGTGCTTCAAAATTTAACGTGCTCGTACACTCAGTATGTCCTTCGGTGCTTGTTGAACTTGCCTACCTCTCTCATAAGGAGACGGAAAAACAGCTTCTTACCAAAGCATATAAAGACACCCTAGTTGATGCTCTTTATTTAGGAATACAACGCTATTTTGTTCATGCAAAGACGTCTATACATACAATCAAAGCGCTACCAACTCTTTAAAACTCTTCCCTTTTTAAGCTGAGTCAGCAGCGTGCTTGGATAAAAGAAGCTGAGGATCGTTTTGTACGAGTGTCCTTGGAGATCCATCGCATAGGCTCCCCATTGACAGAGCCCAATATGATGGCCGTAGCCCTTGCCCTTCATTTGGAGCATGTGTGTATGCGGAATTATTTCACAACAGGCGCTTCGCATATGCTTATAGAAGAGCATTCTAAAATCATGAGCCATCATGCGAAATGTTTTGTTTTCAGTGTCGGTTATCAGAATATTCTGGGCAATGCCTGCAAGATCGAAGCCATCGATTGCTACTGATGCAACACCCTTAAGCTCGGGGAATTCTTTTTTTAGGGGGCCTTCTACTTCAGCAAAGGGTAGTGCATTTTCCCATCTGAAGTATTTATTGTCTTTGCAATGGGTGCATGCATAGGTTCTTTTGAGATAGGGAGCTAGCTCAAACACATCAGTTTTCTTTTCCCCCGGGATGACTCCACCACAGACAGCACTAAACATGGCAAGGATAGGTTTCCTGTTATGAGTGATGATGAGGCCTTTTGTTGCATCAATTATTCTTTTAAGACTGACTCCTGATTCATAGCCTCTATAGACTTGGTCTTCTACGCCTGAGTATAGGTCAAAAGGATAGGGCCAGTCTCTTCCAAGTGCTCTTTTATCTGATACACGCGCTACAGCATAGGTTCTGCAGGCAATACACATGGCTTTTTGCACTTCATCGGGCCAGCTTGGGACCCCTTCATAGGGAAGTACACATTCAATATAGGGTTCAAGTCCTACGTGGTTCACAAGGTAGGTAGCATCAGACGTTCTTTCAAGAGAAACTATTCCCGGATAGCCGATGCCATTACATTGAAGGACCCCACTTCTTGGGAGAAAAAAGAGCTGAGATCGATCGATCTTTTTGGTGTTGTAGTATAAGGAGGTGCCTTCTGAAGAGAGTTCGAGTACCTTATCATCAAGAGGTCTTGTACGACCTGTGATAGGATCATAGAGGGAAATGCCGCCTTCGCATGAAATCTTCCAGTGCACGTTTGAAGGGAGACTTTCGCAAAGAAGAATTCGAACAGGGTGTTCAAGAGCAAGCTTTTTGTATAAGGATGCATGTTTCTGCAGAGGGAAATAAGCGTGAGCTGTTTGTGGGAGACACATCATGTCAGAGGTCATGAAGCTTATCATCGCGAAAATATATACGTACGTACCATTCATGGTTATTTCCTTCAAAATACTATCTTAGCTCTCTCGGTTTTCATAAGTTAGTTTTTTTAAAGAGCTTTGCACGTACTCTACTGCGAGGGCCCACAAATGTCAAAGGGAGGTGTCAGCCGTTACGCATGAATAGAGAACATTCACCGACTTACTAGCTGCAGATTCGCTTCATGCAGAGCTTCCTTGGAAAGGGCAATGGGATGGAGGTGATTTTGGACGTATCAAATTTCTTTTATGGTTGGATATTCATTTTTTTCAAACTCTGTGGTGTACGTCGCTTTTTTTGAATTGCCTTTCATGAAGAAGGGGCGCCTAAGCGCCCCTATAAATACTTATCAAAATACGATTATGATCCTATACAGGTTCGATAAATATGGTGTTGCTCTGTAAAGCGCAGCTACAATATTTGTTAAATATATAGGCTTTCAGTGCATTCGCTATTCCCTGAGGAAATGGAAATTGGATGGAGAAACTACTTTCATCATCTGACGGAGTACAATCACCGTGAACGTTTATAAAAGCTGTAAATGTAGTGGTGCTTCGGAAAGCCGAAAATGTCTGCTGAAAGGGAGTTTTAGACACTTCTTTGAAGGTAGCTGTACTAACTTCAGGTGTGGGTACAATTGCAAACTCAACGGGACCAGTATTTGTGGGGCTGCCACCTGGATTAACCACATCTAATGTGATGCATCCTTTCCCACCGCCAAGTGGCAATGAAGTAATGGTCATGCTTATTGTCTGGTTTGGGTTAGCTTCAGTAAAAGCCACTTCATATTCTATCCCTGGTGTGCCGCTAGAATCGGTTACAGTTAAATTAAATGAAACACTATCACCTCCTGCATTTGTAGGTACATCGGTAAAGTTCGCTGTTACTCCAGTTTGGGGTGCTAAATCTGTGACAGGCGTGCCGTTGGCATTGGTTATATTATAGGTATATTGACCTGAAGAAGTAGGTATACCACCAGAGGCAGTTACTGATATATTTGCTGTTGGTACTAGAGCGTCCGGATTACTACACCCATTAGGACTGATAGTTATATTTTGGATAAATAGCGGCTGAGGACCGGTCGTTTGAGCAGCTATGCTGATAGGCATTGCGAGTAAGGTGAGTAAGAGTTTCTTCATACACTTCCTTTGAGTGAAATTATGGATTTTGATACATATTAATGCGTGTAAACTAACTTACCATAGGTATTTTTTGAAAAGCAACAATTTGTCCCTTAAGCTATCAGCCTTTCGTTGTATGAATCTCCCAAATATGTAAATCCTATTCCTAGGCTTGTTATTGATGCAATAGATGCTGGTGTCCTCTCTCAGGGAAAGAGGGGCGCTATAAGCACCCCTCCTAACAGATTCAAAAGTTACATTAAGCGTGCGCTAGGCAGCTGTAGGTGTTACTACCTTAACCGTACCGCTCTGTAAGGTGCAGCTGCAATATTTGTTAAAAACATAGGCCTTCAATGCATTAGATAGTCCTTGCGGAAACGGAAAATTGATTTTGAAGTCAGAAAAATCATGAGGGCAATCACCTATAACAGTAACTTCAGCAGTGAGCTCTGTGCTCCCTGGGGTTGGGAAAGCAGAAAACGTCTGTTGGAAAGGCTCTTTGGTTATTGGTGTAGAAGCAGGTTCATCTTCGGTCGATGGGAAAATTGCAAAATGAACTTCGCCGGTACCTGTTGTGTTGCCAGCAGGATTAGTAACGAGTAAGGTAATGCAACCTGGACCAGAACCAAGAGGTAATGAGGTAATAGTCATACTAACTGATTTTGTGCCAGATTCAGTAAAAGTCACTTCATATTCTACTGGTGAGCCACTGTTTGAAGAATCGGTTACGGTTAAATTATAACTTGTACTGGTATCATCAAGACCTGTAGCGACGTCAGTAAAGTTCGCTGTTACTCCAGTTTGGGGTGAGCCTGTGACAGCTGTGCCGCCGAGAGTAGCTAAATTATAGGTATATTGACCTTTAGAATCAGGAGTTCCACCTGTGGCGGTCACTGATATATTTGCAGTTGGTGTACCAGTTGCTGGACACCCATTAGGACTGATAGTTATATTTTGGATAAATAACGGCTGAGGACCTACTTGGGCCCCAAGGCTAATATGCATTGCTAGTAATGTGAGTAAGAGTTTTTTCATATACTTCCTTTGAGTACGATGGTGGGTTGTTTGATAGTTAGTAACGCTTTCACAGTAACTTACCATAGACATTTTTAAGAAAGCAACAATTTGTCATTTAAGATGGCAGGTTTTTGTTGTATGAATTAGCCACAGCTGCAAACCATTTTCCTAGGCTTGTGATTGACACAATGTATGCCGGTGTTCTTTCGCATGCAAAGAGGGGCGCTTATAGCGCCCCTCCTGACAGATTCAAAAATTACATTAAGCGTGCACTAAACTGTAGGTGTTACTACCTTGACCGTACTGCTCTGCAAGGTGCAGCTACAATATTTGTTAAAAACATAGGCCTTCAATGCATTAGATAGTCCTTGCGGAAATGGAAATACGATTTTGAAGTCAGAGCCGCCAACAATATCTTCACAATCACCGACAACGGTAACTTCAGCCGTAAGTTCTGTGTTCCCTGGGGTTGGGAAAGCAGAAAACGTCTGTTGGAAAGGCTCTTTGGTTACTATTGCAGGAGTGGGTTCATCTTCGGTTGATGGGAAAATTGCAAATTGAACGTCACCGGTACCCGTTGTGTCGCCTGCAGGGTTAGTAACGAGTAAGGTAATGCAGCCTGCATCACTGCCAAGTGGCAATGAATTAATGGTCATGCTTACTGATTTTGTTGCGGATTGGTTAAAAGTCACTTCATATTCTACTGGCGAGCCACTGTTTGAAGAGTCGGTTACGGTTACATTATAATTTATCGAAGCTCCTAATTTACCAGTAGGGACATCAACAAAGTTCGCTGTTACGGCAGTTTGAGATGGGAAATCTGCAACAGGCGTACCGTTGAGATTGGTTAAAGTATAGGTATATTGACCTGAAGAATTAGGAGTACCACCTGAAGCGGTTACCGATATAGTTGATCCGGAGAATGGATTTATTTCTCCATCAAAACACCCATTCGGGCTGAAAGTTATATTTTGGATGAACAACGGCTGAGGACCCACTTGTGCAGCAAGACTGATGGGCATTACGAGTAATGTGAGTAAGAGTTTCTTCATACACTTCCTTTGAGTGAAATTGTGGATTCTGATACATATATTAACGTGTCTAAACTAACTTACCATAGACATTTTTTGAAAAGCAACAATTTGTCCTTTAAGATATCTGGTTATCATTTTATGAATTACCCACAACTGCGAACGATTCTCCAGGCTTGTTATTGGTGCACTATTAGTAGTGCATTTTTCTCATGCAAAAAGGGGCGCCGAAGCGCCCCTTTACTATCAAAAGAAATTAAATTATGCAGATGCACTAGGCTGTAGGTGTTACTACCTTAACGGTACTGCTCTGTAATGTGCAGTTGCAATATTTGTTAAAAATATAAGCCTTCAGTGCATTAGATAATCCTTGAGGAAATGGAAATACGATTTTGAAGTCAGCGACGCCATCGCCATTGTCACAATCACCGTCAATCGTAACTTCAGCGGTGAGCTCTGTGCTCCCTGGGGTTGGGAAAGCAGAAAACGTCTGTTGGAAAGGGACCTCGGTTAATGTCGTAGGAGTAGGCTCGTCCTCAGTAGATGGAAAAATTGCGAATTGAACTGGGTTAGGATTCGTTGTGTTGCCTGCAGGGTTAATAACGAGTAAGGTAATGCAGCCTGCACCACTGCCAAGTGGCAATGAATTAATGGTCATGCTTACTGATTTTGTTGCGGATTGATTAAAAGTCACTTCATATTCTACTGGCGCGCCACTGTTTGAAGAGTCGGTTACGGTTAAATTATAACTTGTAGGGTCTTCGTTAATAGCTGTAGGGACATCAATAAAGTTTGCTGTTACTCCAGTTTGGGGCGAGCCCGTGACAGCATCGCCACTCAGGTCAGCTAAGTTATAGGTATATTGACCTTTAGAATCAGGAGTTCCACCTGTGGCGGTTACCGATATAGTTGATGCGGGGTGTGGATTTGTAGTTGCATTAAAACACCCATTAGGACTGATAGTTATATTTTGGATAAACAACGGCTGAGGACCCGTCGTCTGAGCAACAATGCTGATAGGCATTGCGAGTAATGTGAGTAAGAGTTTCTTCATACACTTCCTTTGAGTGAAATTGTGGATTTTGAACATATATTAACGCGTTTAAACTAACTTACCATAGACATTTTTTCAAAAGCAACAATTTGTCCTTTAAGATATCAGATTTTTGTTGTATGAATCGCTCACAGCTGCAAACCATTTCCCTGGGCTTGTGATTGGTCAATATATGCAGCGGTCCTGTCTCATGCAAAGAGGGGCGCTTATAGCGCCCCTCCTAACAGATTCAAAAATTACATTAAGTGTGCACTAGGCTGTAGGTGTTACTACCTTGACCGTACTGCTCTGCAAGGTGCAGCTGCAATATTTGTTAAAAATATAGGCTTTCAGTGCATTCGATAGTCCCTGAGGAAAGGGAAATACGATTTTATAGTCAGCAATTCCATCTTCGTCCGTACAATCGCCGTGAACCGTAACTTCAGCCGTAAGTTCTGTGCTCCCCGGAGTTGGGAAGGCAGAAAAGATTTGCTGGAAAGGCGCTTTGGTCAGTGTTGTAGGAGTAGGCTCGTCATCGGTAGATGGGAAAATTGCAAAGTCAACTGTGCCAGTACCCGTAGTATTGCCTGCAGGATTAGTAACGAGTAAGGTAATGCAGCCTGCACCACTGCCAAGTGGCAATGAAGTAATGGTCATGCTTATTGTCTGGTTTGAGTTAGCTTCACCAAGAGTCACCTCATATTCTACTGGTGACCCAGTGCTTGAAGAATCGGTTACGGTTACATTAAAACTTCTGGAGTCCCCGTCATTATCTAAAGGGAGATCAGTAAAGTTTGCCGTTACAGCAGTTTGGGGCTCTGGAGCAAATGGGCCATCCAGTTCAACTAACGTATAGGTATATTGCCCTGAAGAACTAGGAGTACCACCTGAGGCGGTCACTGATATATTTGCCGTTGGTGTACCAGTTGTAAGACACCCATTAGGACTGATAGTTATATTTTGGATAAACAGCGGCTGAGGACCCGTCGTCTGAGCAACAATGCTGATAGGCATTGCCAGTAATGTGAGTAAGAGTTTCTTCATTAACTTCCTTTGAGTAAAATTGTGGATTTTGAACATATATTAACGCGTCTATGGTAACTTTACCATAAGTGTTTTTAAAAAAGCAATCTTTTTTAACCTTTTGTTTGTGATTTCTTTTCTACAACCTCCCTCATATTCTTGAACTATTAAGATAATTTATATAGTTGCTAACCCAAAAGGGGCGCTTAAGCGCCCCCTACTTTTCAAAAATTAAATATGAATCCAAGCATACCAGTATTTCAGGATACCGGTATTGTATTACTGCTTAGATTGCAATTGCAATATTTGTTAAAAATGTACGCTTTCAAATCATTAGCATTTCCTTGCGGAAAAGGGAATTGTATTTCAAAGAAGCTTGTTTCGTTAGGAGCGCAGTCATTCTGGACTTCAACTACTGCTGTAAGTGTCGATGTTCCGGGAGTGCGGAATGCAGCAAATTGTTGAGTGAATGGAGCAGGTATTTCTTTCCCATTTTGTGTGGCAATTACTTGAGAGGACCCAATGCCAACTATGGCCGAACCAGTTAGCTTTCCTCCGGGTCCGAAGACTTGCAAGGATATGCATCCTGGTGCATTGCCAAGTGGTAATGAAATTATATTCATGGCTATTTGCAGAGTTTGAGAAACAGGAAGCACGAGCATAGTTGTTACAGTATTATTCGCTGAATCTGTTACTTGCAACGTTGTAGGCTCTTCTACAGGAACGTTTGCAAAACTGGCAGTTGGCACCGTTAATGGAGAACCACCGAAGGGTTTGTTTTCTACGAGTAATGTATACGTATAGGGAGGTTGACCACCTGCAGCCGTTGCTAAGATGTTTGCCGTCGCTGCAATTCCTGGATTGGGATTGGCACACCCTTGAGGATTGATGGTAATATTTGAGAAATATAATGGTTGCGGACCCGACAGAGCAGCAAGGCTAGCAGGGAGCATAAGTAATGTAAGTAAAAGTTTCTTCATGAGTTTCCTTTTTGGTAAAATATGTTTGGCATGTAATACGCGTCATAAGCTAAATTACCATAAGCCTTTTTAAAAAAGCAACGATTTGCCTTTTTTTTTTACGAGCATTCTGTTGAAAGACTCAAAGCACATTTCGGTATGACCAGTGATAATACTAGATTTCTTGCTAACACGAGGGACGCTAAAAATCCCTACCTATCTAAAAAAATATGATTAATCTATAGATGCTGAACACCTGACGATAAGTTGTATGGTAATTCTGTAAGGTGCTACCATACCACTTGTTACCTATATAAGCCTTCTGGGGCACAAGGAATGACTTTTGATTTTTCGTTCGTAATTTCTTTTTTAACCGCCATTGCACTCTTGAACTAGTAAGAGAGTTTCATAGAGTTGCGTAGCATAGGGGCGCTTAAACGCCCCTATGCTACGCAGAAAGAATGTAATGCAAGCAGGCGCAGTACTTTTAGGATACTGGTATTGTGTTTTTGCTTAGAGCACAGCTGCAATATTTGTTAAAGACGTATGCTTTTAAGGCATTAGAGATTCCTTGGGGAAAAGGAAATGTGATACTAAAAACGCTACTTGAACCAGTTGTGCAATCATTTTCGACTATTACTACTGCTGTAAGTGTCGATGTCCCTGGCGTTCTGAATGCGGCAAATTGCTGAATAAAAGGCGCGGGGAATAATTTCGCATTCGTTTCGGCAATTGGCAAAGAAGATCCAATGCCAACAAAAGCTGAGCCAGTAAGTTTTCCTCCAGGTCCGACAACTTGCAAGGTAAAGCAGCCTGGAGCATTGCCAAGTGGCAATGAGGTAATATTCATGCTTACTTGCAGAGTTTGAGAAGTAGGAAGTGTAATGGTATTGGTTACAGAATTATTTGCAGAATCTGTTACCGTCAAAATCACAAGCGAGTTAACGGGGATACCGGCAAAATTTGCAGTTGCCGTTGTTAACGGAGAACCACCGAAAGGCTTGCCTTCTACGAGTAATGTGTACGTATAGGGAGGTTGCCCACCTGCAGCCGTTGCTAAGATATTTGCCGTTGGTGCAAGTGCCGGGTTGGGATTGGTGCATCCTTGGGGGTTGATGGTAAGATTTGAAATATATAAGGGTTGAGGACCTGCCAGAGCAGCAAGGCTCATAGGCATGATGAGTAATGTGAGCAAAAGCTTCTTCATGAGCATCCTTTTTAGTAAAAACGTTTTTTAACAGAGAATAACTCGTTTAACCAAACTACCATAAGCATTTTTACAAAGACAAGACTTTATCTCTTATGTGTTACTGTACCTAAACTCTCGTAGGCCGCGAGGCTCGTCTCTGGATAGTAAAACTCTAGAATCTCCTGATGCGAGTAGCCCAGGTTTGCCATCACATAAGCTCCCCATTGGCATAACCCTATATGATGCCCATGACCTTTTCCATGTGCGTTAAGGATGCCATTCTGTGTAGAAATGCTGCAGCAGAGGCTCCGTATTTTAGGGAACAGCATTCTAAAGTCATGTGCACACATGAGGACGGTCTTTTTTGAACCGGTAAGCACTAGTTGTTGAGCAATACCCGCTTGATCAAATGACTTGATATGGATCTCTTTGAGCTGTCCAAGCGCCGGAAAAACTTTTTGCAAAGGACCTTCAAGCTCTTTGAGCGTATAGGTTGTTTTCCAGGTATACAAGGGTTGGTCTTTGCAGTGAGTACAGGCATAGGGCCTTTTTAAATAGGGAGCTTTTGTGTAGATCGATGATTTTTTTTCGGCAGGGATGATGCCGCCACATACGGCGCTATACATAGCAAGAATTGGCTTTCCGTCTTGCGTGATAATAATACCCTTGGTTTCATCTACGATTTTTTTAAGAGATGTTTTACATGCCTGGCCACGATAGACTTGGTCAAGTACGGTATTCTTGAGGTCGTAGGGCAGTGAGTCATTTCGTTCTGATTGAATTTTGTAGACAGCATAGGTCCGACAGGCTATGCAGAGTGCTTTCTGCACCACATCGGGCCAACTTGGAATACTCTCGTAAGGAAGTACTGCAGCAATATAGTCTTCAAGGCCGATATGGTTTACTAGAGAAGCTCTTCCCTCATGATCATGGAGTGCACATGTTCCCTCATAGGGTATCGATTCAAAACTAATGAGTCCCTTACTCGGAATAAGGAAAAGCTGCTCACAGGGATATCGTTTTCCATTGGCGATAAAAGCTCCCGACGTACGAGTTACCAGAAGCTCTTTGTCATGTATGCGCTGTACCATCTTTGTGTGTGGATTATAGAGAAAGAATCCATGAGGGCTTGAAAAGGTCCAAGCGATTTCTCCAGAAGGCTTCTCTTGTAAAAGTACGCGTACCGGGTTGTCTAGATGCATCTTTTCAAGAGCCGATGCTCGAGTGCTTTTTTCTAGCGCATTTGTAGTTGTATATGAAATGGTCAGTAAAAGCAGGCATGCAATGTGAGCATGTGATAGCTTCATAGTCTCTCCCCCCCAGAAGTACCTATGATGTTCGTTTGCATCGGCCTTCTACAAGCCGATGATTTTGAGAAAGCAGAAGCAGCAAGTGCCCTGTGACGAACGTATGCTGTTTCTGCTTTCGTCCCCAGCTACGAGCATACTACGAGGAGGCTTTAAAATTCAATACTTTTAGAGATTGTTTTTTTTAATCAAGCGATAAATAATTAAAAATGAAATTGAAAAAGTTCGTCAAGGTACGATGTGCCGTACTGATTATTTAAGGAGTTGAGCACCATCTGCTTCTGCAAAAAAGTCTTACTTTCACGTGCTTCTTGGGTTTATTGGTATTGCGGATATGAGTGCAACTTGAGTGATGTTTCAAGGTAAGACGGCAAAAGAATGCAGGTGAGAGACCAGAAGGTTGATCGTCTTCAAAGTAGATGTTGTTTGCGGATATGAGTTAGCGAATTTCAACCGGGCTTTTCCACCCGATTTCTCCAAAACGGGTGCCTTGTAGCGCATGAGCTATAGCCACTTTGACAAAGGGCAGAGTTTCCTCAGGTAAGTTGGAGAGTGGAAAGAAGCCAAGATCTTTGTGCTTATGCGGCTCATTATTGGTAATTTCTCCTTCCCAGCGGGTAGCAATGAAATAGAAGTCTATACAGTCTGTACCGCGACCGATAATGTGAGCATCCATGACACAACCAAACGTGAGCCATTCTGGTCGTACAGTAATATTTGCTTCTTCGTGCGCTTCTCGGATTACCGCATCAACGATGCTCTCATTATCATCTACGCACCCAGCCACCGGGGCAAAGTAGCCATCTGCCCAGCCTGTGCTGTGCCGTTTTAAAAGGAGAACATGGTTATCCTTAAGGAGGATAAGACTTACGGTTGCTTCTTTGCGGTGTGTTGATCGAATTGCCATGCTTTTTCCTCCGTTACATTTTTTCAGGAGCACTGATTCCCAATAAATCGAAGCATGTTTTGAGGGTATGCTCAACAAGTTCAATAAGTATGAGACGTGCTCTGCTTTGTGCGACCTGATCGGTATCGATTACTTTGTTATGGGTGTAGTAGGCATGGAATGCCTGCGCAAGTTCTATCGTATAGTAAGCTAGCTGATGAGTTTGATAACTCTGCTGGATGCTTTCAAGGTGCTCCTTGAGTGATGCGATTTTCTTAAGAAGGAGCTGATCTGCAGGTTGAAGATTGTGTATATCTTCCGCTGATAGCTTATGGAATAGCTCGTGCTGGAGTGCTTTTTCACGGATGCTTTTTATTCGAACATAGGCATATTGTATATAATAGACCGGATTTTCATCGGTGTGCTTGAGTGCTAAATCAAGATCAAAATCAAGATGGGCATCCGCTTTTTTATGCAGATAAAAAAAGCGTGCAACGTCAGTTCCTACTGTTTTAATAATATCTTCAAGGTTGACTATACGCCCTGCTCGTTTAGAGAGCTTCAGTGCGAGCCCGCTTTCTTTGACGGTTACTAATTGGTACAAGATCACATCTAATCGTTTTGGATCATAGCCAAGGACCTGCATAACCACTTTAAGTCTCGTAACATAGCTATGATGATCTTGCCCAAGCACGAAGATAAGATGATCAAATCCTCGAGCCACTTTGTCTTGTACATAGGCAATATCGGCAGCAATGTAGGTGAGCTCGCCCGTCTTTTTTCTGACCACACGATCTTTATCATCACCAAAAGTAGTTGATCGTAACCAGACGGTACCATCTTCTGTATAGAGGTACCCTGATGAGGTAAGCTGCTCAAGAACCTGATCTATGGCGCCGGTATCATGAAGAGTTTTTTCTGAAAACCATATATCGAAGGTAATACCATACTCAGCAAGGGTAGTAGTAATATTTTTAAGAAGATGCTCTTTTGCATAGGAGCTAAAAAACTCATCAGTCTTTGAGAGAAGCTCAGTTCCATACGTATCATAACACTCTTGTGCTAATGCCACTAAATATTCTCCTTGATAGCCATCTTCAGGAACTGCCATGTCATAGCCTGATACTTGCATGCAGCGTGCTTTAAATGAGAGACCAAGTTTGTGTATCTGGGCACCCGCATCGTTGACATAAAACTCTTTAACTACGGTGTGGCCAAGAAATGAGAGAATTCGTGAAAGGACATCACCAATGATGCCGCCGCGTCCATGCCCCACATGTAAAGGACCGGTAGGGTTAGCACTGACAAACTCAACGGAGTAGGACTGCTTAGGAGCTGGATTGCGAGAAAAAAAGAGTGCTCTGTCTTCATACAGCTCTGTTGCGAGCTTCTTGAAAGCCTCTGGTGAAAGAAAGATATTCAAAAAGCCAGGACCTGCTATGTCTGCCCGCTCGATGTACGGATGTTTGAGTGCAGTGAGAATCTTTTGAGCAACAGCGCGAGGATTTTCGCCAAGCTCTTTGGCTATGATTAGAGCAGCATTTGAACTCAGGTCACCAAATTCAGACTTCTGCTTATCGGTATTAATCGTGAGCTGAGCTTTTTTAATGAGTTGAGCCTGGCTGCTAAAAAGGCTCTGTAGCGTATCGTGTAGGTGTTGACCGATCGTTTCGATGACATTCATAGCATTTTCCTTTTGAATGGTACCTCTTAAGTGTATCGGTATTTATGCACTGGAGCAAGTGAACGTCTCTTTAAAACTTGGCTCATGCTCTTGTGTATGGTACAGTAGCGTACCATCTATGATGCTCACGTGTGCATGCAAAGGGATGGTTAGAGAAGGTGCGGCATGAACTCACAATCATTATCATTTACGAATAAACCTACGCAACAGCTTGAGAAAGAGTTAGCAACCTCCTCGGTACAAGGACTCTCACAGAAGCAGGTTGACGCACTTAAAAAAACAGTTGGGCTCAATGTTCTTGCAACGAGACAACTTAAGTGGCCTACGTTATTGCTCCGCCAATTTACTTCAATGTTTATTCTGCTGCTCATAGCATCGGCCATAGCCCTATTTTTCCTTGAAAGCAAAATTAACGCCCTGATTATCCTTGGCATCGTACTCGTAAATGGGCTCCTCACCTTTTTTCAAGAGTATAGGGCTTCGCGAGCACTTGAGCTGCTTAAACAACATTTACAACTTATTTGCCCTACTATTCGTGATGGAGAGGTGCATCTTATCCCTCATGATGCCTTATTACCGGGCGATCTTGTTATCCTTGAGCAGGGTAACTACGTACCTGCAGATGTGAGGATTATCTCTGGAAAGCTGCGCATTGATGAATCCTTACTTACCGGTGAGTCTACTCATAGTGAAAAAACGAGTGAGGTACTTCCAGCCGTTGCAAAAGATATTTACGAAGCGCGCAATATCGCCTTTTTCGGTACGATTATTGCCCAAGGCACTGCTCGCGGTATCGTGATTGAAACAGGTCCCCAGACTATATTTGGCGAGGTTAGCAGAGAAACCCTTGAGAATTTCCAGCAAAGCGGCTTTCAAGAGCGGCTCAATTCGTTGAGTCGATTTCTCTTAATTGTTGTGGGCTTAACACTTCCGTGCGTAATCTTTTCTCATCTCCTGGTAAAAGGGTGGGATACCGATCTTCTTGAGTTATTTATCTTCGCTATCGCCTTGGTTATTGGATTGACTCCTGAAATGTTACCGACGGTAACTACCTTTGCTCTTTCAAAAGGAGCAGTATTATTGGCTCAGCATAATGTCATTGTAAAAAGACTCTCAGCTATTGAAGATATAGGAAGCATTACGATGCTTCTTACCGATAAAACGGGTACCCTGACAGAAAATAAACTTGCCGTTGCCTCATGGTATGAACAGCCTGGAGTACCCTTACGCCAATTTGCCCAGCTGATCTCTCGCCATCCTTTAACTGATGCCTTTGACCATGCGACCTTGTTGGCACTTGCATCTGCCGAGAAAGATACAGGACAGTACAAGGTGCTCGATGAGCAACCTTTTGATCCTGAAAAAAGAACGAGTGCGCTGCTCGTTGAACAAAAGGGCGTTACTACGCTTATCGTGAGGGGCACGGTTGAAGAGACCTGTCCTCAGGACATTACTCCTGAAGCACAATCTTGGATAGCAACCCAAACGTCTCAAGGTAACCGAATACTTGCCTTTGGCTATAGAGAGCAGGCAAAAGTACTTGCTGACAGGCCGCTCAAATTAGCCGGCTTTATTGCCTATACAGATCCCATAAAAACGACTGCAGCCCCAGCACTTATGAAAGCCCGTAAATTAGGCATAGGCATTAAGGTGGTTACGGGAGATAGCAAAGAAGTAGGTGGTTATGTTGCGAAGATGATCGGTCTTTCAGATACGTTAGATTGTGCCATCTCAGGAGCTGAATTTGAGGAGCTTTCTGATGAGCAGAAAAAAGAGGCCTTGGGGCGCTATGTGGTGTTTGCGCGCTTTTTACCAGCACAAAAGTATGAACTTGTGGAACTCTTTCGTAAACAATATACCGTGGGGTTTTTAGGGGATGGTATCAATGATGCACCTGCACTCAAGGCTGCTCATGTGGGTATTGTCGTACAAACAGGAAGTGATCTTGCAAAAGATGCTGCTGATATTATTATGTTACGAAAGAGCCTCTTTGATGTGGTGTATGGTATTGGGATTGGACGTAATATCTTTGCTAATACCATAAAATATATTACCACTTCGATCTCTTCCAACTTTGGAAACTTTTATTCACTTGCCATAGCTTCGCTCTTTTTAGATTTCTTACCACTTCTTCCACGACAAATTCTTTTGGTGAACATGCTCTCAGACTTTCCTATGGTGGCTATTGCGAGTGATACGGTAGATTTTGAGGAATTAAACCATCCGCCACGATTTGTCATGAAAGATATTGCCTTAAGCTCTATCATATTTGGCCTGACCGGCTCACTCTTTGATTTTATATTCTTTTCTTTCTTTTATACCTTTCCAGCTGCCCGTCTGCAAACTGCTTGGTTCATTGAGAGTATCCTCACGGAAATTGTCATTATCTACTCGTTACGTACACGGCTTCCTTTTTATAAAGCGCGACGTCCTTCAGGTGTTCTCATATCACTGAGCCTCTTAGTTGTGTTCATTACAATAGCCTTACCGATGCTTCCCATCGGCAGGTTTTTCCATTTTGCCCAACCTCCGCTACGGGATATTCTCGTGATTGGGGGGGTAGTACTCGGTTATTTCCTTGCAAATGATGCGATAAAATTAGCTTACTATAGGACCATCCAGGCAGTCTATCCATCCAAGAGCTGAGAAGAGTCTATTGGTACGGTTTATTTCTAAATTCTTTTAAAGAGGTCTTTTAACGTAACAACACCCGTGATCATTTTTTCGCTATAGATATTCTTCTTAACACCGCTAGCGCTAACCATAGCAAGAAATAGTTGTTTTTTAGAACCGGTTTGCTGCTGAAAGATTTTGAGTACGTTTTCGAGCTTCTCAGCATAACGCTTATCGATAATAAATGGCTCTTCGGTATATTTTATCTCGCACAGAGTAAGAGCATTGTCAGTTCTATCAATAATTAAATCGACCTGAGCACCATGCTCATTAACATTTGTTGGTACATAGCGCCACCAACCATAATACAGGGCCGGTTCGATATCGAGTACATCAAGTATAGTATCGATATGCTTCATACAAACTGCTTCGAAGGCATATCCTGACCAGGCGTAATAAGCTGGCTTTTGACTTTGCTTAAGCCAGTGCTGTGGCACAGCCTTTCTTCGACCATCTTGCGCGACCCATCTAAGATAAAATAAAGAAAATTCATCAATTACCCGATAGAATTCTCCCTGTTTTTTCTCCCACGAGAGGGCAGGTTCAATAAATCCTGCAGCACTTAAATCACGCAATCTTTGAGTAAGTCTCCCCCCGCCTCCTTCAGGAGTTTTCGTTTTCTTAGCCAAATCAGCTCTTTCAACGCCATCTTTTTTTTCAGCCAAAATTTTTATTATTTCCTTGTAGGGTTCAGCATCGTTAAATAATGATTCAAAGAGTTTATCAAACTCTCCTAGCAAGGGAGAGATGGGGTCAAAGAAAAGTTTCTGAATTGTTTGGTGTGCGCTTTTCCCCCGATCTACATAATTGAGATAATAAGGAACCCCTCCAACAGCCATATAGAGCGATAACACCTGACTTTCGTTTAACGGCACTCCCTTATTTTCAAGAAACTCTTTGGTTTCAGATAAGCTAAATGGGTTAAGCTTAATCTCTACGGTCGTTCGATTGTGGAGACCTCCTGTGTTAAACAAAATTTTTTGTATGATCCAGGATGCGGAAGAGCCGCATACAATTAATATAACATTGTGCATCTTGGACCAATAATGGTTCCAGTAATAATCTATTTCTTGTATCAGCCGGGATCTTTTTGCTGCTAACCAGGGAAGCTCATCCAAAAAAATGACAACTTTCCCCTCATTCTTAAGAATTTGTTCGTGTAGAAACCGAAATGCCAGAAACCAGTTAGCTGCAGGGATTAATGGAGCTCGCTCAAAAAAAGTATCCGATAATGCCTGGTAAAAGCCCTCAAGTTGCCGTTGCATATTTCCATGCTGAAGACCCGTCACCTCAAAGAAACGACACTCCTTTTGGCTAAAGAATTGACGGATAAGAAATGTCTTTCCTATGCGCCGACGCCCGTACATCGTAATAAATTGCGCCTTATCCGATTCAAAAGCCTTTTCAAGAAGCTTCCGCTCTTTTTTTCTGCCAACAATCATTGCACACTCCTCAACATGCTCAGTGGTTGAAGGATAAAGAAATCTCAAGGTGTAGTCAAGGGAAAACTAGGACAAATATAAAAAATTATAATTGTCCTAGTTTAAAAAATCGTGAGAAAATAGGGACTTAGATTCTTTATAAATGGCTTACTAGTAAGGGTTTTTAAAGATATGCGATCCGCTCCTCTTTGGGGACAAATATAAAAAATTATAATTGTCCTAGTTTCGAATCGCGTGCTTGTGATTTTTAAATATGCGATCCAAAGTACACATCAGATTTTTCATAGGTGTTATAGGCCCATCTGAAGGGATTTTTAACATAAGGCTTCGAAGGAGGCTGCAACTCTTTTGGATTGCGGAGGAAGATTAGAATAAGGGATACTTTACGACGATAATTACGCTCATACTGGAGAAGAAAGACGGTGCTCGCAGGTTTTTTTTATGTGTGTAGTGGGTTTATGGTTGGTAATGAATACCAGCTATAGAGAATGATTTTGCGCGCCAGGAGTAAATCGCGAATGTGGTTCTTTTTTTTAGTGTCTGTGTTATGATACTAGCCATAGAAGCATCGTGCCAATTGGTAATGGGTACAGCTGTAGTAACAAATACAAACGACATAAACTCTGCAAGGCCTTAAGGTTAAACTTGAAGTTAGTCCCAAAATCTTTTTACTTTGTGCGTCATGGCCAAACGGATTGGAACAGAGAGAATCGTTTACAAGGCCAGATAGATATTCCACTGAACGATACGGGCAGAGCGCAAGCTGAAACATTGCAGCCTTTAGTGACCAAGCTAGATATTACGCATGTGTTTTATAGTCCACTTTTACGTGCACAAGAAACTATGCATATTGCTTGTAAAGATTTGAGCGTTCCAAAGGTTGCATTAGAAGAGCTTAAGGAGCGCCATTTTGGGCAATGGGAGGGGACTGTTTGGGATCAGGACAAAAAAAATATACTGTTTCATCTTGCTGTTCCTGAAAATGGTGAGACATACCCAATCTTTCATGAGCGCGTGATTGGCGGTGTCAATACTGTACTTGGGAATATTGAAGGTCAAGTGTTGTTTATAGGGCATGGTGGTAGCTTTCGAGCGTTCTGTAGAGCGATTGAGACAACCTACGACTCAGCTCACAATTGCGGACTCTTCTATTTTATAGCACCTGGTGAGAATGATGACCAATGGCGCATCATTGAATTGTAATTATTGGCTTCTACAGTAAACAGAAGCAGAAGCTCGTATTACTGTAGGACTGAACACCCGTACAAAAGCATTTTTTCACACTCCCTCTGAGCCTTGGGGTCAACTTATAGTGCCCTGTCGTAGCCTTGCGAGGTAGCCATAGTGCAAAAAGCTGAAAATTTGTTAGAATAGAAGAGCCTATGAGCTCGTTGGAAAGATTATAGAGAGATAGTGGCAGTGGGAAGAATGCAATGAAAAAAGAATGTGCCGTATTAGTTTCTGGAGGGGTTGATAGCTCTGTTGCTTTACGCTTAGTGCAAGAGCAGGGGTATACTCCTACTGCCTTCTACTTGAAAATCTGGCTTGAAGATGAGCTCTCTCATCTGGGCAGCTGCCCTTGGCAAGAGGATCTTGCTTATGTGGAAGCTGTATGTGCCCAGGCAAAGGTTCCTCTACAGGTCATATCTCTTCAAAAAGAATACTGGGATAGGGTTGTTGCGCATACGGTTTCTGAAATTAAGGCGGGACGTACCCCCAATCCTGATATTCTTTGTAACCAGCGCGTGAAATTCGGAGCATTTTACGAGTATTTAGATCCGCGCTTTCAATATGTGGCTACGGGCCATTATGCGCGCGTTATCAGAGACTCTAACCATAGTGAACTTCATACTACTGATGATCCGATAAAAGATCAGACCTATTTTTTATCCCATCTGAGCCAAGCACAGCTATCTCGCGTCTTGTTTCCCTTAGGAGACCTTACGAAAGCCTCAGTACGTGAGCTTGCAGCACAGTATGATTTACCGAATAAAGATCGTAAGGATAGTCAGGGCATCTGCTTTCTTGGCAAGCTCAAGTTTCCCGAGTTTGTGAAACATCATATGGGGGAGCAAGAGGGAGCGTTCATTGAGTTTGAAACTGGTAAGCAGGTAGGAACGCATAAAGGATTTTGGTTCTATACAATAGGCCAGCGGCAAGGAATGGGTTTAAGTGGTGGACCGTGGTATGTCGTTGCAAAACGTACTGAGGATAATATCGTCTACATTTCCCGGGACTACTATACGGACGAAAAAATGCGTGATACATTTGTGCTATCCGGATGTAACTGGATTGCGGGTGCCCCAGAAAAGGCTACCCTTCGGGTAAAGTTGCGTCATGGGCCACATTTTAATAGCGCGTCACTTGAAAAGTATGGTGATGATTCATACTTGGTGAAGCTCGCAGAACGGGACCAAGGTCTTGCTGAAGGGCAATATGCTGTATTTTATGAGGGAACAAAATGTTTAGGTGGAGGAGTTATTAAGCGATATGAAGGCTAACTTTCTTGTAGGGATATCCCTAGCTACATATTTTACACTCTTGCGTCTCTTTTTCATCCCTTGCATGCTTGCAAGTATGATTGGTGGGGCATGGATTATGGCGACCGTATTTTTCGTATTGGCTTCGATTACGGATGTAGTTGACGGAATACTTGCCCGCGCACTCAATGAGGTTACCTGGTTAGGAACTATACTTGATCCCTTGGTTGATAAACTAATGCTTATTACCATCTATGCAGGCCTTGTCTTTGGAAGTTTTATTCCCGTGAGTGTTCCTGTTTGGTTCTTAGCGCTTGTTATAGTTCATGAGATGCTTCTCATGATCGGTGCTGCATATTGGTCTCTTTTTAGACAGGAGATTGCCATTAGTCCCTCTCGTCTTGCAAAACTTCTTGGCTTTGGGCAGTTTTTGTTTATTCTTTGGGCACTCTTAGCTGGCTTTACCGGAACTATCTCAACAACGCTGTTCTATCAGGTCCTTATGCTTATTGCGATGGCTCGAATCTGTTTGCTGATTCAATATGGGATGCTAACCTATAAGCAGGTGGCATCGTGAATCGGCAGACTATCGCTCTTGTCTTCGTATCGTTTCTCCTTTGTGCTTGGTGCTATGCCAAGAATGTCAATTCTAACAGCTTTATCGTGCACGAAAAACCAGCAGCGCGAAAAAACCGCCAACAAATAAAACAGGAAATTTCTGAATTAATGGGTCAACTCGTTGAACAATCAAGTCTTTCACTTGAACGGGAAGCTCAGATCCAGCAACTGTTATGCAAAGAGGTCAGAGCGACCTATGAAGGTGCACAAGAAAGTAAGCTCAATAAAGGATCTGTGAAAGATCTTGAGCTTCTTCTGCCCGAGCTTCAAAAAGAGCTCAAAAGACGATCAGAACATCTCGCTGCGCAAAATGCATTTTTAGCAACTTTAAAGAAATAGTGCGAATGAATTTTTACCTGAGGTTGCATAGGCTTTCATAGAGTTCCTTTTTTTTCTGAATATGTTTGCTATACTTGAAAAGAGTTTATTACTACCTCCTAACGATGAAAGGTCCAGCAGTGGCTAACTTTAATCGCATTATCATTATCGGTAACCTTACCCGAGATCCAGAACTTAAAATGCAGCCATCTGGTCAGGGACTCTGTAAATTAGGTATCGCTTCTAATCGTCAGTTCAGAAACAAGGCAACAGGGACGCTTACTCAAGAAGTATGTTTTGTTGATATTGCTGTGTGGGGACCACAAGCAGAAAGCTGTAAGCAATACCTTCAAAAAGGCCGACCAGTGCTCGTAGAAGGGCGCTTAAAGTTTGAAAGTTGGAAAGATACTGAGGGAAATACTCGCTCCAAGCATACTATTGTAGCTGAGAGAGTTGTCTTCCTAGGATCTCGACAAGAGTCAGAAGCGGGAGTTCCGTTTGAAACAGGTGTTACCGCAGCACGTATGGCAGAGCAAGAAGGACCTTCTTCGTATGCTCCTGCTGAAAGTACGAGTGAAGTTAAATTTATGGAAGAAGATGCCTTTACGGATGACCTTCCTTTTTAACGTATGCACATAAAAAATGAGCCTCCCAAGCATTCTGTGCAAGGGAGGCAATTTTATTCAATGGTTCAAAAGCACCAGTTCACATCAAGGCCTAGATAACCACCGCCTGTGTTTATATTAAAAACTCGAAGCCCCGTCATCTCTACATCATAAAATACGCCAATACGTGCGCCCGTTTTAGAATTGCAGCGTGTGAGATCATACTCAAATAAGAAATGCACTATGCTCCGCGCCCATTTTTGGAAGCGCTGGTCATTATTTACATGCTCGAGATTAAAGTGTGCGCTGTCGCATGGCTCTACGCAATCTGCATTCTTTTGCTCGTAGCTAAAGCCTAACAGAAGTGACATGCCATTGTAAAAGTGATCTGCTTTTACATAGGTACCCATGCGCCACACCGTACCATACCGCACATCTGCCATGCCTTTACCGAGTACTATAAGACCGGTAGCCGCCTCTTTTTCAGTTCTCATGCGGAGATATTCCATTTTCTTAATGAAGAAAAGGGCATCGGCATGATACCCAAACGTAAGCCAATCATAGGCGCCCACTGAGATGTCAAAAGAGAGCGGGATAGCCCAGTGCCCATTATATCCATAAGGAATTGAAAATAGTTCGCCGGACTTAGCCTTTTTTCCTGTGGGGAACAGGACACCTGTTTTAATGGTGGTATCAATAAAGTCCAAATAGCAGGTGTCATCATAACTATAACTCCATCCTAAAAAGAGTGTAGAGTCAGATGCCGCAGCGCCATCAGTACGTTTGAGTGAAAGGTCAAATTCGTGCAAAAAAGGTGCAAGAAGACTGACGGGTTGTTCCCAGGCAGGTGTATAGTGCTTACAGGGACTCCCATTGGGTGAGTTGGTACTCACAAATCCCGAGGGGAAAACTCTCAGGATCACCATAGGAAAATGAAAATGGCCAAAAAATCCCTGGGTAAAGTTTTGGTACAGATTAAAGTCAGCTTCAAATACATCTGCGACCGCCTTAAACTCTATTCTTTGGGGATCACCAGGAAGAATGAGGGGCTTTCCGCTTGCTTCTGAGAGAGCCATAATATTTTCTGAGCCATATAGTGATGTTAGATTGCAGCGGCGCCCGTCGCAATTTCTTCCTCTATGATTGGAACCTCCGAGCAGCTGTATATCAAGTGTAGAGAGCCATGATTTGACAAAGCGTGGCTCATCCCAAAAGGAGGAAGTTCTGTAGAAGAAACTCCTGTTAAAGCTTTCCATGGTGCCTGTGAGTGAAAGCAGACCTATGAGAACGTAGGTATATCTATGCATTCGCTTTCCTTAAATGAGCTCAAAATTCTTTATAAAGCATGTATAGATATATATGATTTTGAGAAAAAATGAAGAAAACCCTACTAAGGAGCTTCTTAAAAAGGGGATGTTTTTCCTAATAAAATCCTGAATGGCAGAATGTTTTAGGAGTTCTGAAGAGATCGGAAAATCATTAACGTCTCTTTTAGTTAATCACTTTCATAATCATCTATGGTTTCATCATAGATTAAAGGAATACGACCATCAAGTTCATTGGGAGTAAATACGTCACCTTGGCTTCGCTCCATCAGCTGGTTGGCGATACTATTAGGCTGGTAAGTAATTGATTCATCATAAAATTCACGTATCGCATCACGGATATCTTGGGGAAGACCAACCATAAAGTTAATGTCGTGACTGATGTACTTGCCAAGGACATACAGCAGATGAGGATCACTGGGGTTTGCAGCCACTACCCACAGCGAATCGCTCCCTTCATCCCGATAATACGGTATGAAAAGATGGCGCAACATTATACCGCTTGGAATAAGTCGAAGGAATTGATGATCAAAAAAAGCACCGGTTACATCGAGCTGAGGTACTCCATAATATTGTGAGAGGGCTTCAAGAAGATCCTCACGGTCTATGATGCCTGTCTCAAGCAAGAAATCTTCAAATGCAACATCACTTCGGGTATGGAACTCTCTTTCAAGATTGACCATATCGGCCGGTGTTATGAGCCTGCGGTTTGTAAGAATGGCACTGAGCCCTTCAACAAAATCTTTTTGATCCATGTACATCCTCTCATTCTTATATCTTTCTATAGTTTCAGCATACTTAAATTTTCGCAGAAAAATCAAGAGTTTGGCGGCATTGTTTTTCAGACTGAATATAAAGGTCCTCTAGCTGTGGAGTTTTCTCAATTTGCAAATTGGTGCTATACTTATCATCTAGATAAGTCGTTATAAGCTCTGTCTGAGCGTCATGAGTAAGGGTTTCTATGGAAGATACTGAAAATAAAGGTCCGCAGGAGAACGTTTCTTCTCAAGATCAACAAAATGGCGATACTACTTTAGTAGCTTGTCGTGCAGAGCTTCTTGAGATGAAAAACAGATACCTCTATCTTACTGCTGAGTTTGATAATTATAAAAAACGATCCAGTAAAGAACAAGCATCATTAATAGAAATGGCACAGGATCGAGTAATCATTGATTTTCTATCAATAGTAGATGATCTTGGACGTGCTTTTGAAGAACTCAAACTTCAGCAGCTTCCTCAAGATGTGGCGACGCATTTTCAAGGCATTTCGATGATTGTAAAAAACCTTGATGCCCTCCTTAAAAAATATGAGATAGAAGAGATCTCTCATAAAGGGACTTTTGACCCTCAGTTCTTCGAAGCAGTTATGCAGCAAGAGTCGCCGGATCATGCTTCGGGTGAGATACTTGCGATTCTTCAGAAAGGATACATGAGGAAAGGCCGCGTACTTCGACCAGCAAAAGTCGCGGTGGCTTTGTAGGTACACCTATAAATTCCATAAGAAATAATATAAATTTTATTACTTATATTGATTTTCTACCTGAAAATATGATAAGGTAAAGGTAAGACTATACCTAACTTTATCAACAGGAGAAAAGACTATGAAACATCTCGTAACCGCACTTACAGCAGGTCTTGCCTTAGGGCTCGGTTCATCTGCTTTTGGCGTGCAAACACATGCAGAACTCATCAAACATAGAGAAGAAGCAGTCCGTGATTGGAAAAGAACTCTCGAATACTTAAAAAAAGGTGGTATGAAAGAGGATGATCCAGCCTATAAACGGGTTCACAAGGCTTTTGCATGGAACGAAAGTAATCTTAAGACCCTTCGCTCTGGTAAAGGTAAAACAGGCAAGATAGCCGCTACAGCTGCAGGGGCAGGTGCCCTTAGTAAACTTGGTGGTCTATTTGGTGGTAGGACTCAAGAAACTGCCAAAGCAAAACCAACAGAGGCAGCAGCTCCGAAAAGCGCTACCATGGCTAAGAAGAGTCGTCATGTAGAACATAAAAGAAAGGCGAAGAAAGCTCTTCCTCGTCAGCACGTAAAAAAAGCAAAAAAATAAGGTGAAGAACCTTTAGAAGCGTTTTTTTATACACCTAAGGGCCCATGAACATCATGTTCATGGGTCTTTCTATTTGTAGGTGTGCTTTTCTCAGTAGGTATTCTTTTTTGCCTGTCAGTAGCAACCCATGTCTTAACAGCTTAACGCCCGTAACGGGCCTATCTCGGCTGCTATGAAGTCCAACGTACAATTAAGTGTCAGATGAAGAAATCTCTTGTTAGGGACGACGTATGGCAGCATTTTGGTGAGGTGAAAGGGGGGAGGTTAATGCTAGGGCGCAAAAAAGGCATGAAGAGAAGTCTCTTCATGCCTTACTGAGGTTTAATGGCTTATGCTGCCGACGTCTCTTCTTCAGGTCGGTTTGCCCGTGCTACTTTTTTAAACGCGGCACTCTGTGCTAATGACGCTGCTACAGATGATCCTTGAGGTTTCTTTTGAGCAACGTTCTGTTCTCCTACAGGACGCAAAGTTTTACCTGCTCGAATTGAAGCCAGTAGATCGGAGCGACCTTCTTGAGGTGCTGGCGTCTCTTCTTCTACTACGATCTTTGGAGCTGGAGGTTTTACGGCAGGTTGTTTTGAAGGCATCGGTGGGGGTACGGGTATAGATGTTTTTTGAGCCGGTTGTGCAGCTGCTATAGGTTTTGCAGGGGGTACCGCTGGTACGGGCCTTGCAACGGGTGCTGGGGGCGTAGCAGCTTTTTTAGGCGCTGGTTGTGCAGCCGGTGCAGGTTTTGCAACAGGTGCTGGAGGTGCCTTTACCGTAATAGCTAATGCAGTGACAGTTCTTGCATTTCTTAATGTACTTAAACCGGTATCAGTTTTATCCAATTTCCCTTTAGCGGGACCTGTTTGTGGTCGCAGTATGCCACCTGGGTCAGCAGTGAGGTATCCCGTTTCATCAGCATTTAATTTGTAAAGCTTTGTTGGGGTAGTTTCTGTTGAAGCAGGTTCGCTTGTCCATACGAAAATTTCGTAGGGCTTGTCGATAGGTGCTTCAAATGGTTGAGTTTTTCCAGCTGCCACTTTGGTAATCTCTTTATTATCCTGTGTATAGAAAGACTCATCAGTTTTAATGGCTACCCAAATATCGTTGCCTTTATTCTTGATTTCGATACTTACAGGAGTAAATTGTTTATCGCCTTTTGCAGCGCCTGGTTTGTATACTTTTGCAGATTCAGTAAGAGTTTTAGCTTGCGTAGCTAGATCCTTAGCCTTTAGAGCGGTGTCTTTTACCTGTTTAAATAGATCTCCGATGCCGGCCTGGGCTGATGAGATAGATAGTGCAGCTCCAGCGAGCAGCAATATTAATTTATTCATAAGAACTCCTTTGAGAGTTTAGTGGATAGTATTACATTCTAGTAATATTATTGCATATTTGAAAACTTTAAGTCAATGATTTTTAACATTGTTTTCAATTGGTGTTTGGGTCGGGAGGGGATGGTAGGAATGGAAGAAGATAAACTATTTGGGGTTCAGGCAGGCAGTTAGTGGCCGTAATGCTTCACCTGAATTCGCGGTAAGGTATGTAGTTTGTTTGTATGAAGCCTTTAATGCTTCCTTGAAACGGCTTGTCCATATAAGCATTTCATAGGCCTTGTCGATAGGTGCTGCAAATGGTCGAGTGTTTCAAGGGTAGCAAGCTGTTAATAGAAAGACCATTCGATTAACAGTTACCCAAATAGCTCCACCGTTATTTTTTAGTTCGGGAGGAGTGTTGACGCTCTTTTTGAATATCAGCCTTGTGTGCTTTTGAAGGGATTACAAGATTTTTTACCTTCTTAGGAGCTTTTTTAACTTTCCTAAATGCGTCGCTAATGCCTGCTTGGGCGGATTGGATGGATAATGCAGTAACCATAAACAGTAATACTAAATGTTTCATGAGAACTCCTTTTTTATAGTGTGAGTTGAGGTCAGGATTTCTTGGCACCTCTTGGGCCCAAGACCACAACTACAAGTATTGCACACTCAAAAACTTTGAGTCAATGGTCTTCATCGCTATTTCTCAATTAAGGCTCTCTACTTTGCAGGTACTACAGTAGGCGCACAATTGCAATATTTGGTGAAGATGTAGTTTGCAATACTATTACTATTAATGGTAGGGGTGCTCATACATCCTGATGGTGTCAAACCTGAAACAGGGGTAAGCCCTTGCGGCACCTTAAATTTTTGTTGGAGTGCTAGCAAGGTCCCATCTGCAACCATATCCGTAATGGCTTGCTGAATATTTGCATAGAGCTGACAGCTGCCTGAAGGGATGGCAATACCAAGTCCCTGAGTAGGATCAGCACCCGCAGTATTCACCGCATTATTTACTACCACCAAGCCTGATGTACCAGCGACCCCTGCTAGCGGCTCTCCAGCTTGTAACGCTGAAGCAGAAGCACTATTTACAAGTAAGGCACCAATGTCGAAATGATTTATAAGTGCAAAAAGTGCATCCTCTAAATTAGTTTGTATAACTTTACCCACCTCCAAACTAGGAAAGCCGGCAAGAACGGCATTTTCATGCGATCCTGGGATTACCCCAACATTTGCAGAAATATCATTCAGTTGACTTAAAATTGTGGCCCGATTGGGATTATCAAGCAAAGGGTCGTTGCTTAAAAGCACAACACCAAGCTGATCTTCGGAGTATTTAACAAAGGAAACACTGCCTGCAGGTACATCAACTGTAGCTGAAGGAGCTATAGACATCGCAGAAATCACAATATCGATCGGGCTGTTTGGCTCAATAAGCGTTGTCAGTAAACTTGTAAAGGGCACTTCTACAAAGCTCACCCCATTGAACCCAAGGCGATGTGCTATTTCGCAAGCAACGGCACCATCGTATCCAATAATTAGGCCCTTGTTATTGGTTTCATAAGGAACATTCCCTATAGTTCCATTAAAATCTGAACCGACCATAAGTAGCTGGTTACGATTCGCACCACCATTAGATGGTCCTGTTGTATGCACAAGTGTAATGATTCCCAGTGCAGCGAGCACACTGAGCAGGCGTATGGTTAATTTATTCATAAGAAAAACTTCTCCCTTAGTTGATTTGTAGTTAGCTCTTGTCCATCCCGACCTATTGGGGATAGCACGTTAGCTTATTTTCAACATTCATTGTAGAGCCAATATACTCTTGCCCTTTCTAGGGATATAGCCTCTCTACAACGCTTTCAAGTTCATGTGAGCTGAATTCCTCAGGAGCTTACCATGTCTTGCAAGCTGTATTCAAGATTTTTGTTTTTTATCCATGACACTCTAGGGAATTTAGCTCCGCTATCAACTTCTTACGAGCTTTGGTGCTATCGCTTTATAGAGAAGAGATGTTTTTCTTCTTAATATGATATCGGTATGAGCCTGTAACGGCATTACCTCGCGCTCTCTAGAATTAGCAAGAATTGAGACATACTTCCAGCCTGACATAACGCAGCAGAACAAAAATTCCTCAGCTCGAAAGTTAACTTAAAAACTTCACTTCAGCTTTACTACATAATTGAGTATTCCGATTACCGTTTCTATGAAAATAAGAAGGATAATAAGTACTGAGAGCAGATCTTGGCGTACCATGTTTACCTTATCTTCATACACGGATCGCAAATCAAAAATAATGTCTAACTTGCGGTTGATGGCCGCTTGCCAGGTTTTGATATCAAACTGCTCAACAAGATGCTCATAAATAGCTCCATAATATTCTTCACCCGACAGCTTAATAGTATTTTCAAGCCTCTCGGTGATGACTGAAATGTCCACTTTCAGTTTACCTAGGGCAGCTATGGGGTCATCCGCAACGCCACTCATGAATGGCAAGAACGAAAGTAGGGGAACTTTTTCAATGCCCCGTTCATACACGACAATAAGCTGTTGTGAAAGAAGGCGATCAAAGTATTGGAGCTCAAGATGCTGCATATTAGCAAACTCAAAGAGATCAAGAATTTCTTCGTAATCTTCGTCATAGATGAACGTAGAATAGGTATCGATTACCAGTAAGTTCCCGCGGTAATATCCTACTGTTGAAGCGAGAATCTCATTTTTCTGATACTCAGAAAGAGCATCGGTTTCAAATCGGACAATGGATGCTATTGCCCCACCAAAGTCTTCCTTTAATTTTTCAGTACCGATATCGGGTAAAGGATTTACCTGAATAAGGACATAGGATTTTCGCAGTTGGAAGAACTTAGGCTGTTTGACTTGGGATTTAATTTTATTATAGATCGCTCCTGCATCGATAACACTCTGCTCACTAAATTCATCATCGATCTCATCGATCTCCTGCTTAAGCTCATCAAGCGTTTGCGAAAAGGGAATCTTATAGGTGAGTGTTATCACACCAAAGGCATGAATTTTTACACTCATGATCCGTGAACTAGAATGGGGGTGTGGTAGCTCTACTTCCAAGGGTGTATGGTAGCTCTTAAAATATTTAGCGAGCTGCAGAGGTCTACGCAAAAGAAGTTGCTTCTCTTTTATTGCTTCAAGGTTAATATCATCACCAATATCATAGGCATGGAAGATGATAATATTTCCGGTAAAGATCTGTTTTTCAGCGGTCATCGGTTTAATCTTCTTTTTTAAGGATGGTTAAGAATGCTTCATGGGGTACTTCAACATTTCCTACTTGCTTCATTTTCTTTTTCCCTTCTTTCTGCTTCTCTAAGAGTTTTCTTTTACGGGTAATATCGCCCCCATAGCATTTAGCGGTAACTTGCTTGCGCAATGCAGAGATATTTTCACGCGCGACGACCTTGGCACCAATAGCTGCTTGGATAGCAATTTCAAAGAGCTGACGGGGGATAACTTTGCGGAGCCTCTCGCAGAGGTCTCTTCCCACCGTTTGAGCATTACTTCTATGTACAATTATGGAGAAGGCATCAACCGGTTTTCCGTTAAGCATGATATCCATTTTAACCAGATCTCCCTCTTGGTAACCGGCTTCTTCATAGTCTAAGCTTGCGTAGCCGGAGCTTAACGACTTGAGTTGATCATAAAAATCGGTAGCGACCTCATTTAAAGGGAGCCGATATTTCAAAATAAGCCGGTCTTCAGAAAGGTATTTAAGATCAGTTTGAATTCCCCGCTTATCTTGGCACAGTTTGATAATAGCTCCCAGATACTTAGAGGGCATAAGAATCGTTGCATCGATGATTGGCTCATAGATTACGTCTATACGTTGTGGCTCAGGAAATTCTGAAGGACTTTCTACATCGATCATCTCATCTGAGGTAAGCTTTACTTTATAGAGCACGCTTGGTGCGGTAGCAATTACGGTCATGCCATATTCTTGCTCAAGACGCTGCTTAAAGACGTCCATATGAAGGAGTCCTAAGAATCCACAACGGAAACCAAGGCCTAAAGCAACTGAGCTTTTCTTTTCAACTTTGACACTCGCATCATTGAGAGTGAGCTTTTCAATAGCGGTTTTAAGCATTTCAAACTCTTCAGCATCAACAGGATAGATACCCGCAAAGACCATAGGTTTTGCTGGCTTAAATCCTGGAAAGGGCACAACTTTTTTCCGTTGATGAAAAAGTGTATCTCCTACGCGCGCTTCATGTACGGTTTTCATACCGCATACTACATAGCCTACTTGCCCTGCATACAGCGTATTAAAGGGAGTTTCTGATGGGTACATAAGACCAAGTTCAAGCACTTCATAGGTATTACCCGTTTGTGCCAGACTAATAGTATCTCCTTTTGAGAGTTGACCATTTTTGAGTGCAATTAAGCAGATAACCCCTTTGTAAGGATCAAACCATGAGTCGAATAATAACGCTTTCAGAGGTTCTATACGATCTCCTACCGGTGCTGGGATTTTTTCAATAATCGACTGCAAGATAAGATCGATACCGATCCCCGTTTTTGCTGAGGCATGAATGAGCTGAGCAGGATCAAAATCAAATAACTGCTTCATTTCTTTTCCTACTCGCTCAGGATCAGCATTTGTCATATCTATTTTGTTGAGAATACCAACGATAGCAAGATCCTGTTCAAAGGCTAAATAAAAGTTTGCCATGGTCTGTGCTTGTACCCCTTGAGCAGCATCAACTAAGAGCAATGCTCCTTGGCAAGCATAGAGTGAGCGGGATACTTCATAGCTAAAGTCAACGTGACCAGGAGTATCGATAAGGTTGAGTAGGTATTCTTCGCCTTTGTACTCGTAGATCATAGAAGCTGTCTGGGCTTTTACGGTGATACCACGTTCTTTTTCGACCTGAAGTTTATCAAGAAACTGCTCATGCTTTTGGCGTGTAGAAAGAGTGCCCGTGACTTCTAAAAGCCGGTCTGCAAGCGTAGACTTGCCATGGTCGATGTGAGCAATAATCGAAAAATTACGAATCTTATCGGGTGTAAACTTCTGTAAATCAATTTTTAGAGGATCCATACATCCTTACTGTTTCTTTTGAAAATGCCACGCTGAGCATCTATGCTTACTATAGCATAAACAAGATTTTTGTAAATTCAGCGTAAGGCAGTAGGGTGGGTACTTTTCAAAAAATTGTGGGGAGTGGTTAAAGAAAGTCTAATGATTCAGTTCATTTCGAAAAAACCTGCAAAATCAAGTTTGCGCTGAATATAGGTACATAACCAGCGCGAACGGTAAAAAAAAGAGACTTCGCGCTGGATATAGGTATATAACCAGCGCGAGGGGACGAAAAAATTAAGTTTGCGCTGGTTATGGTATTTAATCATTTTGTTAAATCCTTGAGAATATCTAGGTACATCTCGTACCTTTTTTCCAAGGTTGCGTTTTTGTGCCCCTCTTTTATGCTTACTACTTAGTGAATTTCCGTTTATTTTTTTCCTCAAGGAGGTCCAATGATTACCAGACTCTCACATATAACGTTATATACAGATGACCAAGATAAAACGATGAAGTTTTATGTTGATAAGCTTGGTTTTAAGGTTCACACAGATTCTGTGTGGGGTGAAGAGCGCTGGCTAACACTTAGTCCTGCAGGTCAGGATTACTTTGAATTGGTGGTCATGAAGGCGACTGATCCTGCATCAAAGGCGTTCATAGGTAAGCAAGTTGCACCGAATATGCCGTTTATGGTTCTTACAACGGATGATTGCAAAGGTGACTATGAAAGACTCAAGGCAGCTGGGGTACAATTTATTAAAGAGCCAACCAAGGAAATGTGGGGTACTGAGGCGCTTTTCATGGATCCTAATGGGAATCTCATAGATATAGTTCAAGATTGATTTTAAAAAAATAAAACTCTCAGGGCTTTATGCTGGTTGCATGGAACCCTGAATTCTTTAGCTCAGCACGTGCTTTTTGGGTGAGCATCAAATCCCGATCAATAAGATAAACTTGATCCGACAAGGAGGGCAAGTGAGCTTGTGAACTCACCTTTTTTGACGTATACTTTACCTAATATTTTAGTAGGATCATAAAGCTCAGTATCGATCAAAAAAACCACCTTGTTTTAGAAAGATAAAGCTGTTCGAAAGTAGGATTCATGGATTCAACGTTTGAAAAAGGTGCGAAGTCTCGAATCAAGCCTGTTCTGATTGAAGAAGAACTCAAGACCTCCTTCTTAGATTACTCGATGTCGGTGATTATCAGTCGTGCAATTCCCGATGTGCGTGACGGATTAAAACCGGTTCATCGACGTGTCTTATACACGATGGACCAGTTAGGGTTCACTTATAACAAGGCCTATCATAAGTCTGTACGTGTGGTGGGGGACGTTTTAGGGAAGTACCATCCACATGGTGATCAGGCGGTTTATAATACCATGGTGGGCATGGTGCAACCTTTTTCAAAACGCTACCCGCTCTTAGATGGTCAGGGTAACTGGGGTTCTGTTGACGGGGATAATGCAGCAGCTATGCGTTATACTGAGGTCCGGATGCAGAAGATTGCTCAGGAGATCCTAGCAGACTTAGATAAAGAGACCGTTGATTTTGTACCGAACTTTGATGAATCTACCGTTGAGCCAGTTATTTTACCAAGTAAGTTACCTAATCTTTTAGTAAACGGGACTGCCGGTATTGCCGTTGGTATGGCCACCTCAGTGCCGCCCCATAACTTAGGTGAAGTGATCAATGGATGCCTTGCATACTTAGCTGACGAATCAATAGCTGATGAGAAGCTCTTTAAATTAATTCCTGCGCCAGACTTTCCAACAGGCGGAATTATTTGCGGACGTAATGGTATCATTAAAGCGTATTCTACGGGTCGCGGTAACCTTGTTCTTCGTGGTGTTGTTGATGTAGAAGAAACGACAAAGGCTTCAAAACTCATTATTACCGAGCTGCCCTATCAGGTGAACAAATCTGAGCTTATAATCAAGATTGCTGATCTGGTGAAAGATAAAGTTATTGAAGGTATTTCCAATATTCGCGATGAGTCCGATAAAGACGGTATTCGAGTAGTTATCGACTTAAAGCGTGGCGAAGCACCTACCGTTATACTTAACCAGCTCTATAAGCATACGCCATTACAAACAACCGTCGGCATATTAATGCTGGCTCTCTTAGATAATAGGCCGCTCGTATTTACGCTAAGGCAGCTTATTAAGGAATTCCTTATTCACCGTGAAGTTATTATTACGAAGCGCTGTCAGTTTGAGCTTGCAAAGGCTCAGGCCCGTGAGCATATTTTGCTCGGGTTCCTAATTGCACTTGATAACATTGATGAAGTGGTCGCCTTGATTAAGGGTTCAGAAACCGGTGAAGAGGCTCTTGATAAACTGCGTGTTCGTTTTGGACTTTCGCAAGAGCAGGGTAAAGCTATCTTGGAGATGCGTTTACAGCGTCTTACTGGGCTTGAGCAGAGCAAAATTCGTGAAGAACTTGATGCGATAAAGATACTCATTGCTGGACTACAAGCGATTTTAGCAGATCGTGATTTGTTAAAAGAAGAAATTCGTAAAGAGCTTATAGAAATTCGGGACACCTATGCAGATAAGCGCAGATCGCGCATTGAAGGTTCAGTAGATATTATTGAAGAAGCAGATCTTGTTCCTGATGAAGAAGTAGTAGTAACTTTAACGAGTAAGGGCTACGTTAAACGTGTATTACTTGCTACCTATGGTGTCCAGCATCGGGGCGGTAAAGGTAAGATGGGTATGACGGCGCTTGAGGAATCAGATGATATGCTTCAAGACATCTTTATTGCCCGTACTCATGATTCTTTATTGTTCTTTACCAATCAGGGGCGTGTCTTTAGTTTGCCGGTATACCAAATTCCTGAAGCATCTCGTATTGCTAAAGGCAGAGCTTTGGTAAACATTATTGCACTTGGCCAAGATGAAAAAGTTGTGAAGCTTCTCTGTACAAGAGATCTTACCGATGATCGATTCTTAGTTATGGTAACTAAGGAAGGAACCATTAAGCGTACCGAAGCTTCAGAGTTCTCAAAAATCCGTAGTACAGGTATTCGTGCTATCAATCTGAAAGAGAAGGATGAGCTGGTATTCTGTGCCATAAGTTCAGGTAAGGATAACATTGTTATAGCTACAGCTAACGGACAGGGCATTCATTTCCCTGAGCAAGAAGTTCGCTCTATGGGTAGAACGGCTGCTGGGGTGCGAGGTGTTAATCTTCGTCAAAATGACTTTGTTGTTGGTCTAGAACTGGTACAGCAAGACCAAGATCTTCTCTTTGTGACTGAGCATGGATTTGGTAAGCGGGTACGTGTTGCTGACTTTAGAATCACCCACCGCGGAGGTCTTGGAGTGCGCACTATTCCTACTGAAAAACGTAATGGCCAAGCGATAGGGCTTGCGGTCGTAGATGATGAAAGCAATATTTTGCTTATCGACAACCAAGGTAAGATTATTCGCCTCTCTCCTTCTGAAATTCGTACTATGGGTCGCCAAGCTAAGGGTGTTCGGCTTATCCGCCTTGAAGAGGGCAGAACATTAGCTGGAGTGGCAGCATTCACCGGTGACGGTAACGTTGCTGAAAAAGGTTTGGTGCAGGTAGAATCGGTTGCAGAAGCAGAGGGCAAGGTTTCACCAGGGCCTGAACCGGACGCCACCCATGAGGAAAACTCTGAAGATTAATTGCTTAAAAGGTCGGTTTAATAGGCCGACCTTGAGGCAATTAAGAAATTGCTAATTGTAATGGAATTGCGCAAGAACAGGATGCGGATTGCCATAAAAAGTGGGTTTTAGAGCTTTCTAGACTTTCAAATGAGAGTGATCCATAGCAACTATTCGTTTGTTTGAAGATTATTATTATTGCAATTTCCTCCAAGGTCGATAGACTGAAGAGTGATTAAGAAAAAAGCTGCAAAGTTTTGATATATTTTACGCTAGTGATAGTAAGGTAATTAAGGAGTCCTTGATGGCAGTTCCCAAGAGAAAGAGAAGTAAGGCTCGCCGAGATAGTAGACATTCGACGAGATTTATAAGACCGCAGGCAATTACTGAATGTGCTAATTGCTCAAAACCATTAAGCCCCCATGTTGCATGTGGAGAATGTGGTTTTTATAAAGGTGCTAAGGTACTTCGTACTAAAGTGGAGCGTGTGCTGAAGCGTGGCGAAATTCGTCGCGCAGAAGAGGCTAAACATGCAGCTTCGGTGCCAACAGAATCAGCTCAAGAAGAAAGTAAGTAATAAAGAAAGTAGGGCCCGTGTAACCACGGCCCTTTTTAATATGAGGTAAAGATGATACCTGCAATACAGAATATTATGTCCGACAAGCGCCTTGCATATGGTGCTTGGATTGTTATAGGTCTTGGGGTAGCAGCCGCAGGTATCTATGGCTATAGGTGGTATCAAGCTGGCAAAGAACGAGCAGCCTATAAAGAGTTCGTTGAATCTGTTGAAGCCTATGAGCATATTACAACACTTGCAGATGTTGAAAAAGAGCTGCAAGATAGTGAGCGGGCTTTCCACGTTGGTGCTGAAGCACATCGTTCTTCTGCATTGTACCCATTCTTCTTAGCCTTTGAAGCGGATGCTCTCATTCGTTTAGGAAATATAGCTCAAGCAGCTGCACTGCTTGATACAGCAGTGAACCATATGGATAAGCAGCATCCATTATATTATTTGTATGCTTTAAAAGCTGCGCTTGTGAAAATAGATACTCAAGATGCTACCTTAGAAAAAGAGGGTCGAGCTTCGCTTGATTCCCTTGCTTCGATGGAAGCAAATCCGTTACAAGATATGGCCCGCTATTATGCTGGCTTAGATGCAGATACCAAAGGTGACCGAGCTCGTGCGGTTTCGTACTATGAAAAGATTATGGCACAGAGCAGCAAAGATTCTTATTGGTATCAGCTAGCGGATGAAAAAGTAAAAGCTGGTGGTTGATGACGGTTCGCGTTCGCTATGCTCCCTCGCCCACGGGACATCTACATGTGGGTTCCTTACGGACAGCGCTCTATAATTGGCTGTTTGCAAGACATCATAAAGGAACGTACCTCCTGCGTATTGAAGATACTGACGTGGAGCGATCTCTTCCTGAATATACCGAGTCCATTCTCAAATCTTTGCATTGGGCCTCCTTAGAGCCTGATGAAGTACCTATGATTCAATCAGATCGACTTGAAGCACATAGAGAAGTAGCTCAGAAGCTTCTTAGTGAAGGCCGAGCGTACCGCTGTTATTGTACATCTGAAGAGTTAGCACAGCGCATTGGGTTATCTGCTGCTCATGAGGGCGGCTATGCCAGTTACGATGGCTTCTGTCGAGATAAGAAAGAGCATGAGGCTAAGCCCTATGCGATACGATTTAAAATACCTGAAACGATATCCGTTATCGAATTTACTGATCTGATTCGTGGACCAATAAAGTTTATGAAGGATCAGTTGGATGATTTTATTATTGTACGCTCTGATGGGATGCCCATGTATAACTTTGTGGTTGTCGTTGATGACGCCTATATGAAGATTACGCATGTATTACGTGGTGAAGACCACATCTCTAATACGCCAAAGCAGGTGTTATTATACCAAGCTTGTGGCTATACGCTTCCTCAGTTTGCTCACTTTTCATTAATATTGGGTTCTGACGGACAACGCCTGAGTAAGCGCCATAGGGCAACCTCAGTTGAGAGCTATAAGCAAGAAGGGATCTTAGCCGATGCGCTTTGTAACTATTTAGTGCGCCTTGGCTGGTCACATGGTGACCAAGAGATTTTCACAAGGGAAGAGTTAATAAGCTTTTTTGATCTTGATCATATGCATAAGTCCGGAGCTATCTATGATCAGCAAAAACTCGAATGGATGAATGGGGTCTATATCCGTGAACGAAGCAACCATGAGTTGTGTATACTGATGGAACGGGATGTAGATCCGAATGTTAAGAACTATTTTACTAATTGGAGCTCAAACACGCTCGAGGCTTTTATAGGCCTGTATAAAGAGCGAGTGAAGACGCTGAAAGAGCTCATAGACGAACTACGTGCCCTCCATGAGCGGCCGCGCGAATTTCCTCAAGACATCAATGACTTAGTACAACAATCGGTAATAGAACATCTTACTACGGTACGAGAGGCACTTGTGCATCTCGAGGACCATTCGCATGACTCCGTAGATCGTCTTATAAAAAGTATCTGCACAGAGAAAGGAATTTCAGTAAAGCAGATCTTTCAGCCCTTACGCATTGCCTTAACCGGCAATACTTCCAGCCCAGGGGTAGCCAAGCTTATTGAGCTTCTCTCGGTTGAAGAAAGTGTTCAACGGATTGATCACTTTTTGAAGTACTTAAAAAGGAGAATGGAGCACTAACCAATAGACATAAAGGGGTAATTCCCCTTATAGGAGGTTTATCTTATGAAAATTGGTATGCTGTTTCCTGGATATCCAAGCCAATATGTTGGAATGGGTAAGGATTTATACGACAACTCAAGAACAATACAGGAATATTTTGAGGAAGCCTCAAACTGTTTAGGAGTGAACTTTGTAAAGCTCTGCTTCGCATCGTCTGATGCTGAGATAGCCAAAGTATCAAATGCCTATCCAGCCCTCTTTCTAAGTGGGATATCAACTGCTCATATGATTCAAGAAACATTTCCAGACATGCTGATTAGTGCCGTCGCAGGATATGGAGTGGGCGAGTATAGCGCACTGTATACCGCAAACGCGATAACAGCACCTGATGGACTGTATCTTTTAAGTAAGTTTTCTCAGTTCTATGGTGAACTGCAAGAAGGCTTAGAGATGAAGACGGTGAGTATTACCGGATTATCAGAGCGTAAGTTTAAGCAGCTTACTGATGAGCATCCCAACGTATTTGTTATCTCATATGATGCAGAACGGTACGTGGTATCAGGTTTAGTCGAGCCACTCGATGAGTTTACGAGCGCAGCTAAAGAAGCTGGTGCAGGTAAAGCAAAACGGGTTGATGTGATTGATGGATACCATACTTCCTTACTTCAACCAGTACTAGATCAGTTAACTATCTATCTTACGAAGGTAGATTTTACTGCACCTGAGTTTACGGTATATGGCTGTCTTGATGGCAAGCCTATTGCAAAGGCTCAAAAGGCGCAGGAATCGATTATGCGTCAGATCGTGAAACCAGTTAACTGGAAAATAGTCTTAAAACAGTTTGCAGAGTATGATATGCTTCTGGTTCCAGGGCCTTCAAAGGCGCTGGTAAAAGAACTTGTATCAGTGTATCCTGATAAAATTATCATGGGTATTGAAACTATGGCCGATATTAAACTGCTTCAGGCAGTGATAAACGGTGAAGTGGTACCTTCACTTATTGAGATAGGTTAATAAGGAGATGACACAGTGCAGCGTGCAGATATATATGCAAAAGTGGTAGGCATCATTGCTCACATTCTCAAAGTAAGCAATGATACTATCAAAGAAGAATCGACACTTGAAAGTCTCGGTGCCGATTCTTTAAACCGTGTGGAATTCGTCATGGAACTCGAGGAAGCATTCGGCCTCGAAATCAAAGATGAAGATGCTGAAAAGCTTTCTACCGTCAAAGACGCGGTAGACTATATTCAGCAGCACACTCACTCATAATAATGACAGTAACCAAACAGGGCCACGATACAAAGTGGCCCTGTTATTCTTTTAAAAAGGCCTCTAAAATCACCCACATTGCATTTTGTTGAGAGCCATAAGGGGATTGATCTACACGTTAATAAAACGTGCCCCCAGGTTCTTGCTGAACGGCTTTTTTTGCTAACAGCTAAGCGTAGATATGCGCTTACTAGATGTCTACAAGAATCAAAAGAAAAAGGGCTCTTTTTGATAGAAGACCAACGTGTGCGTTCTAGGTCTTTAAGCTGCGTGAGCTGTTTTTGGTGACCGCAATATATGTGGCTTTTGGTACAACAATACGGAGGCACCCACAACAACAGCAAGGGCTAAGACCTCGATGAATCGGGATGAACCCTTTTTGTCGAAATCGGTTGATTTGGCGGTAGCGCTATTGATTTCCGGTTTTGGTACTGGCTTATCGCTTTGGAGTGTAGCTACTGGGGTTGGACTTGGGGTTATCATGAATCCAAAACCTTCATCCAGATCAAAGCTTCGGGTTCTCAAAGACGTTGAATCTACATCATCTTCTTGTAGCTCTGGGTTATCGCCTCGGGGCATATCTACCGGGGTAGGGGTTATTGATTCAGTATCTTCATCTACATTAAAGCCTTGGATTGTCAAAAACGTTGGATCTTCCTCATTTTGAGTTCTGGCTGTGCTATTATTTGACCAACAACCAAAAATAGTAGGCCAAGTAAAATGAGGACAATCGGGCGGCATAAACATTGACGCTGTTGAACTGGCCTCGGCATGTAAGAATGATGCCATTGAGCTAGCCTCAGTACGTAAGAAGCTCCAAGCGTTTGAGAAAACTTGCCGTAAAGATCTTGATACAGATATTTCATTTGAGAAGATTTGGTAACCTACGTCAGCTGGCGAAAAACGTGCAGAGTCACTGGCAAAACCAAATGAGGCTGGTGTTATTACAAGCGCTGGAGTGGTATTCCCTAGGCCAGCGTAGAAACTATCTCGGAAGTGGCTGGACCTGTCAACATCGTGAAGGCGATTCATCCTACTCATTAGATCCTGCTGTAGAAGCTGCAAGGTTTCATAGCTCATTGCATCGTCTGAACCATATCTGGTGCCTGGTCGATCTGATGCGGCTGCTCTTTTAGTTTCATCAATTTTGCGACAAAAAGGGCAGCTGAAATAATCTTTCGTTGCTCTATCCCAACACTCTGAACAAATTGCTTTGTTTTTACAGCAGGGAGTAGTAAAATCAGCTTTTTTGTCTACGCATATTGTACAGACATTATCTTCTTTTGCTTGAGGAGCTGTCTCTGACTCAGTTGTCTGTTCATTGTTAGTATCTGGTTGAGCAGCATAAAGTGGACATCCTAAAGCTAGGATGACTGTTCCAAGACACAGTGTATACACAAATTTCATACTAATCCTCCACAAGGATTCTATGTTTTTATACGATTTAGTGTAGCATATGCTTACCAAAAGTCCTAGAGCCCCTGCTTCTCTAGAACTAGACGGCATTGGCTAATCATAAAGAGTCTTCATAATCGCACCACCCATCAAACCAGATGACATCATATGATTTATGAATCGCTGGTGCTGACCGCTTCCTTTGAGAGGGTGATGAGTCTATATCTGAACGAAACATGAGCCTAGGCTGTTTCTGAACGCCTTTTTTGCAGCATCTGATAAGCTATTGGTATGTATGCCACTAGGTGACTATGATTTGAAGCATTGAATCAAAAGAATAGGGGCCCAATGCTGGACCCCTACGTACAAATTCTAGGTCTTTAAGCAGCTGCGCTAGTTGGGCCTTGCTGATTCCGTTTTACGTATATTGAGTACATCCATGCAGAGGCACCCACTACAACAGCAAGGGCTAGACTCTTAGTGAGTATAGATGAATCCTTTTTTTTGCCGGTGTCAGTTGAATGGGCGTTTGAGGTATCTCTACTGATATCCGCTTTTGGCTTTGAAGTATCGCCTCGAGGCGTACCTACTGGGGTTGTAACTGGGGTTGTCAATTCAGTGCCTTTGGCGGTGTCATCTTCATCATCCTCATCATCAGTTCCAGTGACCGTGCTCGTATTAGACGAACGACCAAAAATAGTAATATGAGGCAGACTCAAATTTGGTCGATAGGACCATAGATGTCCGCAGAATGCTGCTATATTCCCAAATGAAAATGAAGATTCCTTAGCATTTGCATTAGTAGCTATGCTTTCGCTCACGCCATTAGCGGTACCCATCGCTGAGCTTTCTTGATGAGATGCTGCCGTGCTTTTTGCAGTTGTATCTATTTTTATGCTTGAGCCTGCTGAAGTTCCTTCAGCTGTGCCATCTTCATCATCAACATCTACAGCTACTGCGGGGATCGTGCTTGTGGTAGGCGAACTGCTCAAAGCATTTGAGAAAACTTGCCATAAAGATGTTGGTGCAGGTCTTGTATTGGGGGCTGTAGTTGTCGCGTGTATGTTTCTAGCTGAATCAGCTGCAGGTAGGGCTGTTGAAGGAGCTAAAGATGCCCTTTCTGGACTCGCTGGGACAGGGGTTTTAACTTTTCTTTGGTTGCCAACTAAATTACTTGAAGTAGCTGCTGCAGGAGCTGGAGTGGTACTTTCTGAAGGAGCTGGGGTAGTGCGCACTTTTTTTGTACTAGCCGTGACTTTATCAGTTACTCTTGTAGCTGGGATCGGTGATGCAGGGTTTGCCGGGCGATCTGCAGGTGCTTGCGGTGGAGTAGCTGCTGGTGGTCGAGAAGTTGGAGCAGTATTTGTATTTTGCATCTTACTTGACGGAGCCTGTGGAGCTTTCGTTTGAGGTGCACTCTTATTTGGTGCTTGGCCTTGCAAGCTACTGCCTGAATTTACAGAAGCAGCTTTTGGAGCTTGAGTCCCCGATGAGCCATTTGCTTGAAGAGCTGTCCCAGACTTAGCGGCTTCTTTTTGAGCATTTTTTGCCCTCAGTACTCTTGCCATCATCTCTTCTTGATGAGATTCTTGAGAAGGTCCTTTTGATGCCTCTTTAGCTGGATTTACTTTTACTTTACGCAAGGTTTTGCCGGCTTGAATGGAAGCGAGTAGCTCGGACTTATCTGCTTGAGTTGCGGGTTTTGTAGCAGGTTTTGAAGGAGGCCGCGGTGCGGGTGGTGGCAATACATTGACTGATGTTGTCTGTTCAGCAGCGTGGTTAATTTGCTGTGATTGGGCTGTGCTAGTATCACCATCCCCCCTTACAGGGGCGCTGGCGACCGGTTTATGCGTGTCCTCTTGGGAAATATTTGACCGAGTTGCTTGAGGTGCGCTGCTAGCATCACCGTCATCATCATCGTCGCCCAATAACATACGTAATGTAACAGGTTGCGGAGCAGAAGTATGACCCAATGCTGTCATTCGGTTATACATTCCCCTAAGTAGAGCTGACGCAGTCAAACTATTTGTCTCGCTTGGTTGCCCAGAAGTTGCCCCCTGCTTAGCACCATGTGGCCTTGAAGCCGGCTGTGAATCTGTCAAGCTCGTCCTAGATGTTACAAGAGCCGAATCTGGCTGAGTAACGCAATTGTTTAAAAGAATAACCAAGGAAGAATAGCCCTTAGCTTCGCAATCCTTATACTCAAGCTTATTAGCAGTAAATCTATCCACTGCTGGATGAGGATTTGCTGAAAACTTATTATGTACGAAATCACAGACCAGATCGACTTTTTCTAATGTTTCTTGTGGATTAAGATATCCTTTATTTTTCTCAAACTCTTCTACTATCTCCAATAAATATCGTGGTAAGTTCCTTTCTTCCATTGACTTTAACTTAGCTAGAAGGTTCTCCTTGGAAAGATTCAATTGCATCGCCGCGTTGCTACCAGCCAGGGATAGATTTCTTGAGGCCAATTCTTTCCTAAGATGCTCAGCATCACTAGCAGCATACAGTGGACATCCTAATGCTAGGATGACTGCTCCAATGGACAGTATATAAACAAATTTCATCGTATATCCTCCGCGGGGATCCTATATATTCGTTACTACAGGATTTAAGTGTAACAGATGATAACCAAAAATCTATAGCCTTGGGTCTGAGGAGCTGGAAGACTAATTATTGGCTAACCACAATATAGCCTTCTGTCGCGGAACCACACTACCCAATCATCAAGCAGTTGATATCGTAAGATATCAAGCATGTCTCTGAGCAAAATTCCAATGGTAAAAAAAGGGACCCAGAAATGGGTCCCTAAGTGTACGAGTTTTAGCTCTCTATGCAGCGGCGCTGGCTGCCTTTTGCTGATTGCTTTGTGTGTATTTTGAATACAACCATACGGAAGCACCTGCAACGACAGCAAGGGCTAGCCCCTTAGTGAGTATAGATGAACCCTTTTTATCGGAATCAGATGATCTGGTTTTGCCCATATCTTTATTGATTTCAGCTTTTGTATCCGGAGTATCACCTGTGGGGGTACCCACTGGGGTGACTACAGGGGTGACAGGGGTTTTCAATCCATCATCTTTATCTAAATCCAAGAGTGGGGCGGTCAAAGAAGTTGGATCTCCTATGATATCGTCCTCATCCTCCTCAGTTCCAGTGACTATGGTAATATTAGGCGAACGTCCAAACATATTAGGCAAAGTAAAACTAGGTCGATAGGACAACATACCTCCGCATAATGATGCTACATTCCCACATGAAAGTGTTGATCTTCTACCATTTGCATTAGTCGCGGTGGTGGTCCTTACCGTATGTATTAGGCTCATACTGGTAGAAGACAAACCGTTAAAAATAGCTTTGCCCAGATAAAGCGACGTGCGTCCGCATACTGATGCTATATTCCCACATGAGAATGTTGATCTTCTCGTAGTGCCTGAACCAGCTACGGGTGGTGTCGCTGAAAGAGCTGAAGAGGCACTTGTTGAAGGAGCTGAGGTAGTGCTCGCACCTTTTGATCTATCTTTCTTTTTCAACCTGGCAGCTTGTCCACCTGGACTAGAACTAGAAGTGGTATCTCTTGTATGAACTGTGGCTGAGCTAGCTGAAGAAGCTCCAGCAGGGCCACCATCAACATTTACTGATGTGGTACTTGCTGCGATCGTGACAGTATCTGTTGAACTGCTCCAAGATCTTGTGAGAGCATCCCATAAAGATGTTGGTGCAGGTCTGTTAGTGCTTGCATTAACGGTCATGCTTACACTCCCAGCTGAATCAGCTGCAGGTGCTGTCATTGAAAGAGTTGAAGAGGCACCTGTCGAAGCAGATGTTGCTGCAGGAGCGGGAGAGGCCGCTGGGGTTGCAACTCTTGAGCGTACCATGCGAGTTCCTGTTGGACTAGCTACTGTAGGAGCTGAACCGACATTTTCAGAACGAGCCTTTGGTGTTGTTCTTGGAGCTTTTGTACTAACTGGGGCTCCACTAGTTGTAGCAGTTGAAGTATGAGCAGGAGAAGCCGCTGGGGTTGCAGCCCTTGAGCGTGCTTTGCCTGTTCCTGTTGAACTGGTTGAACTAGCTACTGTAGGAGCTGAAACGAAATTTTCAGAACGAGTTTTGGCTGCTCTTGGAGCTTTTGTACTAATTGCGGCTCCACTAGTTGTAGCAGTTGAAGTATGAGCAGGAGAGGTCACTGGGGTTGTAATTCTTGAATGCGCATTCCCTTTTCCTGGTGAACTGGTTGAGCTAGCTACTGCAGGGGCTGAAATGACACCTTCACGAGCTTTGGGCGTTCTTGCATCGTTTGTGCTAGCCGTGGCCCCACCCGTTACTGGACTTGCAGTAGATGTTGCTGCAGGGACTGAAGGGGCACCAACAATAAACATTTGCCCATCTGCGCCAACGAACGCACTATTTGAACGAGCCGGAGTAGTGCTAACAGCTCCCATACTATCCGCAATTACTACATCGCTTGAAGTTGCTGCTGCTGAAAGAACTGGAGAGGCTGCAATTGAAGCAGTCGGTGAATGGAAAGTGCTATTTGTTGCTTGGGGAGACCTTTGGCTAACTGAATCTGCATTCTTGTCATCACCATCGTCTTTATTCGTAGACCACCACCCACTAAACCAAGATCTTGATTGAGCAGTTCTTCTATTAGTTGGTTCAGAAGTGACGCTTGCGCTTGTTATATCAGCTGAAATGACTACAGGAGTTGCTGGATGAGATGATACCATACTAGTTCTTGGGGCATCATCTTGAATGTCTGTGCTACTAGATGCACCGCCTGAAACGAATGCAGTCGATGTTTCTGGAAGCTCTGGAGAGGGGGTTTTTGAACGAGATGGGGGTGTGATAGTACCCTTTTTCTCGCCGGCAGTAGTTTTTACATCATCATCATCGCTATTAGAATCAGATGAGCGAGATGAGGCTGCTGAACGTGAATGAGATTGAGAGTATGGGCTCTCGGTTCCTTCTTTATGATGATAATGTGCCATGCGTTTCCATCTTCTTTCAAGAGCTGGCACATAGATGTTGTTTACAGCCCTTTTAATATCGAATGCATGTATTTTCCCTTGCTCGAGTTGAACAGTAAACAGTGCAGTAAGCTCTCTAACTTTGTTATCCTTCATTGAGTCTAATACATCGTACTTTTTAGATATTTGATCTTCAACTGAAGGGAGACTTTCGATTTCTTCAATGATGCTTTGTGGAATTTCCACCGTTGTGAGATCTGACAGGAACTGCTGTATGTTGAACTGATGACCTAATTGTTTGGTGATTTCTTGTAGTGCCACTCTCCCAGTTGGAGTGAGCGTAGAGGTACCACTTGTGATGGCTGCAGGCGATTTCGCGGTAGCCCCAGGAGTGGTTGCTACTAAGTCATCGTCATCATCATCGTCGTCTCGATTAGCAGTAGCGACTGTAGTAGAAGTATCGCGTGTCCAACCATCGTGTTGTGGCCATTGACCAGTAAAAGCTTCTTCAGTCACGCTATTCACGAGTCTATTAATATCTGTCTCTTCTAACTTGTTGTCGTACATCTCGTAAAGTTTCGCCTTCATGGTACCACTAATTACATCCCATACAGCGATTTCTTTGCCTCTTGGTGAACAGGAAGCTGAGAGAGTCACCAATCTTGGGGTTTGCAAAACTTCTTCTATGCTTATAAAGCGCAATTCGCGTTCGAGGGCTTCGCAGTCTTGGTTGCTAAAATCACAAGACAGGTCAATTTCGGTTTCAAGCTCTCCATTATGAATGATCTGAAGTACTTTGCTTCCCTTCAGCGTTAACCGATAATGCGCTATAGCGCTGCTTTGCGCGAGTAGGGCTATGCTGAGCACAGCCATGAGAAGAGATCTTTTTTGCATGGTGAGTCCCCTTTGCAGTGTTTTTTAATGATGGATAATGTGTGTGAGTGTAGCACCATTGTCAGAAAAAAGAAAGAGGTAAGAATAAGGGCGATCTTTCTGCTAATTGAGAGCCTGGAAAGCTGTTACTGTATAAGTGCGGTATGGGTTTGTATTTTTTTTTAAAAAAAAAGAACATTGAATAAAGTCATTGATTTGCTTTTTTTTACTGTTAATCTAGGGAAACAGAGCAAGTAATAAGTACAAAAACTACGCCTACTTAGTAGTTGTAAATGTAATATTATCAAACGTTTTCTTATATGAGGTGTCTCTATGATGCATAATAAGGTTCCTAAGCAAATAGCGCTTTCGCTCATACTGCTCTCGTGCAGCTTTTTGAGAGCCATGAATGGTCTAGCGCTGCCGTTGACCACGGACCAGGTTAATAGTAAGGTTGCTGATTTATGGAAGGATAGAAACCTGACTATAGATCAAAAATTAGCAAAGTTGAGAATTTATTTGCATCATGCTGAACGGCAGGTGGTGGGAAAGTTTTTTTCAGAGGTAATGAATCCAAAAGTTAAGAGTGTGAAAACACCTCTTGATGATGCTTTAAATGCTTATGAAAACGTGCCTCTTTTCAAAACACTGTTAGCATTTAATGCAAGTACTACAACACAAATAGGTACCGGTACCAATCTTTTCGATCGTATACAACGCAAGCCTGCGTTTAAAAAAGCTATCGCTGAACAAAAAGTCATAGATCAGGTTTCTCCTATACTTACAGATGCTCTATTGGGTGAAGATGAGGAAGTGGCTGCTCAGGCCTTGAAAGCTCTTATAAATAAGGGTGTAATCAATGAAAAAGAACAATTTATTACTGAGCAAGAACTATTTGATCTCCTTAAAACATTTGCTCTTCAAAAAAAAGCAGATATGGAAAAGATAGAGAATGTCACGCGCGCCCTTGATGCAATTTTGCACGATAAGGTCTATACGAAAAATACTCCTGATGATAATACGCCAGAGCCAGTTAAAGTCACCTCGAGCTATGGACTTAAACATATCCTTGGTGCGGTATTGCTCGGAGCTGGATTAACAGCAGGGGCAGGCTACCTCTGGGAGAACCTTGATCACTTGAAACTCGAGTCACCGGTGTCAAGTTGGATGTCACCCCAATAAAGGAAACGCTACAGAGGTTGCTTTATTGGGCACCTTGGGAAAAAACGTTTATCAGTAATTACCTAAACTTGGGGCGGCCAGTAAAAGTTTACGCGCCGCCCCAAGTTTTCTTGTCTTTAAGACTACACCTCTACTCGAGAACCTATTGAGTCTGAGGCTTAGTGTCTTTATCGATTTCCAGCGCTTGATACTCTCTATATTGCGTACTTTACCTGGACGCTTAGAAGGCGACATAGTTGGTAGTTGGTTGGGTTTCGGGCAACTTTTAGCATATGTTGTCATAGAGTATTTGTTTTTTGTGGCAAAGTTCTTCGGTGCCGACTCTTCCGAAAACTTTTCTATTCTATCTTATGTAGCCTATTTAGGTGGAATGGTTTAACAATCTATTGCGCGGCCTGTTAGGAGTTTTGCTGCACGCTTTGCTTACTCAAAATACGTTGGCCCAAATAAAGTTGCACAGACTATTGATTTCTGCTTATACAAAATTGTAGATTATTGAAGAAAAAGTATCTCTTGTAGAGATTTGACAAAAAGTGCTAGAAAAATGGGGGAGGGCCATATCCAAGGAATATCTTTCTTGCTCACGCGAAAAGCAACGTGGGTTTAGCAAAATAGGGTTACCGTATTATACAAAAAAACAAGAGCCATCATGAGGATGGTGAGATAAAAAAAGGAATAGCTATGAAAACAAATATGTTAATTTATATACTTCTAGCTTCGCTCTCAGTACCATTTGCTGAAGCGAAAAAACATAGAAGACATTTTGAAGAATGTTGCCAACAGCCAGAAGGTGTTCTCTATACGAAGTTTGCAAAAGGGGATGCTAAGCCTGGGATTGCCTTTACATCACTTTCAAACTTTAGTGATTTTGCAACCGATGGCGTAATTCAATTCGTTGACGGATGCCCACGTCGACTTCTCATAAAAGCGACCTCGGTAAACAAGCCAAATGCTCAGAGTCCAGATCAGCAGTCTGTTAACGGATGGAGAGATGAGTTTGATTCAGCGATTTACGCACTTAATTTTGATGGGTCTATAGATACTACCTGGGGACCAAATAGTAATGGTATAGCTTACGATGGTAGTTATGGCATATTTAGCAACTACATAACGAGTATAGATATGCTTCCTAATGGGAATATAGTTTGTGCAGGTACTGCGAGTACAACTCCTGAAGGTGCAGAGTCTCAATATGATCATAACAGGATATGTAATTTTTTTGGTTCAGGTCTTCTCCAGCCTGCCTTAACTACTTTTCAATGGGCACCTAATTTTGATTTTAATACGGGGAAGCTCTGGTACAACGTTAAGACACTTGCCGCTGGCATGTATGACTCCAATGGTAATCCTATTGTGACTTTTGGAAATAATGCCGGCAATTCTTTAAAACTATTAAACGTGGCGCATACCGGTGGAACGATTGCTGGTCAAACGAGCCAAGCTGGTTTTCAATCTCCGAAGACCAATCGGTTTTTTATTAGTGGATTACAGTCAACTAACGCTTATACCTTGAGCGCTAATGCAATTGTTGCAGCATTAACGACGAATGTTGGTCCAACTCAGGGTTCATTTGATACCACTTTTAACCCTACTGGTACAGGAGGCACGACTCCTGCTGGATCTTATGTTGTAGCTCCCTCGAGCTTTGGAGGCGCATATACCTTTGCTTACTTCAATTCAGGAATGGAAGGACTAGATGGAAATCTTGTTTTTACCGGTTTCGCGGCGCCTAGTGTCCTTTATACTCAACCAAGTACAAACTCTAGTGTCATTGTGTCTTCAGTGACCCCTGTGGGTGTTGGCAATCCCAATTTTGGTGGTACTAGTGGTAATGGTAATATTGCCATAAGTTCACCAACCCACTCCCTGCAAGCTTACGCAATCGCTCAAGATGCTGATGGCAATTTCTACGTTGGAGGGAATATCTGCTCTCTTAGTTCTGGGTATCCAATAACAGAATTTGCTACGACTAAACCTGGGGTTTTCCCAGAACCGGTCAATGCAAGGGACTTCTTACTTATTAAGTTAGATAAGTCTGGAAAACCTGTGACTGGTTTTGGTAACACGACTCTAAGCTATGCCTCAGGCATGTCATCTACTAATATTGGTGCTACTGTCACCGATTTCAATGGGTTTGCAGATGCAATACTTGCACTCTATATTGATGATGAATGTCAGACCATCACGGTTGCTGGTCAAGCAAGTAGAGGAAAAGAGTATGACCAAATGCTTATCGGCGTTGCTCGCTATCATCTTAAAGATGGTTCACTTGATCATTCATTTGGTACAGGTGGCCGCATGCAGATTGATCCAGGTACTAGAGGTAATAGCTATGTTCAAGCAATTCTTCGCGATCCATTCTGCAAGAATAGGTTGTTCCTTATAGGACAGACTACTGTAGGACGATCGGTTACTTTCCCTGGTGAAGAAGATACTACACAAATAAACAGCATAGTTGTTGAAATTAAATAAAACGACTTACAAAGAAAGGGGCCCACAAGGGCCCCTTTTCATTAACCAGCTCTCTATTAGAAGGAGAGACAACCTTTAATAAGTATTCCATACTGATTAAGACCTGTTCCCTCAAAGCCACTTCGTCGATGATTTCCGTCGAATTCAACTTCAAATCCGATACCAAGCTGTGGGTTCCACCCACATTCATCCATCCACGTATAACTAAAGTACGTAAAGAGCTTATGGGTAAGCACTGAATGAGCTTGACCAGATTTAATGTTGAGATCATGAACAGAAAGAAGAGTTGGCTGAAGACCATTATCTATTAAGAATCCTTCGCTCTCGGAAAGGTTACTAATCTCGGTTGGCTCTTCAATAACTCCTGCATCAAGGCATACAAAGCAGTCAGCAGTTTGTATCATACCATTTTGAGCGGTTCCTGCCGAGAAGGCTGTTGCATCAGACTGGCTTGCATTACTTGGCAGTTGGATTACTACTGATGGATCAATAAGATCCGGACAGCTAGTTAGGCGAGCTTCTGAACCAGCAGGGTACGCTTTCCCAGCTGGGAAAATCTCTTCTAATGGTTCAGAAGGAAGGTTGGGAACTAAGGCGATTTGGTAACTGCTACAGCAGACTGGCGCGGTTCCTTTGATTGCAAACTTACGACGATCAATAGGCCCTGGGCATGAATTGCAGCGAAGCTCAATGAGCTCTTGGCTATGACCATAGATGTTATACCCAATATCTACCCCAAAGCCACACCAGCGATAGGCAAGCTTTAGCGAGGCGTCACCTTTAACCGAAAGGCTTACGTCTACTTCTCGGGTAGTAAAACAGTTAGCGCTGATAACATTGTTGTTAAATGTGAAGGTGGTACCATCAGTATCATACTCTTTTAAGAGCATGTATCTACTAAATGGCCCATTATCAATCAGATCAAAGGTTCTGCATTGGCGAGACTTAAACATATGGGTAACGTTACCCTCTAGAAAGAGTGCGACATTAGAATCTTCTCCACTCCAGAGGACGGTATGGGAAGATAAACCACCACCTAATTCAAGATGTTTTCCGTTCCCTACTACCGGATCTAAGATGTACAGATTAAGCCTTTTTTTACCTGTAGGCAGCACTGCCATCGCAAAAAGCCCTACGTGATAGCAATCATTATTACATATATTGTAGCCTAGAATGACATCAATATCGGCAAGGCCATTACGGGTACGACGACAAAAATCGAACTTACCACCACACCATGGTTCTTGCATATCACCAAAGAGGAAGTTTCCACTGAGTGCCTGCTTGATATCTTTTGCTGTATCTACCGCGTTATTTCCCATATAACAGGCGGGGAACTGCTTTCTTGTACCATCTTCATTGGTATCACCACTTTCGATAACCTCAGAGTTACCGCAGTTACTATCAATGGTCCAGCGGGCATGAACAAAAGGGGCATGGAATCTGAGGTACAATCCTTGTACCCAACAGTCTAACCCAAAATACAGTCCAAGATCGACAATATAGTTCTCAAGACGGGGTCTAAAGCATATTTTTCCACGAAAATCTTGAGCTAATCCGAAGTAGTCGGCAAGTAATTCGTTTGGCAAGCGATCAGTTATGGCACTTCCTGCAAAGCGCAATGATGAGCTTCCAAAGAGAGCTTCAGCAAGATCTTTCTCTTTAAATGAGCGCTGAAATTCAAAGGCCAAGTAGCCTACGCCATAGTTTTCGCACATTTCGGGTTTATTAAGTTCCCATTGCCAGCCAACAAGCTCTCGAGCTGTATTAGCACCTTGGGATCTAAAGTGAACCGCCGTTCTGGTGTGTTTAAAATGATCATTAATACAGTCATTTGAAGGAGAGCAATCTGATGAGCAAGTTCCTGATAGTAGAAAATTCGGTATCAAAAAGGCACTGCAGAGTAGTGCGTAGAGAATTTTTCTCATAGAGTCTCCTGAAAGTTTTTTATGTGGTATGTTCTTCATCTCGTTATCTCTTTTTGAGTCATCATAGTTTCCATAAATTAGTCATTAAAAAGATGCGCCTGCCTTAATCCAAATACCCCACTGTTGTAGAGCATTCTTATGATGCGCATCAAATTCTCCTTCTGCCCCTATACCGACAAAAGGGGTATAGCATGAGTCAAAAGTATAGCTTAGATGCCCAAAAACTTTATTTGTGCGCATCTCCCCTTGTGCTGCTGAGCGTGCATCTAAATCAGCGCAGGTAATAAAGACCGGTTCTGCAGTATTGATTCCTATAAAGCAATTGGTTGGAGTAAGTTCATCGAAGTTTCTTTCCTCTATAGGGGTATCTTCAGTGAATTGTATACTATTCCATCCCAAGCAGGTAATTGATCCTGTAAGAGTAGGATCATCTTGGGGCAAGTGTGGATTAAACATCGTCGCATTGGGCTGCGTGGTGCTAATAGGTGAATTCGTAAGTGCAGGAACTTCAACTATACCATTATCCACGGTATATGGGGTGCAACAGACCCCCTCAAGACCCTTGAATCCAAAAATGCGTGAATCAATACCGCAAGGGCAATCTGTTTTAATGCAGACGTTTTCACAGTGCCTGTAATAGAAGTTGTACCCTATATCAAACTCCCAACCGTTTACGGCAATAAAAGCCTTTAAGCTGATATCTGCAAGAAGGCCCACCTTCACCTCGCAATTACGAGTGGCAAAATTAATAGCATTAATCATGGTGCCATTATATTCGCCCGCAGTATTAAATTCTTTGAGGAGCATATAACGAGTGAGTATAGGTGTTTGTCCACTTACTTGTTGTTTAAAATCAAAAGAACGTATTTGGTCAGTTTCAAAGACGTGCACTGCTCTCCCATAGGCATAGAAACCCATGTTAAAACAGGATTCCTCAGTATTGGGAAAAAGTGAGAGATGTGCAGAAGCGCCACCCCCAAGCTTCCAATGCTTTCCATCTCCAATAAGTGGTTCAAAGATGTAGTGTGCCTTGGGTCTATTGCCTGTAGGGACCACTGTTACCCCGAAAATACCAAAATGGGCATAATCATTTTGTATGATGTTCCAACCGACCATAACATCTATGTCAGCAAGCCCCGTTTTTGAACGAGGACAGAATGAAAAACGACCATATTTCCATGGTTCAGTCATATCTCCAAAGGTAAAATCGCCACTCAGCGCCTCTCTAAGACTTTGAGTAGTACAGTCTGCATTTCGTAATCTTCGAGGAAGATCGAGGTTTGAGTTTACTGGGCAGCTAACGGGTACACGATCATCAAATCCGGGTACGGGACAATTTGGATCTTGAATTGGTTTGACAGGTCCTGAGTACATATAGCACTCAGGAAACACTGTGCATCCTCTAAACTTCGGCTCACATACAACACAGCTATCAAGCCCTAGGGTCCAGCGAGTATGCACAATGGGCGCATTTACCCAGAGAAAAAGCCCTGGACCTGAATCTTCGAGTCCGAAATATAATTGAATATCTATAATGGCATTTTCAATGAGTGGCTTAATGGCAAGAGTTCCTAAAAAATCGGTGGAAAGTCCAAAATAATCTGCAACGATATCGTTAGGAGGTCGATTATTGATAAGACCTTGCCCTTCTATGCATTCTGTATCGGTCTCGCTCCCTGCAAAGGTAAGACGATTTGTAGTAAAGAGACGCTTTGCGATGCAATGGGTATCAAAGGATCGTGTATACTCAACGGTCGATGCGATTGCCGCATAATTGCTGTCGTAACAGAGAAACAGTTTCTGTTGCCATCCTACTAATTCTCTTGCTGAGTTATCTCCCTGAGAGCGGGGAATAAATGTCGTGAGTCCCCGGAGGGTTCTTTTCGATGACGAACTAGAATTTGAAGAGCCATTAGTTTGCTCGCAGGGGGCACAACCGGTTGTTTGGCCATAAAGAGACGTACTGCCGAGTAAGCATATACTTGCTGTCAGTGCTATACATCTTTTAATGAGTACTTTTAAAGTACCTAGTTTCATAAAAACACTCCTTGAATTTTTTCAAAAACGAACTAACATAATGTACCGTTTCAGTACTCTTTTGTCGATAGCAAATTTGACTAAGATTAAGTTAACTATATGATGGAGGTTGTAGTAAATTTCGTCGTTTGATATATACTGCTTTCAGTCAAAGCGTCTATCTGAGTAAGCAAAACAAGTAAAGACAGAAAGCAAGAATTGTTTGAAATTGACTATGTAGAAAGGTCGACCTGGTCGAGGTATTAAAGTTCTTTCATAGAAGTAATTTCGAACGAATTAGTAAAATTGAGAAAAAAACTATTGCGTTTCTTTTACTGTTGTGGTATGAATTAGGTGCTGAGTTTAGCACAGTGTTGAAAAGTGTAGTGTAGCGATTGAAATTAAGCGAGGTAACATTAATTACGTGCATAGGTGTTGCACAATGTCCTCTTCATATTTTTAGTAATAAGGAGATTTTTAAAAAAATTTGATTAATTAAGAAGTATGTGCTAAAAATAGCAGATGTTAAGTATGTTAAAAATATGTATAAACACTTGCAAAAGGGGGAATACAAAGCCGAACTCGTAAGGGTTATAATTTAAGAAAAATAAATTATCGTATGTCTAACCATTAAACAAAAGGTTACTCAATGAATAATATGAAAAGTTTATCGATCATCTTACTTCTTTCGCTAGGAGTAGCTGGATTCAGCTATGCCGGTGGATGCAGTAGTGATTGCTCTACATCTTCAAGTTGTGGTTCAAATTGTAGTTCAGATTGTGGCTCAGGCTGCTCATCTGATTGCAGCTCGACTTGCAGCTCAGATTGCTCAAGTGACGGTTGCAGAACAAGTACGTTCCTTCGTCCTCGTCAATATACAACTGACTTGACCTACCTTAATAACTTGAGCTTCTATAATAGGTATCATGAAGCACGTTGTAGCTTCTTTACTTGGGATAGCACAGTTTTCTATCAAAGAAATCGTCGTGAATCCGAACTTGGTGCTGGTTTCTTCGGAAAAAATCCAATTACCATTGCGGAGCAAGTTCCATCTGATTTCAACTCAATTAACGTTCAATTAGGAAACAATACGACTGGGCAATTCTATAGCTCAAAAGTATCTGTTTGTCCTCGACGTGAAGTAATTGGTTGGTTAGCACATTTAAACTTCAACCTTGATTGTTTCTGCACCGGATTGTGGGCTGATATAGCTTTCACCGTTGCTCAAGCTAAACACAGGTTGCATTTCAGAGAAGTTGATAGTGCTCCAGGTAGCATTCCTGTACAAACAGGACAAACTGCATCTCCTACAACGGTAGCTCAAGCATTTGATAACCTTGGTGTATTTGCAAAAGAATGCAAACATACTGGCGTAGATGATGTGCTCCTACGTATTGGATATGACTATAACTACTGTGATAATGACCATGCAGGGGTTTATTTCCTCGGAATTGCACCTACAGGTAAAGACTTCGACAATAGCCGTTGGTTCCAACCACTTGTTGGATCTAAACAAGGTGCAGTCGGTGTTGGCTTTGAAGGTGATTATACCATCTGGTCATGCGATAATCATGATTTAGTGTTCCAAACTGAATTGCTCTATCAATATAGATTACGTCATGAAGAACGTCGAATCTTTGACTATTGCAACAATGGATCGCTTTCACGTTTCCTTCTTGTAGCAACTTCAACGAATGTTGACAATCAGCAATACGAGACTGAACCAGCAACATAAAAAG
>CAWFXL010000002.1:0-39507 GCA_963819815.1 uncultured bacterium
GGTTAAAACCTGAGTATCGGCTTGGTGTCGACTTTAGATTCCAAGGAATAGATCTGTATAATAAGTCGATCCTTGCAAATCTTGGGGAACTGGCTCTACTTCCTTTAACTCCCATTTTTATGGTGATCGGCGAAAGCGATCTTGATAAGCACGTTATTCAGCATATATGAGAAGGATTAAACTACGTAAGGATCTCAAAGAAAACGAGCGTAAGAATGATCCTACCGATAAATATGCAAAAGATCCATTCATGACAAGATTCTATAACCGTAACTACGATAATGCAGGAACTGCTATAGAACGCGGATTCTGGGATATATCGGTACGCCATGGCTGGAAAAAAGTGTTCAGAGCCATGAAGATCAATATTCTAGATTAAGACTACTAAATCAAAATTGAACGTGAGCGTCGCTACCTACAGCGGCGCTCATTCGTTTGAGCTAAGCATGGTGCAGTCCTTACAGGAAACCATGATTTCAGAAGGCCTTTCGTAAGCTTGGACTGCATGCTGGATAGGCCGATTTGCAGAAGTAGAACTCTTGCACTTTCTTGACCCATAGCAGCTCCAGGGACGCACTTCACCTAGAGATCGGAGCGTCTTATGCTCGAGATATATTTCAGATTGCTAAGAGCAGAGCGCAATGCGGCCCCACTCGCTAAAAGGGATACTCCCCTGAGAAAGTTTCATGAATGCATCTTCGGTAAGTGACTGCATCCCTTCTTGCGCCGCAAGAGCAACAATCTTGTCATAGTTAGCTCCCTCAATACAAGCGCTCCTTATTATAGGAGTTAGTATAAGCACTTCAAAGATCCCAACTCTGCCTGAGCATCCAGTCCCTCGGCATGCCCCACATCCTGCACCTTCATAGAGATGCATGCATTCAAAGCCAAACTTTCGGAGCACGAGAGCTTGCTCATGTTGTATAGGGACTTTTTGAATGCATGATGAACAGATCCTCCTGACGAGCCGTTGAGCAACAATAATCTGCACTGCAGCTGCAACTAAGAAGCTTTCACACCCCATGTGAATAAGCCTCAGAAGCGCACTCGGCGCATCGGTCGTATGCAAGGTGGTAATAACCTGATGGCCAGTAAGAGCAGCCTGTATGGCTACTTGAGCAGTCTCTGCATCCCGTATCTCCCCAAGCAAAATAACATCCGGGTCTTGCCGCAAAAGAGCACGAAGACCTGCTGCAAACGTCAACCCCAAAAGGGGCTGAATCGCTGACTGAGTAACTCCAGGAAGTACGTACTCTATCGGATCTTCAAGAGTTACGACATTTTTTTCAGGGATAGCAAGAGTTGACAACAATGCATGCGCCGTTGTTGTTTTACCTGATCCAGTAGGACCTGTAAGGATAATACAGCCGTTATCTTGAGATACTGCTTTGCTTAGTTGGGCTTGTAAATGCAGACTCAATCCTATTAGGTCAAGAGTTTTATGACGGCTTGTTTTATCAAGTAAGCGAAGGACGAGCTTCTCACCATACTGCGAGGGGAATGTAGAAACTCGAATATCACTGTCGTAAGGTGTATGTGAAAAGGGAAAGGTGCCATCTTGCGGCCGCCGCTTTTCAGCAACATCGAGCTGAGCAAGCACTTTAATGCGGGCACAGATATGCAAAGCTACTGAGCTCTCATATGACTGGAAATCATAGAGTAGTCCATCAGAACGAAACCGTATCCTATAGTTACTAGGATACGGCTGAATATGAATATCTGATGCATGTGCGTTAAGCGCTGAGATAATAAGCTGATCAAGTAAAAGAGGAATATCGGTCATGCAAACTTCCACGCTAACACGAATCCAAAGAATACGGACAAACTTTCTATAATATGTCCACGTATCCAAGCATTCGTCTGCGTGAGGAACTCTGCCATTGTCATATCACGTGAAACACCCAGCACCTGCTTCAATACTGTATAGTGGATGGTCACGATGTCAAAGTAATCAAGAGCCCATAATGAAAGCAGGGCACCTAAAAGAAGTAAGAAAAATAAACGTCCTGCGTATTTTATAAGAAAACCCAAAATAAAACCGGCTATCAAGTAGCCTGCTATCTCGATATACCAAGCAGCCGGCTTATCAAAAATTGTAAATCCACTTTCTTGCGCCATAGGCTTTCCTTTCCTGATACGGAAGAAGACGCTTTATACAAGCGCCTTCTTCCAAGATTATCAAAAGTTCTTACGCAACTGAGTCGCGAAGTGCTTTTCCTGGCTTAAACTTAGCAACTTTTTTAGCAGGGATCTGCATTTTCTTACCAGTTGCTGGGTTAATACCAACACGGCTCTTTCTTTTCATGATTGAGAAAGTACCAAATCCAGTAAGAACCACAGATTTACCGCCTTTAAGGCTTGCACCAACCGATTTAATGAAAGACTCAAGTACCTTTTTGCATGTAGCTTTAGGCAACTTTGACAGCTTTTGACATTTGTTCGATTAATTTAGCTTTATTCATAGATCATTCCTTTTGGTTGAATAAACATATACTCTTATCCACACTAGTTGCTGGCATCATTTGGTGCCGAGAGCCGGACTCGAACCGGCACGAGCATAACCCGAAGGATTTTAAGTCCTTTGCGTCTACCAATTCCGCCACCTCGGCTTCTATGCTCAGAACTAGATCTCAACTTTTGGAGGCGGCACCCGGATTCGAACCGGGGATCAGGGTTTTGCAGACCCATGCCTTACCACTTGGCTATGCCGCCAAACTCACTTATGTATCTCGCCAAGTCTGTGCGCTACCTCTTGAGCGCTAATAACTTTCCCGTCCTCCTTTTTTGGTAAAACCTTTTCTACATTCTTCTCAAGAAATGCTAATTTGGCGTCACCCTCAATAGGATACAACGCACTATTTTCTTTTGATAACTGGTACCATTCGTTAATGCCACCCATATACACCGACACATCTTCAAACCGAGTTCGTAACATCTTGGCAGCAATGTGGCTCGTTCTACAAGTATAATCAGAACAATATACAATCAAAGGACTTTTCACGTTCCAGTGCTTTGTAACCTCATCAATATCATCTAAATCCAGGTGAATCGCACCGGGAATATGCGCATCATTGTATACCTCAGCCGTATTCAAATCAAGTATACGCACCACAGGATTTTCCTGAGGAGCTTCCTCTTTTTTCTTAAGCCAATCACAAGCCGGAGTAACCAACATCATAATGGCTACCATTAAAAGGGCTATGTAAGAAGTATTTTTCATCTGCTTTGGTCTCCAATTAATTACAGGTTAACAGATTTTTCTGATCATACAAGTATTTTTTCTACCCTACAGGGGCCAAGGCAGAAACTTACCCTCAGTACACAAACTGACAGCATCGACTCCATCGTATTTTTCGCCAAAACTCTAAAGGGTTTCTCAGTAAATCAAAAATCCACCATGATTCGCTGGTGTCCATCGACCATATACGAAACACAATCCTTCCATGAATAAGCTTACCATCTAAAGGACCCCAATCACGAGAGTCTCCACTGCCAAGCCGATTGTCTCCCATAACCCAATACTGGTTTTCGCCGAGCCTCACATCAAATATATCGACTCCACTAGCGTAAGGAGTGCCAGGATATATAAGTGGCAGTGGCTCACCATTCTCAGGATCTAGGATAACCAAATGCGGATCAATTTTATAGTAAGGTTGCTTATCATAGGGCATTCCAGGCACGAAGGTACGTGTATGCCATTCTCTTCTAAGGTTCGAACGACCCTGCTCGTATGGCGGGCGTGTCCACAGAGGAATAAGTGGATACTTATTGAGATGTGCTGATTCATCTAACTTCTTGCCATTCAGGTAAACAACGGGATGTCCTTCTTCTATCACACCTTTTACATGGTCTCCAGGTATACCTATCACACGCTTTGTCCAATTAGTAACATTCCATGAGGCATAGCGCTGCCAGAGGTTCACGAGAGGATTGGAAGAATATTCGTACGTTGGTATGTTAAAAGCAATAATCTCTCCGCGCTGAGGCTTTCTAATCCAATAGGAAGCCTTATCAGCAAAAAATCTTTCTCCAACTAGTAACGTGGTTTCCATAGATCCGGTGGGAACTTGATATAACCCAAAACCAAAGGTTCGAATTGCAAAAGCGATCGGCAATATAACAAAGAGAATTTCGAACGGCACCCGGATATAGGAGACGTCATACCATTTACCTAAAACCCTTTTGACCAGACTCATCGTGCACCCTTCTCTCACAAAACTTTTCTAATATCAGCCCGAGCATGAACTCTACTTGAGACTACCTGTTTGTTTAAACGCTTCGCCCATAATAGCCAGAATTTTTCATTAATGCAACTTCTAATATAAAAGGATAGGCCATCCGTAGGATAAGGTTGTACTCCAAGAATAAGGCAGGTAAACTAATCACTCGCAAGAAAAATTAATATCAAACCTCGATAAAAGGACATGGAAACTGATCTCGCGAAAAAGAGTTGTCAAGCGTAGCAAAAGTTTAAAGAACTTATTGAATAAAGTGAGCAATTAGGTATATGCAGCAAGAATCAATGGGGCCTTTGCGTGATAACCTTATTACTATTCACTCAAAAAACTCATCGTCTACAAAGCAGCAATAACTTTCAGGCAGCTCAAAAAAAGACTTAGCCCGGATGCTCATCAAAGAAAGTATTGTTTGCAAATTTCAAACTCTGGCAAAATAGCCTTCCTTGTTGTCTATGATGTGAAAAAACATATCTGCGATTCCTGCTTATTACGACTTCAAAATGATCAATTTTTCAATAGCACCTATACCAAAGTCCTTCCTCGTGGTACTATATGCTGAATAATTCAATTTTCTGAAAGGATTTTTGATGAATAGACCCTACTTAGAAATCACTCGAGAAGTGTCATTTTTGGTTGTACTGGGGGTTCTGCTTCCTTTATTTGCCTATCATAGTGCTCGAATCATAATCCAAATCGCTACGGGAACTGCTTTATGGACTAAGCTGCATAATCAAAAAGAGCTTACTAACTCCTTGGAAGAACTAGAAAGCCGACAGAAGTTATTGGGAATAGCACTCTCCGAAGGACCGATAAGTAATGAGCAGAGGATGAGAATTGAAGAGGAGATAGGAACCCTAGAAAAGCGACTCAAGGCAGAAAAGCTGAGCGCAGTTCAACGCGAAGAACTACATATACAAAAAAAGAAAGTTGATGAAGAAGTGCTATCGCTCCAAAAAAAATATGATGAACAAGGCGAACTCAATAAAGCAATGCAAGGACGGCAAGAGCTTATTTATTTTTTGATCACTACCCTTATTGGATGTATAGCGCTGGCTTTTGGGTATCTTATACCTATAGGTTATCTTGGTGCAGGCCTTATTCAAGGAGGCTTACTTTCCCTACTTATAGGCTTTTTTTCCTATTGGGGGCACTTCAATGACTGGCTTAAGCTTCTCGTGTTGTTGCTTGCTCTAAGTGCTACCATGTATATGGGCTATCGCGTAGCTATCAAGAAGACTGCATAACTATTTTATTACCATAACAAAAAACCCCATGGCTTGTTAAGCCTGGGGAATACCTGCCAATCATGATACCGACTCGCATATGCAATGTTAGTAACCATTCCTAAAACGGATGGTTGCTTACTATCTATCGTATATAGGTAACGGGATCAACCCATGATCCATCACGGTAAAGCTCCCAGTGCAAATGAGCACCCGAACTGCTTGAGCTTCTTTTGACAACGTGACCTGTTGCCCCTACTTTTCCTATAAGCTCACCCTCTTCTACCTGCTGGCCGTATTTTGCCAGTGATCTACTTAAGTGAGCATACCGAGATTTATATCCATTTGGATGAGCAATCAGAATATAGTTACCATACCCAGAGGAATAACGGGCTTCTACCACAGTACCAGAACCGGCTGCATACACATCGGTACCTGTCGGTGCTGCTAAATCAACGCCAGTATGGAATCCTTCTTTTCCTCTGATAGTTCTCGGCCCAAATGGCGAGCTAAGCCAAAAGCTTTTAGGTTCTACGGGCCAGCTAAAAATCTTTTCTGGCTCTCGTGTTTGAAGAGCTTTTCGCCCTCTTATGGGACGTTTCTGAACATGCTTGCGTGAAAAAGTCGAGCTCTTTTTCGTACGTGAAGCCTTACGCGATCCTACTGATTTTTTTTTCGGCTGATTTTTATGAGAACGTTTCTTCTTCTGAGATACTTTGACAGGTGCAGCATACTCACGCAACTTAGGGAGATACTTGTATGCTGATTTATTGGCTTTTACAATCGTACGAGGTTTTGTAGCAATCTTTCTTTTGCGTCCGTTAACAGTTTTTTTTCGTCCTGCTACTGAGCGTTTTGAAGATGATGAACGCTGTTTTGCTTTTGCCTCGAGAGCAGGAACGAAACAACCAATAATCAGAAATGATGCTATAATACGAACTAATGCTGTACGTGCTTCCATGTCCCTTGCACCCTTATAAGGCTACTTTCTTATCAATGAAAGTGGCCGGTACCCAACCTTTTCCTTTTGTCGATGAGACATAGTACCATGCACCTTCCTTTTTCACAAGCGCAAGTTCATCAAAAGGCTCCAACACCGCCCGAGAAGGATAGGTCTCGGAAGGCCCCATATATAACTCAACTTCTTGAGTGACGAAAGCCAAGGGATACAGCTCTTTAGGTAACCTAAGAGCCCATCCAATAAGAAACCCAAACCATAGAATAAGAACAGCAGAACGTAGCTCTGAAGAAATGCGCGAAATAGCAAACCAAAGAAACCACCATCCAATAAGTACTCCCATCTGCCATACAACAAAAGGAATTACACCCAACGAGAGCTGTGCTTGGGCAATAAGTGAAGCAGCATCAACCCCTTTAAGAGTGGTCATTAGAATACAGGCGATGAGGAGCGCCTTCGCTCGGTTACTCATCATAGCAAGGACATTCAAAGCTCGAGAGAAAAGAGCACGATCCTTTTGTGAAGCACCCTTTGCTGCATAGGAGCTTACTTGTAAAGCATCCTGAAGCAGCTGTGCTACTTCAGAAGTCGTCTTCTCAGAGTAGCCTTGAACTTTTAATGCGATAATAATATCCTCATCACGAGGGTCTTCAAGCCTTAAGAACGTTGCTAACGACTGCTTTATACTATCATACACGTGAGCAGCATCATCTCGCTTTTCAAGAAGGCGAAGTTCTTGGGAACCCTTTTTCAAGGCCCGCCAAGAGCGCCTTCTGAGTAAAAATTTTTCAAACAATGGTGCACCCAATTTCCCAATATACCTACATAGAGCATAGAGTGGAGGGAGTAGCATAAGCAATATAAACCATCCGAGAGGTATTTGAGGAATCTCAGGCACTGCTGTTTTCTGCTGCTCTTCAGCATTAGAAACCTCTTCGGGCTCTTCTTCTGAAAGGTGCGGGCTTACATTTGTGCTTGTACTTACTGAAGATCCTTGAGTAATCGTGAGTGACAAGGGTTGCGAATGAAGAGTTTTATAGGCTTTTACATTCGTATCAAAGTAGGTAAGCTCCTGTGCAGGGATAGTATAGCTTCCCTCTTTAAGTCCCTGTATCACATACGACCATTGTACTCCAGACCCATTTCTCTCAAGAGTAGTCTTAGAAGGATACGCACGAAATGATTCGGGAAGATTTGGCGTCGGCGCTTTGAGCTGAGCAAAGTCAGCATCACCTTGCACTGAGAGTATCAAGGTCCCTGCTTCTCCTCGTGGAATCTCCTGAGCACTTATCGTCGCCGCAAAACGCTTAAAGTTCCCTACTCCTACGATCTTCTTATCCGTAGGAGGAAGTTCATGCACCATAAGTTGCACTGAGGGTGAAAACGCAGATTCTCGTGTCTGCATCTGAAAAGGAAAAAAGGTTGACCACCGCTGCGCTAGCTGTGGCAAGACATAGTCAGCCCGCAATTGTGGTATTCTCAATAGACCTGCATGCTCAGGATATAAGTCACCAGTAAATTCTATGACATTATAGACTTGGTCACCTTTACGCTCAGTTTTAGCATTGCCCTTGCTTACCTCTTTTATCTGGACATCCTGAAGCTGCGGCATCCCTAAATGTATCGGTTTTAAGTCGGGCTCTTGCCAAGAAAAGCGTAAGGCAAAAGGAACCTTTTCCCCTACAAAGGCCTCCGTTTTTGTAAGTTTTAACGTAAGCTTCGGCGCCTCATATTCAGTCTTTTTCTGATCCTTTCCACTTTCAACCACCTCGATGCTCACTGATCCAGATTGTTTGCCGGGAAGCTCGCTAAACCGAGCAGGACCAAGAACGTAGGTCCCCGGTTTTTCAGCTACTAAGGTATACTGAGCAGTAATCTCTTCTTCGATGGTGCCATTGCTTTGCGACTGCATAGTTTGACTATTTTGCCCAGCAACATGAAAGGAAGTAAGCCCTTCAACGCGAGGAAATGATCGTATCCGGCCCGGATTTTTTGCAGTAACTAACAAGGTAAATGGTTTACCCACTGCCACAGATGTTAAGGGCACTCCCTGTACAGACTGTACCGTGATGCTAACCTGATCATCCGCTGCATAAGCACCCCAGATCATCCCAGTAAGACAGAAGATGCTACCAATTCTTTTGGCCTGGTTGAAGACGTCCACCCGCATGGGCCCTCCCAAATAGTTGTTTATACGCTCTCTTATCACCTTCTTCCACCTGCTCAAGTCCTGCTCTCTCCTGGGCATTCAACTGATTTTCTGGTATACTTTGAGCTTGTTGACCCTTTTCTTCAGATACTTCATGCTGAGGTACTTTATGTGGCTCTTGTGTACCCTTTTTGTCATCCTTCTTCTCTGTGCCAGCCCCCACATCAGGAGCCTGTTTGCTCCTATCAGGAGAGCGCTCTTGCTCCCTTTTGGGCTCATTTTTGCTCTCTTTGCCGTTCTTCTGATCACGATCGGATCCCGCCTTCGGCCGCTCAGGCCCCTTGCTGGATCGATCTTGCTCGCTTTTCTGTTCGTTTTTGCTTTGTTGGTCAGTCTGCTCGGGATTATCTTTGGATTCTTTATCTTCCTGTGGAACGTTATTATCTTGCTCTTTATTCCCCTGACCTTGATTGCCTTGCTGTCCTTTATCCTCTGGGCTCTTATCAGATTGGCCCTCTTGCCCTTCTGAATCTTTTTTTTCTTGTGTACCTTCGGGGCTTTGCTTTTGTTCTTGCGACTGGTCATCCTGTTTATTATTTTCAGAATCGCTCTCTTTTTTGGATGAGCCTTGTTCTTTAGTATCCTGAGAATCTTTTTTTTGATTCTTGTCACTCTGAGACTGTTCCTGATTTTTCTGTTGTTCCTTTTGCTTTTTAATAAGTTCAATACGCTCTTTTGCATGAGCATTATCGGGATTCATAGTAAGAACCTGCTCATAGGTAGCAAGTGCGCCCTCAAGGTTTTTTTGCATAAACTGTGTATCACCCTTATTAAATAATGCCTGCTCTTTAAGAAGTGCTGGACTATAAGAGGATCTACTTACCTCATCAAAGGCCTTCAGGGCTTTACCATAATCTTTTTGGGTGTAAGCTACCTTACCAACATTATACAGAGCTGGCATATCAGATGCACTAGCAGCATCTTCATAGCGGGCTCGTGCCGTTTCAAGATCACCTGATCTATATGCTTGGTCACCTTGCCATGCGGTAAAAGAGCCAAGCTTTGCTAAGAGAGGAACATACAGAAAAAGAGAAATCCCTATAAGCCATTTCATAGTATCCAATCGAGAAAAAGAAGAATCGCACCTATTAGCGCAAAAAGCGTATAGCGCTCCTCTTGGGTTGCAAACGTCGTATCATCGAATTTTTCCTTTTCAAAATGGTGCACCGCCTTCACGAGAGCTGACATATCCTCATCGTTCGGTGTCATACGTATATACGTACCTCCCGTTTTTTTGGCAAGATCACTTAACAGCTGCTCATTGAGTCTCGTAATAACCAGATTTCCTTGAGCATCCTTCTGATGGCCCTGGGTCTTACCCCGCTCATCGTATAAAGGAATTGGAGCACCTTCGGGTGTACCTACCCCTACGGTAAAAATATGTACTCCAAGCTTTTGAGCTTGTGCTTCGACTCCTAACAAATCGGTCGAGAAATCTTCACCATCGGTAAACAAAACCAACAACCGAGAGGCTCGTCCAGGAATATCTTCAAATGTCTTGATAGCCGTTGAAAGAGCAGCATCAATCGCCGTAGTGCCAGTAGATACAGCTTCTACATCTGCCAAATCAAGAAAATTAAGAAACGCATGTGTATCACTGGTAAAAGGACATTGTACCAGCGCTATCCCAGAAAAGACAAGCAAGCTCACCCTTTCAGCAGTCAAACGGGAAAGAAGCTCTTTAATCTTTTTCTTCGCTGCATCAATACGTGAAGGAAGAATATCCTGCGCAAGCATACTTCGAGAAATATCAAGAGCGATAAGCACATCACGGCCCTCTTGAGAGACCGTCTGAGAAACTTCTCCCCATTGCGGCCGTGCAAGAGCAATTGCTAACAGTAAAAGGCTCACACTCACTAAGATCGTTTTAAGAAATTTACGAAACAACGAAAAATGCTTAAGTCTGTTCATTCCTCCAAGCTGCTGTGATACCCTCTTTTGCCAGAGGTACCGGCGAAATAGCAACAAAGCACCGCAGAAAGCGATACTCAGAAGAACGATAAAAACTTTTGGGTACAGTACCAGATGTATCATAATCGAACCCATATAAGTGTAGTCATGAGCAGTTCAGCAAGAAAAAGAAACGCTGCTGCCCATAAAAAATACATAAAATATTCAAGGTAGCGAGCATATACCGGCATCTCATGCTCAGTGCGCTCAAGTAGATCGATGGTATCATAAATCTTTTCAAGCTCTTGAGGATTGCGCGCAGTAAAAGAGCTCCCTCCCGTTTCCTTTGCATAGTAATTGAGTAACTGCTCATTATACTGAGTCCTATGTTGTTGCCATCCAAAAAAGTTATTAAAGTACCAGCCACCATCTGGTGCTCCGATACCTATCGTATAAATCTTTATGCCCAGCTTTTTGGCAAGATCAACAGCAACTTTTGGATTAATATCATTGGGCGACGGTGCTCCATCAGTAAGCACAATCATAATACGAGAGGCTGCTTTTGATTTTTTCAAGCGATTTGCTGCCACAATGATACCATCAGAAAGCACCGTACCCTCTACAGGTATCGTCTCAACCGTCGTTTGTTTAAGCAGCTCTTCAAGCATATGCTTATCAAGAGTCAGAGGACATCGGGTTACGGCTACTCCTGAGAAAATAACTAATCCCATCGGGTCATTGACCCGCTTTTTGATAAACTTAATTGCTTCATCTCGTGCAATATCAATACGTGACCGCTCAGTAGACCGATCATCAATCAACTGCATACTTCCCGAAGCATCAAATACGAGCATAATATCTACGCCCTTCACCGGAACTTTGGTCCGCTCATCAGGTTCTCTAAATCTGGCGAGTGCCAAACAAATTGATGTAAGCACTGAAAGTCTTAGCAAAAAGGGAATAATGGTGTGCCATTGTCCTCTATACATAAGTGCCTTCAAAGGCAGTAGTGAAGAATAACGGTATACCGGCTCTTTGTAATAGAACCAACGGAAAAGAGCCGCTATGAGAAGTATCGGCAGCCCTATAAAAAGGAAATAAGGATAGACTACTTCGAGCATAGACAATCCCCTACTGGCGACTATGGTACTGATTATACTGTTTTACAAACCATGCATGCACACGCCGTGCAAAAGCAGCTTCGGTTTCATGTTCAGACATATACATCGGTTCACCGATAACAACATCAAGAGGACTCGGATAAATATAAAATGAGTATACCGGATAAATGAGCGTATTATTAGGCATAAATATAGGTACCACGGGCCTTCTTGTAAGCTTTGCAATTAAGGCAAATCCCTCATAAAACTCATGAATAGCTCCATCTTTGTAGCGCATACCCTCGGGAAAGATGAGTAAATGTCCCGGCTTATCTTTTAAAAAGCGTATCATTTTAAGGAGCGATCCAGCTGCTTTTCCTGGTTGAGAGCGCTCAACAGGCACGAACATGCGTCGTATAAAAAATCCAAGAACCGGCATATCAAGATAGTAAGCAAGTACTAACCAGACATGTGAAGAGCCCCGACAAAGAGATCCTAATACCGGTATATCAAAAGCTGACTGGTGATTGGCAGCAAATATGGCAGGTTCGTGAGGTAAGTTCTTTTCACCTGTTATGGCCATGCGATTTAATGAGGAATAACAGATCCAGAGGTAGAACCAATACAGCAGCATAAAGAAAACCTTATTATCATATCGAAAGCGCGCAGGCAAGCACGCCAACAAAAAGAGTGGCGGCACAAAAATAAGAAGACCGATTCCACATAAAAGATAACAAAAAAGGGTACGTATTAGTAATAATAGCTTCATGCCACTAGTGTACCATTACCGTGCGAATGATCAATGGGCTGTATATCCCAGGGCCATCTTATCTAGTCTGCCGATTGCGCTAGCACCTATTTTATCATTCCAGTGCAACCAAATCACACTAAGCCAAGAGAGCTGCTCGATCATGATAATTTTGCATTAACGCACAGTCCCTAGGCCTTCGCCAACTGTTATTTCTAATATACCTGTTTGCTCCACCTCGAACTAATTCCTGTATACAAAGAACATACCTTGCATGCTCACTAAGAACATTTTTTTCTTGAGCAGCTCTGTGCAGAGGGGTCTCTCCCTTACAATTCGCTGCATCCAAATCAGCTCGATTAGCCAATAATATTTGCATACAGGCAACCTGCGCCCTTGCAGCTGCAAGGTGCAGTGGAGTATTGCCATTTATATCCTTAGCATTCACATCTGTACCTGCTTCTATTAATGCCTCGAGACAACCGGAATGGCCCAGTTCAGCTGCCAAATGAGTAGGCGTATATTTACGTGAAAATCCAGAGAAGAGATAACAGGTCATTACATAAGGAGCACGGCCTACAGCATTTATAAAATCAAAATACCTGAGTTGATTTGCTGGCGGCACATTGGGTATAGCTGGCCTTATTAGCGGTAGCCACAATAAGATACGTAAGGTTTGTACATGATTGCCTTTAATGGCAAGGACAATAGGGCTCTCACTGCCTGTACGGTGAGAATATCTATTTGCACCTCCGTTTAGTAAAGCTATGACGCTATTAACATCTCCTCTTTCTGCTGCTAGTTGGAGCGGTGTTTCACCAAACTTAGTCCTCGCTTCCACATTTGCCCCAGCAGCTAATAGTGCCGTTACAGAATCTGTTTGACAAGCTCTTAATGCATAATGGAGAGCAGTATACCCTTGGTAATCGCGCACATCTACGTTTGTTCCAGCATCCAATAACTGCCGCAATAAGCCAAGACGACCTGTAAGCGCGACATAGTGAAGGGGCATGTTTGTATCTACTTCATTTAACATCGAATAAAAGGCATCACCCCTCCTTGGCTGCCGATCTTCCTCATAATCCAGTGCTCGCAATCTGGCAACATCAATATTCATACGACCTGGAGCCACTTCCTGAATCACAGGCATTGCTATATTCATAGCAGGTGCATAAGAAGTAACCATACAACATACTAGTAGTATTCTTTTCATCGATGTTTTCCTTTGGTATAATGGACAATATTTTGATATTGAAACGATCCTGTAATGTTATGATCAAAAGAAGATTCTTGCCGCGTACAATATAATTCCTGAAATATATGACTGTCTATGGATGTTCTGATGGTTAGTTAGTTCCCTTGCACAGTCCAGCTGTCGATTACTGACAGCTACGACAGCTGGTGATTGACGAATCATATTCAATATTAGCGCATTTGCTCCACCTCGTAATAACGCCCGTACACATACAATATCTCCCCGTGCGGCTGCAACATGGAGAGGTGTTTCACCCCACATATCCTGTCTGTTTGGATCAGCACCACTTGCTAATAATGCCTGCACACAAGGAACATGACCACCCAGTGCTGCCAGATGAAGTGCTGTAGATCCGACTTCGTCATGTGAATTTTTATCGATTACTCTGTCTAACAATTGATTTAGACAATCAATATAACCCCATCTAGCAGCATCTCTAAGTAGCATTTGAAGCTTAATAGGACTGTAAGGGTTAAAAATAATACCGCGGTCTTGGTCTGGCCGGGTATTTAATAATGCATGTACACAATTTCCACGATTGTGCCATACAGCCCAGTCAATAGGACTGTCACCGTAAGCAGCCTCTGGAAAAGTGTTTGCACCTTTTCTTAATAATGCTACAACACAACGATCGTGGCCAGCTTCAGCTGCAAAATGAAGGGGAGTGAAATTAATACGATTTCGCACATGTATATCTGCGCCTCTCTCGAGTAATAGAGTGAGGCTATCAAAATGACCTTTGCTAGAAGCCAAATGCAGAGCTGTCTCACCACTTAAGTTTTGTGCATTTATATCGATACCAGTATCCAACAACAGAGTTAATATGAAAGCCAAGCCATTTTGGGCAGCCTCGTGAAGTGTCATTGTTGCTACTCGCATTACCTCATTGTTTACTTGCGGCAGAGTGTTTGGAGCTTGCAAAACTATGTTCATGGCGTAAATATGAGATGCTAATAGATAAGAAGCATAACATGCTCTAAAGACTAGTTTTTTCATAGGAAACCTGCTCCCGTTGAAGATAGAATCAACTCATTGGCTCTCATTTTTTAGCACGAAGATATATTTATTGCAAGAAGTTTGCCGGGCCACCTCACTTAAAAATGAGCTGCCAAAATCTTTTCAAGAGCTCCATGCTGTCATGAACCTTATTCAGCGTATACTAGCTTGATAGACCGCTGCATTATTGAGGAAGTTTAAAGGAAAACGCCTCCATGCAGCCATATTTGCGGAGTATTGTCTTTTCTAATGTTACTTTAATCCTCTCAAAAAGCCATATTAAGCCCCTACTCTAATAAGTTCCCGATACCCCTGGGGCCTCTAACTGGCACCAACATGTTCTTCGCATCAATTCCTAAACTACTACTTTGATAGTGAGTCTCACAGGAAACTAGTATTGCATGCTTTTAATGTTTTTTAAGATGAGGTAGCCCTGCTGCCTTGTATACAAATGAGCGACCTAGAATGATACGGCAACCTTAACCCAAACACCCCATTGGTTAAGAGCTCCCAATAGTCGCTCTTTACCATCAGCCTCAAGTTCGCCCCCTATACCAATCTGCGGTTCCCAAGGGCGATTGCCCGCTGTGTAACTCAGATGGACAAAGAACTTATGGGTCAGCTGGTGAGGCACCGTGCCGCTAATAAGATCTAAACTCTCAGTGGTTATGATAAGAGGTGGTACTGACTCTAAGGCTAGTTTGAAAGGAGGAACGGTTGGACTATCCCAGGTGATAGCAACTTCTCCCGTTTCAAGTTCAATTGCAGCAGGATTGGAAACGGGCCCTCCTTGATTAATACGCGCTTGCTGCTGTACTGAATTAAGTTTTTCAAGACCCTCAATTGTATCTGCATCAGTATCAAGGATGCGGTAGTAGGCCCCTTCGGTTCCTTTTATCCCAAATCTGCGATTATTTAAATCTGATGGATGAAAGTGTTCCTGCAGGCGTATCTTTTCTTTAGATCGAGCATAGATATTATACCCAAGATCAAGGCCCCAACGATCATAATAGTAGGTAAGCTTTAGCGCGGCATCCAGTTTAGCACTTCCTCCCACACGAACCGCTCGTGTTGTAAAGTCTACCGCATTGATCAAAGAGCCAGTATAGGTACCCTCACTATCAAATTCTTTTAAGAGCATATAGCGACTCAGAGGACCATGCTCGATCAGATCAAACGAGCGTCTTTGAAACTTCTTAAATTGATGAGACAAGTATCCATTACCTGAAAGTGAAAGAATATGAAGCCCGCACCGCATAAGATCTACATGGCCAGAGATACCTGGTCCAAGTTCCCACAATCTGCCTGATCCTACAATCGGTTCAAAAATAAATTCACTGCGCGGCACATTACCCGCAGGCGCAATAGCAATAAGATACACACTGGCATGGCTTGCTTCATCAGCATGCCAATTATACCCTACAACAAAATCAAATTGAGGAACTGCCGTTTTTTGAAGTACGACCGCAGGGGAATTTCCCAAATACAAGCGGTTGGTCCATATCTCCAAATACAAAGTCTCCTGACAATGCCTCGCGAATACTTAGCGCTGGTTCATCTGGAGATTGAGACATATAGCCTGAGGGAAAGAAGGGAGACTCTTGGTTCACCACATTATTCTTTTCATTGCAATGGATACCAAGATCCCAACGGGTTACAACAACAGGAAAGTTGAACCGAAAATAGAGCCCTGGGTACCAGCAATCAAGGCCTAGATAATAGTTCATATCAAGAATTATATTATCAATGCGTGGCTTAAAAGCGATAGAGCCTTCAAACAGAGTGCTTAAACCAAAGTAATCCGCAAGAAGATCCTCTGGATTCCTGTCTTCAACCTGGCTTCCTGAGAAATGGAGCTGTGTGCTTCCAAAAAGATACTGAGCTATCCGCTGTCCATGACGAGAGTGCGAATTCTCTGTTGTCAATGACCAGTTACCCCATGCAAGACCATCGCATGTAGGAAGGTATTCCTTCCACCCTGCAAGATAACGAGCCATATTGGACCCTTGGGATCGGGGAAGGAAAAGTGTTCTTTGGCCACATGGAGAAACCTTTTTTCTTTCACAGGGCAATTTCTTACGAGTGAATGTTATAGGGTTACACCCGTGAGCATGCAGCATGGTGTCACCCATTGCAGCCATGAAACCTAGAAACCACAACGATAAGGAATTTTGCAGGCGAAAATGTTTTTTCATAGCTATCTCTGCTTTTTGATCGACTTTTAAGCTATGGGCAGTATACTCTTACCTGAGCTTTTTTGTAAAGTTCAACTAAGCATAAGAAGATCCAACTTATCCAAGGCTATGGTAAAAAGCATATTTATACTATGGAACCTCAATGTTATCCTAGAATCGCTGCCCATAAGCAGTTCTGGGCATCTCAAGCTGCTTACTCATTTCCTTTTTCGTACAACTAAGCATGCCATAGATAGCTCAACTGAGCATCTCATGCATATTCCCAATGGCATTCTCATTCTTATTTTCCTCATGTATCAAAATACTGGTCATCTAAGCACCCTAACCATGGTACTCTCTTTTGGGCTTGCGATAGCGATTACTAATGCACTCACAGGATGTGCCTATCTCACCATTAAAAATACACTTGAAAGAGTTCCCCTTTCCTTAGGATTTTTATGTTCTGGCCTTGCCCTTCTTTCTCTTTCCTATGCCCCTGTTGGAACACTTACAACTATAAGCTTGTACCACGCCTTTCTTATCGGCATTGCACAAACTGTAGCACTTATACCAGGAGTATCTCGCATGGCACTTACCACCGCGACAGGAATCTGGCTTGGCATCGATCCACACCTCAGTTTTTTCTATTCGTTAGCTTGTGAACTAATTCTTATCTTGATAGCAGTCGGAACGGCACTGCAAAAAAAAGGTTCTGCATTGGTAAGCGCACTTTCACGTGTTGAGCTGGCTATCCTTGCAGGAAGCTCAATTGTTTCCTATGCTGCTCTTTCTTTATCCTGCGCAGCATTTGTTACTACTTTTGTAGTCTTTATTGGATGGTACCTTCTTGCCGTAAGCTTTATCATCGGTTTTTCTTCTTTACAAAAATCTGCATAGTACGGTATTTGCGTCTGCATGTAGCATCCTACATTGAACCAACAAGTCTCTTGGTTTCTCAAGATCAGGTACAAACTCTTGAAAGTAAGATGGCTCCTCTAAATTCGATATAGAGGAGCCATCGTCATACCAGAATAGAAAAAACTGGTGTTCTTACCCAGTAGATTTCACTAGCTCCCGTCGATCACAAACCGCAGCCCACGCCAAATTGTTCAGAGGCAGATACGGGCAATTTTCCTTGAGCTTGTAAGGTACCATGAAGAACTTCAGCGGCAGCACATTGTGCATCGGGATCATCTTCATACGCTACGAGGATAGCAGCTTCGTCACCAAAGTTGCGCAAGCTATAGGCATTGCCAAATAAGGTCAGAATAACCTGCTTCTGAAGTTCCTTGAGTTTCTTTATAAGCGTAAGCGCACTTTCAGAAAGACCAAAGTTCTTATGCGCAAATTTGTTCATCTCAAATATTCCGATCACCACTCGAGTAATCCCCCTTACTTTTTCCAAGAGTTTATCAACCTCATCTTGTGTTGCCTGAACAGGTTGATAATAGACAACTGCAAAAGAGATCACAAAAGGCGCACCCTGTACTCCACCTATCTGAATCACCGGCACCTCTTGAGGATTTATAGGAAGTGCATGGTTATTTCTCACCAACGTTAAAGCTTTTTGATAGAGCTCTTTTTTAAGCACTCGCGCTTCATCAGTCATAATACTTTTAAGTGCTTGTGGTATATCTATCTGACGGTGCCTATCAAGACCAGCCGACTCTTTTGCCTTCAGGATCTTAAGAACTTTTGCATCAAGCTCCTCACGAGGAATTCTCCCGTCAAGGACCGCCTGCTCTATAAGCTCAATCGCACGAGGTACATCAGTAGGGCACAGAAGAATATCTGTACCTGCACATACCGCTTTCAGCTCAATATCACCTGGAGCATAACTCTTAAGGGCCCCCATGTTAAGACCGTCACTGATTACTAACCCCTTGAAGCCTAGCTTGTTCTTAAGAAGCTCTGTTACAATCGGATATGATAAGCTCGAAGGTGTAAGAGTAGGATCAAATGCAGGAACTGCAAGATGCGCCATCATAATTGCTTCGACCCCTTGAGCAATAAGTTGTTTAAAGGGATACAGTTCTGTCTCTTCCATATGTGCTACTGTACCGAGAATCGTAGGTAACACGTGATGTGAATCTTGGGAGGTATCTGCCATGCCCTGGACAATGTTTTGGACAGTCAAGAATACCTGCGGCTCTTAATCCTGCGACAAACGCCTTACCAAGTCGCGCTACACGTTCTTTATCTTCTCCAAAAGAGCGATCGCTAATAACTACGTTCTGCGTATTATTATTCACATCAACTACCGGTGCTAAGTTTACATGAACACCGATAGCCCGACATTGACGCCCAATCTCTTTACCTACTTGAAAAACTAATTGCTCATCTTGCAGTGCTCCCAAGGTCATATTTCTTGGAAATCTCATCGTTTCATTAAGACGCATAGTGAGGCCCCATTCAGCATCAAGACAAATAAGTAATGGAAGCTTGGAGAGCTCTTGAAAGTGATTAGTTAACACCATCTGCTTCTCAGGAGTGCTCTTCATAAGAAAAATAACCCCACCAATCCCATGCTCACGGATCAGCTTCTCAATATAGGGCGGCTTCATTGAATCCCGCTCTAACGAAAATTGCTGCGCTAATGTAGTAGTCTCAGCGCCAAAGTCAGATGCAGCAGATACAACAAAAAGTTGTCCTATCTTTTCCTTTAAGGTTAAGTCAGGCAAGGTCTTTTCTACCCATGCTGCATAGCAGGGATACGTAATACATGCTGCTACCACTAGTGAATACACATAGTTCATAACATTGGTCCTTATATACAGAGTTAAAAAGGAAATTCTCAGCTTAAATGTAGCAAGAAACTATCCTCAAGGCTATGACATACTTGATGATAGCAGAACATCTATCTCACGTTATCGCTCCTCTATGCTACACAAATGAGCTACACAAATGATCAGCTTTGCGATATAGTAGAGGTGCTTTAAGCATGACGTCAGATAACCATACCGAGAGCAGCCATGAGTATACCCAAAAAAAATCCACCAACCACTAAGCTCGTAGAGGAAGAGACCTTTTCTCCTCGCGCTCAGAAAATAGGGATCTCCCTTGCTATCGGATCAGCTGCTTTGGTAAACGCACTTGCACTTGCCAGCTATCACTTTGGAGATAGCTCTTTTATCTATGACAGTACCACTTTACACCCTACGGCAAATTGGCTCGGCTCTTTTGGTGCCTACTGGGCATCATTCCTCTTATATCTCTTTGGTACCGCAGCATGGCTTATCCCCGGGATTCTGGTGTACTGCTTACGAGTGCATATGTTTAATCTTGCCTGGAAACGAGAGATCGATCGAATTGGTGCAATGGTTGCCTTTTTTTTCATTGCTACAGGTATTGGTAATTATTTTAGTCTTGAGTGGTACCAAGGTATCTACCCCGGAGGACTCTGTGGCATCTTGGTATCAGGTCTTATGCAAGTGTTTTTCTCAGAGCCACACCAGGAGCTCTTCTTATTCGTACTCACCTGGGCATTGTGGATCGTTATTGCACGATTTTCTTTTATTCTCTATCTCTATCCTATAAGGGACCTTGTCGCACAAATTCCCCTTAAGGACATTCTCACTGCCAGCAAGAGGCATATCGTTGGACTCATTGTTCGCATTGGTAACCTCATACCTCGCCAAGATTCTAGCGCCTCCCCTACAGAACCTTCATCTCGACTTTCAAAGTTACTTGATGAATTTAAGGAGAGTGAGCAGCCTGAAGAAACTGCGGTAACTACGGTTATCCCTGCAGTAAAACCACATCCTGCAACCCAAGCGACAGCCGAAGGAGAGCACCATGTTCAAGAAGGTGGCCATCAGGAAGGCTCCCAAGAGGGCTACCACTTACCTTCATCAGACCTTTTTGCAAACGTAAAAGAGGCTGAAACGGATGATGACATCCGTCAAAAAAGTGAAGAGCGTGCTAAAACTCTTGAAGACAAGCTTGAACGGTTCGGTATAAAAGGAAAAATCACCTCTATCACCCAAGGGCCGGTGGTCACCTTATTTGAATATCAACCTTCGGTCGATACGAGAATTAACACGATCGTCGCTCGAGAAGATGATCTCGCCCTTGCTTTGCAAGCACTAAGCTTACGCATTATTGCCCCCATTCCAGGCCGTTCAGTTGTGGGACTTGAAGTTGCGCACGCTAAGCGAAAGGCAGTTCTTTTTTCTCACGTTATTAAGAGCAAATCATACTCTTCTTTTAAGGGCCTTTTGCCCCTGATTTTAGGAAAAGATACTCTCGGAGGACATGTCATCATCGATCTTGCTTCATGTCCACACTTATTAGTAGCTGGATCAACCGGCTCAGGGAAGTCGGTCGGTCTGCATGGTATGCTTATCAGCTTACTCTGCAGCAAATCTCCTGACGAAGTAAAGCTCATTCTTATCGATCCTAAGCGCTTAGAGTTTGCAGCATATGCTGATATTGCTCACCTAGTCTTTCCCGTGGTTACTGATCCTAAGCGTGCCATCGTCGTACTGAAGTGGGCAGTAGAATGCATGGAAAACCGTTATATCCAGTTATCTGATGCTCAAGCGCGTAATGCGACAGACTTCAATAAGAAAAAGTCCCCTACCGACGAAGACTATATGCCCTACTTAGTTATTGTCATCGATGAGCTTGCTGATCTTATGATGACAGCAGGTAAAGAAGTTGAGTTCCTTATTGCACGGCTTGCTCAGATGGCACGTGCTGCAGGCATCCATCTTATCACGGCAACTCAGCGGCCTTCAGTTGATGTTATTACCGGTCTCATTAAGGTTAACTTCCCAACAAGGATCGCCTATAAGGTCATCTCCAAGGTTGACTCAAGAACCATTCTTGATATGACTGGTGCTGAGAAGCTGCTTGGCAAGGGCGACATGCTTTTCCTAGATAGTAAAGGAACGGTACAGCGGGTCCATGGTGCTTTTGTAACCGATGAAGAGATTGCTGCGGTTATTAGCCATATTAAAGCCGAACGGGAAGTTCACTACCAAGAACTCGTAAGTATACGGCCAAGCGAAGTAACTGAAGATTCCGATGAGCTCTTTCAAGACGTGGTTAATTACCTTCAAAATAAGGATGAGATATCTATTTCATTGCTGCAACGAGTATTTAGAGTGGGATATAACCGTTCTGCGAGAATTATTGACCAGCTTGAAGAAAATGGGTACATACTCCCCGCCGATGGAGGCAAAATGAGGAAAGTCGTCAAGGATTCTTAATGATACCGTACTCTATGCAGTATCTTGACCTTCCCCCAGGTTTGTTACAGTTTGAAAAGAGGTACTCTGTCGCTCAAAAACCATTCTCACCCTCTTGGTTATGCCTAAGGGAGAGATAACTTATGCTTCACTGGCAATATAATCCGTTTTCCTCCTGCAGTAGGGATTATCTTGCATTGCATTTTTTTGACAAATGATCAGCATAAAAGTATCATAAATGTGACACATTACATTTCCATCATTGAGGTTCAACAATGCGTTTTAATCAACAATTCATTACTTCGGTTGTGCCTGAAGCTCGTTTCTCCGGTTCTCAAATACAAGAATTTACGGCCGCTTCACTCGATTCACGAGAAGTAAAAAAAGGCGAACTTTTTATTGCAGTTCAAGGCAGTAAAGTGGATGGTCATGACTATATAGCCGAGGCTCTGACTAAGGGAGCTGTTGGCATTATAATCGATCATGCTAAAGAAGAAGTACTTAAGAAACTTGATAAAAATGCTTTAGATAAAATATTTGTTGTGAGCGTTCCCGATACTCAAAAAGCAGTTATTAGTTTAGCCGCAGTATGGAGATCTCTCTTTACGATACCGGTCATAGGTATCACGGGATCTATCGGAAAAACGACCACGAAAGAGATGATTGCCAATATAGCTCGATTACACGGGATGAAATATGTCGCCTCAAAGGGCAATCAAAACACCGCTATTGGTCTTGCACTGAATATTCTCAGGCTCCGTCAAGAACATCAGCTCGCGATACTTGAAATGGGAATTAGTATGCGTGGCGAAATGGCTCGCATGACTGATCTAGCAAGGCCGACAATAGGTATTATCACCTATATTGGTCATAGTCATATGGAAGGTCTTGGTTCACTGAATGATATCGCGAATGAAAAAAGAGAAATTTTTAAGCACTTTAAAGAAGATAATATAGGTATCATCAACGGCGATCAGTTAATACTTTCCCAAATTGCTTACCGCCATCCTATGATTCGGTTTGGCAGTAAGACTACTAACCAAGTACAAGGGCGTAAGATTCAACCAAACAACCTCACCACAACTTTTGTGCTCAAGTTATATAAAGAGCGCTTCAATATCGTCCTTGATACCAATAATACATCTCGAGTATTCAACGCATTGGCTGCTTCCGCTGCAGGATATCTTCTTGGAATTCCTTCAAAAACAATTATTAAGGGTATTCAAGAACCGCTCATCATCGAAGGGCGCTTCCATTCAACGCTCCTCAAAGCAGATAAAGGAATTCTCATCGATGATGCCTATAATGCAAGTCCTGAAAGCATGAAAGCCGCTTTACTTGCCTTTGAAAAAGTTGAGTCTAAGGGCCAAAAGATTGCCGTCCTTGGTGATATGCTTGAGCTTGGAGTAAATAGCCCCTTCTGGCACCGCCAGCTCGGAAGGTTCCTGCGTAAGGTTCCCTCATTAAATCATGTCATTTTGGTAGGTGATCTGGTGAAATGGACAAAAGATACTGTTCCTGTAGGTATCACTTTTGAACATGTACCAACGTGGAAAGAAGCAACAGAAAGTCTGAAAAAAAGGCTTGATCGAGGTGCTGCGATCCTAGTAAAAGGATCACTCGGCATGCAGCTGCAGAATCTTGTTGGTGAACTGACTGAAACACAAAAATAAATAAAAGAAGATGCAGGGCCGAAAAACGGCCCTGTTATCTTGGCGTGCCCCTATGTCCCTAACACCAGAAACTTTCTATCATATCTCGGTAATGGCTGACGAGGTCCGTACATACCTAGCACCCAAACCTCAGGGAATCTATGTTGATGCTACTTTTGGTGGCGGCGGCCATACAAAAGTCATACTCAAGACTGAGCCAACCTGCACGGTTATCGGTATCGATTGGGATGCTCATGCACTTGAACTCAATGCACCTCCTTTAGAAGAAGAATATGGGGATCGCTTTATTCCGATGGCCGGTAGCTTTGCCCATATCGGACGGATCCTTAAGAAGCTTAATATAAGTCACATTGATGGGATTATCGCAGATTTTGGGACCTCCCAGTACCAGATAAAAAATCTCCCAGGGTTTTCCTTCTCGGTGCCTACCCCACTTGATATGCGTATGTCACCAGGCCATTATAAAGTAACCGCATATGATGTGGTTAATAGGGCTACGGAAGAGGAACTAGCAAACATCTTCTTTGATTATGGCGAAGAGCGAGCATCACGCAAGATTGCACGACTCATCGTCGAACAAAGAAAGACAAAACCGATTAGCACAACGACCGAGCTCGCGCAGCTTATCATGAAAATAGTCAAACCTTATAGCCGCTCGATACATCCTGCTACCAAAGTATTTCAGGCACTGAGAATATTTGTTAATGATGAGCTGAATAACATTAAAGCACTCCTTACTACTTCTTTACATCTCCTTAACCCTGGAGGTCGTATTGTGTGTATCAGCTTCCATTCTCTTGAAGATCGTATCGTAAAACAGTTTTTTAAAGCACATCCTGAGCTTACCATCCTTACTAAAAAAGTAGTTCAGGCTTCAGATGAAGAGCTTGCGCGAAACCCCTCATCGCGCAGTGCCAAATTACGAGCGGCCGAAAAAGTATAGTCACTAGTACCAACGAATCTTTTTAAACCAAGCTTCTTAAAAGCTTGATCTAATGAGCACATCTTGAAAGCTCAGAAGCTTGACGCGATACTATGCTTGGGCTATACTAATTATATTCTTGTTCTACTTTGACTATTCTGTGGGGCGTAGCCAAGCGGTAAGGCATCAGGTTTTGGTCCTGACATGCGGAGGTTCGATCCCTTCCGCCCCAGCCATGCTTATCATCATTTTTTAGCATATCAAAGAAGCGATTATAGGCCACGGATCGCAGTTCTTTGCTTTTGATCTATCACTGTGACTCAGTTGCAGCCACTCAGCAGCATCATTTTTTTAATCTCAAACTTCCCTAACTTTTAGGCAGAGCGAACTTCCATCTGCCACAATTGTATAGGGAAAGCTCTTAATCTATTGTATTGCTCGTAGAACAAGCGGAAGCTTGATTTGCGAGCGCCCAACTCTCTCAACGGAACTCTCGCTATGGTTGGTGCTACTGATAGTACTAACCTCGAAATCCGCTGTACGATCTTTGCTTTCAACAACTACTAGCCTAAGTCTAGGACTTCATACTTGGACTCAGATCATCAATGTGCTCAACCACCGCTTTTTTCAAATCTTGATTTTAGAAAGTACTTTTTAGTATGCTTGCCAATAGGAGAGAATCAAATACTACAATGTCGTTGCAAAGGGGGATTGCAAAATTATAAACACGTTTATAAAAAAATATACTACTCTATTATCCGATAGACTAAATCTTATTAGAAAAAAAACATTACAGCAAAAAAAGGATTTAAAATGAATATGTTTGCAAAATTATTTACTCTTGGGCTTCTAGTTACAACGTTGCCAGCATATAGTCATAAGGGCAGTAAATGTCATCCATGTACTGAAAAAGAGTATGTTGGACAATCTGCTCAAACTGATACCCCTACTGTCCTAGTAGCTTTTAGTTTTCTGTTCACAGATGATAAAACCATGATAATGCAATTTATTACCACTGCGGGCAATCAGCATACGGTAACGGGAACTTGGCAACACATTGGAGATAACTGCTTTTCTTTCTGTGGTGTAGAAAGTAAAAGTAAAGGCAGTGCTAATACTCCAGAATGGGCTCAAGTCAAAGGGCAAATTTGCTTTCAGACTGGATGTCAGACTGCATCCATAACTAACCTTACATTTACTGATTTTACAGACCCTGTCGCACAAACAGCTGTAAGTTCACATGCTTTTGCAAATTTCACTGTATACCTTTTGAAATGCTAAGATTTCCATTAAGATCAGATAGATGGGAGCACTTAGTGCTCCCATCTTAACCATAGAGCAGTTTAATGTTTTTTGAACCGCATGGCGGTATTTATCAAACTCCCGTATTCTTTCCCCGCTTAAGGTGTTGTAGACTCCTACAATAAAGTTTAATCAGCTAACCTCGCAAGACCATTTTTTTTACTGCGATTGAAGCAATACAGAAAGAGCACGGCCGATGCTGCCGCATAGACAATACTCATCACATAGCCCTTCATCAGATACACTGTCGGGTCTTGCTGATGCATTAAATAGCCGCGCATGCCAGTAAATATATAGCTCATCGGTATACAGGTACTGAGCGCTTGGCCCCACTTGGGAAGCACTTCAATAGGATAATAAGCACCGCTGAAAGGCAGCAAAAACCAGGCTACTACAAAACCCAATTCTACACCCCGTTTACCGAGTGTTACTACTATTTGTAAGCAGGTAAATCCAAGCCAGATACCACAAAAAAAGAGTGGCGGCATGAAAAGAAGAAACGAAGATATCATATACAAAAAGGAAAGATCATAGAGTGAGTATACAAGGAGCATTGAGCAAGCAATTGTTACGGTCATGGCAAAGGCATAAAAAAGCACTATGCCGAGCATCCATTCAATGGTTCGTAAAGGGAGAGAGAATAGATTTATAATGTTATTGTTCCAAAGCTCTTCACAAAATGCGATGACAATAATATTAGCTCCGCGTCCAACCACTTGCCACAAGAGAATCGCCAGCAAAGCTGCTGCTTCGTAATTTTGAAATTGCGCTCCACCTGAGCGCTGAATCCATGCACCTAAAAATCCCCAGATTAATATATCGAGTGCCGGCCAATAGAAGGATCCAAGTAACATATTGAAATCACGACGCCAGAGGCGCCCATGGCGAAGTACTACTGCCCAAATCGGGGACCAAGAAATCATAGCAATCCTCTCTATTTTGCAATGCTTATAAAATAATCTTCAAGCGAAGGCTTATCGATCGAAATCTGTGAAAAGGCTATTTTCTGCTCACCAAGCTGAGCTAAGAAGTGCGCAATAGCATGCTCGTCAAGTTCAACTACCATGGCCGCCTCTTGCTGCGTGTAAGGCACCTGCAGTTCATTAAAATACTTGAGCGCCTGCTCAACTGAGCTTGAAATATGTAGATGAACCCGGACTTTGGAGGTAGATTGCGCTAACTGCGCAGGAGTACTGTCAGCAATAATAGCACCATTTTTAAGGACAAGCACCCGGTTACACAGCTTAGTAACTTCATCCATATTATGTGAAGTAATCAAGATTGAAGTGCCTCGCTCATTACGCTGCGCTACAATAAACTGTCTTACTTCGTTTGCCACATCTGGATCGAGTGAGGCAGTTGGCTCGTCAAGCAGGACAATTTCAGGATCCGCAATAAATGCCTTGACAAGTAACATACGCGTTGTTTGCCCTGCAGACAAAGTTCCTGTTTGCCGGTTATGCATGTTATACAGGTCAAAAGATTTTAAGAGCCGTTGGATCTGTTCACTCCGTTTTGGCTGCGGGATTCCATAGATACGCCCTACCACATCAAGGTTCTCAGCCACCGTCAATCGAAGAGGTAGTTTATCATATCCGCTTGCATACCCGATGCGCTTAAGGATTGCAATCCGATGCTTTGCAAAGTCAGTACCAAAGTAGTCGATCGATCCACTGCTTGGTGCAAGAGTACCAAGAAGCATCTGGATCGTTGTGGTTTTCCCGGCACCATTCGGCCCGAGAACGCCCAGTATTTCTCCCTTGTCCATATGAAATGAGATATCATTCACTGCAGTATAGGTCTCTGGAGTTTTAAATGGCCAGAAGCCTGAACGGTACTGCTTGACGAGATTACGAACTTTCAGTATCTGCATGAGAAATCCCTCAAAAATGTTTCAAGAAATCGACGATTAAACTGGTAGAACGCGGCAGTTCTTGTTTGCCATGTATTAGTTTTGAAGGCAAAGCCGATCGAAGCAATCGCCCTGCTCACACGCAAAAGGGGCATCATCGCTTCATACCTGGGCAGTGGTCGTATACGTGTATACCCTTCTAAAAAAGCTTGCTTAATCTTTGGATCATTCGGCCATCCATCATGCTCCATAGGACAAAAATCTTCCTCAGCAAAACCCGCACGAGATGATGCCCAATCGATAATGCCCTGCAACTTACCCTTATAGGCGATCACATTTCCCGGACGAAAATCTCTATGGAGAATACAAGGACCATCGACTGAATCTAAAAGATACGCATGCTGATCAAAATAAAGCTGACACTGCTCAATAAGCTCCTTGGGTAGGTGTTTACCACACTCTTTAAGACCTTCTTCGAACTTCATCGTAAATACTATTCGGGGATCGCTAAAGAGTGCATCAGGGCGCGTGAGATCTCCGTAACCCGCTACACGGTATGTGTGAATACGAGCCAACAAAGTGCCCATCTCATTGGCAAGAGACTCAGTAAGATCTGCCATTTTAAGGATAGAACCGGGCAAGCATTCCATGAGCACTGCTCCTTTTGCAGTTCCCTCTGGGGGCACTAGGTTTACTATGCGTGGTACTGGAAGTTTATCAGCAAAGAAGTTCAAGAAATAGACTTCTCGCAGATACTCTTCAGGGCGTGCACATATTTTTAGAATAAGCTCTGTTTGAGGAAGGCTGACCCGATAGACTATAGCGACAACTCCATCGTCATGCTCAATTAAAGAAAAAGTAGCATCGTAAAGATTGAGTTTCGCTCGGTAATAAGAAATAAGATCGGTCATACTACCTACCCTTTCTATCCTATCTATCGTTCCTATCCAGCAGAACGCCTTCTCATCATCCAGGTCACGGTGCCATTTTGGATGGTCTTAATTTTTTCAAAGCCTGCGTTTTCATAAGCTTTTATGGCTTGCGTATTTTCCGTATCAGGATCGACAAAGCAGGCATCATAGCTCTGATCTACATAGTCCTGTAAGAACTTCTTCATAACGAGCGTACCGTAGCCCTTTCCTACGTAGGCAGGATCACCAATGAAAATATCGCATGCAGCGAGCGAACGTGGTAGTTCATTGAGCGAAATTCCTCCTTCACGTGCAAACTCATGCGCATTATAGAGTTGTATATAGCCAATCTCTGTATCATCGATGCATATAATGAATGCTTGGAGTGGCTTTCGTATACCATCTTCAAGTTTGTAGCCATGCACATAGGAACCATATTTTTCTTTGATCAACTCGCTGGTCCAATGAACATCTTGGTCCCACCAGGCTTTCACGTGACCAGCTTCAAGCCATGTCAATAAACTTGGTAGATGGCGTTCTTGAAGAGCTGTAAAAGCTATTTTTAAATTCTCCATACGTCTTAGTATACCAATTTTCACTTCAAAGCAGAACCCAGGGTTGTCTCCGTAATCTTTGACCATCTAAAATAGCCATTTAATCAATAATTTCAAATACACCTTGCTTTAATTAAGCCTCAAAAAGGTCAATCAAAAACCTCTACTCAACATTGCTAGAAAAGAGCTTAGGCCCTGTTTTTTTTGCGCTTTTTTTACTATCATTTCCCGTGAAATGCACCTGTTAGTGCACAGTTGCACAGTATCTCGGCATACGGCCCACTTGCAAAAAAAAGCCTCTTGTATACACTCAAAATAAATCAGATATACCCACCTACACAAAACGGGTGAGCTATGAAAGTTGTTAATCCTATCTCCTAGTTTAAAGCAGTAGCCCTATGGCCCCTGCATTTAGACGTCTTTGTGTTACCTGCATCAAACGCGGGAAAACTACTTTTTAATTAAGCCAAAGGAGTATACATGGCACTCATGTATTACGTTTCATGCGCCTTCATAGGCGTATTAGCAATACACTATGCAAACATAGAGGGATCTGCATCCCTTATTACTGAAAGAACAGAAACAATGATTGAAAAAAGAAACCAGAAATCATCAGCCGATTGGATCAATCAGTTGGATGCGACACTTACTAAACAGCACGGGACATTCACCTCAATGGATGCTCACGGCATACCACTTATGTTAGAATGGGAAAAAGTCGATCCGCAATCACCCCGCATTAATGAGATCATTAAAGAAGCTGCTGAGATTCTTGCGTACACCTATGCTACGATGGAACTGCAGTTTGCACGTACGTATCCAGAACTGGTAGCAACAGAAATGTTCCTCAAACCGCTCTCACCACTCTTTGCACATTGCGTAGATCATGTTGATTGGAATGCTGCAGAAGATGTCTTACGAAAGAATCTTATGCAGTTTTTCACGACAACAGATTTTGCAAAGTATGGAAAAGCGCAAGATGTACATCTGTTTGTACTCGCCAGAGATCCACAAACTAAGACGCTCTTAGGCGTAATCAACTATATAGGTTCGAAGGAATTTGAGTATGGTTCTTTAAAAGTTGCATACTTTGGCGTAACAGCAACCGCAGTACATCGTGGCATTGATCAAATGCTTATGAGCACCATCTTCAAGTTGGTACCTGAAGTAACACGTCTGTTCCTGCATACACGAATCACCAACCAATCAGCTCTCAGCACCTATAGTAGCTGGGGTTTTAGTCAGTTTCCTGGACCGCTTGCCTATTGGACCGACATGGAATATCTGACTACAAAATCTGATATGCTCCAAAAGACTGCTGATACACTTAAGCAGTAAGTGCTTATATGTGATTGGATTTGATCCCTGCAAATTCATAGCTTGAGATGCAGCAAGCACCGATGATATGAGTTAAACTCATTATCACCGATGCTTGCCTGTTTTCTCTAATACTCTCATGAAAGAAGGCAGCCTATGTCACCTCATTATCCATGACCTGGATTGGCCACATCCAAGGCAGAGTTCTGTTCGGCCTCTTCTGGAACTGGTTCTTCAACTCTTTGCCTTTTTGCCACCGGTTCTTCTGATGGGCTTGGTACCGGTGTTAAAACCGGAGCTGGCACGAGATCCGCAAGCGTTTTTTGTGCTCCCTCTTGGAGCTCAGTATAACGAGCATTAATAGCATCATTAATATCGGCTTCAAGGTCTTGAGTAAGCGCATCCAACTGCTCGATCTTTTTCTTATCATCCTCATTTTCAGCGTCCATATTCCCACGCACAGTATTAACATGTGGTAGAAGTTTTCCTTGTATATACTCTGTAACATATGTTGCATTGCCATGTTTAAATCTTATCGATGAAAAGAGAATTTGGAGTAGATTCATGTGTGCAGAATCACCAAGGAGCTCTTGGGGCAATTTCCCTTTTCTGAGCTGATGCAAAAACATGCGTATCACATCATTCCTCGTCTCCGGTAGAGAAAGCAATATTTCAGCGATTACGTATGGAGGCAAAATAAAAATTAACTCAATACGCTTATCTACCCTTGCAGTTTTAAAAACTCCTCTTCCTGAAAACCTCTTAATCACTTCAAAAATCCGTCTACTCGAGGCCAGAAGCTCTGCTTTTGTAGGCATGTAACCATAAAAACAGTTTCTAATAAGCTCTTTGCGCACCGTAGGAGGAAAGTTTGGCCCTAAAGTCATTGTTAAAGGGCTGTCTCCTTCACCATCCACAGCATCTATGCTGGCACCATGCACCAGCAATAACTTCATTATTTCAACCATGTTAAGTTCATTAATTGTTGCATCCCTGAATTTATCTACCACATAAATTAAAGGAGTCACTTGAGCACTAGTTCTCGCATTCACATTTGCGCCGCGGGAAACAAGTAATCGTGCCGCATCTCCATTTTCTGCCTTTACAGCCCGGTGAAGTGGCGTCAAATGAACATTTCCATCCATCATATCTTTTCCTTCAATATTGGCTCCATGATCAAGTAATATTTTTGCAAGATCCGAGCCATACCCAGTGCCCACAGCTATATGAAGAGGTAAGGATACGCCATGTTGTCGAAACTCTTTATTAGCACCAGCTTTGCAAAGAAGCTCAACACAGGTAGGCCTTTTCGATAAAACAGCACAATGTAGTGCCCTCCATGGCCTACCAGGCTGCACATGTTCCGTGCTTGCACCATGTTTCAAAAGAGCAATAAGACATTTGGGATGTCCTAACGATGCTGCATATGAAAGGGCCGCATTTAGCTCGTTATTCAGAAGCTCTCTGTTGGATGCTGCTGCTTTCAAGACATCTATACAGAGTGGCTCATCTGCCATAGTTGCTATCAAGAATGCATTATTTGTAGGAACACTCGACTGAGCCCCACTCCTTACAAGATTAGCTACCATTTTACTCGAAATACGGTTAAGAGCATAATCAAGAGGCGTCAACCCTGTATTATCACGCATATTGAGAGAAGCTCCTTGTTGTATCAGTTGCATAGCTACAAATAGATTATTGTTCTTCGCTGCATCATGAAGAGGAGTCAACCCTTCATTATCTTGAGCATCAAGCAACGCTCCCTGTGCAATTAAAAACTCAAAAACTCCTGAATCCCTTTTTCCCGCCAGAATATTTGAGGCATAATAATGGAGAACGGTTTTTCCCGCACGGCTTCGGCGCTGTACTGAAGCATGTCCTGTCTCAACAAGTAACCGAGCTACCGGAGTCCTGTTACCCGCACCAGGCCGAACATTAATCCACGTGCTTTGAAAGAGTTTATCATTAACAAATAAGTCCATTAAAGGTGTTCTTCCAGAATTGGATTCAGCTTCAACCTGAGCACCGTGCTCAAGAAGTAGTGCAACAGCTCGACTATCGTTCATATAAGCAGCTATATGAAGAGGTGTATGGTTTTGAGTACCTACAGAGAAGGCACCAGGATTTGCTTCACGATCTAGCAACAGTTTGAGAACTTCAGGATGGCCAGCACTTACAGCCACACAAACATAGGGTATATTAAGATCATTATCATTAAGATCAATCCCCTTATCAAGGAAGGCCTTCACCAGGGCAGATTGACCATTCATTATTGCTGCCGTGAGGATATTTTGCTTAGGACCTTTCTCATTGAGTAGTACCACAAAGTCTTCTTCATGTCCCTTCAGAGCTGCGAAAAATTGAGATACTTTAGCCGGACGACTGTTTTCTTCATAGCATTTTTGTGCATCTATTTTAACGCTGGCTACAATATCGTCCCATGATACAACAGCAGGTAACGCTTTTGCCAAAGTAAGCTGAGTGCTTTCTGAGCCCCATGCCTGGGTAAAGCAGCTCGTAACTATGAGCAGAATAACTCTGAGAATAACTTTATTCATGGGGGGTTCCTTCACTATCGGTTATTTTTCTTTTTTTAGGATCAGGTTCTTCCGTTTCTGCTTTGGAGGTTTGAACACCATTGGCAGGAACGTCCTTCTTGCTTTCAATTTCAGCTATTCGTTCATCTATGCCTGCTTTAATAATCTCTGAGAAATTTTCCTTTACGGCACGTGGATTACAAAGATCTGCTATACTCTCATGAAAAGCAAATGATGTAGTATGTAAAACCGTAAACAAGCACTCTAACCTTAAGATTAGGTCGCTTATTAATGTTCCTCTCCAGTCCCCCTCAAACGATGGGACAACTCCTTTGTTTATTAGGTAATACGTTGCCGTCAAACCATTATCTGTCATCTTTGGCCCCTTATCAGCTATGATTTTGACGATTTCTGTTTTGTATTCTTGTGAGGGCTTCCAATCCGCATACAACTTCTGTACTGCTTGCGTAAGAGCCTCTTTATCTCCAGATTTGCAAGCCATACACAAGGGATTAGTATCTAAGAAATCTAACGTTGCACCATGAGCACGTAATAGCTCTACACAGGGAATACTATTCTTATAAAGAGCTATGAGCAAAGGTGTATGTCCATATACATCTTGCAGCTCCACGGACGCATGCGCAGCTAAAAGAAGTTGAAGACACTCTGTTGAACCATACCATGCTGCCACATGCAGAGACGTAGTATCTTCTCCACTCCGTCCATTAACCTGCGCTCCAGCACCAATAAGTTTCTGCACCAAAGATGCGCGATTCCTCATGCACGCCACGGTAAGAGGCCTCCGTCGCATCTCTAGGATTTCGCCCTGATACTCAAAGTACTCTTTATTTGCTCCAGCCTTGAGAAGAAGATCCGTGGTCCTTTCACCATTAGACGCACAAGCATAGTGGAGAGCATGAAATAACTTTTTGTGTTGTGAAGTGAGTGCAACATTCCCATTTGTCTGAGATAAAAGGAAAGGAATAGATAGATGGACTGACACATCAGGATTTGCTCCATGTGCAAGGAGCACTTCTGCACAATCTGTTCTATTATACCGAAGAGCAAGGGCAAGAGCAAAGTTCTTTTCTTCTTGAGTACAAGAGCCCCTCAAAAGATATCGGAGAGTACCTAAACTGTTAACCAAGACACAATAAGGGATAGGCCTGCGCACCATATCAGGAAGATCTTCAACGTGCGCCCCATAATTAAGAAGAATGTAGCATACATCTCCTCCTCTGAGTGCCGGACTTTCAAAAGCGAGCATAAGAGGGGTCTTCAGTTCCCGAGTGCGCAGATTCAGTTGAGCCTGATTCTCTAATAAAAACGTAACAATGCCACCATCAGCCTTAGAAGAAGCAATATGTAAAGCTGTATGACCTGCATTTATTTGGGCATTAACTTGTGCCTTTCCCTTAATAACAAGCTGCTTGACACACTCTAGGTGGCCATTACTGGTTGCCCAATGAAGCGGAGTGCAGCCCTGTGTATCACACCCATTAACAAGAGCTCCTTGCTCAAGCAGGGTACCAATAAGAACTGCATTGCCCACTTTTGCTGCTTCGTGAAGCTTTTGCGTTGGCAGATCAAGATGGCTTGTTAATGCTGCATGATTTTTCATGCCGGCAATTTGAGGTGCATTGGTTTCAACTCGTGCAGCCTGACTACTGAAAAGTGCGGCTGGAACTAGCACAATGGCTAATATAAGTATTTTTTTCATATAGGGTAAACCTTTTATAGAGAGTTCGTGCATGCGAGCACCCAGGAGACTATCTTTCTATCACTACATCAATTCTATCACGCTTCATAAAATTGTCAATTAGAAATTATAGAAGTGCTTCTCTGCCAATTTCCCAGTTTAGGAGCTCTCAGTTACTCAATTTGCGTGGATGGAGCCTATGAAAAAACAAGTAGGGAAGATTTATAGCTTACAGACGGTAAGTTATCTGCGCCAGCATCAGTATGTTCCGTGATTCGTATTCATGGGCATATTTGGTCTTTTTACATGCTACAGTCTTTTTATACAGGATCGTCCTTAGAATCCTTAAAGCGCTTTTCTGCAAGCTGTTTTCGAGGTTTTTTGCAGCCTTTTTCGATTAATCAGACATTTTCTCATTTCATAGAAGATACAGCTCAGTCACGTAGACTTATCATATAAAGATTGTAGGGTTCCAGACTTGCTTGTATACTGCTTAAAATACATTCCTGAACCATAAACCCTTTAAAGCCCTATAAGACCCATGAACTATAGCGCTCCTTTATATGTAGCATCCCACTCACCTATGCGGAAAACCTTACTCGAACAGGCCCGAATTCCCTTTACCCTTATTCAACAATCAGCTGATGAGTCCGCTTGTGATTGGTCGCAAGAGCCCAAGTCCCTTGCTCGTTCTATTGCTCTTTCAAAAATGAATCATGCACGTGTCCCTGCAGGTACTAGCAGCACCGTATGTTTTGTCCTGACTGCCGATACGATTTGTGTTGATCAGGAAGGTAAAAGCCACGGCAAACCACGGGATGAAAAAGATGCATTCCATATGCTTAGCCTCTGGCGCCAAGGAGCTACGGTCATCACAGCATTTTGTCTTGATAAAAAGTCATGGTCTCACGGCAGCTGGCAGACTATAGAGAGAATTGAAGAATCGGTTACTTCATCTGTTGAGTTTTCAGTTCCTGATGTATGGTTCAAAGAATACCTCGCTCAAACCCCTTCTATGAACTGTGCAGGAGCTATGCAAATTGAAGACTATGGCTTTCAATTTGTGAAGTCGATCACCGGATCCTATACAAATATTGTAGGACTTCCGCTCTTTGAAGTGCGTGAAGCACTCACCAAACTGGGCTTCTTTATCTTTTAGCGAGCATGCATCATATCTTCAAACATTTTGCGAAGACGGGCAACGCGTTTTTCCATGGGAGGATGTGTTGAAAAAAGAGCAGATAACGTCCCTGAAAAGAAGGGATTTACAATAAAGAGATGTGCTGTAGTACTATGTTGTGTATCATTAGGGGCAAAGTGCACCTGCTGACTCTTAGCTTGAAGCTTTTCAAGGGCTGAAGCTAAGGCAAGTGGATCATGAGAAAGTTCTGCCCCAGACTCATCAGCCAAATATTCACGCGACCTTGAGATTGCCATTTGAATAAGGCTTGCAGCAATCGGCATAAGAATGGCTATAACAAACAGAGCGATCGGATTTACTCGCTGGTCCTTGTCACGAGACATAGAACCAAAAATCGCCATATGCTGCATAAGATTAGCAAGGAACCCTATAGCAGTAGCGATTGTAGCCGCCACGGTTCCGATAAGAATATCACGATTGGTTACGTGAGAAAGTTCATGGGCAAGAACCCCACGAAGCTCTTGAGGAGTAAGTATCTCCAATATACCTTCAGTAACAGCAACAGAGGCATGCTGCGGATTGCGCCCTGTAGCAAATGCATTTGCAATCGGTAACGGCACGAGCCATAATGTAGGCATAGGCATCTTCTCTTTTTCGGCAAGTTCCTGGACGATATCATAGATCCACCCATACTTATCCTGATCTAAGGGGACTGCATTATACATTTTGAGAACTATCTTATCAGAATAAAAATATGAAAATCCGTTCATCACTAAAGAGATACCGGCAAACAATAAGAGTCCGTTAAGACCACCTAAGTAGCTCCCTATGAGCATGAGAAGCCCAGACATGGTTGCTAACAATACGGCCGTTTTTACTTGATTAAACCACATAGCTTTTCTCCACTTTTTTAGTCATTATCAACTTCAAGTTTCTTGACGCCACCCTTCTCCGTTTTAAATGAGGCTAACTTAGAGGCCGCATCACGGATAATTTTTTTGCTCATCTCATTCTCTTCAGAAAGCTCATCCTGCATCTGGCTAAAAAGCATGTTCATCTCTTTTTGCATCTTATTCATACGCTTCTGAAGCCTGAGAATCATCTCCACGCCTGCTAAGTTTATACCAAGTTGATGCGTCAAATAAATAATTTCCTCTAAACGGTTTACATCTTCCTCAGAAAAAAGTCGGGTATTACCTTCCGATCGCTTAGGTGAAATTAACCCCTCTTTTTCATAGAGGCGTATCGTTTGCTGATGTACAGAAAACATCTTAGCAACTGCAGAAATAGAAAAGTACCCTTTTTTTCTCTTCATGGATCAACCTTGCATCAACGTAGTCAACTATCTATCATGAGTATACCAAGAATTTCAGAAAATTCATCGGGTACCGGCAATGCAGATACAATATCACACTGAGATGTATAGCCCATAAAAATTAGACTTAGTAGGTATGCCTATCCCTTTAGCTCTTCTCCAAGATACGAAGGTATGCTAAAGGTTATACCTCATTCAAAGTCAACTACAGGTGCAATACAGATACAATATTTGCTAAACAGGTAGTTTGCAATCGCATTACTGTTAATATTAGCTGTTCCTGCACATGCTGGTGCCAACCCAGATACTGGTATAAACCCTTGAGGTACATTAAATTGAGTACGCAAACGGGCCAAGGTACCATCCGCATTCATGTCATTAATAGCCTGCTGAATATTTGCATAGAGCTGACAGCACTGTGAATTTATCGCGATACCTAACCCTTGAGAATCATCAGTGTGTGTTGAATCAAATACATTCTTAACGGCAAACAGGGTATCTGGATTATCTGCAGCTATTTTAACCGCAGTTGCTCCATCAACAAACAGCGCAAAGGCAAAACCTGACGTAAGGGCATTTAAAGCGTCCTGTAATTCATCCTCTTCATCTACAGATATATTTGGATAGGCACTAAGAATCTTGACCTCACGAGTATTAGTGGTAGTTGCTACCGTAATCGGTGAAGTTGCACTACCAAGCTGATTCACCGCATTCAGCACGGTAGCAGGATTCTGTAAAGCAGGAGTTACATCCGCAATTTTAAATACTATGCCAAGTGAGTCTTCGTTGTACTTAACAAACGAAACATTCGGCTTGGCCACTCGATCTGATGTTATCGACATAGCTGAAATTACCACATCAATAGGACTATCTGGTTCAGTTAGATCAAAGAGCAGATCACCAAAAGCAATTTGTTTAAAAACCACACCTTGAAGTCGAATACGCTGGGCAACCAGGCAGGCTACCACTTGATCAAATCCTTCAACGTTACCATCTTTTTCGATTTCAAAAGGTTCGTAGCCTAAATCCCCATCAGCGCCAGCACCACTGCCGAAATCTGCACCCACAACAAGCTGTTTAAGATTAGTTCCGCATGCAGATGGTCCCTGTGCACGTACGGCTACAAGACTTAGCATAAGCAACATCAAACATATGTTAATCATTATTATTTTCATTACAAAACCCTTCCTTTTGCTTTAATAAGAGTGGGGTGTCACTTAGGAAGCAACACCCCAATATCTTATATAGTCATAACAAAAACTTATGTGTAGGGTAGTATTACGTAGCTACCGTTACGACACAGGTACAATATTTTCTGAACAAGTAGTTCGCAATCGAATTACTGTTAATAGTGGGTGTTCCCGCGCATGCCGGCGCTAGACCTGACACCGGAATAAACCCTTGAGGTACATTAAATTGGATACGTAAACGAGCCAAGGTACCGTCAGCATTCATATCATTAATGGCCTGCTGAATATTTGCATATAACTGGCAGCATTCTGAATTTATCGCGATACCAAGCCCTTGTGAATCATCAGTTTTCGTTGAATCAAACACATCTTTAACTGCAACAAGAGTATCTGGATTATCTGCAGCTATTTTAACCGCAGTTGCTCCATCAACAAATAGCGCAAAGGCAAAACCTGCCGTAAGATCATCAAAAGCATCATCTAAAGTAGCCTCTTGAATGGCGCGCAAATTAGGATAACCTGAAAGAATATGAGATTCTCGAGAACTATCGGTAGTAGCTATCGGAAGAAGCGCAGTTGGTGAACCCATCTGATTGAGGGCAATCAGGGCGGTAGCGGGATTTAGCAAAGCGGGTGTTACATCTGCCACCCTAAATACCAAACCGAGTGAATCCTCATTATATTTAACAAAAGATACGCCCTCAGCTTCATTTGATGGCGCTATAGACATAGCAGAAATAACAATATCGATAGGACTTGGAGACTCAGTAAGGTCAGCAAGTAGACCAGCAAAGGGAAGTTGTAAAAAAGTCACACTCTGAAACCCAAGGCGCTGGGCAACCTGGCAGGCAACCTGTGCATCAAATCCTTGAACTTCACCCTTTACTTCTTGTTCAAAAGGCTCATAGCCGAATCTTCCACCAAAATCTGATCCGACGACGAGTTGATTAAGATTAGTTCCGCATGCGGATGGTCCCTGCGCAAGTAGGGCCGAAGCCCTACTTGCTAGAAGGATCAAACACAATGCTTTAGTCATTAGTGTTTTCACTATAAATACCCTTCATAATTATCATATGTGGTAATAAGCTTACCAGCTGATACCCCATTTACC